>JBAUPV010000031.1:0-38276 GCA_049580385.1 Desulfobaccales bacterium | reverse complement strand
CCGCCTTCAGTATCCAGCCGCGGGCCGCGGCGGACCACCTGGCGGCCCTGAAGCGCAAGGGCCAGCTCCGGCGGGAGCCGGGGCGCTCCCGGGGGCTGGTCCTGGCGGCCCGCCCCAACTCGCGGGTGGTGGAGGCGCCGCTGCTGGGGAGGATCGCCGCCGGCCAACCGCTGTTGGCCGCCGAAAACGTGGAAGACACCCTGCCTTTGCCTCGCTCCTGGGTCCGGGACGAGGAGGTCTTTCTCCTGCGGGTGGCCGGCGAATCCATGGCCCCTTTGCTCCTGCCCGGCGATCTGGTGATGGTGCGAGTCCAGCCCCGGGTGGGCCGGGGCGAGATCGCGGTGGTGCTCATCGACGACGAAGCCACCCTGAAGCGGGTCTACGAGGAGGCCGGCGGCCTGGTCCTCAGGGGCGACAACCCCGAGTTCACCCCCCTGCGCCTCTCTCCGGCGGAGACCGCCGAAGTCAGGATTCTGGGCAAGGTGGTGGGGGTCTATCGCAACCTGGAGGGCCGGCGAAGCTAAGGCAGCGCGGGTGTGCCGGCGCCGTCGGGGCGGGTTTTAAACCCGCCCTACCCGGTAGTGTCCGGCAGGCTATTGCCTAAAGGCTGACGAATGAAATTGAAAAATGTTGCTGCAGACCTTTAGCCAGAGACGACGGGGCAGCCCGGTACGCCAAAACCCCCTCTCCCCTGTGTAGGGGTGGGGTTTCCCCGCCCAGGCAGCGAGACGCCGCTGCTACCTCAGATACGAAGCGTTGGGGTGAGGGGTGGCTTCGCCTAGTCTTGTGTAGGGGCGGGTTTTAAACCCGCCCTACCCGGAAAGTTTCGTTGCGGCTTAAACACGGGCTCAGGAATTATGGAAAGGCAAACAGGAAATTTTGAGCAGCGCCCGGGGCCCTCGGGGCCGCCTGGCCGGCAGACCGCCCTGAGCCGTTGCCTGGCGCCCCTTTCGCCGGGTCGGGGGGGTCTGCTCTGGGGCGGGCAACTGCGCCCCCTGGCCGCGGCTGCGGCCGCCTGGGGCGCGGCCCGCGGCGCACCGGTACTGCTGGTGGACGCGGCCAACCTTGCCGACCCCTACGCCCTAGTGCGGGAGGCCCGGACCCTGGGCCTGGCGCCCCGGGAGGCCCTGGCGCAGGTAAGGGTAACCCGCGCCTTTACCTGCCACCAACTGGTGCGCCTGCTGCGGGAGATTCTGCCGCCCGTCCTGTCGCCCGGCTGCCTGGTCCTGCTCCTGGGACCGGTGAGCCTGTTCTACGACGAACAGGTGCCGCTGCCGGAACGGCGCCGCCTCTTTCAAGAACTGGCGCAACTCCTGGGCCGGATCAAGTCCCAGGCCGCCCTCTTGCTGCTGCAGCCCCTGCTGCCCAAGGAGGCCGACAACCGCCACTTCGGGAAGCTGCTGGCGCCGCTGCTCGACTACTTCGTGGAAATGGAAAGTCCGGCGGCGGGCCGGGGGGAGAGCCGCCGGGTCCCCCCTGTTACCCCCTGCGGACTCCAAAATGGGAGACTTGAAAATGGACGTATTGCTACCTGAATGCCGGTACCTGCAGCCCAGGCTGAGATTTACCGCCCGCTACGGACATTGGCGGCAAGTCCTGGATCTCCCGGAGGACGCCGGGATTTATCTCCAGGAAATCTTGAAATTCCTGGTTAGCGGGGCGCTGATTCTGGCCACCGGCGCGCTCCTGCTGCTGCTGGGGTAGTAAGCAGTAAGCAGGTTCTCATGGGCCTTTGCCCACCCACAAATTATGAAAAGTTCCGCCGGGCATTTTTCTAACTTTGAACCTTGAACTTTGAACTTTGAACTTTTTGGAACATGGGACGCACGGTTTTACCATACAGCCACGTCTGGGAGGAGGAGCGGGGCCGCTGGCAGAAGTTCCGCCGGGCCCTGCGCCGACATGACCAGGAGCAGTTCGACCGCCTCTTTGAGCTGGCCCGGCTGCACCTCCAGGCCGGGGTCTACGCCGCCAATCCCTGGCCCCTGGAGTCCATGCTGCTGTCCATGCTCCTGGAGCATCAGAAGGCCCTCAGCGCCTTGGAGGAGCACTTGCGGATGCTCACGCGCCGGGACCGGGAGGTGCAGGAAATCTAGGGGGCGGCCCCATCAAGGCCGGAGACCTCTGCCACTTTTTATAAGGCCGGGGAAGGAGAGCCACAGGCTCGCCCTCTCCGGCTAACTGCCTTAGGGGCCTGGCGAACAGTGATAAGTAAAGGAATACTGACTACCCGGAACTGGGAACTGACTACTGACTACTGGCTACTGGCTACTGACCCATGGAAACCAACGGCTGGCTGTTCGATCTCTATCCCCTGGGCAACCGTCTGGTGTTGTGGTTCATCACGGACACCGGGGAGCGCTTGCGCCTGGTGGATGATTTCCCCTACTGCTTCTATCTCGGGGGGCCGCCGGCCCGCCTCAGCGCCATAGCTCGCACCCTGCAAGGCCGGGGTTGGCTCTCCCGTTCTTATCCGGCCCGGGGCCGGGACCTGTGGACCGGCGAGGAGATCCCCGTATTAGCCCTGGAGGCCCGGGCTTACGGCCTGCTCTTTCGGCTCCGGCAATGGCTGGGGACGCTGCCGGCGGAGGTGCAGTGCTATAATTGCGACCTGGACGTGGCCAGCTACTACCTGTACGCCCGCCGCCTTTATCCCTGCGCCTGGCATCATCTGGAGGCCGGGGAGGGGGGGAGGCTCCGGCGGCTCGACCCCCTGGAGGAGGCCTTTGCCCTGGAGTTCTCCCCGCCGCCCTTCCTCACCACCCTGACCCTGAGCCTCACCCGGGACCCCCTCGTCCCCCTGGAGGCGGGGAACGGCCTGGCCCTGGGCTGGGAGGGCCGGACCCTGGAGCTGGCAGCCCCGGACCGCCCCGGGCTGCTGGGCGATCTGGCCCGCCTGCTAACGCGGCTCGACCCGGACCTGGTGTTGAGCGATGGGGGGGACGAAACGATCATTCCCACCCTCAGCCGCTGGAGCCGGGAAACCGGGACGCCCCTGCCCCTGGACCGGGAGCGCGGCCCTGTGGACCGCAAGTTCGGGGCGCCGCGCAGCTATTTCTCCTATGGTCGCATCGTCTACCAGGGCGCCGCCGTCCCTTTTTACGGCCGCTGGCACCTGGACCGGCGCAATTCCTTCTACTATCGGGAGTCCGGCCTGGCGGGACTCAGGCAAATCAGCCGCATCGGCCAGATGCCCCTGCAGCGGGCGGCCCGGGCCTCCCCGGGGACCCTGATCACCTCCATGCAACTCTCCCGGGCCCTGGCCGACGGCATCCTCATCCCCTGGCGCAAGGGCGAACCGGAAGGCTTCAAAACCGCGGGGCAACTGCTCACCATCGACAAGGGCGGCCTCAGCTTCATGCCCCCGCCGGGCCTCTACTTCAACGTGGCCGAAGTCGATTTCGCCTCCATGTACCCCACCATCATGGCGCGGCATAACATTTCCCCGGAGACGGTGAACTGCACCTGCTGCCGCGAGGGCGCGGCGGGGCAGAATTATCTGGGGAAGGGGGCTAAGGGCCGAGGGCCCTTACCCCCTCCCCCAGACCCCCTCCCCCAATCCCTTAAATTTAAGATCAGGCCGGAGAAGACGGAGCCTGCGGCTCCGCCTTCTCCGGCCTCCATCTGGGGGTTGGGTGAGGGGTGTGGGGGGAGGGCAGGGGCCAGTGGCGCAGGCGTCCCCGCCTGTGAATGCCCCTGGCCCTCCCCCCACTCTCCGGTTCCGGAGGCCGGCTATCATCTCTGCCGCCGCCGCCAGGGGCTGGTGCCCAGGACCTTGCGGCCCATCCTGGCCCTCCGGGAGCAACTGAAGGCCCGGGCCAGGGAGGTCGGGGGCGAGGCGGCAGCCCCCTACCGGGAGCGCCAGACTGCCTTGAAGTGGATGCTGGTCACCTGTTTCGGCTATCTGGGCTACAAGAACGCCCGCTTCGGCAAGATCGAGGCCCACGAGGCGGTGACCGCCCATGGCCGGGACAAGCTGCTCACCGCCAAGGAGATCAGCGAGGCCGCGGGCTTCAGGGTGCTCCACGGCCTCACCGACTGCCTGTGGCTGCAAAAAGATGGGGGGGCTGATACCGAATTGCCAGAAAATGACCTTTTTGTCGGTAGCATAGGCGTCTCGCCTGGGCGCGTTCAGGGACCACAAATGTTTCAACTCCGGGAATGGAAATCCCCCCTACCCCCCTTTAGAAAGGTGATTATTTACTTGACAAACGCATTTCAGGGATTTAGTATACATTTAGTCAACCTATCAAGGGGAACCAAGCCATGTTTGATGAACCCAGATTCCGAGATGAAGACGAAGCCCGTAAGCACCTAGAAAAAATTCGCTGGCCTAACGGTCCTGTTTGTCCGCATTGCGGAGCATCAGAGCGTATCAGCCGCATCGAATCAAAGACTAAGGGTAATGGTAAGGGCGCTCGCCCTGGTTTGCTTTTCTGCGGCGATTGCCGTGAACAGTTTACCGTCACCGTAGGAACCGTTTTTGAGCATAGCAAAATCCCGCTCCATAAATGGGTTTTGGCTACGCACCTGCTTTGCTCAAGCAAAAAAGGCATTTCCAGTCACCAGTTGCATCGAACCTTGGGAGTAACCTATAAAACCGCTTGGTTTATGACTCACCGAATCAGAAAAGCTATGGAACCCGATTATTTCAGCGCCAGGATGCTGGGCGGGAATGGGCCGGTTGAAGCCGATGAAACTTTCATAGGCACAAAGCCCGGAGCAAAGAAGCGCAAGGGGTACGGGCACAAAAACGCTGTCCTGTCCCTGGTGGAGCGCAACGGGGAGGTCCGCTCCTTCCACGTTCCCGGCATGAGCGCCAAAACCTTGAAGCCCTACCTCAAATACCATATTGACCCCGATGCTCACCTTATGACCGATGATGCGGGGCAATACAGGATTCTTGGGCCAGAGTTTGAGCAACATGACGTGGTGGCTCATAGCAACGAGGAATATGTCAGGGGCGAAGCCCATACCAACACCGTAGAGGGCTTTTTCAGCATCCTTAAGCGTGGCCTGATTGGGACTTATCAGCATGTCAGCGTCCAGCACCTTCAAAGGTATGTTACTGAGTTCGATTTCCGTTATAACCACCGTGTTAAACTCGGATACGATGATTCAGACCGCACAACCGAAGCTCTCAAGGGCATTGTCGGCAAACGCCTAACCTATCGGCGGACTAACTGAAAATGAGCAGATATACGCCGATGATAAGCCATGGTTGAAAAACAAAAAATGATTCCCATAAATGAGAGGTATTGTCATGCACAGCGCCCTTTTTGTCGTCCAAATTTCGGAAAATCGTGGGACTTGGCTAAGTTTTTTAGCGAAATCAAAAGCAGCACTACGCCCATTCCCAAATGTTTCACGCTTAGCAGAAAATGTCTGGCTGGTGAATGTGCAAGAAAGTCCCACGCCTCTTGGATATCTTGTCTGCGCTGCCGACGTTCTTGGAGTTTCTTATGGAATTTTGCCATTTCAAGACGCGCCTCAATGGCTTCCGGTCGATTTTGATCCCAGCACCATTTGGGTCCATAATGAAGAGACATATCCATGACTGACCTCCTTCATAGCGCAAACCTGCGTTTGTCTCGGGGTAAGTATCATATCACCGATCTCAATGAAAGGATACGTTCCTTTTTGCAAGAAGGAACCTATACTATTATCCGTGAGGATAATCTCAACGGAATTCATGAATCTCAAAAAATTACGATAAAACTTACTAAACCTATTCCTGATAATTTTACTACAATCGCCGCCGATGCTATTGATAATTTGAGGTCCGCTCTCGACCACGCTTGGTATGCAATTGCTAATGCTTCTAAGGCTCTTTCCGCTGATAAGAGGGCCTATTTCCCTATCCCCGACACTATCCGTGGACTCGAGAATTTTATCAGCACAAAAGGTGCGAGATACCCCAAAGATATTATCGCGCTCTTGCGAGAGATCGAGCCATACAGAGGACCAAACGGTTATCTTTGGGCATTGAACTGGATATGCGTTAAAAATAAGCATCGGCTGATTGCCCCCATCGCCATGCTTGCTAATGTTGAAATGATTCACGCATTTTCTTATGGAACCGCAAAACAAATTGATAGGCCAATTTTTGACAGCAGTAAAAATGAGATCGTATTTTATGCGCCTATACGTGATACAACGATCAAATATAATATAAATATCACCTTCGATATAGCTTTCCACGAAACTGGAATTCCGCACCCTGGCTCTGCGATTAATATTCTCTCGCTTTTTGCGGAAATCGTTGATGATGTCATCAATGGTCTCGAGAGGATTGCAAAAAGTCTCAGATACATTTGACGGTGGATTATCTATCTCTATTTTATGCACCTGTTGCATAACCCTAACCTTTGGAGGGCCAACCCATGACTAAAAAACCCGACAAGTCCCAGGAACAAAAGCCAGCACCGCGTGAAAATGACGTTTTACTCAAGATGTTATCCACTCCGCCAGAGATTCAAAAGAAAATATCTAAATCAAAAAAATCTGAGAAATAACTTAAACCAACCGCAAGAATCCTGATATCTTTGGGGCGGCGATAAGGTTATGCTAAACAAGAAACGAACACTCCATGCTTTTCTAATAATCTTTGTAATTATCATAGGAGTAGAAATCATTGGTTTAATTTGCTCTCCCGCCCCACCACCACAGGAATACAATGAAAAAAAGACCCAGCAAAAAAACAATGCCTCGGGAGCGCTGATATTCTCGCCAATTATTAGCAACACGACGCGAGGACTCGCATGTATTACTAATTGGATCGGAAACAATAGTGGCATAGTTATCGCATTGGCTACCATAGCCATTGCTTGGTTCACTTATACACTGAGCCAAACTTCCCGAGAACAAGCCCGACACATGGAAGAATCCATTGCTGTTGCCGAAAAAGCCGCCAACGCCGCTAAAGACAGTGCGGAGGCTCTCCCGGCCATAGAAAGAGCTTATCTTTTTGTCTATGTTTCTCCCAATATGAAATCCAAATTTGTTATAGGCAACAACACTGGAATGGTTACAATAAATAATTGTGGAAGGACACCAGCTATTATTAAAAATATTATTGCCATATCTGGATATTTCAACACCCCTCCTGCTATTTGCCAAGGCGAGCCTATTCCAATTGAACCCTATGACACAATAATAGCAGGACGCCCTCATCCTGACGAGGAAAAAACCTTCGAGGTTAACTTTACTATAAAAGACAGTGATCAAATGGAAGATGTCATAAGAGACAATGCCCATATGGGAATCTTTATTCATGGGTGTATCCAATATGAAGATATCTTTCGCAATCCCCAAGAAACTCGTTTTTATTGGAGATATAGTTACACCAGCCATACATTTATCCGTGTTGAAGACAAGGAACGTAATTATCAAACATAAAAAAACTAAAAACCCAACACAGGGGTAGTTCATGGTGCCCCTGCATTTGCTTGGTATATAATCGCCTTTAGAAAGGGGGGGGGTTAAAAAGTCCCCCTTTGGCCAAGGGGGATTTAGGGGGATTTTTGGACCTGCGGCTACCCCCAATGACACTTTGAATACGAATCGGTATCAGACGGAGTTGGCAGAACTCTGCCATAAAATCTCCGCGGCCACCGGGGTCAAGCTGGCGCTGGAGGGGGTGTACCGCTGGCTTTGCTTCATGCCTTCCCGGCAGGACCCGAGGCGGCCGGTGGCCACCCGCTATTTCGGGGTCTTCGAGGACGGCTCCCTCAAGGTGCGGGGCCTGGCCTGCCGGCGCCGGGACACGCCGCCTTTGGTGCGCCGGGCCCAGGAGGATTTATTGGCCAGGATGGCCGGGGCCGGGACGGCCCGGGAGCTGGCGGCCCTGAAACCGGAACTGGAGGAGCTGGCCGAAGGCTTCCGCCAGCGCCTGCGGGAGGGGAGCGTTAAGCCCCGGGACCTGGTGATCACCCGGGTGCTGCCGCAGCCGCTGGCGGACTATAAGGTGGACACCCCCACCGCCCTGGCGGCCCGGCAACTGGAGGCCGCCGGCATTCACCTGCTGCCGGGAGAGAAGGTGCGCTACGTCCACGCCGAAAAGAGGGGCGGTCCCAAGGAGTGCCGCATCCAGGCCGCCCCGTTCCTGGAGACCCTCGACGACTACGACACGGAGCTGTACCTGGAGCTGCTGGAGAGGGCCATCGAGGAAATCATGACGGTATATGCCGCCCAGCCTGTCATGTTTCAGAAATACCCTTAAAAAAATCTAGATGTTCCTGGTAGCCGCAGGCTTTAGCCTGCGCTCATTTATTAAGTATTTTCGCAATCTTAAGCTTGCGGCTACATATTAAAGGCAAAAATGAAGAACATTTTTTTAAGGAAAATCCGAGACATGACACTACCGTATTTCCCGTGGCTTTTCAAAAGAAGGGTTATTATATTATAGGAAAATTAGTACGCCCATCAGGAGAACCATCTTGAAAAAGACCTTCACCGTGGTCATTGAAAAAGACCCGGAAAGCGGCTGGCTGGTCGGCGAAGTGGTGGAACTGCCGGGCTGCTACTCTCAGGCCCCCGATATCGCCTCGTTGGAGGCCAATATGCGGGAAGCCATCAAGGCTTATCTCAACACCGGAATAACCGAGGAGCCTTTGCCCTCTTTTGTTGGGACCTGGCAGCTCGAGGTCCAGGCGTGACTAAGCTAAGGTTGGTGCCGTACCGGGACCTAAAGAGAGTATCCACAAGGAGAGTTTCAATGGAAGAATGCCCAAAATGTAACGGTTCTGGGATAGTTCCTGTCATCTGCCCTGAATGTCATGGTGAACAAGATGAATATCCCGATCCAACGGGATGCCCTAAATGCGGGGGGAATGACTGGGTTGAAATTGATTGCCCAGAATGTGAAGGCACTGGCGAGGTTAGTGAGAAAGATAAAGATTGATGGCTTATATATTGCTTTAAAACAGCTCAGCTGAAAAGAGCTCCATCAAACCACAGGCGAAACGCCTGTGCCACAACAAAAACAAGTGGGGGCGGGTTTCAAACCCGCCCCTGCGATTTAGACCCCAGCCTATGGTGCGCAGTGCGCACCATACATTAACTGCTAAGAAAACCGCCTAGAGCAAGACCCGATAATCGATATCCAGCGCCTTTCCCAATTTCCTGGCCATTTCCTTGCCGATGGGGCGCTTACTCCGCTCCATTTCAGAGATGTGGCGCTGGGGAATGCCGGCACGCCGGGATAGTTCCCGCTGGGTAATCCCTGCCTTTCCCCGGGCACCCGCCAATACTACCCCGGGAAGGCTTTCTGGGTCATATTCGGGGAAGGCCTGGCGCCAGGGGAGGGCCTCGGCCAAGTTGACAAAGCCCAGGGATTGCAGCGCCTGGATTGCCTCTGCCTTGTTTGCCGACGGTCCCAAAAACTTCAATTCCACCGCCTCGGCGTCAATATGAGGCCCTTTCATGGGTTCCTGTTCCATTTTTATATGATACCATTTAATAGTATCAAGCCAAGGGTGCGCGGCACAGGCGGAACGCCGGCGCCAGCGCCAACAAAAAAAGGGGCGGGTTTGAAACCCGCCCCTGCGATTTAGGAATTAAGCCATGGTGCGCAGTGCGCACCCTACGTTAACTAGATTTCCAGCCAGGAGTCGGAGAACAGCACCTGGCCCATGATGACCCGGGCGGTCTTGGCGTAGTTCTGCAGCTCTTTGGACATGGAGGGGATATCCACGGACTTGCCGTCCATAATATCGCAAACGATTTTCACGGCTTCGGGCTTCTTGCCGGCCACCACCGCGGCCAGCTCATCGTCAAAGGCGTCCACGATGGCGGAGGCCATGCCGTAGCGCTGCAGCATGATGACCAGGGTCCGGTTGATGATGGGCCTGATTTCGTCCGGCACGCCGTTGGAAGAATTGGAGAGGCCGCAGGTGGACATGGCCCCCGGGGCCATATCCTGGAGCATCTTCATGTATTCCAGCCCCGCAATGAGCTGATTTTGCTGGATGTTCAGCGGCGCAATGATGGGGTCGAACCAGATATCCTCGTTGGGGATATCGTATTCCGCGGCCTTGGCCAGGATTTCGGCGGTGAGCATGCCGCGTTCGTGTTCATCCCGGGGCATACCTTCGGGTCCCCACAACAGACCGATCATGTAGGCGTCGTATTTTCGCACCAGGGGCATCATGCCGTCCATGCGCTCGGGCCGGGCCATGATGGAGTTGATGATGGCCTTGCCCTTGTGGACCTTGAGGCCAGCCTCCATGGCGGCGATGTTGGAGGTGTCCAGGGCCAGGGGAATGTTGGGCACCACTTCCTGGATGGCCTTGACGAGCCACGCCATCAACTCATCTCCCCCCTTGCGGGCCGGGCCGATATTGACGTCGATGAAATCGACCCCGGCCTCGGCCTCTTTCAGGGCTATCTCCTGGAGGGGCTTGGGGTTGCGATCCTTCATCGCCTGGCCATAGACCTTAGTCACCACGTTCAGGTTTTCGCCGATGCGGTAAAATTTTTTCATCAAGTGATCCCCTTCTTGGCAATGGCATAAAGGGGGAGGCAGCCTCGGGCTGTTCTCCCCGGGTATCTTGAGGAGCTTCCCAAAATTACTGCAGGTTCTTCAAAAAGGCCGGGATGTGGGAGGCTTCCCGGGGACCGATGGCAACCTTCCAATCGGGCAGTTCCTCCTCCAGGTCGCCACTGATCCCCGCGGCATAACCCGGGATGATGAGGGTGCGGGTCTTGACCTTATCCGCAATGCCGCTCTTTTTGACCAAGTGGGCCACGGTGTCGCCGGAGAATTTGCCGGCGGCCCAGGCGGTCATCACCGACAGACCCTCGGTGTCCTGAATCAGAAGCCAGGTGGAGACCTTGCTGCCTTCGATTTCGCCGGAGACGATGAAATAGGTGAGGGCGAAATTGGTGCTGACCGCCACCGGGGAATCGGGTCCCGGGGCGCCGATCTCGTAGATGCCCGGGGTGATGATCATGGGCTTCTGCGGGTCGGTGTAGATGTTGAGCCGCTGCAACAGCAAGGGAAAGATACCGTCGGCGGACAGGTCGTCGACCACCACGATGCCGCCGTATTTGGCGATGAAGACCGCGGCGTAGAGCTTTTCCATCATGGGGTCTTTGGTCATGGCGTACGGCAGGCAGATGGTGGGGAAGCCGAAGGGCCGGAACTTGGGCCCCAGTGCGGCCCGCCGGATCACTACCTGGTCCTGGAAGGCCTCTTTGATGCCGCGGCTGCCGTTGTCGATCACCAGGTCCTTGAGGCCCATGCCGGTGAGCTTGGTGGTCAGGGCGGCCAGGTCGTCATAGCCCTTGGCGCTGGCGATCAGGGGCAGGCCCAACTCCTTGGCCAGGGCGCCCATGGCGTCGGCGTTGGCCGGGGTGGCGATACCGATCAAGGGTTTCCGTTCCTTGGCCACTTCGGCCCCGGCCTTGACCACCGCGGGGTTATCGTGACTGCCAAGAATCAAACCGGCGTCGGTCTTCTCCATCACCTTTTTGACCAGGGCTGCGAATTTGGCGGCGTCGCCGCTCTCGTCGTGAATGGCTATCAGTTCCGGCCGCAGCATGAGGCCCACCCGCTCATATTGCAACTTCATGAACTGGTCCAGCTTCTTGTCGACCTCGGCGTCGGCCATGGCGGTGGTGACCAGCCCGGCGATCAGGGTGGGATTGAAGAAGGTCTTTTCGTGGCGGAACATCACGGTTTCGCCGCCGACGGTCTTGACCCCGTCCTTCATGCCAATCTTCACCGGCCGGATAGGGGGCGCCGAGGCCTCGGCCAGCTTCTCCCGCACTTCCTCCGACACATACGGACATTTGTCCAAATCCGCCTTACCGCTGGCCAGGGCCATGGCAAAGGCCAAACAGGTGGGGAAGCCGCATTCCTTACAGTTAGTCTTGGCGAGCAGTTTGAAGATTTCGATTCCTGTTAAAGCCATCGTCTCTCTCCTTATCCATGGCTGGTGGCCAGCGCGGGTAGTCGGCCGGACCGCCTCCCCCCACCCGCCCTTCAGGTGAGAAGGGGGCCAGGAGGGGAGCACCTCCAGGCCCCCTTCGGGGTTAGCCGATAATGGGATCCATGCTCAAGGCTGGATGGTTCTTCTCCGTCAGGAAGGTCAGGATTTCATCTTCAGTGACGCCCACGCTTTCATCGGCGATGCGATCCAGGAGGTCGGGGAGCCCCTCTTCCTCGCCCCGCGCCAGGAGCCGTTCCCGCAGTTCCTCTTTCAGGGACTTGGGCATCCAGACCACCCTTTTCAGGCCGCCATCACCCCGGACGAACTTCCGCTGGGTGACGTTGAACTTGCTGTGGCCCACGAAGCCCGGGGTGACCTGGCCCCCGCCGATGACGCCGGCCAGGGTGGTGAACTTCATGCCGCAGGGGGTCTCTCCGGTATAGTCCCGGTTCACGGTCATGATGCCGTTGCACATGGGCAGGATCGCCGAGATGCACTCGCAGCAGCCGCAGGTGGTCATGGGATCATAGACCAGGCTGTAGAAGTTGTATTTCTCCACCTTCTGGCGGGAGGCCTTGAAGACGAAGTCGTTGACCCCCTGCCACATCCCCATCTTCTCATCCAGGATCTCGCCCTTCTCGACGGGCTGGTTGGGGCCGGTGGGGTTGATCTCAAAGGAGGCCTTGCAATCCATCCAGTTGTAGGCGCCGCATAGGCCGGTGCGCTCCGGGCTGACCACGCAGACATGGTTGGGGGCGAAGGACTGGCACAGGGTGCAGGAGTAGTAGGTCTCGGTGGTTTCATCCCGCATGTTCTCCACCCGGGCATCCCGCTCATGGTAGATTTTGCGGGCCCTGGCGGTAATCTCGTCCACCTTGTCCTTGTCGGTGTAAATCTTCACCTGGCATTTGTCGAAGATGGCGCCGAAGTCCTGGTGGTACTTGGCGTGCAGGATGACCCCGATGTGCTTCAGGCTGAAGCCCTTCTCCACCGCGGACTTGCCGATGCGGTACCAGGCGATATCCCGCTGCCCGATGTGCATGATGCCCTGGGCGTAGTTCACCAGGTGGTGAATCTGCCGCTCCAGGATGGGCTCGAAGTCGGGCTGGAAGTTGCGGCCCGCCACTTCCACCAGCACGGCCATGGGCAGCCGGGCCGGGATCTTGTCGGTGGGCAGGTCGGAGATGTCCTGGCCGATGACCTCCACCTTGCCGTCTTCCACTTCATCCATGCGTTTGCTGGTGACCAGCTCCACCGCCTGGGTCTTGCCGCCGCCGCACTCCAGGTAGAGGTCGTCCTTACGGACGCGCTCGCCCTCGAAGGCCGCGCCGAAGTTCACCGGGATGTCGATCTCGGTGATCGAGACCTTGAGGCCCCGGACTTCGATCGATTTCTGGCCCAGTTCCTTCATGGGCACGTTGCTCACCACGTGCTCATAGGTGCAGATACCGGTGGGCAGCACCTGGGGGATGTCCTGGTTGGTGATGGTGGGGAAGCCCCAGTTGATAGCGCCGGCGGCGTTGGCATACCATTCGTCGGAAATCTTGGACACCGCATTGACGAAGGCAAAGATGCGGTCCTTGTTGTAAAGCAGCATCTTCAGGGCCGCCCCCGGTTTGACGCCGCCAAAGGCCATGGCGGCCCGGTTGGCGAAGCCCAGGGCGAAGACCGCCCCGGAGATATCCGGGCTGAAGGGCACGATCCGGGTGGGCCAGCCCACCTGGACCCCGCCTTCCAGGAGTTGTTCCGGCACCGAGGTCTTGCCGTCAATCGATTTGGAGGCGCAGAAGATGTAGAGGTTCTTTTTCTGGTATTCGGTCACCAGGTCCACGGCTTCCTGGACCGAGGGGGCGGCGCCGACAATGGCGGCGAACCCCGGAGCGGAGCCGTCCACGAACTCGATGCCGCGTTTCCGGAAGATGGTGTCATCCGCGGCGCCCAGCCAGATCTTGGTGTCGCCTTTGCTATAGACTTCCTCCCCGCCGCAGTAAAAATCGGGGGCTTCCACGTAACGGATAGCCTCAAATATTTCTTCAGCGAACAGGGTGGCCAGACCGGCGTCCAGGCCAGGTCCTAAATAGGGCAGGTAGTTGTGCTCAGCCGGCACCGGCGGCAGCAGGGATTTGCAGCGCTTCATCACCGGCACCGCGTCTTTGAGCTTCTCAATCTTGGTGCCCATCAAGGAGTAGATAATGGGTAGATAATATGCGGTATTGGGAAAACCGATTTCCTGATTTTCGCCATATTTCTGGATGGCTTCATCCAACTTGGCCGCGCATTTATCGACGATCTTGTGGGCCCCTCGGATGGCGGCGGAAATAATGATTTTCGACACTGTTGCTTCCTCCTTCTTCCTTTTTCTTAAAGGAATTTATCTGAAAGGGACCGTTCTCCCTTTTTGCCTTTTTTTGTCGGGGAACGGCCCCTGCCTGCCTCACTACTCGTCGCCGGCGGCGGCTTCTAGTTTGCGGCGCATGTCCATATCCATGAGCACGCGTTCCCGGGCCTTGTCGATGCCCAGCGCCTTCCGTTTCAGGTCGATGTGGGCGATCATTTTTTTGGCCGCCAATTCCGGATCCGGCTCGAAGTCCCACTTGCCGCCCAGCTCTTCTTCGATACCCTTGAAGAGGTAGTCGGTCAAGAGCTCGGAGCCGGTGGTGGGCCAGGTGACCCCAAAGAGGGTGTAGACCCCTGAGGCCACGAAGTACTGGCCGATGGAGATGGCCTTCTCGCTCATCCACTCCGGGGCCGCGCCCGCCGCCGGCAGGTCGCTGATGTCGGTCCCCAGGCCGCCGGCCTTGACACAAGCGGTGGCCGCCATCAGGATGCGGGAGTTGTCCACGCAGGACCCCATGTGCAGCACCGGCGGGATGCCCACGGTCTCGCAAACCTCGGCCAAGCCGGGGCCGCAAAACTCCTTCGCCGATTCCGGGCTCAACAACCCGAATTTCCCCGCAGTCATGGCGGAGCAACCGGTGGAAAGCACGATGACGTCGTTCTTCAGCAACGTCTTGATCATGGTGAGATGGGCGTTGTCATGCATGGTGCGGCAATTGTTGCAGCCCACCACCCCGGCCACGCCCCGCACCCGGCCGTTGATGATGTTGTCGTTCAGGGTGTAATAAGAGCCCCGGATGGAGCCCCCCAGCAGGTACTGGATGGTCTCGTAGCTGAAGCCCACCACGGTGGGATGGCTGATAGAGGGAATCAGCACCGGCGCCTTACGGTTGGGGAAGTTGTCGATGGCTTCCCGCACCACCTTCCGGGCTACGTCCAGGGCATGGTGCTCGTCAAAGGGGATGTGCATGGTCGCCCCCTCGATCCGGGCCCGGTCATCAGTAGTGATGAGCTTGGTGTGGTAGCATTTGGCCACGTTGGCCAGGGACTGCATCTCGCACTGCACGTCCACCACCATGGCGTCCACTGCGCCGGTGATGATGGCCATCTCTTGCTGCAAGTAGTTGCCAGCCACCGGGATGCCGTGGCGCATGAGGATCTCGTTGGCCGAGCAGCACATGCCCGCCAGTTGGATGCCCTTGGCGCCCTTGTTCTGAGCATATTGGATCGCTTCCGGCTCCTGGGAGGCCACATAGATCATTTCGGGCAGGAGGGGCTCATGCCCGTGGATGATGATGTTGACATGATCTTCCTTGAGGACGCCCAGGTTGATCTCGCCGGCCACCGGCACCGGCATGCCGAACAGGATGTCCTGCAGGTCGGTGGAGATCATGGAGCCGCCCCAGCCGTCGGACAGGGCGGTGCGGCTGCACTGCTTGATGATGTTGTGGTATTCCTGGTCAACGCCCATGTGGGTGCGATGCATCAGTTCCACAATCTCGATGTCGCAACCCCGGGGCGCCACGTCCAGCTTCCGCCAGATCTCCTGGCGTTTCTGGGGAGCCCTCTTGAGGTAGGTAAGTTCCCCGGACTGTTGGCCGAACTCCAACAAGACCTTGTCCGCCAATTCCTGGGCAATGACCTCTTTGGAGCGGGGCTTGGCCTCTTCGCCTTCGCCTTCAGTGATGGCCACGTCCCAGTCCCGAGCTACCCGGCGCAGCTTGGCCACGTCTTTAATCTCATAACCTTGGGCCTTGCCGTGGGCCACCTCCTTAAACAACAAGGCGGTCCCGCGGGAATGGTCATTATGGGCCGCGGCCCCGGAACAGACCATGCGGGCGAAGTTCCGGGCCACGATGGTCTCGGCGGTGGCCCCGCACAGACCCATGCGCTGCTTCTTCTCCTCGCCGCTCTCGCCCTCTTTCTTCTTGGGTGGCGGCACCCGGCAGGGACCCTGGGCGCAGATGCGGCAACAGGCCCCTTCGGCCCCGATGGGACAGGGCTTCATGGTTTGGGCGCGATCAAAAATTGTCTCAACACCTTCCGCCTGCGCCTTCTTCATCATTGCCTTGGTGGCGGGATCAATGGTAAGTTTGTCAAAATCTTGTTCAGCCATTACGTAATCCTCCAGTTTCTTACTTTCAGAGCGGCCTTCATGGCCCCTCTTGGCAAAAGAGCCCGCCTTCAGGGTGCGTCCATATTTAGCTTCGTTAAAAGGCCGGCTCCGGGACTAGGAAATAGTTCTCCTCCAGAATAGCCGCCGGCACCTTAGGCGGCCAGTTCCTGGATCATCGATTTTACGAGTTTCACCGATTCCGGATGGCGCATGATGAGGAGGTCGCTTCCGGCCAGGAGCAGGCTCGTGGCGGTTATGGCCTCCATAAGAATGCCCCGCTTGGTCTGGTCGCCCAGTTGCGGCGCTTCCTCATTGGTCTGCTTGCACTCCTTCACCTTCCACACTTCCTGACCTACATAATTGATGATGGGGAGCTGCAATTTATCGTCTTCCTGGGTCAGGGCCGCCATGCGGTCCCGTTCCATGACGGAATAGCAATACTCCATGCCATAGCCCAGACCGCCGGTGGTGGGGTCCACCAGGATACGGGTGTCCGGAACCCCGAGCTGGCCCAGGAGGATGTTCAACTGCTTGGCCAGGTTGACGTCGATGGGTGAGTTGGCGATGATGGTATGGTTATAAGCCAGGGCCGCGGCGCCGATCTTCTTGTAGTTCTTGTCCTGCACCGGGCCGATGACGATGCTTTTATCAGCGCAGGCCTCCGCCACCGCCGGCAGCACTTCGGCATCCTTTTCCATGGCGCTGGTGCCGAAGACGATGAGAGGTACGTCGATGGCCGCCGCCACTTTCTTGGCGGTGGCCGCCGCCGACTCGGGGCTGGCGTTGTCCCCGTTGGGGTCGGTGCTATTGAGGATCAAGGCGATGGCTTCGGCCCCAAAATCCTTGATGCATTTCTGGGCCCAGGCCACCGGGTCTTTGGCCACGTCCTTGATGGCGGCATAGGCGGGAGCAGCCCACTCTTCTCCCGGGTCCTTATCCCACACCTCCATGGCAATCCGGGGCTTATTGGGCATCACCCCTTCAAAGACATAAAAGGGGTAGGAGGTTTCGCCTCCCAGGGTCATGGCTTTTTCGCCTTTGCCAATGGTTACGGTTTTGATCGAGCCAGAATAAATCTGCTTGGGAATCTCAAAGGCCAAGGTAGTTCCCTCCTTAAATTTTCCGGAATTGCCGGGGTTGTTACTTTATTTAAACCAGGGGAGGTGTAGAATACATTGTGAAAATAATAATTAATAGGTCTCTCTGTCAAGTAAAAAATCACGTGACCAGCCGCGGCGCCGCGCTTTCAAGGTATTAATCTGGTAAAGATTTCATAAGCTGCTCTTAAAGCTGGGGAATCGGCGGGGAGCTGGTAGGTGGGCGTCCCCTGGCTGTCGAAGGCCGCGATGAGGGGATCCTCGGGGATGAGGCCGGCCAGTTCCAGACCCTGGGAGGCGATCTCCGCCGCGGCCTTCTCGCTCAGGCCGCCCCCGGCGCGGTTGACGATGAGCTGCGCCCGGCCCACCACGATTTTCAAGGACCGGGCCAGGTCCTGGAGGCGGCTGGCCGCCTGGATTCCCCTCCAGGAGGGGTCCGAGACCAGCAGCAGCAGGTCCACTTCATGGGTGGTGAGCCGGCTCATGTGCTCCATGCCGGCCTCGTTATCCATGAGGATGTAGGGGTAGTTCTTGGCCAGGATGTCCATGAAGCGGGCCACCATGTGGTTGGCGGCGCAGTAGCAGCCCGGTCCCTCCGGCTGGCCCATGCTGATGAGATCGAAGCCGTCGGCCTCCACCAGGGCCTGGTTGATGCGCATTTCAATGAGCTGGTCCTTGGTGAGTTCCACCAGGCCGCCGCCCTTTTTCATCTCCTCCCGGGCCTGGCCCACCGTCAGGTCGACGCTCAGCCCCAGGACCTCGTTGAAATTGCTGTTGGCGTCAGCGTCCACCGCCAGCACCGGGGTTTTTCCCTGTTCCACCAGATAGCGCAGCAACATGCCGGCGGTGGTGGTCTTGCCGGTGCCGCCCTTTCCAGCCATGGCGATCAGGAAACTCACGGGGTCCTGCCTCCGCTTCGCGTGAAACTATTCACAATTATATGCCATCCCTGAGCAAACGCAACCGGGGCGGCGGGGGCGCCGCTAAGCCGCGGGGGCAGGCTAACCTTTCCCGGCAGCCGGGGGCTGGCGCGGTATCCCTGGCCTGGACCCGCCTGACGGACCGGGGGCATACTCCTCCAACGGGCAAACCGGACAAAATACTTGCGCGCCTTTAAAAATTAACCTTATAATTTCTAGGTTCGCACACCGCCTCACCCGGGATTGCCACCCTGCGCCTCACCCATCCTGGGGGATCGTCCAATGGCAGGACAGCGGCCTTTGGAGTCGCCGATGGAGGTTCGAATCCTCCTCCCCCAGCCAGTAATATTTACGTCCCGCAATATGCAACCACTCCTCACACCACCTTCTGCTTCTATTATATCATTTTCCCTCATCGGCCCTAAATTACTCCCATCTCCCTCCCATCCCACCCCATTGGAGGGGGGAGTGAGAAATGACAATCGTTCGAAGGAGGAAGAAAACGGGAAAAGATAAAGGATATCGGGGTGTTTGGAGTGCGGATGGGGGAGGCAGAAAAATGGCAAAAGTGCATAAAAACTGGCAGTTAAAAGTAAATATGTAACGCGAAATGACAAATGTATTTTAGGGCGCCGGCGAGGACAAATTCACCAAACGCAAGGCTTTCGTGAGAAAGTCGCGGCAAAAAATGGGCGTCAGCGCGCCGCACCTCGCGCCGCACCTTGGGCGAAAAAGGTGCTGCGCGGACAATGAGGCCAACTATCAGGAATGACAACGCAAATCACCTTTAGGGCAAAAAAGGGAGAAGCCAAGGTGCGGCGCGAGGTTTCGAAAAAATGAGAGCTCGCCAAAATAAAGGGCAGGCACCTCGCGGACCCATATTTTTCTTGATCGTTTCGGTTTCCTGTTATTTAATGTCGGCATCCTTATATGGAGGCTCTTTATGCGCCCCTTTTACTGACGATTTAGCTCCATTCCCCAAGAATATTGACGCCTTACCCGCCTTCCCGCCAGTACCTCACGAGCCAGAGGGGATTTGTGCCCTTTTTTTCTCCCCCTCATTTTTTGTCATTTCGCGTGCCATCTTTTGTCATTTCGCGTTCCATCTTACACCCATCTTTCCTCTGGCTTGCCTTCACCAAAAAATCCAACATTCTCAGATATTGAAAATATTTTCTATTCCAGCATAGGGAAAACTTTTTTGTTGCTAGGAGAGCCGTGGGGCCAATTTTTGGATATTTGCCATGGGAAGGAAGGATAAGCCATTGGGGGGTAAGCCAAAGTTGAGTACCAGATAGGCGGAAGGGAACCAAAAATTATTAATTATTAAAGTTAACATAAAAACTAAACGCTTTATTATTCGTCTCAATCAATAATACATGGTCCTTGAAGCAAATATTATTAATTCTCCCCTTAGTTGACAAGCATCCCAATATATCTCCATTGTTTTGATAAACCTTTATTTCGTTGTTTATTTTAACAATAAACCCTGAGTCAAACCATTTCACCTCTGCTTTATCAAGTTTTAAGTATTTCACCAATTTGTCATTGTTAAGTATATATAAATACCAACTGGATAAAATATATACATAGCTATTTTGTTCCAAAACATAAGCGACAGGATTTGTTTGTCCATAAGAACCATCTTTATCAGGTGGAATTACATATATTTTTTCTGCTATGCCATCTCTATTTATCTGATATGTTCTGCCTGAGTAACAACCTAAATATATTCTTGAACCATCGTCCGACATTCCTGAACCATATATCCAATCTTGTCCAGACCCACCCATGGAAAAAGTTATAGTTAAATTAATTCCCGCTACTTCAATTTTGTGAGTATCTATTACTTTTTCCCAATATTCTCTTTCCTGCATTCCCCTAAAAGCAGTTTTTGCCTCTTCTTTCGTAAGATATTCATATGCTTCTATTATTTCAGTCATTTTATCATTGGCATGGGGATCGCCAGGATTCGTATCAGGATGATATTGGAATGCAAGTTTGCGAAACGCTGCTTTGACTTCCTCTTTGGTAAACGTTTCAGTCAATCCAAATAGATTTTGGTATTTTTCCACCTGCATATCGTTTAATGATTTATCCGTACCTGTTTTAACCTTACGCCATCCTTCTTGATGGGGAACTTCCCAGCATGCAAATAAATTAAATTTTGAATCTAATAAGTATGCTTTATCAATATTTGTGAACATGAAATAATTTAAGTTTGAAGCTAATTCAATACGACGTAAATGATTATAATGTTGTGAGACCCGGGAAGCATCAAACGAATATAATAAATTCAAGTTGTAATCATATAAATAAATTGTCAAATCTGTCGAACTGACAATAAATGCATTTCGTTTTAGAGATTCCCTAAACCGATAAATATCTTGTACTATATGAGGGATAGTACTAACTTTATTAAATGCTAAGTGATTTGTGTCAAAGGAAAGATGCGGCAACGAATTTGGAATTAAGTCAGAACGCCTTATCAGATTATAAATAGCTGATATATTATTTAATGGCAAATTAAGGTTTCTTGGTTTTTTGCACTCCAATATAAGAAATATATGTTCAGATTCAATCATATAATCTGGTTCAATATCAACATATAGTTCTTTCTTTTCTATGATTTGCCCAGGTTCTTTTGCTCCCATTATATCAATCAATTTATTAAACTTTCTTATATCCGTATTTGTGGTATTGGGGCAGTTGGAAAACATTTCCAATAATTCTTCTTTTGCATTAATATATTTATGGTTAGAAATAAATTGATCAATTATTTTTCTGTATGTCCTGAGAAGCTGTATATGGCATGATGATGAAAGATGTTGCGATTTTAAATTATCTAGAAAACTTTCTTTTGCCTTTTGATATCTTTTGTTTTTATAATAATTAAGACCTTTATTAAACTGATTCCAATACACCGTATATTTGATTCTATCTAACTCTTCATCTGAGTTATCTATTGTTAATGGGAGCGGAGGAAGAGAGATTGTCTTTGCCTTGCTAATATCAATAGGCGATGGTTTTTGTGGATTTTTCATCTTAAAGTCTCTTGTTTCGATTAATGAGCTATTGGCCTCGATCCTTGGATGAATAGCTTTCTTTATAAACATGTTTTTTATTCTAAGAAAAATATTACATGGCAACATTGACTTTACTCCATCATTGGTTAATATTTCTGGAGATAATGGGTATTCCCCCTCTCCTTATGATTTTTTTATCCTACAGTTGGAAAGGCTAAGTCAATAGAATTATGCTTCAGCACCAAAATCTGTGCTGCCTGATAGAATCGGCTGAAGCCCCTTCCCCTTTTCCTGGACCCAGAGATGCGCTTTCTCGCTACTGATCTCGATTCAGTCGCTAAACTCCAAAATATCCAATTCCTAACCCAATCCTCATAAATCCTTAACAATCCACTATTAAAATAGATCAGGAAATTGAAATTCCCCGGAAGGGACCCGTTCCCAAAGTGCCGCCATGCCTGCCCCTCGAATAATCCCAGTCACCGCGGTCCCGATCCCAGATCGTTCCCCTGGCGCCCGGAGAAAATGCCACCATGGATGATTCCCTTACCGCAGACCCAACCCTTTTCCCCCTGGACGGCGCCGCCGATAAAGAATCTGCGGGAGCCTTTGCAGGCTCGAAAAGGTCCATTAAGATCATCGCCCGCCAAGTGAACTTCTTTTATGGAAACCAGCAGGCGTTGGTCGATAATAACATGGAAATCGCCCGCAACCGGGTGACGGCCATCATCGGGCCTTCCGGCTGCGGCAAATCGACCCATATTCGCATCTACAACCGGATCTACGAGCTCTATGGAGAACATCGAGCCAGCGGGGAGATATTGCTGGACGGCAAAAATATCCTGGACCCCTCCTATGACCTCATGGAACTGCGCCGCCAGGTGGGGATGATCTTCCAGAAACCCACGCCCTTTCCCATGAGCATCCTTGACAACGTGGCCTACGGTCTCAAGATGCACTTCCGCCTGAACCGGGGGGAATTGCTGGACCGGGCGGAAGAGGCCTTAACCCGGGCGGCCCTCTGGGATGAGGTCAAGGACGGCCTGCACCGCCCGGGGACGGCCCTATCCGGCGGCCAGCAGCAGCGGCTGTGCCTGGCCCGGGTCCTGGCCATGGAGCCGGAGGTCTTATTGATGGATGAGCCGACCTCGGCCATCGATCCCATTGCCACGGCCAAAATCGAGGAATTGATCCAGACCCTGAAGTCGACCTACACCATCGTCATCGTGACTCATAATATGCAGCAGGCGGCCCGGGTTTCCGATTATACCGCCTTCTTCTGGCAAGGGAGGATCTACGAGTCCGGTCCCACCCAGAAAATCTTCACTAACCCCTCGCAGCAGAAAACTCAAGATTATATTACCGGCCGGTTCGGTTGAACCCATTTGGGTCTTGTAGGGGCGGGTTTTAAACCCGCCCCTACAGGGCGGTCACATGGGTCCGCCCCTGCGAATACCCATGCAAAGCCACCCCTCACCCCAGAAAGGCCGGCGACGGTCCAAACATGGAATGAATATTTAATTTCTTTGAAGCCAAAGGGAAACAAGGAGGAGAGATAATGCCTGGCAAAGGCTCAGAATTAAAAGGGGGGCCAAAGGGGGAGATCATGGATCCTACGGACTATGTGGTCGAGGCGGCAGAGGCGCTGGATGCTCCCGGGGAGATTTGGCTCTTCCGCGACAAGATCTTTTACAATTCCGCCAGCCGGGAATGGTGTTTTACCGGCTCTCCTTTGAAGGGCTTGAAGTTTATCGGAGAAACCAGGCATTGGATTCTCGAAATTTGCGGCTGGCTCCAATTCAAATATCCGGAAGGGCCCATCTGTTCCGTCTGAACAGCCATTGGGGGGGGACCAGCTACTTATGGTCAAGGAAGGCGAGGAACCATGAATACCGGTATAGATGCATCAGTCTCCCGGGAAAAGCAACAGGCCCTGGAGGATTTGCGCAAGGAATTGCACAAGATATTTCAGAACCTGGTTGGCAAAGAGCCCGACCCCGAAGTGATATCCGCCGAGGCTGAAGATCTTATTGCCAAACACGGGCCCAATTTTGAGCTAAAGGATCTGTTTGCCTATCCCCCGCCCGCCAAACCGGTAAATCCCTAAGAAATCGCGGTCCCGTATCTTGCCCCCGAAGAATATCACCAAGGCTTTTTAGCGTCTTAAATGATTTTATTCTTATTTTTTACGGATGGAAAAAGAAGGCCACTGCCATGATGGCGTAAGCCATCAGAAGCTGCAGCCCTTCAAACCAGTTGCTTTCGCCGTCTTCGGTTATGAGCCCCACAATCATCACAGAAAGGATAATCGCCGCCAGTTCAAAAATATTGAATACCAGACTCATCGGTGAGCGGCAAAAAAGGCTCGCCAGAATCAGGATGGGCGCCACGAACATGGCAATTTGGGTCGTCGAGCCTATGGAAATTTGCAGCGCCAGGTCCATTTTGTTTTTGAGGGCCATGGTGACCGCTGAGGTGTGTTCGGCGACATTGCCAATGATGGCCACAAAGATCACGCCGATGAAAAGCTCCGTCCAGCCGAAACTTTTTACGACCGGCTCGATGGACCCCACCAGAATTTCGCTCATCCAGGCAACTGCCACGGTGGCGAGGAGGAGAATCACCACGCATTTCCGGACACTCCACTTCGCCTCTGCGTTTTTGCCAACCTCTTCCGCATAGAGATGTTTATGCGTATAAAGGGCGAACCAAAGGCTGGCAAAGTAGGCGACCAGCATGAAAATAGCCACAAATACCGACAGTCTGACGATTACCGACTGTCCGGCGTTCGGGGCCGTTTGATAAAAAATCGCCGGAATAACGAGGGCAATCGTAGCCAGCAGCAAGGTCGAAGAACTGGCCATCGCCGCGGTTTTATTGAATTTTTGTTTTTTGTATCTGAAACCGCCTAGGAATATCGAAGAGCCCAAAACCAAAAGCAGGTTCCCGATTATGGAACCCGTGATGGATGCCTTCACCACTTCCAGGAGACCTGCCTGCAGCGCCAAAATGCCAATTATGAGTTCGGTGGCGTTTCCAAAAGTGGCGTTAAGAAGTCCTCCCAGGGCAGAACCGACGCGGACCGACAGCCCTTCCGTCGCCTCCCCGATGAATTTGGCGAGCGGCACAATAGCCAGCGCCGCCAGAAAAAACAGGAGTCCTGCAGGGGCGCGCCCCAAATGGGCCGCCACCGTCACCGGCACCAAAACCAACATCCCCAAAAAAATTTTCTCCAGCATTATTATTCTTTAATTTTCTTTCGGAATTATCTGCTTGACATACCCAGGAAAATGTATTATATTTATACCAGAAAATGCGGTATAAGGGGAAACGAAGATGAATCTAAGCGAAATCTCCAAATTGACAGAGGAAGAAGCCCGCGACTATCTTGAGAAAATTCTCTGGCCCAATGGCCCCGTCTGTCCCCATTGCGGCAATCAGGGAGCGTGGCCGATCAATGGGGAATCTCACCGCGACGGCCTCTATAAATGCACGGCCGCGGCTTGCCGGAAACCCTTTACCGTGACCGTAGGGACTGTCATGGAATCTTCCCATATCACGATCCGCCAATGGCTCATCGCCTTTTCCCTCATGTGTTCTTCCAAAAAGGGAATTTCCGCTTTGCAGCTTCAAAGGAGTCTCGGCCTGGGTTCCTATCAAAGCGCCTGGCACCTGGCTCACAGAATCCGCATGGCGATGAATGAAGACCCGATGTTAAGACTCTTGAGCGGGACCGTGGAGGTTGACGAAACCTATGTGGGCGGCAAGCCCAGAGAGAACAGAGGCGAATCAGAAAACCCCAAACCCTTCCCCAAAAGGGGTCGCGGAACCAGCAAGGCTCCGGTTCTTGCCCTTGTGGAGAGAAATGGGAATGCGATTTCTATGCCCATGGAACGGCTGAGCATTAAAAATTTGCACGGTGCTATCAAAGAAGTTGTCCATAAAGATTCCCGGATAATGACCGATGATTGGCTGGGATACCGGGGAATTGGCAGCGCATTTTCCGGCGGCCATCAAACCGTCAGGCATAACCGAAAGGAATTTGCGCGCGGCGATGTTTCGACCAACACCGTGGAATCCTACTTCGCCCTGTTGAAAAGGGGTATCCACGGGGCCTTCCACCATGTCTCGAAAATCCACCTGCACAGATATTGCGATGAATTTTCCTTTAGGTGGAATTACAGAAAGACCGATGATGGAGAAAGGACCGAAGCGGCAATTCGGGGTAGTGAGGGAAAACGGCTTATGTATAAAGCCATTAACCCAGAGGGCTAAAAGCAGAGGACTATCATAGGACTGTTTGAGGATTAGGATGAGCGCTTGATAGCTGTGACGGGCCGACTTGCGCTTGTCCTTTTCTCTAACCTATTTGACCTTTCCTTGCTCATGGTCACTATAAATCATGAGGAAGGGGAAGTCAAGTATGTCCTTAATCATCTCCAAGGAGATAAAACCGTCGTGGGTCATCCTGCAATTTGGTCTCTCATTGCCCTTTTGGTGGGCGTGGGGTTCAAATTGAGCGGATGGGAAAGTATTTACGGGGCATATTCATGCTGGATTATTTCCGCAATCCTGGCCTTATTTGCAATAATGAGATGGCGGATACCTTGGTTTAAGTCTGTCAACAATAACGAACAACAACTAATGCCACTAACAAAAGCAGTTGAAACACTTATACAAGAAGGCAAAAGACAAAACCACATTAAACCAATTGATTATGATATTGAAATGCAAAATGATGCCAATGGGTATTATCAGCCTTTTGCGGAAATAATCGCCAAATATGTAGATATTTATGGAAAAAGACCATCTGCATCGTTTAATAAATGGGAAATAATCAGTAAAGATATGATTATGATGGGTGTTTTTAGGGACTTGAGTTCAATATTATATTTCAACAAAGAACCATTGTTTGTTGATCTTGCCATCAGACAAGATAAACTTGATAAAACAATCCAGGAAATAATGTCAATGGATAGACCTTTTGATTGGTTATCCTACGAAGTGAAGTAGGATAAACGCGATAGCTTTAGCTGGCGGGTATCAAATTCATACAGGAGTAATAAGTGAAAAGTATCATAATGGTCCTGGCGTTTTTGGGACTGGCCGTTACGGCGACGGCTGGGGATGTGAACCCTCCTTCAATGAATCCTCCCTCGGGAGGTATGATAATTGGCGGACCCCTAGATGGCACCATCTTGCCTGGTAATGAGGGAGGTATGGTTATCGGGGGGCCGATGGAGGGCACCTTATTACCACCCACCGCAGAAGGAGGCATGATAATTGGCGGACCCTTAGATGGCACTATACTACCTCCTGGAGCATCACCAGCCCCAATATTAATGTCTCCAATCGAAAGAAATGACCAAGGCGAAGAGGACTAATAATGACCGATAAAAAAGAACGTCTCAAGCCAATCTCATTCTACGGCCACAAGCTCGAAGATGTGCTCCGGGCAATTATGCGGGTTGATCCGCGGAAATTGAAGGAAAAGAAGATTGGTGGAGCTAAATATTTCGTGAGGGAATCAAAGAAAGAAAATCAGGATGATAAATAATTTAAGGAGACTTAATCATGATGATGGTCAATGCCAAATCTGGATTTTGGTCCCTGGTATGTCCTTGTGGAGCAGAGTTTCAATTAAAAGGAATTACCATCTTAACGATGACTACGCCGTTAGCTTGTCCGAATTGTGGGGAATCCCT
Organism: Desulfobaccales bacterium; assembly: GCA_049580385.1. Lineage (GTDB taxonomy): Bacteria > Desulfobacterota > Desulfobaccia > Desulfobaccales > 0-14-0-80-60-11 > JAPLJC01. Next base: position 11,142 of record JBAUPV010000031.1, on the reverse strand, counting down.
TCCGCTAGCTAACCTGATATTAGCCGTTAATAGCTTGGCAAACCTTCAAGACGCTCTTGCCAAAATAGAGAGTGAAAAATATCCAGGCCACGGAGCTTCTACCTGGAAGATAACCCCGCCGCTCTGAGAGAATTTGGGTGTTTAAACTTGCACATTCCGCAGTCTGGCATAATGTTCACTTCTCTGTAATTATGCCAACAGATTTTACAGTTTTCGTTTGGCATTGAAGGAATAAGGTGCCTTAGTCGAATTTCGTTTTCCTCTGATAATGCCTCAGCAGCAAGGGCGAGTAGGAACAACAATTCATTGGCAATTTTTAACTGCTCTATAATTTCGTGTGTTATTTCCATTTTGCTATCCTCAAGGTGATTTTGCCGAATTACATAACCAAGGAGACAAGAAGCCATGGCTTGGTGTGTAAAATGTGACTACATAGAAGAACGCGCTGATCTCCATTTCAAAGAATATGAACAAGGAGAAGACCCCAATTTCCCGGGGATTTACCGCTGTGTAGGCTGTGAAGGTTGTTCTCTTGAAATCGTTCACATAAGCGGCCCTTTACCATCGCACGAACATAATTGCGATAACAAAGCAAAATGGAAATTGATTGTTTTCCCTGCTCACCCTAATTACTATCCTTCTAAACCCTGTCCTCCACGCGGCGGAAGTAAGCTCCCCTGAATATGGTTCTTGGGTCAAAAGGATCGGAGGGGCGCGCAAAAGTTTTCCATAGCGGTTCAGCCAATTCCCTTACAGCAATGGCTACTGCTACCCGCTTTTCCGGTGGCACATTTACTACCATGAGTTCAAGAATTTTTTGGACATCCGGGTCTAGGGTGATTTCCATTTCTTCTGGCGGGATGACAAATTTTTCCCGTGGCATTAATGACCCTCCTAATAGCGATTGAGAGACGATTGCATCTATATCGCTACTGAGAATCCTTGCTATCATAGACTTTATGGCAAGTCAAGCAAATACTTTAAGAATATCCATGCCTTAACAGGCACTTTTCTGCTTGTTATCAGGAATATGGGTATGCAAACCAGATAATTCCGTTTTCTTTTTGTCTTAGTTTAGTCCAAAGAGCCTGAACATAGACGCTGGGGCACATTATCTTCTATTGAGGATCAAACGGCTATTGACCGGCCTTCAGGTAGCGAAACGCTCCCAATCCCCGGTAATCAGCCGTAGGGCGGGAACCCGCCTGAGCCCCCGCAATCGTTAACCGAGCAGCGGGCGCAATCCCTTGGTGATGGGAATGGCGATGACGCTGATACCCTTATAGGCGAGCGCGGCCTGAAACGCCTGCTGGACCTCCTCGGCCGTTCCGGCGGAGGTCGAGTTGGCGCCATAGCCCTTGCCCAGGGACACGATATCCAGACCCGGCAAATCGAGTCCGGGTACGGTGGGGGTCTCTTCCAGCACGGCAAATTCCTTGAGAATGGCGTATTCTTCGTTGCGCATCACGACGAAGACGACGTGCAGGTTCTGCTGCACCCCCGTGTAGAGGCTCTGGACCGAGTACTGGAACGAACCATCGCCCATGACCGCGACCACCAGACGATTGCGCCCCGACATCTTTTCGGCGAGCGCCAGGCCCAAGGCCGCGGGCATATCCCAGCCCAATCCTCCAGAGGCGAAGGTGTAAAAGCTGTCAGGCTTGTCGATCTTAAAATGGCGATGCAGCTCTATGACGTTGGACGGCGATTCTTCAACCAGCACAAACTCCTCGGGACAGAGCGGCGTGAGGAGACTAAACACCGCGTCGGGCGATAGAGGCAGGCTCTGGGTATCGGGTTGAGTAGGCTTAGGCTTGCTCACATCAGGGGTTGAACCGCGGCGCGCCTCCACAAACGGGATGACGTGTTCGAGAAAGAGGAGGCTGTCGGAGAGCAGGCTGTCGCCGACGGGCGCCTTGGATGACATATTCGGGTCATCGGTCACCTGCAGCAGGTGCGTTCCGGACGGGAGATATGGTCCGGCCACGTAAGGGTAGTAACGGAAGACCGGAGCGCCGACCACGACCACCAGGTCCTGACCGTTGACAGCGCTGGCAATGGGACCGAGGGCAGCAGGCAGGACGCCGGCGTACAACGGGTGGTTTTCAGGGAAGGGGGTGCGTTCGGCAAAGGGAGCCGCCCAGACCTTGGCGTTGAGTTTCTCGGCGAACCGGATGCCGGCTTCCCAAGCCCGACTGCGGGCAATGTCTGAGCCGTAGACGAGCACCGGGTTCCGGCTGGCGTTGATGCGGTCGGCGAATTCCTGCACCCGCTGAGGATCTGGGCCGACGCGGGTGGCAACGGTGCGGAAGACATCCACTTCGTCCATCTCCTTGTCCCAGTCATCCATGGGTAGGGAGAGGAATACCGGGCCGCTCGGTTGCTGGACAGCCGCGGCATAGGCACGCATGAAGGCGGCCGGAATATCCACGGCACGGGCAGGTTCGTAGCTCCACTTTACCCACGGCCGCGGCATATTGATTGACTCGATGTTGGTCAGCAGCGGTTCGAGGAGGAGCATTTCCCGGGTTTGCTGACCTGCCGTAATGATTAGCGGGGTTTTATTCTGATAGGCTGTGAGAATGCAGCCCATGGCGTTGCCCAGGCCGGCGCCGGTGTGCACGTTGACCATGACTGGCTTTCTGAGTCCTTGCGCCAGGCCATCAGCGATCCCTATGACGCTGGCCTCCTGCAATGCCAGGACGTAATGGAAATCTTGGGGGAAATTCTTGAGGAAGGTTTCCTCGGTCGAACCGGGGTTGCCGACGATGGTGGTGAGCCCGAGACGGCGAAGCAGATCGTAGGTGATGTCTTTGACCTTACGCATGGTAGTCTCCGCTGTTGGCTGAAGTTCGTTCAGGATGAAGATTCATTGAGATTGCAATTAGATAATCATCCCATCCCGGGCGGGCAAGGGTGCAGGGCGCCCATTCTCTGGGATTGGTCAGGTCAGGCTGAGGGAGCACAATAGAGGGTAGCGGATATCTCTATTCTGCGGCCTTGGCTGCCAGCGTCTCCACTACTGCCAGGTTGGCCAGCAACTCTTGCGGCAATCCATGTCTTTTCTGCAAATACTCCTGGCTGTTGTAGGAAACCCAGACCCCCTTCCGGCCATCTTCCCAGACCAGAATCTTCAGGGGCAGGTCGATGGCGCTGCTGGGGGCCGCCAGCATCAAGGGAGTGCCTGCCTTAGGGCTCCCGAAGATCAGCAGTTTGGTTGGACGCATTTCAAGGCCCACTTTTTTGGCTTCTCCGCTGTGGTCGACCAGGGCGAACAGGGTAACTCCCTTCGCTTGCAGAATCCCTTTGAGCTTCCCGACCGTTTCGTCAACCGTTTGCTTGCTGGCTAGGTCAATGATGCCGCTGTCCCTGCCGGGGTTCATAAATACCTCCTCACCAACCCGAGCGGTCCGATCTCTAGTGTTATGTCCCACAATTATCTTAACAAAAGATTTGAGATAACCCCCCCTCCCTGAGAGGGGAGGGGGTTGGGGGGAGGGTGGCAACATATGGTAAATGAAAGATAAATTTACCACCCCCACCTGTCGCCCCCTCAAGGGGGAGGGAAAAAGGCAAAGCATTTATGCAGCCTAGCCGGGCACCTCAGGCACGGACCACTATCCCCCTTACGCCGGGGGCGGGTCGGGGTGCGCGTGCGGTGTGCCGAGGTATGGGAAGCCCGCGAGCAGATCGGTGTGCGGCCCGAGTCCGTCGGGGGGAATCTTGCCTTTAGAGAGCATGGCCAGGCGGTGCGCGACGATGTGGTCGGTGAGCAGGCGGCCGTTGGGGTATCCGCCGGGCTTGGTGGGGTTAAAGCTCAGCATGTCGGGCAGCACTCCTTCGGCATCGATCAAGGCCCTGGCCTCGGCGCTGGAGTAGCCCCCAACGTGCTCCAGCGTGTGGATCATCTGGTCGAGGAAGCGCTCCCGATCTTGAGCTGGCTCGCTTCGGTTGAATTCCAGTTTGAGCTCGTCGGTGAAGAAGAAGTTTGCGAAGGTCGGGTGGCCGGAGCGATCGACGGGAACGAGCTTGCCGGCGCGGCGGATGCTAACCCGCCCCCAGATGCGCACCGCGGGGTTGGCGCCGAGAAGAGGAGTCGGCAGCTCAAACGCCATGCTGAACACGTTATAGTTCGCAAAAAGGTCTTTGCGGGTCCAGCGGCTCGGGTCCGGAGCTCCTTCGAGGCCGGTGAAATTCTTTCCGCCCTTGTAATCGAACAGGTTCAGGATTCCCGCGAAGTCGATAAAGAAAGCGTCGCTGCGAAGTCCGAGGAATAAAGTGTAGGGGCCCGACTTGTGGATGTGCGGCTCGGGGCCGAACGACACCTCGACGTCCTTGAAGATCACCTCCCCGGCGGGCTCAGGCATACGGGCCTCGGGGCCGGTTGCCAGGTAGACGGTGGCACGCTGCCGACCGTCTCGCGGCTCGGAGAATACCAGGCTGAATGCGACCTCGGTCTCGCAGTCACCATTGTTGTCGATGTTGATCCGGTACACGGCATCGGGGTGAAACGCCGCCTCCTTGGCGAAGGAGTTACAGTTAAGGATCAGCACGGTCCTCGACGCGTCCGTAGGAACTTGGAAGACATAGAGATCGGTGAGGTCGAGTCGAGTGTCCCCTTCGGGAGGACCAAGGTTCAGGCCGGTGAAATGGTTCGACATGATGTTCTCCTTTGCTAAAGTAGTTTATTTAACCCTATTTTCCATGGCCACTTCCTCTACCGGAAAAAAAAGCGATGGCCGTTTCTCCTTTCAAGACTCTTCGCAGGGTAAGGACCCCCGCTAGCCGAAGCGGATAACGAACTTTTTCCCGGCAGTTCCCGCAAGGACTGTCTGGTAGGCCCTCACAGCGTCATCGAGAGAAACCGTCTCCATGGCTGGGGGAGAAAAGATACCCTCCTGGAAGCCCGGGAGCAGCGCCTTCAAGATTTCAGCCGCCTCACCCGAGGACAACTTCAACGTGTCAACCCCCAGGAGAGATGCTTCCTTGTGGTAGAAATCCACGAGATTGAAGGTCACCCGGGGGTCCCCCGCCGAGGCGATGGCAACCTGTCGCCCCCTTTGGGCCAGAGACTCAAGGCACGGCTCAAAGAGCGGGGCCCCCACCACATCCAGAATGAGGTCGGCTCCTTTGCCTGCCGTCAATTCCTTAACCGCTTCCGGCAAAGGACGAGATTCCAGGTCGATCCATGCCACCTTGGAAAGATCGTCTCGCTTTCCGAGGTCTCGGCTCGACCTCATGGTTCCCAGCACCCGGGCCCCCTTCCAGCCCGCCACCCTGGCCGCAGCCGACCCGACGGCCCCTGTGGTCCCGGTGACCAGGACGGTTTCTCCGGGCTTTACCGCACCCGCCCGGACGATGCCGGCGAACGCGGTCAAATAACCCAGGGCGATCGCCGCGGCTTGCTCGTAGCCAAGGTCCGGGGGTAATTCCACGAGCCCCTCCACGGGGACGGCCACGAATTCGGCATGGCTGCCATCCCTGCCAAATCCGAGATCCCCTCCGGTTCCGAAGACCGCTCTTCCTTCCCAGGAGGGGTCACCGGAGACCACCCGGCCGGCAAAATCACGCCCGGGAACTCGGGGGGCTTTAGTCTCCGCCATTTTCCCCAGGACACCCTTCGCATCGCTGGGGTTGATGGCCGCGGCCAGGACCTGCACCAGGACCTCGCCCGCTCCAAGCACCGGCATGGGAAGCTCTTCAACCTTGAGATTGTCCAGGGAGCCGGTGTTTCGAAAAAAGAGACCTCTCACCTTTGCCTCCGATTACGGTTATTGGTTGCTATGGTCAGCAAATCGGAAGACCCGAATTCTTCCTCCTTGAAGTCAGGAAACAGACCTGTTGACGCCAGGGGTCTGAAAGCCTTGGTTCGTCAAGTCGGTGGGCCCGATTACCGAAATTGAGGGCTCGGGATCGCGGGCCCTTTGAGGTCTAGGATTAGAGAATGCTTATAAGGTAGGTGCCAGGGGAGCCATGTCAAGAGCAGCCACTAAGGTTGGGGGGGCAAGCGGGCTGAGGGCAGCAGAAACTACCAGATATCAACTAGCTGGCGCAGCCCTGACTGATCCTCTCCGTGTTTCCCGGATCAGGTTCACCGAAGCCAAGAGGGGCTGGAGGCCAGCCTCGCAACCACGAAAAATTCACAGGCAGACCCCGTTAAAAATTGTAACACACCGTAACGGTCGGGGTGATGTAGCGATTGCCGTATTTGCCGATGGCGTCGACGCCGCAGCCGGCCGAGAAATTCCATTTTTCGGTGGGGAGATATTCGATCCCCGGCAGGAAGCCCAAAAGGGTGGTGGGGGTTTGGAATCCCAGGGATTCCGTACCGAAATTTTGCCAGTCCCAGGTGCTGAACATCTCCAGCAGCAGCACCCATTGTTTGTTAACCGGATATTCCGCCGCCAGGTTAAAGGTCACATTTTCCCGATTGCGGACGTCTTGGGGAAAGTCGCTGCCACTCAGTTTGAACACGTTAACCGGGCTGTTCAACCAGATATTGCTATAGAGCAGGAAGGGCTTAACCCATTTAAACAGGTTGACGCCGGTGGTGAAGTTGAAGGACCCGGTGCCGATGGCATCCACCCCCAGGAACTGCGGGTTGAGATGCGAGGCGTGGCCGCTGGGCCAGCCCACCCCCCCTTCCAGGCTGACCGCCGGCCGGATATCCCCTTCCTCCAGGACCAAATATTTGGCCACCGTGGTAATGTCACCAATCCCGGCGTAACCGGCGGAGCGCTCGCCGTTCGGGCCCTCGGCCCCCCGGTCCACATCATTGGCCCAATAAACGAGGAAGGGCGCCACGATGTAGGTCTCCAAGTTTTTGACGGGGCCGTAGGTAAACTTAACCGGCATATTGAGGGTGTAGAAATTCCCCTTGGCGCTCACGGCCCGCCAGTTGGGCGTGAAATCGGCCGCAAAGATGTTCAGGGCCCCCTGGACCGACAGGCTGGCCTGATGCTCCCGGATGGGAATGCAGGTGTCGGTGATTATGGGGCCGCAGGTGGTGGGCGTCTCTTCCTTCTTTTCCGCCGCAGGCGGCGCCCCCTGCTGCTCCGGCCCGGCCGCGGCCCCGGCGTCCTGGGCCGTGGCCGGGCCTGCCGCCAGGGTCCAGCACGCCAGAACCATAGCCAGGAACAGCAAGGTTATTTTCTGCAAAGGTTCCCCCGTTAGTCCTTGTGGACCAATCCCCTTTCCTTCGCTTGAGAATATTAATGAATTTTCCCGGTCCGTCAAGTTTTAGCTTCTTTGGTCAGGGCCGCCCGGGGCGCTTCCGGCCCGCAGGCGGCCAGCGCTTGGAAAGTGCCGCCAGGAGGCTCCCCCGGAAGAACCCTACGAACCGGCTTGACAGCTAAAAGGTGGGGCCTTAGAAGAATTGCAGGGCCCTCTCTCTTGCCAGGGCTTCAGGACCACCAAATTCGGAAGGCCCGCCATGGATCCGGAAGGCGTTCGTTTCCGCGACCGCGTCGACGCCGGCAGGCGCTTGGCCGCCTTGCTGGCCGGGTATCAGAACCAGGACGCCGTGGTTTATGCCCTGCCCCGGGGCGGCGTGCCGGTGGCCCTGGTGATCGCCGACGCCCTGAACTGCCCCCTGGACCTGATCATTATCCGGAAAATCGGCCATCCCTGGAACCCCGAATATGGACTGGGGGCCATCGCCGAGGACGGCCTCCTGGTGGTCCAGGAGGAAGAATTGGCCCGGCTGGACCGGGACTGGTTCGCCGCGGCCCAGCAAAGGGAGCTTAAGGAGGCCGCCAGAAGACGGCAACTCTATCTCGGGGGCCGGCAGCCGCTCAGCGCCGCCGGCAAAATCGCCATCCTGGTGGATGACGGCATCGCCACCGGCTCCACTATGCTGGTGGCCGTCAAAAAACTGCGGCGGGAAAAACCGGCGAGGATGGTGGTGGCGGTACCGGTCGCCCCCAAGGAGACGGCCCAAAGGTTTGCCGGAATAGTTGATGAGTTCGTAGCTGTGTCCATTCCCGAGACCTTTTGGGGGGCCATCGGCTACTATTACGATGATTTTACCCAGGTCTCCGATGAGGAAGTGGTAGCCTTATTACAGGGACATAAGCGCAAAGCTGGGGCCAGGGAGAAATATTTCTGAAAACTGGGGCCGGAACTCTTAGGCAAAAGGCCCTCTGGCGTTTTGCTTTGATTTGAGGCTGTGATATATTCAGAGCCCAGGAGGAAGTGCCAGGCTCACTGGTGGGGCCCCCGGACTTCAAATCCGGTGTACCTTCTGAATAAGGGGGTAGGTGGGTTCGATTCCCATGCACTTCCGCCAACGATTTGCAGGGCTGGAGGCCAACTTTGTTGGCCTCCTTTTTCTTTGGGTGTGGGAATCTTACGGGTCTTGCCCGGGAGTATGGTATCTCCTGCCTTGTTCGGCTCATAAAAAAATAATTAAATAACTTTCTGGAACGCTACTGGGCCTGGTTCAAGCCGAGGCCGTCTTTGCCAGACCTGCAACCTGCAAATATTGCGAGGCATAAGAACTGTGCTCCGGCGCAGCCTCCGGCGGCGGCTGCATATCCGGCTGCACCTCTTTCAAAGCCGGGGCACTTGCGGCACTGAGGGTAAATCCCCAGCCGAAGCTCAGAAGATCCTGGGCGACCTTCTCCGGCACCGTAACCAAGCCATTGATTATGGGATATTCCTTGCCGCCATAGCCCACGCCGCCCACGTTGGGGTCGACCTTTAGTTTAACCATGATATCCTCCTGTGAGTACGAGCCTTTTTCATGGTTTTTCAACTCCTGCCGTTCTGACTATGGTGGTAATATGGTCCAGCGGTGGGAAAAGGTAAATCCGGGTTTCCCTGATATTCGCTTTCGAAAAGCATGAATTTGCCAGAGAGAATGCTCTATCCCCTGATTCGAGATGGGTGGCTGGCGCCTTCACAGCCGAGTCGGTTTTTGAGAAAAAATCCGGAAAAAATACTTCGCCCACCCGCATGCCACTCCAGCACCCGGGTTTGGGATGCTGACTGGATGTCAAGTTAATCCGGGGCAATCTTTGCTGAGCGGTGTCCCGGTTTGAAATTGACAGCCGGGGGGAACTGATCACGCTGGAGGTTCGCCCGGTTGCTGCATCGCCCGGGACCTGGGGGAGAGGATAAAGGGGAGCCGCAAGGAAGATAAACGACAGTTTTTCGGGGATATTTTTCGGCGCCAAGACCTCCCTGACCGGATTAGCCAGGGCGGCCAATTCCAATGAACCTTCAGGTGGGTACTGTTTTCTGTCTCACCAGGGGCGGGTTTAAAACCCGCCCCAGCAGAGATTTTGATTTTCACCGAAAACCGGAAACCGAAAACTGCCCTTATCAGAACTGCCAGCGCAGGCCGGCGCTGACGTAGTGGGCCGTGTAGTTGCCCCGGCCCACCTCGGCGTTGTAGTCGAGTTGCACCTTCAGGTTATTTTTGGCGGCGCTGGTGACGTCGGCGCCCAGCACCGCAAAATTCCGGTGCGCCGCATCGGTCACAAAGTCAAAGCCGTTGCCGGCCCCACTGAGGTGGGCGTCCAGGGTGCGGCTGCCGTCGCAGTATTCATGCTGATAGAAGCCGTAGATCTGGGGGGGCACCGTCACCCAGTCCCGCTGTATGGGCAAGGCGACCTTGCCGCGGTTTGTAGAAGAGCATCATGTACCCGGCGAAGATCAGGAAGAGAGAAAAGAGCACCACCAGCAGGTTCCTGGGGAACAAATGGGCCGGATAGGCGCCGAGCGGCGAAAACACCACACGGCGAGCAGGATAATGGGTACGGCTGTCCTGAATGTGACCAGATGGTACCGTATGTAGTTGAACGAGGCAAAGCCAATACTGATGGCGTTCAGGAGCAAGGCCACCGCCATTGCTTCCATAAGTGGAAAGCCGAGCCAGTAGAAGGTAGGGATGATGATGAATGCTGCTCCCACCCCGGCCACGATAAGCGCCGTGGTGAAGAGAAAAACGAGCACCGCTGCGATAACGCTGGTGGAAGTCAGCCTTCCTCGTCCCCTTTCATATAAATATGCAGTCCAACGAATAATCGATTAATAGCAGGTCTACGGACCCAACTCCAAGCCTAACCCATCATCCAGGGCCCGCCAACCGTAACTCTGGAGGTAGGCCTGGAGCTTTTCCAATTTTTCCCGGTATTTTTTTTCCCAGAGAGGTGGGCAGTCATTGAGACTGATCTCACCTTCCCGCAAGGCAGCAGCATAGGCCATGCATGTGGAATACCCGCAGGCCTTGCAGTTGGTCATGGGCAGCAGCTTCAGAACCTCCATGATCTTGAGGCCGGCCTGGCTCACGTAGCGGGGGGTGATGTGGTCCCGGCGGTCGTAAATGTCATTGACCTGGCCCTTGATCCATTCCAGGAGGGCGCGGCATTCCTCCTGGTCCCTGGCCCCCCGAATGGCGATTTTTTGGGGGTGCAGGGTGATCCACTTGCCGTCCGCCAGCTTAAGGAGCAGCACCTGGTTCGTCGGGTCATAGTCCCAGCCGCCCAACTCGCCATTCACATAAGGGAAGGATGGGGAGATGTCCGCCTGGAAGGTGGCGATGGCGTGCAGAACTTCCTTGGAGGGGTCACACTGGGGGCGGAAGATTTCCAGGTCTTCAACCCGGTCCAGCAACATGGCGATCGCTCCTGTTGCCGAGACGCCTGAAAAGTTCCTTAAGGCGAACTGACCAGGCTTTCCCGTAGGTCCAGACGGCTGCGAAGAACCCGCCCATGATCCCGGCGGCCGCCACCCCCACCGGACAGCCGGGTTGCCCGCAAAAGGGACAGGGGGCGGCAGAGCTGGCGTAGATGCCGAAAAAGACCAGCCACCAGGAGCCAAAACGCAATAAACGAGCGATTACCGGATTTTGATAAATCTTCCAGGGGCGCGGCGGCCCTGGTTTCGATTCCGGAACCTCGTGTTTGATACAGGTCGGGTCGGCGCCCGCAGACGCCGCTTCTTGCCGATCAGCCATATAATCCTCTAAGTCATTGCCAAACCTGATTTACATTCAGTAGTGTCCGGCCAGGTTTTTCCTAATCTGCCGTTGTAATCTCGGCTCCCAAATCTTCTTTGTTTAACTTATGAAGTTCTCTTGCTTTCTCCCCTCTCCCCCGATGGGGGAGAGGGCAGGGTGAGGGGGGAGTGATCCTTGAA
>JBAUPV010000030.1:515000-1000997 GCA_049580385.1 Desulfobaccales bacterium | reverse complement strand
CGATTACTCTCCCCTCACCCTACCCTCTCCCCCATTGGGGGAGAGGGAAAAAAGCAAGAGAACTCCCTAAGTTAATCAAAGAGGATTTTGGAGCCTAGATTACAACGGCGGGTTAGCAAAAACCTTGCCGGACACTACTGCCAAAATCCCCCTTTTCCAAAGGGGGATTTTGATACCACCGGGACCTGGATACCAGCGGGACTTAGGTTTTCAGTCGATTCGAAACCACCGTATTTACGAAGCGCCACACTAGCCACCGACAGACTATGCCTAAACGCACCGATCTCAAGAAAATCCTGATCATCGGCTCGGGGCCCATCATCATCAGCCAGGCCTGCGAGTTCGATTATTCCGGCACCCAGGCCTGCAAGGCCCTCCGGGAGGAGGGCTATGAGGTGGTGCTCATCAATTCCAACCCCGCCACCATCATGACCGACCCCGAGACCGCGGACCGGACCTACATCGAGCCCATCACCCCGGAGATGGTCTGCCAGGTGATCGAACGGGAGCGCCCCGACGCGATACTGCCCACCCTGGGCGGCCAGACCGGCCTCAATTGTGCGGTGGCCGTGGCGGACACCGGCATCCTGGAGCGCCTCGGGGTAGAGATGATCGGGGCCAACCCCCAGGTCATCAAGAAGGCCGAAGACCGGGAACTCTTCCGGGACGCCATGGCCCGCATCTCGCTCAGGGTGCCCAAGAGCGCCATCGTCCGCACCCTGGATGCGGCCCTGGCCGTGGCGCCGGAGATCGGCTACCCCATCATCGTCCGCCCGAGCTTTACCCTCGGGGGCACCGGCGGCGGCATCGCCTACAACCTGGAAGATTTGCGGCTGCAGGCCGCGGAAGGCCTGGCCGCCAGCATGATCACCGAGGTGATGCTGGAAGAATCGGTATTGGGCTGGAAGGAATTCGAGCTCGAGGTGATGCGGGACTTCCGGGACAACGTGGTGATCATCTGCTCCATTGAAAACCTGGACCCCATGGGGGTGCACACCGGCGACTCCATCACCGTGGCCCCGGCGCAGACCCTGACGGACCGGGAGTACCAAATGATGCGGGACGCGGCCATCGCCATCATCCGGGAAATCGGGGTGGAGACCGGCGGCTCCAACATCCAGTTCGCCATCCATCCCCAGACCGGAGAGATGGTGGTCATCGAGATGAACCCGCGGGTGTCCCGCTCCTCGGCCCTGGCCTCCAAGGCCACCGGCTTTCCCATCGCCAAGATCGCCGCCAAGCTGGCGGTGGGCTTTACCCTGGATGAGATTCACAACGACATCACCCGGGAAACCTACGCTTCCTTCGAGCCCACCATCGACTATTGCGTAGTCAAGATCCCCCGCTGGACCTTCGAGAAATTTCCCGGCGCCGAGGATTTCCTCACCATCTCCATGAAATCGGTGGGAGAAGTTATGGCCATCGGCCGCACCTTCAAAGAAGCCCTGCAAAAAGGTATCCGCTCCCTGGAGATCTCCCGCTTCGGCCTGGGCGCGGATGGCAAGGACCTGCCGGAGGTGGGTTCCGACGAGCTGCGGGTGCGGCTGCAGGTCCCTAACTCTCAGCGTCTTTTCTACCTGCTGCAGGCCTTTCGCTCCGGGATGAGCGTGGCTGAAGCCCACCAGCTCACCTTCATCGATCCCTGGTTTCTCCACCAGATTCGGGACCTGGTCTCCTTCTCCGGTGAGTTGGCCGTCTTTGGCAAGTTGTTGGGCCAGGGGCGGGGCCAGGAGCAGTTGCCGGACATGCTGCGCCGGGCCAAGGAATACGGTTTCTCCGACGTGCAGCTTGGCCACCTCTGGGGCGGCGGCGAGGAGCATGTGGCCGGGATGCGCCGGGAGCACAAGGTTACCCCGGTCTATAAGTTGGTGGATACCTGCGCCGCGGAATTCGAGGCCTACACCCCCTATTTTTATTCCACCTACGAATGGGAGGATGAAGCCCGGAAAACCTCCCGTGAGAAGGTGGCCATCCTGGGCGGTGGCCCCAACCGCATCGGCCAGGGCATCGAATTCGACTATTGCTGCTGCCAGGCATCCTTCGCCCTCAAGGAGTTGGGAGTCGAGTCCATCATGGTCAACTCCAACCCGGAGACGGTGTCCACCGACTACGACACCTCGGACAAGCTCTATTTCGAGCCCCTCACCCGGGAGGACGTGCTCAACATCGTAGCCGCGGAGGACCCCAAGGGCCTCATCCTCCAGTTCGGCGGCCAGACCCCTTTGAACCTGGCGGTACCCCTGGGGCGGGCGGGGGTGCGCATCCTGGGGACTTCCGCCACCGCCATCGACCGGGCCGAGGACCGCAGATTATTCAAAGAACTGCTGGCCGATCTTAACCTCAAACAGCCGCCCAACGACACCGCCACCAATGTGGAGCGGGCCTTGCAGATAGCCCATGAGATCACCTACCCGGTGCTGGTCCGCCCTTCCTATGTCCTGGGGGGCCGGGCCATGCAGATCGTGGCCGATGACCAGAGGCTGGTGAATTTTATGAATTGGGCCCTCAAGGCCTCTCCGGACCACCCCATCCTCATCGACAAGTTCCTGGAGGACGCCATCGAGGTGGACGTGGACGCCATCAGCGACGGCAGCCTCACTGTCATCGGCGGCATCATGGAACACATCGAAGAGGCCGGCATCCATTCCGGCGATTCGGCCTGCGTCCTGCCTCCTTATTCCCTCTCCCTGGACATCCAGGAGGAAATCAGGCGCCAGACCAGGGCTCTGGCTGCGGAGCTGGGGGTGGTGGGCCTGATGAACATCCAGTTTGCGGTGAAGGACCATGAGGTCTACGTCCTGGAGGTTAACCCCAGGGCCTCCCGCACCGTGCCCTTCGTGAGCAAGGCCACCGGGGTCTCTCTGGCCAGGCTGGCCACCAAGGTGATGTTGGGCCACTCCCTTAATGAGCTCGGTTTTACCCGGGAAGTCGAGCCTCCCTATTTTGCCGTGAAGGAGTCGGTCTTCCCCTTCCGGCGCTTCCCCGGGGTGGACCCGCGGCTGGGGCCGGAGATGCGTTCCACCGGAGAGGTCATGGGCCTGGACCCGGATTTCGGCCTCGCCTTTGCCAAGTCCCAATTAGCTGCCGGCCAGGTCCTGCCCCTCAATGGCGGAGTGATCTTCAGCGTCAAGGACCCGGACAAACCGGCCACCCTGGAGTTGGCCAGGGGCTTTCAGGGGGAAGGGTTCCCCCTTTACGCCACCGCCGGCACCGCCGACTTTCTTTCGGAGCACGGCCTGCCGGTGACCCCGGTGAGCAAGATCCGGGAAGGGCGGCCCCATATCATCGACCACATCAAGAATAACGAGATCGCCCTCCTGGTCAATACCCCGGAGGGCCGCTACACCCCGGAGGACTCCTACTCCATTCGCCGGGCCGCCCTGGAATACAACATTCCCTATACCACCACCCTGGCGGCGGCCAGGGCCACCCTGGACGCCATCCGGGCCATGAAGCGGGGCAAGCTCACCGTGAAAAGCCTGCAGGAATACCACGCCCTGGTGAAAGAAGCGACAGAGCTAAAACTGCGGGCGGCGAAGGGGTAGTCGCAGTCTCGGTGGCACGGGCGTACCGCCTGTGCTTTAAATGAGAGAAAGGAGCATGGTAGCCGCAGGCTTTAGCCTGCGCAGAGGTTGGTGACAAGGCGTTACTTTCGCAAAAAGATTATCAAAAGCCTCAATAACCAAACGCTTTCGATAACTGAGACTTCGATGGTAGACGAGCACAGCATCCGGAAATTATGCGATCACATCGTCCGGGATTTTCAGCCTGAACGCATCATTCTCTTCGGCTCCTATGCCCATGGCAACCCGACCCCGGATTCCGACGTGGACCTGCTGGTGGTCCTGCCTTTTGAAGGGAAAAATTTGCGCAAATCCCTGGAAATCTTGAACCGCACTAACCCCCGGTTTCCCATCGATCTGCTGGCCCGGCGCCCCGATGACACCGAACGCCGCTACCGGGAAGGCGACCCCTTGATCAGGGAAGCATTGGACTACGGCAAAGTCTTATATGAACGACACAGTTAAAGAGTGGATCGATAGGGCGGAAAGGGACTTGGCCACCGCCGGAAGGGAACTGGCCGCGGTAGAACAGCCGAATTATGATGCCGTCTGTTTCCATGCCCAGCAATGTATTGAAAAATTAATGAAGGCTTTATTGATCCAACTTGGAGCTATCCCCACTAAAACTCATGACCTTTCCTTTCTTGATCAGTTACTGTCTCCTGTATGTCTGAAATGGTCCTGGTCTTCGGATGATCTGCGTTTTTTAAGTCGCGCCGCTGTGGCCTTCCGATACCCGGGTGAATCCGCCGATCGGGAGGAAGCGGCGCAGGCCCTTGATATTGCCAGCCGATTGCGGAGAAAACTGTTATTATTATTGAAAGAGGCTTAGAATCGAAATCCCACAGGCGGGACGCCTGTGCCACCAGTTAGAAATGAAAAAAAGCTCAGGGTGGTAGGGGCGGCGTCTTGGTAGCACAGGCCTCTGGCCTGTGGATAGGCCCAGGGCGGGGAAACCCCGCCCCTACGCCTGCGGCTATCAAAGATCGAGGCAAGGTCCGGCAAAGGGCAAGGCGTTGAAAACCGAAAACCGAAAACCGGAAACCGAAAACCAGGTCCTCAGCCGGGACGACGACCATCCCCGGGAGCACTGCGGCATCTTCGGCATCTACGGCCACCCGGATGCGGCCCGCCTCACCTATTTCGGCCTTTATGCGCTTCAGCACCGGGGCCAGGAGTCCTGCGGCATCATTACCGGGGACGGCACGCACGTCAGCCAGCACCGGGGGCTGGGCCTGGTGCCCGAGGTCTTTGACCAACAGATCCTGGAGCGGCTTCCGGGGCACCTGGCCATCGGCCATGTGCGCTACTCCACCACCGGCTCCACCCTGCTGATCAACGCCCAACCCTTCGTGGTGCAGCACGGCGGCCGCACCCTGGCCATCGGCCACAACGGCAACCTCACCAACGCCCGGGAGATCCGCTGCCGCCTGGAAGAGGGCGGGTCCATCTTCCAGTCCAGCATGGACACCGAAATCATCGTCCACCTCATGGCCCGACATCGGGGCGCCGACGCGGTGGAATCACTGATCAACGCCCTGGAACACGTCAAAGGGTCCTATTCCCTGGTGCTGGCGACCGCCGACCAGGTCATCGCCGCCCGGGACCCCCACGGCTTCCGGCCCCTGGTCCTGGGCCAATTGAACGGCTCCTGGATGGTGGCTTCCGAGACCTGCGCCCTGGACCTGGTCCAGGCCGACTACTGGCGGGAAGTGGAGCCGGGAGAGATCGTGGTCATGGACGCATCCGGCCTCCATTCCCATAAGCCCTTCGCTCCGACGCCTCCCCAGCGCTGTATCTTCGAATTTATCTATTTCGCCCGCCCCGACAGCCAGATCTTCGGGAAGAGCGTCTATCAGGTGCGCAAGCGCCTGGGCGCCGCCCTGGCCCGGGAGCATCCCCTCCAGGGCGACCTGGTGATGCCCTTTCCCGACTCCGGCACTTACGCGGCCCTGGGATATGCCGCGGCCACCGGCATCCCTTTCGAGATGGGGATGATCCGCAACCATTACGTGGGGCGCACCTTCATTCAGCCCTCCCAGGCCATGCGGGACTTCTCGGTGCGGGTGAAGCTCAACCCGGTCAAGGAACTCCTCAAGGGCCGGCGGGTCATCGTCATCGAAGATTCCATCATCCGGGGCACCACCACCCGCTCCCGGGTCAAGTCGCTGCGCGAGTGCGGGGCCACGGAAGTGAGCATGCTGGTGAGCTGCCCGCCCCACCGCTTCCCCTGCTTTTACGGCATCGACTTTTCCAGCAAGGGGGAACTGATCGCCGCCCAGCAGGAGATCGACCAGATTCGGGATTTCCTCGGCCTCGATTACCTTGGCTATCTCAGCCTGGACGGCATGGTAGCCGCCACCGAAATGGGGCGCGACGCCTTTTGCCTCTCCTGCTTCAACGGCTCCTATCCCGTTCCTCTGGAGACCGCCTTCTCCAAGACCTGCTTCGAAGAGGACCTCTGCGCCCCGGGCCCCGGAGACCTACCGGTGGTGTGCGAGGTGAAGTGACTCAGGGGCAGAAGTTTTGGCGTTGAGGTTATTCCCCCTCTCTGGTGGCTGGGCGCCGCCCATCCGGGGATTGTGAATGGGGTCGCTTACCTGTGCCCTTGAGCCAACATCTCATTGGCGTCATCTCCGACACCCACGGGCTGCTGAGGCCGCAGGCGGTCCAGGCCCTCCAGGGAGTGGAGCTCATCATCCACGCCGGGGATATCGGCCATCCCAGGGTATTGGCGGCCCTGGATGAAATCGCCCCCGTTAAGGCGGTGAGGGGCAATACCGACCGGGGCGAATGGGCCCGGAGACTGCCCCTGAGCCTGTTGCTGGAGGTGGGCGGCGCCCGGCTCTCTGTTCTGCACGATCTTCAGGCCCTGGACCGGAGCTTGCCCTCGCGGCCTCAATTCCAGGCGGTTATCTATGGACACTCGCACCAACCCCGGTCGGAGTGCCGAGACGGGGTCCTTTACCTCAACCCCGGCTCGGCCGGGCCCAGGAGATTCACCTTGCCCGTCACCATCGCCCTTTTGCAGGTGCAGGAGGGCCGCCTCGAGGCGGAAGTAGTAGATCTGCTGCGCCTCTAGAGCAGCGATTACCTCAGGATTTTAGTGGGTGAGGAAAGGCAGGCGCACTATCATTAGAAAACCGTTGACGGCCAGCAGGGTCCCCAGGGAGGCTGCGACCAGGGCGACGCCCAGGGCCTTCCGGGAGGTGGTCAGGATGGCGATGGAGGCCAGGACAATGGCGATCGCCAGCAGCACCTCACCGTCTTCGAAATAGTCGTCCTTGTCGCCGTAGAGGTCCCGCCGCTGCTCCAGGTGTTTGGCCTCTTTCGCGATCCCGGCCTTTTCGGCGTTGAAGCGCATTTCTTCTTCGCTGACCCGCTGCAACTCCTCTTCATAGCGCTTCCTGACCTCGGGCTGGAGAGAGTCCTTTCCCAGCAGGTCCAGGGTCAGGATGGCTTTTTGGTTCCAGTCGATATGCCTGCGGATGTCCTTGGCCTGGTACCAGGCCCATCGGTCCGAAGCCTGCTGCTGGGCCATGAGCATATTCCTGTTAGCGACGGAGCCCCCCAGGTTGCAGATGGCCAGGGCGACCGCAAAAATGCCGGTGATCAAGGCGACGCGGCGGGTAAAGGCCTTGGCCTTGATCTCTTCCAACTCTTCCGGTTTCGGGAGTTCCACGTGAGGCATGGAATATCCTTCTTATTTTTTGGCGCCCTTTCCCTGCTGCCGGTGTTGATCATAAAGGGCGAGATGGGCCTTCAGGGTCTCCGGGATGGCCAACCCGTAGGGGCAGCGTTCGGCGCATTCCCCGCATTCAATGCAGGAGCGCGTCGTTTCCATGAACTTGACCGCGAAGCCGGCGGCCTTCTCCGGACCCATCCGCCGGGCCAGGACGCCGTAAAGCATGGCCGGGGTGATCATCACCCCCTGCTCGCAGGGCTGACAGTATTCGCAGCGCCGGCAGAAGGTGTCACCCAGTTCGGCCCGGTACCCCTCCATAATCGCCAGGTCTTCCGGGGTCACCGCTGCATCCGTCTCATAGAGGTCAACCACCTCATCCACCCGGGGCACCGAATCGCAGCCGGGAAGCGGAATGACGTCGGGAGACTGGCGCAGATACTTGAGGGCCACCCGGCCGTTGTCCACCAGGCCGCCGCAGAAGGGTTTCATGGCCAGCATACCCAGGTTTCCCTTCCGGGCTAGAGGGTGGAGTTCCGTCGCCGCCGCGGTCTCAATGAAGTTAAAAGGGAACTGGACAGTGCTGAAGAGACCGGTTGCCACCAGCTTCTTGGCCATCTCCAGATTATGGCTGGTAACCCCCAGGTGCCGGATCTTGCCGGCTTCCCTGGCCCTCAGCGCCCCTTCCAGGCCGCCTGCTTTCGCAGACAGGGCCAGAAAATCCTTCTCTTGAGAGACCTGGTGCAATTGAAACAGATCGAGGTAGTCGGTCTTGAGGAGTCGCAGGCTCTGCTCCAGGTCTCCTTCCAGCCCCAGCCGGTCCCGCTTGATACTCTTGGTGGCCAGGACCACTCGCGGGCGCAGGCCCTTAAAGGCCCGCCCGATTTTCTCTTCGCTGTCCAGATAGACATTGGCGGTGTCGAACAGGGTGATGCCCCGTTCCTGGGCCCGGCGCAGCACCCGGATGGCTTCAGGCACGCTCAGGCGGATGATAGGGATGCAGCCGAACCCAACCTCGGAAACCTCCAGCCCGGTTTTCCCTAAGAGGCGATGGCGCATGGAATTGTCCCTCTCGTCATAAGATGAACTGCTCCAGGGCGTCTAGTCCCCGATTTCCGATTCCCCTCTATCATACAGCTTGCGGCGCCCCCTTTCAATATTCACCGCAGAGGCGCAATGAACGCGGAGATAAAAATTCAACAATAATTCCTTCTCTGCGCCCTCTGTGCCTCTGCGGTGAAATCCTCCAACAGGTCCTTCTATTTTTGCCGGTATCTTTGGTATGATGCTGTCAACGGACCCCAATTCCCCAACTTCTGCGTCGGGTTCTTTTATGGCTTTAATTCCCCTAATGGTGGTCGCACCCCTGGAGGACGAGATCCGCGATCTGCGTTTGCGGCTGCAAAACCAGTCCCGCCTGGACCCGGACGGCCGGATCACCCTGGCGGCCTGGGGCGGCCTGCCCTTGCTGCTGGTGCGCTCCGGGATGGGCGCTGCCGCCATGGCCCGTACCCTGGAAAGCGCCCTGGCGCCCGGTTATCCCGGCCTTTGCCTGCTCATCGGCTATGCCGGCGGGATTCATCCGGAATTGCGCCCCGGAGACCTGGTGATCGCCACCAACCTCATCGATTCTCTTAAGGACCGCATCTTTGAGGTGGCGCCGGAGTTGGTGGCCAGGGGCGCCAGGATTCTCAGGCAAACAGGCCTACCTGGCCGCTTGGGCTCCCTGGTCTCTGTCCCCCGCGTCGCTCCTACCCCCGAGGACAAGGCTGCCGCCGGGACGCGGCCCGGGACCCTGGCCCTGGACCTGGAGAGCGTCGCCTTCGCCGAAATTTGCCGGGCCGCCGCCCTCCCCTTTCTGGTGGTCCGGTCCATCCTGGACCCGCTGAACCTGACCCTCCCGCAGCCCGCAAACGCTTCCAAAAGCGAAATAACAAAATTATGGGAAACCTCGCCCCTGCGGGAAGTTGCCGACCGGGCCCGGGCCAGCCTGACGGCCTTCGCGGCCGCCTGGCTTGATGATATGGCCGGGAGCCGGGACCAGGTTTTTTAAGCCGGCGCCGGCGCAGCAAACCGTTCCCAAAGAGCGACACGGCGGTTTCTCCCTACCCTTCTACACAAGATACTTCCTAAATTCGCCGATTTGGATTAAATTTAATTGAGAAGGGGCGTCTTTTAATCCCCCACTTTCTTTAGAGCGAATCGGGAAAAGGCGCCGGGTCCCTAACAGCAAAGCAATCGAGACCTTGAGTGGGTGCTTAGATGAAGAGACCAGGACCGACCAGGGAAGAATTGTTGCGGCGGGTGGGCGAGTTGGAGCAGTGCCTCCGGGAGGCCAACGCGGCACTCGCCGCCGGCAGGACCGCCGCTGCAGACTCTCGTTCCCCCAACCGCAAAGGAAAGTTATCAGGGTACGCAAGTTCATTATCCCTGTTGGAGGAACTGGCCGCGGCCAACGAAGAGCTGCGAATCCAGGCCGAGGAATCCCAGGTGCAAGCCGAAGAACTGGCCACCCAGGCCGAGGAACTGGAGGTGCAGCGGGATGAGTTGCAGTTTGTGAACCGGGAGCTCGATGGCGAGCGGGCCCTGTTGCGCACGGTGCTGGAGCAGATACCCGCAGGGCTGATCGTCGCCGCTCCTTCCGGAAAACTGCTCGTGGGCAATCCCCAGATGGAAGCCATCCTGGGCCGGCCGCTGTCCCAGGACGATTGCCTGGAACACTCTTCCTTGTTTCTGGGCCGCCATGCCGACGGCAGCCCCTTTGCCAGGACGGATTACCCCCTGGCATGTTCCCTAACCCGGGGAGAGACGGTTTCCGAAAAGGAGTTCCCATTTCTCCGGAGCGATGGTTCCCAGGGGGTCGTCCAGGTGAGCGCCGCGCCGGTGCGCAACCGCCAGGGGGCAATAGTCGCGGGGGTGGCCACCTACAGTGACGTTACCAGTAGCAAGGAGCGGGGACGCGAGATCCAGCGCCTGGCCTCTTTTCCCGGATTGAACCCCAACCCCATCCTGGAGGTGGACACCTCCGGCCGCATCACCTATTCCAACCTGGCGGCCCGGGAGGTCGTGGCCGGGTTGGGGCCGCCGGCCAAATTGACGGACCTGCTGCCCGCCGACCTTAAACAAATCTTGCTGACTATAAAACGAACCGGACAGACCAGCTTCCAGCGGGAGGTGCAAGTCAAGGACACTGTTTATCTCCAGAGTCTCTCCTACATCGAGCCGTTCCGGACCATCCGCCTCTATGGCATCGACATCAGCCAGCGCAAACGCAGTGAGGCGGCAGTGCTCCGGGCCTATGAGGAGTGGGAGCGCACCTTCGAGGCGGTGCCGGACCTGGTCGCCATTGTGGACACCAGCCATCATCTGGTCCGGGTCAACCAGGCCATGGCCGCGGCCCTGGGAGCGAATCCCCAAGAATTGTCGGGTAAACCCTGCTATGAATTAATGCACCGCAGCTCCTGTCCCCCGGACGTCTGCCCTCATAGCCTGCTGTTGCAGGACGGCCAGGGCCATAGCGCCGAACTGCGTGAATTTGACCGGGATTTTTTGGTGACGGCCACTCCCCTTTTGGACGATCAAGGGAAGGTCATGGGCAGCGTCCACGTCGCCCGGGACATCACCGAGCGCAAGCGGGCCGAGGAGGCCTTGAGCCGTCTGAATGAGGAACTGGAGCAGCGGGTCCAGGAGCGCACCCAGGAACTGCGGCAGGCCGTGGCCCAATTGCGGGAAGAAGTGATCCAGCGCCAGGAGGCCGAGGAAGGAGTTAGAAGCGAGCGCCAGCGTTTTTATCAAGTTCTGGATCGGATACCGGCCATAGTGATGCTGGTTTCCCCTCTTTGTAAATTCTCCTACGTCAACCAGGAATTCATCCGGCGCTACGGTGAGCCGGGAGCGCGGCACGGCTATGAATTTTTCTTCGGCCTCGATGCTCCCTGCGAGGGCTGCCAGACTCTCGGGGTGTTTCAGACGCAAACCCCGGTGGCTTGGGAATGGGAGGGTCCGGACGGCAAATATTATCATGTCTATGATTATCCCTTTGTCGACGTGGACGGCTCCCACCTGGTCCTCCAAATGAAAATCGATATCACGGCTCGCAAGCAGGCGGAGGAGGAAGTGCGGAAGCTGAACCGGGAACTGGAGGAACGGGTCCAGGAACGCACCGTCCAGCTACTGGCGGCCAATAAGGAGATGGAGGCCTTTGCCTATTCCGTGTCCCACGACCTCAAGGCCCCCATCCGGGCCATCGATGGCTTCTCCCGCATCCTGATGCTGGAGCACGCCGGCCAACTCGATAGCGAAGGCCTGCGGCTGCTGGAGGTGGTGCGCCGGAATACCGCCTTCATGGCCCACCTCATAGATGACCTATTGGCCCTATCCCGCCTGGGACGCCAAGAGGTCCGGAAGAGCCGCATCGACCTGGCGCCTGAGGTCGTCAAGCTCGTCAAGGAACTCCGGTCGGCGGAGCCGGATCGCGCTCTGGAGCTGAAGATTACGGAACTGCCGCTGGCCTTCGGCGACCTTTCCCTGCTGAGGCAGGTCCTGGCGAATCTGCTGGCCAACGCCTTCAAGTTTAGCCGGCACGCCGATAAAGCCGTTATTGAAGTGGGGGGCGAGCGCCTTGCCGGCGAAACCATTTATTATGTCAAAGACAACGGTATCGGCTTTGATATGCGCTACCGGGACAAGCTATTTGGGGTCTTTCAGCGGCTGCACCCCATCGGCGAATTTGAAGGCACCGGCGTCGGGCTGGCCATCGTCCACCGGATTTTACAACGCCATGAGGGCCGGGTATGGGCCGAAGGGAAGGTGAATGAGGGCGCCACCTTCTTTTTCGCACTGCCTGTCGAGGCGGATAATCCTTAGCCATGGTTTAGCGGCACAGGCTTCCAGCCTGTGTCGGGCTGGGCCCGCCGCCCTGCGGCCACCGCTCCCTTTAATGGTTACCATCCCGACCGGCAAAACCCCTGGCCCCGCCGGGGAGGGTATGATAAAAAAACAGTATCTCTCGAGGGGTTCTGCCTATATTGCCTATCTCTTCTAACCGGCCACTGACGCCAAAAATGCGGACTCGTTTCTCTCCCAGCCCCACCGGTTCCCTGCACCTGGGCGGAGCCCATACCGCCTTGTTCAACTGGCTTATCGCCCGCCATTGCGGCGGCGCCTTTATCCTGCGCATCGAGGACACCGATAAGGAGCGTTCCCAAGAGGAATTCTTTCTGCAAATCCTGGAGTCCCTGACGTGGCTGGGGCTCAATTGGGATGAAGGCCCCTTTCGCCAGTCGCAGCGCCTGTCCATCTATCGGGAATATATCGATCGACTGCTGGCCCGGGGGGCAGCCTATTACTGCGATTGCTCCCCGGAAGACCTGAAGGCGCGCCGGGAGGCGGCCCTGGCCCGGGGCGACAAGCCCAAGTACGACGGCCGCTGCCGTGATCGCCATCTCACCCCCGGGCCCCACTGCGTGGTGCGCTTCCGGGGGCCCGACGCCGGCGCCACCCGCTGGGACGACCTGATCAAAGGCCCCATCGCCTTCGACAACCGGGAACTCGATGATTTGGTGGTCCTCAGGAGCGACGGCATCCCCACTTATAATTTCGCGGTGGTGGTGGATGATATCACCATGCGGGTTACCGACGTTATCCGGGGTGAGGATCATATTCCCAACACCCCCCGGCAGATGCTCATCTATCAGGCCTTGGGGGCTGACCATCCCCGTTTTGCGCACATGCCCCTGTTGCTGGCCCCGGATCGGGGCAAGCTTTCCAAACGCCGGGGCGCCAGATCAGTCCTGGACTACCGGGAACAAGGCTATCTGCCCCAGGCTCTGACGAACTACCTGGCTCGCCTCGGCTGGTCCCACGGGGATCAGGAGATCTTCTCCCTGGAGGAACTCATTCAATACTTCAGTCTCGAGCACACCACCACCTCGCCGGGAGTGTTCGATGAAGAAAAGCTCAAATGGATCAACAGCCAGCACCTGATGTCCCTGAGCCCTCCCCGACTGGCCTTGGAACTGGCTCCTTTTTTAGCCAGGCTGGGGATCGAATCCCCGGATGAGGAATACCTGGCACGGGCGGCTGCCACCCTGGCGGCCCGTTGCCGCACCCTCGTGGAGATGGCCGAGGCGGCCCGCTTCTATTTTGAGGACCCCGCGGCTTACGAAGAGAAAGGGGCGAAAAAGTATTTGAACCCGGTGAACCTGCCGGCTTTGCGAGGGGTGGCCCGGCGTCTGCAAGGGCTGCCGGAGTTTTCCGAGCCCGCCTTGCACCAGCTCTTTGAAGACCTGGTGGCGGAGACCGGCCTCCCTATGGGCAACTTGGCCCAGCCGGTGCGGCTGGCTCTTACCGGCCGCACCGCCAGCCCCGGGCTCTATGAGATCATCGCTATCCTGGGAAAGCCGGTGACCCTGCGCCGGATCGCCCGGGCCATCAGCTTTGTTGAAGGCCAGCGCTGAAATAGGTCTGGAAATTGCCGGCGTCCGGCGTATAATTCGTCCCATCTCCAAGGAGGTTTTTTGATATGGAGGAAAACAATCAGGGTTATCGCAAAAAACAGGCCCTGCTGGTTCTTCTGGTCTTCGCCTGTCTGGCTGCCGCCATCTTCGGCGGCAGCGCCCCAGTGAGCGTGGGCGCCATCCTGGCCGCCTGCGGCCTCATCTTCTGGGCCTCCACCCTGGAACCGAAAAAGAGACGCGGCGACCATCATCATTGATCTTAGCGGGGATTTTCTATTAATGGCAAGGGGCAAGCGATTGGTTCCCCCTCACCCCAACCCTCTCCCCCATCGGAGGAGAGGGGATAAAGAAGGAACTGCTGCCATAATTTTAAATTATCATCCTCCCCGGGATGTTGCCTAAGCGGAGCTGGGGCCAGGAAATTCCGTTCCCAAGCAGGAGCTGGGAACCGGGAAAATACCGGCATCCCCTCTTGACTTTGAACTTTGAACCTTGAACTTTGAACTCTTGCCAGGAGCTGGGGCCAGGAAATTCCGTTCCCAAGCAGGAGCTGGGAAGCGGGAAAATACCGGCATCCCCTCTTGACTTTGAACCTTGAACTTTGAACTTTGAACCTTGAACCTTGAACTTTGAACTCTTGCCAGCGGAGGGCTGCCATGCGCATCGCCTTGGTTGGTCAGGCGGCTTTCGGCGCCGACGTCTTGAAAGGGCTGCTGGAGCACGGTCATGAAGTGGCGGGGGTCTTTTGCCCGCCGGATCGGGGCGGCAGACCCGACACCCTAAAGGAGGCGGCCCAGGACGCCGGGGCGCCGGTCTTTCAGCCGGCCCATATGCGAGACCCGGAGGCTTACGAGGCCATGGTCGCATTAAAGGCCGACCTGGGGGTGCTGGCCTTTGTCACCGACATCATCCCGCCGAAGGTCTTCAACGCCCCGAAGTTGGGCTCCATCGGCTATCACCCCTCCCTCCTGCCCCGCCACCGGGGCTCCAGCGCCATCAACTGGGCGGTGATCGAAGGCGATACCCACAGCGGGCTCACCATCTTTTGGGTGCACCGCGGGATCGACACCGGCGATATCCTCCTGCAGAAAACCGTGGAGATCGGTCCTGCCGAGACCACCGGAGAGGTCTATTTCAACAAGCTTTATCCCCTGGGGGTGGCGGCCCTCCTGGAAGCAGTGCAGTTAATCGCCCGGGGCCAGGCCCCCCGGATTCCCCAGGACCATTCCCAAAGCACCTACGAGCCTCCCTGCGATGAACGGGTGGCCGGACTCGACTGGAGCCAGCCGGGTTGCGCGGTCTTCAATTTCATCCGGGGCTGCGACCCCCAGCCCGGGGCCACCACCACCTTCCGGGGCGAACAGGTCAAACTCTACAACGCCGCCTTTTTGGAAGAATCCCATAAGGCCGCAGCCGGGGAGATTCTGGAGGTGGGCGAGCGGGGCCTGAAGCTGGCGGTGGCCGGCGGCGTCATTGTGGTCGGCCGTTTCCGCACCAAGGAACTGGGAAAGGTGAAGGCGCCCGAATTTATTGCCGCCAAACAGCCGCACCCTGGAGATAAGTTCGGCAGCTCCTGATGGGGGACTTTCCCGAGATGAAGGAAGTCGGCGTCTTCTACCATCCCTCTTTCAGCCGCAAGAGCTATCTGACCATCGGCAACCGGCTGCGGGACTTTCCCGAAGCCCTGGACCCCTTGCTGAAAAAGGCCAACGTCAGGATGTATGAGGCCCCCCGCGCCTCCGAGGACCTGATCCTCAAGGTGCACGCCCCGGAAATCCTGGGCCTGGTGGCGGCAGACAGCTTTTGCGCCACGGCTTACGAATCGGTGGGTTCGGTGGTGGCGGGGATGGAGGCCCTGGCCCGGGGAGAGCTGCAGCGGGCCTTTTGTTTCATCGGGGCCGGCGGCCACCACGCCGGCTACCGCCAGTTCTGGGGCGCCTGCTGTTTCAACGACGTGGTCATCGCCCTGACCCACGTCCGGCAGCTCAACAGCTTCCGGCGCTTCGCCATCGTGGACACCGACGCCCACCATGCCGACGGCACCCGCCAGTTGCTCGGGGAGGACCCGGAGGTGCTGCACATCTGCTTCTGCGGTCTCAATTACCATTCCCCGGATGGCACCAAGGTGGACGTAAATGTCCAGCCTCTCTTGCGGGAGGAGGACCCTAACGAGCGCTACCTCGACCTGGTCCGGGAACAGGTGGCGCTAATTAGTCCTTTCCGGCCCGATCTGCTCATCTGGTATTACGGTTTCGACACCCACCTGGAAGATTACGGCTCCCTGGGTCTTACCGAAGACGCCTACTTCGCCATCTGCGACCTGATGATCAAGGCGGCCGAGGAGGCGCAGGTTCCCCTGCAGGTGGTCCTGGGGGGCGGCTCTCTCTCCCACCTGGCCACCCGCACCATCTCGGAAATCATCCGCCGCCTGGCGGAGTCCTGACCCTGGCCTGACCGACCTGGCAGCGATTCTTGTGGGTGGATTAAGTAATCCTTCCAACCTTTCTCTGGTCCCCAAGAGATAATCGGTAGCATAGGCGTCTCGCCTGTGGAAGAAATAGTCGGCCACAGGTTTTCCCACAGGCCAGAGGCCTATGCCAAGTCCAGTATCATAGCCGTCCCTCCTTAGGGGTGCGAAACTTAAATGGAGTAAACAATCCTTCTGAGCTCATTGCCTTAGAACGAATTTTCCTTTATAATTAATTATTAAGGCGTGAGAGAGACGCATCTCCCGCCTGCTTAGAGCGGCGTCAAAAATCGGGAACATTAGCAGTTGGGCCGGAGGTGTGCCGGGCAGCAAGGGCCGGCGCCCCGGCCTTCTTTAAAGAATATGTTGAACTCCAGACTGCAAAAACTTGAAAGTCAATTTATCGACCTGGAGCAACGGCTCTCCGATCCTGAGGTCATCCGGGATCAGGAGCTTTATCAGAAATATAGCAAGGAGCACGCCGAACTCAACCCCCTGATCCAGACTTTCCGGCGCTACCGCCAGGCGCAGAAAGAGTTGCAGGAAAGTCAGACCATGCTCAAGGAAGAAACGGATGAGGAGCTAAAATCCCTGGTCCGGGACGAGATCCAGACCCTTAGGGAGGAGGCGGCCTCTCGGGAGGAAGAGTTGCGCTTGCTGCTGCTGCCCAAGGACCCCAACGACGAGAAGGACGTGTTGCTGGAGATCCGGGCCGGCACCGGCGGCGAGGAAGCGGGCCTGTTCGCCGCCGATCTCTTCCGCATGTATAGCCGCCTGGCTGAGCGCAAGGGCTGGAAGCTCGAAATCTTGAGCCACTCCGCCACCGGCATAGGCGGTCTCAAAGAGATCATCGCCTCCATTTCCGGCCAGCGGGTCTACAGTCTGCTGAAATACGAAAGCGGGGTGCACCGGGTGCAACGGGTGCCGGTAACCGAGTCCCAGGGACGCATCCACACTTCGGCGGTGACCGTGGCCGTCCTGCCCGAGGCCGAGGACGTGGAGGTGCAGATCAGCCCTGAAGAATTACGCATCGACGTCTTCCGCTCCTCGGGTCCCGGGGGGCAAAGCGTCAACACCACCGACTCCGCGGTGCGGATCACCCATCTGCCCAGCGGCCTGGTGGTCACCTGTCAGGACGAGAAGTCCCAGCACAAAAACAAGGCCAAGGCCTTGAAGGTGCTACGGGCCCGCCTGCTGGACCTGAAACAGCGGCAGCAGCAGCAGCAAATCGCCCAGGAACGCAAATCCCAGGTGGGTACCGGCGATCGCAGCGAACGCATCCGCACCTATAATTTCCCCCAGGCCCGGGTCAGCGACCATCGCATCGGGCTCACCCTCCACAAGTTGGAGGCCATTCTGGACGGCGACCTGGACGAACTCCTGCAAGGTTTGTCCAGCCATTACCGCACCCAGGCCCTGGAACAAGCTTAAATGAAGGCGGATTCCCAGCCGGCCTGGACCATCGTGGAACTACTGCGGTGGACCACCGCTCACTTCACGGAAAAAGGGGTCTCTGAGCCGAGGGCCTCCGCCGAGGTACTCCTGGCCCACGTGCTTAACCTGAGTCGCCTGGACCTCTACCTGCACTACGACCAGCCCCTCTCCACGGAAGAGTTGGCCCGATTCAAGGCCCTAATGTTGCGCCGCCGCCAAGGTGAGCCGGTTGCCTACCTCACCGGCCACAAAGAATTCTGGTCCCTCGATTTCCAGGTGCGCTCCGGCGTCCTGATTCCCCGGCCGGAAACCGAGATCCTGGTGGCCTCAGCCCTGGAAGCGGCCCGAACCATGCCCGGCCTCGAACTTGGGGTCCGGGAAACTCCGAAATCGGAAAATCGACAGGGAACCTCCCTCTGGGGTTTGGAAGTCGGGGTGGGCAGCGGCGCGGTGGTGGTGGCCCTGGCCAGGGAGCTGCCCCAGATGGCGTGGCTGGCCCTGGACCTCTCGGAGACGTCCCTCAGCGTGGCCAGGGACAATGCCCGGCGCCATGGCGTCGCCGACCGCCTGCGCTTGGTCCGGGGGGACCTGCTGTCCGGGATCCATCCCGAACCACGCTTCGCGCTTCTGGTGGCCAATCTCCCCTATGTGCCCCGGGCCCAATGGGAACAGCTCCCGCGGGAGATCAGAGATTATGAGCCGCAACAGGCCCTTTGGGGCGGGGAAAACGGGCTGGAACTTATCCGGACCCTGGCGCAGGAGGCCCACCGCTATTTAACACCAGGAGGCTTCCTGGCGCTGGAAGTGGGCGCAGGCCAAGCCGACGAGGTTCTGGAACTGCTGCGGCAAACCGGGGCCTACCGGGGACTGGAAACGTTGGCGGATTATCAGGGTATTCCCCGGGTGCTGCGGGGGCGGCGTTTAGATTAGAAGCTATACTCGTCTCTCAGCATGAGGGAATAGCCGCCCTTATTATCCTTCTCACCGTAATCCCGGGGAGTGATGTTATAGCTGTCCCAGCCTTCGCCCTTGTCAATGACCACGCGTTGCGTCTGGCCGTTATCCGCTTGTTTTTGATAGATGACTCCGTTGCATCCCCCCGCCAGGACGATGAGGACGCCCAAAGCAACGATCCACGCCCCGTATGTTTTTCTGCCCCACATCTCTTTCTTCTCAGCGCCAGTCGGTTCCCTAATAAGATTTGCCCAATATTGAGCCATACTTACCTCAAAATGTCAAATCTTTTTTTAGCATTTTTTAGCTTAATGGAAGATTCGTCTTCCTTCGACCGGTTCTTATCATAGTCGCACCATTTACCGGCGCTACCCAGACGCAGCGTCTCCGTCTGCCCGTTACCCTTAAACGCAGACTCTAGATCTAAAGTTGCGCCGGTCCACTAATGCGTCCGGTGACCGCCGAGGCCGCGGCGACCGCCGGATTGGCCAAATAGACCTTCGATTCCGGATGGCCCATGCGCCCGACAAAATTCCGGTTGGTAGTGGCTACCGCTGTCTCGCCGGGCGCCAGAATGCCCATATGCCCGCCCAGGCAAGGGCCGCAGGTGGGAGGCCCGATAACCGCCCCGGCCTCCATAAAGATGGCCAGCAGGCCCTGGTCCATGGCCTGCCGGTAAATCAGAGGGGTGGCGGGAATGACGATTAGACGCACCCCTTTGGCCACGTGACGTCCTTTGATGACCTGGGCCGCCTGCTGCAGGTCTTCCAACCTGCCGTTGGTGCAGGAGCCGATCACCGCCTGGTCGATGCTCACCTCCCGCAACTGGGATACGGGCTTGACATTACCCGGCGAGGACGGGCAGGCCACCTGGGGCTCCAAACGGGAAACGTCGTAGCTCTTGGTATGGCTATAAACCGCATCCGGGTCGCTAAAAAGATTATCAACCTGAAAAGGCCGCAGGGCCCGGCCCTGGACATACTTTAGGGTGATGGCATCCGGGGCGATGATACCGTTCTTGGCGCCGGCCTCCACCGCCATGTTGGCCATGGAAAAACGGTCCGCCATGGAAAGACGGCCAATGGCGTCCCCGGTAAACTCCATGGCCCGGTAGTTGGCCCCATCTACCCCGATATCCCCGATGGTGTGCAGGATCAAGTCCTTGCCGCCTACCCAGGGGGGCAGCTCTCCGGTGAAGACAAACTTCAGACTTTCCGGAACCTTGAGCCAGATGTTGCCGTTGACCATGGCCGCGGCCAGGTCGGTGGAGCCCACCCCGGTGGCAAATGCCCCCAAGGCCCCGTAGGTGCAGGTGTGGCTGTCGGCGCCGATGATCAAGTCACCGGGACCCACGATCCCTTTCTCCGGCAGCAGGGCATGTTCTACGCCCATCTCCCCGCCCTCGTAAAAGTGCAGCAGGTCCTGCTCCCGGGCAAATTGCCGCACTGTCTGCACCTGAATGGCTGAGGCGATGTCTTTGTTGGGGGCGAAGTGATCCGCCACCATCACCACCCGCTCCCGGTCGAAGACCTTTTTGGCTCCCACCTCGCGAAAGGCCTTGATGGCCAGGGGCGCGGTGATGTCATTGCCCAGGGCGATGTCCACCCTGGCCAGGACCAGTTCTCCGGGTTCCACGAATTCCTTGCCGGCATGAGCCGCCAGAATCTTTTCGGTTATGGTTTGAGGCTTGGACATATTAGTTTCCTGTTTCGAGTTTTGAGTTTTGAGTTGTAGGGGCGACCCGCCGGGTCCCCCAGTTAGTCTAGGATGGGCATTGCCCACCGATTCCGTAGGGGCGGGGTTACCCCGCCCAGGGCAAACCCACAGGCCAGAGGCTAGCCAAGTAAGTGGCAGCTTTCCTCTCTTCAAACTTCAGTGATTCTTGAGAGCCGATAAACCACAAATCCATCTGGACAGGTAACCTCCACCTGGCCATCAGGTTTTTCCCAAAACATTTTGTTGGTGAAACGCATGGCCAATGCCATGGGATGCATGGCGTGGAAGGCTCTGCCGCACATGCCGGGCTCAGGCGTCCGCGGCCCCAGGACATAGACCTCTCCAACCCTGCATTTGGCCGAACCCGGGCAGTAGCCGGTATCGCTCGCCACCTTTATTGCTTCGCACTTTATCCTAAAGTTTGCGCTCATTTCAATTTCCTTCAGGGAAAGTAACCAAGGGGCCGTGGCCTCACTGCTCTATGCTCACTGCTTACTGCTACCTCACAATTTCTCCGGCTTTTGCTTGGGGCCGTGGCCCATCTCCTTCAAAAAATGAAGGCGGTTCAAGCCGTTGATATAACCCCGGGCGCTGGCAGTGACGATATCGGGGTCGACTCCCTGGCCGGTGACTACGTAGCCGTCTTCCTCGAGGCGCACGGAGACCTCTCCCAGGGCCTCGGTGCCCCCGGTGATGGAGCTCACCGCGAATTTCAGCAGGCGACAGCTCGATTTGGCCAAGTCGGTGATAACCCGGTAAACGGCATCCACCGGCCCATCCCCAAAGGCAGACAGCGTCTTGACTTCCCCGCCTATCGAGAGCTTCACGGTGGCGTTGGGCTTTACCGTGGTGCCGCTGACCACCACCAGGTCGAGGAGCCGGAAATACTCCGGCACCGATTTGTAAACAACCTCGGTTTCCACCAGGCTCACCAGGTCTTCATCGAACACCTTCTTTTTGCGATCCGCCAGGTCCTTAAAGCGGGAAAAGACCCGGTTCAATTCCTCGTCCGGCAGGTGGTAACCCATCTCCTGGAGCTTGTCCTTGAAGGCATGGCGCCCGGAAAGCTTCCCCAGGACCAGGAGGCTCTTTTTGATGCCCACTGCCGTGGGCGTCATGATCTCGAAGGTGCTGGCCTCCTTGAGCACCCCGTCCTGGTGAATCCCGGACTCGTGGGCAAAGGCGTTGGCCCCCACGATGGCCTTATTGGGCTGCACCGGCACCCCGGACAGTTTGCTGGTGAGGCGGCTGGCAGGGGCAATATACTGAGTGACGATGTCGGAATAGTAGTCAAACTGATCTTTGCGAGTGGCCAGGGCCATCACCACCTCCTCCAGGGAGGCGTTGCCGGCCCGTTCTCCCAGGCCGTTGATGGTAACTTCCACCTGGCGGGCGCCGTTCATAATGGCCGCCAGGGTGTTGGCCGCCGCCATTCCCAGATCGTTATGGCAGTGTACCGAGATCACCGCCCGCTGAATATTGGGGATGTGCTCCACCAGGTATTTGATCTTGTCGCCAAATTCCTGGGGAAGGGCGTAGCCCACCGTATCCGGGAAATTCAGGGTCGTGGCGCCGGCCTCAATGGCCGCGGTGAAGACCCGGGCCACATAATCGAGGTCGCTGCGGGAGGCGTCCATGGCCGAGAATTCCACGTTGGAGGTATAGCGGCAGGCATGCTTCACCGCGGCCACCGCCATTTCCAGGACCTCCTCCCGGCTCTTGCGCATCTGGTGCTGCAAGTGGATATCGGAGGTGGAAATGAAGGTATGGATGCGGGGATTGGTGCCCTCCTTGATGGCCTCCCAGCAGGCGTCGATGTCCTTGGCAAAGGCCCGGGCCAGACCGGCGATTTGGGGGGTCCTGATTTCCCGGGCCACCGCCTGCACCGCGGCGAAATCGCCGGGTGAAGAGTAGGGAAATCCCGCTTCGATGACGTCTACGTTGAGGAGTTCCAGTTGCCGGGCGATCTGCAGTTTCTCATCGACGTTGAGATTGGCGCCGGGCGTTTGCTCCCCGTCCCTGAGGGTGGTATCAAAAATATAAATTTTCTGAGGCATAATGTGAACCTCCTGGCCCCCAAGGGCCGGAAAAGGCAATGATATTATACCACTGCTCTATTCAAAAAGAAGCAGTTAAAACAAGATTTTGCAGAATCTAGGGGAGTGGAAGAAAGGCTGCCTGCCTAGGCAGGCAGCAATAGCAGCAGGGTGGCACCCTGGAGGGCCGGGCTGGAATGCTGTTTGTATCGGAAAACGCCCATTTTGACAGTCAACCTCAAAAGATGGACTCGATTATATATTAAAATCGGCTAAAAGCAAGCCCAAAAAATTGGCCCCGAGGCGCAGACGGACAAACCTCCGGGGGGGGGCGGAGAATGATGTGGTTAATTGGCGGGCCCGGGAAGCTGGCCCTGCTTTATACGCTTTTCTATTTCCCCGCTCATATATTGAGCCGCCAGGGCCTGACCCAGGGCTGTCCAGTGCCCATCCCGGGGGACAAAGTACAACTTGGTCAACGGTTCTGCGGAGGCGGCGAGTACCGGGGTTAACGATTTTAGCTCTTGCCCCTCCTTATTGATAATTTCGGTAAACGCGGCTTCATCAATGGATATGGTCCCATTTTTTCGATATTGTTCGATCTCCGGTGCCATGGGGAGATAAAAAAACATGATGGAGCTGCCGCTGGCCTCTACTGATTTGATTAGATTCTTCACATAGATTCCGGTTAGTCTAAATTTGGCCGCGTCACCGTATCCGTTCTGCCTTTCCGGATAGGTAATCACCAGGTCGTCTCGCCGCTGGGCGTTGGCGCCACTCCTGGCGAGATACCATTGGATGCCCGCCTGCTTCACCAGGTTGGCCGCCTGGGACCAGGAAATTAGCCAGTTATAGCCCGGGAAATGAAAAAGCAGGTCCTTTATAAAACTGTTACCGGCGCGCAGGCGTTTCGGGGTAAGCTCCCCTGCCGGAGATACTGAATAATAGTCGCCCCGGGAGTCATCGACAAAATTCTTGCCCAGAAAGCTAAATACGGTGAGGTCAGGTTTAAATCTAGCTCCCAGGACTTGGAAAAACTTCAAGGCATAATCGGTGCCCCGGCCCGGATTCCCGGCGTTGATCGCTTCCACGGACATCTTTCCCGAGTTCAGGTGTTTTTCGATCAGATAAGGAAAGGTTTGGTCGTCATTCACCCCTAATCCGTAAGTGAAGGAATCGCCCAAAAACAGAATCCGGTGCTCCGTATCCCTCTTAAATCCATATTCTTTACTGCCGCGCAGGCCCAGCGAATTGTTGCTATAAGTGGAGTCATACGCCCCGGGCATGATATGACGGCCCTGCTGATTGGGAGTGGGAATTTCCCCGCGCTCAGGGTCAAAGACAAATCGAATCGGCGACACCTCTTGCGGACGAAAGATCCTGACGCCCACTTCCGCGATTCCAAAGGCGACCACCAGTCCTAAGATAATGCTGACAATTTTAAGCAATGCCTGCCGCATCGATTCCCTCACCATAATCGGTTGCATCAAACCGCCGGCCCCGCGCCCGCCAATGAGTTCGTGGCCAGGTCATTAAACTTTTTCCACCCTACTGGCCGCCAGGAAAAATCCGCCGCCGGTTAGGCCCGGATGGTTGCGCTTAGTAAAGAGGATGGCATTTAATCAGGAAAACCTAGGGTCCGAGCATATTAAAGTCCCCCTCTTTCAAAGGGGAGTTTAATGACCGCAGTTGGAAATCTCGTAGCAATTAGGAAGCATCACGCCAGGCCACCCGGTTACGGGTTGGAGGGCTTGGGGGCGGGGGTTTCGCCCTCTCCCTTATCCGTCCAGGATGGCCGGCGATAATAGATGTAAGTGCTGAGGGGCCCGGAAGCCACGTACAAAATCATGGCTACGAACCCCATAATATCGGGGGCCGCGGCCACGACCACAAACAGCAACACCAGGCCCACCAGGCTTTGGAAGGGGTGGCGCCGGAAGACCTCCACCTTCTTGAAACTGGCGTATTTGATATTGCTCACCATCAAAAAGGAGAGCACATAAATCATGGCCAAGATGTAGATGTGTTTCCCCGGGAACGAATCTCCCACTTGATGATAGAAGGCCACCGAGGTGGCGACGAGCATGGCGGCCGCCGGGATCGGCAGGCCGTTGAAGTAGCGCGGGTCCTGGGAACCTTGCTGCACGTTAAACCGGGCCAGGCGCAGGGCCCCGCACGCCAGGTAGAGGAAGGCTGCCAACCAGCCGAATTGCTTGAAGGGTTTCAAGGCCCAGAGATAGACCAGGAGGGCCGGGGCCACCCCGAAGGCCACCAGATCACTGAGGGAGTCGTATTGCACCCCGAAACCGCTGGTGCTGGAGGTAAAGCGGGCGATCCGGCCATCCAGGCCATCCAGCACCAGAGAGATGAAAATCGCCCAGGCGGCATGGTAATAGTGGCCGTCAATGGTGGCCGCGATGGCATAGAAGCCGCCGAACAGACTGGCGGTGGTGATCAGGTTGGGAATCAGGAATACGCCCCGCAGGCGGCGGCGATCCCTTTTTTTGCGTCTTCTGCGGAAGGCCACTTAACCAACCCTCCCCGGCTCTGGCACCAGCGGCGCGGTTACCCCGCGCCCAATTCCTTGTGTTTATACCATAAAATAGGGCGCCCCGCTCCGGAATTCAAGTCCAGCGGGCCACGATGCTGCTGCCCGCCTTGACCCGATCCCCTACTTTGACCATTAGTTGAGATTGAATCGGCAGGTAGAGGTCCACCCTGGAGCCAAAACAGATCATCCCCAGGCGCTCCCCCTTTTCGAGGTGCTGGCCCGGCTGCACATAGGAGACGATGCGCCTGGCCAGCAGCCCGGCGATCTGCACCACCAGCAGGCGGTGGCTGCCTTCCTCCAGGACCAGGGCCATCTGCTCGTTGACGGCGCTCGATTCCTCCCGGAAGGCCGCCTTGAAGCCCCCATCCCGATGCTCGGCCACCTGCACCGTGCCCGCAACCGGCGCCCGGTTGACATGGACGTCAAAGACGTTCATGAAAATGGCCACTCTCCGGGCCGGACCGTTCAGGAAGTGCTCTTCTGCAACCTCATCGGCCAGGATGACCTTGCCGTCAGCCGGCGCCACCACCACTTCAGGACCCGGGGGAATCCGGCGCTCCGGGTCACGGAAGAAATATCCGAAGAAGATCAAGCCCGCCAAGCCCGGCCACCAGAGCCAGCCCCAGTGCAGCAGCCAGCCCAGAAGAATCAACAGGCAACTGGAGGCCAGGAAGGAATAGCCGGGTGAGGCGATGAGCCCGCGGCTCATGAGCCCGGCCCTCGCTGATTTCGTGGCTGCATAATACTCGTCAGAAGGAAATGATGAGGGTTTCGGCCCGTCCCCAGGCCGCAGTGGGCTCGAGCCCGCCCCCCCCTGGAAGATTACTTCCGCTTAAGCCAGCCCATCATGGAGCGCAGTTTCTTGCCCACTGCCTCGATGGGGTGGGCCGCCTCCTGGCGGCGCATGGCGTTGAAGACCGGGCGCTTGGCCTGGTTCTCCAGGATCCACTCCTTGGCGAATTCGCCACTTTGCACCTCGTAAAGGATCTGCCGCATCTCGTCCCGGGTATCCTCGTTGATGATCCGGCTTCCCCGGGTGTAGTCGCCATACTCGGCGGTATCGGACACCGAATAGCGCATGTAGCTGATGCCGCCCTGATAGAACAGGTCGACGATGAGCTTCAGTTCGTGGAGACACTCGAAATAGGCGATTTCCGGCGCGTAGCCCGCTTCCACCAGGGTGTCGAAACCGGCCTTGACCAGCTCCGAAACCCCGCCGCAGAGCACCGCCTGCTCCCCGAACAGGTCGGTTTCCGTCTCTTCCCGGAAGGTAGTTTCGAAGACCCCGGCCCGGGTGGCGCCAATCCCCTTGGCATAAGCCAAGGCGGTAGCCATTGCCTTCTTCGAGGGGTTTTGCTCCACCGCCACCAGGGCAGGGACCCCGGCGCCCTTCTCATATTCGCTCCTGACCAGGTGCCCGGGACCTTTAGGGGCCACCATGATCACGTCGAGGTCCGGCGCCGGCGAAATTTGCCCGAAATGGATGTTAAACCCATGGGAAAAGAGCAGGGTTTTCCCCTTGCTCATCTTGGGCTTCAGGTCGTTTTCGTAGAGCGAGGCCTGGACATGGTCCTGGGTCAGGATCTGGATCACCTGGGCCTTGGCCGCGGCCTCCGCCGCGGGCACCGGCTTAAAGCCGTATTGCAGCGCCAGATCGTAGTTGGGAGTCCCGGCCATTTCGGACACTACCACATCTACCCCGCTGTCCCGGAGGTTGAGGGCCTGGGCGTGGCCTTGGGAGCCGAAGCCGATGATAGCGATCTTTTTCCCCTTGAAAATCGACAAATCCGCATCTGCATCATAATACATTTTCATGGCTGCTTATTCCTTTGCAAGTGATGTAGGGTGCGTCTGACGCACCAGAACAGGCGCGTTCGCCGCGCCTTTTACGAACCTCCGCTGCCAGCTGCCAGGCTATCTGGCCGCTAATCCTTCCTGGTCCGCTGAATGGCCAGGGAGCCGGTCCGGACGATGTCCAGGATGCCGTGTATCTTGAGATTGTCCAGCACCGCCTGCATCTTGGCGTGGTTGCCGGTAATCTCCAGGGTATAAGTAGTGGGGCTGACGTCCACCAACCGGCACCGGAAGATATCGGCAAGACGGAAGACCTCGGCCCGGGATTCGCCTTCGGCCCGCACCGTCACCAGGGCCATCTCCCGCTCCACGTGTTCCGTGCCGCTAAAATCGACCACCTTGATGACATTGATGAGCTTGTGCAACTGCTTCAGGATCTGCTCGGTGATGGCCTCATCCCCGGTGGACACGATGGTAATCCGGGAAGTCTCCGGGTCCATGGTTTCGGCCACGCACAGGCTTTCGATATTGAAGCCCCGGCCGCTAAAAAGTCCGGTGACCCGGGACAGCACCCCGGGAAGGTTGTCCACCCAGACTGAAATGGTATGCCTCGGTTCCATCGCGCCTCCCTAGGCCAGCAACATTTCGTGAATGGCCTTACCCGCGGGCACCATGGGCATGACACATTCCTCCGGCTCCACCCGGAAGTCCATGATCACCGGCCTGGGGGTATTAAGGGCCTCTTTGATGACCGGCTCCACTTCCTGGGGCTTGGTAGCCCTCAGCCCCACGGCCCCGTAAGCTTCTGCCAGTTTGACGAAATCGGGGGCGGCGAGCGGAGTGGAGCTGTAGCGCCGTTCGTAGAAGAGCTGCTGCCACTGCCGCACCATGCCCAGGAAAGTGTTGTTCAGGATGGCGATCTTCACCGGCAGCTTATTTTCCACCACGGTGATCAGTTCCTGGATGTTCATCTGGATGCTGCCGTCCCCGGCGATGTCGATTACTGTCGCCTCCGGTTGGGCCACCTGCACCCCCATGGCCGCGGGGAAGCCGTAGCCCATGACTCCCAGGCCGCCGGAGGTCATCAGGCGGCGGGGCTTCTTGAACCTGTAGAACTGCGCCGCCCACATCTGGTTCTGGCCCACCTCCGTGGTGATGAAGGCGTCCCCCTTGGTCAGCTCCCAGAGCTTTTCGATGACATACTGGGGCTTGATGACGGTATCGCTCCAGGTGTAGGTCAGGGGATGTTCCTGCTCCCAGGCGGCAATGGTTTCCAGCCATTCCCCTCTGATCCGGGTCCAATCCTGGGCTGGCGCCTCGTGCAGCAGGTCGATAAACTGCTGCAAGGCATCGCGGCAGTCGCCGACAATGGGAATGTCCACGTGGACGTTCTTGCTGATGGAACTGGGGTCGATGTCCACGTGGATGATCTTGGCATGGGGCGCAAAGTCCGAAAGCTTGCCGGTGACCCGGTCATCGAAGCGGGCCCCGATGCCCACGAGGACGTCGGCCTGAGAGACCCCCATGTTGGCGCAATAGGTGCCGTGCATCCCCAACATGCCCATCCACAGGGGGTCGTCCCCGGGGAAGCCGCCCAGGCCCATGAGGGTGCTGGTAACCGGGATTTGCAAGAGGTGGGCGAATTTGGCCAGTTCCTCCGAGGCTTCCGAAAGAATGATGCCACCCCCGGTGTAGAGCACCGGTCTTTTGGCGCTGAGCATCAACTCCAGGGCCCGCTTCACCTGCCGGGGATTGGCGTGGTAGGTGGGGTTGTAGCTCTTGATCTTGATGGCTTCGGGGAACTTGGGCACGATGCTGGCCTGCACGATGTCTTTGGGCAGGTCCACCAGGACCGGACCGGGGCGGCCGGAGCGGGCGATGTGGAAGGCCTCGTGGATGGTATAGGCCAACTGGTTGATGTCCTTCACCAGGTAATTGTGCTTGGTGCAGGGCCGGGTGATGCCGACGATGTCCACCTCCTGAAAGGCATCGTTGCCGATGAGGGCGGTGGGCACCTGGCCGCTGATGACCACGATGGGTATGGAGTCCAGGTAGGCCGAAGCGATGCCGGTCACCGTGTTGGTGGCCCCGGGGCCCGAGGTCACCAGCGCCACCCCCACTTTGCCGCTGGCCCGGGCGTACCCGTCGGCGGCGTGCACCGCCGCCTGTTCGTGGCGCACCAGTATGTGCTTGATCTGCGGGGTGCGGGTCAATTCATCGTAGATATCCAAAACCACGCCGCCGGGATAACCGAAGATGTCTTTGACATCCTCCCGCTCCAGACATTTAAGCAGGATCTGGGATCCGGTCAATTTCATGACATCCGTTCCTTGCCGCGGTATTTGGCCAGAATTTGCTCCATCCGATCGCGGCCGGCCAGCTTCAGCTTCTGCAGCCTTTTGCGCTCCAGGGTTTCAGCATTGGTGAGGTACGGCCTCCGGTTGAACTCATCCAAAAGCCGCTCATACTGATGGTGCTCGTCCCAGATTTTCTTTAATTCCGGGTCCTCTTCCCTCAGCCGCTCAATCAACTCCAAGTCTTCTTTCTCCATGGTTTCCCTTGCCTCTAATTTTTCTCCAAGGTACCCAAGATGCTAAAATAATTTGGGATATTTGTCAATTATCTACAGCCGGGCTTCCTGCCAAATCCCCCGGGAAGCGGCGCTGCCAGGGCTACTAACAGTCACCCGGCGGCAAAAATAAAAAAGGGCCGCCTGCGGCCCTGCCTGGGAGTCTCGAAAACCGGGGGGATGAGCGTCAATTATGGCACCACTCCTTAGCCCCGGCGGAGCCGAGCCAGACAGGCAACCGGCTGCGCCTCGCTACTACGGCTACCAGGAGCGACGTCCTCTTCCCGCAGTTAAGATAACCAGCCTTTGCCATCATCTTACCCTTTAACACTTTCTAAACACTATTATCCAGGTCAAGGAGATTTTGTCAAGCCTCGCTTTAATTTTCTCGCTAAGCTGAGCCTAGTTCCAAGGATTTGGAAGTCCCCCTTTGCAAAAGGGGGATTTAGGGGGGGATTTCAGTGGGTTATTTTAAATCCCCCCCTCCCTCCCTTTTACAAAGGGGGATTAAAGAACCAGAGATAGAAGCTTGGGAGCTTCCGGAAGGTAGCCTGATACCGTGTAGGGGTGGGTTTTCCCCGCCCAGGGAGGCGAGACGCCGCCACTACAGTGCCCGGCAAATCTCGCAGCAAAAAAGGCCATGCCCCTAGGGACATGGCCTTTCTCAAATCGCCTGTCGGGACTGCAACCCCCGCATCGCGCCCCTTCCAGATGCATTGCTTTAGGGGGGCCGGAGGCAGACTTTCCGGTCCTCAGGCTGTTGATAATAAAGTAATCATCATCTTAGGAGAGTCAAGGGGAGGGACGGAAAAATAACGTGGTTTTTTTGGTGCTTATTTTAATTATCCGTACATTCTAAGCACTTAGGGGATGGGCGGGGAGCCGCCCATATTCATCCCGCCTTTTAGTAATTAGGGAGAAAACCAGGGTTAGTCAGCCAGCCTGGCTGCCGGCGAAGCAGTCCTGGCCATTTCCGGGAGGGCGCCATTCAGAGGCTTCCCGCCGGGAAGCAGCTCGCCGCTGATGGTGCCCATTTTCAGAACATCAGTCCAGGCCTTCGTTGGCACCCGGGAGGCGTCCAGGTAGGCGAACACGGTGCCTCGATCGTTGGCAAAGGCATGGTTGTTGATGGAGACCATCACTTTCCGCCCCCATTCGGTCTTCGGACCGATCCTAACCTCGATCTCTTCCGGCTTCGGATAAGGTATACCCTCCAAGCTCAGGGTCTCACCCTCCTTGATCGGTCCCAGCAGGCCCAGGCGGTAGTTGTAGAAGGCGCTAAGCGGGTCTTGAATGGGGCGATTGAGAGCAGTATGCCATTTGAGCATCATCACGCCCCTATCCTCCTTCCACTGCCACAACTCCAACTCGCCTTTCTCGTAGTTGAAGCGGTATTCCTTCAGGTAGCGCTTGTGGTTTTTCCGGGACTCCTCCCGGTAAACCAAAGGCACTAACTTCCCGCCCCGCCAGATCATCTCCGTCTGGTAACTATCCCGGCGCTGGCCGGTAAAGGTCTTCATCAATCCCTCGGGTTCCCCGGAGAGTTCCACCCGGTAGCGGCCTGGCCCCAGGCTGGTCAGAGTCAGCCGGGCATGGGCCACATCCTTCCACAGGAGAAATTCGACCCGGAAATTCAAATCTTCCAGCAATTGCCCCTGGACCACCGCGGCCGGGGCGGGCGCTGCCGGCCAGGCCTGAAAGGCCAGGGCGATGAGAAGAGCCAGGACGGGCAACTTCCAAAAGCCGCGGCCCCAAAGCGGCCTGGCGCCGGCTCCCCTCTGTAACGTACCCAAACCTCTAAAAATTAATTTCTTCATTCAATTCCTTCCGGAGTGCTGCTTCGTAATTGCTATGACGGCATTTAATGTGGTTTTGAGCACCAGGCTATTCTAGCCTTCGGTCCCCATGGCCCAGACCCTGCTCGCGGTCAAACCGAGTATCGTCACGTATGCGGAGAGCACGACGCACGTCACCCATTCCCAGAAAGCGAAACTCAGATATACCGGCACCCCGCGGGCACGCCAGGAGAGGTTCACCCAATGGAGTGCAGGGAGAGCGTAGAAGACATATGCCTGAGCCAGGCCCGCCAGCAGGATTGGCAACACGACCGAGCCGGCCAAGACTGTCGCATAACGACAGGGGTTCCTCATGGAACCGCGGTTCCACCGCAGCAAAATCCGCTCGCTCGTCTGAAACATCAGGCGGACCAGTCATAGGCACAGGCCGGCAAACGCCAAGAAGGTGAGGAGTTCATGGCCTTTCGGTAGCGGCAGCAGCGACTCCGGGAGTGCTGCTGAACATGCCATACAGAAGTATCCCAATTGGATAGCCCTCAGTCCGCTTGGGTGGCCGCTGGCGTTGGCAGGCGCCCAGCGCTGGGCCAATATCGCCGCCCAGCACAACCCACAAAGGCTACACAGCACGATGCCCAGGGACGCCCAAAGATGCCCGGCGGGGTTGCGGCCGGCAGAGAGCAGATTGGACACCGGCATGTATCGCCAGTCGTACTCCGAAGGAAACCTCCGCGCCGCTATCAGAAGACCGGCCCAGAATACCAGCACGCCGAGTTGTGCCGTGGCCCAGGAGGTCTTTCTTACGAACACCGTGAAACGATTGAATACCACGCTATTTACTCAGCGCAGCGCCAACTTGAGGGATGGCCTGTGATAATTGCAACCCGTTCCCCGGGGCGGTCTCCGCCGACACCAATTGCCCGGAGAGCTTGCAGAAATCGAGGGCCCGGGTCCAGGCTTGCCGGGGCAGCCCCGGGGAATTGCAGTCGAGAAAATAGGTGCCGGACTGCTGCCCACCGCTCCCCGCACCCTTCACCTCCACCATGATCTGCTGTCCCTGGGGGGTTTCCGGCCCCAGGCGCAAGACCAGCTCCCGCGGCTCCGGCGCCGGCACCAGGGCTACTTTCAGGGTTTTCCCCCCGGTTAATGGACCAAAGGCCCCCAGGCGCAGGTTGTAAAATAGGGTCAAGGGATCGTACACCGGCTGCTCCATCGGCACTTGCGACCTCTCTGCCAGTTCCCGGTTATCCTGGCTCCGCCAGACGCTAAGTTGCCTCCGGGCATAATCGAACCGGTATTCCTTTAAGACGTGGTGTCCCCCATCCTCGAACTCCTCCCGATAGACCAGGGGTTTGAGCCTCCCCTGCTCCAGCGTCATCTCGGTCTCGTAGCGCTCCGGCAACCAGCGGTTCAAAAGACTCCAGGCCCCTTGGGCGGCGCCGGCGAATTCAGCCCGGTAGCGCCCCGGCCCTACCTCCGTAAGGCGCAGGTGTACCAGCGCCACATCATGGAGAGCCCCCAAATCGAGGCGATATTGCAACTCCTCCATCCGGCTCCCTGCCGCCTGTTGAGCCAGGCTTGCTGCCGGGCCAAAGAGGTTGGCCAGGAACATCAAAATCAAAAAACCAATGACTGCCATCATTCCTTACCCTCCCCCTGATCGCCGGGGGGCGGCGGGCTCGAGGAGCCGGTGGCAAAGCGGTTGAACCACCACTTCAGGAGGTCATTCTGGGAAGACTCCTCCACCAGCTCAATGCGATAGCCCTCGATAAATTTGATTAGCCGCTGATAGGCGCTGTTAAGCTGTTGCATGCGGCGGCGATATTCCGCTTCCTGGTGAGCCGCGGCCCGGTCCGGATGCCAACGCCGGGCCGCCCGGCGATAGGCGGCCCGCACCTCATGATGGCTGGCTCTTTGGCCCAAGTCCAACAATTGGCGGGCTTCCTCCAAGGTCATGCCTTCGCTCCACTAGGACCGCGGCTAACAAATGCATATTATATATTATATCCGGGTTTCCGTTCAGGGGCAATGCCCCGCCGGGTGGCGCCGGCGACTCGACCTGCGCCTTCAATGCAGCCCTTATTAATGAACATTTCCCCGCACCGGAGCACATCCCCCGGAGCACCGGGGAAATCCTGATGCCGCTTGTCTTTCCGGGGCGTGCGTGTTAACTTAACAAAATAGCACAAAATTGATTACAGGCCGGGAACCTGTCCCAATGGTAGGGAGCAGGGAAATTTCTTTCGGCTCGGCAAATGATTAAAGAAAACAAGGACCTTGCCCGATATGACTTCCAAAAAGCCCTCCGCCATGACCGCAGCCCAGTTGCAGCAAACCCTGGAGCGACTCACCGACGAAATCATGGCGCAACACCTGGATACGGACTGCCTGCTCCTGGTGGGCATCCGCACCGGGGGGGCATATCTGGCGCA
Organism: Desulfobaccales bacterium; assembly: GCA_049580385.1. Taxonomy (GTDB): domain Bacteria; phylum Desulfobacterota; class Desulfobaccia; order Desulfobaccales; family 0-14-0-80-60-11; genus JAPLJC01. Next base: position 967,548 of record JBAUPV010000030.1, on the reverse strand, counting down.
GCGCCTGGCAGCAGCCATCAGCCGGCGCACCGGCAAGCCCCTGCGGGTGGGGGTCCTGGACATCACCCTCTACCGAGACGACTGGACCCAATTGAGCCACAAGCCACTGGTGGGCAAGACGGAACTTCCCGGCTCCATCGACGACCAGGAAGTGGTGCTGGTGGACGATGTGCTGTTCACCGGCCGCACGGTGCGGGCCGCCCTGGACGCCCTCATCGACTACGGGCGGCCGCGGCGCATCGAACTGGCGGTGCTCATCGACCGGGGCGGGCGGGAATTGCCCATCCAGGCCGACTTCGTGGGCCAAGCCGTAATCCTTCCCCCCGGTCAACGGGTCAACGTTTACCTAAAGGAGATGGGCCGCAAGGACGCGGTGGCCATCGAGTCGGGCCCCCCCGAGAGGCCGTGATGCCAGGGGCGAAAAAGGCCCGATCCCGCCTGGGCCGGACCCTGGTGCCTTTGCCGCCCGCGGCGGCTGCCGTCCTCCAATCCCAAATAGAGGCCCTGGTCGCGGCTTGCCGGCAGGGTGCGGACCTGGCTAGCCTCAAGGGCCTGGTTTCGGCCTCGCCGCAGGACCTGCTGTGGGACCTGCACCTGCTGGCCAATTTGGCAAATATCCCCAACCCGGCGATTCCTCTTCTCCTGGCTGAGCTGTTCGCCAACAGCCCGGACTCCTCCAGGCGCAAGGCCTGGAAACGGGCGCTGCACCTCCTCCAGACCCGGGGAGTCCCCATTCCTCGGGAGGCGCTCCCCAGGGAAGAGCCGCTATTCCGGGAGGAGCAGCCACCGGCGACCCAGGCCCAGGTCTCGCCCATCATGGGAAACGGCGACAGCGTCGTCATACTGTCGGCCCCCAAGGAAATCCTGGGGGGCAACTTCCTGGTGGCATTCCTTAACGACGCCTCGGGATTCCAGGAATGCCGGCTGCTCTCGCTGAATCAGCAACAACAAAAAGAGTTTTGGGATCACTACCGGGAGCAGGGCCTGGCTGAATGGTTTCCGGTGCCCGGACCTTACGCGGTGCGCCTCCTGGAAGAGGCCTATGCGCAGCCTCACCGGGACGCGGCCGCCGCCGGCAGTTATCCGAACCTTCGGGAGCGTATCTGGAAATACTGGGGCCGGCCGGATGCGGCCCCGGACCTGGAGCAACCTCTCTCGGACCTGGACCCGGCCAATGGGGCCCGGCTCCTCCCGCAATCCCGGCAATTAGCCGAGGAGCCCATATTCCATTACTGGTTGCCAGGTCATGAGGAGATCGAACCCTGGTTTCATAAGCTTCAGGAAATTCTGGAAAGTCCGCTGATCCTATCAGATCATCAGAAGCGGGAGCGCACCGACGCACTGGTGGAAGAGGCCGCCCTGGCCCTTTATCCCCTGGAAGGCCGGGGGCGCATCCGCCGCCGGCTGCTGGCCACGGCCTATTACCTGGACCTGAGCCAGCGCCCGGGAAAAGCCCGGATCGCCAGGGCCGCCGCCGCTGCCCTGGCCGACCCCCAGGGCGGCATCCTGGCCAGGGAAAACCCCTTCTTGACGGGACTGGTGTCCGCGGCCCTCATGTTGGCCCTCGAGGACCTCCGCAAAACCCAGGAGGCCCCCGCACCCGGCGGGTTGCTGACCCTGCCCGGAAACTCCGGGCTCATCCGGAGGTAGCATGTTTAAGACCCTGACGCTCTCCACCAACAGCCGCAACGAATTTCTGGACATCACGCGGCAAATCGAGGCTGCCGTCCAGGAGAGCGGCGTCCGCGAAGGCCTCTGCCACCTCTTCGTGCCCCACACCACCGCGGCTCTCACCATTAATGAAAACGCCGACCCCAGTGTCAAGTCCGACATTCTCATGGTCCTTAGCAAGATCATCAGCAATCAGGAGCCTTATCGCCACCTGGAAGGCAATTCCCCGGCCCATGTCAAGGCCTCCCTGCTGGGGCCGCAGCTCACCCTCATGGTCAGCGGCGGCCGCCTGGTGCTGGGAACCTGGCAGGGGATCTATCTCTGTGAATTTGATGGGCCCCGCTCCCGGCGTCTGCACCTCAAGGTCATGGAGGATTGATGCCGCGGCAGAACTTCTTTGCAAAGGTGAGGTTGAATGGCTGCTCCCTGGCAGACGTCCCGCTGGGCCAGGCCGCCCTCCAGGATCGTCACCTCCTCAAGGAATTTCTGGAATACATCCACATCAAAAAAGGCCTGCTGGAGGCTTACGACGCCACCTATCCATTGGTAGAGCCCCGGGAACTCTTGCCTTCTTTCGAGAAGAATTTTGCCGAATACAATCACCTTCCCAGCTTCAGCCTGGTTGCCTTCAACCGGCCCCTCTGCTACCAGGAAGAGATCTTTCAGTTCGATCTGCTGCATCCCTGGGGCGACGGCAAACGCCGCGGCGCCCGGGAAAACATCGACAAAATCCTGCCGCACCTGGATCGGGACCGCCGCACCGTCTTTAAATCGATGTTCGCTTCCCGGGATCTTACCGATCTGAGCCATTATGAGGAGCTGGCGGAATTTCTCTTTCGCATGGACCGGGCCCAGGTCATTGCCCGGCAGGCGCCCCAGGGAGATTTTCGCCTTTTGGGGGTGTATGCTTCCTTTCCCTCGGATCTGGACACCGAACTCAAATCCTTCGGCTGCAGGTTGGGAAAATTCAAGGACCAGGACAGCGCCTCCTACGAACGGGAACGGGAATTCGTTTACCAGTATCTGATGGAACTTTACGGATTTCCCATCGCCGCCGAGCGCCGCACCTCCGCGGCCCTGTTCGCCCGCAAGCTGAGCCGCCTCAAGGAGCAGTACCTCATCAAGGTATTAGGGGCCTCGGACCGCACCATTACCAGCCTCTCCGGCTTTGAGCAGAGGCAATATCCATTGGTCGAAAAGATTGCCCTCATCGCTCTCCCCCAGCCCCTAGTGAAGGCCAACCCCCACTTGCGGGACCAGGGCTTCTATCTGGACCGGAGGCGCCGGGTGGTGATCTTCAAGGTCACTTATCAGCAACACAAGTACAACCGCTTCAATGTCCTGGAGGACCGGGCCCTGTCGGTGGTCAAGCAGGAACTCATCCACCCGGTGCACGGCCGCCGGGAAGCCAGCCCCAACGTCCTCAAGGACACCAACCGCAGCCTGAAGGAACTGACCGACATCATCCGGGGCGAACACACCGGCACCATTTCCTACAAGCGCAGCGAGCTCATCACCACCACCAAGACCCATGAGGAGCGCCTCAAGTTTTTGTCGGCCTGGCTACTGAAAAACATGCGCCGTCTGGGGCGCTACAGTCACGAGACCTTTGCCGCAGCCAAAAAGCTCCTGAACAGCTACTTGCTCAACCGGGAATTCCGCGAGGCCTTTGTCAAGCACCCGGACCTGCACCTGGAGGTGCTGAAGCTGTTGACCTATCTCACCCAGGCCCAGCAGTTGCAGGTCCTGGAGCGATTGGCCCAGGTCGATGAGAAACACCGGGGTTCCCCCGCCCGGCGCCTGAGCAGCGCGGTGGTCTTTCTGGAAGAAAACCAGGGGGACCTGGCCTACTTCTATCCCGACCTGTTTGCCAAATGCCTCAGCCTCTGGAATGAACTCCTGAACCAACCCTATTTCAAAAAGCTGGCAGGGCCACAGCCGGAGATCCCCTCCCGGCGCCGGGTATGGGAAACTTTGAATCGGGGACAGCGGCTGATCGAGGAATTGCGGGAACGCTATCACCGGGTGGAGGAAGAAGTGCAACATGGGACCCCCTTTCCGGTGGTTCTCCCCACGACTTCCCGCCCCTAAAAGCGGTTTCGGTTGCACCTGCCCCAGAGGTGGGGATGCCCCCCGGCAGGAGGGCCAAAGCGCCGGTGAACAAAATTATCGTTGATTTTTGGACCGCTTCATTAAACAATTAATGCAGGAGCAAGCTTTTTTTCCAAAATCCCAGGGCAACAGGCTCCGTTATAGGAAAAACTGGAAACCGACATGACTAAAAACATCATTCCCTTTGCCAAGGCGCAGCGATCCGTGAAAGAGGTGGTGGAGAAGTTTTATCAAGACCTGGACGACATCGAAGAGATCGTCATCATTGCCAAAGACCGGGAGGGCGAGTGGATCTTCGCCAACTCGGAGCTGGAGAACGAACTCGAATGGATCGGCAGCCTCTATAAGTTCATCAACAAGGCCATTTTAGAGGAGGGGGAGGAATTTTAAGGGGCCGTAGGGTGCGTCTCACGCACCCTGAGGGCCGGCTCGATCTGTGCCACTAAGGAAAAGTAATCGGTGGGCAGTGCCCAGCCTACGCATATTTGCAGTTTATTGCCTCTGTTTCAGAATTTCCAGCCGTAGGGCGCGTCTTACGCGCCCCACTTTGGTGCCTAAGACGCACCCTACATACCTCCAAGCATCAGCCTGGGCCGGTATTCCCGGCCCATTTGCTTGCCCCCTTGCACCACCGCGGCAAAGATATCTTCGACTCTGGCCCTCCGGGGATCTTACGTGAGGGAAAACAGGTCCTGCTGCGGGTCGTAATGGACGTCCCCGACTCCCGGCAGCATTTTTACGGCGGCGCCCACGGCGTCCGGACAGCCCAGTCACAGGAAGCCGCCCTGCTGCATCATGCCTTCCACTTTAAATTCTAATCTGGCCATGGCTCAACGCCTTGATCACGAATCACCCCCATCGGTCTTGTAGGGTGCGTCTCACGCACCATCAGGAACGGCCCGATCTCTGGAACTCTGTGCCATTAAGGAAAAAGGAATCGGTGGGCAGTGCCCACCCTACACATCTGTACAAAGGCCCCATAAACCCGTTAAGTGTGGTCCTTCCGCCTGGACGGATGGACCCGCGTCGCAATGTACATAGAGAGCATACCCAATAGGAAACCACCGAAGACATGGAGAAGTGGACGGCCAGGGGTACTGCCATGGAGGAGGTAGCCAACCGCGAAGATCGCCGCCCACACGACAAGAACCCCTATTACATAGGCGGTAAGAGAGTTCCAGGATTTCATCTGTCCCTCCCTCGTGGTTACAGGCAAGGGAAAAATGCAAACAAGAGCTTATTGCGCGCGCTTCAGATATTCCAGAACTCATAGGGCGGGCTGTGCCCGCCCTATCTTGGCGGCCACAGGCCGCGCTAAAGGCACAAGTAAAAATTAAAAAGGCAAAATAAAAGCAAAAACCAATATCTCGGATTTTTTCCTTTTTTACTTTTGCCTTTTTACTTTTGCCTTGTTTTATTGCCCCTGCTTCAGATAATCCAGGGCGGATTCCAGGGTCGCCAGGAGATTATGAAGCGGCTCGCACTCCAGGCAGTTGACGATATTGTCCCGGCCCCGGGAGGTGAAGACGGTTTCCCGGGTCCCGGCGCACTTGGGGCAATATTCCGCGGCCATCTTCAGTTCCCTAACCAGTTTGCTGAGGGTCAGATTATCGATATCCATAGCCTTATCCTTATTTTTGGTTTCCAGGCCGGACCTGATTTTTTTGGGGCAATTATATATTTGACTCCCTATTCCGTCTCTGCCGTAGGGGCGGCGTCTCGCCGCCCTGGGCGGGGAAACCCCGCCCCTACAACAGATAATTCGCCGGGAAGGTAGATTTATAATCCCCTCTTATGGAAGAAATTCCCGCACTAGAAGTCGAGCGCGCCGCTGAAACCTGGCGCCACCGGCCCCATCAGGGTAGCCGCCCATTTTTCCGGGCGGAACAGCTCCCGGGCCAGTTCCTGAATTTCGGCCGCGCTGACCTTCAGCAGGCCGTCAACGATCTCCTCCAAAGGGATATAGTGGCCGAAATGGATCTCGTTCCTGGCCAGCCGCATCATCATGTGGTCCACGTCTTCGGCGCCCAGATAGATGGATCCCCTGAGATAATCCCGGGCCGCCTGCACTTCCGCCTCCGGCACCGCGGCGTCCTTTAGTGCCTTTAGTTCGGGGCTGACGGCGGCCAGCAGGGCCTCCAGCTTCGCCGGGCTGACCCCCGCCGAGATGCCCAGCAGGCCGGTGTCATGGAAGAAGCTGAGAAACGAGAAAATGGAATAAGCCAGCCCCAACTGCTCCCGAATCACCTGGAAGAGGCGGGAACTCATGTTGCCACCCAGGATTAACTGGAGCAGGGTGGCGACAAAGCGGCGGGACTCGCCGGCGGCGACGCCTTGGGTGCCGAAACAGAGGTAAACCTGCTCCAGGTCCCGGGCTACGGCGTTGACTCCGGGATGGTGGCTGGCGGCGGAGCGGCTCCGGGCGGGGTGGCCATTGGCAAATTTCTCAAAATGGCGGGCCACCAGATTCTCCAGGTCCTCGTGCCGCACCCGCCCCGCGGCGGCCACCACCGTTTCCTCCGGGCGATAACTGGCCTGCCGGTAGGCCAGCAGCTCTTCCCGATTCACCCCGGAGATGCGCCCGGCCTCCCCCAGGATGGGACGGCCCAGCGCGGTATCACCCCAAAATTGGCGGCTGAAGGCAATCTGCACCTGGTCTTCCGGGTTGTCATCCTGGGCGCAGATCTCCTCGAGAATGACCTGGCGCTCCCGCTCCAGGTCCTGGGAGGAGTAAAGAGGGTTTAGGAACAGGTCGCCCAGCAGGTCAACCAGCCGGTCCAGATGCTCCGCCAACACCCTGCCGTGAAAGCAGGTCTGCTCTTTACTGGTGAAGGCGTTGCAGGAGCCGCCGATCTGGTCGATCTCCCGGGCGATCTCCAAGGCGGTGCGCCTGGGGGTGCCTTTGAAGGCCATGTGCTCCAAGAAATGGCTGAGACCGTTCTCTTCCAGGGTCTCGTCCCTGGAGCCGGCGTTGAGCCACACCCCCACGGCCACCGAATGGAAGTGGGGCAGTTCCTCAGAAACGACCCGCAGGCCGTTAGTCAAAACGCTTTTTCGGTACATGGCCGCGTGGTGGTCTTCTATCCCTCTCTGGTTCAGGAGTATAGCCCTCCGGCACCGGCAGCAGGGCCTTGCGGGACAGGCGAATCTTGCCCTGGCGGTCGACGTCCAGGACCTTGACGTCCAACTCATCGCCTTCCTTGAGGACGTCGGTGACGGCCTTCACCCGCTCGTAAGCCAGTTCCGAAATATGCACCAGACCGTCGGTGCCCGGGATGATCTCGACAAAGGCGCCGAAGTCCATAATCTTCTTCACCTTGCCGTGATAGACCTGGCCGATCTCCGCCTCGGCGGTGATCTCCTTGATGAGGCGGATGGCTTCGTCGGCGGCCTTCTGGTCCGGAGAGGAGATGTGGATGCGGCCGTCGTCTTCGACGTCCATCTTCACCCCGGTAGTCGCCACGATCAGCTTGATCATCTTGCCGCCGGGTCCGATGACATCCCGGATCTTGTCGGGGTTGATGCTGATGACAATGATCTTGGGTGCATGCTCCTTGAGTTCGGGAGAGGGAGCATCAATGATCTTGTCCATTTCTCCCAGTATATGCAGCCGGGCCTCCCGGGCCTGGGTCAGGGCCTGGCCCATGATCTCCCGGGTGAGGCCGGTCATCTTGATGTCCATTTGCAGCGCGGTGATGCCTGCCGCGGTGCCGGCCACCTTGAAGTCCATGTCCCCCAGGGCGTCTTCATCGCCCAGGATGTCCGAGAGCACCGCTACCCGGTCCTCGTCCTTGATGAGGCCCATGGCCACCCCGGCCACCGCGCTCTTGATAGGCACTCCGGCGTCCATCAGGGCCATGGAGGCGCCGCAGACCGTGGCCATGGAGGAGGAGCCGTTGGAGGAGAGGATCTCGGAGACGATGCGGATGGTATAGGGGAATTCTTCCGCCGATGGCAATACCTGGGAGATGGCCCGCTCCGCCAGAGCGCCGTGGCCGATTTCCCGGCGTCCCGGGCCCCGCAGCGGCCGGGTCTCACCCACCGAATAGGGCGGAAAATTATAGTGCAGCATGAAGGATTTGAAGGTTTCTCCCACCAACGTCTCGATCTTCTGCTCATCGGACGGGGTGCCCAAAGTGGTCACCGCCAGGGCCTGGGTCTCCCCCCGGGTAAAGATGGCCGAGCCATGGGTGCGGCTCAACATGCCGACTTCGCCGCTGATTTCCCGGACCTGGCTGAAGTTGCGGCCATCGATGCGCAGTTGCCGGTCCAGCACCATCTTCCGCACCAGCCGCTTCTGGGTCTCCTTGAAGAGATTGGCCACCAGCTTCTCTTTTCCCAGGGCCTCCTCTCCCAGTTCGGCTAATACTTCTTTGTAGGCTTGCGACATCGCCTGGTTGCGGGCTTTCTTCTCAAGCGGTTTCACCGCCTCCAGGATTCGATCCCGGGCCAGGGACGCCACTTTTTCCGCCAGGTCGCCATAATCCGGGGCTTCCGGGGGGAGCCGCTTGGGCAGGCCGATTTCGCCGCGCATCCGGGTAATCAGCTCCAGGATTGGCTTAAGCTGTTCCTGGGCGTAAAACAGGGCTTCCAACACCTCGTCTTCCGAGATCATCCCGGCTCCGGCCTCCACCATCACCAATCCTTGCGGCGCTCCGGCGACGATGAGGTTGAGGGAGCTTTCCTTCAGTTGCGAGTTGGTGGGGTTGACCACCAGTTGGCCCCCGATCTTTCCCACCCGCACCGCGGCCACCGGGCCCTGGAAGGGGATGTCCGAGATTTCCAGAGCTGCCGCCGCCCCGTTCAGGGCGACGATGTCCGGGTCGATCTCCACATCGCCGGACAACACCGTGGCAATGATCTGGATCTCGTTTTTCAGTCCCTTGGGAAACAGGGGCCGCAAGGGCCGGTCGATGAACCGGGAAGTGAGAGTCTCCTTCTCGCTGGGGCGGCCGATCTCGCGGCGGAAGAAGCCTCCGGGAACCCGCCCAGCGGCATAGGCCTTCTCCAGGTAATCGACGGTCAGGGGTAAAAAGTCAATACCCTCGCGGGTATCTTCCGAGATGACCGCCGCCACCAGAACCGTGCTCTCCCCGTATCTAACCAAAACGGAGCCGCTGGCCTGCTGGGCCAGGCGTCCCGTTTCGAAGCTGAGGTCGCGACCTCCAATTTCCACCTTAAATGTTTTGGGCATAGCCGTCAGATGAGCCTCCTATTTTCTCAACCCCAATTGGTCAATCAGGGTCCGGTAACGTTCGATATCCTTATTTTTCAAGTAGTTCAGGAGGCGCCGGCGCTGGCCCACCAGCTTGATCAAACCCCGACGGGAGTGATGATCCTTGGCGTGCGTCTTGAAATGGTCCGTCAGGTAAGTGATCCGTTCGCTCAAGATGGCTACCTGCACCTCCGGAGAGCCGGTATCGGAATGGTGCAGCCGATAGCGGTCAATAATCTCCTGCTTCTGTTCAGTTGTTAAGCCCACGTCTTCCTCCTTTTTAGCGGTCAGCCTTCAGCAGTCAGCGCTCAGCCCAAGGATTGCAGGATGATTCCTCAACCTGAGTTCCTCTAAAAACCCAAAATGCCCAAGGCGACCTTGATTATCCGAATGGTTTTCCCAACAGCAGCTAAGCTGCCAGGTTGGCACCTCATAAATTTTTCCTCTCGCCTGCCACGATCCCGGCGCCGCCGGTCCCTCCTCCGTCCTGATCCCTGGCTGCTCCCTCCGGGATGGCGGCAAACACCCTGATGGGCGCCAATACCACCCCGGCGGCCCGGAGCCGAACCCTGGCCAACGCCAGCAACTGGCCAAAGCCGAGGATTTGCACCAACTCCTCCGGGGTGAAATCTTCCGGCGGCCGGATGATCTCCCGCCCCTGGCGCAATTTGGCGGCCTCCCCGGGGCTGGCGGCAACCTGCCGGACTCCCGGCAGACAACTGCTCAAGGGAATAATCCGCGCCAGAAGCATCTTCGCCAGCGCTGCGGGGGCCTCCCGAGCGGCATCCGCGGCTTCTTCCAGGGCGGCCAGCGAAAGCGCCGCCTCCACCTGAAAAGCCCCAACCTGCAAGCGCCGCAAGGCTTGCAGATGGGCGCCGCAACCCAGCATCTCCCCCAAATCGGCGGCCAGGGTGCGAATGTAGGTACCCTGGGAGCACTCCACCATAAAAGTGACCCGGTCCATCTCCATCTTCTCCACCTCCAGGCGGTGGATAGTCACCGCCCGGGGCGGCAACTCCACCGTCTCTCCCCGCCGGGCCAGACGGTAAAGGCGCTCTCCTTTATAGTGGAGGGCCGAGTACATGGGGGGCGTCTGCAAGATCTCGCCCACCAGGGTGGCGGCCAGCCGCTTAACCTCCTCCGGCTCCGGCAGCTTCTCCGTGCGTGACACTACCCGCCCGGTAAGGTCCTGGGTGTCGGTGGCCTCCCCCAACCTCAGGGTGGCCCGGTAGCTCTTGGGCCCCGGCAGCAAATAAGGCGCCAGCTTGGTAGCCTCCCCCAGACACAGAGGCAAGAGCCCGGTGGCGAATGGGTCCAGCGTGCCCAGATGGCCGATCTTCCGCAATTTCAGCGCCCGGCGCGTCCGGCGGACCACCTCGAAGGAGGTGATTCCTTCCGGTTTATCAATGAGCAGGATGCCGGAGATCATATGGGTATCTTAATCTTTAATATTTTCTTTATAATCCTTGGGCATAGATCGTTTCTTTTAATATCGGTCCGTGCAAGCGAGGTTTAAGGGCCTCTTTTACGACTAAATCAACCTTACACCTGAATAATTGCTCCAAGAATTCCTTCAAGTCCATGTAGGAGTCGAAAGTCTTAGGCTCCATCTCGACCAAAAAATCCAAATCACTAGTTTCCGTGGCCTCGCTCCGGGCGGCGGAACCGAACAGGCCCAGCCGGAGCACGCCGAACCCTTTGATCTCTTGGCGATGAGCTTCAATAACCTGAAGGATTTGCTCCGGGCCTCTTTTCATGATGCTTTTCCTTCCAGAGGGATATGCGGCAATTCATTCCTTCAGTGGTTCTCCGGATTTTGGGGAAATCCCCGCTTTCCGAAACAATTCCTCCAGCCGGGCCGCCTCATCCGGACCCGGATCAGGCAAAAAACTGATTTCCGGCAGCAGGCGGAAAAGGTTCTCCCGGGCCACCTCCTGCTTGATGAACCCCAGGGCCCGGTCCAGGGCCCGGCGCAACCCCTCGGGGTCGACCTCGGGTCGGGCCGCGTAATAGACCCGGGCCTGCTTCAAATCCGGGGTCATCTCCACCCGGGTCAGGGTGAGTTCCCGAAGCCGGGGATCGGCGCACTTGTAAAGCAAAATCAGGGCCAGACGCTCCCGCAACAGTTCCGCAGCGCGCCGGGAGCGGCCGCTGGCAAGGCGCGCCGGCATCGTTCACTCATCCTTCAGGTAGCAGAGTTCCATCTGGCTATCGATGATCTCCACCACGTACTGGTTCTCAATGAATTTCATGATCTGCTGTATCCGGGCCTCCAGCAGTTGGGGATCGTTGCCCACCAGGGCCACCCCGACCTGGGCCCTGCGCCAGAGGTCGTTGTCTCCCACTTCCGCCATGGCCGCGTCAAACTTGTGCCGGGCCTTTTCGATGAGGCTCCTCACCACCTTGCGCTTGCCCTTTAAAGAGTCATTCTCCGGGATGATCAAGGTGAGAAGGGCCGCGGCGACGATCATGAGCACCTCCCTGAACCGCCAAGGATCACAGGCTAAAAGCCTGTGGCCCCATGCCGGGTCCCCTACCCTATTCCTCTTTCTGGCCCCGGTTGGCCGGGCTTTCCAGGACGGCCTTCACCTTCTCCTGGACATAGGCTTCGATAACGTCTCCGACCTTAAAGTCGTCAAAGCGGTCGATGCCGATGCCGCATTCGTAGCCCGCCTGAACCTCCTTGACGTCTTCTTTAAAGCGCTTCAAGGAATTGACCCGGCCGCCTTCGGAGACCGGCTTGCCGCCCCGCAGCACCCGGGCCAGGGCGTTCCGTTCCACCGTTCCCTCGAGGACCATGCAGCCGGCTACGACCCCGATCTTACTGACGGAAAAGACCTGGCGCACTTCGGCCCGGCCCAGGACCTTTTCTTCGACCACGGGCTCCAGCAGGCCCTCCAGGGCGTCATGAATATCCTGGAGCAGGTTGTAAATCACTTCATAGTAGCGCACGTCCACCTGCTCCGACTCTGCCAGGGCGATGGCCTTAGGGTTGGCCCGGACGTTGAAGCCCACCACGATGGCATCGGAGGCGGAAGCCAACATAATGTCGCTTTCGGTGATTTCCCCCATGCCGGTGTGGATCAGGTTGACCTTGATCTCAATGGAGCCCAGTTCCGAGAGGGCCTTGGCCAGGGCTTCGATGGAGCCGTGGACATCGGCCTTGAGCACCATCTTGAGCTCCTTGACCGCCCCGTCCTTCACTTGCTGGTAAAGCTTCTCCAGGGTCACGCGGCTGATGCGGGCCAAGGTGGCCTCCCGCTGTTTCTGCTGGCGCATCATGGCAATCTGCTTGGCCTTGCGCTCGTCCTCCAGAACCATGAACTCGTCGCCGGCGTCGGCGATGCCATTGAATCCCTGCACCTCTACCGGCAGTCCCGGAGTCGCCTCATCCAGCTTGTGGCCCCGGTCGTCAAACATGGCCCGCACCCGGCCGTACTGGGAACCGCAGACAAAGTAGTCGCCCACCTTCAGGGTGCCTTGCAGCACCAGGACGGTGCCCACCGGCCCCCGGCCCTTGTCCAGCCGGGATTCGATGATGCGGCCGGAAGCCGGCGCCTCCGGAGAGGCGTTGAGGTCCAGAATTTCCGCTTGCAGCAGAATCTTCTCCAGCAACTCCTGGATGCCGATACCTTTCTTGGCGGAGACCTCGGCAAACAGGACATCGCCCCCCCATTCCTCGGAAACCACCCCATGGTTCCCCAACTCCCGCTTGACCCGCTCGGCGTTGGCGTTGGCCTTGTCAATCTTGTTGACCGCCACCACTAAGGGCACACCTGCGGCCTTGGCATGATTGATGGCCTCCACGGTCTGTTCCATGACGCCATCGTCTGCGGCCACCACCAGGACCACTAGGTCAGTGACCTTGGCGCCCCGGGCCCGCATGGCGGTGAAGGCCTCGTGGCCCGGGGTGTCCAGGAAGACCACCTCGCCCTGGCCCTCGGGAAGCCTCACATGGTAGGCGCCGATGTGCTGGGTGATACCCCCGGCTTCTGCTTCCGTAACCCGGGTCTGGCGAATGACATCCAGTAGCGAGGTCTTGCCGTGGTCCACGTGTCCCATGATGGTGACCACCGGCGGCCGCGGCTTGCTCGCCCCTTCCTGGCGCGGCGCCACGGCCAGCAGGTCCTCTTCCTGCATGGAGGCGTGTTCCACTTCGTAACCGAATTCGCCGGCCACGATCACTGCGGAATCGTAGTCTATGGCATAGTTGATGGTGGCCATAACCCCCATCTGCAAAAGCTGCTTGATGATTTCGCTGCCTTTGATGCCCATGCGTTTGGCCAGTTCGCCTACGGTGATGGATTCCCCCACCTTGATGCGGCGTTTGATGGCCTTGGGCACTGTGAGTTCGGCCCGGCTAACCTTCTTAATGGCCTTTTTCATGCCGCGGCGCCGGGGGCCGCGGCCTTCGCCTTCGGTGGCGCTGTAGAGGTCCGCCCGTTCCCGCACTTCGCGCTTCTTCAGCGGCTTGGCCTCTCTGGCGTCAGGAGTTCCAGGGCGTCTGCTCTTCCTCTTACCCTTGATTTCTTTCTTCTCTTCGGGCAACCCGGGCTTGACCGCGCCGGGGAGCGCCGGGGCCAGGCCGGCGCCAGGTCTGGCTGCTCCGGGGCCGGGCCTGCCCGCGGCGGTCCGCGGCCGCGCCTCTTCCCGGAGACCCTCTTTGGAGGGCGGCGGTGACGGCGGCGCCGGTTTTTCGCTGGGCAGACTGATAATCCGGGCGGGAACCTCCTTCTTCCTGGCTTTGCCGCGCTGGCGCTTCAGGGCGGTTCCGGAGTCGGCCGTCGAGGCCTGGCCCGCCGCCCCCTTAGGCGCCACGGCTGCGGCTGCGGCCGCGGGGGCGGGCATGGCTTCCTCGGGGGTCGCAAGAGCTTCCTCCGCGCCTTTTTCTTTTTGGGGTAAGGCTACGATCCGGGCCATTTCTTTGGGCTTACGCGGCTTGACCTCCTCCCGGGGAGCAGCGGCCGGCGCCTCTTCGACCTGGGGTTCCGGCTCCGGGGCCGGCGCCGCTATCGGCGCCGCAGCTACCCGCCGGCGCCGCTTGACATTGTCCCCGACCCTCAGTTCTTCCATCTGCGTGGTGGCGGCGCTGAGGACTTGCCGCGCCCGGGCCACCGTCGCCTCATCCAGGGAACTGAGATAGGTGAAATGCTCCTGCAGCCCCAAATCGTCCTTCAGGCGCTGAATCAGCTCCTTGACGTCCAGCTTTAATTCTTTTGCCAAATTGGCAATCCTGATCTTCGCCATATACCTAACCATTCCCCCGAAACTATTTTCGTTGCCCGCGCTTCAAACCGACTCTTATCCTTCCTGGACTTCATGGGGAGCGGCTTCCTCGCCGGTCTCCTCCTCGGCCGCGCCTCGCGCCATTTCCTGGGCTGAGGCAATCAGGGCCCCCGCTTTTTTCTCGCTCAGGCCGGTACCCTGTATCAATTCTTCCAAATTCGTTTCCGCCACTTCCCTGGCAGAGTTATAACCGCCCTCATGCAGCAGATTGGCGGTAATCTCCCCCACCCCGGGAATCCGCAGCAACGAAAGATAGCCATCCTTCAGGGACTTTGAGTACTTGGACTCGCTCTTGACGTCGATCTTCCAACCCACCAGCCGGGAAGCCAGACGCACATTTTGACCCCGTTTGCCAATGGCCAGGGACAACTGGTCGTCCGGGACGATGACCTCCATGGACTGGGTGACCTGGTTTAAGATGATGCGGCTCACCTGGGCCGGGGACAAGGCATTGGTGGCAAACTTGGCCGGGTCCGGATGCCAGGGAATGATGTCGATCTTCTCACCCCGCAGCTCCTGGACGATGTTTTGAACCCGGGAACCGCGCATGCCCACACAGGCGCCCACCGGGTCAACGTCGGATTCCCGGGAGGCTACCGCGATCTTGGCGCGGCTTCCCGGTTCCCGGGCGCACCCCAACACCTGGACGATCCCTTCGGAAATCTCCGGGACCTCGGCGTCGAAGAGAGCTATCAGAAATTGCGGGTGGGTGCGGGAAAGGATGACCTGGGGCCCCCGGGTCTGCCTTTTCACATCCAGGAGAAAGGTGCGAATGCGCTCGCCTTTATGGTACATCTCCCGGGGCACTTGCTCCGATGGGGGCAACAGGGCCTCGGTGCGCCCCAGATTGACGATAATGCCCTCGGGGTCCACCCGCTGCACGATACCGTTGATGATCTCGCCCTTGCGGTCTTTGAAATCCTCAAAAACCAGGTCCCGCTCCGCGTCTTTCATGCGTTGCATGATCACCTGTTTCGCCGACTGGGCGGCGATCCTGCCGAAGGCCGAGGCGTCCATCTTGATCCCCAGGCTGTCCCCCACTTCGCATTCCGGATCCAATTTCCGGCCCTCGGCCATGGAAATTTGGGCGTTTGGGTCCTCCACCTCGTTCACCACCTCTTTGTATTGAAAGACCTCGATCATTCCGGTGTCATCATTGTATTCCACCTCGATCTCCAGGCGGGGCCCGAACTTCTTCTTGGCCGCGGAACGGATGGCATCCTTGATGGCGCTGATCAGCACCTCTTTGTCGATGCCTTTATCGCGACTGACTTGATCGATGATCCGTTTTAATTCCAGGTTCATTTGAGGTGCTAGCCCTCCTTACGATGATTTTTCAGATCCAGATCCAGCCGGGCCTTGGCGATTTCCGGTAAGGGGATGCAACAGGTCTCCTCCCCCATCCGCAGGCAAACCGTGTCCCCCTCCATTCCCAGGAGAATGCCCCGGTGCACCTGGCGGCCTTCCCAGAGGTGGTGGGTAGTGAGGCGCACCAGCCGCCCTGAGTAGCGCCGGTAATCCTCCGGCCTTCTAAGCGGCCGGGTCAGGCCCGGAGACGAGACTTCCAGGTGGTAGGACCCGGGAATAGCGTCGTGTACCTCCAGCAGTCCTCCCACCACCCGGCTGACCCGGGTCAAGACCTCAAGGGAGATGCCGCCGGGCTGGTCCAGAAACAGGCGCAGAGTGGACCGGCCCCGGCGCGGCCGGGCGTATTCCAGGTCCACCAGCTCCACTCCCTGGGCTTCAAGAAGCGGCGCCAGCAGCTCCTGCACCCGGGCGACGATCTCTTCCTTGGTTTGCATCTTAAATTATTAAAACAAAATAAATCATTTATGGCCACGCATTAGAGTTTCGGATTTTCCGCTCTAATGCTGGAAGAACGTGATCAGGATGCGTATTCCCACAAACCCCAGGCCCAGCGCCAGACTGCGGACAATCCAGACTCCGTGCAAACGGTTGGATACCTGCGCCCCCACGGGCGCCCCCACTAAACAGCCGATGCCCAGGCACAGGGTGTGCCTGATTATTCCCGTATTATTAAACGAACCATGCCAGATATGCACCCCCGTCGCGGTCCCGGACATGATCATCATAACGAAATGGGAGGTGGCCGTGGCGATGTGCACCGGAAAATCCAAGAAAAAAACCAGGGCCGGCACGTGAATGATGCCGCCGCCGACCCCCAGAAAACCGGAGAGGTAACCCGCCATAAAGCTGATCCCTATGCCCACGTAGAGATTGAAATTGTAATAATGTCTCTCTCCTTCGGACGAGGTGATAATGCGCCAGGCGTGGCCGCGGTGGGTGTGTAGCTCCGAGCGGGGTTTGAGTTCCGGGCGAAACAGCAGGAATATGGATATGGCTATCAACATCAGCCCGAAGATGCCGTTGAACAGGTGCCGCGGCACCATCGAGGCGTTCAGCGTCCCGAAGACCGCCCCGGGGATGGTGGCCGCAGCGAATATCAGGCCCGATTTATAGTCTATCCGCCCCATAAAGGCGTAGGATTGGGAGCCGGCCAGGGTGTTGAAAAAAACCACCGACAGGGTCATGGCCGTCAATTCGTCAGGTGTTGCCTGGGGATAGAGCAGCATGAGGGTCGGCATCAACAAAAAGGCGCCCCCCGCGCCTATCAGGGTGCCGACAAAGCCCACCGCCACCCCCAGCCCGATGAGCCAGAAATATTCAGCTGGTGTGAATGGTCCCATGCAACCGCCCTCTCTTAACCGTCCCGTCATAAAAAAAGTGGGCCTGTAGCCCACTTCCGGGAAATTCCAAGACGTTGTTTAATCTCGGGGCGCCCCAGAGCAACTACTTAACTCCGCCCTCAAAGTAAGCCGGCCATCCTGCCCCTTGCTGCCGGCCACCTCGATGGGGGAAGCGGCTCCCCCGGCAAAACGACAAGACCCCATAAGCCTTATCGGTCCCCGGGCTGGAGCGGGCAACGGGATTCGAACCCGCGACACCAAGCTTGGGAAGCTTGTACTCTACCAGCTGAGCTATGCCCGCTCAAAAGATAAATTTATTAAATTTACTCGAAGAAGTCAAGGGTGTTTGTGCTTAAGCCGGCGCCAGACGCCCCTGGTCCCGCTGTATTTTCAGTTCTCGGGTGCAGCCGCCCCATCCGCTGCTTCTCTTTCCATACCCTAATTTAGAAACTTATCAGCTTGCTTGGCAAGAAATTTAAGGTGCTTATTTGTTGCATACGGGAGGGGGCTCATGAAAAGGTTCGTCCTGATGATGTTGCTGGCCCTGGTCTTAACACTTACTGCGAGTGGCTGCAGGTTGGACCTATTTTGAGGCTTATAATTTAAAGAATTTTCCGGGCTGCGGCTATATCAGCGTGGATCTGGGCGGCCAGGGCCTCAACCGAGGGGAAGCGCCGCTCTTCCCGCAGCCGGGCCACAAAATCGACCCCCAGGTCCTCGCCGTACAGGTCGCCGTCGAAATCCAACAGGTGCACTTCCAGGGAGGAGGCACAGCCGTCGAAGGTGGGACAGGTGCCGATGTTGGCCACTCCGGGGTGTATGGCGGCGCCCCGGCGCACCCGCACCGCGTAGATGCCCGAGGCCGGCAGCAGTTCGTTCCGTGGCCGGATATTGGCGGTGGGCACTCCCAGCAGTTTGGCCCCCCGGCCCTTGCCCCGGACCACCTGGCCCTCCACCCCGTAGGCACGTCCCAGGAGACGGCGGGCCTCCTCTACCTTCCCCAGGCGCAGCAGCGCCCGGATCAGCGAGCTGCTCACCACCGCCTCGTCACTCTCCACGGCCCAAACCACCTGGACCGTGAACCCGCAAACCTGGCCCATCTCTCTCAAGAGGTCGACATTGCCTTCCCGGCCCCTCCCGAAGCAGTAGTCGTGGCCGATTACCACTTCCCGCGCCCTCAAGCGCTCACAGAAATAGCGGCTGACAAAATCCCGGGCCGACAGCGCGGCAAATTCCCGGGTAAAGGGTAGGACTACCACCGCGTCCAGTCCGCAGCCCTTGAGGAGTTCCAGTTTCTGGTCCGGGGTGGTGAGCAGCGGTAGCTCCATCTCCGGCCGCAGCAGCCTCAAGGGATGCGGGTCGAAGGTGACGGCCACCGCCTGGCTCCCCAATTCCCGAGCCCGCCGGCACACCCGGCCCAGGATGGCCCGGTGTCCCAGATGGACCCCGTCGAAATTGCCGATGGTGGCGACCGTTGGCCCGAGGGGCGATTCCCCCGGAGGGAGATCATCAAGGACCCTCACCTAGGCCTCCTCTGGACTCGGTTTCGTTTCAATTTTGCCTCAGATAGTGGCACAGGCTTCCAGTCTTTGTCCGAATTTAGAGGGCGGGCTGGGGCCGCCGCATATTGGCGGTCACAGGCTGCCCTATTCCAATCTCTGTGCGGCAAACTAAGTGGGACTGGACCACCTTGACAACCCTAATGGGTTATAATAAATTAATCATTTGAAAAACGCCAGGCAGGAGCCGGGCATCAGGCCGAAGTGGCGGAACTGGTAGACGCGCTGGGTTCAGGGTCCAGTGGGGGTTTCCCCGTCGGGGTTCAAATCCCCGCTTCGGCACCAATTGATTAAATGAGGCGTAATCTCAATAGGTTACGCCTCTTGTTTTGGGTTCTGCACCAAGTTCTGCACCAACCGGATTTCAGTTGAACCTATTTTGCCCCGCACCGCCCGCTCCCGCTCGAAATAGGCCACCGCGTCGTAGCCGTGCAGGGCCACGGCATTTTCCAAATTGAGCAAGCCATCCCCGAACCGCCTGAGGTGGTAGGCGCCTGCGCCAGGGGGGCGCCCCTGGCGCAGGCGCCCGTAGGTATTTTTTATTACTCCGCAGCCTGGTTATTCCGCTGAGACTTCTCCATGAGCAGCATTTCATCAGCGGGGCTCAGCTTGGGCCGGTCAATGGTCAAGGTGATCTTCTTGATATTGCCGGTGAACCTGAATGGCGGTTGATAATCGGCGTCATTAACCCCGGTCTGCGTGTCCGATCCGATGTCGAGCGACTCGTCCCACTGCAGGATTATGGGAAGGGTGCGCTCCATCTTCTGGGTGGCCACTTCCTTGCCGTCCACCTTGAGCACACCCGTGCCCGAACGGCCGATGCCGCTCACGTTATTAAAGGCCAGGGTGCCCATGCCCAGGCCGTCGTATTTGAAGTCGAACTCGAGCACGTGATTGCCGCGGGCGAGTTCGGAGCCTTCCCAACGGATGCGCTTCAGGTCCACCAGGTTCCAGAGGAAGACCGGCTTGCCCTTGAGCAGATAGAAGCCATAGCCGCCAAAGCGCCCGCCCTGCGTGATCAACATGCCTTCGGCGCCCCCCGGCGGGATCTCCACCTCGGCCTTGAAGTTGTAAGAGGCGTTGAGGATGCTCGGCGCGTCGCCGTTCGGCGTGCCGGTGAGCGGCCGGGTCCAGGTGAAGACGTTCCGGCCGGCGGTGATGCTCGGCCGCGGCGTAATGATCCGGGTCGCCACGGAATTGTCCAGCGGCAGCACCTGGTACTTCTTGGCTTCCTTCCAAAACAATGCCTGCATTTCTTTAAGTTTGTCCGGAAACCTGGAGGCAACGTCCTCCGACTGGGTCCAGTCATTCCTGAGGTCGTACAGCTCCCAAGGATACTCGGTCGGGCTCATCTTCGGCGCCAAGCTTTCCCAAGGCGGACGCATGACTTTCGTGCTGGCGATCCAGCCGTCGTGGTAAATGGCGCGGTCGGCGAACATCTCGAAATACTGCGTCTTGTGCCTCGAGGGCGCCTCGGCGTTCTTCTTGTCGAAGGTGTACATCATGCTGACGCCTTCGATGGGGGTCTGCTTGATGCCATCCACTACCTCGGGCTGGCGGAGGCCGGCCGCCTCCAGAATTGTAGGCGTAATGTCGATCACGTGATGGAACTGGTTGCGGATGCCGCCCTGGTCCTTGATCACCTGGGGCCAGGAAATGCACATGCCCTGCCGTATGCCGCCAAAGTGAGAGGCAATCTGCTTGGTCCACGAGAACGGGGTGTCGAACGCCCAGGCCCAGGGCACCGCCATGTGGTTGTAGGTCTTGTCAGTGCCCCAAACGTCGTAGAAGTACTTGAGCTGCTCCTCGACGCCCGGATTGATGCCATTGAACATCGCTATTTCGTTGGGCGTGCCAATCATCGTCCCTTCGGCGCTGGTCCCGTTGTCGCCCTCGATGTAGATGATGAGCGTGTTGTCGAGCTTGCCCATGTCCTCGACCGCCTGGATCACGCGGCCGATTTCATGATCGGTATAGGCGGCGTAGGCCGCGAAGACTTCCACCTGGCGGATGAAGAGCTTCTTCTCGTCGGCCGTAAGCTGGTCCCACTCCTTGAGGAGGTCTTGCGGCCAAGGCGTCAGCCTGGCATTGGCAGGAATCACGCCGAGCCTCTTTTGGTTCGCGAAGATCTGGTCGCGCAGCTTGTTCCAGCCCTGGTCGAACAGGTGCATTTGACTGATCTTGTCGGCCCATTCCTGGGTCGGATGATGGGGCGCATGCGTGCCTCCCGGCACGTAGTAGACGAAGAAGGGCTTATCGGGCGTCAGGGCGTTCATGCGACCCATGTAGTCAATGGCGTCGTCGGCCATAGCCGTGGTCAGGTTCCAGCCGGGCTGGCCCTGGAACGGGTAAATCTGCGTCGTGTTGCGGAAAAGGTTCGGCTGCCATTGGCTGGTGTCGCCGCCAATAAAGCCGTAAAAGTACTCGAAGCCCATGCCGATGGGCCACTGGTCGAACGGGCCTGCCTGGCTGGCCTGGAACTCCGGCGTGTTGTGGTCCTTGCCGAACCACGAGGTGGCATAGCCGTGTTCCTTGAGGATGCGCCCGATGGTGGTCTTGTCCTTGGGGATGAAGCTGTCGTAGCCGGGAAAACCGGTGGCCTGCTCCGCGATTACGCCGAAACCGGCTGAATGATGATTGTGTCCGGTGATCTGGGCGGCGCGCGTGGGCGAACACAGCGCGGTGGAATGGAAGTTGGTGTAGCGCAGGCCATATTTGGCAATCCGGTCCAACGCCGGGGTCGGAATTACCCCGCCGAAGGTACTGGCGAGGCCGAAGCCCGCATCATCGGTCATGATCAGCAGCACGTTGGGCGCGCCCTGGGGCGGCACGACGCGCGGCGGCCAGTACGGCTTGGATTGCGCGGCCGTATCTTTGATCACGCCGCCGAATTTCGGCGGCGGCGGCGGCAGTTGCTTGCCGTCGATGGTGATGGTGGCGCTGGGCGAACCCGGCATGCCGGTGATCTGCTGGGCCGGGATCGCGGTGGCCTTCGCGGGTCCGGCCCCGGCGGCTCCGTCCTTGGCGGCTTCGGCCGGCGACTGCGGCGCCACGAGGGCCCCCACCGTGCCGGTCCCAACGGCCAGCCCGGTAAGTCCCACGGTCTTCACGAAATCCCGGCGGGTAAATCCCGTTCCTTTCTTCTTCGAGATCATGTTAGCCACCTCATAGACTTAATGGTTAATGGTTATTAAAATTTAGCCCAATCGCCAGCCGTTTTTGGTCACGCCGATCTTTAGGGACTTGTCCCAACCCTTCTCGCCTAACTTCCCCGCACTTCACCTTCCACCACAGGCTTCTGGCTGGTGTCCCAGGTGACGATCTTCAGGTCCAACACGAAGATGCTGTAAAATACCGGCACCAGGAGCAGGGTGATCAGGGTGGCCACCAGCAGGCCGCCGATCTGGGCGTAGCACAAGGGCTCCCAAAGCGGCCCGCCGTGCAGGGCCAGGGGGATGAGCCCGAAGATCGTGGCGCCCACGGTGATCATCACCGGCCGCAGGCGGATGATGCCGGCGTCCAGCACCGCCTCTTCCAGAGGCTCGCCCGCGGCATGTTTTTCTTCGATAAAGTCGAAGAGCACGATGACGTGGCTGACGATCACCCCCACCAGGCTGACGATGCCCAAAAAGGCCATGAAACCGAAGGGCTGGCCCATGCACAGCAGGGCGATCAAGGCCCCCACCATGCCGTAGGGGATGGTGGCAAAGACGATGAAGGGTTTAATGGCGTTCTTGAACTGGATCACCAAGGCCAGGTAGATGCAGATGATGGAGATCAACAGGACGATGGTCAGGTCGTGGAAGCCCTTTTCCTGCTCCTCCTGCTCGCCGCCGATCTGCATACTATAGCCGGGGGGCAGGGTTTGGGAAAACTGCGCTAACTGTGGGCGGATGGCGTTCAGTACCTGAGAGGCCAAGGCCCCGGGCACCGGGAAACAAGAGACTTCAATGGTGCGAAATTGCTGGCGGCGCTGAATCTTCTCGGTCTCCATGTGGTATTCCAGGCTCGAGATCAACCCCAAGGGGACCTTCTGAGACCCCTGGGAAGAATAGACGTAGAGATTGGAGAGGTCAGCCAGCCGGGCCCGCTCCTCCATGACCAGGCGGGCCATGATGGGAATCTGTTTGTCGCCTTCCCTGAGCGTCCCCACCTGGTAGCCGTTCATGCCCACCGCCGAGGCCGCGGCCACGTCATAGTTGGTGACCCCGGCCAGGTTGGCCCGGTCCGGATCGACCTTGATCAGGGCCACCAGATTTTCCGAGCCCCAATCATCCCGATAGCGCGCCGCCAGGGGCGTGGAGCGGTAGATCTTTTCCACCTCGCCGGCCAGTTGCCGCAAGGTGCGGGCGTCTTCGCCGGCGAGACGGATGGAGACCGGAAATTTGATGGGCGTGCCGGTATCCAATTGCCTGACGTCCACCCGGGCCCCGGGGATGGCCCGCAGCAGGGCCTGCTGCCAGGGGTCCACCAGGTGGTTGGTGTCATGTTTGTCCTTGACCTGGATGACGATTTGGGCGTAGTTGTTCTGCTGGGCTTCGGGGGACACGGAGAACCAGAACCGCGGTCCGCCGCCGCCGACAAAGGAGGTGAGGCACTTCAGCACCTCCCGGGGCTTGCCGTCCGGCCCCGGATGTTCTTTGCCATACTCCGCGGACACTTTCCCCACGATGGCTTCGACCTGGCGCGCCGTTGCATCCGTAGCGGACAACGGGGCATCCTCCGGCAGCCAGACGTCCACGTAAGAGAGATACGACAGGTCCTTGGGAAAAAAGGCGGTATCGAGCTTCCACATGGCCAAGGCGCCTAGGCCCAGAAAGACCAGGGAGCCGGCCATAAACCGCCAGCGATGTTCGATGACCTGGCGGCCGAACTGATAATAAAGCCCCAAAAAGCCGTGCTGGCGCCGCTCAGCGATGGGCGCCTCCAGAACCTTGGGGGACCGCAGCAGGTAATAGCCCAGGAAGGGGATAAAGGTCATGGAGACGATGCGCGAGGACACCAGGGCGCAGGCCATGACTACTGGCAGGGAATAGATGAAGCGCCCGGTGTCGCCCCCCACCATCAGGAAAGGCAGATAGGCCACGATATTGGTGATGGTGGCAAAGACGATGGCGGTGGCCAGCTTGGTGGGTCCCAGCCAGGCCGCCACCAGGGATTTCTGCCCCCGGCCCAGTTCCCGTTTGATGGCGTCCCCCGCCACCACGGGGTCATCCACCAGGAGCCCCAGGGCGATGATCAGCGCGGCAATGGAGACCTGCTGCAGATCGATCCCCAGGAAATACATCATCCCGAAGGTCATGGTCAGGGTCAGGGGGATGGAAAAGGCCATGAGCAGGGCCGAGCGCCAGCCCCAGAAACCGATCCAGGAGACCAGAACCACCAGGAAGATGGCCTCATAGAGACTCTTCATGAACAGGTCGATATTTTCCTTGACCTGCTGCGGCTGGTCCGAGGTCCGCACCATGATCAGGTCTTCCGGCAGGATCTTTTTCAGGTTGGAGAGCGCCCCGTCCACGGCCTGGCCGAACTCGCCGATCTTCTCCCCGGCCCGCATCTGCACCGCCAGGGTAATGGCCCGGGAGCGTTGCCACTTGCCCTGGGCGTCCCGCCAGTAAAAAAAATTCAGGAACCGGGGGGGGCTTTCGTAGCCCCTCACCACGTCCACCATGTCCCTCAGATAGACCGGCACCTCCTTGGCGGTGGCCGCCACCATGACGTCGCCGATCTCCTTTTCGCTCTGGAACTCCCCGGAAGGCACCACCGTCACGTCCTTGCCTTCCACTTCCAGGACGCCGCCGGGGACCGCAATGTTGCGGGCGTTGAGGATATCCGGCAACTGGGTGACGTTGCCGCCGTAGGAGGCCAGACGCTCCTGGGAGTATTCCAGCCAGATGGCCTCATCCAGGACGCCGCTGCGGCTCACCTTGGTGACGATGGGCGTCTTGTCCAGGGCCACGGTCACGCCCAGCAGGGTGCGCTCGATGAGCTTGGTGAAATGGTCCATTTCCCGGTAGCTGTACTTGTCGCCGGGATGCTGCGCCAGAACCGCGGCAGTCTGGCCTGGGTCCCGGATGAGCACCGGCTCCCAGACCTCGGGGTTCACCTCCGAGGCCCGCAGCCGCTCCCGGATGAAACGGTTGAGAACGGCCATGATCTGGTCGTTGCTGGCCTTGGTGGCGGCATCTACGCCGATGAACCCCGGGCCTTCAATGAGGCGCACGTCCCGAGCCAGGCCCGCCTTTTGGATATACGCCGCGAACAGGTCCACGGGCGGATGGACCATCTTGGGACTGATGGAGATGGGGAAGCCGAAGACCAGGGTGACTCGAGGCGCCTCCGGCCCGGCCCCGGCCTGCCGCCGCACCTGGGCAATGGCCTTTTCCATATCCCGGGCCCGGAGCCCAATCTCCACCGCGCCCACCTTGGGGCTGGCTACGGTCAACATCAGGGCGGCGGTGTCGCCATAGTCCTTGAGAAACTGGATGGGGCCGGCCCCCTGCGGCAGGTCGTGGATGGAGTCCAGGCGGTACTTGATGTCGTCGAACTGCTTGCCGGTGTCCTCCACCTTCTCGTCCAGCTCCACCGTGATCACGGAGACGCCCACCCGGGAGGTGGACTCGATCTTCTTGAGGTGGGTGTTTTCGGCGACCTTCAGTTCGATCTTGCGGGTGACGAGCTGCTCGACCTTGTCGGTGACCATCCCCGGCCAAGGGCAGATGATCTGAGCTTGGCGCACCGGGATATCCGGGTCTTTGCGCTGGGGCATGCCCGTATAGCCGAAGTAGCCCCATAACAACACCGCGATCAGCAAGACCCAGGAAATTTGCGGATGCTCCACAAAGAAGCGGGCCGTGTTGTGGACCTTCTGGATGTATTCGTCGTCAGTCTTGCGAGGCGCCATGGTCAGTTGCCAGTAGTCAGTAGCCAGTAGCCAGATATTTGTTTTCGGTTTTCTATTTTCTATTGGGCGCGTCCTACAGGCCATTATTAGGGCGTGGGACACTAAGTGACTGTTTGAAAAGATAATTTATTTAAGTCTGGTTCCCAAGCTCCAGCTTGGGAACCCGCTTGGGTGCGAAGCTCTGCTTCGCTTAAATGCCAGTAACCATAAAGGTGACTCTCCTCTCGCCAAGCTGGAGCTTGGCGTCCAATATGCGTTCCCGAGCAGGAGCTTGGGAACGAGAGCGCCTATGCTTAGCCCTCACCGCTCCGGCGGGGGGATGATGCGCACCGGTTGGCCGTTGGTGACCAGGGTGGCGCCGGTGATGATCACCGGATCGCCGATCTTGACGCCCCGGGTGACGGCGATCATGTTGCCGTAAACCTCGCCTAATTTGATGTTGTCTCGCAGGCGGGCCACCTGGCGGCCCTTCTGCTCCTCCACCACAAAGAGGGCGTAGCCCTCAGGGTTGGTCTTGGAGCGGATGATGGCGGTCAGCGGCACCACGGTGAGGTTGGCGGGGGCCTGGCCGGTGGCCACCGCCACCGCCGCGATCATGCCCACCTTCAGTTCCTGCTCGGGGTTGGGGATGGTGATCTCCACGTCGAAGACCCGGCTTTTGGGGTCGGCGGAGGGCGAAATGGCGGTCACCTGGCCGCGGAAGACGCGGCCGCGCAGGGCCTCAGTGGTGACGTCCAGGCGATCGCCGAGCTTCAGGTGTTTGAGCATCAGGTCGGAGATGCCAAAGACCACCTTGACCTCTTC
This sequence comes from Desulfobaccales bacterium, assembly GCA_049580385.1. Lineage (GTDB taxonomy): Bacteria > Desulfobacterota > Desulfobaccia > Desulfobaccales > 0-14-0-80-60-11 > JAPLJC01. The sequence continues at coordinate 941,289 of JBAUPV010000030.1, read as the reverse complement.
GGTGTTGGCCAGGGTGAAGCCCACCGTACCCTGGTTGACCAGGTCGCCCACCTCGACCTTGCGTTTGAGCACCAGGGAGGCGGTGGGGGCCTTCAGGGCGGTGTCCTCCATGGCGATCCCGGCCTCCTGGACCTGGGCTGAGTTGGAGGCGACGCTGCCCGCGGCTTCGCCATACCTGGCCATGGCCTTGTCGTAGTCGGATTTCGTCATGCTGTTGGCGGCATAAAGGGCTTGGGCCCGCCCCAAGTCCAGTTCCGCGTGCTCCAAGGCGGCCCGGGACGAGGCCAACAGGCCGGCGGCCTGGCTCAGTTTGGCCTGGTAGTCGCTCAGGCGCACCTGGGCCAGCACCGCGCCCCGCTTCACGTAGTCGCCGCCCTGGACGTTGCGCAGCTTGCCGTCCACCCCCCGGACCCGGAAGATGCCGGTGAGATAGCCCCCCGACTTGAAGGCCAGGTCCACCTGGGCGTAGGGCTGGATGTTGGCGGAATAGCGGACCTCGCCGCCTCCCTGGTAGGTCTCGGCGGCCCGGACCCCCACCGGGGTAGGCGGCGGCGCCGGTTTTTCCGCCTGACCGCAGCCAGCGGCCAGGAGCACCCAGACCAGGGCGGTCCCCAAAAATTTTAAGGGCCTCATTTCTCTTCCCCCGTGGCCTTTTCGAAGGCGGCCTTATCCGTCCAGACGCCGGACAGGGCCTTTTGATACTCGCTATCGGCCTGGGCCAGATGGGTCTGGGCCTCGAGCACGTCCTTGAGGAGGACGGTGTCGTTCTTGAAGTCGTCCATGGTTTCCTTGAGCTTTTCCAGGGCCGCTTCCTGGGCCGCCCGGCTAGCCAGTAACTGCCCCCGGCTGGCCTGGAGCGAGCGGAATTTGCTGTCCACGTCGATGAGCACCTTAGATTCGGTTTCCTGGCTGGTATTTTTGGTCTGGGCCAGGGTGGCGGTCTTGGCATCCAGTTCCTGGCGCTTGCGACCCCAGTCGAAGGGCTCCCAGGTCAGCATGAACCCGGCAAAACCGAGATTATCCGGCAGCGGCGACAGGTTGACGGTCTTGGCATATGACACGGTAAAGCTGATATCGGGGATATATTCCGCCTGCTTGATCCAGCGGTCGTATTCCGCCTGTTTGGTCCTCAGCCTCGCCTCCCGGATCTCCGGCCGCTGCTGTAAGGCCCGGGTCCGGGCCCCTTCCAGGTCGTTTTCCAGGGACGTGGCCTCGGGCACCGGGTTGACGCGAAACTCGGTGAGGATATTGCGGCCCATCAGGTCGTTGAGCTGCTCTTTCTGGGTGGCGAGATTGTTATGCAACACTATCTGATCCTGCGCCGTCTGGGCCAGGCGGGCCTTCACCTCCAGACTTTGGGACTTGAGCACCGCCTCTTGCTTGAGACGGTGGCCCGTGAGGCGGTCCAGTTCCCGCAGAAAGCGGATGTTTTCCTCCACGCTCTCCAGGGAACTCTGGGTCTGGAGAATGCTGAAATAGACCCGCTTCACATCATTGACCACGGCCTGGCGTTTGGCCCGCAGTTCCTCCCAGGCAATCTCCCGCATGACGTTGTGCATGGAGATGTTGAGGCCGATGCGGTACTGCTGGCTGAGGGGCTGGGCCATTAAACCGGCAATATAGGCCGTGGGCTGCTGGCTCTTGATCAGACTGGTGGGAGTGGAAACGGGAATGGGAATGGGCAGCAGGCCCGGAAGGCTGCCGAGGGCGTTGAAATTCTCCAGGGGCGTCAGCAGCCAGTCTTCCGCCGCTACCACCTCGAAAATGGGCCAGCGGTGGGTACGCACCGCGGCCAGCATATGCTCCGACTTCGAGACCTCCAGGGTGGCATTCTGCACCTGCCGGTTTTCTTGCAAGGCAGTGTTGACGGCCTCCTCCAGAGTGAGCAGACTTTTCGGGGCCCCCGCCGGAGGCTGGGCCCAGGCCGGCGTCGCCAGAATCAACAGCAGGCAAAAGAGGAACCTCCGCATGCGGCGCCTTCTCCCGCTAAAAATTTCAGTATTGTGGACTCAAAGCCGCCGGGTAGGCAAGTTCTTTTTGAAAATTATTTCCATTTCCAGTCGGAGAGGGTTGGGAGAACGAGGGAGACCTGCCATTGTTTATGGGAGGTGAAAGGGGAGTGACGACTGTGCCGCTCCATGTATAACCAGCTGTTCTCAGAGGTACGCCCTTACTGCATACTGCTGCAACATTTGCTGGGTCTTAAAGACGGACCCGTTCAGGGCAATAGCGCCGTCCATGGCGTGCACGAAGAACGAGCGCTCCCGATAATATCTGGGGATTATCACCTTTTCGAGTTTGCCGTAGAGGCAATCGGCGTCGTCAGAATACTGAAGACCAGCAGGTGCCCCCACGCCGATGGCCCAACCGGTGAAGTTCTCGATGTGGCCTTCCAGCCACCAGCCGTCTATGGTGCTGAGGCTGGGGACTACCGCCGCCTGCCGCCGCGCCCTCCACCCGAGGATCGACTGATGCCGCCACCCCCGGCAGGCCGGCCGCCGCCGCTGGGACGGGGGGCCGGATTGGCCCGCTGGAAGTTCTGGACGCGCGTATCGCCGCGCTGGCGGGCAGCGAAGTCCCGGTTCAACTGGCCGAAATCGGGGCTGGGCCGGGTTGCCGGGCGGGCCGGGGCCTGGCCGGGACGGGGAGCCGCGGCTCCGGGTTTGGCCCACTGATTTCCCCGGCGTTCCTGCCAGTTGCCTTGATTGTCCCGCTTGTAGACATTGCCGTTTTTACCGGCCAGAACGTTGTCCCGGCCCCCCGCCGGCCGGACTTTGGGCTGAGCCGGTTTGGCGGCAGGCCTGCCGGCGGGCAAGGTGGCGGGCTTCCCAGCCAATGGGCCCCCTGGCCCCGGCTTTGCCGGCCCGCCGGGGCGTCCCGCCTGGCCCGCGGGCAGGGTGGTGGGCCGGGAGGCCAGCCGCTTCTCGTTCCCGGGCCGATTATAGAGGTTCGGCCGGTTCGCCGGACCGGTCACCGGATGGATGATGGGCCGGCCATGGATGGGCCCGCCGTGGGGATGCCAGTTGATCACATTATTTTGGATATTATTGATATTGATGTTGTTATAGCCGCCATGTCCCCACCAGCCGCCGCCCCAATAACCGTAACTATGGCCCCACCAGGGACTGGTGACCGCGCCCACCGCCATGCCCGCGGCAAAGCCGATAAGCCCGGGGACGAGCCAACTGGCCGGATTATAATAAGGGGTTTGGTACCCCCAGGTTCGGCGTAAGGGTCGTAAGCCGCGGCGTATCCATAAGTAGCCGGGGGTGGAATATAGGCATCCGGGGTAGCATAACCCGGGTAATTGTAGCCGGTGCCGTAAACCACCGTGCCGCTGTCCACGTAGGAGCCGGTATAGCCGGGGGTGTAGCCTACGGTGACCGTATCATCCGTGGACTCATAGACCTTTACGTACTTGGCGCTGTAGCAGGGGTTGCTGGGGAGGATCTTGTCCACTTCCTGAGGCGGCTGCACCGATACCGTCCAGGGACCTTTAGGAGAGCCGGCCTCGTACCAAACCCCCTGGTCCACGACAAAATATTTGGTTCCTGCTTTTAACACAGTCCTGCCGGTATTTACGGCATACTCCAGGTTGGTGTCGCCAATCCTCTCAAAATTGGGATCCCCGGCATACTCTACCTGAATAGCGGCTTTTTTCCGGTCAATGATGGCGGTCTGGGGAATGGAGTTGTCCAGGACCGCCTCCTTGGCCTGGGGGGTGCCCCCCACGCTCACCAGGACATAGCCCTTGGCCGAATTTTCCGGAATTCGGGCAAAATCCCCGGGAAGTTTATCGGGGGCCACATAGGCCCAGGGTCCATTGGCCAGGGACTTGGTCTGGAACCAGCGGCCCGAGATGATGGCGAAGTAATCCTGGGTGGCGGTATCCAGGAAGATACTGCTCTCGGTATTGCTCACGTAAAGAAGGTTGGTATCTTTAATGGGGGTGTATTGGGGCTCCCCGTCGGTCGCCAGCAGCTCTGCCGGCACCGTGCTGACGATGACTTCCGGCATCTTGCCGGCCTTGGCTTCCACCTTTTGGGGGCCTTCCTGGCCCTGGCTGGCTTTAGCGGCCTCGGCCTCCCAGGCGGTTATCGACTCCGGCGGCCGGTCCACGCCCTTAAAGGGGCCCTTGAGATCGGCAGCGGCCAGCCAGGTCTCCCCGCCCTTCAGGTAATAGATCTTGGCCTTGGGATCATAGAGCATGATAAAAGGCGTGTTCGCCACCCTCATGAGGGAGGATTTGGGCAGCGGCAGCAGCTTGGGGTCGCCGTCCAGGGGTACCAGCACCGCGGGGTGGCTGACAAAGATGATCTGGGGCGGCTCGTTGTTTAAACCCCGGTCTCCGGCCTGTTCCTTCTGCACCACTTCCAGGGCGGCCAGCAGCCGGTCCAGACCGATGGGAATGTTCCAATTCTGCATCTGATCGTTCAAAAAGGTCTTAAGCTTCTCCACCTGCTCCGGCTTGGCCTGGGGAAACCTGGCGTCGGTAACTTTGACCTCGGTAATGGTGGCCATGCGGGTATCCCGGTCGGTGAGGACGCGGCCGGAGAGCCAGACGGCGCCGAACACCGGCTCTTTCCATTCCTTTTTCTGCACCGAGACCGCGGCCCGGCCGGTAAGGACGTCGCCCTTAAAATCCTCGAGCTGAGGTTGGTACATGACCACGACGCCTTTGGGGGCCTCGAACCGTTTGGGCCACTTATCTTTGGACTCCTGGGCCCTAGCTGCCTGGCTGCCGAAGGCCAATACCAGGGCCAGGGTCAGACCGGTTAAAGCAACCTTAACCATTAATTGCCATTCGGGGCGCGGTCTATCCATAATGAAAGACTCCTTTCAGGTAATCATTATTGACTGGCACTAACCCACCGGGTTCGAAAGTCAACTGGCCTAGTGGAACATAAGATTTTATCAAGGAAATCCATGGACTCCTTGCCAGTATCGTCAAGCGCGGGTTTGAGGTTTTCCGGGTTGGCCGTAAAATGAGCGGCCACCCCGAGCCGGGGTTTGGTCTTGCTGAGGATATAACCCAAGGACAACTGCGGGATATGCAAGGACTTTTTACCGCTTTGCTGTAAGCTACCGCCATCTCATAGCCCGGATCTCCCTTCAACAATCCGGTCACTTTGGTGGCCCAAATTTCCGGCGGCGCGGTCATCTCATGGCTCCGAAGTCGTTATGGCGTGACGATATTAAACCAGGGATCGAAGTTATCCATGAGGGACAGCAACTCCCCCAGCTTCTCCATTTTCCCTTCGATCTTGATGTCCCCCGCAGCAATTTTGGCTTGGAGCTTTGGTTGGCCACCCATGATGGCTTCGCCAAACGCCGCCCGGGTCAGGGTCACGGAAGCGTCCGCCTCTTTCGCCTGTTTGTTGGCTGTGTTATTCAAGGCGCCATTTTCCAGGGCCAGGACATACTGCTCCTTGGTGTCGGTGAAGTTCCAGTTGATGGTGATGGTCTTGCCCTCCGCCTTGGGGCCGTTGAGCCGGACGCCCAGGTAGTCGAAAAACAGTCCCAGGGGCATGGCCCGGATGGTATCGGGGCTGGCCGTGGTGCCCGCATCCTCCCTGGCTATACCGTGGCGCAGTTCCTGAGCCCCAGTGAGATAAAAGTTGCGCCAGGGGCCCGATTCGGCCTGGTACCCCAATTGCTCCAGGGCCTTGGCCTGGAACTCCCGGGCCTTGACATTCGTGGGGTCGGCAAAGACCACGTGGTTCACTACCTGGGCCACCCAGCGATACTCCCCTTTATCAAAATACTTGCGGGCCTTGGCCAGAACCGCTTCCGCGCCACCCATGAACTCCACATACCGCTTGCTGGCCTCCACCGGTGGCAGGGGGTGCAGGTTGGCGGGGTTGCCGTCGAACCAGCCCAGGTACTTGATGTACACTCCCTTGACGTTATGGTTTACCGTCCCGTAATAGCCCCGGGCGTACCCCTCCTTGGCCAGGCTCTCGGGCAGGTGGACCATTTCGGCGATCTCCACCATTGTGAAGCCCTGGTTGGCCAATCGCAGGGTCTGATCGTGGAGGTAGCGGTACATGTCCCGCTGTTTTTTGAGGCGGTCGACGAGGCGCTCCCGGCCCCAGACGGGCCAGTGATGGACGTTCAGCATGACCTCAATTTGGTCGCCCCAGCGCTCCAGGGTCTCGTTGAGGGCCTTGGACCAGGCCAGGGCGTCGCGGGTCTTAGCTCCCCGCAGGGTATAGAGATTGTGCAGGTTGTGGCAGCAGTTTTCCGCCGGGCAGAGCAGCTTGAGCTGCGGCAGATAGAAATGCATCTCAGCCGGGGCTTCGGTGTCCGGGGCCAGTTGGAAGACGAATTTGAGGCCATCGAGGATGATTTCCTGGCCGGAGTTGGTGACCACCTCCGTGGGCGGGATCAGGGTAACAGTGCCGGTGGACATCGTAAGGCCCAGGCCCACGGTCACCTTCCCCTGGGGCCCCGGTGGTAGGAAGACTCCATACATGTATCCTGCCCGGCGGGCCATAGCCGTCCCGGCCATTACGTTTTCATCCAGGGCAGCCTTGAGGAAGCCTTCGGGCGCGATGACCTTGATCTTGCCGGCCTCGACGTCATCCTCGGAGACCACGCCCTTGACACCGCCGTAGTGGTCCACGTGGCTGTGGGTATAGATCACCGCCATCACTGGCTTCTTGGGCCGATGCTGATAGTAGAGATCGATGGCGGCCTTTGCACATTCCATGGAAATCAAGGGATCCACCACAATTATACCTGTGTCGGCTTCGATGAAGGTGATATTGGAGAGGTCAGCGCCCCGCACCTGATAGACCCGGTCAATCACCTTAAACAACCCGGCGTTGGTCAGGAGCTGCGACTGGCGCCAAAGGCTGGGGTTGACGGTCTCAGGGGCGGCGGCGCCTTCCTTGATAAACGAGAAGCCGCTCATATCCCAGACCGGCTTGCCTTCCTGATTGCGGATCACTCCATCGTCCAGCAGCGGGGCGATGAAACCTCGCCGGGCGTCCTCAAAATCCTGTTTGTTGGCATTTACCATGGTTTTAAGCTAAAAGTGCTGGCAGGCCTGACGATCTCCCCCGGCCGCCGGTTGGCGATTTGTACGAATTGTTGGGACCAGTTCGTGATGATGTCTTGGACATTCCCATACCAGGTGAACCCTTTAAGATCGATGGGTCGGGCTACAGCAGTTGCACCGATTCTCCTTTGATTTAGGCATAAGCGACATTAGGGGCTGCATTTCCCGCTTCTATCCAAAAGTGGTTTGGACCGAAATTATGCAGCAGCCTTAGCCACCGCAATCCAACAAAGGTTTTTGGAACCTCCTGCCCGGAAAAACCACCAAAATTTCTGTTCTTGAATCCGAATCATCTCGTCGACGCCATGATAGCACAAATTTTCTTAAAGATTATTAATCTCAGAATTTTGGGCCGGGACTCTTATCCCCCGGCCGCCAATCACCCGTCGCAGATATTTTACACCGAAGGCCCCCGCGGACGCCGAAGACAGCGGCACCTCGATGACCAAAATCTTGACTCTTATCAAAGTAATAATTACCTAAAAGCATTATCTCCGAGAATGGCGGCTCTCTTTTTGTTTTGTTGCTTCCAATCCCAACCGATTGGTCAGGGGGAGAATATTTCCGGGTAAAAAGCGATGAACGACGCCAAAGAAAAGATTCCTGCGGCTCTCCTGGAACTCGTGGAAAAACTGGCTGAGAACACCCATAAAGCCTGGGCTGCACAACGCCTGGCGGAAGGGTGGCGCTATGGACCGGAACGGGATGACCGGAAAAAGGAACACCCATGCCTGGTTCCTTATCAAGACCTGCCGGATTCGGAGAAGGAATATGATCGGAGAACCTCTCTGGCCACCCTTCAGACCATTCTCGGCTGGGGATACCGCATCGAACCGCCCTCCCCTAACAGAGCCGGGAGGAAAGGAAAAAGGCGCGGTCCTGACCAATAACGTTGGGTATCGTCCTTACCGGTCGGTCTAATTACGAGTTGGGTCTCCCCCAAAGGGCAAGTTTGATCTATCCGGTTCGGGCGCGCCCGGACAAGGTAATTCCAGAACCATCTCTAGGAAATAGCTTCTAAAAACTTCCGGGAGTAAGTACCGATGGCCCACGATGTCTTTATCAGTTATTCCCATGAGGATCAAACAACCGCCAATGCCATGCTGGCCACCCTGGAAAGCCATGGGATACGCTGCTGGATCGATTATCGCGATGCCCTTCCGGGCATGGACTATGAGGAAGCTATTATTGATGCCATTGACGAGGCCAAGGCCCTGGTCTTGATCTTCTCGTCCCACTCCAATGAATCGGTCCACATCAAACGGGAAGTGGAACGGGCGGTTTCTTTGGGCCTGTCGGTGCTCAATTTTCGTACCGAGGATATTGCCCCAAGCAAAACTTTGGAGTACTTGATCAGCACCCCGCACTGGCTTGATGCCATGACCCCGCCACTCGAGGACCATCTGACCCGCCTGGCAGATACCCTAACTGTTCTTTTAGCCAAAAAAGGTTGGAAACGCCGCCATCATGAAAGACCCGCCACCGTCGCCGGCGCCACCACCACCACCTGGAGATCTTCCCGAATTTTATTTTTTGCGCTCATCGCCTCTCTTGCCGCGGTAGTGGTAGCGTTGGTAGCGGTAGTAATCTGGACTAAGGTGATAGTGCCCCCGAAACCCCAAATGTGTTTCTTTTCCTCCGCGGGAAAAACTCCTCCCCCTGTGAATGAACGGACTTATGACAAGCGCTTTCCGACCGCGGGGACCGAATATGTGTGGTGTGAGCTTACTAATATGCCACCTCCATCGACCCCCTACCAGGCTAAGGAACCCCTAACAGCCACCGTGTCCGGACCCAATGGTAAAGTCGTCTTAGGCGCCTACCCCGCGAAACCCACCAATACGGGGGGGTCGGGAAATTCTCAACTTTTTGGGCCTATAAATGTCAAAAATTGGAAGCAAGGAATTTACCCTGTAGCTGCGCAACACGCTGGAAAAGAAGTAACCACGGGTTCGTTCCAAATGGCGAATGAGGGTGTAAAAAGAGAGACCCTGCCCGCCAATGTGATTTTCGAGGACCCGTTCACCATTTGGCCCCCTAGCTGGGGGCCTCTCAGAACCGATATAAGCGTCAAGGACGGGAAGCTCACCTTCACCCCCGACAAGGGCAAGAGAGAGATGCAGCTGTACCGCCACGCCAACTTGCCCAACGACATGGAGGCCAGCTACAGCGTAACCTTTGTTAAGGCCGGCGACCCCACCCAAGGGGCCGGCCTGGCTTTTTGGGCCAAGGACTACAACGACTATTATGCCCTCCTGACTTCCTCCGACGGCAGGTTTTCGGTCCGTTCTTATAATTATGGCCGCGTGTCGACCATCCTCCGGCAACAGGATGACAATCTCAAGAAGGGGGAAGGGGCCGAGAACCAGATCGAGTTGATCACCGAAGACCACCAGGGTACGATTTTTATAAATGGGAAAGAGGTTGCCAACTTCCCCTTCCCCGACCAACCGCTGGAAGACAAAAGCTTCCAGATCGGATTTGAAGTGTATTCGGGGCCGGAGGGGCAGAATACTGTGGCCTTTTCCAATTTTCGGGTGGTGCAGCCCTAAAGACCACGCGGGGCCTGCGGCTGTCCATTGGGGGCCGGGGGCCGGGGCGCATCAGGAAGGCCCGCTCCCTTGCGCCTCCTTAAGGTTCTTATGAGGTGGCAGGCCCGGCCTATACTGATCATGCCTGGTATGGAGACCTCGGCAAAAGGGTCTCACCGGCGCCAACCGGGACCGGGCAAATAAAAGGATACCTAGACTGATGGAAGTAATAGGGAAAGATCGATGGAGAGATAAGATCCGGGCTATCTGGAGAAGAAATCTGCGCCCTTTCTGGCAAGATTTTATAGTGTTGGTGATATTGGCAATAAGTTTATATTTAATTATTCGCGAAATAATCATTTTTCTCAAAATACCTATTTCATTCAAAATATATAAAATAAATATTCATTATTCCCCGGAATCTGACAAGAGGTTTTGGATAGGAATTCGGGACCTAATATGGAACTTAGGTGTAATCGTTGGCATACCAAAGTTATGTCTAACATTATTCCAGCCACAAATCCGGTGGTTAAAATTACAATTAACCAATGACCACATTGTGGTTTGTGGAATGGGCCATAAAGCCTCATTATGCGCCAGGTCTTTTCATGAAGATAACTATAAGGTAGTTCTAATATCAAATGATAAGAATACCAGCAGCCTGGAGCAAATTCGAGAACTCGGCATCCTGGTTTTAAAGGGCGATCCCACTGACAGAGAACTATTACAAAGGGCGCGGGTGCATAAAGCGCAATATCTTGTAGCCATATGTGATAATGACGGGGATAACGCCGAAATTGCCATTAATGCCCGGGCCCTGGTCTCAGAAGCACAAAAAAGTGTATTGACCGGTTTGGTGCACATTACCGATCCCCACCTGCGTGACCTGCTCAAAGAATATGAGATCAAGAGCCAAACAGGTTCTTCCTACCGACTGGCATTTTTTAACCTATTTGAAAGCGGGGCCCGGAAATTATTTAAGGAATTTCCCCCATTTGGTGAAGGCGCCGGCAAATCTCCATCCCATTTACTTATTGTGGGACTGGGGCCCATGGGCGCCAGTCTGACAATTCATGCCTCTATGCTTTGGAGAATCTCGCCCGAAAAATCTACAAAAAAATTGGCTATTACCATAGTCGACAAAGATGCGGATCGGAAAAAAGAATTTTTCCTATCGAGATACCCTCAATTAAACGACTCTTGGGAACTTATCCCAGTAATCTCAGATACCGAATCACCTCAGTTCGATCAGGCAAAATTTCTTTGGAATGAAGAGGGCCGCTGTATTATCACCTCGGCCTATATCTGCCTGGAAGAAGATTCCCGCAGTCTAGCCGCGGCTCTGTCCCTGTTTCAACACTTAAGACGTGAGAGCGTGCCCATTGTCGTGCAATTGGACAGTAAGGCAGGGCTGGCAACGCTATTACAAGAGGAGGATAAAGCCGGAGGGAGCTTTGCGAATCTCCACTCCTTTGGGCTGCTTGACCTCAAATGGAGCGATTTGCTATCGACTAGCACGAATGAAATGCTGGCTCGGGCTTTGCATCAGGACTACGTGCTCAAACAACCAAATATCGGCGAGAGTCCGGAAACCAATCCCTCTTTAAGCCCTTGGGAAAAACTTTCTAAAGAGATCAAAGAATCGAATCGGCGCGAGGCCGACCATATCGGCAAAAAACTAATAGCGGTTCATTGTGACATAATGCCTTTAACCAACTGGGATGCAGAATTGTTCGAGTTCACTCCCGAAGAAATTGAAATATTGGCTAGAATGGAACATGAGCGCTGGTCAAATGAACGTAGAAATGAGGGCTGGACTTACGGGCCAAGAGACAATGAGGGAAAGAAAAACCCCAATCTGGTAGAGTGGGATAAATTAACCGACGCGGCTAAGAACTATAACCTTAATACGAGTCGCAACCTCCCTGTCTTTTTGGCCGGAGCAGGTTTTCAAATCTTTCGGATCCAGCCAAAACAGCAAAATGTTCCTAAGGAAAGCATAAATAATTCAGGACCGGGAGGTAGATAGCTGGGCGCCATTACCATGCGGTGCTGGCCCGGGGGGTCATAGTCCGCAAATCGATGAAGCGCCTGTCTTCCAAGGAAGAGGTACGCCCTCTAGCAAAGGTGAAATGGGGAATTGATAAATAACAATATTTCGATGAAGCTCAATTATTGGCGCAAATGCCTTTGGCATTGAGAACCTAAAACTGCCTTATCCAGGCCGTATCTGAAATTTTGCCGGCCCAAGCAATAACTGCTCATGGCGGCAAGTTACTTTTGGCTGGCTTATCTGGGAGCAGGATCATGTTGGAGAAAAAACAGGTGGCAACGGCCCCGCCCCCGCCGGAAATACTCCTTGACAATTTAGATTATCTATGGGATTTTTGCGCTTATCTTTTAGACCCTTAGCAGACCAGCACTTTTTTCCCAATCGAAAGGAAACATTCAATATGCAGAGAACGACACTCGTCCTCCTGCTGATCGTCCTTGCCAGCGCCGGTTGCTCTCATCTGATGCCCCCCGGAAAAATCCCCCCGGACCGGGAAAATTATATGGAGGCCGTCTCCAAATCCTGGAAGGAACAGCTCCTCACTAATCTGGTTATGCAACGCTATGGTGAGACCTTGACCACCCTGGAAATGACCTCCGTAACTACCAGTTATGAGCTGGATAATAACATAAACGCCAATTATCCCATAGCCTGGCACCCCCTCCATGCGACGAACCCGGCAACTGCTTGGACGGACGGATTTCGCAATGTGCTCACAGTCGGCGGCTATGCTACTTACTCGAACAAGCCCTCGATCACCTATGCCCCCATGAGGGGAGATACGTTAGAAAAAAACTTGCTCGAGCCTCTACCTATTCCCAAAATTTTAAAAAGTCTCCAGACCAACTGGCCTGCGAAGTACATCTTTCCCGCCTGCGTCAAATACGTCAATGAACTTCGAAACCCGGAGGAAAGGTTTTTTGAGTTTGCTCAGCTATTTTATGAGCTCACGCGGGAAGGCGTCATCCGGATCAGCGTCGAGGAACCGGTGGAAGCGAAGGTAACGAAGGTGCCGCAAGAATATACCGTTACCCTGAAGCATGCAAGACAGGGGAAGGGGAAGAATGAGCCGGGAATGACCCCGCCCGTGCAGGAGGGGACGGAAAGCGAGGGGAGGCCGACTGAGGTAGGGACGGACAAGATCAAAGAGGAGAAGGATGTTGCTGGTTACTTAGTGATAGATACGAACGGCAAAAATGAAACAGATTTAAACAACGTAAAACGCTTAAAGGAACTACTGTGGCCCAGGGCCTCGTCCCAGGGCCTCCAAAAAGCCTTGGGGGGATATGAAGTTTATAAAGTCATCGATGGCAACCAATACCCCCTGCAACCAGACCCCAAGTGCGACAAAATTTTCCTGCAATCCCGCTCAGTTTTGGGAGTACTCCTCGTGCTCTCTGATTTAATCCAGGTGCCGCAGGAGGACATAAATACTAAGGCAAAACCAGCCGGAGAGAAAGAAAAGTTGATTGATTTAAAAATTAATTGTAGTAACGAACCCCCACGTGGGGCATTCGTAAGTATAAAATACGGGGGCCATTGGTTCTATATCGATGACAACGATTATAAGTCTAAAGTCGTTTTCTCCTGCACACAAGGAATCTTAGCCATGTCCGAGACTACCCCATCGCAAACGCCGGTACTCACTTTGCCGGTGGAATAAGTAAACGCCGCGGGTCCTTACACCTTGGTATTAACTAGAATTATGTAAGGGTGAAGGAGAATTGTCGTGGTTGAAAATGAAGCAGCATCTCAAACTGGCCAAATGTGAAACCCAAGGTTGCGCCTTTCGTTTTAGGTTTCTTCTTACATTTCGCATTTCGCCCACACTTTGGCCCACACTGACCTCCCCTAAAAACCCTCAAATTGGGCAACCATGCGCGTCGGCAGCGTTCCCAAAATAGACCATATAAAAAATCATTTTTTCCCCCAACCAGAAAATGAGCCTATAATGGCGTCAAGACAGGAATAAGGAGGAACGGCCATGTCCTGTATGAGTCGCCTTGCCTGGGTTTTCCTGGGGCTGTGGCTTCTGGGCCTGGCCCCGGCCTACGGCCAAGAGAAGCCGCCGCCGGAAAAACCCTGGACCGGTAGATGGGCCGATGGCCGGGTGATTACCAGAGCCGACCTGGACCAGACTCTGAAGGACCACAAACTGTGGCTGGAAAGTCATGGCAAGGAAGGGAAGAAGGCCGACCTGAGCAAGGCCAACCTGAGCGGGGCCAACCTGGACAGCGCCAACCTGACCATGGCCGACTTGAGCGGGGCCAACCTGAGCGGGGCCAACCTGGGCGGGGCCAAACTGCTCGAGGCCAACCTGAGCAGGGTCATCCTGTTCCATGCCAACCTGAGCGGGGCCAAACTGAACGGGTCCGACCTGAGCGGGGCCGACCTGAGCGAGGCCAACCTGAGCGAGGCCAACCTGAGCAAGGCCAAGCTGAGCGGGGCCAACTTGAGGGGGGCCGACCTGATCAAGGCCGACCTGAGCGGGGCCGACCTGATCCTGGCCGACCTGGGCTGGGCCAGCCTGGGCGGGGCCAACCTGAGCAAGGCTTGGCTGCTCGCCGACCTGAGCGGGGCCGAGCTGGCCAGGGCCAACCTGAGCGGGGCCCACCTGGAAGGGGCCAACCTGAACGGGGCCGACCTGCTCGGGGCCGACCTGAGCGGGGCCGAGCTGGGGCACGCCAACCTGATCGGGGCCGACCTGAGCGACGCCGATCTGAGCGGGGCCAAACTGAGCGAGGCCAAACTGAGCAAGGCCAAGCTGAGCGGGGCCAACCTGAGCGGGGCCGACCTGATCAAGGCCGACCTGAGAGGGGCCACATTTGAGCCCAAACCGGGCAAGTTACCAGGGGCTGACGGGCTTCTTTACGTACAGGGGCTTGATTCCTTAAAATTTGTTGGAAACCTTTCATATGGCCTGATGGAATTGCGGGAAATTTTCAAAAAGGCGGGAATGTTGGATGACGAACGTCAGGTGAATTATGCCCTGAACCACAACCGCCGGGTCAATAATTGGAAAGAAAAGAGAATCAGCTGGCTGGGAAATTATTTCCAGCTGGTCTTCTTCGAATGGACCTGCGACTATGGCATGACCCCGAGTAGGCCCCTGGAATTGATTTTTTTGGGACTCTTTGTCTTCACCTTCCCTTATTTTCTGGCCCTGAGGACCCGGGACCCGGAGACCGGCATCTGGCTGCTATTGCCGTCTGATCGGGTCCTGGACCGCAAATTGAAAGATCATCCTATAAAATTGACCACACGAACGCCTTTTCGACCCTTGCCGGAGAATAGATGGGCCAGGTGCAGGGCATACCTGCGGCGTGGTTGGCGGCGCCTACGTCTGGCCTTTTATTTTAGCCTGCTCTCCGCCTTCTACCTTGGCTGGCGCGAGCTCAATGTCGGCAACTGGATTTCCCGCCTCCAGAAGCGGGAGTATAATCTCCGGGCCACCGGCTGGGTGCGCACGGTCTCCTGCATCCAGTCCCTCCTGAGCGTCTATATGCTCGCCCTCTGGCTCCTCACCTACTTCAGCCGCCCTTTTGAGTGATGAAGGGGGTATCTATGAGATGCCCCACTATTTAAAAAACAACGAGGCAGAGGCCTGGGCTGGCAGCCGCTCAGGGCACGGCTTGAGAGTGGTACATGAGCGCCAGCCCCGCCAGAATTAACAGAAAAGCAGCCAGGTCCCCCCAGCGCAGCCACACTTGATAGAGGCCCCGGGCGCCTCCGGGGTCTCTCCCGGCGCGGCGCCGCATCAGCTTGTGGGCCAGCCAGAGGACGAACCCCACGAGCGTTAGCGTCGGACCGGCGGCAGGATTAAACCAATCGCTCATGGCAAACTCTTTCTTTTAGGCGCCCAATCGAGATCAGCGCCTGGCAATTATCATTTTGATCTAGATCGATAAAGTTGCAATAATGATTATGTTGAAATTTATGTTCGACTTAATTAAGAAAAAGCGCATTAACAGACGAGACCAGTTCAAGCACCTCTTGCTGGGAGAATGAGCCATGGCAAAGATACTTAAAAACAAGCCTGCATCTTGGAGAACCTGTTTAGCATGTGAGTATTGGGCCGGCCCGCGCCAACTGTCAAAGTTTGGAAACGCAGTCGAATATGCAAGCGACCTGGACCGGGGCGTCTGTTGGGAGCGCGGCTGGCAGAGAGCCCGGAGGACTGCCGCGAGCACGTGCCGCAAATGGTGGCAGTGGGGTGTATTGAACTGAATAAGGTTATTCCCGCTTTGCTTACCCGGGGCAACTCAGGCGTTCCGGATTACCAGGTGGTGCTCCGGGGGCGGAAAATGGGCCTCGCCGAAGGTTTCGCGGATGGCTCGATTCGTGTCGAAGTAAACCTGCCAGTAATGGTCGTTATGGACAAAGGGGCGGACGGCCAGGACCGGACCGGCCAGATTGAACTCCAATATTTCCACGACCGGGGCCGGATCAGGCAGGACATTGGGGATTTTCCCCAGTCTCTCCTTGAGAAGGGTTATGGCCTGGGCATGGTCTATTACATGATTCAATTGAGCCGTAAGATCTACCCGGCGGTAGGGATTGGCTGTGAAATTCTGAATGTTACCGGCAAAGATCTTGTTGTTCCCCACGAAGGTGCGGATATTGTCCGGGGTGTCAATGGTCGTGACAAAGAGGCCGACTCCATGGACCGTGCCTAGAACCTCGCCCGCCTGGATAAAGTCTCCGGCTTTAAACGGCTTCAAAAAGACCAGGAAAGCGCCGGCCGCCAGGTTCGTCAGCATCCCGCCCCACATGGCGCCCACGGCCAGACCGACCCCGGCCAGGAGACCGGCGATGGTGGTGGTCTGGACCCCGAAATAGCCAAAGATGGCGACAATCAGGATGACCTTTAACAAGATGTTAACGGCGGAATCGATGTACTTGATGAGGGTCGTATCGACGTCTTTGGCGGCCAGCGCCCGCGTCATCAGGCTGATGGCGAACCGAATCACCAGGGAACCGACAATCCAGACGGCGAGGGCCCCCAGCACCGTGAGACCGATCGCTACTCCATGCGTCACGAGAGCTTGCAACAGCGCGTTATATTCCATGACTTGCTCCCTACCATCCCGAATTTATTTATAGAAGTCCCGGCAAGGGCCTTTGCAGTTCACCGGCGGCGATTCCACCCTCCCTCTATGGCCGTGCGGCTGTTTCCCTTTTTTTGGGGAATCATCTATTGGCATTCCTCAATGATCTAGTTAAGTCCCGATTCCCTCACGGCCGTAGGGGCGGCGTCTTGGTAGCACAGGCCTCTGGCAATTTGGGTTTGCCCTGGGCGGGGAAACCCCGCGCCTACAAAAGATAATCACTTTTTTTTGATATGTGGAAAAATCGATAAAATTGTAGTATTAATTTGCCGAAAGCTAATTTTTTTCAAGGAAATTGTACATGTTAATAACCCGCATCAGGAGGTTAAAGAAATGAGATCGAAGACTCTTATTTCAAAAATGGCTCTGGCGGCTTCCATGTTACTCCTCTTGGCGGGTGGTTGCGCCTCATCATCATCATCAATGGGACAACCCCCGAGCGCGGTGGGAACGGCCAATGAAATGTCGCCGGTTGCACCCGCTGAAGCCAGAAATGTGCGCAAAGTCGGCAATCAGTGGCTGTGCGAGGTGAATGGCCAAACTATGGTCTATAATGATGCCAGCGGCAATTGGGGGCCCAAGCCTTAGGCAAGATGAAAGGCAAGTGATAATTTGAGGGGAACCGTTAGCTGGCGGATTGGCGGAGAGAGAGGGATTCGAACCCTCGGTGGAGGTTTCCCCCCACACTCGCTTAGCAGGCGAGCACCTTCGGCCACTCGGTCATCTCTCCGGGCCTCAAAAGACTGTTTTCTGTTTACTGTTTTCTGTTTTCTGTTTTCTGTTTTTCTTAACCTAAGTTAATATTAAATGAGATGGAGATTTACTATTTGCCTTCTTAATATGAACGAAAAAAAAGAATTTAATTCCCACCTCACCGTCAACCCTTTCCGGTAACTCATTGCTACATTTAATTTTTAGATGTTTTCTTTGATTTTACAGAAAACAGAAAACCGAAAACAGAAAACCGGACTTTTTCCTGGCGGAGGGAGAGAGATTCGAACTCCCGGACCCCTAAGGGTCTGCGGTTTTCAAGACCGCCGCCTTAAGCCGCTCGGCCATCCCTCCTGCCCCAAATTTTTACCATCCGCTCCGGGGGATGTCAACTTGGCCGTTCAGGAGGGGCGCTTGAGGGGCGCCGGGTTCCTCTAGCGGGGGCGGTTATCCACCACCCGCTGGGCCTTGCCTTCGCTGCGAGGCAGGCTGTGGGGCTCCACCAGCTCCACCCGGGGAGTCACCAGGAGTTCGCTCTTCAGGGCCTCGGTGATGCGTTTCTTCAGGCCGCCCAAGTACTTGAGGTCTTCCTGAAAAAAATTGGCCTGCACTTCCACCTTGACGTGCAGCAGGTCGTTAAAATCCTCCCGGGTCACCTCCACCACGTAGTGGCTGCCCACTTCCGGCATAGCCATCAGCACCCGGTCGATCTGCAGGGGAAAGATATTGACCCCTTTGACGATGAGCATGTCGTCGGTGCGGCCCTGGATGCGGGAAAGACGCCGGCAGGCCCGGCCACAGGGGCAGGGGTCCTCTTCATAGGAAGCCAGGTCCCGGCTGCGGTAACGCAGCAGGGGCATACCCTCGCGGCTGAGGTTGGTGAATACCAGCTCCCCCGTCTCCCCGGGCCCCAGGGGCTTAAGTGTCTGGGGGTCCACCACCTCTAGCAGGAAAGCGTCCTCCCAGAGGTGCATGCCGTTCTGTTCCGGGCATTCGAAGGCCACCCCCGGGCCGTTCATCTCCGAGAGGCCATAGGAGTTATAGGCCTTGAGGCCATAGGCCGTCTCGATGCGCTGCCGCATATGCTCCGAATGGGGTTCGGCCCCGATGAAGGCGATCCTCAGGGGAAGATCCCGAGGGTCCAGGCCGTGCTCGGCGAAGGTTTTCAAAAGATAGAGGGCGAAGCTGGGGATGATATGGATGACGGTGGCCCCGAACTGCTGCAGGAGTTGGATCTGGCGGGCGCTGTTTCCGGCGCCGGCCGGAATGGTGAGGGCCCCCAGCCGCTCGCCGCCGTAGTGGAACCCCAAGCCCCCGGTGAAGAGGCCGTAGCCCATCATATTCTGGAAGACGTCTCCCGGCCGCACCCCGGTCATATACATGGAGCGGGCCACCAGATCGGCCCAGGTCTCGATATCCCGGCGGGTGTAATAGATCACGGTGGCCTGGCCGGTGGTGCCCGAAGAGGCGTGCAGCCTGATGATTTCCTTTTGGGGGACGCTTAGCAGGTCCCGGCCCCGGGCCCGCAGGTCCTCCTTCTCGGTGAAGGGAATCCGGCGAATATCGTCAAGGCTCTTGATCGATTCGGCGCTCACCCCGGCCTGGGCCAGGCGTTCCCCATAGAAGGGGCTCTTGGCCGCCCGGCTAACCGTCTGCCGCAGTCGCTGGAGCTGCAGTTCTTGCAAAGCGGGGCGCTTGAGGGTCTCAATGGTCCGGTCCCAATACACTGGCTTCTCTCCATCGTCGGGTTGCCCCTGCGCTGGGGCGGGCAGCGCCCACCCTTCCCATTCTGCATGGGAAGAATTGGCGCCCTTCATGTTTTATGCGCAGGGAGTCTTTCTGTCAAGACGGTCCTGCCTCCGATTCCGCCTTGCCAACGCCCGGAAAACTTCCTATCATAATCGGAAAAGAGGGCAGCCGTGGCAGAGCAAGACATCCCCCAGGAAGCCGTGGACCGGGTGCGAGAGCTCCGAGAGCAGATCAATTACCACAATTACCGCTACTATGTCCTGGATGATCCGGTAATCTCCGACGCGGAATTCGACCGACTTCTCCGGGAGCTATCCGAACTAGAGGATCGCTATCCCGGGTTGCTGACCCCGGATTCCCCCAGCCAGCGGGTGGGGGCCGCGCCCCTTAATAAGTTCGAAACGGTTCGCCACCGGCTGCCGATGATCTCCCTGGAAAATGCCTTCAGTGAGGCCGAGGTGCGGGAGTTCGAGGAGCGCCTGCATCGCTTTCTGCGCAGTGAGGAGACCCTCCATTACGTCATGGAACCCAAGGTGGATGGCTGCGCCATTGAACTGGCCTATGAACAGGGGCGCTTCCGCGTGGGCTCTACCCGGGGGGATGGAGTGCGGGGGGAAAACGTCACCCAGAATCTGAAGACCATCCATACCATCCCCTTGCAAATGCTCACCCGGGAAGAGCCGGCCCCGGAGCTGCTGGAGGTCCGGGGGGAAGTTTACATGGATTTGGAGGAGTTCCAGAAGCTCAACGAGCAGCGTCTGTCCCAGGGCGAGCCGGCTTTTGCCAACCCCCGCAACGCCGCGGCGGGGTCTCTCCGCCAACTGGACCCCGGCATCACCGCCTCCCGCCCCCTGAAGATCTTCTGTTATGGCATCGGGGAGGTGCGGGGCCGCAGTTTCACCTCCCACTGGGAAGTGCTGCAGACCTTGAAAACCTGGGGCTTCCGGGTCTCGGGCCTAATCGAGCGGGGTGAGGGGATCGAAGCCGCCATCGCCTACCACCGCCGGCTGGAGCAGAAACGCCACAGCTTGCCTTTCGAAATCGACGGCATGGTGATCAAGGTGGACTCCCTGGCCCTGCAGGAGAGGTTAGGCGCCAAGGCGCGCAGCCCCCGCTGGGCCCTGGCCTACAAGTTTGCGGCCACCCAGGCCACCACCAAGGTGAAGGCCATCGAGTTCAATGTCGGGCGCACCGGCGCGGTCACCCCCATGGCAGTGATGGAGCCCGTGGAGGTGGGCGGGGTCACCGTCAGCAGGGCCACCCTGCACAACGAAGGCGAAATGGCTAAGAAGGACGTGCGGATCGTGGATACCGTCCTGATCCAACGAGCCGGGGACGTCATTCCCGAGGTGGTAAAGATTAACCCGGAAGAACGTCCCCTGGACGCCAGGCCCTTCGAGATGCCCCAAAGGTGCCCGCTATGTGACACTCTCCTGGTGCGGCCCGAGGGCGAAAAGGTGACTCGCTGCCCCAACCCCGATTGCTTCGGGGCCCGAACCCGGGCTATCATGCACTTCGCCTCCAAAGGGGCCATGGATATCGACGGCCTGGGGGAAAAGATCATCCTGCAATTGGTTAACGCCGGTCTGGTAAAGGACGCCAGCGATTTGTATCAACTGACCGAAGGCGACCTCGTCCCCCTAGAGCGCTTTGCCGAAAAATCGGCCCAGAACATCATCAGCGCCATTCAGGGCAGTAAACATCCCCCCTTCTGGCGGCTAATCAACGCTCTGGGGATCAGGCTGGTGGGGGAAGCTCAGGCTCAAATCCTTACTAAGGATTCGGAAAGCGTAGATTTCAAGAAACTTGAAGACTTAATGGAAGCTAGTGAAGAAAAACTGAAAGAAGTTGACAAAATAGGTCCTAACCGGGCCGCCAGCATCCGTGAATATTTTGACAATCCCCGCAATCGGGAAATTATCCGCAAGCTTCGGGAGGCCGGAGTGCGGGAGGAGCCGCCAGAGCGGCCGCCGAACGGTCCCCTGGCGGGCAAGACCTTCGTCTTTACCGGGGGTCTGGCCCATATCTCCCGGGAGGAGGCCAAGGCCCTGGTGACCGACCGGGGAGCCAAAGTGACCTCCTCCGTGTCCGCCAAGACCGACTACGTGGTAGTTGGAACCGACCCGGGGAGCAAATTCACCAAGGCACGGGAGCTGGGAATCACCACCTTGGACGAAAAGGCTTTTGAGGAACTGTTGAAGTGAGAAAGGATTTGGGGGACGGGACCATGGACGTGGGAGCCATTGATCCCCCAATTCTTCCCCTCAAAGAATCTTTTAGAGGTATTCAATTGACTTCGGTTACCACTATACTTGCCAAAAGTAGCGATGGCATAAGTTATTATAAAGTTTCATTCAATAATCGTGATGGGGTTATCAGTATTAAATGTGATTGCCGCGCCGGGGAATTAACTAAATTATGTCGACACAAACTCGCCGTAATTAGAGGTGATGCTGCAATTTTATATGATAAAAGTCAATATAGTGAATTTAACAAAATGAAAGAGTGGATAGAGGCATCGCCATTTGCTCAGTTAATTTTGGAGCATGACAGCATTGAAAAGGAACTTCAGAAAAAGCAAAGAGAATTTAGAATGATTAAAGAAATTATAGAAGTAGCCATGAGAAAAGGAGTATAACCATTATGCAAAAATCCATTTATATTTTAGATAAATTAATAAAGCAAAAACGAGCCAAAAGAATCAAAAGGTCTATAGAATTATTAGCGGATTTTTCTAATGGCTATGCCGAGGGTTGGTATTTCTGTGTTCCCATATTTTTCTATGATGCATTAGATATTAAATTTACTTTCCAGAATAAAATGAAATTATGGACGCAAGGATCGACATTTAATTTTTCCACTGGCGATATGATTTGGAACCATGCCTACCCTTATTGTGAAAACTTTGTTTCAGATGTTAAAAAAAACAGGATCGGCGTACAAGTGCAATCGTCGGCACCTTGCTTACCACAAACCAAGAATAGATTACGAAATTCAGGAAAAGTGAATTTCACCATATTTACAAAGAGGAATGAAGACTATTCAATATTTATTTGGAAAAGAGCAGGTAATTACAGTCTATCCCAAGATGAATTCATAGAATTTTTGATAAAAGGTTATTCGCAATCCCTTGACCTTAATTTAAATTCCAGGGTATTCAATTGACTCCAGGTACAATTATATATTGTATCGCCATTTCGCGTAACTTCAGGAGGGGCTCATGGCGGATAAGGCGCGGCTCCATGTCCTGATAGAGGGCCGGGTCCAGGGGGTCTACTTCCGGGCCGCCACCCGGGACGAGGCCAGGGCCCTGGGTCTGGCGGGCTGGGTCAGGAACCTGGCGGATGGCCGCGTGGAGGCCCTCTTCGAGGGCGAGCGGCCGGCGCTGGAGAAGATGCTGGCCTGGTGCCGCCAAGGTCCGCCCTATGCTTACGTGGTTCGCCTGGAGGAAGAGTGGCAGCCCCACCTGGGGGACCTGGCGGATTTTCGCATGGTTTATTGAGGAAGCGTCCCGCCTGAGCACGAAATCGGCATCAGCGGTGGAGGGAATATGCCTGCACAAGAAAAGGCGCCTGCCCCGGAGCATATCCTGGTTCCCTGCGGCCGGGCCTTTTTTGTTTATTATGTGGCTATAGTCATCTTCCTGTTGGGACCGCGGCTCAACCCCAATGTCCGCATTTTCGGGAATCTTCATTTTTCCCCGGCGGTGGGCACGCTCCTGGGACTGGCCCTCGCCGCCCTGGTGGTCTATCTGAAGTTGGGCCGAGAATACCGCATCAGCCAGCAGGGACTGGCGACGCAATGGCGCTGGCGGTCGCCACCGCAGCAGGAAATCATCTGGGAGAACCTGGGAGAGGTCCGGCTGCGCCGGGGGCTCACCCAATCCCTGCTGCGGGTGGGCAATCTCGTCATCGAGGACAAAACCGGCGGGCCGGAGCTGTTCTGGTACGGGCTGGCAAACCCCAAGGAAGTTCAGGAGGAAATCGAAAGGAGACGCCAGAGGCGCCAAATCAGTTAGAATTATCTGTTTTCTGTTCTCTATCTCTGCTAATGGCGCTTGCTCTTGACCTTGTTTTGCCTTTCACAGAAAACAGAAAACCGCTAACAGAAAACTGCCTTTTAGCTCAAAGGACCCGGCATCTCCGGACCTGGTTGGGGCGGCTCTTCCCGGCCCGGCGCCTGGGCGGCCCGGCGCCGCTTATTTCTGGCCCGGAAGGCGTGGCCCACCCAGCCCAGCACCAGCCCCACTACTACGCTGGCGTAAGCCAGGAGATAAGTGGGCGCCTGCCCCAGGGTGAATCCGAAGAGTTTCAGATCCTGGGTCGAACCGCGGTTCTCCAGGGCGAAGTCCACCAGGACCGCGAGCAGGATGACGAACAGGACCGTTTTGAGTTTATTCATGCGGGCCTCTCTTCGCTCTCTTCTTTCAGGTGGCGCCTCACCACCGCTTTTAGATCTTCCAGATCCGAGGACTTTACCAGATAATCATCCGAGGCCCAGGTGGCGAAATCCTGGCGGTATTCGCCGTAGGCCGTACTGAGCACCACCGGCAGGTCCGGCCGCTTCTCCTTGATTTGCCTGAGGGCTTCGATGCCGTCCATCTCCGGCATCTTGATATCCAGGATCACCAGGTCCAGGGGGATCTTGTCCACCACTTCCAGGGCTTCCCTCCCATTGCTGGCCATGTAGACCTCGTAGCCTTCCTCTTTCAGTTCTTCGCTGTATAGGAGGCGAATGCTCATTTCATCGTCAGCCACCAGGATCTTTTTCATCGCCGTCCTCCACTTGATGTCATCGAGCCGCCCTCCGAAACCCCCTCCTGGGCAGCCTCCTTCACCAGACAATATTTGGCCACCGGAAGGGTCACGATGAAGGTCACCCCTTTGCCCATTTCGTTATTGACCTCTATCTGGCCGTAGTGCCGGGAAACGATGCGCTGGGCGATGGCCAGCCCCAGGCCGGTGCCGTAGTCTTTGGTGGAGAAAAACGGGTTGAAGATATTGTGGAGCACCTCCAGGGGAATGCCACCGCCGGTGTCGCTGATGGCCACCGCTTCGTAGAGGCCATCGGCGCGTTCCAACAGGTGGGTGCGGATGGTCAGGGTGCCGCCGTGGGGCATGGCCTGGGCGGCGTTTTGCAGGAGATTATAAAAGACCGTTTTTAACTGCCGGTCATCGCAATGAAGCCGAGGCATGGGGGCGAATTCCTTGACCACATGGATTTTGCCCGCGTCCAGGTCACGCTGCATCAGGACCAGGGTGTCGTCGATGATCATGGAAAGTTCGTAATCCCCGTAGTAGGAGAGGTTTTCCCCGGTGAAATCGAGGATCTCCCGCAAGAGCTTCTCCAGACGGCTCACTTCCTCCTGGATGACCTCCACGTAGCCCCGCAGGGGGGAGTCGGGTTCCACCAGCTTGCTGATGCGCCGGGCGAAGCCGCCGATGGACACCAGGGGATTGCGAATTTCGTGGGCCATGCCGGAGGCCAGGCTGCTCAAAGCCGCCATCCGGTCCGATTCCAGCATCCGTTCCCGGATGAGCAGCAACTCCCGATTGTTGGCTTCGATGGTGGAATAGAGGTGGGCGTTTTCCAGGACCAGGGCCGCCTCGTTGGAAAGCATCTGCAAAACGTGCATGGGCTCCGCCTCCAGGGGGCGACCGGAATCCTGGTTGTCCACCGCGATCACCCCGGTGGCCCGGTCTTTCACCACCAGAGGGACGGCGAAGAATTCTCCCGGTTCATATTTTCCCGACAGGGAAGCGGGCAAGCCGGGGGCCTTGCCCCGGTAATGGAAGGGCTGTTTCCGGAGCACCGCCAGGGCCAGGGGACCCTGGTCGGGCCGCAGGGGGATCTCCCAATCATCAACCGCAATGGGTGCAGGCGGCGGTGCCTGCAGCGCCCGGAAACCCGGGGAGGCCCCCTCGACTCGGCGGGCCCCTTTGATCCCTTTCAGGGTCTGGTTCTCTTCATCCACCATGAAGACGATGGCCCGGGCAAAGCCCAGCCCCTGCTCCAGGGTCAGCCCCTGCAGGATGATCTCCAGCAGCCGTTCCTGCTGCACGGTGGAGAGCAGGACCTGGGAGATTTCCTGCAGGGTGGTAAGGTTCCGCACCATGCGTTCGTTTTTCTCGGCCAGGCTCTCCACCTGCTGGTAAGTGAGGGCGTTTTCGATGGCGTTGACCACCAGCCCGGCCATAGTGTAGAGAAGCTGGCGGTTTTCCGGATCGAAGGAAGCGAATTGGCCGCCGGGGACCACTTTGTCATAGACGCTCAAAGAGCCCCGTAGCGGCCCCTTGAAGGTCAGGGGCACGGCCAGGTAATAGTGGGTGCGGCCATCGGCGTTAGGGGCTTGCCCTTCCAGGTAGTCCGGCTGTCCGGAACCGCCGCCTTCAGAGGGGTACAGGGAGAAGGGCAGGCATTCATGCGGGATGTTGCCGTAGCGCGAAGAGACCCTGATCTCCCCGCTGGCGCTGTCAATGATGTCCAGGGCCGCACCCCGGGCGGTGATCACCTTGGCGGTGGTGCTGACGATGCGCTCCAACAGTTCATCCAGCTCCACCGTGGAGCTCAGGGCCTTGCCCACCTCGAAGAGCACGGACAGTTCGGCGATGCGCTTCTTGGCGTCCTCCTGGACGATGGCCTGGCGCAGGGTGCCCGCCAGCATCAGGCAAACCAGTTGAATGTTCTGGCGCTCCACCGGGGTGATGGGCCGATCTTCCAAGTCCATCAGCAGCAACACGCCATAGAGGAAATTGTCGTCGGACACCGGGAAGGCGGCCAGGGTTTGGTAAGCGGGAGCTACCTTCTCCAGGACGGCGTTGGCCTCGGCGACCCCCGGCTGCTGGCGGCGGGCCACCCGGAACTTGCGGCTGGCGGCCGTCTCCCCTACCAAACCCACTCCCATCGCGAATTCCAGGCGCTGCTGCGGCGCCACGGGTCCCTGGCTGCTAATATTCAGAACCAGGGCCTCCCTGGCCTTGTCGAGACCAAAATAGAGGGCCAGGTCCAAATTCTGGTGGCGGGCCAGAAGATGGACCATATTGTTGAGCCGCTCCCCAAAACTGACGGTGGAAGTGAACACCTCCACCATCTGGGTCAAAAAGGCAGCGCGCTCTGCAATCATGGAAATTTACCCCTTTAACAAGCGCTGCCGTTTTTCCACGGCGAGACGGTATAGCTCAACATACTTGGGGCCCGCGGTATTGATCCAGGAATAATCGAGCGCCATGACCTGCCGCATCAACGCCTCCCAGGCCGGGGTGTCCGAATAAAGGGCCAAGGCCCGTCGTACTGCAGCCATGAATTCCGACGGGGTATAGCCCGAGAACTTAAAGCCGGAGCCTTTTCCGCTTTGGGTATCGTATTCCTGGATCGTCTCATCCAGCCCGCCGGTGGCCCGCACCACCGGAATGGTGCCATAACGCAGACAGTAGAGCTGGTCCAGCCCACAAGGTTCGAAGCGGGAGGGCATGAGAAAGATGTCGGATCCGGCGATTATCTGGTGGGTCAGTTCCGCCGAGTAGCCGATATCGAGGCCCACCTTCTCGGGATGGCGGTTGGCGATCTCCTGGAGCAGATATTGATGGCGCTCCTCCCCGGTACCCTGGATAACGAAGCCCACCGGCAGCGCCACCAAGTCTTCCAGGATTTGCTCCACCAGGTCGATGCCCTTGCGTTCGAAAAACCGCGTAGTCATGCCCACTAAGGGCTGTCCCGGCTTCAGCTTCAGGCCGAAGCGCATTCCCAGAGCGAGCTTGCAGGCCTTTTTTCCCTCCAGGTGCTCCCGGTCGTAGGGAGCCGCTAAAAAGGCATCGTGGCCGGGGTCCCAGCGGACATAGTCGACCCCTTCCAGGATGCCGTAAAGGTCCCGAGCCCGTTCCTTAAAGAGTCCCTCCAGTCCAAAACCAAATTCCGGCGTCTGGATCTCTTCCCGGTACTTGTTGCTCACGGTATTGAGGAGATCGGCGAACACCAACCCGCCTTTCATAAGGTTAAGATGGCCATAAAACTCCAAGGCCTTGGGAGAGAGCAGTTCCCAACCCAGGCCGGTAAGAGGCAGGTCATAGGAAGAAAAAAGGCCCTGGTAGCCCACGTTATGGACCGTGTAAACCGTGGCCAACCGCGAGAGCCGCGGCCGGTCGGCATAAAGGGTGCGCAGATAGACGGGCACCAGGCCGGTCTGCCATTCATGGCAATGGCAGACGTCGCCATCCATCTTCAGCTCTTCTACCATTTCCACCACCGCCCTGCAAAAGAAGATGAAGCGCTCCGCATTATCCTCGAAATTGCCGTAAGGGGTGCCGTAGAGGCCATCCCGGTTGAACAGTGCGTCCTGGGCGATGAAGTAGAACTTAAGATGGGGCTCCGTCTCTGCGGTAAAGATC
This sequence comes from Desulfobaccales bacterium, assembly GCA_049580385.1. Taxonomy (GTDB): domain Bacteria; phylum Desulfobacterota; class Desulfobaccia; order Desulfobaccales; family 0-14-0-80-60-11; genus JAPLJC01. The sequence continues at coordinate 913,690 of JBAUPV010000030.1, read as the reverse complement.
TGGGCCGGCAAAGTTTTCCAGGAGAGCGGAATTGAGAGGGTGTGGCCCGTGTCGGTGAGAACGCGGCCCGATTCCTGAACCTGGCGGTAGAGGGGCAGCACCACATCAACCTCGTGTCCCAGGGTCACCAGGGTCTGGGCCAGGGCATGGATCACTTCCGCCAAGCCGCCGCTGTGGGCGAAGGGATTGGCTTCCGGGGTAACCATCAGGATGCGCATCTGTTATCCCTCTCAGGTTACAGCTTCAGCTCGCGGAGATACTGGGCTGCATCTTCCGGAGGTGTAGGATTGATGTAAAACCCCGAGCCCCACTCGAAACCGGCGATCAGAGTAAGCTTGGGCACGATCTCGAAATGCCAGTGGTAATGGGCCAATTCCGGCTCCCCAATGGGCGAGGTGTGCAGAATAAAATTGTATGGAACCTTCCCCAGTGCCTTTTCCAGGCCTTTCAGGGTCTTGGAAAAGACCTCGGCCAGCAGGCGGCAGGAGCCTTCCTGCAAATCGACGTAAGAGGACTGATGGGCCTTGGGCAGGATCCAGATCTCAAAGGGAGAGCGGGGAGCAAAGGGACAGATCGCCACAAATTCGCTGTTTTCCAGGACCACCCGCACCTCCTGGTCCAATTCCTGGCGGATCATGTCGCAAAAGACGCAGCGCTCCTTGTAGTTATAATAGAATTTGCCGCCGCTCAGCTCCTCCATTACCAGTTCCGGGACGATGGGGAGGCCGATGAGCTGGCTATGGCTGTGTTCCAGAGAGGCCCCGGCGGCTCGCCCCTGGTTCTTGAAGATCAGGACATATTTGAAGCGGGGGTCCTCGCTCAGGGAAACGATTCGGTCCCGGCAGGCGGTGAGCACCCGGATAAAACCTTCCAGGGAAATGGTGGCCAGGGTTACCAAATGATCAGGGCTTTCGATGATGACTTCGTGGGTCCCGACTCCGCTCATCTTGTCGAACATGCCTTCGCCCCGCCGTTCCAATACCGCATCCATGGATAGGGCCGGAAATTTGTTGTTCACCACCCTCAGCAGCCAGCCCGGGGTGTTGGGCGCGCTGCCATCCTCACGATATGACAGGATTTCCGGAGGAGTAGTGTGCTCATTGCCCGGATCGAAGGGGCAAAAACCGCCCTTGGTCACCTCCGGTTCCACCACAAAGTCGTGGGGGCGCTTGCCGCGTTCAGTGGAGATGATCACCCAGCGGCCGATGATGGGGTCTTTACGGAGTTCCGGCATCTAGTTCACCTGCAAAATCCCGCGTTTTAGGCCCAAGGACCTCCCGCCTATTCTGGCGTCAAAGTCCGGCAGCAAATGCCCCCCAGTATACTTCCCAGCGGGAATTTTGCAAGGCAGTCGGCGCACATGCGCCCGCAGTCGCAGACAATCCTTAAGATAAAGCTTCTGGCCGCCGTTGTCCAGGGGATTGGGGATTGTGAAGCCTCGGCCGCGGCTACGGGGAAAATCGGGGCCGGCAAGATTAGCGCCGCCAGAGCCAGAAGATCAGGCTCAGGATGAGACTTGCCAGTATGCAGGTTCCCAGGGGGAAGTAAAAGGTGAAATGCTCCCGTTTGATGACAATGTCCCCAGGTAGCCTCCCCAGCCAGCCCATCTTAGGGAGGACCAGCAACGCCAACCCCAGAGCTACCAGGATGACGCCCGCGAAAATAAGATAACGGGCCAAATCGGACATTCCCTTACCCTTTATCCGAATCTGGTAGCCGCAGGCGTAGGGGCGGGATTTCCCCGCCCTGGGCGGCGAGACGCCGCCCCCAGAGGCCTGCGCTCATTTGATCTTTTTTCAGGTAGCCTAGGCGTCCTGCCTGTGGGGCGGTTGCCTAGGCGTCCCGCCTGCGGGCGTGATACAGAATTCACGTCACCCAGGCCAGAGGCCTAGGCTACCGCTCCGGTTACCGCCCCGGCGAGTGCCCCCTGGCGCTCACTCTTTCCTAAGAGGTTAATATGCTTTCCCTAAATTTTCAAGGTGAGTGCCAGTCCCTCTCCATGGGACAGCCCCCAATGGTTCCGGCAGCCCCAGGCTTTGTCCTGCGCAACGCTTGTAAGTCATGTTTCAATTGGGTTAAAATTTCCATATGCTGATTATTCCGGCCATCGACTTGAGGGGGGGCAACTGCGTGCGCCTGCGTCAGGGGCGGGCCGAAGAGATGACGGTATTCTCCGACGACCCGGTGGCCACCGGCCTCAAGTGGCAGGCGGCGGGGGCCCGGTGGCTTCACGTGGTGGACCTGGATGGGGCCTTTGCCGGCAGTCCCCAAAACCTGGAGGCCATCCGGCGCCTGCGTCAAAATCTCACCATCCGCATGGAGCTGGGGGGCGGCATCCGCACCCTGGAGACCATCCGCTACTACCTGGATCTGGGGCTGGACCGGTTGATCCTGGGCACAGCCTGCCTCAAAGACCCGGACCTAACCGCACGCGCCTGCGAACGCTTTGCCGGGCGCATCGCCATTGGCCTCGATGCCCGGGACGGCTGGCTGGCAATCGAGGGCTGGACCGAGGCGAGCCGCCGCACCGCCCTGGAAGTGGCTAAAACGCTCGAGTCCTTGCGGCCCGCAGCCCTGATCTATACAGACATCTCCCGGGACGGGGTGAAACGGGGGGTCAATATCGAAGCCACCCGGGCCCTGGCCCAGGCAGTGGACCTGCCGGTCATCGCCTCGGGAGGGGTTAGTACCTTGGCGGACATCGAGGCCCTCCTGCCCCTGGAGCCCCTGGGGGTAGTGGGGGTCATCACCGGCCGGGCCCTTTACGACGGCAGCCTCGATCTTAAGGAAGCCATCTCGCGGGCGCAGCAAGACAACCACGCGGCTTAAATGTTATAATTTTATAATAAAGTCCGGCGACCCTGAGGGTCGCCCCAAGATGCCAAAGGAAATCCCCCTCATCCCCCATTTGCACAAGGGCGGGGCGGGGGGATTGATGATATAGAACTTGTCCGAGCCCTCCTTCTTAAGCCGCGTCCGCCGTCCAGCCCGTTATTTGGGCGGGGAGATCAACGCGGTCCACAAGGACCCGCGCTCCGTTTCCCTGAGGGTGGCCCTGCTCTTTCCCGACCTCTACGAAGTGGGCATGTCCCACCTGGGGCTGGGTCTGCTTTACGGCATCCTCAACCGGGAAGAGACTATCTGGGCGGAGCGGGCCTATGCCCCGGCTCCCGACCTGGAAACCGAACTCAGGCTTAGCGGCCGGCCCCTCACCAGTCTCGAGTCCGGCACCCCTTTGGGCTCCTTCGACCTGTTGGGGGTTAGCCTCCAATACGAACTGGGGTACACCAACTTCATCAACCTGCTGGACCTGAGCGGGGTGCCCCTTAAAGCTCAAGAGCGCGGTCCGGGCGATCCGGTGGTGATTGCCGGCGGCCCCGCTTGCTTCAATCCCGAGCCGCTAGCCCCCTTCCTGGACGCCGTTTTACTGGGCGACGGAGAAGAGGCGCTGCTGGAGGTGGCAGTTGCGGTTTCGGCCTGGAAGGCCGGCCAAGGCAGCCGCCTCGAGCTCTGGCGGGCCCTGGAAGAGATAGAGGGCGTCTATGTGCCCGCCTTTTTCTCCATGGAGTTCGATGAACAGGGGCGATTGCGGGAGATTCTCCCCCGGGGGCGGCGCCGGCTCATCCACAAGCGAGTGCTGGACGACCTCAACCGCATAGCCGTTTCTCCTCAGGCGTTGGTGCCTTTTTGCCAGATCATCCATGACCGCCTTAACCTGGAGATCGCCCGGGGCTGCACCCGGGGCTGCCGTTACTGCCAGGCGGGTATGATTTACCGGCCGGTGCGGGAGCGCCGGGCCCCCGACCTTCTGGGCTGGGCCGAAACGGCCCTGGCCGCCACCGGCTACGAAGAGATTTCCTTGCTGACCCTGAGCGCCGGAGATTACCAGCCCCTCACCTGGCTGCTCACCGGACTGATGGATCAGGTCTCCCCAAGACAGGTGGCCATTTCGCTTCCTTCCCTGCGGGCCGATACCCTGGCGCCGGAAATCATGGAGCAGATTAAGCGGGTTCGCCGCACCGGCTTGACCCTGGCCCCGGAGGCAGGGAGCGAGGGCCTGCGCCGGGTAATCAACAAGAACCTGCCGGATGCGGAGATCCTGGCCTCGGCCCGGCAGGCCTTCGCCGCGGGCTGGGGACTGCTAAAGGTCTATTTCATGCTGGGACTGCCCCTGGAAAGCGATGCGGATCGGGAGGCCATCCCCCGGCTGGCGGTGCAAATCCTCAGGACCGGCAACCGCCGCTCCCGGCTCAACGCCAGCCTGGGGTGCTTCATTCCCAAGGCCCACACCCCCTTCCAATGGGAGCGCCAACTGGGTCTGGAAGAATACCTCGATTACCTGCACCGGGTCAAGGACGGGCTACGCCATCACCAGGTTCAGGTGAAATGGAACGCTCCCTCCCAGGCCTGGCTGGAAGGCGTCTTTTCCCGGGGAGACCGGCGCCTGGCCCCGGTGCTGCTGGCGGCCCACCGCCTCGGCTGTCGCCTGGACGCCTGGAGCGAGCACCTGTCCCTGGAACACTGGCGCCAGGCCTTTAAGGAGTGCGAGGTGGACCCGGACTTTTATCTGCGGGAACGGGGCCCCAATGAGGTCCTGCCCTGGGACCATCTCTCCTGTGGCGTCAACCGGGAATTTCTGCTGGAAGAGCGCGGGCGGGCCCACCTGGGGCTGGAGACCCCCGACTGCCGCCGGGAGGGCTGCCAGGACTGCGGAGTCTGCGACCAGGAAAGTGTCACCCTGCGGTTGCAGCAGCCGCCCGGCCCCCGGCCCCTATCTTCCGCAACCCTTGCCGCGGCCGCGGCTGGCTCGTCCCCTGAGCCCCCGTCCAGGTATCGGCTCACTTATAGCAAGCTGGGCCAGGCCCGCTGGCTGAGCCATTTGGAGCTGGTGGTCGCCATCTACCGGACCCTGCGCCGCTCCGGGCTGCCTTTGGTCTATACCGCCGGCTTTCACCCCCTCCCCCGCGTCTCTTTCCATGGCGCCCTGCCCGTGGGGATGGAGTCCCTGGAGGAGTCTTTGGACTTGCAACTGGCGGCCATTCTTACGCCCGCGCTCCTTCAGGAAAGGCTCAACCGGGCCTTGCCGCCGGGCCTCCGGATTGTGGACGCGTCTTTCTTGCCCCAGCGGCTGCCTCCGCCCCGCCGGGAAATGGCGATTTACCAGGTGGAAATCCCGGAAGACGCCTTTTCCCGGCAAATTGCCGAAGAATTTCTGGCCCGGAAGGAATTCCCGGCGGTCCGGCGGCGCCCCAACCGGGAAGACCGCGCCTACGACCTGCGCCCCCTGGTGGCCGCACTTACGGTGGCCACCCCCCGCCGCCTGGTACTGCACCTGCGTCTCCGGGAGAAGGACAATCCCACGGTTACCGAGTCCCTGTCCCAGATTTTCCAGCTAACCGAGGATCAGAGCCGGGAACTGCGCATTTTGAAAATGGCCGGCGAGGAGCCGGGATTATCGGAATCGTAGTAGAAATAAGTGGCACAGGCCTCCGGCCTGTGTACCAGCGGCTGGGAGCCGATGCATCTTACAGCGCAGGCTAAAGCCTGCGGCTACCAAGTCAAAACTGAGCGCCCAGGGGCGATCCGGTCACAGGCTGGAAGCCTGTGCACTGTCGCCCATACCGAGCGCTCCTGCAGGGTGCGCCCTGCGCACCATCTGGGTCCGGTGCCGGCTGCCCACCGGCCAGTGGTTAGGAAAAAGATTTTCTCTTGTATTTATGCTATGGTGGGAGATATGCATCGGCCTAGATTAGGCACTATTCAGGGAACTGAGACGGAAACCTCTTCTGAAATAACAGCCATGCCCCCTTCCGGGAATTAACCATGTCCACCGCTCCCATCATCCTGGGCACCGCCGGCCACATCGACCACGGCAAGAGTTCCCTCATCAAGGCCCTCACCGGGGTGGACCCGGACCGCCTCAAAGAGGAAAAGCTGCGGGGCATCACCATTGAACTGGGATTTGCGGACCTCGCCCTGCCCAATGGCCGGCACCTGGGGATCGTCGATGTCCCCGGCCACGAACGCTTCGTGCGCCACATGGTGGCCGGCGCCACCGGCATGGACCTGGTGGCCCTGGTCATCGCCGCGGATGAGGGGGTCATGCCCCAGACCAGGGAACACCTGGAGATCTGCCAGTTGCTCAAGGTAAAGCTTGGCCTGGTGGTCCTCACCAAGGTCGACCTGGTGGAGGAAGACTGGCTGGAACTGGTAGCGGAAGAGGTGCGCGAGGCCCTCAAAGGCACCTTCCTGGAGGGGGCGCCCCTGGTGCGCTTCTCCGCGGTCACCGGGGCGGGCGCCCCGGAGCTCCTGGCCACGCTGGCGGAGCTCTCCGAGCGGGTGCCGCCCAAACCGGTCAAGGGAATCTTCCGCCTGCCCATCGACCGGGTCTTCACCATCCGGGGCTTCGGCACCGTGGTCACCGGCACTGCCATCTCCGGCCGGCTGCATGTGGGAGAGGCGGTAGCCGTCTATCCCCCAGGATTCAAGGCCAAGGTGCGGGGTCTCCAGGTTCACGGCCAAACCGTTGCGGAGGCCCAGGCCGGCAACCGCACCGCCGTCAACCTCCAGGGACTGGAAAAGGAAGAATTGCAGCGAGGCATGGTGTTGGCGCCGCCGGAGGCCCTCCTGCCATCCCGGCGCCTGGACGCCTTTCTGGAAATCCTGGCCAGCGCCCCGCGGCCCCTGAAACATCGCCAGGCGGTGCGCCTCCACACCGGCACCAGCGAGCGCCTGGCCATGCCGCTCCTCTTGGACGCCGATGACCTGCCCCCGGGGTCCTCCGGCTACGTGCAGTTTTTCCTGCGGGAGCCTCTGGCTCTGAAGCCGGGCGACCGCCTGGTGATCCGCAGCTTCTCCCCGGCCTTCACCTGGGGGGGCGGCCAGGTCCTCCACGTGCATCCGCCCCGCCACCGTCGGCGCCAGGCGGAGTTGCTGGCCAGATTGGAAGTCCTGGAGAAAGGCGCGCCTGACGAGGTCCTGCCCCTCTATCTGGAAGAGGCCGGAGCCGCCGGCCTCAGCCGCAGCGACCTTGCAGCTCTGCTCCCCTGGGACCCCGGCGAACTGTCGGCCCTGCTCTCCCGCTTCAGCAAACAGGGGCAAGCCCTCAATTACGACCCGGAGAAGGAGAGGTATATCCTCGCGGCCACGGCCGACAAACTGAAGGGAGAGATCACCGGCACCCTGGCCGCCTACCACCGCCAAAACCCCTTAAAACCCGGGCTTTCCAAGGAAGAGCTGCGCCGCCAGCTGCCTCCCCAGATGGAGGTGCGCCTCTTCAACCAGTTGCTCAACGACCTGGCGCAACAACGGAAGATCGCCATGGAAAAAGACCTGGTGCGTCTGGCGGGGCACCGGGTCACCCTGGCCGGCGATCAGGAGGAGTACGTCAACCGCCTGGCCGCCCTCTACCGCGGCGGCGGCCTCTCGCCTCCCACCCTCAAGGAAGCCGCCGCCGCCCTTAACGTTCCTCCGGAAAAGCTCAAGCAGCTCCTGACCCTGCTGGTGAACCAGGGCCGCCTGGTCAAGGTCAAAGAGGACCTCTATTTTCACCGGGAGGCCATCGATCAGATCAAGGGGCAATTGGTGGATTTCCTCAAAAACAAACAGGAGATCACCGTTCTGCAGTTCAAGGATCTTACCCAGACCTCCCGAAAATTTACCATCCCTCTTCTCGAATACTTCGATTCGGCCCGCACCACCGTGCGGGTGGGGGAGACCCGGCGCCTGCGCCAGGGGGGCTAGGGGTGGCGCTACTTTTCGGGACAGGTCGAGACCCTAAAATGCCATTTACACGGTTCTCCGGTTCAATCTTGCCAGCCCATGACCGAAATTAATCCCGCACATATGAAACTGGCCCTGCGCCTGGCGGCCAAAGGGGCTGGCTGGGTCTCGCCCAATCCCATGGTGGGCGCGCTGGTGGTCCAGGAGGGCCAGGTGGTGGGCCGGGGCTTTCACAAGCAAGCGGGCGCGGCCCATGCCGAAGTGGCGGCCCTGCGGCAGGCCGGCGCCGCGGCCAGGGGAGCCGACCTTTACGTCACCCTGGAACCCTGCAACCACCAGGGCCGCACCCCGCCGTGCACCGAGGCCATCCTGGCGGCTGGCGTCACCCGGGTAATCATCGCCACCCCGGACCCAAATCCCCGGGTCACCGGGGCCGGGGCCCAATTCCTCCAATCCCGGGGGGTAACGGTGGAGGTGGGACTGCTGGCGCAGGAAGCCCACGGTCTGAACCAGGCCTGGTTTCATTGGCTGGAAAGCGGTCGCCCCTGGGTCATCGCCAAGGCCGCCTGTTCCCTGGACGGCAAGATCGCCACTGCCGGCGGCCAGAGCCAGTGGCTCACCGGTGAGCCGGCTCGGGCCTGGGGGCACCGTCTGCGCCACCAGGTGGACGCTATCCTGGTGGGAATCGAGACCGTCCTCTCTGACGACCCCCAGCTCACCACCAGGCTCCCCCGGGGGGGCAAGGACCCCATCCGCATCGTCCTGGACAGCACCCTGCGGATTCCGCTCACCTCCCGCGTCCTGCACCTGGAGTCGCCGGCGCCCACCTGGGTGGCCTGCACCGATACGGCTCCCGCTGAAAAGGTCGAGGCCCTGAAGCAACTGGGAGCGGAAGTCCTGGTCTTCCCGGGCCATTCCCGGGATGCAGGAAGAGTGCCCTTACCTTCCCTTTTGAGACTGCTGGGCCGCCGGCAGGTGCAAAGCCTGCTGGTGGAAGGCGGCGCCGAGGTCCTGGGCGCTTTCTTCGAGCAGAAACTGGTGAACCAGTTCCACTTCTTTTTCGCCCCTAAATTCCTGGGCGGCCGCCAAGCCCCCGGCGTCCTGGGGGGTGAGGGCATCGTTCATCTTAAGGATGCCCCCCAGGCCCGGGATTTGGTAATTCGGCGAGTCGGAGCGGATTTATTGATTAAAGGTTTCCTCGAATAAACCTCTCGAAACCAAGTGGCGGCTGGGTTCACTTCCAAGAACCTCATTTCCCCTGATAAAAAACTTGCTTTTTTGAGATAATGTTCTTAATATTGATATATAAATAATATGGCTTTTTGAAGTGGTTCCGGAGGAGAGTGAAATGTTCATGTTTATCAAAGAAAATCTCGCCAACATCGCCGCCTTGTTGATCATGCTTGCGTATCTCCTGATCATTGCCAATATTGAGGTGTTTCAGGAGATCGTCCAGGCCATCGACACGGCGATTTTTCAATAGAGTCGGGCTCCATCCGCCCTTTGCCAGTGGCGGGGGTTGAAACCCCTCCGTACCCGGTTGCCTCGATTCATTTTCTCCGCAGCGGCTCCTTCAGCGCCGCGACAAAGTCACCCACCTCTTTGATGAGTTCCTGTCCCTTAAGCCTGGCCACCCGCTGGACGATGGCGCTGCCCACCACCACCCCGTCCACGTAAGGAGCCAGCCACGCCACTTGCTCCGGGCTGGAGATGCCGAAGCCCACTGCCAGGGGGCATTTCACCAGGCTGCGGACTTGCCGCAAGGCCGCGATCAGCTCCGGCGGCAGCTCCTGCCGCGCCCCGGTGATCCCGGTCACCGAAACATAGTAGAGAAATCCTTTCGTAAGCCGGCCTATCCTTTGAATGCGCCGCTCCCCGCTGGTGGGCGAGGCCAAAAAGATCGCCGCCACTCCGGCCTGGGCCGCGGCCTGCCGCCAGGGTTCCGCCTCCTCCGGCGGCAGGTCCGGGATGATGAAGCCGTCCACCCCCAGGGCTGCGGCCTCCCGGGCGGTTGCCTCCAGTCCGTATTGCAGGATGGGATTGTAATATCCCATCAGGATCAGAGGTATTTCCGTTTCCCGGCGCAAGGCCCCCGCCGTCTCCAAGACCTCTTTAAGGTGCACCCCCGCTTGCACCGCACGATTGCTGGCCGCCTGGATGACGGGGCCGTCCGCCAGCGGGTCGGAAAAGGGAACCCCCAACTCCAGCAGGTCTGCGCCCCGGGCCGCCATCCCCAGGGCCAGGGCCCGGGTGGTGGCCAAATCCGGGTCGCCGGCGGTGATGAAGGGAATGAGGGCGCCCTCGCCTCTGGCCTTAAGCCGCTTGAATACCCGATCAATCCGCGTCACCGGACACCTCCAGGGCCTCGGACACGGCCTCGACATCCTTGTCGCCGCGGCCCGAGAGATTGACGATAATCAGGTCATCCGGGGAATATTCAGGCGCCAGCCGCTCAAGATAGGCCACCGCGTGGGAGCTCTCCAGGGCCGGGAGTATCCCCTCGGTCCGGGACAGCAGTCGAAAACCCGCCAGGGCCTCACTATCGCTTACCGCCACATATTCGGCCCGACCTGAATCCTTGAAATAGGAGTGTTCCGGGCCGACTCCGGGGTAATCGAGCCCCGGCGCCAGCGAATGGGCTTCCTGGATGTTGCCCCAGGGATCCTGCAGGAGGTAACTGAAGGCGCCGTGCAGCACCCCCCGACTCCCGGCCACCAGGGTGGCGGAGTGCTGCCCGCTGCCCAGGCCGTGGCCCGCAGCCTCCACCCCCACAAAGCGCACCACGTCGTCCTCAAAGGCATGAAACAGGCCCATGGCGTTGCTGCCGCCGCCCACGCAGGCCACCAGGCATTGGGGCAGGCGGCCGGTCAGCCGGTGCAACTGGGCCTTGGCCTCCCGGCCGATGACCGCCTGGAAGTCCCGGACGATCATGGGATAAGGGTGCGGCCCACCCACGGAGCCCAGGACATAGTGGGTGTGGCGCACGTTGGTGACCCAATCCCGGATGGCGTCGTTCATGGCATCCTTCAGGGTGCGGCTGCCGGACTCCACCGGGATCACCCGGGAGCCCAGGAGGCGCATCCGGATCACGTTGAGCCGCTGGCGCCGGATATCCTCCGTGCCCATGTAGATGTCGCACTCCAGCCCCAGCAGCGCGGCTACCGTGGCAGTGGCCACCCCGTGCTGGCCGGCCCCGGTTTCGGCAATAATCCTTTTCTTACCCATGCGGCGGGCCAGCAGCCCCTGGCCCAGGGTGTTGTTGATCTTGTGGGCCCCGGTATGGGCCAGGTCCTCCCGCTTGAGGTAAATCTGAGGGCCTCCCAGGGCTTCGGTCAGATGCCGGGCGTGGTACAAGGGCGTGGGCCGGCCCACGTAATCCTTGAGATACCAGGATAACTCCTCCCGAAATTGTCGGTCCCTGCTAATCCGATGATAGGCCGCCTCCAACTCCAAAAGGGCCGGCATCAGGGTTTCCGGGACAAACCGGCCCCCATACCGCCCATATCTGCCATGCCGATCCGGTAACAAGTTTGCCTCCTTTGTTCGACTGACCACTGACCACTAATTACTGGCTACTGACTACTGACAACTTTTTCAAAAAAGGCCCTCATCTTCCCCGGGTCCTTCTTCCCCGGGGCGGCCTCCACCCCGCTGGCCACGTCCACCGCCTGGGGCCGGGCCACCTCGATGGCCTGGGCCACGTTAGCTGGGGTCAGACCGCCGGCCAGGACGATGGGGCCGAATTCCTGCGCCCGCCTGGCCAGTTTCCAGTCGAAGGTCTCCCCGGTGCCTCCCGCCTGCCCGGCTTTGTAGGTGTCCAGGAGAAAGGCCTGCACCGCCTCCCGGTATGCCGCCAGGGCCCCCAGCGAGCTTTCATTTTCGATCCTGAATCCCTTGAGCACCCGTCGCCCCAGGCTCACGCAGTACTCCGGCGATTCCCGGCCATGGAGCTGGACCCAATCGAGGCCCAACAGGGCGGCCAGTTCCCGCACCACTGCCGCTTCTTCATCGACGAAGACCCCAACGCTCAGGACCAGGGGCGGCAGTTGCCGGATGATCTCCCGGGCCGCCTCCGGCGCCACCCGGCGCGGGCTGGCGGCATGAAAGATGAACCCCAGGGCGTCCGCTCCCAACTCCGACGCCAGCCGGGCGTCTTCAGGATTGGTGATGCCGCAGATTTTGATGCGAGGTACCATTAATCTTTTTTTTCCATATTTGGCATAAGCTGAGTTATGGATGATATAAGTTTATCTTTATCAGGAGCATTTTTTCTATTTTGAGGACTATTAATTTCTCCACACAATGCTATAAATAATTCACCATATTCATTTGCAAAGTTTTCTTGCGGAATTTTCCTCTCATCACTACCTAATCTCAACTTAATTAGTTTCTTAACTGTTATTAGATTTTCCATTATTTTCTGGGTAGTGGTGAAACTAGTCATAAGCGATAAATTAACCCCGGTCTTTTGAGCTTCCAAATACTTTTTTATTCCTTGTTCACTTGTAATTTCTCTTTGATCCATACCGGATAATTCTAATAATAATGATAGATATTCTGAACTTGATTTAAGAAGTGGTTCCTGGAATTCCCTAAGTGATTCTATCTCTTGGGCTTTTTCAGAATAACTTTTTTGCGTTATTAATTTAAATATCCCAGGAACTAAGACCCCAGAAAGTACTCCAATTAGTGCAAAAACTGCTGGAAGAAGAGTTTGAAAAATATCTCTCTTTTTATGTTCATCCTTCATGTTAGAATCCTCTATAATAAAGTTTTTTGTAAAATCATTATTTTCATCATATTGTTATCTAAGCATTATCCAGACCCCAGGAACTCCCGCAACTTGGCTCCTGGGTCAACCGCCGTCACCAGCGCCTCCCCGATGAGAAAGGCGTGGATGCCCGCAGCTTGGTATCTTTCGACCTCGGCCCGGGTCTTCAGGCCCGAGGCAGCCACCAGGGTCACCCCCGGCGGCGCCAGGGGCGCCAGCTCCAGCGCCCGGTCTGGGAACATCTTAAGGGTGTGCAGGTCCCGGGAATTGATCCCGATCACCCTGGCTCCCACGTCCAGGGCCGCGGCCACCTCCTGGGCGGTGTGCACCTCCACCAGGGCCTCCAACCCCAGCGATTGGGTCAAGGCCAGCAAGGCCCGGAGCCTCTCCGGGCTGAGAAGGCTGACGATGAGCAGCAGAGCATCGGCCCCCAGGGCGGCGCTCTGGTAAACCTGGATCTCCTCCAAAATAAAATCCTTGCGCAGGATGGGAAGCCGGATCATCGGCCGCAGTCTCGGGATGAATTCGGGATCGCCTTTAAAAAAAGAGACCTCGGTGAGCACGGAGATAGCCGCCGCCCCGTTCTCCTGATAGCTTAGGGCCAGTTCCCCCGGGTCCCAGTGCATGGCAAACTCCCCTTTGGCAGGGGATGCCCGCTTCACTTCGGCAATGATAGCGTGACCGGGGCGGCCCGCAAGGGCTGCTTGTAGGCTGAAACACGCCGGCCGCCGGCCAATCGCCGCCCGGAATTGCTCCAGCAGCCCCGCTTCCCGCAAGCGCTGGCTCTCGGCCTCCTTCATCTCGACGATTTTTGCCAGAAAATCCATAATCTTAAGCCATCAGCCCTCAGCGGTCAGCTTTCAGCCCGGAAATTGAGGCAGCCTCACGCCTCAAAGCCCCTGCTCTTGGCAACCAAGTCCTCCAGTTTCTGCAGGGCCTTCCCGGAGCGGATAGTCTGCCGGGCCAGTTCCAGACCCTGGGGAAAATCCGGGCTCAAACCCGCGGCTATGTACGCCGCGGCCGCGTTCAATGCCACCATGTCTTCCCGGGGCCCCCCCTCCCCTGCCAGCACGGCGCGCACGATACGGGCGTTTTCAAAGACGTCGCCGCCCTTGATCTCCGCCAGGGAGGCCCGTTTAAGGCCGAAGTCCTCCGGCGCGATATCGTAGGTGCGCACCTTGCCCTCACGGAGCTGGCTCACCCGGGTGGGGCCGACGATGCTGATTTCGTCATAGGAGCCTTCGCCATAGACCACAAAGGCGCTCTTGCCCCCCAGCTTACCCAGCACCTGGGCCAGGGGCTCGGTGAGCCGGGCTTCGTAGACCCCCAGCACCTGGACGTTGGCGTCGGCCGGATTGGTGAGCGGCCCCAGGATATTGAAGATGGTGCGGATGCCGATCTCCCGCCGGGGACCGATGGCGTAGCGCATGCTCCCATGGAGTTGCGGGGCGAAGAGAAAGCCGATGCCCACTTCCAGGATGCACCAGGCCACCTGCTCCGGGGTGAGGGAGAGATTGATCCCCAGGGCCTCGATGACGTCCGCGGAGCCGCAGCGGGAGGAGACTGCCCGGTTGCCGTGTTTGGCCACCTTGAGCCCGGCCCCGGCCACTACAAAGGCGGTGGTGGTGGAGACATTGAAGGTGGAGGTGGCGTCGCCGCCGGTGCCGCAGGTATCCACCACCGTCTCCCGATCCACGTTGATTTCGTCCCGGTCCAGGCCGATGAGGCCGTCGGAAATGGGAATGCGCGTGGCCTGGGTCCGCATCACCCGGGCCGCCGCGGTGATCTCCGCCACCGTCTCCCCCTTCATCCTCAGCGCGGTGATGAAGGAGCCGATCTGGGCCTCGGTGGCCTCGCCGCTCATGATAATCTCCATGGCCCGGGTCATCTCCGCTTCATTCAAGTCGTGCCCGTGAACCACCCGATAAATGACTTCTTTCAGCATCATTATAGTCCTGTAAGGGGCTATTTTATCCTGGTATAGATGGCCGCCAGGGCGATGGGCGCCAGGACCCAACCCATGATTTTTTCCAGGTGCCAGTAAGCCCAGACATAGTTCTCGGGGCTCGCCGGCTGGAAAGCCCTGGCCGCCCCTAAATCGACTCCGGGCAGGAAACGGTCCAGACTTACGGCCAATCCATTCTCAAAGGGCTGGCCGGAGGCGTGGAAGGCCAGCCAGCCAAGCAGCACCAGGACCAGGGCCGGCCACAAGGTGCGGGCGGGTTTGCGGCCGAAGCCCGCCGGCCAATCCCAAAGAATCTTGGTAAGCCACCTGCCCGGGTGCCACCAGGGGAACTTTGCCAATTCCCGGCGCTTGCCGGTGATAAAGGCCTTGTCGGCCCATTTCCTCAGGCCGGCGCGCTCAAAAAAGGCGTCCAGTTGGGAGTAATTCTGGGCATTGAAGCGGCTGCACCCCAGCCAATCCAGCAGTTCCTGCCATTTTTCCGCTTTATGGGGCTCTCTCCTGGTGGTGAGGCTCTTATAGCTCAGCCCATCGAGATAGAGTTTCAGATCGCGGTCTTGCGGGGCCGGCCATTCAGGTTCTACGAGTTGGAGATGGTAAAGCGAGGCGTCGCGCCAATCGGCCTCGTCCTTGATGGCCAATCTCAGCAACTCAACCGGGCCTTTGACCTCCAAACTCCTCGCCTCAAATCTTTTTACCTCAATATTTCTAATGGTTAATCGATGGGCGATCCTGGTGCGGTTCAGGACAATCTCATTGAGCGGCAGGCCGCCGACGGAAAGCGGGTGCAGGCCTCGAATTACCAGGTCGGTTAGCTGCCCCTCCTTCAGCACCAGGCCGCCGAAAAAAACGGTGCCGATGAAGAAGGCCCCCCGGCCTACCTTGAGGCCGGAGAAAATCGTGCTTTCGCTCTTAAAGATCGCCTGGTCGGCATTGAAGACCCCGCCGACCTCGAGCCGGGAAAAATCGGCCGGACCCATAAACAAGGTCTTGAAGGTTTTCAGCCTGCCGAAAGGATCGAGATAGAAATTGTCCTTCACCGCCATTCCGGTGAAATACACCGATCCTGCAAAGATGGCGCCATTGGCGTGGAAACCGTGGCCCACCCTCACGGCCTCGAAATCGCTGATGTGGCCTAAAAATTGGGCCTTATCCGCCGAAAACTCCCCTCCGATCTCCGCCCCGCGAAAATTGACGCCGCTGCGAAAGGTAGCGGCCAGCCGGAGGCCGGATTTCTCCATAGTATCCAGGTACAAATCCCCCGCCACTTTGGCGAGGACAAAGCTCACCACCCCATGAAAATCGCAGCCCCAAAAGAAGGCGTCCTGCCCCACTACCATCCTGTGAAAATCGACTTTATATTCTGATGCCAGGAACTTCGCCCCCCCCGCCGTAAATTGGCCCTTAATTTCAGCGCCACCAAAATCCACCGGCCCGTGAAATTCCGCCCCATCGAAAAAAGCATTCTGGCCCACCTTTAGCGAGTTAAAGTCCGCTTCCTGTTCTTTGCCTTTGCCCAGGAACTTTGCCTCCTTCGCAGTTAATTGCCCCTTGATGAAGGCGGCTACAAAAGCCACTGGCCCGTGAAATTCCGCCTCATCAAAAAAAGCGCTCTTCCCCACCTGCATCCCGTTAAAGTTAGCTTTCTGGTCTGCAGCCAGGAACTTTGCCCCTTTCGCCCCGAATTGGCCCTTGATCTCGGCGCCGCCAAAATCTACCGACCCAGAAAATTTCGCCCGGGTCGCCTCGAATCGTCCCTTTATGTCTGCCGCGACAAAATCCGCCGGCCCGTAAAATTCTGCCCCATCGAAAGAAGCAACCTGGCCCACCTGCAGCCCGTTAAAGTTAGCTTTCCGGTCTCCAGCCAGGAACCTTGCACCCTGCGCCACGAATTGGCCCTTGATGTCGGCGCCGCCAAAATCCACCGGGCCGTGAAATTCCACCCCATCGAAAAAAGCGTCCTTGCCGACCTGCAACCCGTTAAAGTTGGGGGCATAGTCTTTGGCCAGAAATTTTGCCCCCTTTGCCCCGAATTGGCCCTTGATGTCGGCAGCGGAAAAAGCTACCGGCCCTGCAAATACCGTATTTCTACAAAAAATTGAGCCAGCCAGTTTTAGACGATGGAAAACTGCCGCCTTTAAAAAATGTGAGTCATTTAAGGATAAATAATAATTGAAACAGGCATCCATAACGCTAAAGAAGTCCTTGAAGATACAGGCAGCTAACCAAACATTGACAGCCACCTCGGCATTCTCCAGGTCTAGCGGCTCCTCGATAACCGCACTGCTAATCCGCACCCCCCGGCGGTGAATCCGGACCCCCGGTAAATCCCCGGTTAACAGGTCTTCCAGGAACACGGCCCGCAGGCGCCGCCCTTCCTCCGCGTCCCCAAACTCCTGCTTCAGGTCGGCGATCTCCCCGGCGGCCGCCTGCTTCAGGACAAACTGCTCCTGCCGGCTGAGGGGCGAGCTGTCGCAGAGGGTAATTTCCGTTTTCGGGTCCATTGGGATTATCGCTTCTTCTATCTTCCGCTTTTTTAAATATTTTATAGGTGGGGCGGCCATCCCTGGCCGCCCTAAATTGGGCAGGCACGGTGGCCTGCCCCCACACTGAAAACCAAAAACCCAAACCCAAAACTCGAAACTCGAAACTCGAAACTTGAAACTTGAAACTCGAAACTCGAAACTTATATCCCCTTACTCCCGATCTTCGCTGCCGATTTCGAAGGGCGCCGCGGCTCGCTCGGCCAAGACCCTGGCGCCCGCGGCCAGTCCGGCCTCCAGGGCCCGTTCGTTCATTTCCCGGCTGGCGGCCGGGACCCGGGCCAGGACCGCGGCCTTCAAACCTTCCCGGGAGACCGCGCCGGTGATGGCCGCCAGGGCCCCCAAGGCCACGATGTTGGCCATCAATTCCCTGCCGGCCTCCCGGGCCATGCGGGTAAAGGGGATGGCCAGCGCCCCCGACTCCGGCACCTCTCGCACCAGGTCGGCATCCACCAGCAGCACCCCTCCCTCTTTCAGGTCACCCAGAAAAACGTCCAGGGACTTCTGGTTCAGGGCGAGAAGCACGTCTGGGCGGATGGCCTTGGGGTAATCGATCTCCGCGTCACTGATGACCACCTCCGCCTTGGAGGCGCCCCCCCGGGCCTCGGGGCCATAACTCTGGGTCTGGCAGACGAACTTGCCGTCATAAATCCCGGCGGCCTCCGCCAGGATCACCCCTGCCAGCACCAACCCCTGGCCACCGGAGCCGGCCAGGCGAATCTCAAAGCGCATTGCCATAATTTGGGCTCAAAGGTCGAGGTTAGAAATTCAAGGTTCAAGGTTCAAAGTTCAAAGTTCAAGGCTCAAGGCTCAAGGCTCAAAGGTTTGAGGTTTGAGTTTAGAGGGTTGCGGTTTTGGCTTCGCTCGCAAGGCCGCCCGGGCCGCGACCTGGATGCGCCGGTATTCCTCAGTATAGATGGGCAGCTCGCGGTCCACCAGGACGCCGATGGTGATCTTGCCCGCCAGTTCCTCCGGGCTCATGGTGGCGGCCTTCTCCACCCGCACCGCCATCTCCTTCTGAGCCCGCATCATCTCCACCGGGCCGCCCTTCTTGTTCTTCGAGCCGAACTGGGTGTGGCAATGGCTGATAACCTCCACCACGGCGAAGCCCCCCTTCCTGAGGGCCTGTTCCATCAATCGGTCCAGCAGGGTGACGTGGTACACCGTGCCCCGGCCCACCATGGCGGCGCCCGCGGTCACCGCCATCTCGCTGATGGAGAAGGCGTGTTCGATATGCCCGAATTGAGCAGTGGCCGACCAGGCCCCATAAGGGGTGGTGGGAGAATGCTGCCCGCCGGTCATGCCATAGATATTATTGTTGATGATAATGGCCGTCAGGTCCAGGTTGCGCCGGGCCGCATGGATGAAATGATTGCCGCCGATGGCGGTGGCATCGCCGTCCCCCATGACCACGATGACCTTGAGCTTGGGGTTGGCCAGCTTGACGCCGGTGGCAAAGGTCAGGGCCCGGCCGTGCGTGGTGTGCAGGGTATTGAAATCGACGTACACGCTCATGCGCCCGGAACAGCCGATGCCCGAAACGAGAACTATCTCATCCTTGGTGTAGCCAATGGCGTCGATGGCCCGGATCATCGATCCCAGGACGATGCCGTTGCCGCAGCCCGGACACCAGACGTGGGGGAACCTCTTCTCGTGGCGCAGGTATTTGTGAATCAGTTTGGTGACATCTTCGGCCATTTTCAGCCCTCAGCCCCTTTGGTCTTGGCAGCCGCAGGCTTTAGCCTGCGCTGTAAGCAGCCCTCTTACATTTTCATTAGTCTATCCATGATCTCGTCCGGCGTAATCAAATTGCCGTCGATCCGATTCAAGGCCTCCACCCGGGTCAGGCCCTGGTTGATGCGCTTCACCTCCCGGGACATCTGGCCCATATTGAGCTCCGGCACCAGGGCGGCCCGCACCTGGCGCAGCAGCGGCTCCAACTGCCGCCGGGGAAAAGGCCAGAGGGTGATGAGTTGCAGCAGTCCGGCCTTGATCCCCCGCTCCCGGGCCTCGGCCACCGCCCGCCGGGCGCTGCGGGCCACCGAGCCGTAGGCCACCACCAGGATCTCGGCGTCCGCCGTCTGCACCTCCTTCACCATCTGGATGTCATGGAAGTGCTGGGTAATCTTGCGGAACAGGCGGTTCAAAAAAGGCACGATCTCGTCGGGGCGTTCCGTGGGATAACCCCGCACGTCATGGATCAGACCGGTAACGTGGTAGCGGTAGCCGTCCCCGAAGATGCCCATGGGGGGCACCCCGCTGGCGGTGTCGGCATACGGCAGGTACCATTCCGGTGGCATGTCCGGGCGCACCCGGTCCACTACCTCCAGGGGCGTCTCCGGCGGCAGCAGGAGCTTCTCCCGGGTGTGGCCCACCACTTCATCGCTCAAAATGATCACCGGGGTCCGGTATTTTTCCGCCAGCGAGAAGGCCTTCACCGTGAGTTCGAAGCACTCCTGGGTGGTGGAGACCGCCAGGACGATGATGGGGTGGTCCCCGTGGGTGCCCCAGCGGGCCTGCTGCACGTCCCCCTGGCTGACGTGGGTGGCGAGGCCAGTGGAAGGCCCGCCCCTCATGACGTTGACGATAACCGCGGGCACCTCGGCCACGCAGGCGAACCCCAGGTTCTCCTGCATCAGGGAAAACCCCGGGCCGCTGGTGGCGGTCATGGCCTTGGCCCCGGCCAGGGAGGCGCCGATAACCGCTCCCATGGAGGCGATTTCATCCTCCATCTGAATAAAGGTGCCGTCCACCGCGGGCAGGCGGTAGGACATGACTTCGCTGATCTCCGTGGCCGGGGTGATGGGGTAACCGGCAAAAAAACGGCAACCGGCATAGAGGGCGCCCTCCACCATGGCTTCGTTGCCTTGCAGCAGTCTGGCTTTCCCGGGACTCCCGCCATTCATGGTTTCTCTCCCATCCAGTTTGCCAAAGTCATTCCGTCTCCTCCGCTGCCGGTTCTTTGGCAACCAGCTCCTTGACGCAGATGGCAAAGTCCGGACAATGCAGTTCGCACCAGCGGCAGCCGTTGCAGCGCTCAGGGCTCTTCACCCGCGGCGCCCCCTGAGCGTCCATCTCCAGGCACTGCCGGGGGCAAAAGGCGGCGCAGATGCCGCAGGATTTGCACCAGTCCCGAAAGATGTCGATTTCAAACTGCGGCTGGGGCTTTTCGGAAGATTCCCGTCCGGCCGGCCCCTTCTTAGACTCTAAGGTCTGATCTGCCTCGAATTTCGAATCCTTATCCATATCCATTCTCTATCTCTGCCCCAGTGCCAAAAACCCGGGGAACCTTACTGCCCTCAGCCCCGGCTGCGCTTCCTGAAATTACGCAGCAGATTGATGCCTTCGGCGGTCATGATGGACTCGGGATGAAACTGCACTCCGAAGATGGCGTATTCCCGGTGGCGCAGCCCCATGATCTCACCCACCGCGGTCTGGGCCGAAACTTCAAGACAGGCGGGCAAAGTCTCCCGCTCCACGATGAGGGAATGGTAACGGGTGGCCTCAAAGGGAGAGGGAACGCCCTGGAAGAGATCCCGTCCGTCATGATAAATGAGGGAGGTCTTGCCGTGCATCAGCCGGGTGGAGCGGATGACCCGGCCCCCGAAGGCCGCGCCCAGGGCCTGGTGTCCCAGGCACACTCCCAGGATGGGAATCCGTCCGGCAAAATGGAGGATGGCCGCCATGGAAATCCCCGCTTCGGCGGGAGAGCAAGGTCCTGGAGAGATTACCAGCCGGTCCGGCTGGACCGCCTCAATTCCCGCAAGGTCTATCTGGTCATTGCGAAAGACCCGGACCTCCTCTCCCAACTGGCCGAAATACTGCACCAGATTATAGGTGAAAGAATCATAGTTATCTATCATTACTAACATATCTGCCTCAGTGAGCAGTGGGCAGTGAGCAGTAGCCAGTAGTCAGTAATCAGTAATCAGTAATCATTGAGCAGTAAGCAGAGAAATCTAACTTCTGTCTGCCGACCGCAAACTGCTTGGGCTTTTGGTTAATTTTAATTAATTATCACATTCCCTCAAGCAATGAAAAAAAACGATTGAGTCGAAAAGCCCACTGATCGCTGATCACTGATTACTGATTACTGATTACTGCTCACTCCCCGCTATGCCAGCCCCCCGTCGGCCCGCTCCAGGGCCTGCATCAAGGCCATGCCTTTATTCACCGTCTCCTGGTATTCCCGGCCCGGGTCGGAATCGGCCACGATGCCTGCGCCCACCTGCAAATAGACCCGTCCGTTATGGATGGCAAAGCTGCGGATGGTGATACAGAAGTCGAGGTTGCCCCCGAAGCCCAGGTAACCCACCGCTCCGGCGTAGGGCCCCCGGCGGGTGGGCTCCAGTTCCTCGATAATTTCCATGGCTCGCACCTTGGGAGCGCCGGCGACGGTGCCCGCGGGGAAGGTGGACCTGAGGACGTCCAGGCCGTCGCAGCCTGGGGCCAACTCGCCCTCCACCTGGGAGACGATGTGCATCACGTGGGAGTAGCGCTCGATGCTGAAAAGCTCCGGCACCCGGATGCTGCCGATTTTCGCCACTCGGCCCACGTCGTTCCGCCCCAGATCCACCAGCATCAGGTGTTCGGCCCGCTCCTTGGGATCTGCCAGCAGTTCCGCCTCCAGCTCCCGGTCCGCCGCCTCGTCGGCTCCCCGGGGGCGGGTGCCGGCGATGGGCCGGTAGGTGATGCGTCCTTCCTCCAGGCGCACCAGGATCTCGGGGGAGGCTCCCACCAGCTGCAGGTCCCCATGGTCCAGGTAGAACATGTACGGCGAGGGGTTAATGATGCGCAAGGCCCGGTACAGGTCCAGGGGGTCGTGGCGCAGCGGGGTCTGAAAGCACTGGGACAGCACCACCTGGATCACGTCTCCGGCGGCGATATATTCCTTGGCCCGCACCACCATGGCCTCGAAATTCTCCCGGGTGAGGTTGGAACTGAGCGACCCCGAAGGCCTGGGGGGTGAGGGCAGGCCCCGCGGCACCGGCTGTCCCAGGCGCTCGATGAGGACCTCGATGGCCTGCAGCGCCCCCTCGTATTGGGACTTCAGGGAAACCTCCGGGTTAAGAAGCACCAGGCTCATCACCTTGATGGTTTGGCGCAGGTTGTCGAAGATCAGGAGGTTGTCGGCCAGCATCAGCCGGGCTTCAGGCATGGGGCCGGGCGGGGTCAAATCCGGCAGCCGCTCGATATAGCGCACCATGTCGTAGCCCAGATAACCCACCAGTCCCCCCCAAAATCGGGGGAGTCCCGGAGCGGCTACAGCCCGCAAGTCCGCCAGCAGCCGGCGCAAGTATTCAAAAGGATCGGCGCCGGCCTCAAGTGACAATACCTCCTCCCGCCCCTGGCGGCGGATGGTGACGCGGCCATCCTGCACCTGAAAGAGCACGGAGGGGTTGAGCCCCAGAAAACTGAAGCGTCCCCACTTCTCGCCGCCCTCCACACTCTCCAGCAGATAGGAACAGCCCTGGCCCCGCAACTTCTTATAGGCGGAAACCGGGGTCTCCAGGTCCCCCAGGATTTCCCGGTGGACCGGAATGAGGTTGCCCTGCCGGGCGAGAGCACTGAAGGTGGCAAAATCCGTTTGCGTCATGTCTGCTCCATCTCTTGATCTAAAATTTAATCCAGATAACCGCCTTTAACCACAATTAAAATAATTATTTTTGTGTATTGCCTGACGGTGTTCAATGAACGCTGCCAGCGGCGGTTGGCCGCGGCAATAAAAAAAACCGCGCCCCTGATGGGCCACGGCTTTCTAAGCGCCAAAAACCGGGGCCCCTCTCGCAAGGGGCCCCCAAATATCTCTCACTTGCCGGAGACGCACCTCACGAGTCCGCCATCACCCGCCACCAGCACCAGTTTTTTGATAAGCTCTTCATAAATTTTTTATATCTCATTTTCCCAATAGGGTCAATACTTTTTCATGCAACCAGCCGTTACTGCACAGAATATTGGCCGAGTAGAGGTCATAAGGCCCGCCGTTGAAGTTGCTGAGGCGGCCGCCGGCTTCGATGACGAGCAGCAGGCCGGCGGCGGTGTCCCAGGGTTTCAGGTTCTCTTCATAGAAGGCATCTATGCGGCCGCAGGCCAGATAACTCATGTCCAGGGCGGCGGCGCCGGCCCGCCGCAACCCCTGGACCGCCCCCAGGATGCGCGAGAGCCGGGCTATGGTCTCCGGCAGCCTCTCCCGGATGTCGTAGGGAAAGCCGGTGGCCACCAACGCCCGGTCCAGGCGGTCAATCCCGGAAACCTCAATGGCCCGGCCGTTCAGCAGGGCGCCCTGGCCACGTCTCCCCTCAAAGAGCTCATCCCGCATGGGGTCGTAGACCACCCCGTATTCGAGGCGTCCCTCCACCTCCAGGGCGATGGACACGCAGAAGGCCGGAAAGTTGTGGGCGAAGTTGACCGTGCCGTCCAGGGGGTCGATGATCCAGCGGCAGGGCTGCGGTCCTGAGGCCGGGCGCGGGGACGTCTGGGACCCAAGTCCATCGGCCCCTCCTGCGGCTGCCGTTTCCTCCGCCAGAAAGCCATGATCCGGAAAACTCCGGCGAATCAGCGCCACGATCAGCTCCTGGGATTGCAGATCGCTCTCGGTAACCGGGTCGATGGCCCCCTTGAAGGTTATCCGGTGAGGTTTGGAGTAGTTCAGCCGCAATAGAGCGCCGGCCGCCAGGGCCGCCTGCCGCCCGGTCTGGACCAGCCGCTCCCACGTATCTTTATTCAATTCCACCCGAACGCCCTTTTCTGCGAGGCCAGAGAGCCTGCCCATCACCGTATTAATTTCCGTTCTCAAGAGAAATGGTGGGCAGTGCCCACCCTACACATTAATAAGCCGTAAGCGGGTTTTGCATTTGCTGATTGCTGATAGCTGAACGCTGACCGCTTTTTCAATCGACCTTAAGCAACTGAAAGCCGGTCTTCGGGTCCTTTTTCCGGGAGGCGGCGGTCCCCAAAATCTCCAGGAGCACCACCTCCCCCACCAGCCAGACCGCGACCCCGGCCCGGGTGCAGCCCACCGTGCCCTGACCCTCACGTCCCGCGGCGGCGTGCATGTGCAGCACCGGCTCCCCCACCTCATTGGGGATCAGGGTTCCCAGACCCAAAACCTCCTGGGCGCCCCTGAGGGTATGGATCATGGGAACGATGCCTTCCCGGTTGGCAACTGGTCCCACCACCAACCGGCTGCCATCCCCGGCCCCCCCCAGGTAAAATGCCAGTCCATGATCGATCTTGTGCTCCCGGGCAAATTTCTCGATGCTGTCATTAAGCTGCTCGCCCTCTTCCAACCGCAAAACGAAGATACGTCCCAGCCGCCCTTCACTGAATTGCATATTAACCCCTTATGCGTGATGTTCCCTGGCACCCTCGGACCGGCCCGCAGATCGGCCCCTGGCCGGCGCCCCCTTACCCGCGCTGCCCATTTATAAGAACACCCGGCTTGGCCCCAAATTCTTCAAGCTCGCTTCTTGACCGGTTTCCTGATTTTAGCCTTCCGGCTCGATTTCCGGGCCGGTTGCCGCCGTTCCGCCTGCACCGGGGTAAAATAGTTGACCGTGACCAGGCCAATAAAGAAGCCGCCCAGGTGGGCCAACCAGGCCACCGGCCCCCCTTGCCGCAGGCCGTAAAATTGCAAAACCAGCCACAGCCCCAACAAGGCATAGGCCGGGATGGGCACCATCTCCGGCCGCAGTCGGAATAATATCAGCGTGTGGATGGGGGATTGGGGCAATCGCCTCAGATAGCCGCCCAACACCCCGGCGATGGCGCCGCTGGCCCCGATCAAGGGGGCGCGCAGTTGCGACCACCCCAGCACGTGGAAGATCCCGGCAAAGAACCCGCAAAACAGATAAAAGGCCAGAAAGCGCCCATGGCCCAGGTCATCCTCCAGGGCCTCTCCGAAGATCCAGAGGAACCACATATTGCCGATGAGGTGGACCCAGCCCCCGTGGAGGAACAGGGAACTGAACATGGTGGGCAGAACGCTCAACCCGTGGTACGAAAATAGCAAGTGCGGCTGGCTCAGTTGGGACGCCACCGCCCCTTTGTGCTGAACGAGGGCCGCGGCGCCCTGCGGTCCCAGGCGCAATTCATAGAGAAAAACCGCCACGTTGACGGCGATCAGACCCAGGGTGACCCATGGCTGGCGCCGCAGTGCCGGCGCGCCGCGGATGGGGAATAACATAAAGGCTCCAGGGCTCTATTTTTTTAGGCAAAGGGGCCGGGAGAGACAAAAGGCCTCCCGCCCTTGCCAAAAACCGAAAATGCCAATATCGGTAGTGCCCAGCAAGGTTTTGGCTAGGAGCCGGGCAAAATCTCTACACCCGAACCTAAAGCACGCCCCATTCTACTCCAGCGAGACGGGCCTGTCCAGGGGCCGCGGCCTCGTAGTTGACAAGGGCCGGGGTTTCTAATAAACATTAAGGTATGCCGGTCTCGAAAAAGAAGCTATACATCCGCACCTTCGGCTGTCAGATGAACCACGCCGACTCCCAGCAGATGGCCCGGTATCTGGCGCCGGAATACGAGGTCACCTGCCGGGCCGAAGAAGCGGATCTCTATCTTATCAATACCTGCGCCATCCGGCGCAAATCCGAGGAAAAGCTTTATAGCCTGCTGGGGAGTTTAAAAATACTCAAAGCCAGGAACCCCCGGCTCATCTTAGGGGTGGGAGGCTGCGTGGCCCAACAGCAAGGGGAACGCCTGCTGGCCGGGGCGTCGCACCTGAACCTGGTCTTCGGCACCCAGGCGAGCCGGCGTCTGCCGGAGCTGGTGCGCCGGGCCGCCCTGGGCCAGCGTCCCGCGGCGCTGGAGCTGGAGCTGTGCCTTCCTGAGCCGCCTGCCCGGATCTGGTCCCGGGGGCCGGCCCAGACCTTCGTCACCATCATGCAGGGTTGCGATAACTTCTGCACCTATTGCGTGGTTCCCTATGTCCGGGGCCGGGAGGCCAGCCGGAACCCCGAGGCCATCGTGGCGGAAGTCTCCGGATTCTTAGCCGCCGGCGGCCTGGAAGTCACCCTTTTGGGGCAAAACGTCAACTCTTACGGCCGCGGCCTTACCACTCCCATCACCTTTACCGGGTTGCTGCGCCGCCTCGCCCAACTTCCGGGGCTGGCCCGGCTGCGCTTTGCCACCTCCCACCCCCGGGACCTGTCCGATGAATTGCTGGGCGCCCTGGCCTCCCTGCCACCGCTCTGCGAGCATCTGCACCTGCCGGTGCAGTCCGGGTCCAACCGCATCCTTCAGGCTATGAACCGCGGTTATACCAGGGAGGATTACCTGGCAAAAGTGTCCCGCTTGCGTCGCGCCTGCCCCGGCATTGCCGTCTCCACCGATCTGATCGTGGGCTTCCCCGGGGAGACCGAGGCCGACTTTGCCCAGACCCTGGACCTGATGCGGCAGGCGGCTTTTGAACAGGCCTTCTCCTTTAGGTTCTCCCCCCGGCCCCAAACCCGGGCCGCGGACCTTCCGGACCAGGTGCCGGAAGAGACCAAGGCGGAGCGCCTGGCCCGCTTGCAGGCCCTGCAGGATGAACTCACCCTGGCGGCCAACGCCCGCCTGCTGGGGCTCCTTCAGGAGGTCCTGGTGGAGGGCGCCAGCAAACGGAGCCCGCAGCAGCTCTGCGGCCGATTAAGGACCAATCAAGTGGTAAATTTTAGCGGACCCCGGCGCCTGGAGGGGCAACTGACCCGGGTTGCCATCACCAAAGCCCACCCCCATTCCTTAACAGGCTCTTGGACCCAGGGCCGTTCCGGGGAGCAGGGGCGGATGCCTGAGGCGTACCCATCGCAGGAGGCAACATGTTTAGGGAAATGACCGTTTCCGGATTGACCATTGACCCCTTCACCAATAGCCCCATCATGATCCTCAAGGATGTGGCGTCGGACAAGGCGGTCCCCATCTGGATCGGACTACTGGAGGCCACGGCCATCGCCAGCGAGCTGGAGAACATTAAATTCTCCCGCCCCATGACCCATGACCTGCTGAAAAACATCATGGAACTCATGGAGACCCAGGTGAGCAAGGTGGAGGTCTGTGACCTGCGGGACAATACCTATTTTGCCCTCATCTACCTTTCCCGGGGGGGGAGCGTTTTGACCATAGACGCCCGCCCCAGCGACGCCATCGCCATAGCGCTGCGCACCAAGGCCCCCATCTTCGTGGCGGAGGTGGTGATTCAAAAGGCCCGCCGGGTCGACCTTTCGGCCAAAGAGGCCATTACCAGCGACGACGCCAAGAAATGGACCGAGATCCTGGAGAGCCTGGATCCCGAAGACTTCGGCAAATACAAGATGTAGGGGCGACAGTGGCACAGGCTTCCCGCCTGTGAGCGGGTCGCCCATTTTTGATTTTCTAGTTTCTGAATCCGGCCTTGATATTTACCGAAAACCAAAAACCGAAAACTGAAAACCGTTTTTTATGATCGACCTGCACACCCACACTCTGAACAGCGACGGCGAACTCTTGCCCGCGGAATTATGGCGCCGGGCCCAGGTCAGGGGCTACCGCTACCTGGGAATCACCGACCACGTGGACGCCTCCAATTTCGAGGCGGTTTTCGCCGTGCTTAAGTCCGCGGCCCGGAGCCTCAACCGGGGGGAGGCGCCCATCCTCATTCCCGGCCTGGAATTCACCCACCTGCCCCCTGCCCTCATCGGCCCCCTGACCGCCCAGGCTCGCGCCCTGGGGGTCCCGCTCATCGTGGTGCACGGCGAGACCCTGGCGGAGCCGGTGGCCCCGGGGACCAACCGGGCCGCCTTGGAGGCCGACATCGACATTTTGGCCCACCCTGGCCTCATCACCCCGGAGGAGGCGGCCCTGGCCCGGGAACGCTCCGTCTTCCTGGAGATCTCAGCCCGCAAAGGCCACTGCCTGGCCAACGGCCACGTGGCCCGTATTGCCTTGGAGGTGGGCGCTTCCCTGATCCTCGATACCGACGCCCACGCCCCCGGAGATCTCATCAGCCGCCAGCAGGCCGAACGGCTGGCCCGGGGCGCCGGCCTTACCGAGACCGCTGTCCGCAACCTCTTCGCCGACGCCCAGGACCTGGCTCAGCGTCTGGCGGCGGAGTAGTTAATCGCCCAATCGCCTTCCGGAAAAATAATTATTTGGCGGCGCCGGCGTCCTGCCTACGCCCCGGCATATGTCTCCCTTCCCACCCCCGCCTAAAAAAAGGGTGGACTTTCCAAGCTTAGAAAGCAAGGCCAAAACAAGAAAACCTTTCGAGGTTAAATTCCTGTAGAGTGCTCCCCAATAAATTTTTGACAACAATGGCCGGGGCGTGCATAATCTCAAGTTAAAGTGAATACATTCGTACTCATATTTTTCTTGGTCTTGCTTGCCAGTGTGTTGGTTTCCGGGGGGTTGCTGCTTACTCGCCGGCGGTTCGGGCAGCGCCTGAAAGACCAGGAATATATTAACACCTCTATTTTTAGTTTCTTCGCTACCCTCTACGCCTTTTTCATTGGCTTTGCCATCGTCACCTTGTGGTCGACGTTCCTCAGTGCCAAGGCCGATGTCAACCATGAAGCTGACGCAATCATAAGCGCCTACTACTCCTCCCAAAATTTACCAAATTCCGAGGCCTTCCGCCAAGCTCTGAAAAACTATGTCAAAACGGTAATCGAAGAGGAATGGCCACTAATGGAAAGAGACTCCATGAGCGAGGCGGCCAGTCGTCGTTTCGATGACGTCTTAGCCAAGTTTTCTGTACTCAGCGGCGATTCCGATAAGCTCGGCTCAATTTATAATAGTCTTGCGGAAGCCAGCCGGCAGCGCCAGTCCCGTGCTACCACGATGAAAGGCAATCTTTACCCAACGGTCTGGATCATTCTCATCTTTGGCTTTGGGTCGATCGTGTTCGCAATGGTCCTCTTGAATCAAAACCAAACGGCGTTGTCCCTTATCTTTGAGTTCATGGTCATCTTCATGGTCTTGTGTTGCCTTCTCTTTATTTGGGACATCAATACGCCGTTTTCCGGCCTCATTATAGTGCAACCTGACGCCTTCCAAGAGATTTATAAGAAGATGCTGGGTTTACCTTAGGAGGCGGTTCCATCGTTCTCAGAGGGTCAGATCATGGCTTTGTGTATTTCCTAGTTAAAAATAGGCATTCCAAAATCTTAGATAGATGGATTATCTAAGATACTTATATCAGATTGGGCGTGTATGCTTAGTGGCCTACGAAACCCGCTGTGGGTATTCCGAATAAAATCTTTCCGGGAGAACATCCGGTGACGCCTCTTGCCCTGGCCAATCTCAAGCGCTTCAGTTTAAACGTGCTGGGATTCTTTCTGCCCCGCTTTTGCCTCTTCTGCGGGGCCGCGGTGGGGGAGGCCGCGGCGCAGGCGGTCTGCCCGGAGTGCGAGGCGCAGATCGAATGGGTGCAGAGCCCTTTGTGTATCTGCTGCGGCCGGGTCTTTGCGGCCCGGCAGGGCGATGACCGCCTCTGTGGAGAATGCGCCACAGAGACGCCCTCCTATGACCGGGCCCGGGCCGCGGCTCTCTATGAGGGTCCGGTGGCGGAGGCCATCAAGCGCTTCAAGTTCTCCGCCCGGATGGACTATCTGCCGGTTCTGCAAAGCTGGCTGAACCGCCCCCAATGCCTGGCGATGGTAGCCGCCGCCGACCTCCTGGTGCCGGTGCCGCTGCACCCCCGCCGCCTCAAGGCCCGCGGTTTCAACCAGTCCTGGCTTTTGGCCAAGGGATTCAAAGGCGCGGCCCTGGGCCGGGAGGTCCTCAGCCGGGTGCGCTATACCGTGCCTCAGGTGGGGCTCAAGCCCAAAGAGCGCCGGGCCAACGTCCGGGCCGCCTTCAGCGTCTCCCAACCCGCAGAGGTCCAGGGAAAGAACGTTCTCCTCATTGACGATCTTTACACCACCGGTTCTACGGTTAAGGAATGCGCCTTGGCGCTGCGCCGGGCCGGGGCCGCCAGGGTGGAGGTCCTTACGGTGGCCCGGGTAAAGCAGGAATAACGATCTTTTTGGGAGGACTTTTTGCCTCACTGCGACACCGGCCACAAGGTTGTGACCCGGGGAGCGGCGGCTCGCTGGGTTCAGGAGCAGCAAGAGAAGGGACAGAGGGTGGTCTTCACCAACGGGGTCTTCGAACTCCTCCATCCCGGCCATGTGGCCTACCTGGAGCAGGCCCGCTCACTGGGAGAGGTTCTCATCGTCGGGGTGAATACCGATGCCTCGGCGCGCCGCCTGGACAAAGGCCAGGGGCGGCCCCTCACCCCGGAAAGCGACCGGGCCCGGGTCCTGGCAGCCCTGGCCTGTGTGGACCGGGTGGTGCTCTTCGCTGAGGACACCCCCCTGCAGCTGATCACCCTTCTGAAGCCGCACATCCTGGTCAAGGGCGGGGACTATCAATTAAGCCAAATCGTGGGCCGGGAGGTCGTCCTGGCCGGGGGCGGCCAGGTCTTAACCCTGCCTTTCGTCCCGGGCTATTCCACCACGACATTGCTGGAACGCCTCCGCAAATAGGGCGGAGCGGGCCTCCGTGGGGCGGGCGTCCCCGCCCGCCGACCTTATTCCGGGCGGCCAGGGACGGCCGCCCCACCTATTTTGGTGGCGGCAGCGCCTTCTCTTTTCCGCCTTCCAATAATCGCTTATAGCGGGTCTGGTCGGCAGCGGCCATTTGCTTGGACGGCGGCGCCAGTTCGTAGGGCGTGTAGTCCGGGTGTTCGCTAAATATGCTGAACATCGGCACCGCCAGGGCATCGTTTTGGTTCATGGGGTCAAATCCGAGCAGCATCTCGATCGTGCGCAGCATGCTGAGCTGGTCGTAGCGGTCGCTCACCACCGCACCCCTCTTGACCCAGGGGCCTACCGCCAAACCCACGGTCCTCGTGGCATCCACGTGATCCGGCCCGTTTTGGGCGTCGTCTTCCGTTATCAGGATGAGGCTTTCTTTCCATATGGGGCTGTGCGAGATGGTGTTGATGATAACACCCAGGGCCGCATCGTTTTGGGCCACAAACTGATCAGGCGGCGAGGAGTGCGGATCAGTCCCGGCCGTATGGTCGTTGGGA
The DNA here is from genome assembly GCA_049580385.1 of Desulfobaccales bacterium. Lineage (GTDB taxonomy): Bacteria > Desulfobacterota > Desulfobaccia > Desulfobaccales > 0-14-0-80-60-11 > JAPLJC01. The sequence continues at coordinate 882,659 of JBAUPV010000030.1, read as the reverse complement.
AGCCAGATATACTGAAATTGCGCCACCGAGTGCTGGTTGACCTGATTTTCGAAATCGGCCCTCCACACTTTAACCCTATCGAGATCCGAAATGTTGAGGTCCCAGGAGGGGTAGTCGATGGGGTAATGGAAGAGATATTCGGCAACTCCGTCCCGCAGTTTCTCATTGGTTCCTAACTGCGCCACCAGGCTGTTATCCCCCAGCAGGTAGAACGAGAGCACCTGGGCCACCTCAGGGCTATTTCTCAGGAGTTCCTCAGCCTTAGCCACCGAGTCCGGCTGCGGCTCGAAAAGAGCGACATGGGCATACAATCCCTCGCCGCGGTCCGTGGCGCCGGCAAGCACCATCATGCGGGCGTAGAATTTGTCATATAATTCCTTGGCCAGGCGGGGGGTCGCCTCAAAGCTCTCCTTGAGGAGGCGCTGCGCCCTGGTATAGAGAAAATAATTCTCCCCGTAAATACGATAATCGATATTCTTCTTCTCCAGCACATCCCAAAGATACTTCGGCGAATACAGCGCCGGAACGCATCCGAACGGATAGCCTGCGTATCGGTTCGAATATGACAGGTTGCCGAGCGACTCCAGAAAGGGGCTGGCATAACCGCTGGTGGTGAAACTGTGGCCGAGAACGCTGATCTCTCCGTTCGCATAGTAATTGTCCAGGGTCACAAACTGTTTGGCCAGTTTATGGGCGTTCGGGGTAATCTGCTCCCCGAAAAGCGTCAGATACGGATCGCCATTTCCCCGGCCCAGGTCGCCCAGCACCTGGTCATACGTGCGGTTCTCCCTGATGATGAAAAAAACGTACCGGACGTGAGGCAGGTTCTCCTTTTGGAAACCGTATAGCGGCGCTCCCTCCTCCACCTGCCGCGTCCAGGCAGGCAGGTTCGCCTCAATCTGATCCTGGGGAATAACCCCCAGCGTCCCTTTCAATAGAGTCAATACGTATTGGCCCCTGACGTTGGGTCTCGTGGCCCGTATTCCCTTGGCGCTCAGAACGGCCAGCCAATCCTTCCCGGTGATCACCTTGGTCGGATACCAGCCGGTGGGAATGAAGCCGAGGGGCTTGCCCGTACTTTTATCGAATATCCCCACTGCGTTTCTATAAGCCAGGGTCACGAAGAGCCGGTCGCCGGCGACGGCGCACGAGGTGGGAGCGTAGCCGAACCCCCCCCCGGGGCTGCCAACGTCGATCTCGGATACGACCTCATCTTTCTGGGCATCGACCACCGATAAATTATCCGAGCCTGTGTTCACCACGTAAAGCCGGTTGGCTTTCAAGTCCGGGCAGAGGTCCTGCGGGGTCTTTCCCACAGCCAGGGATTTCTGAAAATGGCCTTGGGAATCGAAGACCTTCAGTTTGTCCTCGCCGAGGATAGTGACGTATAATTTTTTGTTAAAATAGCAGACCGTGTGCGGAAAGTACCCCGCCTCTTCCTCATGTTCGATATGCCCGGTCTTCGTATTGAGAATTGCCAGTTTACCCTTTCCATAGGTGACGCTCTTTTCGGCTTTCGGCTCGCTGCCCACCACCAGGTAGACGACGGCCAGGTGGTCCGGATCGATGGGCGCCAGTCCCGCGGCATACCCCCGCACCGGATATTTCTGCACAAGTTTGAATTTGGGGCTGTAGCGATAGACCGCCTGGTCGTAGCCTCCACTCACATAAAGGTCTCCGTCCAAACCGGCCGCGGCGCCCACAAACAAGGAGCCGGGGCTAAGTACCTTTACCTCCCCGGAGGCCGGGTCCACGATGGAAATCTCTTGCGGCTCCTTGGAATAATACCCCGTGTTGAGCACCACAATGTGCTTATTATAGAAGACGGCCTCTTCGGGCAGCCTGCCCACCGGGAACTGTCTGCCTGCCGGAGCGATCTTCCAACCGGTTGGCAAAACGACCTCCGCAGGCGGCGCCGGCTCCGTTTTCCGCATCTTCTCTACGTGGCGTTCGGCTTCTTCGTAAGGTGTCCCCTTGGCAAACCGCCAAAGTTCCCGGTTTAGGACATCTTCTTCTCCTGGCTGGTCGGGCTCCGATAATCGTGAGTCCTGCTCCTGCTCTGCCATTGCGGTCCGACAGATGACGATCAACAAAATTGCTGCGAAAACCAACGCCGATTTAAACCGCTTCATGGCTTTAAGCTCCCCGGCCAGGGTTATTTAAGTGCTGACTCTCTTACGACCCTGATGATAGCATAGGTATTGTTTCATTTGTGTTAACGGCGCCGGCGCATCTGTTAATTCATAAGAAAATATGGGCGCGGCGGTTGCCGACTAGGCCAAGCAGGCCGATCTGGCCGCCGCTGGTTGAGGTTGCCCCGCCCAGATAGGGGGAGCGGGAGGTCGAGGGAGGAGGCGACCGCGGCGCCACCCCCTCAAACAACTCGGGGGAGACGCCTACCGCCGTATTTTTTGGTTAAAGGATGCTGCGGTCCAGTTCCACTTCCATGGCTCGGGCCGGGCAAACCGGGCAACACAGCTCACAGGCGCTGCATTTGCCGGCGTCAAACAGCACCGCCATCTCCGGCCGCTCCAGATAGAGGGCGCCGGTGGGACAGACCGCGGTGCAGGCTCCGCACTGGTAGCAACGCTCCTCATTGCGCCGCACTTCCCGGGCCACCCGTTTCACCTGGACTCCAGAATCCCGGAGATACTTTAGACCCCGGCGGAAGTTCTGGGGATGGCCCCGGAGCTCCATGACCATCAACCCCTCTTTTTGAGGGTAGATGGTGGCCTTCAGCAGGTTGAATTCCAGCTCGAAATCTTTAACGAGCCGGTAGATGATGGGCTGATCCACCACCTCCCGGTTGAACCGCAGGACCAACATCTCGGCGTGCATGGCTTCTTCCTGTTAATGGGGTGGAGGTCCCAGGCGGGACAGTCACCCGTGACTGTCATACCCGCGCCTTTCCCATAGGTGAAATCCCTGAATTTTCGCAGAGTCCTCAAGTGGCCATCAATAGATCGAGCGGAGCGAGCCGGTCTGCTTGTTCACCTCGATTTTGTCCACCAGGGAGCCCTCCTTGGTGACCACCACCACCTCGTAATCGCCGCCTTTCTCAATAACTTTATCCGCCTTCAAGTTAGGGTTGCGGCCAATTTCCTGCACGACCAGGGCCTTAGCCTGATCCGCCGTCAGCGGCTGTCCGGGTTTGGCCCCCGGAGCGCCTGCCGGCGGATTCATATACGGGCAAGACCCGGCTCCCTGCCCTCCTGGCGAGCCCGGCCCTGGACCGCCGCCCATCATCGGGCCGGAAGAGCCGCCGCCATTACCGGGGCCGGCAGGCTGGGCCGAGAGGGTGCCCACGACCAATATCATCCCCAGAAAGGCTAATAATCCCATGATAGCCCATCTTTTCACGTTGCTTCCTCCTTCTTGCCGCCACTTTTCCCTGCGGAATTCGAATTAAGCCCTCGGCTTCAAAGTTTCATTGACCCGGAAACCAGCTCTTGGCGTTATTATATCAAAAAACCCCTTCTCCTCAAATCAAGTTACCGAAGCGCGCCTTCCAGGCGATGCTTAGGTCTTCCAGGTGCTTCTGCCAAGAATGGTCTATTTTTAAGGTTTCTAAATAGACGTTCAGGGCGTGTTGCTGCCCATCGAGGCCGGATGACCGGGCAGCTTAAGCGAACCCACAGGCACCAGCTTGTTGCCCCGGAGACGCAGGATGGTGATATCGGAATCGAGGAAGTTGGCTATATAGAGATACTTCCCATCCGGGCTGAAGGCGATGCCCTCGGCCAGTCTGCCAACCTTCGTTTCCGACACCTTGCGCACCTTCTTGCCTTCGATCCTCAGCAGCGCCGCGATCGAATGGTCGTGGTGGAAGAAGGCGTTCTTGGGAACGTTGCCGGAGCCGTTGGTCAGCAGCGATACGGCGTAGCCGCCCGCCGGACTTACCGCCAATCCCTCCGGACTGTCGCCCACCACGACCTGATCCACCACGCGCGGCGGATTCATCTCCATGTCGATCACCGCCACCGTGTCGACCTGGCCGTCGGCCGCGCCGCCGTTGCCGTTGTTGTTGACCAGGCCGAGCTTGCCGTCCGGCGTGATCTGCACGTTGTAAGGGAAGACACCGGTGGTCATATCGTAGCCCTTATAGGTAACCGTCGCGCCGTCGATGTCCAGTAGCGCGGCCTTGTTGGCCATCGCCTTGACCACCAAAGCGCGCTTGCCGTCCGGCGTGATCGCCACCGCCGAAAGCTGCTGGTTCGGAGCGCCAGCGGGCGCCAGTGCGACCGAACCCACGACTTTGACGTCCTTGCCGGATATCGTCAGCACGCTGACCGTGTTGTCAGCGCGGTTGGCGATCAGCGCCAAGGTGCCGGCGCGGTTGATCGCCATGCCCGAGGCCTGTTTTCCGGCATGCAGCGTGGCGATGACCGCAGGCGGATTCGCCGTGAGATCGATGACGAATACCCTGTCATCCGGCACGTTTTTCCACTTGTCGCCGTCCTGCACCACGTTGATCGAATTGACGACGATCGCCAGCTTCTTGTCCGGTGTGACGGCGAGGTTGGTCGGCGGACCGATGATGGTGTTGATCAGCGGCAGCGAGGCGACGATGTGCGGATGGGTGCGGTTGCGGATGTCTATGATCGACACCGTGTCCTTGCCGGGCGGAGCGACGACCAGCTGCCCGGCGTCGTTGTTGTAGTCTGCCTTTTCGTCATTGCCGGTGATGATGATCTGCGCCTGCGCCCCGAAGGCCAGGCCCAACACCGCAGCCAGCGCGGCCGCTCCCAGAATTTTCCGCATGGTTTCCTCCCTGGCCGGTCTCGTGCCAGCCAACTAGATAATCCAAAATTTTATAATATCAGAAAACTCCTCCCCCTCAAATCAGGTTGCCGAAGCGCGCCTTCCAGGCGCTGCCGAGGTCTTCCAGGGAAACCTCCAACAGGCGGGCGCCGCGGTCTACTTGGAGCAGCCCCTCTGCCCGCACCTCCCCCAGCAGGAATACCGGCTGGCCCTTAAACAGCTCCTCAAAGCGGCTCCGCCTGGATGGATCGATGCTCACCAGGAAACGCCCGGCGGATTCGCTATAAGCGGCGGCGAAATCCGGGGCCTCCGGAGCCACGCCCTTCAGGTCCACCTGCACCCCCAGGCCCGCGGCCATGGAGGCCAGGGCCAGGTGCACCAAGAGGCCGCCTCGATAGACCCCGTGGGCTGAAGCCAGTAGTTCCTCCCGTCCGGCCTGCTCCAGCAGACGGTAATAAGCCAAAAACTCCTCTGGCCGGGCCTCGGGCACGCTCAGCCCCACATAGCCCACGAGTTCGTAGAACTCTGAGCCGCCCAATTCCGACCGGGTGTGTCCCAAGAGGTAGATGAGGTCGCCCGGTTTCTTCCATTCCAGGGTCATGGTCCGGCGAATTTCCGGAAGGACGCTCACCGCGGTGAAAAACAGGGTGGGCAGCCCCGAAACCCGGTGCGTCTCCCCGAAGGGCCCGGGCACCAGGCCGTCCACGTACATGCTGTCCTTGCCGGAGAGGAGCGGTATCCCGTAAGCCAGGCACAGGTCCCTAAGGGCCCAGCAGGCCCGCACCAATTGGGCCGCCTTGTACTTGCCGTCGGGGTTCTCAAGAGGGTGATACTCCACGTTGGGCCAGCAGAAGTTGTCCACCCCGCCGATATGCTCCAGAACGCCCCCCACTGCCAGCAGCCGCCGCAGCGCTTCATCGATGGTGACCGCGGTCATGTGGTAGGTATCGATTTGCGAGTAGGCCGGATTGACGGCCAGGCTCACGGCCAGGCCCCGCGGGGATTGGGGCCGGGGGCGGATCAGCGCCGCGTCCCCCGGCACCTGGATCAGGCGTCCCACCAGGGGTTTGAGCACGCTGCCCCCTTGCACTTCGTGATCATACTGGCGAATGATCCACTCCCGGGAACAGATATTGGGCCGCGCCATCATGGCCAGCAGCAGCCCCCGCTGGTCCCCGACGTCGCCCAACACCGGCTCGCTGAGGCGGTCGGCAGGGGCTTGCCACTCGCAGTCAAACTCCCAGGGGGGAAACTCCTCTTCCAGCAAGGAGAGGTCCATATAGGCGCAGACCCGGCCCTGGTGCTTCACCGTTAGGACTCCCCGGTCGGTATAGGCGCCGATGACAGATGCCTCCACCGCGTGCTTCCGGGCCAGCTCCTGAAATTGGGCCTCGTTTTCCGGGCGCACCGCCACCACCATGCGCTCCTGGGATTCGGAAATCCAGATCTCCCAGGGATCGAGACCCTCATATTTCAGCGGCACCCTGGAGAGGTCCACTTCGCAGCCGCCGGCCATCATGGCCGATTCGCCCACCGCCGAGGAGAGGCCGCCGCCGCCGCAATCGGTGATGAAGCCGATGAGACCCTGGTCCCGGGCCTCCAGCAGAAAATCCTGCATGTTCTTCTGGGTGTAAGGATCGCCGATCTGGACGTGCCCCGCCGGGGTGCCCGGGGAGGCCACCTCCGAGGAGGCCGTGACCCCGTGGATCCCATCCTTGCCCACCCGGCCGCCGCACATAAAGATGAGATCGCCGGGCTGAGCCGCCTTCTTGGCCGCCGGCTCCCCATTGACCAATTTGGGCAACAGACCCACGGCCCCCACGAATACCAGGCATTTGCCCAGGTAGCTTTCATCGAAATAGAGGGTGCCGTTGAGGGTGGGCACGCCGCTCTTGTTGCCGCCGTCCTTGACCCCTGCGATTACCCCGTCCAGCAGGCGCCGGGGATGGAGCCGAGGCCTGAGCGGGCCGGGATAATCCCGCGGGCCCACGCAAAAGCCGTACATCCCCCCGATGAGCCGGGCGCCTTTGCCGGTGCCCATGGGGTCCCGGTAAACTCCGACGATCCCGGTGAGGGAGCCGCCGTAAGCCTCCAGGTTGGATGGAGAGTTGTGGGTCTCACCTTTGATGACATAGGAGAAATCATCGTCGAGCTGTCCCACCCCGGCGTTGTCCCACAACACCGAAACCACCCACGACTTCTTCCAGGCGATCTCCCGGGTGGGTGCCTCGATGCAGGTCTTGAACAGGTTGTCCACCACCTGGTGCTCACCCCTGTCTGGGTCGCGGAAGTGGAACAGGCCCCGGAAGGTGTTGTGATTACAATGGTCGCTGCGGGCCTGGGCCAGGTACTCCAACTCCACGTCGGTGGGAGGTCCCAATCCCACAGCGGCCCGGCGCTCCTGGACTTCGGGACGCCGGAAGTAATCCCTGATGATGGGCAGGTCCGCGTCCCGGAGCGCCAGGTAGCGCTGGCGGCTCAACTCCCGCAGGGCCGTAAGCGAACTGAGGTCGAAGACCTCCACCTCCGGGGAGTGCTCCAGCTCCACCCGGGGCAATATGATGCCCACCCCCGCCTCCGGGTCCCAATCCTGCCGGGAGAAGAGGCGGAATTCCTGGATCATGTCGTTGGCCAGCAGTTCCCGGGCCACCTGGGCCACGCGCTCCCGATCCAGGCTCTCCCCGGAAAAAAGGAAAAGCTTGGAGGTATAGACCGCCTCCGCCGGCGCCAGGGAGCGTCCCAGATAGGCCTCGATGGCCTCCCGGGCCACGGCCCCGGCATTATCCCGCACCCCGGGCTTGAAGCCCACCCACACCGCCCAGTCGAAGGCCTGGGCCAGGGGCCGGAATCCGGAGGTTTGGGTAATGGGGTGCGTGAAGACCTCCCGGCGCACCTCCTCCAGTTCCCCGGCAGGCAAGTCCAGGTCCAGCATCAGGACCCTGAGCACCCGGACCCGGTCGATTTCCAGGCCGCAATACTCCTGCGCCTGGCGGCGCACTCCCTCCCCTTCTGCATCCGGCAGCTCCGGCCGCCAGCCGATTTCCAAGCGAACCGCCATTTTGTCTCCCCATTAACCGCGCGTATTGAAGCGAATATACCTTAAGGGAAGCCCGAGAAAAAGTCTTATGATGCCGCGCCCGCCGGAAAATTTAAGCAACCATGGCGCCGCCGGTGGCACAGGCTTCCAGCCTGTGCGTGGGCCGAGTTGGCGTCCTTGGCAGCCGCAGGCTTTAGCCTGCGATTACTAGTATTTGATGAGCAGGGCCGCGCAAAAACCGTCCAAATCGCCGGCGCCTAATGTGCAGAACCACCCCGGCGGCTGCACCAGGTGGCGGGCGGCGGCCGGCAGCAGCCGGGGGTCGGTCCCCAGGCGAAACTCCCGGTGGGCCCCCAGGAAGGACTCGATCAACTCCTGGTTTTCGGCAGGCTCCCCGGTGCAGGTGATATAGAGCAGGTGGCCGCCGGATCTCAGGGCCGCGGCCGCGGCCGAAAGCCAGGCCCGCTGCCGCGGCGGAAAGGTGGCCAGATCGGCTTCCCTGAGTCGGGTCTTGATTTCCGGATGGCGCCTCAGGATGCCCAGGGCGGAGCACGGGGCGTCCAGGACCGCGGCGTCCATGACCCCATCTCGTATAGGCAGGTCCCGGGCGGCATCGACCCGGATGGGTTGGACGGCGCTCGCCCCCCAACGTGAGAGCGAGCCCCACAGCTCCCGGAGCCTCCCCTGGTGCAGCTCCATCGCCAGGATGAGTTCGTGATTGCCGGACAATTCGGCCAGATGGGTGGTCTTGCCTCCCCGGCCGGATCCCAATTCCAGCAGCCGCCCGGACGCCTGCGGCAGCAGCATGCTTACCAGTTGGGCCGCCTCATCTTGAAACAGCCACAGCCCCTCTCGATAAGACGGGAGCTCCAGCGGCGCCCCCTTCAGCCCGGACAAATGCAGCCCCACCGGAGACAATAGGCAGGGCCGGGCTTCCACCCCTTCACGGCTAAACCGGGCCATGAGGGCCGAGCGGTCGGTCTTCAGGGTGTTAACCCGCACGGTCAGGGGAGGGAGGCGGTTATTGGCGGCGAGCGTGGCTTCGGTCTGCTCCGGGCCCCAGCGCTCCAGCCAGCGCCGCACCAGCCAGGCGGGGTGGGAATATTCGACGCTCAGGGCGAACGCCAGGTCGGCCTGGCGCTCCGGCAGCGGGGGCAGGTCGCCCGCGGCCAAACGGCGCAGCACCGCGTTGATGAAGCCCCCATAGGCGGCCGGCAAGCGCCGGGCCTTGGCTTCGGCGACGGCCTGGTGGACCGCGGCCCGGGCCGGTACCCGGTCCAGCATCAAAATTTGATAGGCGGCCAGGCGCAGGATCAACAGGACCAGGGGGTGCAGCTTCTTAAGCGGCATGGCCGCAAGCTGGGAAAGGAAATAGTCGAGTTTCAGTTCAAGCCGCTTAACGCCCTGCACCATTTCCAGCAGCAAGGCCCTTTCCGGCCGCGGCATTTGGGGGTGCCGTTTGAGGGTGGCGGCCAGCAGCTCCTCCACCGACTTCCCCTGCGGCCGCGAGGCCGCGGCCAGGATGTCCAGGGCCAGAGCGCGGGCGCCACGGCCCTCCTCGGATTGGGGCCTCTTGCTCAAAATTGGAGAATTTCGCTGATGGCTTGCAGGATGTCGATTATCCTGATTTTCCAATCTCTAGACGGCATGGACGGCCTCGTCCAAAATACGCTGCCTCCAAGCTGGCCTCAGGGCCTTGGGGGTGACCAGATCGACCTGCCGGCCCAGAATCTCCGTCAGCCGATGCTGCAAGCAAAGAAAGGCCAACATTCCCACCGGATGGGAAAACTCCACCAGGATATCGATATCGCTTGCCTCAGTTTCCTCTTCGCGGCTAACCGAGCCGAAGAGGGCCAGGCTTTCCACCCCAGATTCCCGGAGTTCGTCCCGATGCCGGGCCAGGAGCTCTAAAATCTCTTGCCGCTTCATCCCCGCGCCTCCACCGGTTTTTGATCAATAGACTTCTTCATGCTTCCCTATTGAGATTAAAGCAACTTTCCCTTCATCGATAAATTTAACTACCACCCGGCAATCGTATCCTAAACTGAAGGCATGATAGCCTTTCAACTTTCCGGAGAGCTTATGGGTGCCAAGAATGGGGTTATACGGGTTACTAACGAATAATTTGAGAGCGTTGAGCATGTTTTCCTTTATTTCGGGATTTTTCTTACAGGTTTTCTTAAGATCCCTTATAAAGCTTTTATGCCAGACCAGCTTAATCACTTTCCAAATCCTTCATTAAATCATCTACCGTCCCCTCTTTAGCCAGGCCTTTTCTATAGGCGCGCATGGTTTCCCGGGAATCACTTAAAATATGTTCCCTTTTTATTTCGATATGGCGCTTTTCAACAATATTTAACAGCATTTCCTGATCTTCCAAAGACAGCGAGGCTATCTCATCCAAAATCTGATCAAGGTGGGTCTGGCTCGCTTCCATGGGATTTCCTCCAAGGCGGACTTTTACGTTCATTTTAATCTTGGCAGGAAAATTTTGCAATTTAAACAAAATAAGCCAGGCTGAGCTATCAACCGGGCTTGGCTTGAGTATCGTGGTTTCCTTGAAAAATGCGGAAAATGTCGATATTAGCTGGTGCCTACCTGGCGGCTTCCTTGGCTAAGTCATCTTTGACGAATTCCGTCCCCACCCCTTCATCCGTCAAAATCTCATCGATAAAAGAGTGAGTGCTGCCTTTGACAATATGACACTTTTGCACGCCGCCTTTCAGAGCCTTGAGGCAGGTTTCCACCTTGGGGATCATGCCGCCATGGATGATCTTCCTGGCGATCAAGGCCTCAACCTGACTGACGCTCAAGGTCGAAAGCAGCGAGCCGTTTTCATCGAGAACTCCTTCCACGTCGGTCATCAGGATCAGTTTCTCGGCGCCGAGGCTCGAGGCCAGGATGCCCGCCACGTCGTCGGCATTAACATTATAGCCCGCCTCACCTGGCCTGGTCCCGGCGGTCACCGCGGACACTATGGGGATGACCTTAGGCGCCAGGTTATCTAACAACGAAACCTCAACGGCCCGGGGAACCCCCACAAAGCCCAACTCCGGATTACCTATCCGCTCCGATTTTACCAGGCCGGTCTCCCGCCCAAAGATAATCGAATGATAGCCACGCCTTTCGATCTCGGTCTGGATTTCCCGGCTAACTGCAGCGAAGACCTGGGCTGCCAATTCCAGCACTTCCGCGGAAGTTACCCGGAGTCCCCGAATCTTGCTAATTTTCAGATTTTTCTCCTTCATGGCCTGGTTAAGATGGCGGCCGCCGCCATTAACCAGGACCACATCTATCCCAACTTTTTTCAAAAAAATCACATCTTCAACCAGGGCCGGCAACAGCCTAAAGTCATCCAGGATGGAACCGCCAACCTTTAAGACAAAGCGCTTTCCGGAAAAGGCATTTATGTAGTTGACGGCAGCCCGCAGTTCGGAAAGCTCATGCCTCTGCAAAAGCTTCCGGGCGGTTTTTATATTGCCCATCTTGGACATCGCGGTTTTTCCTGGGTTGGCGGTCTTGTAGGGGCGGGTTTAAAACCCGCCCCTACCGAGATTTTGCCTATCACCGAAAACTGAAAACCGAAAACCGGTTTATTCCGGGCTGCCGGCCAGGCCCGCGGCAGGCAGCAAAAAGGTCTTCAGGGCCTCTTCCACCTTCTCCAAATCCACCAGGGTGTCATAGCAGGGGCCATTGGGCCGGGAGTTGAGAACCCCGAAGACCGGCAACGGATAGCTGTCCTGGATGCCGCTGCTCAGGTCCCGCTCACAGGCCACCGCGATGATCAGCCGCGGCCGCCGCTCCACGATGATGCGCCGGGCCAGGGTGCCGCCAGTGGCCACCGCCAGCCCCACCCCGTACTTCTCCGAGAGTTCCACCAGCCCCTTGATGGGGCATTGGCCGCAGCGTTTGCAGTGCACGCTGTTGCCGGTGATGCGGAACTGGCATTCATGAAACTGCAGGCAGTGGGGCATGAGCAAGAGCATCTTGTCCGGGGTGGCGCGGGAGTGCTGGGCCAGCACCAGTTGGTTGTTGATTTCGATGAAGGAGCGCCTAACCTGGTCCTTGGAGACGCCGCAAAGTTTGCCCACCCCGCTCATCAAGGGCAGCAGCAGCTTGATGACCGCACCCCGGAGTTTCTTGGAAAAAAACAGGTCCCGGCCCAGCACCACCGTCAGCGCCAATAGCAGCAGGCCGCCCACCAGGAGGAACAGCAGCGCCGCGAACAAGACCCCCAGGATCAAGGGCAGGTGGGGGTTGAGGTTGCTAAGCCCCACGTAGGGCACGTACCACAGCACCCCCAGGAGGATGGTGAACAAGAGGCAGGTGACCGCCAGCAATCCCAGGAAGATACGTTTCTGGGGCCGGAGGGAATTGCCGCCGTTCAGAATTTTGCCCGGTTCCTCCATAAAATACTGTTTCCGGTTTCCGGTTTTCGGTTTAAAAATTCGATCCGCTTTTGTTAAGAATATTGGCTTACCTATCTTGGTTAATTTCAAACCTATTTCCGCAACTTAGGCAATCATAGGTATGAGTATGCTCTTAAACAGATCCATCTCTTCTAACATAACCTCTCGATTTCATTTTATTTCTGGAAACGTTTACTAAACCTGATTTGCAAACGGGGCAATACTTAATATCTGGCTGTGGACCAGGTATATTAGCCATATTGACCTCCTAAAATTAATCTAAGACCTCTTTGAGCAGACTATGGCCCCGTAGAAACTCAGGAGCCGTCAAGCGTTTATGCCCGGCCAGTTGCAGTTCCTGCACCAGGACGCTGCCCTGGCCGCAGGCGATTTCCAGCCCCCGGGGGCCAAGCCCCAAAACCGTGCCCGGGACCGCGGCTCCCCCCTCCGATTTCTTCACCCTGGCGGCAAACAGTTTCAAGACCTCTCCCCGCCACAAGGCATAGGCCCCGGGATTTGGGTCGAGCCCTCGAATCCAGCCGGCCACTTCCCGAGCTGGCAATTGCCAGTTGAGGCGGCGCATCTCCCGGGAAATGGGCGGGGCATAAGTAACCCCTTCCTGGGGCTGGGGCACCCTTACGGCCTCGCCCCGGCGCAGCCTCTCCAGGGCCCCCACCAGCAGGACGGCGCCCCTCTCCGCCAGCCTCCCGGACAGGGCGCCTAAATTGTCGTCCTCCAGGACCGGAACCCGCTCCTGGAGAAAGATGGGCCCCGCATCCAATTCGTGAACCACCCACTGAATGGTCACCCCGGTCTCCCGTTCTCCCCGGATCAAGGCCCAATTGATGGGGGCGGCCCCCCGATAGGCGGGCAGGAGCGACGCGTGGACGTTGAGGAAACCCAAAGCCGGCACGGCCAGAAGCTCATGGGTCAACAGACGCCCGTAAGCCACCACGATTGCCAGCTCCGGCCCCAAAGCCTTAAGCTCTCGCGCCAGGGCGGGGTCCTTGAGACTCCGGGGCTGCAGCACCGGCAGCTTCCAGGAGAGGGCCAACTCCTTCACCGGCGACGGGGAAACTCGCTGTCCCCGTCCCCGGGGCCGGTCCGGTTGGGTAATCACCGCCAGCACCTCCTCCCCATGGGAGATCAGGGCTTCCAGGGAAGGCAGGGCAAACTTGGGGGTGCCCATGAAGATTAAACGCCAGGGGCCGTGCGTCACTTGGCCGCCGCCTGTTTCTTGAGCCGCCTTAAATAGATGCTCCGCTTCAGCCGGCTGATGCGGTCAATGAAGAGGACACCGTCCAGGTGGTCGACTTCGTGCTGGAGCACCACTGCCAGCAATCCCTCCCCGGTAATGGTTACGGGTTTCCCTTCCCGGTCCAGGCCCTGGACGCTCACCCGGGCATGGCGCCGCACCTCGGCGCTAAAGTCCGCCACCGAGAGGCAGCCTTCCTCATGGGTGAGCTCTCCCTCCGCGTGGGTAATGCAGGGATTGATGATCACCTTGAAATCCCTGGCCGCGCCCTCACGGTGGGCCACGTCGAAGACGATGAGGCGGTGCAGGACCCCCACCTGGTTGGCGGCCAGCCCCAGGCCTGGCGCGGCGTACATGGTTTCGGCCATATCATCGATGAGACCCTGCAGCTCCTCGTTGATCCCGTTGATCTCCCGCGCCGGCTGCCGCAGCACCGCATCGGGTAATTTACGTATAGGCAGAACTGCCATGGCCCTCAGTTTTTCACTAATCCTTCCTTAATTTCTTAATTTAACTTTACGGCAATTCCGGCAATTTTTCAAGGGTTTGAGGAAGCGGCGGAACTAAATTGTGAGGCGGGATAATAGGCGAGAGCGGCAGCCAGGAATCGGGCAGCCTGGAGCCCAAGTAATTGGAGTGCGGCGGAGGGCGTTGCTGAAGGGCCGGTCCGGCCCTTCAGCGCCAAGGGGTTGACTGGTCCTGCTATTTTTCAGCGGCAGGCGCCATTCCGGGTTCACCCGGACCGCCGTGGCCCCAACCGTGGCCTCTACCCCACATACCGTGGTGCATGAAGCCCTTAGGGGCGATCTTGCGAATCTCGAAGAAGAGAGCCAACTTCTTTTCCATTAACTGGCTTCTCAGGTCCATCAATTCCTTGAGCTTACCCTCGATGGCCTTCTCATCAGGATTCTCAGCCTTCCACAAGGCCGCCATTTCCGCCCTTCCCACCATTAACTGCCTGCGCAGCGCCGCGGTGTCGTTGCGGAACTTCTCTTTGGCGTCGAAGATTTTTCCTGCCTGGTCCGGGGTCAGATTCATGAATCCATGATGGCCATGCCACATCATCCCCTGGGGAGCCCCTTCGGGACCACCCTTGGCAGGACCCTTGGGAGCCTCGGCCCAGACGAATGCCACCAGGCCTACGGTCAACACCAGGGTCAAGAACAGCAGCAATGTTCTCTTGCCCACAACTTTCATACTTCGATCTCCTCTTTATTTTTTGGCATTGAAAGTCACCTTCTGGGGACTTCATAGAATAAAACCCGGTTGGCTGGGGATTCCGGCGCGGCATTGTTTCGTTTACAAAATAGGCGGGAAAATTAATCGGGGCAGGAACATGGCTGCTCCTGCCCCGGGGTGGTTCGTAGATGTCCTTAAAATGCGGCGCTAAACGCGGCAGTAATCGTCGTCCAGGCGCTGGATATCATCTTCGCCGAGATAGGAGCCGGTCTGCACTTCGATGAGCCGCAGGGGGACGCTCTCCCGATTTTCCAGGCGGTGCGCGGTTTGGGCGGGTATGTAAACACTCTGGTTGCTGGCGACCGCTGTGGTCTCCGCGTCGATGGTCACCCGGGCGATGCCCTGCACCACCACCCAATGTTCTGCCCGGTGCTGGTGGCTTTGCAGGCTGAGGCGGCCGCCCGGCGCCACCTCGATCTGCTTAACTTTATACCCCGGGCCCTCGATCATCACGGTGTAATGCCCCCAAGGCCGTTGCACCGTGGGGTGCTGCACCGACTCTGCCATCTCCCGGCGGTGCAACTCCGCCACCAGCTCTTTTACTTCCTGGACCCGTTCCTTATGGCACACTAGGGTGGCGTCCTCAGTATCCACCACGATGGTGTCCTCCAGGCCGATGGTGGCCACCAGCCGATCCTGGGTGAAAAAGGTGCAGCCCTTGCTGCCTCGGTCCAGGACCCGCCCCAGGAGGACGTTCCCCTGGGCGTCCCGGGGAAAGATCTCTTGCAAGGCCCCCCAGGTGCCCACGTCGTTCCAGCCCATCTCCACCGGCACCACGGCTACCCGGGCGGCATGCTCCATAATACCGTGATCGAGCGAAATGTTGGGAAAGTCCCGGTAAACCTTGGCCAGATAATCAGGGGTCGCCTTTCCCTGCTGGATTGCGGCCAAGCCCTGGTAAACTTCAGGCAAGTACTGCTTAAATGCCTCCAACAAGGAATCCCGGCGAAACAGGAAGATGCCGCTGTTCCAGTAATAGCCGCCTTCGTCCAGAAGGGCCCGGGCCTGGGAGGCATTCGGTTTTTCAATGAAGCGGGCGGCCTGATACCCGCCTCCGGCGGGGTCGAGGGGTGGCCCTTGTTTTATATAGCCATAGCCGGTTTCCGGGCGGCTGGGGGGTATCCCGAAGGTCACCAGATAGCCGGCCGCGGCCCAGACCGCCCCCCGGTCCAAAACCGCCAGCAGGCTCGCCTGATCGGCAATAAAGTGGTCCGCCGGAAAGACCGCCAGCAGACCGTTGGGGTCGGCGGCCCCCAGCAAGACCGCAGCCAGGCCCACCGCGGGCGCAGTGTTTTTCCCCTCCGGCTCCAGGATGATCCTGATCTCTTGCCAACCTTTCTGGCGCAGCTCCAGGCTGATAACCTCAGCCTGGGCGGTATTGGTCACCACCGCCAAGCGCTCCACGGGAATACGAGGCAGCAGGCGCCCGATGGTCGCCTGAATCATCGACTCCGAACCCAGCAGGCGCAGCACCTGCTTGGGATATTGGGAGCGGCTCAGGGGCCAGAAACGGGTGCCCAGGCCTCCCGCCAGGATCAGGCCGGTTATCGGCACACGGTTTTCAGCAGTCATCTCTACCCCAATATTAAATCGGCTGATTCAGCACCCTTAATAAGTACTCACCATAACTGTTCTTGGACCCCGGCCGGGCCAGGACCCGCAGTTGCCTTTCATCTATATATCCCATCCGGTAGGCGATCTCTTCGATGCAGGCAATCTTCAGGCCCTGCCGTTTCTCGATGGTTTCGATGAAGGTGGACGCCTCCAGGAGCGATTCGTGGGTGCCGGTATCCAACCAGGCAAAGCCTCTTCCCAGAATCTCCACCCGCAGGGATCCTCTCCGCAGGTATTCCTTATTGATATCGGTGATCTCCAGTTCCCCCCGGGCTGAGGGCTTGAGGCCGGCCGCGACCTCCACGACGCTATTATCGTAAAAATAGAGACCGGGAACCGCATAGTTAGACCTGGGTTTGGCAGGCTTCTCCACCAACCCGATGACGCGGTGGTCCCCATCAAACTCCACCACCCCGTATCTTTCCGGGTCCTTCACCCAGTAGCCGAAAATAACCCCGCCCGACGCCTGCTTGATGGCTCTTTTGATGATCTCCTGAAAACCGTGCCCATAAAAAATATTATCCCCCAGGACCAGGCAGACCCGGTCCCGGCCGATAAAGTCCCGGCCGATGATAAAGGCCTGGGCCAGGCCTTCGGGCCGGGGCTGCTCGGCATAGGTGAATTGCAACCCCAGTTGGGAGCCGTCTCCCAAGAGGTTTCGAAACCTGGGGAGATCCTCCGGGGTGGAAATGACCAGAATCCGGCGAATGCCTGCCAGCATCAAGACTGACAGGGGATAGTAGATCATGGGCTTGTCATAGACCGGCAGGAGCTGTTTACTCACCACCTGGGTGATGGGATAGAGCCGCGTTCCGGCCCCGCCGGCCAAAATTATGCCTTTCCAGCCTGCGGCCCCGGTCCCCTTCCGGGCCGCGGTCCCCTTGCTTGCCGAATCTTGCATCTTAAGGCCTCATCTGCTCCCGAGGTGATAGGCGCCCGCAAGATCTGAATATGCCCTGAGGATTATTTTACCTCACTCGCCCGGGTTGTTCCAAGAGTTATTGGCAACCGCCCAGAACCCGCTCACCAGTATTTATCCCGGTACTTACGGTAATATTCCACGGTCCGGGAGATCCCTTCCTGGATGGTGGTTCGGGGCCGCCAGCCGACGGCGGCGTTGATCTTGCCAATGTCGCTGACATAGTCCCCGGTTTCCACGAAGTAGCGGTCCGCCGGCCACTCCACCTGGCGCACCTCGGTGCCGGGCACGGCCGCGGCCACCAGGTGCGCCATTTCCACAAATGGCGTCGCGGTGGCCGAGCCCAGGTTATAAACCTGGCCTGCGGTTTCGGGAGACAGGGCCAAGGCCAGCATGGCTTCCGCCAGGTCCTCCACAAAGATATAATCCCGAGTCTGCCGCCCCTCGCCGAAAATCGTCAGGGGCTTCCCCTCCAGGGCCAGGCGGATGAACCAATTGAGGATCCCGTATTTGCTGTGTTTCATCTGCTGCCGGGGACCGTAAGGATTGGCGATGCGCACGCTCACCGTATCCAGGCCGTAGGCTTCCTGATAGAACCGGTAATACTTCTCCCCCGCCAGTTTATGGATGCCGTAGATGCTCAGACAATTGAAGGGATGATTCTCGTCCACCGGGTTGTAATCGATCCTGCCATAGACGAATCTCGAACTGGCGAAGACCAACCTGGCCTTGGCGCCCACCTGGCGGCAGGCCTCCAGTATCTGCAGGTGCCCTTTGCAGTTGATATCCAGGTCCAGAAACGGGTCGGTGTTGCTGTCCACATAGCTCACCTGTCCGGCCAGGTTGAAGAGATAATCGGTTTCCTTGACCAGGCTTTGGCCCACCGCCGGATCCCGGATATCCCCCTGGACGAACTGGAGGTCATCGAAAATCCCGTGCAGATTAAAGAGGTTTCCCCCATAAGGCGGCAACATCGCATCCAGGATGGTAACCCGGGCCCCCTGCCGCACCGCCAGGTGGGCGATGGTGCTGCCGATCATGCCGGCGCCCCCCGTAATCAGGACGCGGGCGCCCTTAAGAGCAGAAAAATTGCTGATATCCCACCTCCAGCGCGCCCCTAGTCCGGGAGGCTCTCCCGCCTCTGCCCAGAGACCGCGGCCTTTGCCCCCATCCTATCAAAACCTGGAAATTTGTGCTATCCTGGCCCCGGGAAGATATTTAGCCCTCAAATAACGTAAGGGCGGACCGAGGTGTCCGCCCTCTAGAGGCGGGTTTAAAACCCGCCCCTACTGCCCACACTTTCGGTAGGGGCGCACACCTGGGTGCGCCCCTACAAGAACATCCGTACCCCCCCCATTTTGCCTCTGGCGCCGGGTCACTCATCGAGCCGGCCGTCTAACAGAGTCCGTTATGATATCTGACTTAATTGCAGATTATGGCTTCCGTGGAACACAATACTATGTGCGCGGTGCGCACCCTCAACTCAAAACTCGAAACTCGAAACTGGAAACTAAATGAAAAAGCTTAGCTGCTTCAAGGCTTACGACATCCGCGGGCGGGTCCCGGAGGAACTCGATCGTGACCTGGCCTATCGGATCGGCCGGGCCTACGCCGCCTTCCTGCGCCCGTCCCGGGTGGCCCTGGGCCGCGACGTACGCGCCTCCAGCCTGCCTCTGGCCCGGGCCCTGAGCGCCGGGCTCCGCGACTCCGGGGTGGAAATTCTGGACCTGGGATTGTGCGGCACCGAGCAGGTCTATTTCTACACCGCCCACCTGGAACTGGATGGCGGCCTTATGATCACGGCCAGCCACAACCCCCCGGACTATAACGGCATGAAACTGGTTCGGGAGCAATCTCGCCCTCTGAGCGGCGACTCCGGCCTCAGGGACCTGGAGGCCCTGGCCGCGGCCGGCGAATTCCCGCCGCCGCCCCCTGGCGCCCGGGGTCCATCAGTGCCCACCGAGGCCTTTGAGAGTTACGTCGCCCACCTTCTCACCTATGTGGACCCGGCCCACCTCAAGCCGCTTACGGTGGTGGTCAACGCCGGCAACGGCTGCGCCGGTCCGGTCCTGGACCGGCTGGAGGCACACCTGCCCTTCAGGTTTATCAAGATCAACCACGAGCCGGACCCCAGCTTTCCCCACGGGGTCCCCAATCCCCTGCTGCCGGAGAACCGCCAGGCTACCAGCGCCGCGGTGCGTTCCCATCGCGCCGATCTCGGGCTGGCCTGGGACGGCGACTTCGATCGCTGTTTTTTCTTCGATGAGCAGGGGAACTTCATCGAAAGTTACTATATCGTGGGCTTCCTGGCCCAAACCTTGCTGGCCCGCCAGCCCGGGGCCGCGGTAATTCACGACCCGCGGCTCACCTGGAACACCATGGAGCAGGTATTGGCCGCCGGCGGCCGGCCCATCCAGTGCAAGACCGGGCACGCCTTCATCAAGGAGCGCATGCGCCTGGAAAACGCCTTATACGGCGGGGAGATGTCCGGGCACCACTATTTCCGGGATTTCGCCTACTGCGACAGCGGCATGATCCCCTGGCTGCTGGTGCTGGAGTTCTTGAGCCAAAGCGGCCGGCCTTTGTCGGCCCTGGTGGCGGAGCGCCTGGCCCGCTTCCCGGTGAGCGGCGAGATCAACCGCCGTCTCCCGGACCCGGAAGCGGCCCTCAAGCGGGTGGAGGACTTTTACGGCCCCGGCGCCCTCACGGTGGAGCGCCTCGACGGCCTCAGCCTGGAGTTTCCCAACTGGCGCTTTAATCTGCGCCCCTCCAACACCGAGCCGGTACTGCGCCTCAATGTGGAAACCCGGGGCGATCCGGTCCTGCTCCGGGAAAAGACCGCAGAAATCCTGGCGATGTTGGGGTAATCATAACTTTCATGCCTTTAAAAACTTAGGCCACTTAAAGACGCCTGGCAACAGGGGCAGCTCTTTGACGCTGCGGTACCAAAGAAAAAGCGCCACCCAGATAAACAAGAAATCGGAGATCCAGGGGGCCAGGGCGGGGTTGATCTCAAAGCCGACCGCCAGGCGCCAGGAGGCGGTAAAGATGATGTAGTACACCAGGAATAAGGCCAGTCCCACAATCAAGCCCCAGGTCCGGCCCTGCTGCCGATGGCTCAACCCCAGGGGCATGGCGATCAGGCAGAGGATCAGGGCCCCCACCGGCATGGCGAAACGCTGGTTCAGCTCCACCATCGCCCGGTTATAGAGGTCCGAGCCCGCCGGCTCGTGGCGGAGCCTGGAAACCAGTTCTCCCAAGGACATCTCGGACTCGGAGCGGCCGCTTTCCTTTAAGCCAAAACTAAAGATCTGCAAGGGCACTTCATAGGTCTTGAAATCGACCACCTGCCAGCGGCTCAGGTCCTTTTCCTCCTGGCCCCAGCGGAACACATACCCGTCCTTGAGCTCCATCATCATGCTCTCCTGGGCCTCATCGTAGCTCAACTGTCCCGACTGCGCATAAACCGTGCTGGGATTTTCCTGGTCCCGAAAGTCGTAAACGAAGATGCCTTTCAGCCCCCCCCCACGGGAGGAGACCTGGTTGGCGAACAACATCAGCCCTTTAAAATCCGTATTAAACACCTGTTCCTGGAGACCCAGGTCGGCCCGCTTTTTGGCCACGTTAGCCATGAGGTCGCGAGTGGCCTGCTGGCCCCAGGGGCTGCCGAAGACCGTAAGCATCAGGGTGATGCCCGCCGCCGCCAGGGAAAAGCCCAGGATGGGCGGCAACAGTTGCATGAAGCTCATCCCAGCGGTCTTCAAGGCCATTACCTCCCGATCCACGCTGAGACGCGTCAGCGACAGCAATATCCCCACCGTGGCCGCCATGGGCAGGGTGAAGACCAGCAGGTAGGGGAGCAGGAAGAGGCAGGTCTGCAAGACTTCCACCAGGCCCACTCCTTTCACCACGATCATCTGGGTAATCTTCATCAAGCGACCCAGAAAGACAATGGCAGTGAAACCCAGCAGGCTCACCCCAAAGGGCGCCAGAATTTCCAGGAGGAGATAGCGGTAGATGATTGCAGGCATGGGGTGGCGGCTAATCCGGGGTGCTCATTATTATAGAGGGGCCGGCTGGTTCAGTCTGCGCCTCGCTGGCTCGGTCAGGCGATCACTGCTTGCTCTTCACCGGGCGACCCGATCGGAGGCTGGAAGCCCTCGTCGCAGTCGCCCCCACAGCTCGCCGCCCTCTATTTTCCCTCATAGGCCAGCAAAAGGCAATCCCCTTGACGGCTCAGAACCCGGAGCTTCCCCGGCAGCCGGGTTTCCAGGCCTTCCAGCAACCGCTCCTTCACATATAAAAAGACCAAAGGGCGGTTTTGGGCAAATTTCACCAGGTCGCCGACCCCGGCCACGCAGAGGGTGCGTTCCAGCGAAGGAGCCAGCTTGCGGCCGAAATCGAGTTCAGTCCGGAACTCCACGAGATGAAAAACCTGGCCGCTGTAGAAGGAGAGTCCCTGGGAATAGAGGTACACTCCCACCAGGGCGGCGTGCGGCTGCCACAGGGATTTTAGCAAACGTCCCATCTCCCTGGGCGAACGCTCCTGACTCAGGCGCTCCATCCCCACCGGCATCAGGATGCTAAAGATCAGGGCCCCGGCTCCCAGAAACAGGAGGACCCGCTTCCGGTCCAGCAGGGCTAACACCGGGGTCAGGGGGAAAACCGCGGCCACCACCAACAAATAGGGCCGCGCCAGGTTGAGGCGTGACCAGACCTGGAAAGGATTCGAAAAGTAGAGCAGGATAAACAGGAGCGCCCCGGCGCCGGCCCAAGCCCACAGGCTGATGCGGAAACCCGGATCTTGCCGCCACCCTTGGCCTCTCCCTGCCAGATCCGCCAGAGCCCGCCCCAGGAGCAGGGCCAGGGGCAGCAGGGCCGGTAGAATGTAAGGGGCCAGCTTCCCCCGGGAGAGGGAAAAGAAGACTACCACCACCCCCGCCCAAATCATCAGAAAGACCTGGTCCGGGTCCCGGGGGCGGCGGAGCCAGGCCCAGGGCAGGAGAAAACTCCATGGCAGCAGCAGGCCCAGCAACACCGGCCCGTAATAATAAACGGGTTCCGGGTGGATGGCCGGGGTCAGAAAGCGGCCAAAATGCTGCTCCATAATGAAATAGTGAAAAAATACCGGATAGCGCCATTGCACGTACACGAACCACGGCAGGGCGAGTACCGCCAGCAGGAGCCAGCTTAAGGGCCGAACCAGCGGTTGCCAGGTCCCCCACTGATAGAGCGCGCGCAGCCGTGCAGATATCCTTGCCATGACCCTCTCCCCCTGGACCGGGAAGGGCTGCGGTGAGGCTCGATTTAAAAACAGCCAGAGCCCCCAGATGAGGCCGGCCAGCAGCAGGGCCACCGGCCCTTTGCTGAGCACCGCCAGACCCAGGGCCCCGTAAGCCCAGGGCCACAGCCGGGACTCCCCCCGGCGCATCGCCAGGTAACCCAGGCCGATGGCCAGATTGAGCAGAAAGGCAAAGGTCATGTCCAGGGTGAGGAGCCTTCCCAGGACCACGTAGCCGGAGCAGGTTGCCAGGACCGTGGCGCCCATAAAAGCCGTTCCCGTCCCCCACAGGGTCCGGGCCAATGCGTAGGCCAGCAACACCCCCCCCAGGGCGGCGGCGGCCGACGGCAACCGGGCTGCCAGCTCGGTCTGACCTAAAACCTTGAAGCTGGCCGCGGTGAGCCAGTAGACCAGGGGCGGCTTTTCCAGGTAGGGGAACAGGTTCAGGTGGGGGATGAGCCAATCCCGGAGCGTGAGGATCTCCCGGGCAATTTCAGCGTAGCGGCCCTCGTCCGGATCCATCAGCCCCGGGACCCCCAGCCGGTAGCCAAACAGCACCAGCCCCATGAGGATCAGCCCCAGAAGAAGGGGCCACTCCGATGTAAAGGCTTTTGGCTTTGCGGTTCTCGCTTTCCGGTTATTCAACTATTTTCTCTTATTAAATCTTCACAATATTATCTCTTATTGCCTCTAATACTCCCTCGAGGTTTTGCAAAACCTCATTGTTCCAGAATCTCACCGTAGTAAACCCTTGAGTAAATAACCAGTTCCCTCTCCTGATCTTTTTCTATTTCTACTGCATGTTGGCCGCCGTCAACTTCTACAATCAATTTCCTTGCAAATGAGACAAAATCTACTATGTACTTACCAATAGGCGCCTGTCTGCGAAACTTAAATCCTTCCAACTGTTTGCTCTGCAAATGCCGCCATAATAGTCTCTCGGCATCGGTCTGCCTTCTCCTCAAGGATCTGGCGAGTATTATTGAAGTTTTCGCCATTTTTGCCACCCCCACCCTAACCCTCCCCCATCCAGGGGGAGGAAAAAAAGGTATTCTGCCGCAGGACTACTCGACATGGTCGTGACTCAAACAACGCCGACATTCCTGAAAAAACTCCCCCTCCCCTGGTGAGAGGGGGTTAGGGGGAGGGGGTAATAAGTCTGGAGTAATCTTATAGCAAGCCGCGCTGTTTTTCCTCATCCGTCATGCCTTTGCGGCGGCGAACCGCCTTTTTGAAGGTTTTGGGAGGCACCCAGCGGGGGTATTCCAACTGTCTGCCCGCGAACAGGTCGGCAATTGTGAGGATTTGCAGCCGCGGAAAGCGCAACTCCGGAAACCGCTCCGGCACATAGAAACCCGCGGCCGCGGCCTCCTCTTTCATGGGCCGAGTGGGGGGCTTCAAGGTCAGGAGGCAGCCCAAGGCCGCCTTCTCGCGGGGGAGCACGCCAACGAGGTCGCGCACCATGGGGGCGTTAACGTGGCCGCTTTTCACCTGGACAATGATCTTTTGATACGGCCCGTCGGCCTTTTCCTGGAAATAGAGGACCCCGTCCACGCCCCGGTCCGCCCCCTTCCTCTTGTCCTGGGCCGGGGCCGCGTCGACGAGCCCCAAGGCCCACCACTCGAACTGGTGGCGATTGGTCTCCGCCAGGGCCTCGGCGCCCTTGGCGTCCACGGGCTCGCCCACCACCTCGTAAGGGGCCAATTCCTCTCCGAAAGAGTCGTGCAGGCGCTTCTTGATAAGGGTGATGGCGAGATGGGTGATGTCGATGCCGATCCAGCGGCGCTTCAAATGCTCGGCCACGGTGATGGTGGTGCCGCAGCCGCAGAAGGGGTCCAGAATAAGATCGCCTTCGTTGCTGGAGGCCATGATGATGCGCTCCAACAGGGCTTCGGGCTTTTGGGTGGGGTAGCCGAGGCGCTCTTTGGCAACGGCATTAACATCAAAGATTTCCGTCCAAATGTCTTGAATGTATTCTCCCTTACTATCATCTAAGTATCTTTTTAATCTAGGCATTCCACTTCTTGTAAAAATAATTCTATTTTCTTTTATAGCAGTATCAATTCTCTCTTGCGACCAAATCCAATGTTTTCCTTTTGGAGGATATATTTCTTTTTCACCAAATTGTCTTGGAGGTCCATCACCCTTTTGAGTAAAATCCCATAAGCCATAAGTGCGACCAGTACCGTCTTCGATATAATTATAATGACTTTTAATATAACTTTCTGGATGTGTTAAATATTGCTCGTTAAATAATGCATTATCAGATTTTGTATAAAGTAAGATTACATCATGCACTTTACCCCAAAAATGACTTTGCTTTTTTGCAACTCTTGTTCTCTGCCAGATAATTTCATTTCGAAAATACCTTACCCCAAATATCGCATCTAAAATTAGTTTTAAATAATGACTTGCAGTTTGATCACAATGCAGATACAAACTCCCGGTGGGCTTCAAGACCCGGTGCAGCTCCGTCAGACGCGCCGCCATCATGCTCAGGTAGGCCATCATGTCGTTCTGGCCCAGGAAGGCCCCCAAGGCCCGCAGCAGCTCCGCCAGCCGGGGCCGGTCGCCCCGCACCACGTCGTCGTAAGCCGCGGCCGCTTCCTCCCCCCAGTGCCAGGTGTCCTCGAAGGCGGTGATCTGGGCCGCGGACTTCTCGCCGCTCTTTTCAGCAAAGAGGATGTTGTAGGTGGCGTTGGAGTTGAAGGGCGGGTCCAGGTAGATCAGGTCCACCGAGCCCACCGGGATGTGGTTGCCCCGGAGAATCTCCAGGTTGTCCCCGAAAAAAAGCTGGTTCTTCCAGGCGTCCATTTACGCCTCTCCCATTTTTCTAATTATAGAAGCCACCTGCCTCTTTAAATTCGGCAACTCACGCTCGACGGCGTTCCAGACCACAGGCAGGTCGATCTCAAAATAATTGTGCACCAAAATATTGCGCATACCCATGATCTTGGCCCACGGAACTTCGGGATAGGCTTCCCTGATATTCGCAGATAAGGCCCTGGAAGACTCGCCAATAATTTGCAGATACCGTAAGAACCATACCTGGATAAGTTCGTCCTGCTCAAAGGCGGCGCGGCCTCTGGCCGCATACGTTTCAATACGCTCAATGGCGTCCAGGATATCCTTCAATCTCTCACGGTCATCTCTCATAGAGGCACCGCTTCCCGAAGGACGCGCTCGCTGATTCTCTTCCTTAATCCTCTAACCGTCACTACATCGACTTTACGTTCTAAGAGATTTTCCAAATCCATCGACAGCCCCCCCAGGTCGAAGAGACTCCTCCCCTCCTCCAGTTCCACCAAAATATCCACATCGCTTTTTCCATCCGCTTCGCCTCTGGCCACGGAGCCGAAGACGCGGATGTTGTAGGCGCCGTGCCTGGCGGCGATTTCTAAGATTTCCTGCCGCTTTTCTTGCAAAATATGCTGAAGACCCATGGACTTGCCCTCCCGGCTCCAAGATTCATATTACCATAAATTTCCTTAAGTTGCCGAAGCGGATTTACCACAAAAAAAGCCGGCCCCGCTTGGGGGCCGGCTTCTGATCATCAACTAGCTAACGTTTTACTTGCACAGCAGAGGCACGATGAGCAGGGCCACGATGTTGACCACCTTGATCATCGGGTTGATGGCCGGGCCGGCGGTGTCTTTGTAAGGATCGCCCACGGTGTCGCCGGTGACCGCGGCTTTATGGGCGTCGGAGCCCTTGCCGCCGTATAGGCCGTCTTCGATGGCCTTCTTGGCGTTATCCCAGGCGCCGCCGCCGGAGGTCATGGAGATGGCCACGAACAGGCCGGTGACGATGGAGCCGATGAGCATGCCGCCCAGGGCCACTGGACCCAAACCGGGACAAAAGCCCACAACGATCGGAGCCAGCACCGGGATCAGGGCCGGGACCATCATCTGGCGCAGGGCGCCCTTGGTGACGATATCTACGCAGGTGCCGTATTGGGGTTTGGCGGTGCCTTCCATAATGCCGGGGATTTCCCGGAACTGGCGCCGCACTTCCTCCACCACGCCGCCCGCGGCCTTACCCACCGCCTGCATGCACAGAGCGGCGAAGATAAAGGGGAGCAGGCCGCCGATGAACAGACCGGCCAGCACCTTGGGATCGGAAAGCTGAAATGACATAACCCCCGGGAAGGACCGGGAGTACTCGGCGAAGAGCACCAGGGCGGCCAGAGCCGCGGAACCGATGGCGTAACCCTTGGTCACCGCCTTGGTGGTGTTGCCCACCGCGTCCAGAGGATCGGTGATATTGCGGATTTCGTCGGGCAGTTCGGCCATTTCGGCAATGCCGCCGGCGTTGTCGGTGATGGGCCCGTAGTTGTCGATGGCCACCACCATGCCGGTCATGGAGAGCAGGGCCACCGCGGTGAGCGCGATGGCGTAGAGGCCGGTGCCTGGGCTGGCCGCGCCCCCGCCCAGGTGATAGGCCGCCAGGATGGCGCCCACGATCACCAGTACCGGCGCTGCCGTGGACTTCATGGAAATCGCCAGGCCCTGGATGATATTGGTGCCGTGCCCAGTGGTTGAGGCCAGGGCGATGGACTTCACCGGGGCAAAGCTCTTGGAGGTGAAGTATTCGGTGATGGCCACGATCAGCCCGGTGAGGACCACGCCGATGACCGCCAGCAGGAAGACGTTAAAGGGCGGGATCACATAACCCGTGGCTCCTGCCGCGGCCTTGGCGGCCACGCCTGCCATGAACTTATTGGCCAGGGGATAGAAGGCGACGGCGGCCAGCACCCCGGAGACGATGAGGCCCTTATACAGGGCGCCCATGATGTACGCGGATTTCCCCAACCTGACAAAATAAGTGCCGATCACCGAGGCGATGATGGAGACGCCGCCGATGACCATGGGGAAGAGGATGGCCGGCGACCCGGCGCCGTAAATGGTATGGGCCAGCAGCATGGAGGCCACCAGGGTGACCACGTAGGTTTCATACAGGTCGGCGGCCATGCCGGCGCAGTCACCCACGTTGTCGCCCACGTTGTCGGCGATGACTGCCGGGTTCCGGGGGTCATCCTCCGGGATGCCGGCTTCCACCTTGCCCACCAGGTCGGCGCCCACGTCCGCGGCCTTGGTGTAGATGCCGCCGCCCAGCCGGGCGAAGACCGATACCAAGGAGCAGCCGAAACCGAGACCGATCAGGGCGTGCATGGCCTGCTCAGGGGCAATGGTCATCAAAAACTTGAAGTAGCCGGCCACGCTCAACAGGGCCAGGCCCACAACCAGCAGGCCGGTGACCGAGCCGCCCCGAAAGGCGATTTTCAGCGCGTGCGCCATGCTGGTATAGGCTCCCTGGGTGGTGCGCACGTTGGCACGCACGGCCACGTACATGCCAATGTATCCGCACAGACCCGAACCCACGGCGCCGATGACAAAACCGATAGCGGTGTATTTGCCCAGGGCGAAAAGCAGGGCGAACAGCACCACGCCCACCATGGCCACAGTCTTGTACTCCCGGTTCAGAAAGGCGCCGGCCCCTTCCCGCACCGCCGCGGAAATCTCCTGCATCCGGGGGCTCCCCGGATCCTGTTTCAAGACCCAGGTGGTGGTGATCAAGCCATAGACCACGCCCACCGCACCGCAGATCAAGGCAAAAGTCATAATATCCATCTGTCTGCCATCCTCCTGATAATTAATAATTTCCTTGATGATTTAAGGTAATTCAGCCGATTGAGGGAAACTTTCCCTGTCCCTACCCCTCCCCTTTCCAGGGGCCGGATGTCAATTCATACCCCAAATTGGCACTCGAAGTAAAGGAAATTTTTCACAAGTTTTAATCTATTTAATTTTTAGGGCAACTGCGGGTCCTGGGGAGAATCCGGGGATGGTAATTTGGCGCTCGGGGGCGGGGCCGTCAGATTTTTTCCCCCGTCCAGCCCGGTTGCCAATTCGGGATGATCCTTGGGGTCTATGACCATGACCCCGTGGCGCTGCGCCAGATACAGGAGATACTGGTATTCCATGGCCTTTTTCTCCAGGCGATAGCGCAGCACCAATCTCAGGGGCAGATAGAGCAGGGCCAGGGCCACCAAGGCTATGAGCAGATAGGAGCCACCCAATCCCATGGCCTTGATGCCACCGGCGATCAGGGCGACAGCCGCCTTGCCCCAGCCCAGGAAGGCGAGCGAAGCCAGGCAGGCCATGAAGGCCAGCAAGCCCAATAGGTACCAGAGCGGCCGGCGCCTCCCCCCTAGGCCAATGGCGCTTGGCGGGGTCCCTCCCGGGGGCTGGCAAAGAATCTCGAAGCCCTGGATGATGAGGCCGAACAGGAAGAGCAAGGCGATGGGCGCCGCGAAACTGGCCAGGAGATAGGGCTTCCAGGGGAAGGCCACCGGGGTCCTGGCCTGGTCCGCAAAGATCCCCTGAAAGTCGATCTTCCAGATGACCGTAAAGACCAGGATGAGGACCTCAACCAGGGCCACGATCACCAGAAAACTATTGAAAACATAGCGTTTTTCCAGGGGATCATAAAAATTGAAGAATCTGGCCATATCGAGTTTCGAGTAGGGGCGACCCGCTGGGTCGCCCAGTTTTGAGTCTCGAGTTGCAGGGGCGGACCCAGGTGCCCACCCTGAGTTTCAAGTTATAGGGGCGACGGTGGCACAGGCTTCCAGCCTGTGACTGGGTCGCGCGGTTTCGAGATGTAGGGGCGACCCGCCGGGTCGCCCAGTTTCGATTTTTGAGCGTTAACCTATCGCGCTTATGATCAAGAACCGGGGCGGGCAGCCGCCGCCGACGCTGGTCCGCTTGCGGCCACCATTAATTCCCAATAGTACAAGCCCGCGGCCCAGACCAATATGAGGCCGTCTTCCAGGATTGGCCCCAGACCCACCTGCCGGCTAAAAAAGAGACCGCAGCCACAATCGATCTCTAACCCTCGGGCCAGGGTAATGAGCATGACCAATAGAAAGATCCCGGCGAGCAACCCCAGCAACATCAGGCAACTGCGCCTTTTGAGCCCCAGGACCAGCAAAATGCCCGCCGCCGACTCCAGCACGGGGAGCACCGCGGCCGTAAGCCCTACCAGGCCTGGCGGCAGGAGCCGGTAAGCCAGCACCGCTTCCGCAAAATCGTCGGTGTGAACCAGCTTCAGACAGCCGGCGTAGACAAAGAGCACTCCCAAGATGATCTCCAGGAGGCGCCGCAAAATAGTCCGAGATTCAGGGCGCAATCTTAAACTGGAGGATGCGAAAATTGAGGCAGTCAAGAGAGACCCCGGTCATTTATTGGTTTCGGCCGGATATCCGGCTTCATCCCAGGCCCGGAACCCAGCCATGCAGGCGCTCACATTGGTGAACTTCAGGGATTGCAGCTTCTCCGCCACCATCAGGGCCCTATCGCAGCTGGCCAGGCCGCAGTAAACCACGATCTGGCGGTCCCGGGCGATGCCCTGCAAGGTGGGGTTCCCCTGGCGCTTCAGGAGATCCGGGGTAAGATTGACGGCTCCGGCAACGTGCAGTTCGGCATATTCCTCGGGATCCCGGGCATCCACGAACAGCGCCTGCCCCCCCTGGAAGATTGCATAAGCCTGGGCCAGGTTCAGGGTCTGCACCCCCTGAAATTCCACCTGGCGGCGTTGCTGCCGCTGTTCTTCCAGGTGGGAGGCCAGGGCGCCGTTCAAGGAGAGGCGCACCAGCCGCCATTGCTGCCCGATCCCGACAACCGCGGCCAAAAGCAGGATAACGCCGGCCCAGGCCAGGTCCTGCGCTACCAGGCGGCGGCTCAGCACCGGGATGGTCCTCCCCTTAAGGCAAAATGGCGCGGCAGGTCGGACATTTGGTTTTCTTAGACATCATCTAAATTTAAATACGCGGCGGCCGCCGGCTGCCCTAAAAAATCCCCTCACTCTACCTGGTCAGAGGGCGGGCCAGACCCGCCGCCTCAATCAGCGCCTCCTGAATCACCTCCAGAAGATTATGGTCTTTTTGGGGCTTTTAGGCTATTAATTTCTTGGCTATGACCTCCAACTCTCAGCCTATCGCCGCCCTCGCCTTCGACCTGGGCAACGTCCTGGTCAAAGTGGACCACATGCGTTTTTGCCGGGGCCTGGCCGAACTGGTGGGCTGGCCGCCCCAGGATGTTTACGCCGCGGTGTTTCAGAGCGGTCTGGAGTCCGGCTACGACCGCGGCCGTCTCTCCTCCCGGGATTTCCACCGGCGCCTCCAGGCCCGCTTCCGCCTGGACCTGCCCTTTCCCCGCTTTCAAGATCTATGGAACGATATGTTCGACCCTTGGGAAGAGATGCAGGAGGTGGCGGCCAGCCTGGCGCGGCGCTACCCCTTATATATGCTCTCCAACACTAATCCCCTGCACTTCCGTTACGTCAAGAAGCGCTTTGCCTCGCTGTTCAAGCATTTCCGGGCCCTGATCCTCTCCTACCGGGTGGGCAGCCGCAAGCCCGAGGCCGCCATTTTTCAGGCCCTGCTCGTCGAGGCCGGGCTGCCGCCGGCTCAGATCTTGTATATCGATGACAAGGAGGATTTTGTGGCCGCGGCCTGGACTCAGGGGCTGACCGCCTGGATCTTCGTCTCGCCCCGGGACTTCAAAGAGAGGCTCAGTGCTGCGGGCCTCTGGTAGAGGTGGTTTTCTGTTTTCTGTTTTCTGTTTTCTGTCCGGGAAAATTCCTTCAGCAGGTGGAATACCCACCCTCTGGCGGCCGGTTCCCGCGCCGCCGGGGGCGGCGGCGCTACATTTTCATGATTTACGTGAGCCAAGGGCTTACCAGCAACTGTTCTCTGTTCTCTGTTTACTGGGTATTCATTAATTAATAGGGCGGGCTATGCCCGCCGCAATTTGGCGGCCACAGGCCGCCCTAGAAAGCAGGATCCTTCGCTTCGCTCAGGATGACAGCGTTGGTATTCGCAGGGGTCTCAACTTTGAACTTTAAACTTTGAACTTTGAACTTTGAACTAAGTCGCCCCGCCAGCCCGTCTCACCGCTAAAACGGCGGCTTCCGGCTATGAAAGTCGGTAGCCTGCTCAAAGGCATAGGCTGCCCTGAATATTTCGGGCTCCGCGAAGGGCGGCCCCAGGAGTTGCAGGCCGATGGGCAGTCCCTGGGAGCTAAAGCCGCACGGCACCGAGATCCCGGGGATACCGGCCAGGTTGGCGGAGATGGTGAAGATGTCCGACAGGTACATGGTCAGGGGATCGGCCAGCTTCTCCCCCAGGCGAAACGCCGGCGTGGGCGACACCGGACAGGCGATCAGGGCGCACTCCCGGAAGGCCGAATCAAAATCGCCCCGGATCAGGGCCCGGGCCTGGGTGCCCTTCCGGTAATAGGCATCATAGTAGCCGGCGGACAGCGTATAGGCGCCCAAAATGATGCGCCGGCGCACCTCGGCCCCAAACCCTTCGGTGCGGGTCTTGAGGTAGGTTTCCATGAGGTTGCGCCCTTCGGCCCGGAACCCGTACTTCACCCCGTCATAGCGGGCCAGGTTGGAGGAGGCCTCGGCCACCGCCACCAGGTAATAGGTGGCCACGGCGTATTCGGTGTGGGGGAGGCTCACCTCCACTATTTCCGCCCCCAGGCTGCCCATGGTTTTAAGGGCGGACCTGATGGCCGCTTCCACCTCCGGGTCCAGGCCGGGACCAAAATATTCCCGGGGCGCCCCGATCTTCAGCCCCTTAAGATCCCCACCCAGGGCCGCGGCATAATCCGGCACCGCCTGGGGCACCGAAGTGGAGTCTTTAAGATCGTGGCCGGCAATGGCGGCCATAAGCAAGGCCGCGTCCCTCACCTCTTTGGTAATGGGGCCAATCTGGTCCAGGGAGGAGGCGTAAGCCACCAGACCGTAGCGCGAGACCCGGCCGTAGGTGGGTTTCAGACCCACCACCCCGCAGTGGCAGGCAGGCTGCCGGATGGAGCCACCGGTGTCGGAGCCCAGCGACGCCAGGCACAGGTCCGCGGCCACCGCCGCCGCGGAGCCCCCGGAGGAACCCCCCGGAACGAATT
This sequence comes from Desulfobaccales bacterium, assembly GCA_049580385.1. GTDB lineage: Bacteria > Desulfobacterota > Desulfobaccia > Desulfobaccales > 0-14-0-80-60-11 > JAPLJC01. The sequence continues at coordinate 850,170 of JBAUPV010000030.1, read as the reverse complement.
CGGGGTTCCAGGGGTTCAGGGTGGGGCCAAAGGCCGAGTTTTCGGTGGAAGAGCCCATGGCGAACTCATCCATGTTGGCTTTGCCCAAAAATATCGCGCCTTGAGCCCTAAGTCGCGCCACCACCGTGGCGTCGTAGGTGGGCACAAAATTCCCCAGGATTTTGGAGGCGCAGGTGGTACGCAGCCCCCGCGTGAGCATGACGTCCTTCAGGGCCAGGGGAATGCCGGTAAGGGGCCCGCCTTCTCCCCGCCCCAGGCGGGCCTCGGCCTCCCGGGCCTGGGCCATAGCCCCGGCCTCATCCACCAGCAGATAGGCGTGCAACTCCCCATCCCGCTCCTGGATGCGCTGCAACAGCTGGGCCGTCACCTCCACCGGGGAGACTTCCCGCCGGGCCATGAGCGGCGCCAACCGGCTGATACTCATGCTATACCAGGGTTCGGTCATTTAGGGCTGTTTCCTGTTTTCTGTTTTCTGTTTTCTGTGAAGTGCGAGCCCAAATCAACGAGGGGCGCGGCGTGCACCCTGGAATTTTCGCATTTCTCAGCGTCCTCCGTGTCTCCGCGGTGAATCTTTTTACCGCAGAGACGCAGAGGGCGCGGAGATTAAATAATTTTGGGCACCAGGAAATAGCCGTCTTCCTGGGCCGGTCCATTTTGCAGGGCCTCATTAAGCGGGAGGCATTCCCGCATCTGGTCTTCCCGGAAGACGTTGCTTAAGGGAATCACGTGGGCCAAGGGCGCCACCCCGCTGGTGTCCAGTTCCTGCAACTTCTCCACGTATTCCAGTATCTCGTTTAGCTGCACGGTGAACAGCTCGATCTCTTCGGGGCTGAGACTGAGGCGGGCCAGTTCAGCCACGTGCAGCACTTCCTCCCGGGTCAGGGCCATGGTCCAACCTCCGCTCGCAAAAAAACCAGAAATTCCCCCGGCTCTCAGGGCCGGAAAGGCCTTTGGCACGGTTTTATTATATAACCCGGCCAAGGCCGGGATGAAAAGATAAATTGCACCTCGCCAAGATCAGGGTGAGCTGCCGGCGCCACGGCGCTCCGGCTCAGCGGCTCTGCGCCATCTTAATTTGCGGCCGCGCCGCGAAATAATTTTGCCAAAACGCTTCGCTTATGCTTTATCTATAAAATACCTGACGCAAGATTACGATTCTCATCCCTCTCAGAAGCCAAGGATAATGGATAAAGCAAAAACCGCAACGCCCCCAGCCGCCCCCGACCCCGGCCGTCTCCAGGAAATCGCCCGGCAGGTGCGCCTGGACATCATCGAGATGCTTTTTCGCGCCGGTTCCGGGCACCTGGGAGGGTCCCTGTCGGCTACCGATATCCTGGTCGCCCTATTTTTTGCCGAAATGCGCGCCAGGCCGGGCGACCCTTGCTGGCCGCAGCGGGACCGCTTCATCCTCTCCAAGGGACACGGCGCCCCGGCCCTCTACGCCGTCCTGGCCCGCCTGGGCTATTTTCCCCGGGAGGAACTGGCCAGCCTGCGCCAGTTCGGCAGCATCCTCCAGGGACATCCCGACTCCGGCTGCACCCCGGGAGTGGAAATTCCCACCGGCTCCCTGGGACAAGGTCTCTCCATCGCCAACGGCCTGGCCCTGGCTACCCGTCTAAACCGGCTCCCCAGCCGCATCTTCGTCCTGCTGGGGGACGGCGAAATCCAGGAGGGGCAGATCTGGGAAGCGGCCATGAGCGCCGCCCACTACCGGCTGGATAACCTTACGGCCATCGTGGACCGCAACCGCTTGCAGATCGACGGCCGCACCGCGGAGGTCATGAACCTGGAACCTTTGGCTCGGAAATGGCAGGCCTTTGGCTGGCAAACCCTTGAGACCAACGGCCACGACTTTCCCGGGCTGCTGGCGGCCCTGAAGGCCTGCCGGGCCAACCGCGGCCGGCCCAAGGTCATCATCGCCCACACCGTCAAGGGCAAAGGGGTCTCCATTTTCGAAGACCAGGCCAAATACCACGGGGTGGTCCCCAACGAAGAGGAATATCGCCAGGCCCTGAAGGAGCTGGGGGCTTGATTAACAACGGGCGCTTGGGCCACCCGGCCCCGGGGCGAAGATCTAGAATCTAGAATCGAGAAAATCGTGGCCGACCAAGAGAGCACCCGCGTAGAATACGGGAAGACTTTGGCGCAGTTGGGAAAGGAGAACCCGGATATCGTGGTCCTGGATGCGGACCTGTCCGGCTCCACTCAGACCCGCCACTTTGCCAGGGCCTTTCCGGAGCGCTTCTTTAACATGGGCATCGCCGAGCAGGACCTGATGGGCACCGCCGCCGGGCTGGCCCTGGGCGGAAAAATCCCCTTTGCCAGCACCTTCGCCATGTTTGCCACCGGCCGGGCCTGGGAGCAGATCCGCCAAACCATCGCCTACGGCAACCTCAATGTCAAGATCGTCGCCTCCCACGGCGGCGTCAGCGTCGGGGAAGATGGAGGCTCCCACCAGGCCGTGGAAGATCTGGCTCTGATGCGCATCCTTCCCAACATGGTGGTGCTCGTTCCGGCGGACGGCCCCGAAACCCGGGCCATGACCAGATGGGCCGCGGCCTATCAAGGGCCGGTCTATCTGCGCACCGGACGGATGCCTTTAACGGTGATCCATGAGGACCCTTGCCTTTTCGAACTGGGCCGCGGCTCCATATTGCGTCAGGGGGGTGACGTTACGCTGGTGGGCCTGGGGGTCATGGTGCCTGCCTGTCTTAAGGCCGCGCAACTGCTGGCTGAGGAGGGGATTGCGGCCCGGGTCGTCAACCTCTCCTGCCTGAAACCCCTGGATTGGGAACTGCTGGTGGCCTGCGCCCGGGAAACCGGCGCCCTGGTCACCGCCGAGGAGCACATGGTCACCGGCGCTCTGGGCAGCGCCGTGAGCGAAGTACTGGCCGAACACTTCCCGGTGCCGCTCGTGCGCATCGGCCTCAGGGACACCTTCGGGATCTCGGGGAAGCCCGAGCGCCTCCTTAAGCATTTCGGGCTCACCTATTCCGACGTCGCCGCCGCCGCCCGCCAGGTGCTGGCCCGGAAATGACCCGCTGCCTTTTTGGGATAAATGCCTGCCGCTCTTAACCCCGCTTGCAAGCGCAAATTTTTAACGTATACTCCTAGGGATATGGGCTAAAATGGCTTGGCTCCAAGTCGGGGTTCCACCCACTACCATTATCCGGGAGACAATTTAGCAACGTGAAAAATCCGGGATTTCCTGAAAAGCTGCCCGCTGGGCGCCGCTTGGGGCGCCGCGCCCTACTTATGCTGCTGCTGCTGGTTTTCGCCTTCAAGCCGTTACTGGCGGCGGACGCGGCTTCTTCGCCCTACGATTCGTTGCGCCTCTTCAGCGAGGCCCTCTTTGAAATCACTCAAAAATATGTGTATACAAAATCCGACAAGGAAATCATCTACGGGTCCATCCGGGGCATGATGAACTCGCTGGACCCTGATTGCGCCTTCCTCACCCCCCAGGAATATCAAAATTACCAGAGCGGCCATAATGAGGCGACCGCGGAAGCCGGGGTCGATTGTATTATTAAGGATGGCCTCCTTTCCTTAACCGCGGTCATAGACGGCGGTGCCGGGGCGGCGGCCGGCCTGCAACCCGGTGACCATATCCTCAAGATTAACGGCCAGTCGTTGCGCGACCTGACCACCCAGGAGGCCGCTTCCCGGTTGCGGGGAACCCCCGGCGAAACCGTTAAATTGGAGGTACTGCGCAGCGGTGCCCTCAAACCACTGAAGATCACCGTGACCCTTAAGCCCCTGGGCGATAACACCGTAACCTACCAGATCATCAATGATTCCTATGGCTACGTGCGGGTACGCTATTTTAACGACGCCACCCCCAAAGAATTTGCCATCGCCTTGACAGCTCTGCAAAAACAGGCCCATCCGCTGCGGGGCCTGATCCTGGACCTGCGCAATGACGCCCGGGGGTCTCTGGAGCAGGCGGTCCGCACCGCCTCGCTGCTCGTGGGAGACAAGGACGTGGTCACCGCCAAGGGACGGACTTCCGGCAGCCAGGAAACCTTCCAGGGCAAGGACCGGGACCTCGTCTGGAAGGCCCCGGCACCCTTGCCCACCGTAGTCTTAGTGGATCAAGGAACCGCACGTGCTGCGGAGATAGTGGCCGGCGCCTTGCGCGACCAATACCACGCCACCTTGCTGGGAGCCAAGACCCTGGGACTGTGCGGCCTCACCAAGGTCATGCCCCTCGACGACGGCTCCGCCCTGGTGATGACCGTCGCCGAATGCTATACCCCCAATGGCCAGAAAATCCAGGGTGTCGGCCTGGAACCGGCTATCCAGGGCCAGACTCTCAAGTCTAAGGAAAATCAGAAGGAAGCCGTTGTGGCGAAACTCCCCCCAGAGCAGGACCCTTGGGTGCAGCAGGCGGTGGCGGTCTTAAAAGGCGGCAGCAAGCCCCAGGCGGCCGCCCCCAAAACCTGAGAATAACGGTCCAAGTGTTCTGGAGGAGACCCCTGTCACTCGCTAATACGCTTTACGGGAACGAATATTATGTCACGTAGATCATGGCTTTTGGTTCTTGGAGCTTTGCTGCTGGCGATGGTCCTTTCGGCGGCCCTGGCCCTGCACGCCGCCGAATCCACCTACCCCCCGGAACAGCCTTCCTCCCCGGGGGAAACGTCCACCCTGCCGCACTTCCCCAGTCTGAAGGTATTTGCCGAGGCCCTGGCCCTTGTGCAAGATGACTACGCCGAGCCCAAGACCACCAAGGACCTGGTTTACGGCGCCATTCAGGGCGCCGTCGGAACCCTTGACGCTCATTCCTCCTTTATGACCCCGGAAGACCTCAAGGAACTGCAGATCGAAACCAAGGGGAAATTTAGCGGCATCGGCATCGAAATCGCTCAGAAAGACCTGGTCCTGATGGTGGTCTCACCCATTGAAGGCACCCCAGCTTACCAGATGGGAATTAAGCCTGGGGACCAGATCGTCAAGATCAACGGCAAGTCCACCAAGAATATGAACCTGGCGGATGCGGTGAAGTTGATCCGTGGACCCCAGGGCAGCAAGGTGACCTTGACCATTAACCGGGAGGGCTTCGCCCATCCGAAGGATTTTGTGATCACCCGGGAAATCATCCCCATCCGCAGCGTCAAGGCCCGCATCGTGGAAGGGGGCATCGGCTATGTCCGGATAACCAATTTCCAGGACCAGACCGACTCAGACCTCCATGCCTATCTCGATAAGGAGAAACAACGGCTGGGGTCCCTCAAGGGGTTGATCCTCGATTTGCGCAACGATCCAGGAGGGTTGCTGGATCAGGCGGTGCGGGTCGCCGATGAGTTTCTCAAACCCGGCCAGCTCATCGTCTACACCGAAGGCCGCAATGGCCAGCAGACCGGCCGTTTCTATGCCACTGCCGGACCGGATAAATTTACCAACATTCCCATGGTGGTGCTGATTAACGAGGGCAGCGCCTCTGCCTCGGAGATCGTGGCCGGGGCCCTGAAGGATCAGAAACGGGCCTTGATCGTGGGCGCCAAGAGCTTCGGCAAAGGCTCGGTGCAGACCATCATCCCACTGGAAGACGACTCGGCTCTCCGGCTTACCACCTCTCTGTATTACACCCCCAGCGGCATCACCATCAATGACAAGGGGATCGAGCCGGATGTGGTGGTGGCTGATAAACCCCTGCCCCCTGACGAGTCTCTCCAAGGTCTGCGGGATGAGGTCTTGGAACGGCACATGCTCAAGCAAGGGCTGACGGATAAACCCTGGAACGAGCCCATCAGCGCCGCGGAACTCGATAAAGATCCGCAATTGAAACGAGCCGTGGAATTGCTCCGCAACTGGCCTCCCAAGGCGCTGGCCGGGAAGCCTTGAAAGGGCGCTTTTCTGGTTTGCCTCTTCCGGTTTTCGGCTAAAACCGGAGAGCCCTTTCCTGGTTAGGGGGGAATGATTATCTGATTAATCATTCCCCTTTTCCCACAGTGATATGAGTACCATTCCCGGTTGCTGCAGATCGTCGCTAGTCTCTATCTTTCCGCACCTCCTGACTGTTTTCGATTTGGCCAGGGCCTTGGAATCTAAGAAATGTCTCTTCCCGGTTCCCGAAAACCGCAAAACGAAAGCCAGAAACCCTCGGCCTCCCAGGGGCTACCCCTGGTGGCCATCATCGGCCGGGCCAACGTGGGCAAGTCCACCCTGTTCAACCGTCTCAGCCGCTCCTCCCGGGCACTGGTCGCCAATATCTCCGGGGTCACCCGGGATCGCCATTATGCCAGCGTCGAACTTTCGGACCGCACCATTCTGCTCGTGGATACCGGGGGTCTGGTGGGAGGCGAAGACGCAATGGGGACCCAGGTGCGGCGCCAGGCCGAGGAGGCGGTGGCCGAAGCCGACGTCATCATCCTGGTAACCGATGGCCGCGAAGGCCTCCAGCCGGGGGACGCCCTGGTGGTGGACTACCTGCGGCGCACCGGCAAACCGGTGCTGCTGGCGGTAAACAAGATCGACCAAGCCAGTCTCGAACCCAACGTGGCGGAATTTTACCGCTTCGGCTTGCCTCTCCTCTTCCCGATATCCGCCACCCACGGCCTGGGCATCTCGGCGCTGCTGGAGGCCGTGCTCCAACACCTGCCCCCCGTGGCGGCGTCGGCCGAGGCGCCCCCTGGCATCCGGGTGGCGATCCTGGGCCGGCCCAACGTGGGCAAATCATCTTTCATCAACCACTTCTTGGGGGAGGCGCGCCTTTTGGTGAGCGAGACCCCGGGAACCACCCGCGACGCCATCGACATTCCCTTGAGGGTGGCAGGGACCGATTATATCCTGGTAGATACCGCCGGCTTGCGCCGTCCCAGCCAGGTGAGGCGCGAGACCCTGGAGCGGCTGATGGTGCTGAAGACCATCAAGGCCCTTTCCCGGGCCGAGGCGGTGGTGCTGCTGCTGGACGCCCAAGAGGGCCTGACCGGCCAAGACCTGCGCATCCTCGGCCTCATCGAGGATCAGGCCAAAATCTGCCTCATCCTGGTGAACAAATGGGACCTGTTACCAAAAAAGCCCGGGGAATTGCAGAAGCAGGCACTGGAGCAGGTAACCGGGGGCCTTGCCATCGTGCCGCATGTCCCGGTGCTGCCGGTCTCGGTGAAGAACGGCTATAATCTTAGGAAGGTCTTTCCTATGCTGGGAGACCTCTATGAGCAGAGCGGCCGGCGGGCCACCACCGGGAAGCTCAACGAGATCCTCAAGGAGATCACCTCCCGGGTGCCGCCGCCCCGCTACCGGGACCGGCCGGTCAAATTCATGTACCTGACCCAGGCGGAGGTCCATCCCCCTACTTTCATTGCCTTTGTCAACAGCCCCCAGGGAGTGCCCGACTCCTACCGCCGCTATCTGGTGAAGCAGCTGCGCGAGCATCTCGCCCTGCCCCACTGTCCGGTACGCCTCTTCCTCAAGGGCCGCGAGCGCCGCCAGCGGCCTTCCCCCAAGATTAGCCATTGAAAACGCCGGATTTTCCCTTCCAACAGGATAATTTTCGGGAAGGGGGCTTGCCGCGGAGATAGTTCAGGTTACTGCCAGCCTCCTCTGGGAAGCCGCGGGGGTTGGCAGATTAGGGGTGGGATTTGCAGATGCCGCCGCAGTGGCTATTTGACCAGGCGCAGGGCCGGGCGGTCCCCGGGAATCATTTCCCTTTGATGAGACTTGCCGTTTTTCAGGACGTTTTTCACCCTGACCCCATTAATAAGGAAATAGGCGATGACGGCCCGTTCCCATTCCGGGGTCGGTTCAGGTTGCTCGATACGCGTCTTGAAGTGATTGAGAAGGGAAGTAAGGTCGGTTTCTTCGTAAGCCAAAACCCGGTCAGCCAAGCGCTCAAGGGCTTCCTCGATCATATTGACGTTTTCCCGTTTCCTTGCGATGTCACCAGCGAGTTCCCTTGTATCATCTCAAGAAAATTAATTCAAGGCAAAAAATCAAAAAATCTGGAAGGTCTTGCAAACCCTCGGTCTGCCGGCAAGGTCATTCCGGGCAAGGTGAATATTCTTGGTATTTCAGGTGCTTGAGATTCTGGATTTCGTCCCCAATGACAAAAACATTAGGGTTTTTAATAGCTTCCGCGCAAGTTTGGCGGGATTCTTTTTACAATAATTCGTCCAGCAGTTGGGAGAGCCGCAGGGCCTCGGCGGCCAGGATCTCTTCGCCCTGGGCGGCGCTGGCGGCGCCAGGATCACCCCAGACCCCGCCCGGCCAGTAGCGCCGCTTGTTCCGCACCAGCCGGTATTTGGGAAAATTGGGCCATTCCGCCGGGGCGCGGCCCTGGACCAGGCCGGGATAAGCAGCCAGCATCACCGCGGTCTCCACCTCTCCGGCATGGGCGTCTCCCCGGGTGGCCACCAGGTGCGGGTTGGCGGCCAGCACCTCATGGAGCAGGTCCAAAATATTTACCACCGCCAGTCGCAGGTCGGCCAACTCCTCCATCAGGCTCTCCCCGGCCTCCAGCAGGGCGGAGATGTGGGTGCCGCCGGCGTGGCCGCTGATCAACACCAGGCGCCGCAGGCCCTGGCGGTGGAATTCCCGGCCCAGGTCGCGGATGATAGCCCTGAGGGTGTCGCCCTGGAGGCTAACGGTTCCCGGGTGCTCCCGGGTGGAGCGGCACAGGCCGTAAAAGACCGGTGGCGCCACTATCGCCGGCCGCAGGGCCGCCACCCGCCGGGCCACCTCCAGGGCGTGCCAGGCGTCGGTTCCCAGGGGCAGATGCGGCCCGTGCTCCTCCAGGGATCCCACCGGCAGCAGCACCGGTTGCCCCTGGTCCCGGGCCGCCTCAAATTCGGGCATGTTCATCTCTTCCCAGCGAGCCATCGGCTTTCCCTCTACTCTGATTATAGCCCCGGAACCAAGCTTCCTGCGCAGGCGCCGCCCAAACAAATCGTGGAATTGGGGAACGCCTAAATTTTTCATCTAAGACTAATTATGAGACCTGTAAAAAGCAAGGTGGGACTGCGTGGAGAAGGCCGGTGCCCAGAACAGCCCAGTTTGATGAGGCCGCGTCAGGGAATGGATTTACCTGAGCCCCGGTTGACTTTGGCGGAGTTGAACTTACTTTCCAAATAAATGAAAAACACAATTTACCAATACATACTGAATATGCCATTTGAAATCCAACTAAATGCCAAAATATTGCAGCACCGACGGAACACGCTTACCAATAAAGCTGTAACAGATGGATTACTTTGTAAGTTTTAATACACTTTAGAAAACATTTCAAAAATGAAAAGATATTCCAAAATCGAGCCGACGCAGATTACTGATCTGGTAAGGAAGGCATATGTGGAATTGAACGATGATACCAACTCTCCGATTTTCTTTTTCAGGGCCGGGCCGACCCCAGGTCTTTGCCAAGAAATACGAATAAAGAATTGACCTTTGGAAAGATCGGCGCCTGGCGCGCCGGTGCAGCCGGAAGGTATTCTGGGGTCAAAGCAAGATTCCGTCTGGCGCCACATCTTGGGGCTGCTCCTGCGAGAAAAAGGACATCGGGGTGCCAAAACTTGTATTCAGCCAAAGATGGCTTATAGGCTTCACCCTGGTCTTAGTTTTTCTATCTCTGCCCCAGGCTTTTGGGAGTCAACCCGCGCCGGGTCCGCAGGAGAACCTGAAGCTGCACTCTTTCAAGATAGTGGGTAATAGAATCATCAAAACCGCGGAGATCAAAAAGGAATTGTCCGAAAAGCGGCCCTCCCTGTGGACCTTTTGGAAAGGAGAACCTGCCTTCCGCCGGGCTGACCTCGATTATGATGTTGACCGCCTGAAAATTTACTACCGCAACGAGGGTTTCTTCCATACAGAAATCACTCCTGAAGTTCGCGAGATCGGGGGAGGCAAGGCGGATGTGACCCTGCATATCCAGGAAGGACCCTGGGTCAAGGTTATCGGCGTGGACCTCCGGGTTGCCGGCAACGCTGGTCTCTCCGGGCTCAAGGGCCCGAGCCCCCTGAAACCGGGAGACCGTTTTACGGAACAAAGCTATTCCGCCCTGAAGACCCGTTACTTAAATTATCTTGGCGATCACGGCTACCCCTGGGTAAAGGTGCAAGGCAAGGTAGTGGTGGATGAAAAAAAGAATACTGCCAGCATCAGCCTCAAGGTCGACCCAGGCACCCTATCCTATTTTGGCAAGCCCCATATCCAGGATGCCGAGAAGCTGGAAACTCCGCCGGCGGCGATTTTGGAAAAACTGACCTTTAAACCAGGGGAGATTTTCAACCGGAGCCAGTTGTTCGCCAGCCAGCGGCAGCTCTATGCCACGGGTCTATTCCAGAGTGTGCTGTTGACGCCGGAGAAGGTGCCCCAGCAGGAATCCAAGGTTCCCATCAAGATCGAACTGGAGGAGAAGAAAAAACATGCCTTGAAGTTCGGCCTGGGATTTGGGGACGAAGACCTAGTCAGAACCCGCCTGGGGTATACCTGGCGCAACCTGGGGGGTGGTGGCCGGATTCTGGATCTCAGCGCCAGATATTCCTTATTGGGTTACCGGTTCGAAGAAAATTTTACCAATCCGGCAATCTTCGGCAGCCAATACGATTTTGTGCACCAGAGCGGCGCCACGCGTCTGGATCTTCCCGGGTTTAGCGACCAGGCGTACTACACTCAAGCCCGTCTGGAACGAACTCTCGCGGCCAATTTGACGGGTTATGCGGGCTATGGCCTGGAGTTTGCCCGTCCCTTCGACATTCCCTTGCAGACCTTGATACTTCTCCAGGGAACCGAGCCAGAGAAGATGTACCGGGCGTCATATCTCCAGACGGGACTGCGGCTTACCACTGTGGATAGCCAAACCAACCCCACCAAAGGGGAGCTGGTGACCTTGGACACCCAGGCCGCACCCACCTTCCTGGGCTCCGGGCTGCAGTTCAGCCAGGCCGTCGTCGAAGCGCGCGATTACCAGGCCCTAACGGATTCCGGCGTGGTCCTGGCGGGACGGGTGAAGTGCGGCGTTATCGAACCGATGCAAAGTACCAGCCAGATCCCTATTGATCGACGCTTCTTCACAGGCGGCGCCGACAGTGTGCGGGGTTATGAGCTCGACTATCTCGGGCCCCGCAATTCCGCCAATGATCCCATTGGCGGAGAGGCCGAATTGATAGCCAGCCTCGAACTGCGGTTTCCTCTGCCCCTCTACTATAAGAATATCGGTGGAGTAGTGTTTATGGACGCAGGCAACGTCTTTTTCAAGATCCATGATATGGACCTGGGCCAGTTGAAATATTCTCCCGGTTTCGGTTTACGCTATCTCTCTCCCATCGGACCCGTCGGCATCGATATTGCCTTTCCCACCAACCGCATCAATTACGAAAAGGACAGCCCTTACCAGATTCACTTTACCGTGGGTTACGCATTTTAGGAAAAGATATGAGGCGGCGGCTAACCATCATTGTGCTTGTAGTGCTAATCTTGGTGGGTCTGGCAGGACTGGAACTGCCCGCCCTGATGCGTTGGAATTGGGGTGGCCCTGCCCTTCTGGCCTCGATCCAGGACCATATTAACGGGAAAATTACGGCCGGGGCCATCTCGGGAAATCCCTTCACCGGTATCACCTACAAAGATTTGCTAATCCAAGGCCCCGATGGCAAGACGTTATTAAAGACGGCCCGCCTCAATTTGCGCCTGTCGCTGCGGTCTCTCCCGGCAGGACACTTGATTCTGGCCAAAGTGGCATTTTCCTCCCCTCTGCTCCAGGCGGTCCAGGTTTCAGGGCATTGGAACCTCGAGACGTTTCTCAAGTCTGAGGCGCCGCCCCATGAGGCCCATGGCCTCATAGCCGGCGTCGCGGCGTTTTTCTTGCGCCGGCTAGACATAACGGATCTCGAGGTCCAGCACGGTGAAGTCCTGGTGACCCGGGACGGCGGGACGACGTCTTACCAGGACCTGACTCTCAAGGCCGCTCTGGCAATCTCGCATCCAGGCAGGGCGGACCAGGAAATCAGACTCACTCAGGCCGAAATGGGGATAACCGCGCCCCAGGGGCGAATCCAATTTGCCACTGCCCTGGCTTATGGCGCCGGCGTTGTCAAAATCAGCCATTTGGAACTGAATCTGCAAGGGAAAACCATCTTATCCCTTAAAGGCGAGCTCTGCCAGCCGGCAACTGGAGTTACCTGCGAGGCCAGCGGCCAACTCGGCCCTTTACCGGGCGCCAAGATCAGGGAATTCTGGGACAGCTGGCCGACGGCCTGGGACTTAACCGGCAAGTTTGAGTTTCACGGAACTCCCGGCGGCGCGCAGCTACAGGCCCAAGGCGCGGTCGGCCAGGCCGGGTTCAAGCTGCAGGGGGAATTTACTGCCAAACCTGCGGTCTTTAGCCTCAAGGGGCTCCTCACTGGCCTGACCACCGGACAACTTCAACAGATTCAGGGATTGAGCGGAGAGAGAATGGAGGGTTTGAGCCCGGTGAATGCCCGGCTGGACCTCCGGGGGGCCGGGCATCCCTTAAATCCCGAATCCGTGGAAGGCAGCCTCGACCTGGAGCCCTTCAGTTATAAAAACCTTAAAGTGAGCAAACTGCACCTCACCCTTACAGGCGATGCCCAAAGTCAAGATTTTCGAGGTCTGCTGGAGGGAAACTTTGGCAAGATTAATGTTGAATCCCGGGGCCAGCTCCTGCCCTTGGGGAAAGGCAGCCGGGGGATTAAGGCGGAGTTGAGCCTGCGAACGGAAAATCTACAGCCTGCCCTGCTGGGCCTGCCGGAATATGCCGGCACCAACTTAACCAGTTCTTTTACCGGCGCCTGGCGTCTGCCTCCCGGTTATGCGGCCAGCCAGCTCTACCTGGCCGGAGAGCTCTCGGCCCAGGGGCAGTTGCTAAAAGAACCCTTCAAGAGTTTGCAGGCCAGGTTCGTCCTTAACACGGGGAGACTCGACATTGCCAGGGCCGAGATGAGAGTGGCGGCCGGGGATGCCAGCGTCCGGGGGATGATCTCCCGTTCCGGGGTCGATTTAACCTTCTCCGCCGCCATCGCCGGTTCCCGCAACCTGCCGGTCCGGCTTGCCGGAGCTTTCAACTCTCTCAGGGCCAACGGTACGATCCGGGGACCCTTTAAGGACCTCCGGGTAAACCTGACGGCGCAAGCTCAACAACTCTCTTTCCAGGGAACCACCCTGCAATCGGCCAGTCTAACGGCCAATCTGTCCGGCTGGCCCCCTCAATCCGGCAGCCTGGCGCTTAAGGGGGCGAACCTCGGCACCCGGGCCGGCGCCTTCTCCCACCTCGATCTTGAGGCCCAGGGCCAGGGAGGAAACTGGGAATTCCGGCTGGCCGCCACTGCCGCCAAGTATCCCCGCCTTAACTTGACAGGGAGCGCCGACTTCAGGCACCGGCCACTCAGTTTCCAAATCGTCCGGGTTGACTGGCAGAGTCAGAACCTGGCCATTAAGAACCAGGCCCCTTTCCAGATCCGCTGCCTCCCGGGATGGGAAATATCCGCAGCCACCTTTAAGTTCGACGGTGGTACGGTCTCGGTCCAGGCAACGGCGAGGGGGAGCGAACTCGCCGGCCGCCTGGAAGTCCAGGGTCTGAATGCTAACCTACTGCAAACGGTAGGCTATCAGGCGGCAGGAAAGATCAGCGGCGGGGCCACCCTGGCCGGCTCGCCCCAGGCCCCCCTCATTAACGGCAATTTCTCCCTGGCCTCAGGGGAGGTTCAAGGGGTGAACATCAGCGCCCTGGCGACTACATTTAGCTATAATCCCGGCCAGTTCAAGCTCTCCGGGAACCTGGAGGCAGGGCCCCAGCACTCCCGGCTCACCTGGAAAGGGACAGTGCCGGTGCAATTCTCCATCATTCCCTTTCGAGGCACCCTGGGGGATCAAGGACTCGACCTCCAGGTACAAAGCGAAAAGGTCAATCTGTCTCTGTTGACTGCCTTCACTCCCCAAATCGAATCCGCCGAAAGCCAGGTCGACATGCTGGTGTCGGCTAAAGGAGACCCGCACCAACCGCAAATATCCGGGTCGGTCCGCTGGGGGGCCGGGTCAGTGCAACTGCGTCAGGCCGGCCTTACTTATCAGCTTCGCCCGGGAGAAGTTCGCTTGCAAGGGGACCAGGTGGCAATCCCGGCCATAACCCTGGAAAGCCAGGGCACCCTCACCCTTTCAGGGAATCTAAACTATCGAGGTGACTCCCGCGTCGAAACCCGGCTCCAGGATTTCCAGGTGCTGAACCGGGGGGGAAACGAAATCTGGCTCAATGGGGCGATTCACCTGAAAGGGCCCCTCGAGCGCCTGGTGGCCAACGGTCAGATCACGGTATCCAAGGCCCTGCTGCGTCCCACCTTGTTTAGCGGTGGGCTCGACCCGGATATCGTCTTCGCCCACCAAAAACCGGCATCGCCTAAAACCGGGCGGAAGCCTTCCCCTTATCAGAATATGCAGATCGACGTATCCATCGAAAGCCACGGCAATGTCCTTCTTAAGGATACCAAGGGTCAGGCGGACCTGGCCATCGATCTCAAGGCGGCTAAGAAGCCGGGGCAGGAATTGGCCGTGGCCGGGACCATCCGGGCTCTCAAGGGCACCCTCACCGTCGAGAATCGCCTTTTTAAGGTGGAGCGGGCGGTGGTCACCCTGCCGGCTGTTCCGGGCAAGCCCATGCTGGTCGATGTCAGGGCCACCTATGCGATGAGCGACCACGATATCACTCTGGTGCTCGCGGTCACGGGGACGACCTCGAACCCCCAGATCAGTCTGGAAAGCAATCCTCCTTTACCCGCTACGGATGTCCTGTCGTATCTGGTATTCGGGGGGCCGGCCGCCTCCCTCACCACGTCCCAATATCTGTCCTTAGGGGTGCAAAGTGTAGGCGGGGGTTTGACCAACCAGACCGTGGGGCAGGCCCTGGCAGCCGCCCTCCCCTATCTCAGCAAGAATGGGGCCAGCGGGCCGTCGGTGGGGATTAAGAAACAGATCACCCCCAATACCAGTATATCTTACGGTCAAAACTTGAACGAAATCACGGGTCAATATGAGAAACAGGTGATAATCGAATATAAGATCAACCGTAACCTGAGTCTCGATTCGCAATACTCCCCCCGCAACCCCGGAGCGGATGTGCTCTATAACTATGAATGGTAGGGTGGAAACCCGGTTTTCGGGACCCAAGTTTTTCTCAGGCCGCCACGCTGATTGACGGGCGGTTTGAGAAATTCCGGGTAAGTGACCCAGGTCTCGTTTGCTTTTTCAGCGAAATCTGTGCTATCGTGCCTTTTACTAAAAGGAAAAGGGGTACCCATGAAAAAATTCTTTTTTATCCTGGTGGCAATGGCCGCTTTGCTGGCGGCCAGCCAGGCCTGGGCTGCTGAGGCGGGGACCGCGCAAGACTACCTGGTTAAAGGGAATGAACAATTGAAAGGAGGCAACCTCGACCAGGCCATTGCCGACTATACCAAGGCCTTGGAACTCGACCCCAAACTTGCCTGGGCTTACAACAACCTTGGGACTATCTTTGTACAAAAGGACGATTTTGACCACGCTATCCCCGCCTACGACAAGGCCATCGAACTCGACCCCAAGCAGGCCCAGTTTTACAACAACCGGGGGGGCGCCTATCGGGAATTAGGCAAGTATGACGAGGCTATCGCCGACTTCAACCAGGCCCTGGAACTCAACCCCAATTATGCTAATGCCTATTACAATCGAGCCTCAGCCTTTTACCAGAAAAAAGCCTTTGACAAAGCCTGGGCGGATGTAAATAAGGCCCAAAGCCTGGGCGCTAAAATCGACCCGGCCTTTCTCGAAGGCCTGCGCAAGGCTTCGGGGCGGGAAAAATGAGTTAACTCCGGCGTTCAAGGGCCTAGCAATTCCTGTCGGTCCTTTAGGCCAGCGACACCTTGATCTGGTCCTCCCGGGGTAGAACCCGGTCCAGCCGCACCAGGACGGTGTCGCCGGGGGAGAGCCTCAGACCTGGCGGAGCCGCCATAAACACCTCCAGTAACAGGTCAGGAAAAATCAGGCGGTAGCGGTGGGGCAACGACTCCAGCACCAGGGCCTCCTTCTTCTGTCCCAGGCGGGCGGCCAGGTACTTCAGCAGCCAATAGCGCAGCCGCCGGGTCTTAAGCCTGCCACCCCGGCGCATGGCCGGCTCCAGCACCGGCAGGATTTGCTCCAGGTCCTGGCGGCGATAAGGGAGCGGGGTGTCGGTCAGGGCCGCCAATAGCTGGCGGTGGGTCAAGAGGTCCAGGTAGCGGCGGATAGGGGAAGTAGCCAGGGTATAGCAGTTCAACCCCAGACCCCAATGGGGCTGGGGCGTAACGCCCATCACCACCCGGCTGAGATTGCGCCGGTCCCGCCATAATTCCAACAGACTCTTGTGGTCCTTGGGCTGAATAGGTTCCCGGGGCTCCGGCTGACTGCGATAGATCGCCGGGATGCCGCGGTCGGCCAGAAAGCGGGCCGCCAGGGAATTGGCCAGCACCATGGCCTCAGCTACTAATTGGCGGCTGGCAGTCTCCTGGTCCTCCACCGACACCTGCAACTCACCCTGGGGGCCAAAAATCACCCAAACCTCAGGCAGTTGCAGCTCATAGCCGCCCCGGCCCAGGCGCTCCTCCTTGAGCCTCCGGGTCAACCGGGAGAGGACCGCCAGGGTTGGCTCCTGCTGAATCAGGGCCTCCGCCTCGTGGTAAGTCAGCCTGCGGCTTACCTCGATGATAGTGGGCTCGATGGCCCAGTCCAGGACCTCCGCCTCCGGGCTCAGGGTCACCATGAAGCTCAAGGCCCGGCGTTGGCGCCTTGCCAGGAGGCTTAAAAGATCTTCGGAAATCTCCTCCGGCAGCATGGGCAGGCGCCGTTCCGGCAGATAGATGGAAGTGCCCCGTTCCCAGGCCTCCTGATCCAGGGGGGCCCCGGGTTGGACCACGGTCGAGACGTCGGAAATGTGAATACCGAGACGCCAGCCCTCCGGGAGCTCTTCCAGGCTGAGGGCGTCATCGAAATCCCGGGTGTGCTCCCCGTCGATGGTGATCAGCGGCAGGTTGCTCAGGTCCCGGCGCCAGGCGGCGTACGGGTCCGGGGCAGGAGGTGAACTGGCCAGTTGCCGGGTCTGAGACAGAGCCGCGGGGGAAAACTCCAGCGGCGTTTCCAGACGGTGCAATTCCAGGTCTTCATCTTCATGAAAGATCCCCAGGCGCACCAACAGCCGGAAAGGGGCCGCGGCGGCGCTCAGGCCGGCCTGGTCCAGATAAACCTTACCCTGGTCATAATCCGGGGCCTCAGCTCCGCTGACCGCCATCCGCCGCAGCACCGCCACCACCGATTCCCGCCAGGGATAGTGCCTGGAAAGCTCCCGCCCCTCCCAGACCTCCTGCAGCCAGGCGCCCACCTCCGCCAGTTCTTGTCGCCGGGCCGCTTCCCGCTCCTGCTGCTGGCGAAGTTGGGCTACCAGCTCCGGCGGGTTGGCCTCGACCTGCTCGTCCCTGAGCTTGAAGAGGAGCCGATCTTCCCGCAGCCTTCTGCCGGTGGCCGCCACTTCATCCGCAGTGGTGCGGCCGAACCACAGTTCTGCCAACTCCGCCACGGTGGCGGGATGTTCCTCCGGGGCCAGCAGTTCCCAAAGCTCCTCCAGATTGATGGCGGCCTTCAGGGCTTCCCGCCGGGAGGCGGCCTCCTCCAGACGCTTCAGCAAATCCTGGCGGATTAATCGGTTCAGGGGTAGAGAGGGCCCGGCGTGCAAGAGACGCTTGGGGGGGAGCGTTAGTTCCCGGCCGGTTTGGCTCAGGACATGCAAGCGCTCCCCTTTGAGCTCCAAGACCACGCCGCAAAGGATGCGCTTTTCTTCGAAAAATTCCACAATGCTGCCGGGTTCCATGTGGGGCCAAAATTACCAGAATCCCCGGAAATGTCAACGAAGAGGGTTTTGGGAGTCCGGTTCCGGTCAGGATGAATTTGGGTGCGCCTCCCACTGAAAATTATTGTCTGCCAGTGGAGTGTTTTATAATGAGCTTGACATAAAATCAGGACTGGAAGGCTCGATTTGGCATGTGAAGTCCCCCTAAGTCCCCCTTTGAAAAACGGGATATTATACTTGACAGACCTGAAACGAATGGTTATAGTATGTTTAACAAGGAGATAGCCATGAGCAAGTCAATTTTTTCCGCTCCCCGTTTCCTCAATGAAGAGGCTGCTTATGCCTTTGTCGAGGCCCGGCTGTGGCCCAAGGGTCCAGTTTGCCCCCACTGCGGCACCCGGGAGCGCACCGGGAAGATGAACGGCCAAAGCACCCGGATCGGCACCTACAAGTGCTATGTATGCCGAAAACATTTTACTGTCAAGATCGGGACCATCTTTGAAGATAGCCATGTCCCTATGCGCCTCTGGCTCCAGGCTATGTATCTGATTTGCTCCTCAAAGAAAGGTTTCAGCGCCAATCAGCTTCACCGGACCCTTGGGGTGACTCTCAAAACCGCCTGGTTCATGGGGCACCGTATCCGGGAAGCCATGAGAGAGGGCAGCCTGGCTCCCTTCGGCTCCGGGGGCGGCATTGTGGAAGTGGATGAAACTTTTCTCTGGAATGAAGCCAACATGCCGGTAAAACAGGGATACGCCCATAAGCGCAAGGTGCTATCCCTGTTGGATCGGGAATCCGGCGAAGCCCGGAGCATGGTGATAGACAGTTTAAGTGCTGCTACCATTGTGCCGATCCTGGAAGAAAATATTGCCCGTGAAGCCAGGGTGATGACCGATGACGCCGGGCAGTATAAACACATGGATGAACATTTTGCGGAGCATGGAGCCGTGGGCCACGGCCAGGGCGAATATGTTTCTCAGGCCGATCCCTCAATTCACACAAATACCGTGGAGGGCTTCTTTTCCATCTTCAAGCGTGGTATGAAGGGGGTATATCAGCATTGCAAGAAACAGCATCTTCACCGCTATCTGGCCGAGTTTGATTTCCGTTATAACAAGCGCATCGCCAGGGGTGTTGATGATTCAGAGCGGGCCGAGAAACTGCTGCAAGGGGTCAAGGGCAAGAGGCTCACTTACCAAACGACTCATAGCTAAACCTTGGAAGTAATGGATGGCAAAATGAAGAAGGCCAAAGAGACCGAAGTCGAAGCCTATGAGTTCATCCGTCGTCAGCTTCGCGATTTGGGTTGGATTGTACGCGATCCAAGTAAGGTCGGCAGCGGACAAGTTTGGACTCAGAATCAATGCCTTGCACACGCCCAAATTAAAAATGCCCTTGGACAGATGCGCCCCGAAAATATTGTCAAACTTTCAGAGAATGTTCTGTGGATTATTGAGGCTAAAGCATCACGAAGGCAAAAAGATCAAGCCATCCAGGAGGCCATAGACGACTACGCAGTCAAAATCAATGATTCCCCAGGGCAGGTGCGCGCATTTTTGGCAACCGGCGTCGCTGGTAGCGAAGAACATGGCTACCTCATTCGCACTAAGGCGTTAATTGGTGGGAAGTGGAACGATGTCACTATCAACGGGCAGATCGCAACTGGGTTACTTTCGCCGCAGCAAACAGCCATTCTTCTGCGTGGTCAAATCTCGGATGTTCATGACTTTATCCCTCCTCCGCTACTTTTTTTGAATACTGCCCAGAGAATCAATGAAATTCTTCACAGCGGCGGTATTGAAAGAAACGATCGGGCAAAAACGATTGCGGCGCTCCTGCTTTCTGTCATAGAGGAACCGCCCGATCTCGATACCAAGTTAGCTATTTTAATTGCTGACATTAATGCACGCAGTGATAGTGTTCTAAAACAGCACGAAAAACCGGAATTTGCGCCATTTGTGCATCTTATACCACCATCAAATAGCGACAACCACACCAAATTCAAGAGCGCTTTAGTCATGACCATTCAGGAACTCTTGAATCTCAATATTCGGGCTGCAATGAATTCCAGTACTGATGTGCTTGGTCAGTTTTACGAGGTCTTTCTTAAGTATGGGAATGGCGCAAAAGAAATTGGAATTGTGTTGACTCCTCGTCACATTACGCGCTTTGCAGTCGAGGCGGTAGGCATATCGAGTGAAGATATTGTATATGACCCGGCTTGCGGCACTGGAGGATTTCTAGTTGCGGCGTTTGACTATGTACGGCGTAACACACCAACACAGATCGAGCGCTTCAAAAAATACAACATTTTCGGTTCTGAACCTGCTTCCACGGTTGCGGCATTAGCGATAGTTAACATGATTTTTAGGGGCGACGGTAAAAATAACATTGATGAACGGAATGCCTTTAATACTTTTCTAAAAAAACATACGGTCAAAGGGAACGCCTCTGCCATTGTTACGGCCACAAAGCCACCAATAGGAGAAGAAGCTGTTACGCGAGTATTGATGAATCCGCCGTTTGCCTCCAAAGGGTCCGAAAAGGAATACAGGTTCGTTTCACAAGCCCTATCTACAATGGTGGATGGAAAGATTCTCTTTTCGCTTCTGCCTCTTGGTTCATTATTTGGTGCTCATGACGAAAGAACTTGGCGCAAAGATGAACTACTGGCCTCAAACACGTTATTAGCAGTAATCAGCTTACCAGAAGAGCTATTCTATCCGGCAGCCCAAAAGCAAGTTGCCGCGATCATTATTAAAAAAGGTATCCCTCATCCGCCGAAACAAGATGTTTTCTGGGCAAGAGTTGCCCACGATGGTCACTTAAAACTGAAATCAAAACGACTGCCTGCATCGGAAATGCGGCCTCCCCGAATCGAAAAGAATCAATTACCTGAAGTTTTACCTTTATTGCGAGCGTTTATTTCACACCCCGGCGGTAACAGTGTGAATATTCCAAAGTTCTGCAAGACTGCGCCTATCGACTACTCAGACCCGCTTTTAGAGATAGTTCCAGAGGCATACTTAGATACCGAACCGCTTACGGAAGAGACATTGCGGACGGCCGTGGATGACATGGCTAGGCAGACTGCTGCATTCCTTGTTCGGTTCGGGAAAGAAATCAATGCGGAGGATTACAAATGAAACGTATCGACGCATTGTTTGATCTTCATCGAGCCAAATCTGATTTGTTCAATAGATACAAGGCGGGTCCCGTGCCATACGTCGGCAATGGCTTATCAGACAACGCAGTGGTTGGTCTTGTTACCCCGCTCCCAACAGATAGAGTTTTTGGATTCATGGGAATTGCTGTATCTGCGTTTTGTGAAGCGAGCGTGCAAGCGCCTCCGTTTGTGGCTTGCGGACGTGCGGGCAATGGATTGGTAGTCTTGGAGCCAAAACATCCACTGCGGCCCGAGCAGCTTGCATACATGGCGAGCTATATCAATCTTGCTGTTCGATGGAGATTTTCATGGTACTGGCAGACAACGGCGGATCGGATTGCTCGCCTTATGGTTCCAGCTCATATTCCCAGCAATGTGCGTTTCCCAGTCATAGAGTACATGCCCAAAATGAATAAGCCAAAACAAGATAATGTGCAGTTTCACCTACAACGGTTTGCTCTCGGATCGCTCTTTGACTTGATTCCCGGCGATTATCACAATTACAGCGTCCTTCCCGCTGGGAATATTCCCATTATATCGTGTGGCAATTTAGATAATGGGGTTTGCGGATATTTCCAGGTTGATAAAGGGGTGTATGAAAATCGGATGACTATCGCTTTTAATGGTAGTACATTGAGCGCAAAGTATCATCCATATAAATTTGCAGCTAAAGACGATGTGGCAATATGTACGCCAAAGGTTCCTATGAGTCCCGCTACTCAATCGCTAATCATAGTAATGCTCAAACGCGAACAATGGCGTTTTTCTTATTATCGGAAATGCTATAAAGCAAAATTGGAACGCGTCACCGTTCCATTACCAGCTACAGCCCTCGGAATGGTCGATGAAGATGCCATCGCCGCTATTATTGAAACGACACCTTACGCCGCTTTTATAGATGGACGGTGATTGATATGGGCAGGAAAAAGAAACCCGAGCCAGACGACAAAGAACAGGCCGCCCGGTTTATCGAGGCTGCCAAGAAGATCGAAGAACCCCTTTCAAAGAAAGGCTTTGAGAAAGCATTTGATAAGATTGCTAAGAAGAAACGTGCTACTAAGTAGAGTCAGAACGCTTCTTTTTCATAAGTTGTCTGATTTCTTCTTTCTGTATATCTATTGATACATCTCTCAAGTTTATTGGTTGATCATAAATCGCAGGTATTTCTTGTAGTAATTGCAATTCTTTCGGCATTGGCATAAAAATAGCTTTATTTTCAAATAGGTGCCGCCTGTATAATCCAGCATATAAATCGGCAGCTTGTAGCGCAACAATCTTCTTATCATCACCAAAAGTTATGGTGCCGAAATAAGGAAGGGCATATTTAGGAATCACGGTCATTTTAAAATAATTCATCCACTTGGCGCAATCGTAACCCAATTCACCCTCTTCATCGAATATAAAATCAATAGGAACTTTATATTGAGACTTTGATTTATGTTGTTTAGCAACCACATTAACAATTAGATGCTGGAAACATAACCAATATGGATTGTCCTTTCTACGTTTAGGGATTTGTTTTATAATTAATTGGCCATACTCTCTTTTATCAATATATGAAGCAACACGCCCCAAGGGGAAAGTTGACTTAATCACATTTACTAATTTATTGATTTTAAGCATAATATCCTGTTTATCCCATCCCTTGAACTGACTATCATGTTTGGGATGAAATGCTTCATTTAGACTAAAATATTCAATGGTTGGAGGGTTATCAAGCTCTGCTTGCCAAGCATCTGAAAAATTCGCCCAGGTTTGGGCAACGCCAACAAATCCGCCAAGAAGCAAAATGGGGTCTTTCCTTATATTCGACATCCCGCTAGCATCTATGTAGGCTTTTAGCGCCACAATCCACCTTTTGTTTCTTTCACGGGCTGGCAAGCCGCACTCAAAAAACCGGAAATAATCTCCAGGGAGGGTCTTTTCACCACCCTGTAATTCCTGGAAAAGCTTGTTAAAATTACCAAGTATACCCATCGCCCCTTCTCCTAAGAGGCGATATTATACCCGATTTCCGCAAGCGTGACAAGAGCTTATATCATGCTTCCAGGTCTGTCAAGTATAATATCGCCTTGAAAAAGGGGGGGTACAAATCAGTCTTTTAAATGGATAACCGATTGCTGAACAGACCCCTAGTTTTCCTAAGTAGGCGCAATATCTAGATATTGAGGGGCTGGGATAAAACTCCCTCACCATCTATAAAACTCCTGATAACGGTTCAAGACCTCAGCCCCCTCTCGCTCCAGCAACACCATATCTTCCAGGCGCACCCCGCCCCAATCCGCCAGGTAGATCCCCGGCTCCACCGTCAAGACGCTGCCGGGCTTGAGTAAGGAGCGGCGCTCCGGGTTCGGGTTCAGAGAGGGGTTTTCATGCACCGCCAGGCCCACCCCGTGACCCAGGGAATGGCCGAAGGCCTCGCCATAGCCCGCCTCGGAGATCACCTCCCGGGCCAAGGCGTCTCCCGCCAGGCTGTCCATCCCGGCCCGGAGTCCCCTCTCCGCCTGCACCTGGGCCCGGCGCACCAGGGTGTAAATCTCCTTAAACCGCTCATCCGCAGGTCCCAGGAGATAGGTGCGGGTGATATCGGCGCAGTACCCGTGCAGCCGGGCGCCCATATCGATGATGATGGGTTCCCCGGCCTCGATGACCCTGTCGCCCGGCTGGTGGTGGGGGCGGGCGCTGTTGGGTCCCGCGGCCACGATGGGGGGAAAGGCCAGGGCCTCCGCCCCTGCCTCCCTGAGACCCTTTTCAACCTCCCAGGCCACCTGGCGCTCGGTCTGCCCCGGGGCCAGCGCCGCAGCAACCCGGCGCAGAACCTGTTCGCTCAGTTCCAGAGCCCGGCGCATGGCTGCCAATTCATCCGGGGCCTTGGTTTCCCGCAGCTCTTCCACCAGTCCTTCCACGGGCTCCCACTCCACCCGCAGGGATGAGGCGGCCGCGGCGGCGCTCAGCCGCTGATACTGGCGGTAGCTCAGGTGCGCCGCCTCGAAGCCCAGGCGGCGCACTCCCAACTCCTTAAGGAACTGCACCAGGCTTTGCCCCAGGTCTTGGCGGTAAACCTCGATCCGAAAGGCCGCGGCCTCCTGTTGGGCCCAAATTTGGTAGCGGAAATCGGTGATGAGCACTGCCGCGGCCTGGGTGATGAGAAGCAATCCCCAGTCGGGATCGTCGGCGGTGAAGCCGCTGAGATAACGGCGGTTCTCCGGGCCGGAGATCAAGATGGCGTCGAAGTCCCGGGACGCCAGCCGGTTTCTCAGGGCCGGAAGCCGCGAACTTTCGGAAGTTTCAGGCATTCCTGCATTTTGGGAAAACTCCCGCTAAAAATCAAGGGAAAAGCATTTTTTAAGGGGAGGCGGGCCCTGAAATTACCCTTACCCGAATTGGTAGCCTAGGCCTCTGGCCTGTGTGAACTAAACTCACAAATTAACCTTACACAGGCGGGACGCCTTTGCTACCCGGACTCGGCCAGGCAGCTCCGTTGGCTGGGCTATTGACAACCTGGATATTTCAAATTAACCTAGTAAAATTAATTACTGAAATCTGGGCAGGGATTCCGCCCCCGCCGCCAGCGGGGGCGCCTCCATTTCTATTTATTCGGGACACCTGGTTTGATCAAGCTGGTAGCCTTCGATTGCGATGGGGTCTTGTTCGATTCCCGGCAGGCCAACATCGCCTTTTATAATACCATTCTGGCCCGCTTTGAGCGCCCGCGCTTGAGCACCCAGGCCGAGGATTATGTCCACAGCCATACTGTCCTGGAATCCCTCGAATATCTCTTTAAGGGCTTCCCCAGCCTGCAGTCGGTCTTCGATTTCGCCCGCAGTTACGATTACGGGCCCTTTATTCCGATGATGGTGGAAGAGCCGCACCTCCGGGAATTCCTGAACTTTTTGCGCCCCGGCTGTTTCACCGCACTGGCTACCAATCGCACTACCACCACCGGTGCGGTGCTGCAATACCACGGCTTGACGGCAGGCTTTGACCTGGTGATTTCGGCCCAGGACGTCTCCCGCCCCAAACCGCACCCGGAATCATTTGAACGCATCCTGGGCCACTTCGGTCTCGAGGCCCGGGACGCCATCTATATCGGGGACTCTGAGGTAGACCAGGACTTTGCCGCCAATGCCGGGGTGTCCCTGGTGGCCTACCGCAACCCCCGTCTTA
Organism: Desulfobaccales bacterium; assembly: GCA_049580385.1. Lineage (GTDB taxonomy): Bacteria > Desulfobacterota > Desulfobaccia > Desulfobaccales > 0-14-0-80-60-11 > JAPLJC01. The sequence goes on along the minus strand of JBAUPV010000030.1, from coordinate 825,037 downwards.
AAGCGGCGCATCATCTCGACTCCTTCGCGGCCGCCCCTGCCCTGATCCGGAGACTCAACCGGGTCGCACCCAACTGAGAAAGGAGCTCATCATGCAGAAATATCAGTGCCAGATTTGCGGTTATATTTATGATCCCGCCCAGGGTGACGAAGACAATGGCGTCCCGCCCGGCACCCCCTTTGAAAAACTGCCTCCGGAGTGGGTTTGTCCCTTATGCGGCGCCCCCCAGGATCAATTCGCACCCATGGATTAAGGGATCCCGGCGCTGCTAGCGCCCGTTGCCCCACTACCATTCAAGGAATATAAAAACATTGTTTGCCAAACTTCAGGGATCCGCCCCCAGCCTGCGTCCGCGGCAGAAATCCATCTTCCGGGAATATGGCGAGGCCTTGGGCATCGCCATCATCCTGGCCCTGGTCATCCGGGCCTTTCTTTTCGAGGCCTTTTCCATTCCCTCCGGGTCCATGGAAAACACCCTGCTGGTGGGGGACTACCTCCTGGTAAACCGATCGAGCTACGGCATCCGCAACCCCTTCAGCAACAGGGTACTGGTCCCGGTGGGCACACCCCAGCGGGGCGACGTGGTGGTCTTCATCTTCACCCTGGACCCCAGCAAAGGCTATATCAATCAGCCGCCAACCAGTGCTTACCGCGATAACCCGGCCTATATCGAACCCAAGGACTATATCAAGAGGGTCATCGGCCTGCCCGGTGATAAGCTGCAGATTATCAATAAAAAGGTTTACATTAACGGCCAGCAATACATCACACCCCAGGCCATCTTCAAAGACCCCGACGAAGTTATCCCGGCCGACCAGGCGCCCCGGGATAATTACGGCCCGGTGGTGGTCCCTGCCAACTGCTATTTCTGCATGGGCGATAACCGGGACCGCAGCTTCGACAGCCGTTTTTGGGGTTTCGTCAACATGAGCGCTTTCAAGGGTAGGGCCACGATCATCTATTTCTCGTGGAAGGGGCCTCCCGGGGAACCAAAATTCCTCCAGAGCTTCCTGGGGGGACTGGAGGGGCTGATTCGCCACCATTCCTGGGACACTCAACAATTCCAGGTGCGCTGGAACCGGATAGGAAAAATCATCCATTGAGAGGCGTTTTGCTCACTTGGGCCAATAGTATCCGGCAACCGGTCCAGGGTTTTGAGGTCCCATTGGGAAGGGGTTAAAACCGTAATTCGAAACGTCCTGGCAATTATGAAGCAGCACACCAGCCCTCCCACTCAGAGATGCATATACCGAAAACCGAAAATCCAAAACCGCAAGCTTCTGGTCCTGTTCCTATTCCTGTCTCTGGCCTTGGTCCTGGCGCTGGTCACCTGGGGCTGCCGTTCTTCCCGGCAGAATCCCGTTGTCATTTTTTGCTCCCCGGATTCGCCGCGGATGCGCCAGGCCATTGCGGGCCTGGAAGAAAACCTCAAGGACATTCCCCTGAAAGTGGTGTGCGCCCCGGACGCCGACCCGGAAATCCGGGAGCAACTGCGGCGGGCGCAGCAGCTCCGGCCCCGGCTGCTGGTGGTCCTGGGCACCCCGGCCCTGCTTCAGGTGGCGCCGGAGGTGAAAAACACCCCGGTGGTCTTCGCCCTGGTGGCCAATCCCTATTTCACCAAGGCCGTCTATGCGCCGGAGCATCCCGGGGAGCATCAGGAAAATATCACCGGCATCGCCTCGCCGCCCCCCCTGGAAGCAGCCTTGAAGGAGGGCTCCGGCCTCCTGGGGAGCGCGGCCTGGGGACTGTTATACGATCCCACCGACGGGGTGGCCGCGGACCTGGCCCGGGAATTTGGCCAATTAGCTCCCCGGTTCGGGATCAAACCCTTGATCGAGGCCAGCAGCGCCGCGGCTACGGATCGCCCGCAACTGGAACGTCTCCTGGCAGGCGGCGCCCGGGTACTCTATCTCCCTGCTGCGGCCAGCACCGGCCGCTACGCCCCCTTGGTGCTGGATTGGGGCCGGCGCCTCAAGGTCATAGTGGTGAGCGGCTATCCCGAGGGGTCGCACCAGGGGGCCTTATTGTGGCTGGTCCTGGACTACCGCCGCCTGGGGGCGGACACCGCCGCCTTGGCCCGGCGGGTCCTCCAGGGCGAGTCCCCCAAGACCATTCCCATTGCCCAAATGACACCCGTGACCATGGAAGTGGATGAGGATCTGCTGCGCCGCTGGAGCGGTTATCCACCCCCTCCCTCTGTTCACTAGGAGGAATTTTGCCGATCTCTCCGATCCGGATCGGGGTAAAATAGAAAAGGCAAAAGGAAAAAGGAAAAAGGAAAAAAAAGAAAAAATTAGGAGCCGCCTCCTTTTTGCCTTTTTACTTTTTACTTTTGCCTTTCTCACATGGAGCCCAAGACTAGATCAATCCAAGCGCCTCCCCTGCTGAGCGAGGGAAGGCGAAAAATCCGCAGGAGGAACCCGTGACCCCATCCCCCAAGTTCGCGCCGGCGGCCTGGCAGCCGGGAATCGACCTGGTGCAACACACCCTGGATAATGGCCTCACCCTTCTGGTCTTGCCCGACGCCAGTCTCCCCATCATCTCCCTGCAGCTCCATTATCATGTGGGCTCCCGGAACGAATTGCCGGGGATCACCGGCATCTCCCACCTCTTCGAGCACCTGATGTTCCGGGGTACGGAAACCCGGGGACCCGAAGAGTTCTCCCGCATCCTCCAGTCCCGGGGCGGGGAGATCAACGCCTTCACCACCCGGGATAATACCTCGTACTTCGAAAACCTGCCCTCCGAACACCTGGAGTTGGGCCTCCAGTTGGAGGCGGATCGCCTGCTGCACCTGAAGCTGAACAACGACACCTTCGCTCCGGAGTTGCAGGTAGTAATCAGCGAGCGCAAACTTAGGAGCGTGGACAGTCCCCTGGGTCTGGTGGAAGAGGAACTGTTCGCCGCCGCCTACACCCAGCACCCCTACCAGTGGCCGGTGATCGGCTGGGACCAGGATTTGCACCACCTGAGCCTGGAGGATTGCCTGGCGTACTACCGCAGCCATTACCACCCGGGCCAGCTGACGGTGGTCATCGCTGGGGACGCCGACCCCGGTCGGGCCCGGGACTTGGTGGACCGCTACTTCGGGGCTATCCCCAACCCCGGGACGACCCCGCCGCGCCCCTTCTCCGAGCCCCCCCAGCGGGGCGAACGCCGCGCCGTGGTCAAAAAGGTCTCCCAGGTGGAGGCCCTGCTGGCGGGCTACCATGTGGTGGACATGGGGCATCTGGACTATTATCCCTTGCAGCTCTTGTCGATGATCCTCACCGGCGGTAAGGCCTCCCGCTTTCACCAGGAATTTGTCCGCCCCGGCAAGGCCGCCTCCCTGGAAGTGGAGCTGGCCCCCCTGCCCTTTGCGGGCCAGGATCCCGACCTCATGGTGGTGGTGGCGGTGGCCGCCCCGGGGGTCCCCCTGACGGCCCTGGAAGAGGAGATGTGGCGGTCCCTGGAGCGTCTGCGCCGGGACGGAGTCGAATCTCTCGAGTTGGCCCGGGCCAAGAAATTGGTGCGGTCCCAAATGGTCAAAAGCCTTTCCCACAATTTCTTCCGGGGCCTGCTGGCGGGACTCTTTCACCTGAAGACCGGCGACGCCTCCCGGGCCAACCGCATCCTGGCCTCCTTCGAGGCGGTCAGCGAGGCGGACATCCTGCGGGTGGCCCAGACCTACCTGCGTCCGGACAATCGCACCGTGGTCACCCTGCAGCCGGTCTCGCCCGAGGAGAGCGCCTCTTTGGGGCCCCTGGCGTGAGCAGTAGTCAGTAGTCAGTAGTCAGTAGCCAGGGGTTAGGGACCAGGGGTCAGTTGCAGCGGTCATAGGCCGCCATATAAGACTGGGGCCGTTTGCGTGAACAAAAGCCGTGTAGGGTGGGCACTGCCCACCATTAATCCTTATAAAGCGGTTTCCGGTTTTCGATAAAAGGAAAACCAGGTAATGCAGCTTTCACAGGTCCCCTTAACCCATCATGCGGAGCCTTGACCTGAACAATTGCAGCGAACACATCCATCTCAAATTTTGATTATAAGGAATCGGTGGGCAGTGCCCACCCTACTGACTGGCCACTGATCACTGATCACTTGTCTTTAACTGTTCACTGCTTACTGCTCACTGCTCACTAAAAAGGACGCGATATGCCAAACTTTCTCCCCGAAATCCACCAGGCTACCCTGGCCAACGGCATGAACCTGCTGGGGGTGGAGTACGCCCGAGCGCCGTGGCTGAGTCTCACCTTCATGGCCAAGCGGGGCTCAGAGACCGACCCGCCGGGGAAGCCCGGGGTGGCCGACTGGGCCGCGGAGCTTCTCACCCTGGGATCTTCCAGCCGCAGCCAGTTGCAATTGGCCCAGGATATCGAAGCCCGGGGAGCGAGCCTCTCGGGCCACTCCGGCTTTGACGCCACCCTGGTCTCTCTGGAGGGCCTGGCCGAGGATTTTGAGGAACATCTGGCCACGCTGGCGGAGGTCGTCCAGACCCCGGCCTTCCCGGAGGACGAGTTCCTCCTGATCCGGGAGCGCCGCCGCGCCGAGCTGGTACAACAGTTGCAAGACCCCCGGGAGCTGGCCACTCTGCGCTACCTGCGCCTGTTCTTCGGAGATTCGCCTTACGGCCATCAGGCGGCGGGCGACCTGAGGACAATAGAGGCCCTGTCGCTCGCTGACCTGCAAGGCTTTTATCAGCGCCAGTTCACTCCCGGAACCTCTACCCTGTTGGCGGTGGGCATGGTGGCATTCCCCGACCTGGTTCGGGAAGCGGAGCGCCTCTGGGGGAACTTTCGCGGCGGCGGCCCCGCCAGCCAGGCCTTCACTGCGGCCCCTGATAAGCTCTGCTCCCCCGGCATCTATCTCCTGGACCGGCCCGATTTGACCCAGAGTGAGATTCGGGTCGGACACCTGGGCCCGCCCCGCTCGCACCCCGATTACTTCCCTCTGAAGCTGGTAAACTACATCCTGGGTGGGGGCGGCTTCTCCTCCCGACTCATGACCCGTATCCGCTCGGATCTGGGCTTCACCTACGGCATCCGCAGCAGCTTCTCCTTCCGCCGGGCCCCGGGTCCCTTCATCATCTCCACCTTTACCCCGGCGGCCAACACCGCCGCGGTGGTGAAGGAAATCGGCCAGGTGGTCCGGGACTTCCGCCGACAGGGACTCACAGCCCAGGAACTGGAGGAGGCCCAGAGTTATCACGTGGGCCATTTCCCCCTGGGTCTGGAGAACCCCAACGGTATCAGCCGCCAACTGCTATCCATCGACCTCTTCGACCTGGGCCTCGATTACCTTAAGGGTTATTGTGACCAAATTCGCGGCGTTTCCTTGAAGACCGCGGCCAGGGCGGCTGATGAGCATCTGCACCCCGAGTCCCTGGTCGTCATGGTGATGGGGCCGGCGGCCCGGTGCGCCGAGGCCTTGCAGGAACTGGGACCTGTGCAATTCCTGGAGGCATCATAGACTCCAATTTTTTTAGTTGACAAATGTCTCCTGATGTTATGAGATAGGAATGATTTTGTGAAAAAAAGAATAAGCCCTTTGGGGACCATTAAGAGAGGGAGGAGAGTTTAATGTCCGAAACCCCGTTGTTGGATCAACTCGAGACCGGACCTTGGCCCAGCTTCGTCAAGGACCTGAAGCGGGTGGCCGCCAGAAAGCCGGCAACCCGCGATTTACTACGGCAGTTGGATCGGTCCTATAAAGACAAGATCACCCATTGGAAGCACGGCGGTATCGTGGGCGTACTGGGTTACGGCTCCGGCATCATCGGCCGTTACTCCGACCTGCCGGACGAATTCCCCGGCGTGGAGCACTTCCATACCATTCGGATCAACCAGCCCTCGGGTTGGTTCTACACCAGCAAGGCCCTGCGGGAGCTCTGCGCCATCTGGGACGAGCACGGCTCCGGGGTCCTGAACGTGCACGGCTCCACCGGCGACATGGTCTTTCTGGGAACCACCACCGATGAGTTGGAACCCACTTTTGCGGCATTGACCGCCAAGGGCTGGGACCTGGGGGGTTCCGGTTCCGCCATGCGCACCCCCAGTTGCTGCGTGGGCAAAGCCCGGTGCGAATACGCCTGCTATGACACCATGGACCTGTGCAACCAGGTCACCCAGAACTTCCAGTTCGATATGCACCGCCCCTCCTTCCCCTATAAGTTCAAGGTCAAATGCTCCGGCTGCCCCAACGATTGCGTGGCCGCGGTGGCCCGGGCCGATATGAGCGTCATCGGCGTCTGGAAGGATGACATTCGCATTGACCAGGCTGCGGTGGCGGCTTATGCGGCCGGTGAACTGAAACCCCGGGCCGGCGGCACTCCTTATGCCAAGCTGGATATCAAGGCCGATGTCACCGACCTCTGCCCCACTATCTGCATGAGCTATGACGGCAAAAAGCTGGCCATCGACAACAAGAACTGCAACCATTGCATGCACTGCATCAGCCTGATGCCTCAGGCCCTGCGGATCGGCACCGAGACCGGCGCCACCCTGCTCCTGGGCTCCCACGCCCCCATCCTGGAAGGCGCCCAGATGAGCTGGGTGATCGTGCCCTTCATGCACATGGAAGCGCCCTATGACGAATTCATGGAACTGGTGGGCAACATTCATGAATGGTGGTCGGAACACGGCAAGAACCGGGAGCGCACCGGTGAGTTGATGCTGCGCCTGGGCATGCGGAATTTCTTCCAGTCCGTGGGCCTGGAACCGCCCCGGCAGACCATCCGGACCCCCCGGGCCAACCCCTTCTTCTTCTGGCACCCGGAAGATTTCGAGGCCGAGGCAAAGGGCCGCAAGTACATCAAACTGTAAGATCAGCGCCCAGAGAAGTCCTTTGCTGACTTAGGGGCGATTAGATAAGGAGGAATTAAGACAATGGCTGAGCGTATCACCGATATCGGACCACCGAAATTTGATAAATTCTTGCCGCCCGTTATCAAAGAGAACTACGGCAAATGGAAATATCACCAGATTCTGGAACCCGGAGTGTTGGTGCACGTATCCGAATCCGGCGCCAAGGTTTATTCCGTCCGCGGCGGGTCCCCCCGGCTCGTAACCACCGACTTCGTCAAAGAACTGTGCGACATCGCCGACAAATTCTGCGATGGCTATCTGCGCTTCACCAGCCGGAACAACGTCGAGTTTCTGCTCACCAAACAGGACAACATCGCCGGTGTCAAGGACGCTTGCAAAAAGATGGGCGTGCCCATTGGCGCCACCGGCCACTCGGTGAGCAATATCGTCCATACCCAGGGCTGGGTCCATTGCCATACCCCGGCCATTGACGCCTCAGGCATCGTCAAATCGGTGATGGACGATCTGTATGAGTATTTCGGGAGCCACAAGCTGCCGGCCCAGGTGCGCATCGCCCTGGCCTGCTGCCTGAACATGTGCGGCGCTGTGCACTGCTCCGACATCGCCATCCTGGGCATCCACCGCACCCCGCCCAAGGTGAACCACGAGCGGCTGCGCCATCTCTGCGAAATTCCAACCACCATCGCCGCCTGTCCCACCGGCGCCATCCGGCCCAATCCAGACAAGAACCTAAAGAGCGTGATCATCAACGAAGAGCGCTGCATGTACTGTGGCAACTGCTACACCATGTGCCCGGCCTTGCCGGTGTTCGACGCCCAGAAAGGCGGCGTCGCCCTGCTGGTGGGCGGCAAGGTCTCCAACTCCAAGACCCCGCCTATGTTCTCCAAGCTGGCGGTGCCCTATCTGCCCAACAACCCGCCCCGCTGGCCGGAGGTGGTGAAGGCCGTCCGTAAGATTATCACCAAGTACGCCGAAGGCGCCAATAAGTGGGAACGCGTCGGCGAATGGGTGGAGCGCATCGGTTGGGAGAAGTTCTTCGAGGTTTGCGACATTCCCTTCATGTTCCAGCACATCGACGACTACCGCTGGGCTTATGACACCTATCGGACGTCGATGCATTTTAAATTTTAAAGCAGGTGGGATAAATGGCACTATCCAAAGAAGAGTTGGTGGAATTCATCTACAACCTGGTCAAATCGGTCCAGGGCAAGAAGCAGCTCAAGGCCATGGACCTGCAGAAGGCCGTGCTCAAAGAGCATCCTGACCAGGACAAGACCATGGTGAAATTCGCCATCAAGGACTTGATCGACAACGGTCGCTGCGTTTACACTTACTTTGGCGGGAGCTTCATCGAGATTCCCCACGAAGAAGGCGCAGCGAAGAGAAATTAATGAACTGCCCCCGCCTGCTGCTGGCCGCCCTTCGGGGTGGGGCGGGCAAGACCACCCTAACCTTGGGGCTCCTGGCCGCCTGGCGCGACCAGGGACGACGCCTGGTGCCCTTCAAGAAGGGTCCCGACTACATCGACCCGGCCTGGCACGCCCTGGCCGCCGCCTGCCCCAGCCACAATCTGGACCCCTTCCTCATGGAAGGGGACCAGATTATGGCCATGGTGGTCCGTCACGCCAACCACGCAGACGCCCTCCTCATTGAAGGCAACCGCGGTCTTTACGACGGCCTGGATGCCCAGGGAACTTACAGCACCGCCGAGCTGGCCAAATTTCTGGCCACTCCGGTGGTGTTGGTGGTGGACTGCACCATGACCACCCGCACCGCCGCCGCCCTGGTCCTCGGTTGTCAGCACTTCGACCCCCAAGTCCCCCTCCGGGGGGTGATTCTCAACCAGGTGGCGAGGCCGCGCCATGAAGAGATGCTGCGGAGCACCATCCAACGCTACTGCGGCCTGCCGGTGCTAGGGGCCATTCCCCGCCTCAAGTGCGAAGTCTTTCCGGAACGCCACATGGGCCTCGTGCCCCCGCAGGAGCACGCCATGGCCCTCAAGGCCATCTGCACCGCCAGGGAGCTGGCCCACCGTTACCTGGACCTGGAGGGCCTCTGGCGCCTGGCGGCCCAGGCGCCGCCGCTGCCGACGCAATCCGGCCCCCACCTCACTCCTTTGGCCAGCCGGGGAACGCCGGTAACCCTCGGGGTAGTCCGGGACTCAGCCTTTCAATTTTACTATCCGGAAAACCTGGAGGCCCTGGAGCGTCAAGGCGCCAAACTGGTGGAGATCAGCGCCCTGGACGATCCCCTCCTGCCTCCCGGACTCGATGGCCTCTATATCGGTGGCGGCTTTCCCGAGACCCACGCCCAGGGTCTGGCCGATAACGTCAGTTTCCGCCAGGCGGTCAAGGCCGCGGCCCTCGCGGGCCTCCCCATCTATGCTGAATGCGGTGGTCTCATGTACCTGGGCAAGAACATTCAGGTCCGGGGAGACAGGTTCCCTATGGTGGGACTTTTCCCCTACGATTTCGTCATGGAAAAAAGACCCCAGGGCCACGGGTACACCACTCTGGAAGTGGTCCGGGAGAACCCCTTCTTCCCATTGGGCGCCCGGCTCCGGGGCCACGAGTTCCACTACTCTCAAATCTCCCCAGAACCGGCAGCCGAGGCCGCCATGGCCTTCCGGCTCACCCGGGGCACCGGTATGGGGGGGCAGCGGGAAGGCCTCATCCGGGAAAACGTCCTGGCCACTTACACCCACCTCCACGCCTTGGGATCGCCCCAATGGGCCCCGGGCCTGGTGCGGCGCGCCCGGGAGTACCGGCGGCAAGCCCTGGCCCTGGCAGGCGTTCCGGCCCGGCCGCCTGCGCCCGGCCGGGAGCTTAGGCTCTCCCAATCCCGCTAAGCGCGGCAAGGCCAATCAGCCGCCCTCAGGTCCCGCAACTCGTCGTTTCCTTGCAAGACTTGCACTGCTTGAGCGGCTCCAATTCCGCTGCGGTCGCCGGCCGCACCTCCAGCACCCGCACCATGTAGTGCAGATCGTGGCCGGCCAGCGGGTGGTTCATATCCAGGATGACGGCGTCCTCCCTCACTTCCTTGATGGTCAGAGGATATTCCGGCGGGAAGGGCAGATTGGCCGGCAGCACCTTCTGGTCCACCCGCAATTCCATGTCCAACGGAAAGACCTTGCGACTCCAAACCTGGATGTTTTCCGGCTCATAAGCGCCGAAGGCCTCTGCCGCGGGCACCAGGAACTCCACCGCCTCCTGCTCCCTAAGCCCCCAAAGGCGGCGTTCCAACCCCGGCAGCACCTCGCCGTAGCCCGCCACGAATTGCAGATAGGCCGGCGCTTCGGCGTTGCCCCGAATCTGTTCCCCGGAATCGAGGCGCATGCGGTATTCCACGACCACGTATCGATCTTTGGCAATGACTGTCATGTATTCCTATCCCCAAAAAGATGATATAATTGATATGATGTGCTGGCAGGCAGGCGCCCCATCCGCCGCACAGTCGGCGGCAAAAAAATCAGCACCGTTAAAAGATTATAACTTAGCGAAAATGTTACCGTAACCCTTTTAACCCAAAATGATTCGCAAGGCCCAAATATACGAAGTCCCGGAAATCTGGCGGATGTTGCACGACTTCGCCGATCGGGATGTCCTGCCCCGGACTAAAGCTGATCTTTACAGCCAACTACGGGAATACTTCGTCTATCGCCTTGACGGGTCCCCGTTAATTGGCGTCGCCGCCCTGCACATATATTGGGAGGATTTCGGCGAGATTCGCTCCGTGGTAGTCTTGCCGGAATTTCAAAAAAAGGGAATGGGCTCCCGATTGGTTAAAAAATGCCTGGAAGAGGCAAGAACCATAGGGTTGCAAAAGATTTTTGCACTTACTACCCGCCCTGAGTTCTTCAAAAGATTAGGCTTTCGAAAATTTCCTAAAGAAGATTTGCCGCCCCATATTTGGAGCGAGTGTAAGGACTGCATCAAATATCCGGATCTTTGCGACGAGGTCCCCATGCTCCTGGAGCTGGATAAGGGAACTATTTTAGATTAAGGGAATAAATTATGCCATCCGAAGTAACTATTGAATATACCTTATATATTTGGCAAGAAGGCCATCAGTTTATTGCTCATGCCCTGCCCCTGGACGTCATGAGTTCAGGCCCTACCCCGAAAGCAGCCCGCAAGGCGCTCGATGAAGCCGTCAAGGTCTTCCTGCTTACCCTCGACGATATGGAGACAACTGCGGAAGTCCTCCAGGAATGCGGTTATGAATTGATCCAGGGAAGCTGGAAAAGCCCTCCCTGGGTATCGATTGAAAGGCATTCCGCCGTGGTCGCCATCTGATATATGACCAGGATGGCGCCGCTCCATTGGAAGGTACTGGAGAAGATATTCGTGACTAATGGATTCAAATTGGCGCGTCAAGAAGGCAGTCATCGAGCATATGTGAAACCCGGCATTTCCAGGCCCTTCGTAATTCCAACTTATGATGAAGTGCCGGTTTCCATTATAAAAAATAATCTTAAAACCGCGGGAATCTCTAGAGAAGAATTTCTGGCGTTATTAAAGGATGCTTCGTAAATAATCTAATTTGCCCCATGCAAACCTATTTCCTGGTGGATGATATCTAAACCAATATGTTCGAACTTATCTTTAAAAAAATCTTCGGCAGCCAAAACGAGCGGGCGCTGAAGCGCCTGGCGCCCCTGGTGGACGCCATCACCGCATTCGAGCCGGAGTATCGGTCTTTTTCCGACGCGGCCCTTAAGGCCAAGACCCCGGAGTTCAAAGAACGTCTGGAGCGGGGCGAATCTCTGGACGATCTCTTGCCCGAGGCCTTTGCCGCGGTCCGGGAAGCCTCCACCCGGATCCTGGGGCTGCGCCCCTTCGACGTCCAGCTCATCGGCGGCATCGTCCTGCACCAGGGTAAAATCGCCGAAATGAAGACCGGTGAAGGCAAAACCCTGGTGGCTACCATGCCCGCCTACCTCAACGCCCTCAGCGGCGAAGGGGTGCACATCGTCACGGTGAACGACTACCTGGCCAAGCGTGACACCCGCTGGATGGGCGAGATTTACAGCTTCCTGGGGCTGCGGGTGGACACCATCGTCCATGGCCTGGACGATGAACAGCGCCGCCATGCCTACGCCGCGGACATCACCTTCGGCACCAACAATGAATTCGGCTTCGACTACCTGCGGGACAACATGAAGTTCTCCCTGGAGGACTATGTCCAGCGGGATTTCCACTATGCCATCGTGGACGAAGTCGACTCCATCCTGATTGACGAGGCCCGCACCCCCTTGATCATCTCCGGCCCCGCCGAGGAATCGACCCAGCTCTACTACCTCCTGGACCGGGTGGCTCGGCAGCTCAAGGCCGACCGGGACTTTACCGTGGACGAGAAGGCCCGCTCGGTGCTCGTTACCGAAGATGGAGTGGCGCGGGCCGAGAAACTGGTGGGCCTGGAAAATCTTTATGACCCCAGTAATATCGAAGCCCTGCACCACCTCCAGGCTGCCCTCAAGGCCCACAACCTCTTTAAGCGGGACGTGGACTACATTGTCAAAGAAGGCCAGGTCCTCATCGTGGACGAGTTCACCGGGCGCCTCATGCCCGGCCGCCGCTATTCCGACGGTCTGCACCAGGCCCTGGAGGCCAAGGAAGCAGTCAAGATCGAAAATGAAAACCAGACCCTGGCGACCATTACCTTCCAGAACTTCTTCCGCATGTACCAAAAATTAGCGGGCATGACCGGCACCGCAGACACCGAGGCGGAGGAATTCAAGAAAATCTACAACCTGGATGTGATGGTGATTCCTACTCATAAAAAGATGATCCGCGAGGACCATGCCGACGTCATTTACCGGACCGAGGAGGAGAAATTCCGGGCGGTGGAGGAGGAGATCAAGGACTGCTACCAGCGGGGCCAGCCGGTACTGGTGGGCACCACTTCCATCGAGAAATCCGAGCACTTAAGCCGCCTCCTGAAACTGGAAGGCATCAAGCACGAGGTGCTGAACGCCAAGCAGCACGAAAAAGAGGCGGAGATCGTGGCCCATGCCGGCCAACTGGGTACGGTGACCATTGCCACCAGTATGGCTGGCCGGGGCACCGATATCGTCCTGGGGGAAGGGGTGGTGGCCACCGGCGGGCTCCATATCCTGGGCACCGAGCGCCACGAATCCCGGCGTATCGACAACCAGCTGCGGGGACGCTCCGGCCGCCAGGGCGACCCGGGTACCTCCCGATTCTTCATGTCCCTGGAAGACGACTTGCTGCGGATCTTCGGGTCTGACCGCATCAAGGGCCTCATGGGCCGCCTGGGGATGGACGATGGCCAGCCCATCGAGCACCGCCTGGTTTCCAACGCCATCGAGAAGGCCCAGAAGCGGGTGGAAGGCCATAACTTCGAGATCCGCAAACATCTCCTGGAATACGATGACGTCATGAACAAGCAGCGGGAGGTAATCTACGCCCAGCGCCGCCAGATCCTTTCCGGAGCGGGACTCCAGGAGGACCTCCTGGATATGTGCCGGGAACTGGTCGAGGAGATGGTGCAGGAATACACCGGCGACAAGCTCCCGGAAGAATGGGACCTGGAGGGCCTGGGGACCAGCTTCCAACAGCAGTTCGGCTTCGCTCCGCCACTGGCCAGCCTGGACGGCGATCTGCGTGAATATCTCACAGAACAGGTGGAGGCGCGCTTCGCCAAAAGGGGCGAAGAGATCGGGCCGGACCTCTTTCACTGGTTGCAGCAGCGGGTGATGCTGCAGATCGTGGACAACCAGTGGAAGGACCACCTGCTCTCCATGGACCACCTGCGGGATGGGATCGGTCTGAGGGGTTACGCCCAGCAGGACCCCCTGCGGGAATACCAAAGAGAGGGCTATGACATGTTCATGGATCTGATCCACCGCATGCAGGCGGAGATGGTGGGCTCCCTCTTCCATATTCAGGTCAGGCCCCACCAGGAACTTCCGGAGGAGGCCCAGCCAGCCGCCCAACCCATGTTCTTCAGCCACGGCGGGGAGGGCGCCGCCCCCGAACCCAAGCAGCGGCAGCAAAAAAAGACCGGCCGCAACGATCCCTGCCCCTGCGGCAGCGGCAAAAAATTCAAGAAGTGCTGCGGAAAGTGATTTTCGGGTCGGGGCTGGTGAAGGGCAGGAAATCAAGATATCCTGAAAGGAAACTGAAATGGCGTGGTATTTTTACCTGCTCGAATTCGTCAGCGGGCTGTTTCTAGCCAACGGCGTCCCTCATTTCGTTCAGGGCATTAGCGGCCACCGCTTTCAGTCGCCCTTTGCCTCGCCACCCGGGGTCGGCGAATCCTCGCCCCTCAGCAACGCCCTTTGGGGATTTGTCAATTTTGTGGTGGGCTTTGTCCTTCTCTGGTTCTTCACCCCGCATGGTCCCGAGGCTGGAATTGGTTGGATCGTGGTGGGATTGGGCGTCTTGATCGCCGCAGCCTGGCTAGCCACCTATTTCGGCAGGCTGCGCTCCCCGACCCGTTAGCGCGGGATCAACCCGGATAGATTTATAGGGAGGCCTGCGGCCGCCGCTTAAAGCATTTTAACAGGGGTCTGGGCTTGGTATCAGGCTTCAGCGACGCTGGCGTCCCTCCGCTTTCCATTTTTTTCTTGGTTCCCCAACGCCCTGTGGTAAATTTTCCTGGGAGGTGAACCTTGATTATTCCCGGATTCCGTTTTGCCGCCACCGCCGCCGGCCTCAAGAAGACCGGCGCCCTGGACCTGGCCTTGATGGCCGCGGACGCCCCCGCCGCCGCGGCCGGGGTCTTCACCACCAACCTCGTCAAGGCGGCCCCGGTGCTCCTCAGCCGGGAGCGCCTCAGGTCCGGCAAGGCCCAGGCCATCCTGGTGAACGCCGGCAACGCCAACGCCTGCACCGGCCCGGGGGGGCTGGCGGACGCCCGGGAATGCACCAGGATTGCCGCCGGTTTACTCAAGATCCCGGAACCCCTGGTGCTGCCCGCCTCCACCGGGGTTATCGGCCAACCCCTGCCGCTGGCTAAGATCACCCGGGCCTTGCCCGGGCTGGCGGAGCGGCTGCACCCCCAGGGTTTCCCCGAAGCGGCCGAGGCCATCCTGACCACCGACACCCGCCCCAAGACCGCCCTGCTGCGGGAGGAGATCGGCGGCCGCCAGGTGACCCTGGCCGGTATGGCCAAAGGGGCCGGCATGATCCATCCGGATCTGGCCACCCTGTTGGTCTTCCTGTTCACCGATGCGGCCGTATCCCCTAGAATCCTCGCCAAACTGCTGCGCCGGGCCCTGCCGCTCAGTTTCAACCGCATCACCATAGATGGCGACACCTCCACCAACGATACCATTCTCTTGCTGGCCAGCGGCCGGGCCGGGAACCCACCGCTCCGGGAGGAGGGGCCAGCCATGGCTACCCTGGGAGAGATGCTCAACCAGGTGATGGCGGATCTGGCCTCCCAAGTGGTGGCCGATGGCGAGGGAGCCCGGCATCTTTACCGGGTGGAGGTGCGGGGCGCGTACAGTGCGGCTGAGGCCCTGAAGGCGGCCCGCACCGTGGCCCTCTCACCCTTGGTGAAGACCGCCATGGCCGGGGCGGACGTCAATTGGGGGCGCGTCATGGCGGCCCTGGGCCGCTCCGGCGCCCGCTTCGACCCCCAGCAGGTGGAAATTTCGTATGGCGACTCCCTGGTGGTGCAAAAAGGAGAGGGGCTGGGGCCGGAGCCGGAAGCCCGGGCCCAGAAGATCATCCGCAGCGGGGCCTTCAACCTGACTATCCACCTGCACCAGGGGACCTTTTCCGACTTCTACGACACCTGCGACCTCACCGAGGACTACATACGGATTAACGCCAGTTACCGGAGTTAGCAGTAGCCGGAAGCTGATTAAAGGCAAAAGGCAATAAAACAAAGGCCCTGAGTTCGTTTTGCCTTTTTACTTTTTACTTTTACCTTCCAGTACGCCCTTGCCTCCCGCAGCTTTAATCCTTAATATGTTCGCATTCAATCAAACTCGAAATCCGAAACTGGGCGACCCAGCGGGTCGCCCCCACAACTCAAAATTCCTTAGGAGCTGTGCATGGCCGCCTCCCCTCCCCTTCCGCAGTTTCGTCCCATCGCCCTGCGGGTCCTTGAGGAACGCTATCTCCGCCGCGACCCGGATGGAAAAGTGGTGGAAACCCCGGCGGAGTTGTTTGTCCGGGTAGCGCGGGGGGTGGCGGCCGCGGAAAAGCGCTACGGTGGCCCCCAGGCGGTGGCCCGCCAGGAGGCGTCCTTTCACGAGGCCATGAGCTCCCTGAAATTCCTGCCCAACACCCCGACCTTGATGAATGCCGGTTTGCCCCGGGGGCAATTGGCCGCCTGCTTCGTCGTCCCGGTGGCAGACGACATGCGCTCCATCCTGGAAGGCGTCCGGGACATGGCCCTGATACACCAGACCGGGGGCGGCACCGGTTTCTCCTTCACCCACCTGCGGCCCCGGGGCGACCAGGTCAAGAGCACCGGGGGGGTGGCCTCCGGGCCCGTCGGCTTCATGCAGATTTTTGATACCACCACCGCGGTGGTGAAGCAGGGCGGCCGGCGCCGGGGCGCCAATATGGGCATCCTCAATGTCGATCACCCGGACGTATTGGAGTTCATCAAGGCCAAGAGCGAACCGGGGATTCTCAGCAACTTCAACCTCTCGGTGGCAGTCACTGACGACTTCATGGAACGGGAGGCTCGGGACCAAACCTATCCTCTGGTTAATCCCCGTACCCGGCAGGAAACCGGGCGACTCCGGGCCCAGGAGGTTTTTGACCTCATCTGCGGCTCTGCCCTCACGACCGGCGATCCGGGTCTCATCTTTCTGGACGCCATCGAGCGCGCCAACCCCACCCCGGAGTTGGGCCGCCTGGAGGCCACCAACCCCTGCGGCGAACAGCCGCTGCTGCCCTATGAATCCTGCAACCTGGGTTCCATCAACCTGGGCAGCCTGGTTAAGAGCGGCGGCCTGGACTGGGAGGAGTTGGACCGCCTGGTGGACCTGGGAGTAACTTTTCTGGATGACGTCATCGACCAGAGCCACTACCCCCTGCCCCAGATCAGCAAAATTACCCGGGCCAACCGCAAGATCGGCCTGGGGGTCATGGGGTTGGCGGACCTGTTTATCCAATTGGGGATTGCCTACGATTCCCAGGAAGCCCTGGACCTGGGAGGGCGCCTCATGGCTCGCATCCAGGCCCGGACGGTGGCCCGCTCCGAAGTCCTGGCGGAGGAACGCGGCCCCTTTCCGAATTTTCCCCACAGCCGCTATTTTAAGGAGGGCAGAAAACCGCGGCGGCACGCCACCGTGACCACCGTGGCCCCCACCGGCACCATCAGTATCATCGCCGGCGCCTCCAGCGGCATCGAACCTCTCTTCGCGGTGGCCTACCGGCGCCGGGCCCTGGAGGGGCAGGAATTTGAAGAGGTTCAGCCGTTGTTCCTGCAAAAGTTGCAGGAGTTCGGCCTGAACTACGAGGATTGGCTGCCCTCCATTCTCGGGAGCGGCCGGGTGCGGCCCTTTCAGGAATTGCCCGAAGAGCTCAGGCGCCTGTTCCCCACCACCTTCGAGGTGAGCGTCGATTACCAGGTGCGGATGCAGGCCGCCTTCCAGGCCCATGTGGAGAACGCGGTCTCCAAGACCATCAATCTGGCCCCGGACGCAACCCTCGCGGACATCGCCCGGGCCTACCGGCTGGCCTGGCAACTGGGCCTCAAGGGCATCACGGTTTACCGCTACGGCTCCAAGCCGGGCCAGGTCCTGAGCCTGCCGAGCGCAACCCGGGCCCTCACCCTGTCCCAGGAATTCGCCGAAGAATGCCGCCTCTGTTCGGTCTAATAGGGGTTATTTTGAGCAGTCGTAGGGCGGGAAAGCGAAGCGCATCCCGCCTTGGGTTTTTGAGTATGGCCTAACAGGGTGCCGCAACATATTCGCGCATGAAAAGTCCTGGCGGCAGGTTCTTCTTCACAGTCGCCCTGCTTTGCCGTCGCCTTGCAGCACAAAATTCCAGAGGGGAAAGATAGAGAAGGCATAATGCTCAAGGCGGGAGGCGCTTTGCTTTCCCCCCTCACGGACTACGGACTATTAGTAACCACTGATATAAGATTTATCACTCAGCAGTCACTGGCCCCGACCATTTGGCCCCGCTCACGTCGTGGAGCACCACTGCCAACCGGGATTCGGGCCTCACGCCGGCAGGCAGAGAGAGCCGCACCTGCGCCTTGCCTCCCAGCGGCACCTCCAGGCCATAATGGACCGGTTTAACCTTCACCAGCCAGCGGTTGCGGATATCTCCAGGGGCGACGGCTGCCAGGGCCGCGCTATCCCACCGATAGACCGCCGCGCCCGCAGAGTTTACCAGATCCACCTCGACAATGAAGGCGCCGTAGGTGTCCACCCCTTCATCGCGATAAACGTCAAAACTGAGTCGGCCATCAGGGCTCAGCGCCGCTTCAGTCACTAGCAAATGGGGTTTGACTGATTTGTTATGGAGCGGCCCCCAAACCCCTCCGTGGAAAACCTGGTTGGTCCATAAGGTGAGCGCCAGGCAGACAATGCCGGCGGCAAGCGCCAGGCCGCGCACAGCCGGGCGAGCCAGCGGCAAACTTCCAGAGGTCAAAAGCGGGAATATCCTCCCGGAGGCGAGGTTCGGAAGGCGCCTGGCCAGCCAGGCATCTACGGACAGGGGACCGCCGCCGGCGAGGATGATGAGCAAGCCGCTGACCACACCCAGACAACCGATCTGCCACTCGTCCAGGCAGGTGGTGCCCAGCCATCCCGACCCCAGGAGGATGCCGAAAGCGAGGCACGCCAGAGCCAGGCCGGCAAGCCGGGTCGCCACTCCCAGCAGCAGCGCGATACCGGCCAGTCCCTCCACCAGGGTGAAGAACCACAGGTTGAGAAGCAGCAATGGGGGATGGTCCAGCATCTTGGCGATCATCGGCCCGATCAGCAGGGCGTGGGGCAGGAAATGATTGATCTTCTCGCCCACGTAACCCGGCCCCCCTGGGTCGAGCTTATATTCGAGCACGAGGCGCCGCCACAGCGCCGAAAAGAAGAACCAGCCCATGAGCCAGCGCAAGGGCGTAAAGAGAAGACCGGCCAGCCACCAGGGGTCGCTGACCGGTTGAGTGGTATCAGCCTCGAAAGCCTCATTCATATCAGAGCACCTGTGTGCCTCGCCGGCATTAGCTGCCCGTTGGGCAACCTTCCGGGCATCTCCCCCTCGGGGTTGAAACACCTTTGGGATTAATGGGTGTTGGACAAGTGCGGAATCAAATCACCTTATGCAGCGGATACTCCACAATCCCCTGGGCCCCGGCCCGGATTAAATTGGGGATAAGGTTCCTGACCTCGGAGGAGTTCACCACCACCTCCACCGAATACCAATCGGTTTCATAGAGGCTGGCGATGGTGGGGGCCAGCAGGCTGGGGAGCAGGTCCACGATGCTCTTCAATTGCTTTTCCGGGATGTTCATCTTCAGGCCCACCATGCGTTCGGCCCTGAGCGCCCCCAGGAGCAAAACCGATAGAGATTCCATCTTCTCCCGCTTCGTTGCGTCGTTTTCCCACACCTGATTGTTGGCGATGAACTGCGTATTGCTCTGGAACAGCTCGTGAACGATCTTGAGGCCGTGAGCCTTGATGGTGCTGCCGGTCTCGGTCACCTCGACGATGGCGTCCACCAGGCCGGCGGCCACCTTGGCCTCGGTGGCCCCCCAGGAAAACTCCACACTTACCGGGATTTGGCGCTGCTCGAAATAGCGGCGGGTGTAGTTCACCAGTTCGGTGGCCAGCTTCTTGCCCGCCAGGTCCCTGAGGGACCTGATCTCTGACTCCGCAGGCACCGCGAGCACCCAGCTCACCGGGTTGAGGCTAGACTTGGAATACATCAAGTCAGCCACCACCGTCACCTTGGAGTCGTTCTCCATGGTCCAGTCTTTGCCGGTGATGCCGCAGTCCAGGGTGCCGTTCTCCACGTAGCGGCTCATTTCCTGGGCCCGGCACATGGAGCAGGTAATCTCCGGATCGTCGATGTCCGGAAAGTAGCTCCGGCCATTCACCTGAATATGCCAGCCGGAACGGCGAAACAACTCCAGGGTGGCTTTCTCCAGGCTGCCCTTGGGGAGCCCCAGTCGCAGTTTAGACACCTCCGTACACCTCCTTGGGATCAAAGACTGGCGAACCCACCACCTCCCAGCCGGTCCCCCGGCGGCGGCGGTAAAAACAACTGCGGTAACCGGTGTGGCAGGCGGCGCCTCCCACCTGCTCCACCTTCAGGAGGATCGTATCATTGTCGCAATCGAGGTAGATCTCCTTGACCCGCTGCACGTGGCCGGAGGTGCCGCCCTTGTGCCAGAGCTCGTTGCGGCTGCGGCTGAAATAATGGGCCTCGCCGGTTTTCAAGGTCTCGACCCAGGCCGCTTCATTCATGAAGGCCAGCATCAGCACCTCGCCGCTGGCCGCCTCCTGGACAATGGCCGGCACCAAGCCCCCCATTTTGGCAAAGTCAGGTATCTCCGTGCTTTTCATATCTGACGAAATTAACCTTTTTGCCTTGAATCTGCAAGGTTGGATGATAATTTTTCCAACAGGCGCCCATGATCCCTGGCCCACCCGTAGATCATTTTGCAGAGAGAGGCTTCCCCCCATGAGCAAAGTCATCTCCTACAACACCCTGGCCAGAAAGCACCAACTTAACTTTCTGAAGCACAAAGTCCGGGAATACCGCGAAAATGACGATTATCTGCTTAGGCTGCGGAAACTCCTGTTCCAGGTGGAAGCCCAGATGCGCCAGGCTGAAATCCAGCAACTGGAAGTCTTCCGGAAAATTGCCGCCCACTTCAAAATCCCTTTGCCGCTCCCCGACCTGGGAGACCGGCTGGGAATTCAGCAGTTTTTCGCAGCCAACCCCTTCCTCCAGGCCCTGCAGGATTATTTCCACGGCCGCCTTAGCGCCGAGGACTGCCTTCAGAGGATCGAGGCCGTCAAGATCGGCGAGCCCAGCCCCAGGGCAGAATGAGCGCGGCCGCCGGCTGACGGCTGTCTCCAGGGCCGAAGCGCTCCCCAGACTGCCTGCCACCAGGGGCGGGCGTCTCGCGCCGCCGGAATCTCAGGCGCCGCCTAAAAAAAACTGGCCGGAGGAAGGGGTGCCTCCGGCCAGTCCGCTTTGTCGAAAGGCCTGAATCAATCAAGGAGAAGGGGGTAACCTCAATCGTTCACCTTTCATATACATTATATTGTCTATGCGGAAAGATTGCTATATATTTTTTTTATTTCCCCGGGGCAGTGACGCCTTGGACCAGACCCCCCGGCGAGCCCGGTCAGGATGACCGCAAGAGGAGGGCGTGGGCCGAAAGGCCGGCGCCGAAGGAGGCCATCATGACCCAGTCCCGGCGCCGCAGGCCGTTGTTGAGGATGTCCCCGAGGGTGAAGAGGACCGAAGGGGAGGACATGTTGCCGAAGCGGGCCAGGGTTTCCCGGGTGGGAAGAAGTTTTTCCGGAGGCAAATCCAATTCCCGGGCCACGGCCTCCAGGACCTTGTGGCCGCCCCCGTGCAAGGCCCAATGCGCCACATCGGCAACCCGCAGGTTAAGTGCGGCCAGGACCTCTTGCACCGCCTGAGCCACCGCCCTTTTGACGAGGTACGGCAAGCCGGGGGCTAGCTGGTTATAGAGCTGTCCGTTCTTATGGATGTACCGGATGGCCTCCCGGTCTTCCGGCGCATGCCGGCTGGCGGCAGCCACCAGCTCCAGCCCCCTGGGTCGGGTCCAGAGGACCGCAGCCGCCGCCCCGTCGGCGAACAGGGCATTGGAGAGAATCAGGCTCAGGTCGTCCTCCATGTGGAAGGTGGCGCTGCAGATCTCCACCGAGACGCACAGAGCGGCGCCCTTCCCGCCGGCCCGCAGGTACTCCCGGGCCACCTGGAGATTGGGGAGGGCGCCGCCGCAGCCGCTGCCCACCAAGTCATAAGCCCGGATGTTCCGGGGCAGGTTCAGAGTCTCCAGGAGGTAGCTGGAGATACCGGGGCAGAGATAGCCGGTGCAAGTGTTGATCACCAGGGCCCCCACCTCCGCGGGCGCCAGGCCGGCTCGCGCCAGCGCCTCCCGGCTCGCCCGGGCTGACAACTCCAAGGCCCAACGGGTAAACCGCGCCATCCGTTGGTCCGGATTCTCGGACGCCAGACAATCGGGACGGTCCAGGGCAAAGCAACGCCGCCTGATGCTGGGATGAGCCAGGAATCTCTTGAGCAGTCTTAGAGAGCGGGCGCTGAGCTGCTTGGCGAAATGGCGGACAAAGAAATCCTTGGCCTCCCGCTGGTCCGCCTCATAGGGCGGGGTGGCGCTGGCCACCGTGGCCAGCCTCACCAAGGGCCCTCCGGCATGGTCCATCAGCACCTCTCACTTGGGTTTCGAGTTATCGGGGCGACAGTGGCACAGGCTTCCAGCCTGTGACTGGCCCGCCCAGTTTCCAGTTGTGGGGGCGACCCGCTGGGTCGCCCAATCGGGTTTCGAGTTGTAGGGGCGGACCCAGGTGTCCGCCCTGAGTCTCAATCTGGCTCCCTGGACACCGCTCCCTTCAAAAGAGCGGCCCACCCGCCTCAGCACCCATCAGATATCCCGGCCCAGGATTCGCAATCCCCGGCGGATGCTCCGGGTGTGCCGCCACAGCGGTCTGGTCAGCGGCAGCCGGCCAAACCAGCGGCTGACGGCCGGCAACCAGGGATGGCTCAAGGAAGCCGAATGCAACAGGTTCAGGTTCTCTGCCGCGGCCCGGCGGAGCAGGGAGAGGGTCTGCGGCAGGTCCAATTCCGGGGCGACATAGAATTCCGGGGTCAGCATTTCCTCTTGAGAAGCGGCCAAGACGCCCTGGCGGCGGGCCTGACGCTCCAACTCCGTCCCCGGATAGATCCGTATTCCCACGTTGAAGTAGGCCACGTCTCCCGGCCTCAGGGTGCGTTGCGCAAAGTCCAGGGTCTCGGACACCGTCTCCTGGGTCTCCCCGGGGCCTCCCAGCAGGTACATCCAGAGAACGGGGAGCAAACTCCCGCGAATGGCCGCGGCGGCCTGCTCCAACTGACCGCGGTGGAAGCCCTTCTGCAGGCCGGCCAGCACCGGGTCCGCGGCGCTCTCGGCCGTGACCCCCAATCCCACGAACCCGGCCCGCTCCATGGCCTTAAGCAGTCTCTTGTCGATGAAGGCCGGGTTCAGCTCCAGGGTTTGCAGCCGCACCCGCGTCCGCCGGCGAGCCAGATGCTCGCACACCTCCAGGGCGTGATCATAGGGGGCGTTGAAGACATTATCCACAAATTCGACGTCCCGCCAGCCCCTGCCCTCCAGGCGCTGCACTGCCGCGGCGGCCTCCTCCGGTGGGACCAGCCGGTATTCCCGGCCCTCACTGATACCGTACGTGCAGTAGGTGCAGGTAAAGGGACAGCCGCGCTTGGATTGGAGAGGAGCGGCGGCCAGGTTGGCCCGGTAGGGCCTGGGGTCCAGCCAGCGCTCAAATCGCGGCGTGATGCTGGCGGAACCCAGCGAGGCACGGTCAGCGGCGCTCACCTGCAAGCGGCCGTTGTCCAACCAGGCAACCCGCGGCGCCGCCTGGAAACCGCCACGATCGCCGTTCCAGGACCGCAGCAGGGCGGGAAAGGCCGACTCCCCGTCCCCGAGAACGGCTGCAGCCGCCCCGGTGCAGCGCAACAGCGCCTCGGGCATGACCCCCAGGGCCGCGCCCCCCAGGACCAGAGGGGCGCGCGTCAGGTTCCGCAGGGTGTCCCCAATCTCCAGCAATTGGCTGACGTATGCCACCGGGGCCTGGGCGTCGTTATTGTCCAGATTGCGGACCGACAGGCCGATGACATCGGCAGGGAAACTGCGCAAGGCCGCAGCCACCGCCTGCAACGGGTCAGCCCGGAACATGAGGTCCAGAAAGCTCACCCGATGCCCGGCCGCGGCGGTCGCCTCAGCCACCATGCAGGCGCCGTAGGGAAGGACCGGCGCCGGAAAGCGGTTGCGGTTGGTGGCGATGATCAGGATATTCAAGCTGGTTTCCGGCATGGGCAAGGATTGCCGGCGCCCTTGCGCCCTATGTTGATGATAAGATAATCATAGAAGACTCTTAAACAACCCGGAAACCCTCGATAAATCGTGCCTGATGGGCCCCCCTTCCCCGGGAAAAAAATGGGGGCCCGAAGCCCCCCGCTGGTTCTGACATCTGCTCTATCCGCAATTATTTGCTGCTGGCAACCGTCCGGTTGTTGTGCTTTTTCCGATAAATATTCCGGCTGGCCCGGTTCTGCATCCGGGTCAGTCTGGCCCGGTCCCGTCCTGTAAGGTTGCCGTCGGCCTTCAAACGGTCCTCGGTGGCATCGATCCGTCCCTGTTGGCCCTCCAGGTGATTAGCTTCTCCCGGCCTCAACTGGCTGGACTTGATCCCTTGTTGGATGCGCGATTGCTGGCGTTGCTCCCGGGCGTCGATGCCCGGATCGTTCGTTGATTGTGCGAGCGCCGGAATTCCGCCGTAAAGGAGACTGCCCATGATCACGGCTGCCACCATTCCTCTGTTCCACACCCTCATTGTAAACCCTCCTGATCGTATAATGGAAATGATTGAATCGCCGCGTCTGGTCCGGACCATTCTTGGCGCAATTTTTTGCGCTTTAATTTCTTTGATTGCATCTCAAGGCCGATTGTTAATGGGGCCCGAAAAAAATCGAGCTGCATTTGCGCCTTAGGCGACCCCGGATAGACGTCAGGATATTACCGGCTGATATTAGCGCCCCGATTACCTGCAGGAGAATCCCTTACTTCTCAACCTAACTTGCGCACCCCAACGAGTCAGACCCGGTTTTTCCTTGCAGCCGAATTGTCTGGTGCGTGCCTTTAGCTTCTATTCCAATGTTTTTCCAAAAAAAAGCAATGATATAATTATTTTTTTCGAAATATTGGCATATCTGCCTTGACAAAACGAACATATAAAATTAATAACATCATTACATTGATTCAACCATTATGCCAAGGTGAAAGGAGAAAATCCATGGCCAGTGAGATTTTGAAGTTAACGGCAGAGGTTATCATTTCCCATGCATCTATGACCGAATTATCCACCCAGGAATTAGTCGACGAAATTAAAGAGATCTATGGCGTCTTGTCTTCTCTGGAATCAGGTATGGCTCCGGAGATCGTGGCTTCTGCTCCAGCAACCGCATTGGTGAAAAAACCGCCGATTCCTTTGAAAGACATCGTTACGGAAAAATTTGTGGTCTGTCTGGAGTGCGGCAAGAAATGCCGGACTTTGAAAGCACATCTCAAGAAAGCCCACGGGTTAATGCCCAAAGAATACCTTAAACAATTTGGGCTTGATGCGAAGAAATTTCCTCTGGTGTGCAGGGAGTATTCGGCAAAGCGGAGTCAGATGGCCAAAGATAGAGGATTTGGAAAAGAGGGAGGCAGGAAGAAGAAGTCGGCGCCGGCGGCAGCTAAGTAAACCTGCCGAGACCTGGCTCCTTAAAATAACGGTCAAATCTCAGGAATGAGGCCGATCTCTGGGCCTCATTCCTGAGATAGGGAAACGTTTTCGGGGTTAAACTCGTTGAGAAGGCCTCCAAAACCATTTTCGACTGCAGGGCCAAGGTAGCTGCATAATTTTAGATAAGGTGTCCAGACCTGCCTCCGGCGGGCCGCTGGTTCCTTTTCTAGCTAATTCCCGGACGCTAGGCTGAAAAGCGCTATCGAACTTTCGCAGCAATTTGACGATCCGTCATCTTGTCGACTGTTTCAATACCCACGATGCGCCCACCGAGGTTGTCTCTTTCAAGACGCCTTTTCAGTTCCCCCTTTGCTTCACCCGGGCCAAATATCAGAATAGATTCTGCATCCCGAATAGACGCAATTACCGCATCGTAGTAAATGTTGAGATGTCCCGTAACCCTTCTCTGGCGGCTATCTTGTGCCGGTACTTGCTCGGGTTCATAGGGACCCTTAAGGGGTGAATCACCAGAACGGCGGAGCTGTTTTCCCACATTCGATATGATCAGTCCTATCTCTTCCCCCTTGTCCGTAACAGCCACGATAATAGCCTTTCTATGGTCAATCCAGAGACCCACTTTTGTTCTCATCGATTTCTCCTTTGTCTACCTTTTCGCCAACCCGGTTAAACTCCGAGAAGCCAGGATCTGGGCCTCCTTCAGTATCTAGAAAATCTCCCCTCGGGCCATCGGCAATTCCCGGCGTTTCCCCTAGGGCGTCCAGGTGGTGAGGCATTTAGGATTCACCAGCCGTCTAAACGGCCGCCGCGGGACTCCCGCCTTCCACCGGGACACTGAAGGTCCGCAAGATATGGTCCGCCAGCAGGGTGGTGAGAACGTTGCCCCCTTCCCGCCGGGTGGCGATGACCTCGATATCATGGGGCACCCCGTATTCGTCGGTGAAGCTCAAGTGTTCCCCGTCCTTAAAGCCCCCT
Source organism: Desulfobaccales bacterium (assembly GCA_049580385.1). Taxonomy (GTDB): domain Bacteria; phylum Desulfobacterota; class Desulfobaccia; order Desulfobaccales; family 0-14-0-80-60-11; genus JAPLJC01. The sequence continues at coordinate 798,805 of JBAUPV010000030.1, read as the reverse complement.
CGGCGAAACCAGGCTTCCGGCGGCAACAGCCAGGTCTTGCCGTATCGGGCCTCAAACTTGAAATACGACGAGGCATCAAAGGGAAACAACAGGTAAAGGGCCAGGTCCTCCGGGGTGGCCGGACGTCCCAATTCCTTCTGTAAAATGAGTCGCTCCCGCTCCAGGTTTGGTTCCGGCAGGGGAACCAGGCCTCCCTCTTCCTCCAGGATCTGCTGCCATTTCTTGCCGTCATGGCGCTGGTATTCCAGGACTTTTTCATAGATCCAGGGCTCCGGCTCATAGAAAGGCAGCGGCCCATAGCGGCCCAGGAGCACGTTCTGCAAGTCCAGGGAGGGCTGCTGGTACCGGCCATGGAGGACGTTATTCATGGCGGTGGTCCAGAGGATAGTGGAGCCCGGGGTTACCGCCCACCAGTTCCCCAGCTCCACCTGCACCCGGGCCAGCTCCTCCAAAATCTCGGGGGTTCGCTCCAGGAAACCGCCGCGGTCCGCCAGTTCAAAGACGCTGGTCAGCGCCCCGCCGGTAAGTTTATAGTAGGCCACGGTGGGATCGTGGCCCCGGAAAGGGCTCTCAAAGGGCTCATAAATCTTGCGCTCCTGGCGCAGCAGGTTGGACGACTGGATGAGGGAGGGGAGATCCACTCCCACGGCCTTCTTGTTGTAGTCCTCCAGGGCCTGGATCAGGGTGAGGGCCGGCGCCTGGCCGTAGATGGAGCCGTAACCATGGTCCGCCACATCCACGATCTTCACCCCCGCCAGAATGGCGGCGCTCATGCGGCCGATGTCGTTGCCGTCGGTGTTGCAGCCATGATAGTGCAGGATGATGCCCGGAAAGGCCTGGCTCAGGGCCGCCACCAGTTCGCCCAGGCGCTTGGGAGTCCCCAATCCGGCGTAATTCTTGATGGAGATGATAACGTCCGGGCCGGTGACCTCCAGGATCTCCCGCACCTTGGCAACGTAGTAGGCGTCGGTATGCTCCTTGCCGGTGGAAAAGCAGATGCTGGGCATCAACAGCCGCCCGGCCCGTTGCACCTCTTCACAGACCGGGATCAGGTTGGGCACATGGTTGAGGAAATCATAAACCCGCCAAACGTCCACGTAGCGGGCAAACTCCCGGACTACCAGACGGATGACCTTTTCCGGATAATGGCGATAACCGAAGAGGGAAGCACCCCGCACCACCGTCTGCAACAGGGTCCCGGGCATGGCCTTGCGGATGATGCGCAGCCGCTGGAAGGGATTCACCTGGCGCCGCATCAGGTCCACGTGCACCGAGGCACCGCCGCTCACCTCCACCGAGAAAAAACCGGCGGCCTCGCGGGCGGAGGCCACCCGCACACTGGTCATGGGCATCTGCCGGTTCTTGAAATCGGACTGGGAGACGTCCCGCTCATTGTTGCAGAGGTAATAGCCATCCACCCCTCGCAGGGTCTCCAGGATGGCCGCCGGCTCCATACCTTTTTTTAGGCGCGGCTCCATGTATTCATGCCTCATAAGAGTTTCGAGTTATAGGGGCGACTCGCTGGGTCGCCCAGTTCCGAGTCTCGAGTTCTTAGAGTTAAACCTTGAACCTTGAACCTTGAACCTTGAACCTTGAACTTTGAACTTTGAACTTTGAACGTTTTTACTGGGCATAAGGGTTCTTGCCATGGGCGTTGATCTCGGCGATGAGACGGGCGACCTTGTCCACCTCGCGTTCCTCTTCCCGATAATCGAGGAGTTCCGGATGCTCTTCGATGTAGGCGGTATCCAGCTTCATGGCGATAAAGTCCGGCTCCTGGACGATCTGCTGAAAGTAGGGGATGGTGGTCTTCACCCCAATGATCAGGAAGCCATTAAGGGCCCGGGACATGCGATCCACCGCCTCCAGCCAATTGAAGCCGTAGACTGTGAGCTTCACCATCATGGAGTCATAATAGGGGGTAATTTCGTAACCCTGGTAGATGCTCCCGTCCAGCCGGACCCCATGGCCGCCGGGTGACTGGTAGACCTGGACCACCCCGGGACTGGAGAGAAAGTCGTTCTTAGGGTCTTCGGCATTGATCCGCAATTCGATGGCACAGCCGCGCTCCACCACCTGCTCCTGGCTGAAGCTGATGGGCTCGCCCATGGCGATGAGGAGCTGCTCCCGGACTAGATCGATGCCGGTGATCATCTCGGTAACGGTGTGCTCCACCTGCAACCGGGTGTTCACTTCCAGGAAGTAGTAAGCCCCTTCGGGCTCCACCAGAAACTCCACCGTGCCGGCGCTGAGATAATCGGCATTCTTAACGACCCGCACCGCGGCTGCGCAGATTTCCGCAACCAGGTCCGGAGCCAGCCCGGCAGGGGCGACCTCTATGAGTTTCTGGTGGCGGCGTTGGATAGAGCAGTTACGGGTGCCGAGATGCAAAACGTTCCCGTAATTGTCGGCCAGGACTTGCACTTCCACGTGCCGCGGCCGGTTTATCTGCTTTTCCAGATAGATAGACGGGTCCCCGAAGGACATCAGGGCCTCGGCCCGGGATCGTTCCAGGCCGGCCAGCAGTTGTTTCTCATCCTCCGCCTGGCGAATCCCCCGGCCGCCGCCGCCGGAAACTGCCTTGATCATCAACGGATAGCCGTGGGCCGCCGCGAATTCGAGGGCCTGCCGCTCCCCCGGAGGGCCCGGGGTCAGGCTGGCAGTGGCGGGAATCACCGGGATTCCCGCCTCCTGGGCGATCTGGCGGGCGACCACCTTGCTCCCCAGATTGCGGATCACCTCCGGAGGCGGTCCTACGAACACCAGGCCCGCGTCGAGGCAGGCCTCGGGAAAATTGGCGTTCTCCGCCAGAAAGCCGTAGCCCGGGTGGATCGCCTGGGCCCCGGTCTCTCTGGCCGCCTCGATAATCTTGCCGATATCCAGGTAATCTTTCCTGGGGCCGGCGCCGATACACACCGCCTCATCGGCATGCATAATATGGTAGGCGTCCTTGTCGGTCTCTTCATAGACGACCACCACCTTGAGGCCCAGTTCCTGGGCCGAGCGCATGATGCGCAGGGCGATCTCCCCGCGGTTGGCGATCAGAATTTTGTCGATCTTCTCCCTGGCCGACATGAGTACTCCCCCGCCTCCCCAACCTGGGGCTGACCGGCTGGCAGCCGGTCTTAAAGCCAAATCCTTCCGGGCAAATCCGGGTTCCCTCCTGGTTCCCCGGCGCCCCGGCGCTTTTGAATGTAGCAATATATCATGCCGGACCGTCAAGGGCACCTGGGGATTATAGCCCCGCCTCTTTTTTCCCGGTTATTGGCAGTGGTTGGGCGCACCCAAGCTTTCGCGACGCTTCGCGACGCTTTTATCACCATTCGCATCAAAATGTCCTATCCAGGTCCTCAAACGCTCGTTACTTGTCTCCCCGGTCCAAACACGGGTGAGAAGGGATCAACGAGGGAGCAAATTATGCTTCGGTTAAGGATTACCTAGGCCGGAGGTCCAGGCTGCCAAGCCTGGGTGGCCTGGGCCGCCCCGCCTGTGTATTCAATTCAGCGTGGGAATCTTGGATTATAATTCTCCGGATAAGAAATTCTCATAATATGAGAATAACTTCGTAAGAATTTGCAATTATTTATCTAAAGGATGCCTGCCTTTCAGCATATCCTCTTAGTTTAACAAAGTTTTACTAATTTAAGATCGTTGGCACTAATCTTGAAGTAGGCTCGGGGAGAGTTTTCCCAAAGGGTCAGAAAAATAGACGATCAATTAACTTTTTCGGCAATGGAGCCGATGCTGTTGCAGCCGTTCATGATGGTGCGGGCTCATGTCCGGAGACTGCTTCCGGGAGCGGGCGGTTTTCCCATTAAAGAAAATTTGCCCTGGCCCTCTTAAGAGTGGTTTCGAGTCTTGCCTCCATTTGCTCGCAAACTGGCGGAGTCTGAGGAGTCTTCCGGCCCCCCAAGAGAAACTAGAAATCCTATCCGAGGCTTCCCCTTCGCCCAGGCCGGGGCTTCCTGGCGAGGAGCCGGTGCTCATCCGATTATCTCATGGAGGTAGCGAAATGCCCGTAGGCTCAGGAGTATTGATTGTCGATGACGACCAGGATCTCCGGGAGATTCTGGCGCGCCTGGTCCGCAAGGAGGGGTTCACGCCGCTGACGGCGGCGGACGGCGGTTCGGCCTTGGAATTGCTGCGCCTCCAAGGAGCCGAGGTGATGTTGGCGGATGTGCATCTGCCCGACCGGGATGGCCTGGAGCTGCTGCAGAAGGCCCGGGAGATGGATGCGGACCTGCCGGTAATCATGATCACCGCCTATGCCGGGGTCAACCAGGCAGTGGCGGCTATGCGGGCCGGGGCCTACGATTATCTTGCCAAGCCCTTCCAGCACCGGGAGGTCATCCGCCTGCTGCGCCGGGCTCTGGAGGAGCGGCAGCGCCGGAGGGGAAGCGAGACCGGTCCTGCCAGGGATAGCGGTTGTTGCCTCAGGGAGTCCATGGGTCCCAGCGACGCCGTTGGCAGGCTAATCACCGACGTCAACCGGGTGGCGCAATCCGATTTCTCCGTGGTCATCCTGGGCGAAACCGGCTCCGGCAAGGAACTGGTGGCCGCAGCCATCCATCGGTGCAGCCCCCGGGCCGCCGGCCCCTCTGTGGCGGTGGACTGCGGCGCCATCCCCGAGTCCTTGTTGGAGAGCGAGCTGTTCGGCTATGAGAAAGGGGCCTTCACCAGCGCCGACGCCAAGAAAGTAGGCAAATTGGAGGTGGCCAGGGGGGGAACCCTATTTTTGGATGAGATTTCCAATTTGCCACCAGGCTCCCAGGCCAAACTGCTCCGGGTCTTGCAGGAAAAGACGATCCAGCGGCTGGGAGGCACCATCCCCTTGAAGGTGGACATCCGCCTGCTATGCGCCACCAATCAGGACCTGGAAGAGGTAGTGGCGGCTGGCTCCTTTCGGCGGGACCTGTACTACCGCTTGAATGAATTCAGCATCCAGCTGCCGCCTCTCCGGGAACGCCAGGAAGACATTCCCTACCTGGCCGGGCGGTTTCTGGACCAGACTAACGCCGAACTCCACAAGGAGGTGCAAGGGTTCTCCGGCAGCGCCCTGGAGGCTCTGTCCTCTTACCTGTGGCCGGGCAACGTCCGGCAGTTGCGCTCGGTCATCCGCCGGGCGGTACTCCTGGCCAGGGACCTCATCACCCCGGGCCATCTCAATATCATGGGGACCGGGGCGCCGGCGCAGTCCATGCCTCCCCTGGCCCCGGCCTCCTGGCGGGAAAGCTCACTCAAGGAGATTGTGCGTCTCAATGTGGACCGGGTGGAAAAGGAGGTCCTCACCCAGGTGTTGCAACACACCCACGGCAACAAAGCCAAGGCCGCCCGGATGCTTTCCATCGATTACAAGACCATGCACCTTAAAGTCAAACAGCACGGCATCAATTATCACTGAGGTGAGACATGAGCAAAAAGGCAGAGAGCCCGAAACGGGAAGGGGAATGGGGCGCCGGCGTCGGCAGCATGTTCAAGGGCCTGGCTAACTTGGTGGAAAAGCTGGGGGACCTGGCTGAAAAAGGGGAAGAACTGAAAAAGTCGGGCCAATTTGAGACCAAAGAGGGCCTCCGGGGAACTTATGGCTTCAACGTCCGCATGGGTGGGCCCAAGGGCGAGGAAGTCCGGGTGGAGCCCTTTGGCAACCTGCGCCGGGATGTTCGGTCCGGTGAAAGCGAGGTTCAGGAGGTACGGGAGCCGGTGGTGGATATCTTCAAAGAGAAGGACCACCTCCTGATCATCGCCGAGATGCCCGGCATCCGGGCCGGGGATATCCGTCTCGAGGTGGAGGGCGATCTCCTTACCATGGTCGCGGCCAGAGACGCAAAGAAGTACCGCAAGGAACTGCTCCTGCCCGAGATCTATCCCCGGGAGAAGATGAAGATCACCTGCAATAACGGCATTCTGGAGATCAGGTGCCGGAAGTAATGCAGTTTTGCGGTTTGTGGTTTCTGCTCCCCGGAACGGATTGATGAACCCTGCCTGATCGTTGCTGGATGCCGTCAGAGCGGGGTTACAGGAATTAGAGAGTTAGGGATCGTCCCCATGGCGATTCTCTATCTGGCGCCAATGCCTCAAGGAGAAGATGGATGCCTGAATCTAAGGAAACTCCCCTGAAACTGAAGGTGACCGAAGCCCTGAGCAAGGACGTGGGGAGGGCTATGGCTCGCATGGGGCCGGAAGACCTGGAAAGACTGGGGTTGGCCATCGGAGACCTGGTGGAGGTGGCGGGGAAAAGGCAGACTGTATGCAAGGCTATGCCCGCCTACCAGGAACTCCGGGGCCAGTCCCGTATCCAGTTGGATGGGCTGAGCCGGGAAAACGCCGGGGTGGGGATCGATGAATCCGTCCGGGTAAGGCCGGTTCCCTTCAAAGCCGCCGAACGGGTGCTCCTCACCCCCATGACCATTACTCCCGGCGAGCGGGACCTGAAATATATCGGCAGTCTGCTGGACGGCCTGCCCCTGGTAGCCGGGGACCGCATCCGGGCAGTGCTCTTCGGCAGCCGTTGGGCCGACTTCCAGGTGGAGAGCACCTCCCCCCAGGGGCCGGTGATGATCAACCCCACCACCACCCTGGTAGTGGGCAAGGAGCGGGTGGAAGAACGGCCCCAGGCCATTGCCTACGAAGACATCGGGGGACTGCGGCCCCAGTTGCAACGGATCCGGGAGATGATAGAGCTGCCCCTGCGCTACCCGGAGGTCTTCGAGCGCCTGGGGATCGACCCGCCCAAAGGGGTGTTGCTCCATGGCCCGCCGGGATCCGGGAAGACCCTCATCGCTCGCGCCATAGCCCACGCCACCGAAGCCAACTTTTTTTCGGTAAGCGGTCCGGAGGTGATTCACAAGTTCTATGGAGAGAGCGAAGCCCACCTGCGCAAGATCTTTGAAGAAGCCTCCCGCAAGGGCCCCAGCATCGTCTTTCTGGATGAAGTGGACGCCATCGCCCCCAAGCGGGAACAGACCGTCGGGGACGTGGAGAAAAGGGTGGTGGCCCAGCTCCTGGCCTTGATGGACGGCCTTACCCGGCGCCAGAACGTCATCGTCATTGCCGCCACCAACATTCCTAACGCCTTAGACCCGGCCTTGCGGCGGCCGGGCCGCTTCGACCGGGAGATCTCCATCCCCATCCCCGACCGCCACGGCCGCCTGGAAATCCTGGAGATTCACAGCCGGGGCATGCCCTTGGCTCAGGATGTGGACCTGACTCATCTGGGGGAAATCACCCACGGTTATGTAGGCGCCGATCTGGAGGCCCTGTGCAGGGAAGCCGCCATGATCTGCCTGCGCCGGATCATGCCGGACATCGACTTTGGCCTTACCAGCATCCCTTATGAACTGATAGCCAAACTGGAGGTGACCCGGGACGATTTCCAGGCGGCCCTACGAGACGTGGAGCCTTCGGCCATCCGGGAGGTATTTGTGGAAGTCCCGGACGTCCGCTGGCAGGACGTGGGAGGCCTGGAGACGGTGCGGCAGCGTCTCCAGGAGGCCATCGAGTGGCCCCTGAAATATCCTCAATTTTTCGAGCAGGCGGGAATCCGGGCTCCCAAGGGCATCCTCCTCTCCGGGCCTCCAGGCGTAGGGAAGACCTTGCTGGCCAAGGCCTTTGCCAACGAAAGCGGAGTGAACTTCATGTCGGTGAAAGGGCCGGCCTTAATGTCCAAGTATGTGGGGGAATCGGAGCGGGGGGTGCGGGAGGTGTTCCACAAGGCGAGGCAGGCAGCCCCTTGTATCGTATTCTTTGACGAAATCGACGCCCTGCTGCCCACCCGCAGCGCCGGGAATTCCGATTCGCATGTGTCGGAGCGGGTGCTGAGCCAGTTCCTGGCGGATTTCGACGGCATCGAGGAGCTGAAGGGGGTATTGGTGCTGGGGGCCACCAATCGCCTGGATATTATCGATCCGGCGGTCTTAAGGCCGGGCCGCTTCGATGAGATCATCGAACTGCCCCTTCCCGACGAGGCGGATCGCCTGCAGATCTTTCAGGTGCATCTGCGGGCCAAGCCCGTGACCCCGGGCATTGATCCGGCGGCACTGGCGGCTCGCACCGAAGGCTTGAGCGGCGCCGAGATCGGGGCAATTTGCCACCAGGCCGCCCTCAAGGCGGTGCGACGAGCGGTGGCCGCCGCTCCGGACCGGAAGGCGCCTCCTCCGGCGGTTCTGATCGACCCGGATGATCTGGAATCCGCCCTCAGCGAGGTCCAATAGCATGGAGACGATTCGGGAAGAAAGCCTCCGGACCGATGAACCGGCGGTGGGGATGACGGCGGCCCTTAACCAAAAATCCGGCGGTGAAGCCTTGTATCTCTTTTGCCTGGTTCCCGCCACATCGTTGCCGCACCTTAAAGACACGGCAGTGGAGGGGCTGCCGAACCTAACGGCAGAGCGCTTCCAGGATATCACCGCCGTCCTCAGCCCCGTGGCCCTGGAGGAGTTTTGCGGCCCCGAGGCAGAGGCCAACCTTCAGGACCTCTCCTGGCTGGCTCCCCGGTTGGCCCGCCATCAAGAAATCATCGGCGGCCTGATGCGCCGCTCTCCGGTCCTGCCCTTGCCTTTCGGCACCCTGTTTTCCTCCCGGGATAGTCTGGCCCGGTGCCTGGCGCGTCATCGCCAGGCCATCCGCGCCTTTTGGGAAGGGGTGGCCGACAGGGAGGAATGGGCGGTCAAAGGGTTCCTGGATCGGGACCGGGCCCGGCAACGCCTCTTTTCCCAGGCCCGCAGCGGGCAGGGCGCGGAGTTGGACGCCCTGCCTCCGGGGGCGCGCTATTTCCGGGAGCAACGGCTCCGGAGCGAACTGGAGTGCCAAATACGGTCCTGGCTTAAAGAAACGCTGGGGCGGGCCCGGACGCTTATCCGGGAAAGCGTCTCCGCCTCTTGCCCACGCCGGTTGCTGCCCCGGGATATTACCGGGCAGAGACAGGAAATGGTGGCCAACTGGGCCTTTCTGGTGCCCCGCGCGCAACTGGCCGCCTTCGGGGCGCGGCTCAACCGGGCCAACCGCCTGGGCGCCTCCTACGGGCTAACATTCACCAGCACTGGCCCCTGGGCGCCCTTCAGTTTCGCCCCGGCCCTCAGCCGCGACTGAGCCTTGCCGCCTTAGACCGCCCATTATCGACGTTATGGAACTTTTGCTCTATTGCATCTTTCCCGGGGACGGCATCGCCGTTCCCCCATCCTTGACCGGAGTGGGGGGGCGGCCCTTGATAACCGTCGGTGGCGCCAACCTGCGCGCCGCGGTATCCCCCTGCCGTCGCGACGACCTGCATCCGGACCGCCAGACCTGGCAAACATACGGGCGCATCATAGAATGGTACCACAACCATTATACCGCCATCCCTTTACGCTTTGGCTATCTGCTACCGGACGCCTCCCAGGTGGAGCGCCTGCTGACGGAGCGCCGCACCTATTTTAAGACCCTCCTGGAAGGACTCCAGGGCTGCGTGGAGATGGGGATACGCATCTTTCTGCCCAGGGGGGCCCTGGGAGGATCCGCCCGGGAAGACTCCGCCGCCAGCACTGCATCTGGCCTGGGTTACCTGAACGCCCGCAGGCGGGACTTTGCCCGGGAAGATCGGGAGGGCCGGGAAGCAGACCTTCTGGCAGAGAAGGTTTGCCTGGCCCTGACTGGCCATTATCGACGCCATTTAAGAGAATCCCGGGGGCTTCCCCAAGGCCGGTTGCTGTCCTTATATTTCCTGGTCCCCACTGCGGCGCAGGTCGCCTTTCGGGAGGCCACCCGCGGCCTGAGCGCTCCAGGCACGAGCCAGGTTCTGCTAAGCGGCCCCTGGCCCCCATACAACTTCGTCCTGGCGACCCCGCCGCTTCAGAAGCCCACTGCAGCCATGGAGGCGCAATGATGCCCGAGGCCAACGGTGCCCCCTGCAAAGACCGCTACCAGAAGCTCTACGCCATGCTGCTGGACGCCATCCCCTCGTCGGTGCTCCTCATCGACCGCGATCTTCGTCTGGTTTCAGCCAACCGCAATTTTTTCGAAAGGAGCCGCCGCACCCCGGCTGATACCATTGGCAACCGCCTCCAGGAGGTCTTTCCCCCGGTGATTCTGGATCACATGGACATCTCCCGGCGCATCCAGCAGGTCTTTTCAGGGGGGGAGCCCACCGGCGGGGAGCGCCTGACCTACCGGGCGCCCGGGATTCCACTGCACATCTACTATTACCGCATCCTGCCGTTCACCTGGAAGGCGAAAGTTGAGTATGTCATGCTGCTCATGGAGGACATCACCGAGCAGGTGCGGCTAAGTGAAGAGGTGCGCCGGGTGGAGCGGCACCTGGCCAGCGTGGTGGAAAGCGCCAGCGACATGGTGCTGTCCACCGACATCGAAGGGCGCATCCTCACCTGGAACCCGGCGGCTGAAAAGATCTCCGGATACGCCTTCGAAGAGGTGTCGGAATCCCTTTTTCCCCAGTTCTTCACCGAGGACCACCGCGAGGAGGTGATGCAGACCTTATCCCACCTGCGCTATACCAGCAGCGCCAGGTTGGGGTCCTGGGAACTCTTGAAAAAAGACGGCTCCCGCCTCCAGGTCTCCTGGGTCTGCTCACCCATGAAAAACGACCTGGGCCAGACGGTGGCTATGGTGGCATTGGGACGGGACCAGACGGAGCAACGGAAGCTCTTGGCGCAACTGATGCAATCCCAGAAGCTGGCTGCCCTGGGAGTCATGGCCGGGGGCATCGCCCATGAAATCCGCAACCCGCTGGCCATCTGCTCCTCTGTCGCCCAGTTCCTCCTGGAGGAGGGGCTTACCCCGCAGTTTATCCGGGAGTGCGCCCAAAGACTGCAAAGTGGCATTCACAAGGCCTCCAATATTATCGAAAACCTACTGCGCTTTGCTCGCCCCTCGGATTCGCTCAAAACCGCGCCGGTGGATCTGGCCGCCACCTTGCAGGAACCCCTGGCGTTGGTGGCTAACCAGGCCAGGCTGCAAAAAGTCGCCATGGATCTCCGCCTGCCCCGGGAGCCCTTGATCAGCAATGGGGTTGCCAGCCTGCTGCAGCAAGTTTTCATGAACCTTTACCTCAACGCCCTTTATGCCACGCCCCCAGGAGGAGCAATAACCGTTACCCTGGAAAAAGGGGGGCGAGAGGCGTTGGTACGCGTGGCCGATACCGGCCGGGGCATTGCCCCGGAAGACCTTGGCAAGATCTTCGACCCCTTCTATACCCGGTCGCCTGTGGGCCGTGGCATCGGGCTGGGACTCTCCATCACCTACTCCATCGTGCAGCAGCACTGCGGCGCGGTCGAGGTAGAGAGCCAGGTGGGCCGTGGGAGCACCTTCCTGGTGCGGCTACCCCTCGCCTGAGGCAGGAGAACGAAGGTGCCCCAGCCAACCCCCGCTGCTGCCTTGATCGTGGACGATGAACCAGATATGTGCTGGGCCCTGGCGCGCCTCCTCGATAAATACGGCATCACCTCCAGCCAGGCCTTGGGAGCCCGGGAGGCCCTAAAATACCTGGGGGTGGCCGCCCCCTACCGGCTGGCCTTCGTGGACGCCAAACTACCGGACATGGACGGGCTGGAGCTGGCCCGGCGCCTCCGCCAGGTGGTTCCGGGAATTCGCGTCGTCATGGTTTCAGGGTATTTCTATCGGGACGATACAGCGGTGCAGGAGGCGATGGCCGCAGGGCTCATCTGCGGCTTTGTGGCCAAGCCCTTTGACCATCAGGAGATTCTCAAATTTCTGGAAGGTATGGCAAGGATTCCCTGAACTAGGGAGCGCCCTCCATAGAAACCGGGCCTATAAATGGAAACAGCGAGATCTTGCCACATTTTAACTTGTAATTACAGCATGTTATCCGGCGAGATTTTCTTTCTGGTTTGGCATGGAAATGGCATTTCATAGAGACAGGCCGGCAGATGCTGCTGGCAAAATCTCAAGAAAGGAGGACTTCTTCATGGCAAAGGTACAGAAATCCACAGATTCTTCGAGCCTGGCGGAAGTGGTGGACCGCATTCTGGACAAGGGTATCGTCATTGATGCCTGGGCTAAGGTGTCGTTGGTGGGGATCGAACTGCTTTCCATCGAAGCTCGCGTGGTCATCGCTTCAGTGGAAACCTACCTGAAGTACGCCGAGGCCATTGGTCTCACTGCCAGTGCGGCTGCTCCTGCTTGAGGAAGCCTGGCCCTGATCCCGGGTGGGGCGGCGGCTGCCTCCCTCCCGGGTAAGGGGTTATGCTCCGGCCAGGAAGCGACCGTAGCAAATTATCAAAGGAGCCCAATATGGGTAATCTGACCAAAGACATGACCCGGCTCTGCCAGGAGATCGGAGGCTGGCGCCGGGATCGGGGGCAATTGTGCCAGAACCTGGCCCGAGACGCCAAGGCCCTGAAGACCGCGGTGCAGCACCTTAGGAAAGAGACGAAAAAGGCGCAGACTCATCTGGCCAAGGTTGCCAGGGCGGACCGCCTGAGCTTTGTAAACGATCTCAAGTCAGGGGTGTTTCAGCTGCGGCAGGGGCATCGTCAGGCATTGCAGCAGATGAGCGCGGAGAACCGGTCCCGGCGGCGGGCCTTCGTGGCCGAGTTGCAGGGCCAGGTGGGCGATCTGCAGGACGGTTTCCGGCGCAGCCATGCCGAGATGGGCAGGCAGGGCCGGAGGACCCGGCGGCAGTTCCTTTCCCGTCTGGAAAGGAACGTTAGTGCCCTGAGGCAGGAAACCGCCGACGACTTAAACGGGGCCCGCCGGGCCTTTTTTGGGCCGTCCCTGGCAGAGAAGACGGAGAAGGCCAAGGCTGAGGCGGCGCGGCTGCATCGGGAAAAACAAGAAGCCCAGCAGCGGGCCGCGGCCCTGACCGCAGCGCAACACCGGGCCAAGGAAGGGAAGAAACCGGAGAAGGAAAAATAACCAGAGGAAGGAGGTGCGCCGGTGCCATCACCAAAAACTCCCTGCGCCTTCTGTGGCGGTCGCGGTAAGGATCCCTTTGGGATCATGTCCTGGCAGTCCACCTGCTGCGTCTGCGGGGGCCGGGGCTGGGTGCGGGCACCCGCGCCCTCCCGCCCCTGCCGCCATTGCCGGGGAACCGGGGCGGTAAAGACCCTTACCTGCACTGTTTGTGGAGGCAAAGGGATGGTGGCGGCCCTCCGGGGCCCCACCCTCCCCTGCCCCACCTGCCGGGGTTCGGGAGATGACCCTTCGGCGCCTGCCATGGCCTGTCTCAGCTGTCGCGGTCGTGGCTGGCTGGAAGATTTGCCCCGGGGCGGTGCTGGCTCGTCTGCTTGAGCCACTCCGGGTTTTCTCAATTTCCTTAAAGGAGCGGCAACCATGAGCAGGGATGAACTGCAGGGTCTGGCCCTGGCGCCGGTGGTGCGGGTCCAGCCCCAGGAAGACACCATAGTCCCGGAAGCGAGCGAGGAGTTTGTCCAGACCCCTTATGTCCAGGAGTTAACCCGGCGGGCTCTGGCCTACCTGGAGGTGGGCTATCCTGTGCATTTTTGCGGGCCGGCGGGCACCGGCAAAACCACCCTGGCCTTCCACGTGGCCGCCATGCGGGGCCAACCGGTCACCTTGCTCCACGGTGACGCCGAGTTCGGCAGCTCCGACCTGGTGGGCCGGGACTCCGGCTACCGTAAATTTAAACTCGTCGACAACTACATCCGTTCGGTGATGAAGACCGAAGAGGAGATGAAGTCCATCTGGGTGGACAACCGCCTCACTACCGCCTGCCAGAATGGCGACACCCTGATCTACGACGAGTTTACCAGGTCGCGGCCAGAGGCCAATAACGCTCTTCTCAGCATTTTGTCGGAAAAGATTCTCAACCTCCCGAGATTGCGGCGTTCCGGGGAGGGCTACATGGAGGTCCATCCCAATTTTCGGGCCATCTTCACCTCCAATCCTGAGGAGTACGCTGGCATCCACAAGACCCAGGACGCCTTGATGGACCGGCTTATCACGCTGAGCCTGCACCATTTCGACAGGGAGACGGAGATCCAGATCACCACCTCCAAATCGGGGTTTCCCCGGGAGGAGTCCGAAATCATTGTGGAGGTGGTGCGGGAGTTGCGGGAGGTGGGGGTGAACAACCACCGGCCCACCATCCGGGCGGCCATAGCCATAGCGAAGATGCTGGTCCACCTCAAGTCCGAGGCCCGGTTGTCCGACCAGAATTTTGTGCAGACCTGCCTGGAGGTGCTGAATATCGACACCGCCAAGGTAACCCGGGCAGGCCAATCCCTCATGCCCGATAAGGTCATGGAAGTGGTGAAGCGGGTGTGTCAATCCCGGGGCCGTAATTAGGATAGGGATATTAAAGAGTTTGGAAAAATCAGCCGAAAAGGAAATAGGAATGGCGGATATTAGAAAAAATCTCAGGGACATTCCCACCCTGTCGGGCCGGGTGGACCGGGTTTCCCTGCCTTACCGGGCCTACCTCAAGATCAGTTGCCTGGAGATGGAGAAGGCCCGGCGGACCCGGGAGCGGTTCGCGGCGCTGAAAACCATGGATAAGATCGATATCCGGCTCCAAGAGATCGAAAAGGAGAAGGCAGCGTTGCTGCTCATGATGGAGCAGCCCTCCGGGGTGGCTGCCCCCCTCATGATCGCCAAGATGCGGGGCGGCCAGAAGATCAGGTATTAAGGTTAGGGCATCGGGCCAAAAGGGGTGAAGAGATGGTAACGGTGAAGGACTCCGGCCAGTTACGACGCAGCCTTAATGTCAAAGGTTTCCGGTCCCTGGCCTGTGGCACCGGGGTTTCCAGGGTATGGCAGGACGCCTGCCGGCTCCGGGTGGAGGCGGCCAGGCTGGTTGGCCGGCAGCAAAGGCGAGGTCGGCGGCTGGCGGAATGGCAAAGTCACTCTCTTTGGGCTGCGGGGCCGTGCCGGGTGCTGCCGCCCCAGGCCAGGATGCGCCTGGCGGTGAGGTGTTCATGGAGTACGCCCGGGAGGTCCTGGCCCGGTTAGCCAAAATTGAGGGCCGCCAGGGCCGGCGACTCATATTTTTGGAAGCGGTTAGCTGCGGTTACTGCCGGGGGACCGGTAGTGACCCCAAATACGGGGGTCCCGGCCGCTGCCCGGTGTGCGCGGGCGCCGGCCGGGTGAGGGTGAAGCCTCCGGTGGTCACTTGCCTCGAATGTGGCGGCAACGGCTGCGCCCACGGCGACCTGCGCTGTCTGGCCTGCAACGGGGTGGGAGTGGTGTCGGTGCGTCCCGGGGCCGGTCCCTGCCCCCGCTGCCGGGGGACCGGGAAAAGTGGACTCTTTTACTGCAATCACTGCAAGGGGCAGGGGATCATTTGAATCGTTGGAAAAAAGGAGAAGCGAACATGAAGATCAATTGCCTGGAGTGCGGCTTCAACTTCGACATTGACGAGGCCTATGAGGACTATGAAGGGGAGATTAAGTGTTTTGTCTGCCACCATCTCCTGCTGATCAAAACGGTGCAAGGCCATATCAAATGCGTAAAATCGGCGATCCCGGTTCTCCCGGCAGAGAACCGCCAGCCGGAGGCCAGGGTCTAACCCAGCCGCAGCCCCCAAAGAGGAGTTCATCCATGAAAGCCGAGTCCGCCACGGCCCGCAAGATTCGCAACTCCCGACCTCAGGAGGCCAACCTTTATGATAAAGGTCTGCGGGGCCGATATCTGTATGCGGTCATAACCGCCACGGCAGCCAGGGATTACGGGCCCTGTGGGATCAACGGCGGCGTGGTTTATCCCCTGGCCCATGGGCCGGTAGCCGCGGTCGTCAGCGATGTCCCACCTCAGAGGATTCGCCCGCAGCGCGCCAACCTGGCCGCCCACCAGCTGGTGCTCAAACGCCTCCAGGAGGCCGAAGCCATGCTGCCCATCTCCTTCGGCGTGATCGCCGACGGCGACCGCGCCATCCTCAACATTTTAGCCTGCCACCAGGGGGTCCTGGTGAAACAGTTACGCCGGCTGGCCGGTAAGGTGGAGATGGGGCTGCGGGTCGTCTGGGAGGTGCCCAACATCTTCGAATATTTTGTCAGCAGCCATCCGGAACTGCGGGCCCTGCGGGATCAAATATTTGGCGCCAACCGGGAGGCGACCCAGGAAAACAAGATTGAGATTGGCCGCCTGTTCGAGCGCCTCCTCCATGAAGATCGGGAAGCCTGCGCTGATCTGGTTGAAGAAATCATGGCTCCCTTTTGCTCTGAAAGCAAGCGCAACCGCTGCCGGCAAGAACGCGAGGTGCTGAACCTGGCCTGCCTGGTGGGGCGCGAACCCGAGGCGCAGGCCCGATTCGAGGCCGGGGTTTTCGAGGCCGCCTCCCGGTTTGATCACAATGTCGCTTTCGATTACAGCGGTCCCTGGCCTGCGGCCAGCTTTGTAAACCTCAACCTCAAACTTTAAGGGCGGCTAATGTTCTTACTGGATGATCTCTTGTTATCCCCGATCAAGGGGATCGTGTGGCTGGCGGAGAAGGTACGCGACGCCGGCCAGGAGGACTCGGCCCGGGAAGGCGACCTCATTACCGCGGAGTTGCGGGAACTCTACCTGATGCTGGAGTCCGGCAGGATTGCCGAAGAGGAGTTCGATAACCGGGAACGGCAGCTCCTGGACCGGCTGGAGCAGCTTCCGGAGCGGCGGGCCTTCATCGGGGCCGGGGAGGAGGATCAATGAGGTCAAAGAGCTGGTCGCGACCCGAGGCGCCATGGGAGGAAGAGGAGGAGCATCTCTCCCTGTGTGAGGCCCTGGATCGGATTCTCACCAAGGGAGCGGTGGTCTCCGGAGAAGTGCTGGTCTCCGTGGCGGACGTGGACCTGTTGTACCTGGGCCTGCAGTTGGTCATCACTTCCATTGAAGGGGCCCGGCGGCAGATCTTCCTGGAAAAGGAGCAGATTCATTGAAGCACGGACCAGCCAAGGTCTCCGGACCTTCTCAGGTGGAATGCACCTCTCCCGGCATCTTTGCCCGCTTGCTGGAACCCCGGGAAGGCGAATGGCTGCCGGGAGTTGAAACCTCCCCGCCCCGCCTCAACCTGGATAAAGACCAGGTGAAAAACGGGCTGGGGCGGCTGGTCCTGGCCCTGGTGAAACTCCTGCACGAACTCCTGGAACGACAGGCCATCCGCAGGATGGAAGCCGACCGCCTCAGCCCCGAAGAGATTGAACGGCTGGGCGAAACCCTGAGACGCCAGGCTCAGGAAATCGACCGGCTACGCCAGGAATTTGGCCTGGAGGAAGCAGACCTCTCACTCGACCTGGGTCCCCTGGGCCGGCTATTCAAGGAGTGAAGCCATGGCACGCCAGGCAGCCATCACCCACGCTATGCAATCCAGCACCCTGGCGGACCTGCTAGAGCGGATCCTGGACCGGGGCATTGTCATTGCCGGGGATATCAAGATCAAACTAGTGGACGTGGAACTGCTCAGCTTGCAGATCCGCCTGGTAATTTGCTCGGTGGACAAGGCCCGGGAAATCGGCATCGATTGGTGGGCCGGCAATCCTGCCTTCCAGGCGCCTTCCCCGATAGGGACGCCGCCTCCCACCCCCTTCTCCTGTCTGGAGGAGCGTCTGAGCCGCCTGGAGGCCTCCATGAAAAAGTGACCTCCGTTTGCCGCCAACCGCGGCAGGGCCTGATGCTGCGGTTAGTTCAGGTCGTTGAAATTAGAGATACTATCAGTAGCCACCCTGCCAGGCCGCAAACGACCATCACCTCCCAAGAATTGTCTGATAAAAATTCCCCAGGCGTACCCTGAGGCTGCCGCCTAAATTCTTCCTTGTCCTAAGGGTGATTCTGGGTTAGATAAGACGTTTAGCCCGCACTCACGCTTAGCCAAATCGTCGAGGGGGCTGGGCGCCCCATGAAGATGCAGCCGAGCCAACGTCATCTCTTTAGCATTCCTGCCTTCAAGCGGTTTCTGGCTGCTCAAATCTCTTCCAATCTCGCCTATCAAATGTTCTCGGTTGCCGTGGGTTGGCAGATTTACGACTTGACCCGGAGCGCCCTCAGCCTGGGACTCATCGGCCTGTCGCTGTTCCTGCCTCAATTCCTTCTCTCTTTGGTGGTAGGACACGTGGCTGATCGCTATGAGCGGCGGCGGATTGCTTCAATCTGTTTCCTCAGTGAATTCGCCCTGGCCGCAATGCTGGCCGCCGGCAGCTTTGCCCACGCCCTTAGCCCTCACCTTATCCTCGCCTGTGTTTTCCTGTTCGGCGCGGCCAGAGCGTTCCAGAACCCGACCATGCAGGCTTTTTTGCCCACGTTGGTGAAGCCGGACATATTGCCGGAATGCCTCGCCTTGAGCGCGACGGGGTGGCAGCTCGGGAGCATCCTGGGCCCGGCCCTGGGCGGCTTCATCTACCTCGCCGGCGCAGGCGTAGCCTACACCTGCATTGCCGCCTGTTATGGTCTGGCAGCGCTGTTTGTCTTGGGCATCTCTCCGCCTGCGATTGCGCCTCGCCGGGAACCACCTACCCTGAAATCGGTTTTCGAAGGGGTCGCCTATATCAAGAGCAAGCCCGATATACTCGGCGCCATTTCGCTGGACTTGTTCGCAGTGCTGCTGGGCGGCGCTACCGCTCTCTTGCCTATCTTTGCCCGGGACATTCTCTTCACGGGTCCCTGGGGTCTGGGATTGCTGCGGGCGGCGCCGGCGGTGGGAGCGCTCTCCATGTCGGCGTATCTGGTGCGGCGGCCCGTCAAACACGGGGTCGGCAGGATCATGTTCGCCGCGGTAGCCGGGTTTGGCATCGCCACCATCGTCTTCGGTCTCTCCCGGTTTTTCTGGCTGTCCCTGGCCGCCCTCATGGTCCTCGGGGCCACCGACATAATCAGCGTGGTAATTCGCTCGACCCTGGTGCAGTTGGAGACGCCGGATGAAAAAAGGGGACGGGTGAGTGCGGTCAATTTTATCTTTATCGGCGCCTCCAATCAACTGGGAGAATTCGAATCCGGAGTCACTGCCGCCTGGTTGGGCACGGTGCCGGCGGTGGTAATCGGCGGTCTCGGCACCTTATTGGTGGTGGCGCTGTGGATGCGCCTGTTTCCCGGCCTGGCCGGACGAGACGAACTTATCCCGACAAATTTGTAGCTTCACTTTTTCATCCTGGCACTGGCTCGAATTTTGCTTTCTTTTTATCATGGGAATCCATTGACCTAAGCCTTAAGGAGGATCTCATAATGGCGCACTTCCATCCAGAACGGATAAGAGAATTGGCAGCCAAAATCTTCGAAAGCACCGGGGTGCCGGCAGCCGAGGCGCTGATTCTGGCCGACTCGCTCGTCGAGGCCGATCTGCAGGGAACCTCCACGCATGGAGTTTCACGGGTAGGCATCTACTCCCGGCGCCTGCGGGAAGGCCTCATCGATCCCAAGGCCGAGATCACCATCGAGAAGAAGCAGCCGGCCGCGCTGACCATCAATGCCAACAACGGGTTGGGCCAGGTCCAGGCTTACAAGACGCTCCAGCTCTTGATTCCCATGGCCCGGGAATCGGGCTGTGCCGCCGCCGCCATCCACAACTCCAACCATTGCGGGGCGCTTTCTTACTTCACCAATAAAGCCGCCGAGGATGAGATGGCCCTTTTGGCGATGACCAACGTCGAGTCGGCCATGCCTCCTACGGGCGGACGTTCGGCATTTTTCGGCACCAATCCCCTGGCGATCTCATTCCCCACCGGTAAAGGCTATCCGGTAAAAATCGATCTCTCCACCTCGGTGGTGGCCCGGGGCAACATCATAGCCGCCCGACGCCGGGGTGAGGCCATTCCCCTGGGGTGGGCCCTGGACCCGGAGGGAAACCCGACTACCGATCCCGATAGGGCCATGGCCGGGACCGTCCTCACCATGGCGGGCCACAAAGGTTACGCCCTGGCGTTAATGATAGAGGTGCTGGCGGGGGTGCTCTCCGGGTCGGATATCGGTCCCGGGGTGGGCTCCCTGTACAAGGATTTTTCCCGCACGCAAAACATCGGCCATTTCTTCTGCCTTTTCAATATCGCCGCCTTCATGGATATCGCCCTCTTTAAAGAGCGGATTAATGGCTTACTGGACCATATCAAGGGCTGCGAGAGGCTCCCGGGAGTCGAAGAGATCCTCATCCCCGGCGAGCGCTCCATCAGAAAGACCCGCGAAAACCGAGCGCTAGGCATACCCATCGGCGCGGAAACGATCTCAGAGTTTAAGGCTCTGTGCAGTGAGTTTGGCATCCCCTTCTCCCTCGAGGACCTGCAAAGGGGATAAGGACCAGGTTTCACGAGAGCTGGCCGCCGGCCGGTCCTCCCCCCTCAGGGCGCTCCCCACCCTTGCCAGGCTGTCGCCCGCTAATTCCCGTTGAATATATACCTCCTTCGGGTTATAAATTATGTAGTTAGCCAGACCCAAGCGCTATTAAAAGGATCCTTCAGATCAGCATGAAACAGGACCTCAAGGCCAGGAGCCGTCGCCCGCAACCTAACCGCAATTGCCCCAAGATTGTCTGGAATCCTGCCTCCCGTTATAAAGTCCTTCTGGAAATCAACAATGCCATCGTCAATCAGACCTCCCAGGAGAATCTGTTCCGGAGTATGGCCCGGGAGATTCGCAAGATCATTAATTATGATCGCTTCAGCATCAATATTTACGAACCTGATTCCAATTCCCTGAGCTGGTTTGCCATGGCTGAAGGCATTCTGGTCGAGGGCATGGATGACGTCTCCCGCTCCCTGGACAAGGGGCCCGTGGCCCGGGCCGTAGTCACATCGCGGCAGCCGCTGATTATCCCGGATATGTCCCAGTACGGCCACTGGCACACAATCAGGCTCATGACGGCTGCCGGCCTGCGAGCGACCATGGCCTTTCCGCTCATCGTCCGCGACCAGGTGGTGGGCTCTCTGCACTTTTCTTTTAAGGAACCGCCCGAGATGATGGACGAACTGGCTCAGTTCCTGGTGGAACTCTCGGGGCAGGTGGCCTTGGCCGTGGATAACATGCTCTCCCACCTCAAGCTGATAAGCCTGAATGCCAGCCTGGAGCAACAGAAGCGCTACCTCCTGAAACAGGTGGCGCCCCAGTACAACCCGGATAATTTCTATTATTCGAGTCCGGCCATGCGGGAAATTATGCGGCAGGTGGAGATTATCGCCGACAGCGACGCCAGCGTGCTGATCACCGGCGAAACCGGGACCGGCAAGGACTGCATCGCTCGCTACCTGCACTACCTGAGCGGCAGGCGGGACCACCTGTTCGTCAAGGTCAATTGCCCGGCCCTGTCGCCCAGCCTGTTCGAGAGCGAACTGTTCGGACACGTCAAGGGCGCCTTTACGGGCGCCTCTTCCAAGCGGGTCGGCCGCTTCGAGATGGCCGATGGCGGCACCATCTTCCTGGATGAAATCGCCGAACTGCCCATGCCCCTCCAGGCCAAACTGCTCCACGTCTTGCATGACCAGCGCTTCGAGCGGGTGGGGGACAGCCGTCCCGTCGATGTGAATTTCAGGGTGATCGCGGCCTCGAATAATGACCTGCATACTGGCATTAGAGAAAAGACCTTCAGGTCCGACCTGTTCTACCGGCTCAATACGGTTTCCTTCCACCTCCCGCCTCTCAGAGAGCGGGTCGAAGAGATCGAGCCCCTCGTCCGCCATTTGACCCAGGCCCAGGCCGAGTCCATTCGCCGTGCTCCTCCCATTTTTTCCCGCGAAGTCATGGATTTGATGAAACAGCACTCCTGGCCCGGAAACGTGCGGGAGCTCAAAAATATCATCAGCCGTCTGATCATTGTGTTCAGCGGCAAGACGGTAACCCGCCGGGACTTGGAGCCGCTGCTCAACCTCCAGCAGGATGAGATCTGCTCCCCCCTCCCCACCTTGGACGAAATGGAGCGCGCCCACCTCATCAAGGTGCTTTCCCTGACCAAGGGGGTCGTCGGCGGTAAACATGGCGCCGCCGCCATCCTGAAAGTGCCCAAGTCCACTCTTCAATACAGGCTCCGCATCCACGGCATCAACCCGCATAAATTTACCCAATAATTTAAGCTGGCGCAGTCTCTTCGGGGTCGTCCACTCGTGCGGCCGCGTTTTACCTGTGGCCTGTTTGGCACGAATATTGAATGATTGGGCGTTGGGAAACCGCGGTTGCCGCGGGTTCCCGGCGCGGCTGCGGCCGCCTCAGGAGGAGACGACATGCAGGACAGCGGCCGTGTCCAGGCGCTGGCGAGGCCTTCCCGCCGCCAGGGGTGTCTTGCGGCTTTCAGCGTCAAGGACCAGGAGAGCATCCGGGTTGTCGTTGCCACTGCCGAGGAAGAGGACTCGCCGGTGGTGCTGTGCGTCAATGCCGACCTGGTGGCGCCGCCGGCTATCAAGCTTCTCAGCGGGGTAGCCACCTCCGTGGCGGAACGCGCCTCGGTTCCGGTAATGGTGATCTTGAGCCATGCCCGTAACCTCGACCTGGTGAGTATAGCCCTCGATTGTGGCTTTTCCACGGTTATGTTCGACGGCTCTTTTCTGCCCCTCGCAAGCAACGTGAAACTGACCGCGAGAGCGGTGAACCTGGCGGCGGGAGCCCGGGTCCCCCTGGAAGGAGCGATCGGAGCCTTCTTTGATTTCGGTAAGGACTCCGCGGGCCAATGCCTCATCTGCGCTCTGGCGGCTAAATTTGTCCTCGAAACCGGTATCGACTCCTTGGCCGTATCCCTGCCCCTCGACACCAGGCGAGGGTTCAGATTGGATATGGAACTCCTGAGACGGCTCCGCCAAAGCGTGCCCGGCGGGCTGTCCCTCCACGATGCCAGCCTGCTCACTCCCCGGGATATCCTGGGGGCCATGGCCGCCGGCATATCCAGATTGTCCTTCGGCGCCTGCCTCTGCGAGGCCACCGCCAACAGCCTCGCGCCTCAAGGCCGCTTCCGGTTGGCGGCCACCGTGCGGCAGACCTTACGGCTCTTTCGCAATTATCGGGTTGGCAGGCGCCCCTGCCCTCCTGATCCACCTTGCACTGCCCCCTAAACTCTCCGGGGCCTAAAAACGCGCCCCATCTGCAAAATTAATTGGCTCGTTTGGCCTGCAAGCTTAGGCGCCACAAGGCCAAGATGACGCCGAGCCGAATAGTCGGCTCAGAGCCGAAAATTGGTCTCATTTGGGCCTGGCGAGCGGGACGCCAAATCCGCCATGATTCGCGCCACCAGAGCGGTTCCCTCGTTTAGCGACCAATGGCATGGCCTGTGCATCATCGTCTCAGAACAATCTAGCCGGGAGTCGTGGCCAGGACAGTTTCTCCACATTGAGGACTCGCCGCTCACCCGGACCGGGGTTTTAGAGGCAAGCTGCCCTCCTCTCCCCATTAAGTAGCTGCCAGTGTGGCAGAACCCAACCTTAACCAAACCAAGGAGCGCGTGCATGATTCAATTTCTGGTTCATGAAAAGGGTGACACAGTCGGCGTGGCGACGGTGGACATCAAGGCGAATGAGACCATCAAAGGCCTGTACATGGACAACCAGGAGCCGGTGGAAGTTAAGGCCCTGGGGGACATCCCCCTGGGCCACAAGATTGCCCTTCAGGCCATGAAACCGGGCGATACGGTGATCAAATACGGCCATGATATTGGCGTGGTCTCCGCCCCCTTCTCCAAAGGGGCCCATGTCCATATCCACAACCTGAAGACGAAGAGGTGGTAAGATGAGTTTAGGCAAAGTTTTGGCTTATCGCCGTGAAAACGGCCGGGTGGGCGTCCGTAATCATGTTGTCATCCTGGCCCTGGATGATCTTTCCAATGCGGCCTGCGAGGCCGTGGCCAACAATATCAAGGGCACCCTGGCCCTTCCGCACGCCTACGGGCGCCTCCAATTTGGGGAAGACCTGCGGCTTTTCTTTCGCACCGTTATCGGCATGGGCGCCAACCCCAATGTCGCCGCCGCGGTGGTCATCGGGATTGAGCCCGATTGGACCAACGTCGTGGTGGAAGGCATAAAAAAAACGGGAAAGCCTGTAACCGGGTTTGATATCGAGCGTCACGGAGACCTCACCACCATAGCCGCAGCCAGCCGCCAGGCGAAAGAATACCTGCAGTGGGCCTCGGAACTGAGACGCGTTGAAGTGGACCTGTCGGAGATCTGGGTTTCCGTGAAATGCGGCGAGTCCGACACGACCTCGGGCCTGGCCTCCAACCCCACTGTGGGCAACGCCATCGACAAACTGGTGGCCGCGGGCGCCACGACTTCTTTCGGGGAGACCTCCGAAATCACCGGCGCCGAGATGGTTTGTAAGGAACGGGCCGCCACCCCGGCCGTCGGAGAGCAGTTTTACCAGATTTGGAAAGATTACGACGACTTCATCCAGGCCAACAAGACTGATGATCTCTCCGGTTCCCAGCCCACCAAGGGCAACATCCGGGGGGGACTCACCACCATCGAGGAGAAGGCCTTCGGGAACCTCCAAAAGATCGGCAAGAAGTCTAAATACGTGGGCGTGCTGGCCCCGGCCGAAACCCCCACCGGCCCCGGACTCTGGTTCATGGATACTTCTTCGGCCGCGGCCGAGGCGGTCACCTTGTGGGCCGCGGCCGGTTTCGTGGTGCACCTCTTCCCCACCGGCCAGGGCAACATTTGCGGCAACCCCATCCTGCCGGTCATCAAGCTCTCCGCCAACCCCTTGACCGTGAAGACCATGTCCGAGCACATCGATTACGATTGCTCGGCCATCCTGCGCGGAGAATTGACCCTGGATCAATCGGGTGACCGGCTTCTGGAGATGGCCCGGCGGACCGCCAACGGCCGCCTGACTGCCACTGAGGCCCTGGGGCACCGGGAGTTTGTCTTTACCAAGCTTTACCGGAGCGCTTGATCGCATCATTAGCCTGAAGGCCTGGGGTGGCACTGGCTGGAAGCCCATTGGCACGCAACCCCAGGCTGATTACCGCACCTGAGGTTTAAGACCCCAACCCTCGCTGCCCTAAAATCCCGGGTAGGCCCGAGGAGCGTATGGTAACCAAAGTCAAGGCCGATTTGCTCATCATCGGCATGGGGGCCGCGGCCGAAATGGCGGCGCTCTATGCCCAGGAGCGCAATCCGGACCTGAACATCCTCATCGTCACCAAGGCGCTCCGGGGCAAAGGCGGCTGCAGCCGCATGGTCCAAGGCGGCTTCAACGTGGTGTTGAACTCTGAGGACTCCCATGAGAAACATTTCATGGACACCCTCAAGGGCGGCCAGTACCTCAACGACCAGGACCTGGCCAAGACCTTGGTGGAAGAGGCCACTCCCACCATCAAGGAGATGGAAACCAAATTCGGCTGCTTCTTCGACCGCAATCCCGACGGCACCATCCATCAAAAGGCCTTCGCCGGCCAGGTCTTCGATCGTACGGTTCACAAGGGCGACCTCACGGGTATCGAGATCATCAGCCGCCTCACCGAGCAGGTCATGAAGCGCCGCATCCCGGTCTTGGAGGAATGCCGGGCCGTCGAACTGCTCCTGGACGAGGGGGGGGAGATGGTCACAGGGGCGCTGCTGCTAAACATGCGGCGCGGCGAGTTCATCGTCGCCGAGGCGGCCGCCACCCTAATGGCCACCGGCGGAGGGCCCACCCATTACCGCTTCCACGCCCCGGGGCCGGAGAAATCCGTGGACGGCCTCGCCATGCTTTACCGGGCCGGGGCGGTGATGCGGGATATGGAGATGCTCCAATTCCACCCCACCGGCCTCATCGTCCCGGGGAGCGTGGTGGCAGGGGCCCTCCTGGAAGAGGGCCTCCGGGGCGCCGGCGCCTACCTTTATAACGGGGTCGGCGAGCGCTACATGCTTCGCTACGCCCCCGAGGTGGGCGAGCGAGCCACCCGCGATGTCGTCAGCCGCTCTTCTTACCTGGAGATGATGGCTGGCCGGGCCTGCCCCGAGGGGGGGGTACACATTGACGCCTCCCATCTCGGGGCTGATTTCGTCCTGGAGAATTTCCCCGGCATGGCCGAACGTTGCCAGCAGTTCAATTACGACCTGGCCGAGGGCCGTGTTCCGGTAGGCCCCACGGCGCACTACTACATGGGCGGCGCGCTGATCGACACCAGCGGTAAGGCCACCCCGGAAAGGCTTTTTGTGGCCGGTGAAGATTCCGGCGGTGTCCACGGCGCCAACCGCCTGGGCGGGAATGGCATCTGCGATTCCTGCGTCTATGGCCGGTTGACCGGCAAGGCCCTGGGCCAGTACCTGGTTAATGGCAACCGGACCGTCAAGGAGACCCGGCGCGGCCAGGTGGAGGAAACCATGGCCCGGCTCCAGGCTCCTTTCGGCCGCGCTTCCGGGTCCGACCCCTTCGTCCTGCGCAGGCAGATCCAGGAATTGAACTGGAACGAGGTCGGGGTGGCCCGCCGGGAGCCGGATCTTTCCGAGGCTCTAAATGAGATTGAGGCCATCGCCGCAGAACTGGAGCACGTTAGCGTCACCGGGGGCGCGGCGTACAACATGATGTACAACACCTTCCTGGACCTTATTAGCATGGTGGACACCACCAGGATGACCGCTTTTGCGGCCAGGTTGAGGGAGGAGACCCGGGGGGCGCACTTCCGCCAGGATTTTCCGGAGCAGCGGGACGACTACGGGCTCTTCAATATCTACCTGAGCCGCGGCGAGGACGGACTGCCCCTGGCCCGCAGGGAGCCCGTAGTCTTCAAGCACAAGACTTTGGAGGAGTGCCAGGGGTATAGAAAATAGGCGATGGCAGCCCGGAACCTGCGGCTTTTCCTGGCGGCCCGACGCCCTTGGGCAGTATAGGAGTCATTTAATGGCGCGAGATATTCCCATCGAGTACCGGAAACCTCTGGCCTGGGGGGAGTACGACCCTCATCGCCGGGAGGGGACCCAGGTGGGCATGTGGGCCTGGCTGTGGCAGCGTCTCTCGGCCCTGGCCATCATCGTCTTGTTGGCCCTGCACCTCGCTCTGACCTACAAGCCCATCATTCAATTCCTGCTCCTGTTGGTGGTAACCTTCCATGCCGCCTTGGGACTGCGGGTCATCCTGCTCGATTTCAACCTGGTGGGGGTCAAATACCAGCGGCTGCTCATTTGGGGCCTGGTGGGCCTGGGGCTGCTCATCGTGGCCAGAATTTGGTATTCGATCTACTAGGACGTTACCCGGGAGAGCCGGCAGAGAAACAGGCGAGAGTAAAGGAAGATGTCAGATACCTCCGGGAGCGTACGCGATATCCAGATATTTCGCTACGACCCGCAAAAGGGTGGGTCGGGTCATTTCCAAGGCTATGTGTTGGAGATCCCCGATGAGTCTATCACCACGATCCTGGACGTGCTCCTTAGGTTGCAGCGGGAGCAGGACCCGACCCTGGCCTTTCGCTATGCCTGCCGCGTCAACATGTGCGGCTCCTGCGGCATGGTCATCAACGGCCAGGAACGTCTGGCCTGCAAGACCAACGTCTCGCACCTGCCCCCGGACCAGGACATCACCCTCAGGCCCCTGAACCACTTCCCGGTCATCAAGGACCTGGTGGTGGACATGGAGCCTTTTTTCCAGAAGTACGAGGAGACGCTGTCCTTCTATGAGCCCCGGGAAGAGTTCGCCGAGCCGCCCCAGATCCGCCCCGATTCGAAAGAGCGCCAGGATATCGGCCGCGAGGCCACCGAGTGCATCGCCTGTGGCTGCTGTGTCTCCAGTTGCACCATGGTGCACTACCACCAAGACTACGCCGGCCCCGCGGCTCTGAACCGGGCTTTCACACTCCTGGCCGACAGCCGGGACGGCCTGTTTGCGGAACGCCTGGATCGGACTTTGGCCTCCTGCTATCACTGCCGGACCGAATTCAACTGCACCGAGGTCTGCCCTAAAGGCATCAGCAGCACCAGGGCTATCAAGTACATCCAAAGGCTGGGCCTCAGCCACTGCCAAGACCAGCCTGGCAAGGAGAAACCCGCGGCCGCGCCGGAGACGCCGCCGGTTACTGCTACGGACCGGAGAACCTTCCTGCGCCAGATGGGGGTTGGCATTCTGGGCGCCGCCTCGATAATCGCCGTGGGAGGCATAGCCGCCACCACTGCGGTGAGTCCCGGCCTGATCAGGTCTTCCAAGCTGTGGGTGCCAGTTTCACCGCTGAGCCGGATACCTGAGGGTGACATCACCACCCTCATGATGCGCTACGACCTTAAAAACGGCCTGTACAGCCAGGAGGTGACGACCCCAGTCCTGGTTTCCCGGACCGGCAGCCAGATCACCTGTTTCAACGCCAGCTGTACGCACCTGGGCTGCATCGTCAAGTGGGACAGCCAGTTGCAACGCTTCCGCTGTGCCTGCCATGGCGGCGTCTTTGACCGGGACGGCCGCGTCCTGGCTGGCCCGCCACCCCGTCCCCTGGACCGCTACCGGTTCAAAGTGGACTCCGGCCACCTGCTCGTGGAGGTGGGTTGAGATGGTTGGCCCGAATTTCCGGGACCGCATCGGTTGGGATAAATATCTGCGGCCCTTCCTGTATAAGGAATTGCCCCCGGACACGGGTTGGTCGGCGACCCTGGGAACCCTCACCCTCCTGCTGTTCGGGCTCATGGCCGTGACCGGCGTCATTCTGGCGATGTTCTACAATCCTTCGCCGGACAAAGCCTATCAATCCATCGACTTCATCATGAAGGACGTGCCCTTGGGCGCGGTCCTGCGCGGCCTCCACCACTGGGGGGCCGGCGCCCTGGTCCTGGTGGTATTCCTGCACCTGCTGAGCACCTACTTTGCCGGGAGCTACCAGGCTCCCCGGGAACTCACCTGGGTTATGGGCGTCTGCCTGTTCCTGATCACCTTGGGGCTCGGTTTCACGGGCTACCTCCTGCCCTGGGACATGAAGGCCTATTGGGCCACCGTGGTCAGTTCCAACATTCCCCGGCACCTTCCGGTGATCGGTAAGTTCATCACCGGGATCATGTTGGGCGGGCAGACCGTGTCGGGGTTCACTTTGACCCGCTTTTACGCGGTCCACACGCTGCTGCTGCCGGCCTTGCTGGCGGGCTGCGCCCTCGTACACATCTATTTCGTTCGCCTCCATGGTTTGGCGGCAGATCCGGATAAGCAGCCTGCCAGGGCGGCAGCCGGCCAGCAGACATACCGCTTCTTTCCCGAGCACGCCTTCCGCAGCGCCTTGGTCTTCTCTTGCATGCTCCTGCTCCTTATCGGCCTGTCGGTTTTTGCCCGTATCCCCCGGGAGCAAATTGCCGGCACCTTCAGCGAATCCTACCTGCCCCGGCCCGAGTGGTACTTCATGTGGCTGTTCCAACTCCTGACTTTCTTTACGGGCGCCTGGGAGACGATGGGGAGTCTGGTCATCCCTGTTGTCGGCGTGGTGGTTCTGTTCGCCCTGCCCTTCCTGAGTAAAAGAACGGGGCGCGGCCTGGCCGACCGGCCACTGGCCGCGGCCGTGGGGGTCACGGCAGTTATGGCCATCATCTATCTGAGTGTCATGGGTTTCGTCGGCACCCTGCCCTACGGCGACATCATTCCCGTGCCCCAGCGGCCCTTAACGGCGGGCGAGGCTCGGGGCCTGTCCCTTTTTGTGGACCGGGAGTGCGCCTACTGCCACCAAATCGAGGGCCGGGGCGGACATCGCGTTGGACCTGACCTCTCCAACATTTTGGCCAAGGGCAGAGATGTGGACTTTCTGGTCAAGTTTCTCAAGGACCCGCAGGCGGTGAGTTCCACCTCCATCATGCCCAAATACGACCTTCCTGAAAAAGACCGGCGGGACCTGGCTGAATTTATCCTCGCCCTCGATTTTCGCAGTTATCCCCTGAAAATCCTGAAACGGGACGAGGTTCCAAAGCTTTCGGCCCCGGGCCGGACTCAGCCGCCGCCATTGCGGCCCGGCACTCGGGAGTAAGATGAGAGGAGTCAAAGAAACGATGAACAGCTTCGACTATCGAATCGTGGAAGAGGCGGCCAAAGAGCTTTATATCCGGGCATTGTGCGATCTGCCGCCGGACGTCAGGGCGGCCCTTAAAAAGGCTTACGCCCGGGAGACCCAACCGACGGCCCGGTCTGTGTTCGAGGCCATCTTCAAGACTATCGAAATCTCTGACCGGAACAAGACCCTCATCTGCCAGGACACGGGCTTGCCCATTTACAAAGTCAAAATCGGCTCCCGATTCTGCTGGAACGGCTACCAAATCAAGACCCGGCTTTACGAGGGCGCCAGGCGAGCCACGGTGGAATTCCCCTTCCGGGGCAGCTCCACCCATCCCCTGACCCGGGTAAATCCCCAGACCTCGGTGGGCCCGGGGCTGCCGGTGATCTATTACGACTTCGCCGAGGACTCCGACTGTCTGGACATCCTCATGGCGCCCAAGGGTTCGGGCTCTGAAAATATGAGCAAGATGCAGATGTTTTATCCGGCCCACGGTGTGGCGGCGCTGAAGAAGTTCGTCCTGGACACGGTGGTGGAATCCGGCGCCAACCCCTGTCCTCCGGGTATTATCGGAGTCGGTATCGGCGGGACCGCCGATCTGGTCATGAAGCTGGCGAAGGATGCCATCTTGCGCCCCGTGGGGCAGCGCCACCCTGATCCCGAAATTGCGGCCATGGAGGTGGAGCTGGAAGATGCTATCAATGCCACGGGCCGGGGCCCCATGGGCCTGGGTGGGGACGTCTCCACCCTGGCGGTGCATATCGAGATGGCTTACACCCATATCACCCAAAATCCGGTGGCGGTGAACACCCAGTGTTGGCCGGCCAGGCGGTCCCGAGCCATTATCCATCCCAACGGCGATGTCGAATATGGCTACTAACCGCAAGGAGAACTGAGCCATGAAGGAATACCATCTTAAGTCCCCTTTCACCGAAGAGGATATCAGGCAACTGCGGGTTGGTGACGTCGTCTATTTCGACGGTCTGCTCTTCGGCATCCGCGACCTGACCCAAATCTATATGTTCGACCAGCACCACGAGCCGCCGGTCAGCCTGGCCGGGGCGCCTTGCATCCATACCGCCCCGAGCCTCCGTAAGGTGGATGGCAAGTGGGAGAAAATCTGCATCGGGACCACCACCAGTACCCGTATGGAACGGTTCACGCCGGAATTGATCTGCAAGTACGGTGTGCGGGCCATCATCGGCAAGGGCGGCCTGTACCAGGGCAGCCTGGAGGCGATGCAGAAGTGCGGCGCGGTCTATTTGGCCATCGTCGGCGGCGCCGCGGCCCTGGAGACCCAGCAGATCGAAGCGGTGGAGGCTGTTTACTGGGAGCATCTCCACCCCGAGGCCCTCTACCAGTTCCGGGTGAAGAACTTCGGACCCCTGACCGTGGCCATGGACAGCCACGGCCGCAACCTCTACGAGGAAGTCAAGGGCGAGGCCCTCCGGAGGCTGCCGGAGATCTACCAGAAGTTGGGTGTTTGATGACGCCCCGTAAAAAAATGGAGAGGATATCCCGATGTTGGATCTGGTGATGGCAAACTTGATCAAAAATGGCTTTCAGGCCCGGTATGTGGAAACGGGGGTTGAGGCCAAGGCCCTGGTCCTGGCAATGATCTCAGCGGGCGCGCCGGTCGGGGTCGGAGGTTCGGTTACCATCCGCCAGTTGCATTTGATCGAGACCCTGCGCCAGCGGGGCCATGAGGTGTATGACCACTGGCAGGAGGGGCTTAGTCCCGGGGAAATCCGGGAGATCAAGTTGCACCACGTCACCTCGCCTTTTTTCCTGACCAGCACCAACGCCATCACCCTGGATGGCAAGCTGGTCAATATAGATAATACCGGCAACCGGGTGGCCGCCATGATCTTTGGACCGCAGCAGGTCATCGTCGTGGCCGGAAAGCACAAAATCGTTGTCAACGTCGAGGCAGCGCTACAGAGAATCAAGGACACGGTCACGCCGTTAGTGGCCCGGCGTCGAGGGGACAACACCCCCTGTGCCGTCACCGGCAAATGTGAAGATTGCGACAGTCCCCACCGCCTCTGCCGGGCAACCGCGATCCTGGAGCGCAAAACCGTGGGCATCGGAACCTTTTCAGTCATTATCGTGGGAGAACCCTTGGGATACTAAGAGTTCCAAACGATAATTCAGGCCAAGCGGAATCGATACCCGGGACCCGGAATTGGGTCACTCAATAAAACGCTAAAGGGGGGAAACTAATCGGAATAGCCTGGGAGATTCAAGGGAAGGTCTGCTGGTCCATTTCATTTTGGACGCCAAAACTGGAGGACCGTATGGGAAAAAAAGGCTTTTCACTATTGCACCTGCCATTGCCGGTCAGGGTCGTGGGACTCTTAATCATCGGTTTTGCCTTGGGGCTCGCATTTCCCAAGAATACTTTAATCCATTACGTATTTATCAGCGGGACCATTTTTCCCAAGACCGTCGTAACCTTGTGCGCCTTTCTGATCTTCAACCTCCTGGCCGGGGGCATGGCCAAGTTGAGCCTCTTCCACAAGGAGAAAGCCGGCAGGTTGTTCGGCATCATCCTGGCCATGTATGTGATCATGGGAGGGGTATCCCTAATCTACGTCACGGTCTGGCTCCACTACCTGGCCCACCTTCCCACCTCACTCCCCGGGGTCGTGGTTCCCGGCGCCCTGGCTTGGATCTTAGAGATTGGCCACACCTTCACCCATGTCATGTCCCAACAGCCCCTCCTCCAGGCCCTGGCGGGAGCCATGTTTTTCGGCTGGCTGTGCGCCAGGGTCCCGTCCCTGCATCGCATCGCCTATGGCTTCATAGCCGTTGGGGACTATATTCTCTGGGCCTTCAAAAAGATCATCTGGTACTACCCGATCATGATCGGCTGTCTGGCCATCGGCATTCCTATGAAATTCGGCACCCATGGCATGGTTCTCTATGCCCAGGCCGTCATGTGGATCGCCATTGTCACTTGCATCTGGTCCCTGATCATGATTGTCATTACCTTGCTGTTCACCAAGCGGACCTTCAAGCAAGTCATTTCCTATTACGTAACCGTATGGCCCACCGGGTTCGGCACCGGCGGCTCCTATGACACCCTGGCGGTCAATGTCGTTTCAGCCGAAAATGACCTGGGGTTGCACCAGGAGATCGCCGAAATCTCCATCGTCTTCGGCACCGTGCTCAACAAAAACTGCGCCACCATGTCGGTATTCGCCGTCACCATCGCAGTGTGCCGGATGCTCAATATCCCCCTCTCCCTCTCGGAGCTCGTCATGATGATCGCGCCGGTGATGATCCTGGGACTGGAGTCGCCTGGCATCCCGGGAGGCGCCGGATATTTCATGTCGCCCATAGTAGGCGTGCTGCTGGGCGCTCCCAATATGAGCGTCTTTGTCACGACTTTCATAGCGGTATACAGCGGCCTGGTCCCCATGTTCAGCACCGCCGGCAATACCACGGATGATGGCGTGGTGGGGGCTTTCCTGCAAGATGTCTTCGGCCGCTTCATCTGGGGGGAAAGTCCCCTGGTTCATCCTCAAGTCGAGGAGGTAATTTAAGATGTCCAAGATCTTGGGTTGGTTACTGTTTGCCGTCGGCGCCTGGATGATGATTTCCCCTCAAGCAATCCTGGGCTTGAATCAATTGAAATGGATGGCCCACTATGCCTTCTCGGGGGAAATGCTGGTGGGCGTCGTGGTCATGATGGCAGCCTACTACCTGATTGACTTGAAGCCCTCGGAGAGCGCCACCAAGCATATTAATCGAGGAACTTCGGCCCATTAAGCTCTCCGGGATAAGTTGGTGCTAATCGAGGCGGTCAGGGGACGGGAGCAAGAGTTCTATCAGTGCCTGATTTTGACGCCACCTGATTGGCTCGGTGATGACCAGGCCGGATCCGTGGGCGTGCTCAAAGGGTGATCGTGGACTTCCACCAGTTGGCCATCCTGGCGGTGGCGACCATTGCCTCCGCGATCATCTCCAACGGCGTCGCCATCGGCGCCGGGATCTTCCTCTTGCCGGTCCTGTCCCTGGCTTTCCCGGCCAAGGTCGCCCTGGGGTTGGGGGCGCCGCTGATGTTCATCTCCAATGTGGCCGGCATCAGAAATTACTGGGGGGAGTGGGGGGAGTGGCGCCAACTGCTGCGCTTCTTCATGGCCGCCACCCTGGGCATCATTTTGGGCTCCTTCTTGATCAATATTATCCCCAACCACCTCTTTAAGATCGGGGTCGGGATTTTTGCCATCAGCTTTTCCCTCTACCATCTGATTAAAGGCTCCTGGGCCCGGTTGCGTCTCCGGCCCCTTAAGGCCCCTTCCCTAAGCGAAACCAGTCTTCAGGGCGGTAAAATTCTGGCGGTGGTGGTCGGCTTTCTGGGCGGCGTAGTTACAGTCCTGTGCCATGCCGGCGGCGCGGTGTGGTCCATGTACTATGTGGGCCGGAACCTCGATAAGCGCCGCCTGGTCAGCACGCTCCTGCTCCTCTTTGCCTTCAGCAATCTCCTCAAAACCTTCACCTACTGGGGAATCGGCATCCTAAGCCTGCATTCCACCCTGATCATGCTGGCCATGTCTCCCATCATCATCGTCAGCAGCAATTTCGGTAACTTCCTAAACAAGAAGGTCCCCCCGGAGCTTTTCCGGGATATCGTGTTCCTGGTCATCCTGGTGGCCGGGATCGGCCTGATAATTTGAATTGAGATGATCTTGGAAGAGTGCTCTAAGAGCACAGGGGAAACAAAACTGAGATCATTACCAAAGGAGTGAGTGAGGCTGCCCTTGACAGGCAAGGATTAAGCAAGGAATCCGCTCGACAGGTTAGGGCGCCCCGGTATGGCACTGGTTGCACAGGAAATCGGGAGGAATTTCTCCGCCAGGGTGGTCGAATTTCACCCCCTGCAGGTTCACAGTCTCCGGTTTTCCCGGAGCGCCCTGGGCGATGATGGTATGACAGGAGTCGCAGTCATGGGAGATGGCCCGGCCTGCCTTGTCCACATGGGAGCCATCGTGACAGCGAAAGCACCCCGGCCAGATATAATGCCCGATATTGTTGGGCCGCACTCTCCAGTCCGTTTTCATTTCCGGGAAGAAATTGTCTTTAAAGATCCTCTGGGTCTCGGCGATCGCCTGCTGGATCTTTGGCTGGTCGCTGTAATCAGAGTATTCTTTCGAGAGTTCTTCAGCAACCATGATGATCCCCCGCGCCTGCGAAGGGGCCTCGGCGGCCTTGACCAGGGCCTTGGCCGCATTCAGTTTTATGGAAGGAATGGTGCGATCGATACGATCCAGCCACATGGAAACATCCAGAGCGCTGTAAGGAGAATCGAAAATGTGGGTGGGACGATTGTGGCAGTCGATACAGTCGAGCCGCCGCATGGAAAGAGCTTTTTGTTGGGGGGTCAAGGGCGAGTCTTTCGACTCGTAGACGTCCACGGCGCCGGTCTTTAGATTCGTCACCCGCACCCAGGGTATGGTTTGCCGGCTCTCGTCCGAGGCTATGTATTCTATGCGGTTGGACAAAATCATATGCCAGTGGATGCCTCCCACCGGTCCCGTGGTCTCATTGGCCCCTCCCACATGCACCAGCATCCTGATGTTCCAGGGAGTGTTTTGCTTGTCAGGCAGGAAGAATTGGTGGCGCAGGTCCACCCACCCGTAGAATTTCGCCGGCCAATGGCACTGTTCGCAGGTTTCCTGCGCGGGCCGCAGGTTTTGGACCGGGACTGGAATGGGCCGCGGATATACGTTGAGAACGGTGGCATAGACCTGATAGAGACCCGAGATCTTGGAGCGCACAAACCAGGAGGCGCCCGGGCCGATATGGCATTCCGTGCAGGGTACCCTGGCGTGGGGAGAGATTTTGTACTCTGAGTACTCCGGCCTCATCACCGTGTGGCACAAAGCGCCGCAAAACTGCGGCGATTCAGTCACCTCAAAGGCGCGGTAGCTTCCCAAGGAGGTGAGCATAAAAAAAATGAAGGCGCAGGAAAGCGCCAGGACCAGTTGGCGCTGGCGCCTGACTTCCCCGGCCTCGTCCCGGACCTCAGCCCCCGGTTTCTTGGCCCTCCGGAATTCCAGCCATACTCCCAGCCCCGCTAAGATGAGGCCCATCCAGATAAACGACGGGAGGACCAGGAAGACTACGATGCCCATGTAGGGCTGTCTGAAACCGTGAAAAAGATCATATCCTATCAGACAAAACGTGACGAACAGGCTGCTGATGGCCAGCACGAGGCCGAAGACGCCAACCCAGTTGGCGAGCAGGGCGGAAACAAATTTGGGGCGCGCAGGCGTATTCCCATTCATGAATGGGTTTCCAAATCGATGCTGAAAGAGCGGCCGCAGCCGCTCTCAACCCTTAGTGTTTGGCGATGGACTTAAGATACGCGATAACGTCCTCCAGGTCCGCATCGCTCATCTTGAATGCCGGCATTTTCACTGTGGGCCCCAGGGTTTTCTTGGGATCGGTGAGTGCCCCCTTGAGGTAGGCGTCATCATGGGTCCCGGCGACCATGTCCAGGGGCTTGCCCATGGTGCCGCCCTCTTTGTGGCACAGGGCGCAGTGTTTGGCCTCGACAATGGCTTTGCCCTTATCCGCGGAACCGCCTTGAGCCCATGCAGACCCCGCAATTCCTAACGACAGCACTAAAAGGATGGTTACTGCAGATTTCATTTTTCCTCCTTTGGTTGGGAACGCCCTACGATTTTTACCCGTCCCATGCAGCCGGACCTGAGAAGAGATAAGAACACCGGGGCCTCGCCCAGGCGCCCGGCAGTGGTTCACTACCTTGTTGCCGTCTCGGTTGTAGAGAACGTGATCGGTGCTGCCACCGCCATGCCCAGTTTATCCACGATGCATGCTGGAAGCATTATTAAAAAAATTAAGGACGCGGGCTATTCTTGTCAACCTACTCAAAGGCTCAAACTAGGACTTATACTGTAAATATCCCTCCAACACGTTAAATAGAGGTGCAGCCGGTCAGAAAACTCAGTGTTTCGCGATGGAATGCAGATACGCGACAATATCCTGCAGATCTGCATCGCTCAACTTGGGGTATGCCGGCATTTTTACTTCGGGCCCGAGGGTTTTCTTGGGGTCGGCGAGCGACCCCTTGAGGTAGGCGTCATCATGGGTCCCGGCAAGCACTTCCATGGGCTTGCCCAGTTTGCTGCCCTCTTTGTGGCACATGGCGCAATGGTTGCTGTCTACCAGGGCTTTGCCCTTATCCGCGGAACCGCCTTGAGCCCACGCAGACCCCGCAATTCCCAGGAACAGCAAAGAAAGGACCGCAACTAAAGTTTTCATCTCTACTCCTTTGGTTTGGGATCGGACAGCCGGCTTTGCCCCACCCGAAGCAGCCGACTCTAAGATTAGAGATAAGGGCGCCGACGCCTGGCCCAGGCACCCGGCAGTGGTTCACCAAGCCGTTGCGGTCTCGATGGTAGCGAACGTGATCGTGCTGTTAAACTGCGAACCTTGGTCTTATGGCGCCGGCCGCAGTTCCCCTTACCTTTTGGCCAGGGCCAACACGCACGGCGATCCCATCGCCCTGCCCATTCTCCCCCCGATGCACGCTAGGGGCATGCTAAAAACAGAGGGGCCGCGGTTGCGCCCCTCTGGCCACCTGACTCGTCGCTCAAGCTAGCTCAAGCTAGAATTTGTACTGTACAAATGCTGTAAACACGGATGCGGTGGCGTTCCGGTAGAACCCGTCCAGGGTATTTAAAGCCTGATTGCCCGTCGTGTATCCTGTCTGGTAAAGGGCCTGGTACGATTTGGTCATGTTGAAGATCTCGTATTGATACCCCGCTCTGGCACCCCAGTGTTGGTCGTACTGGTAGCTGAGAGCGGCGTTGATATCGGCGAAGGCTTCGTTCAGGTGGGGCATGGTCGTGCTCCCCTGGAAATGCGAGCTCGAAAAGGAGTAGCTGGCGCCGGTGGTGAACCTCAGCTTGTCCGGAATGAGCTTGAAGTCCGCTTTGGCTTCGACCGTGTCATAGGCATCCAGGGTGTTCAAAATGGGGCCCCTATCACCTCCGACAAAAGTAGCGGTGTACGGAACTGTGGGCGCA
Source organism: Desulfobaccales bacterium (assembly GCA_049580385.1). Taxonomy (GTDB): domain Bacteria; phylum Desulfobacterota; class Desulfobaccia; order Desulfobaccales; family 0-14-0-80-60-11; genus JAPLJC01. Next base: position 760,972 of record JBAUPV010000030.1, on the reverse strand, counting down.
GTTACGCCCGCGATGTTGGCGAGTTCTTTAGTGTTGTCTTGCTCGTGGTCGTATCCCAGGCTCAAGGCGACCCACTTAGCCGGGGTCCAGCTCGCATCCCCTCCGGCCGACCAGCCTAGATCGCTGGTCAAGCCATAGGCACTGGGGTCATTATAATTATCGCTGTGGAACGAGAAATTGCCGGAGAAGGTGACGTTATTCAGGGGGAACGCCTCTGCCACGAAATTGGCGGTGTTCCGCCGGTCGTCTCCCGCGTAGAATTTATAGGTCAGGATATTGTTCGGCGTCAGGTTCAGCATATCATTCCCCAGCCGCTCCGAGTACGCATAATTGGCTATCAGGTTCAGCCAGGAAGTGGGAAAGAGCCTGATGCCGAACTGGGGCGAGTTACTCGAGGTATTGCCCTGGTTTTCGGTGCGGTCGGTTGCTGAAAAAGTATAAGCGGCCTCCAAGGCCAACATGTCGTTCACTTTATAGTCGGTGCCGAGGTTCATAGTCTGCTTCAAATAGGAATATTGCTCAGTTAGAAGCAGGGTCCGGAGCGTACCGGTGAAGGCTTGGTACATCAAAAGGTTATTACTATTTATGTTGTTATTGTCATAACCATAAGCCTTGTACGAATACCTGAAGGATAAATTGTCAGTGGGACGGGTGACGCCGGAAATATTTCCGTCCACAGTCGAGGCGCTGAGACCAGCATCGCCGAGCTGAGCGCCACCGGCGGCACCGGTGTATGCGGTGCCATACTCACTGTATACTTGGTCGTTCTGGTTCAGCCAGCCGTAGGACAACGAACCGGTGATCCTGGTCTTGTAGGCAAGCAGGTTGTATCCCCCCTCAGCGGTAATGTAGTTGGCCATGTTGCTGGCGGGCAGGGATACATAGGAGGAGGTACTCGTGGTCAAAGCCTTCACCTCTGGGATACCATTGTCAAAGGTCGATAAATGATAGGCCAGGCGAAACTGATACGTTGGCTTGTCAATTTCCGTTCCGACCTTCAGGTCGTTTTGCGAATACTGGATCGGCGTCAGAACGGTGGCGGTGTACGCATAAGGAGTGCTAGGGCCATCTTCATAGACGCCCGGCGCCTGGCCGGTTCTTCGCAGCCACTGGTCCTCGGCGAAAAGGTCGAGCCAGGGTGTGATCTGATAGTCGCCGCTGGCCCGCAGTCTCTGGATAAGGATCCCTATATCGTCATTAAGGGGATTCGCCGTGTCGTAAACGTGTTGGAGCTGGTCATACTCAACTTGGGCATGCCAGACCCCGAGTTTGCCCATCTGGAGCAAGAAATCCTGATCTCCAACTAATCCCGGATAGGTCATCCGGAAGTTATAATACTCGAGCTCGTCCTTGCTCTTCAGCGTTAAATTCGCATTCGCCAGAGGCCCCACTGGGAAGGGGGTATATTCTATCAAATATCCCCGGTTCTTGGAGTTGGGGTAATCGGCGAGAGCGCCGCCACCCATTTCGAGATAGCCCCCCAACGAGTAATCCCCGACGTTCAATTGAGCGGATGCGAACACGCAGGTCAGAGGGACAAGCATGATTGCGAGAAAAACAGCCAGGATTTCTCTCTTAATCTTCATCATCCCCCCCCTTAATGGAAGAAATAGTCTCCGTTGATATTGTTGCTGCCATGGATGTTCCGGTGGCAGTTGAGGCACGCCCCCCCGACCATTATCCCTATCCTCGGCTTATTCGGCGCCAGGAAATTGGGCGTGTGGAAGGTAATGTGGCACTCCCGGCACAACCTCTCGACAGGCGCCTTCAGCAGGTCGGGAAAGTTGCTGCCGTGGGGCTGATGGCAGTTGAAGCAATCCTCCATGACGGGAGGGTGCTGAAAAATAAACGGGCCCCGGTACTGGGCGTGACAATTAAAGCACAGTTCCTTATTGGTAAGCCCCCTGACGAGATGTTCTGAAGTAGTCCCATGCGGGTTGTGGCAACTGGCGCAGTCCATCTTGCCCTCGCGCAGGGGATGATGCGAAAACCGCATCTCGGCGCGGACTTGCTCTTTATGACAGGTAGCGCACGTATCCTCTACGGTCAGACGGGCAAGTTGAGCCTTGACCGCGATCCCCGGTCCCGTATGGACCGTGTGGCACTTTGCGCAAGTGAGGCCGTGGGTCTCATGAGGGCTGCCCGACCAGAAAAGCCGCGCCCTCTTTTGATGGCACTTGAGACAGACATCGTTCTGCACGGAAGCAGGCGTTGGCGTCCCCTGCGTGAATCGAACCATGCCCGCGAAGGATTTGCCTCCGGAATTGACATGCTCGGTTCCCGGTCCATGACACGTTTCACACCCGAGTCTTTGAGTGGCGTTTTGGGGATGCTTCAAAAACAGGATGCCCATGGAGGTCTTGGCGAGGTTGTCGTACACCTGTTGGTGGCAGGTTTGGCAGATTTCCGCGCCCACATACCCTTTGGTGGCCTTTTTGTCATCCGCTTTGGCAGGCGCTTTTGAAAAACCGAGAAGGAAAACCAGGATTAGAAAGACCAGTGTCAGCGCGGGTATGAAAATTCTACGCATCGCCTTCCCCCGTGATGTCCGTAAAATTGTGTAAATTTACTTCGGGGTCTTTTCCAGTTGTTGCCGAGTACTTGGGTTATGCGAAACAGATACGGTCAGAACTGGGCTCATCGGTAAAACGGTGTTCAGGGACCGGGTGCGCCGGTGCGGCACCCAGAAAGCCCGTTCCAGGAGCTTGGTGGTGCTGGATCAATTTCCAGCGCCTTCAGCCCGGGCCCACGGCCCGGGGAGGGGCCTTGACAAGCTACAATCCGGAATGTGTCACTAAATAATCGGGCCGCCAAGCCGCCCTGTTCTAATTTCCTGCGCCCCCCGCGGCTAGACGTATAACCCTGGTAGCACACCTTCTGGACCACTGTCAACAAAATTTTTTCCAGAGGTTTATTTTTTTTGGCCGCGGCTTGGAGGAGGTGCTGGAACTCGGCAAAGGCGGCCTGCCCGGGAAGATTCTGCTGAAAAGGCGCTGCTAGGCCAAAATTTCCGAGGAGGTGTGTATTTTCAGGCAAACTCATGCTATCATGCGGCTGATGAGAGGGGTCCGGCGCCAGGGACGGGACCTCCCGGGATTTTTCCCGAGCCAAGCAAACCAGGGATTGCCGCATCCTTGAGCCCAAATCAGCCACCCGGAAATAAGGATATGCCCGCGAACCCGCAACCGCTAAGCGACCTCAAGGTATTGGATCTCTCCCGTGTGCTGGCGGGGCCCTATTGTTCCATGATGCTCGGTGATCTGGGGGCGGAGGTCATCAAGGTGGAGCTTCCGCAAGCGGGTGACGACACGCGCCACTGGGGTCCCCCGGAGGCAGGCGGGGAAGCCGCTTATTACCTTTGCCTCAACCGCAACAAACGCAGCCTGACCGTGAATATGAAGACGGCCTCAGGTCGGGAGATCATCAGAAAGCTCGCTTTGAGGAGCGATGTGCTGATCGAAAACTACAAGGTCGGCACCTTGCAGAAAATGGGCCTGGGGTACCAGGACCTGCGCCGGGAAAATCCGCGTCTCATCTACTGTTCCATTACCGGGTTCGGCCAGAACGGACCCTACAAGGACAAACCGGGCTACGACTTCATGATTCAGGGGATGGGGGGAATCATGAGCTTTACGGGAGAGCCGGACGGCCCTCCCATGAAGGTGGGAGTGGCCATCGTCGACATTACTGCGGGCCTCTTTGCTACGAGCGCCATTCTGGCAGCTCTGCGCCACCGCGACCTCACCGGAGAGGGGCAGTTCGTCGACATCGCCCTTTTGGATGCGGTTCTCGCCTGGCTGGCCAATGTGGGCAGCAATTACCTGGTTTCCGGGGAACTGCCCAGGCGGTACGGCAACGGCCACCCCAATATCGTTCCCTACGAACCCTTCAAGGCCGCAGACGGAGTGTACTTCGCCCTGGCAGTGGGAAACGACCGCCAGTGGCGCGACTTCTGCTCTCTGGCCGGACTCGAGCCCCTGGCCCAGGACCCCCGCTTTGCCACCAACCCCCAGCGGGTGCTTAACCGGGATGAGCTGATTCCCATCATCGCCGAAAAGATGTTGGGGAAGACCAGCGGCGAATGGTTGCAGCAACTGGACGCCCTGAAAATCCCCTGCGGCCCGATCAACACGCTGGACAAGGTCTTCGCGGACCCCCAGGTGAAAGAGCGGGAAATGGTGGTAGAGGTGCCGCACCCCACTGCAGGTAAGGTGAAGCTGGTGGCCAGCCCGATGAAATTTTCCCGAACTCCCTGCCAAATCCAAAGGCATCCGCCGCTATTGGGCGAGCATACGGCAGAGGTGCTCAGCGCCGTCCTCGGCTACACCCAGGAGGAAATCGACGCTTTGCGCCAGGAAGGCGTAGTTTGAGCCGCCGGCGACGAGGGGACCCGGCATGATGACAAGGGTAAAAGGGGATGAACGATGCTGAAATTAACCCGGTTTGGCAAAGACGAATTCGAGCGCTTCCCCCGTGTGGAGGTGCTTTCTGGTGAAATAGTCCCCATGTTCGCCCGGGTAAAGATGGCGCCGCCCTGCCCTGAGGGTTGTTTTGGAGCGGTAGTAGTTGACGGCCATGGCATCCAGGTCACGGTTACCAGTGAGGAGGGTGAAGAGAAAATACTCTTTTGCCGGCAACTTTACCCCTTTTCCTTGGCGGTTTTCGTTGCGGAGCATTTGGAAGAACCACTTGACCCGGAATACTTAACCAAATTAGGTTTTAATTGTTTTAAATCAAGGGCGCATAGAGGCCTTTGGAAGCCGCTTCCCTTTGGTTAAGATCTGCGCTGCCTGGCTATCTCACCCAATTTGGTTTCGACACTTGCATCTATTGCCAATCCCCCGGTCTGGCCAATAATGTCCTTCTGAACGATGCGAAGAATCTCGTTATTTTTAGTGACCTGAGATTCTGTTCAGGATGACAGTGAAATCAGGTTAGGCAATAGCTTTCAGGTTGAGAAAGGAAATCGTCAAATCAAGAGGAATTATGCGAAAAGAAGAGGGGAAACGTAGGTTTTGCCAGTCCGAATGGTTTTTATGGCTGAATGAAATGATTCAGGCGGATCCTCTTTAAGTACATATCCATCTGCACCGTTATCCATGGCTCGATAGAGATAATCTTTATTTTTGTGCATCGTCAGGATCATGATTTTTATTTCAGGATATAATCCCTTTATTATTTTGATTGCTTCGATGCCCTTGAACCTGGGCATGGAAATATCCAGGATGACCATATCCGGGGTCGATTCTTCCAGCAATTGCAGGAGCTCGAGGCCATCGCTGGCTTCACCGACCACTTTCAGTTCCGGGTTTTCTTGAATGATCTTCTTGATGCCTTTCCGCATCAGAACGTGATCTTCCGCCAATATTATATTATACTTGGGCAATCAGCTATCCCCAATCAGTATCTAGTCCCTTGGCGAACCATCCGCACCGGGGTCACTGGTCAAATGATAAATCCTTTAATCCAGTTTTTCAATAGCCAGGGGAAGGCAGCTTTTCTTAAAAGTGAATGCGGTGGTGGTCACCGGCAGTTCTGGTTTCACTGGGGCAGCTGCTGAGAAAGATGCAGATATTGCCTCGATTATTCGATCCAAAGATGCCGAGGCTGGTGTATAATTTTTTTTGGTTATCACCTCTAATTTAGGAGGGTGAAATGAAAATCGTCTGCCTGCTCGGGAGTCCGAGGGTAAAAGGGAATAGTGCTGCCATCGCCGATCAATTCTGCGGCCGTGCTGAAAAACTGGGTGCGGAAGTGCAGACCTTTGTCCTGAACAAACTCAAATACCGGGGCTGCCAGGCCTGCATGGCCTGCAAGACCGAACTCGACAGGTGTGCGCTTGAGGACGATCTCACCGAAGTCCTGGACGCGGTTCGGGAAACCGATGTCCTGGTGCTGGCCTCCCCCGTATATTTTTGGGACATCTCCAGTCAACTGAAGACCTTCATGGATCGCACCTATTCATACCTGGTGCCCGATTTCATTACCAATCCCCAGAAATCTCGCCTGACGCCGGGGAAGAAGCTGGTCTTCATTCTTGCCCAGGGCAATCCGGACCAAACCAGCTATCCCGATATCTTCGAAAAATTCGACTACTTTTTCAAAGCCTACGGCTTTGCTGAGACTCATTGCATCCGGGCGTTCGGGGTTCGCGAACCGGCGGAAGTCGAAAGTCAGGAGGACGTGATGAAGCTGGCTGAAACTATGGCCGAGAAGATCTGCAAAGGGGTTTAGATATGTGAACTAGTTCCCGGAGTTGGTGAATTGCCCCCGGCTATTTATGTCAATAAGTGGTCGAGTTTCCCACCTGTTATGAAGGGGAGCGGAAACGAGATCAAATTCTCCCCCACGCAGGCACTCTCCGGGGTTGCCTCCCTCCCATTTTCCTCCTCTTCGATCTATCCAAAATCATTTCTGATTGACATAACCTGGGAATCGTGCTCTAAGTGCGGCAGGCCATCAACCCTGTAAACTTTTAGCGTTCGGTAAATGAAGGTCAACTGACTGTCTCTTCTAATTAATTAGAATACGTCCATCCATTATTTCCCCAAAAATTAGGATTATTTACAGCCTCTTCGAGGCTTCTCCCAATTGCGCCAGGCTCAAGTTTACAAGATTATCGGTACATAAGATTGATTTATCCATCAATCCTTGGAGGAATCAGCGCCTTAGCCAAAAGACCAACACAGCCCCTACACCCCCCGAAAGAGGAGCATCTTATGCGGAGACCGACACTCATCCTCATGCTGCTCGTTCTTGCCAGCGCCGGCTGCTCTATGATGCCCCCCCAAAGGATCCCTGTGGACCGGCTGGATTACCTTGAAGCGATAAATACCTCCTGGAAAGAGCAACTTCTCAATAATCTTGTAAGGCTGCGAAAAGGGGACAGTTTGAGCTTCCTCGAACTGACATCAGTCGTTACGACCTATAACTGGACAGCTGGTGCCAGCTCTGGGTACACCGGCGGTCTTTCTATTGGAACAACACTTCCAGTTGCGGGAATAACTCCGGCCGGGAATGCATCTTCAACGACAACATATACACCAGGTGTTACCGGAGGAGCCACCTTTTCGTACTATCGCACGCCAGCGATAACATACTCTCCTATCAGGGGAGAGATTTTGCGGAAAATCATGATGGACCCGATAGCACTAGATACTGTCTTAAAGAGTTTGCAAGTAGACATCTATGCTCGATACATCCTTCCCCTCACGGTCGAATCCATAACCATAGAGTCCAAAAGCTACCGCAACAGTTCCGAACAGAACGAATTCATTCAATTTGTGCGCCTTTTTAACGAACTCCTGGAAAAAGGAATAATCCGGATCAATATTGGAGAAGTGACAGGAAGTAGCCAAGTTGCAACGGCCGTGGGAGGAAATAAAACTGTAGAGGTCAAGGTCGAAAAGGCCCCGCCTGCCGCCACGATGAGCCCCAACAACACACCAACTAAGACGACTATAACAACCACAACGACAACGACATCCCCCACGGATGTCTCAAACTTTTATTTAACCTTTGATGAGACTCTTGCCCGCACTCCCCACCGGGCAGATGACCTAGAAAAATTCAAAGATCTCCTAGGAAAAAAAGATTACACAAAATATCAAATAAGATTTGGGTACCAACTAGACCAACCAAAAGATTTACACCCGCAACTCGGCGTAATCTTCATTCAACCTCGCTCAATCATGCAAATATTGTCCCTCCTTTCCAAACCGGAAGGATTGGCTTTAAATGGGTTGGACGGCAGGTTCCAAATTATAGAGAGTACAGATCGGCCTAAAGAGAAATTTGCAACCATAAAACATGACGGCCTTTGGTTCTATATCAGTAACAATGATAATGATGATTCCAAAAAGGTTTTTTCATTAATGGTATTACTCTTGGCCATGTCTGAGCAGCCTGCCAGCCCTGCCAGTAAATAAGGAGCCCCGTACTCACCTTGCCGGTGCAATGAGCCAAGGGAGATTATTTGACATACGGAGGATAAATTAACGAACCGGGGGCTCCAAGATGCTCAATAATAGGGAAAGCCAAACTGCCCTTTCCGCTTTCCCCTGGCGCACCTGAAAAATTCATTGAGATTTATACCAGCATCGGTTGCCGCTGGAAATTTCGGCTCCAAAAGGAGGAAACATGTCGAGGTTAGTTTCGTGGAGAGGGCTCGCAAAACCATTTTCTAACTGCGGAGGTCAAGCAGGCCGCATACCTTCGGTGAAGAACCTGCTGATCGCCATGTCTTTTTTGCTGCTCATCTTCCTTTGGGGAGTGCCCCTGACGTCAGCCTCGGGAGGGACGGTGGTGACAGAAAAAGACAATGGCAAAGAGATTCAGGTAAAGGTGGGAGACGTTATCGAGCTTTCCTTGGAAGAACTGGGCTCCGCAGGTTACACGTGGGAATTCGACCAGCTTGATGCGAATTTCTTCAAGTTGCTGAAGACAGAAACCAGGCCCGTGGGTAATCAGCCGATTGGAGGTCCGGTTCTCATGACTTGGTGGCTGAAAACCAAAAAGGTGGGCGATTCCCAGCTTGCCCTGGATTATTTCCGGTCGTGGGAAGGAAGAGCCAAGGCCGTGAAGCATTTCCACGTGAAAGTCAAAATCCAATAGGTGATCTAGGACGGGCGCAATCCGCCGGCCGCAACCTTAAGAAAAGGCGGGATGTGCCCGCCCCACCAGGGTCCGCAGGCTTTCCGGCAAGGGGATTTGGTGAACTTGAACCAAACCTTACGGAGCACCTGCAAGGGATCACCGATTTCTACGGAAGGATAAGGAGGATTCAGAATGACCATTTTGGGCAAATTTCTAAAAATTTCAACAAGTGTCCTGACTATAACGTTATTTTTCAGTTTTGCCGTCTATGCAGGTAATCTGGTCAAAAGTTATCAAATAACATCAACCGGTATCATAAAACAACGAGGATTTACTACATACATGTATGGAACACATATTTTGGTCAATGATACCGGGAAAACATTGTATGCCCTTAAAAGTGCAAATATAAACCTTGATAAATATATCGATAAAAAGGTGACCGTCAATGGGGATCTGATTGCGGGCTACCCTGTGGAAGGTGGGCCTGATTATCTTAATGTTCAAGCGATTGCATTGATACCACGGGCGGCCAAAGTTGGCTCGCCTGGAAAGAGTGATGAGCTTGGTGCCGGGCTGGAAGAGAAAGGTTCTCGCTGACCCGGAGACTGAAGACCACTGGCAGAATAAGTATTTTGATGCTGCCAACCCCGCGAGCCGGGATGATGCGGTATGGTTGTGACACGCCTTCAAGTTTGATCCCGGAAGAGGAGTCTGGTGGGGGAGCAGCTTAGTTGTCCCGGCGGAACTTTTCCGTGCACTTGTGCCCCTCTTGCAAATGTGGCCCAAAGGTGCGCAGGGATCTGCAATAGAGGGAGGAAGCAGAAGAAGGCGATGGCCTAAGCGGACTTCCGGTATCTAACCCCTTAAATCGAGATAGTATACTCCCGCCAAACATAGGATGGCGATGGCTGATGCCACCATCGCCTTCTCCCGCGGTGGTTGACAGCCCCGCAACCTTCGGTTAGTTTAGAATTTCTAGAAACCAACCTCGACGCCCGACAGCCACTCAGGGGGTGCGCTCCTTAGAGCCTTAACCATGGGGAATCTCAGCGATCTCGTGCAGTTCATCTTTGCCGGCTTGACCGGCGGGGCGATTTACGCCTTGGTGGCCCTGGGGTTCGGAGTGGTTCACAACACCATGGGGATCGTCAATTTCACCCAGGTCGATTTCGTCTCCCTGGGCGGCATGCTGCTGTTCAGCGCCCTGTTTGCCGCCGGGCTGCCCATGGCCGCCGCCCTGCCCGTGGCCGTGGCGGGAGTGACGCTTATAGCCTGGTGGGTCGAGGTCCTGGGCCTCCGGCCGGCCCGCTCCCAGAGCGCCCTGGTGCTGACCTTCCTGACCATCGGCCTCTCCATCATCCTGCGGGGGGGCATGGAGCTCATCTGGGGCAAAAACCGCATGGCCGTGCCGTCGCTGTCGGGGGAAGAGCCGGTCCGCTGGCTCGGCGCCTCGATCCTCCCACAAACCTTATGGATTATGGCGCTCACTGCCGTGGCCATCGTAGCCCTGGTTCTCTTCTTCCGGAAGACCTCCCTGGGTTTGGCCATGCGGGGAGTGGCGGCCAATCCTGAAGCCGCGGCGGTGGTGGGCCTTAGAGTCGGGCAGGTCAAGGCCCTGAGCTTTGCCCTGGCCGGCGCCCTGGGAGGGCTGGCCGGTTGCCTGGTGACCCCCATCACCACCTTGAGCTATGACGTGGGGGTGCTGTTGGGACTCAAGGGATTCGCCGCCGCCATCCTGGGAGGGTTCGGCTCCTTTCCCGGGGCTATTGCCGGGGGGCTGCTCCTGGGGCTCCTGGAAAGCCTGGGCGCCGCCTATATCAGCAGCGCCTATAAGGACGTCATCGCCTTTGTCGTGCTCCTATTGGTCCTGTTCATCCGCCCCCGGGGTCTCATGGGGGGAGAGGCCTAACCGGCACTTTAAAGGGGATAACCCATCACATTTGACCACAAGCCGGGGGCCGAGACGCCATGAAGGCCATCTCAAGCAAGCTTCCCATCGATCTGCGTGTTTAACCTAAAGGATTGACGCGGAACTATGGCTACTGAGCAGAACTACGAACGCATCCTCATGGGCAACGAAGCCATCGCCCGGGGGCTCATCGAGGCGGACGTCACCCTGGCGGCCTCCTATCCCGGCACCCCGGCTTCCGAGATCCTCTCCGCGGTGGTGGCCTTTGCCAAAGAGACCGGCGCGCCCTTACACGCCGAGTGGTCGCTAAACGAAAAGGTGGCCTATGAAGTGGCCCTGGCCAATTCCTACACCGGCCGCCGCTCCGCGGTCTCCATGAAGCAGGTGGGCCTCAACGTGGCCTCCGACCCCTTTATGCGCTCCGCTTACCTGGGCGTCAAGGGTGGCCTGGTGGTCATCTCGGCCGACGATCCCGGCCCCCACAGTTCCCAGACGGAGCAGGACAGCCGTTTCTTTGCCATGTTCGCCAAGGTGCCGGTATTGGACCCCAGCAGCCCCCGGGAAGCCAAAGAAATGGTTCACCGGGCTTTTGAGATCTCCGAAAAATACGAGCTGCCGGTGATGCTCCGCCCCACCACCCGGGTCTGCCACGCCCGTCAGAATGTGCCCTTGGCCGCGCCCCAAGCCCTGGCGCGGCCGGCCCGCTTCGAGAAGAATCCCCGGCGCTGGTGCGCCACTCCCCAACACCTGCGGGAACTGCACCGTCTCCTCAATGAAAAAATCCGGCAGCTCGCGGCCGCAGAAGAGTTTGCCCCCATCCTGACGCCTGGGGACGGATCGCACGCCGGAACTTGCCTCATCGCTGCGGGCGTCGCCTTCGCCCATGCCTGGGATGTCCTCATGGAGATGGGGCTCTTGGGCCGCATCGATTGCTATCAGGTTACCCTGCCCTATCCCCTCAACCGCGGCTTTATCCAGCAGGTTGCCTCCAGTTACCAAAAAGTCCTGGTCCTGGAGGAGACCTATCCGGTCATCGAAACCCAATTGGCGTGCGCCGCGGTCCAGGGAAGGGGCTCTCAAGCCGTACCTAATGAAGGGGAACTCACTCCCGAAGTCATCCAAGCAGTCCTGCAACGCGCCCTTTCGTTGACGCCCATACCGGCCCCGGGCGTCCCCCAGGGAGAACTCACCCGGCCAACTTTGTGCGCCGGGTGCGCCCACCGGGCCGCCTTCTATGCCATCCGGGAGACCTTTCCCCACGGCATCTTCCCCAGCGACATCGGCTGCTACACCCTGGGGGTGAACCTGGGAGCGGTGGACACCTGCCATTGCATGGGCGCCGGCATCAGCCAGGCCGCCGGCTTTTACCACGCCTACGCCGCGGCTGGCGGTGACCTGCCCACCATCGTGGCCACCATCGGGGACTCCACCTTTTTCCACGCCGGCATCCCAGCCTTGATTAACGCCGTGTTCCAGCGGGCCCGCTTTATCCTGGTCATCCTGGACAACGCCACCACCGCCATGACCGGCCACCAGCCCACCCCGGAGCTCGGCCTCACCGCCAGTGGCGAGCCGGCGCCGAAGGTTTTCATCGCCGACCTGGTGCGGGCCGGCGGCGTCGGCTTCCTGCGGGAGTGCGACCCTTACGACCTCAAGGCCTTCGCCTCCCATTTAAAAGACGCGGATGAGTATTGCCGGAGCGAAGCGGGCGGGGTAGCGGTGCTCATTGCCCGGCATCCCTGCCTCCTGGACAAGGACGCCAGAAAAACGCAGCAGGCTTATGAGATGTGCGTCACCGAGGATTGCACCGGTTGCCGGCACTGCCTGGACGATTTTGAATGTCCCGGCCTGGCCCTGAATGAGGCCGCCGACCAGGTTGTCATCGACGGCGAGCGCTGCAGCGGTTGCGGCTTCTGCGTCCAGGTCTGCCCGGCCGGGTCCATCACGGCTTCCCCCAGGGAGCGGCCATGAAACAGCAGATCATCGTCAGCGGCCTGGGAGGACAGGGCGCCCTCACCCTCACCCGCCTGCTGGCGGAAGCCGCCTTTGCCGCCCACCTCCCGGTCTTGACCTCCGAGACCCACGGCATGGCCCAACGGGGCGGCACCGTCATCTCCATGGTCAAGGTGGGTCCCTTCCGGGGGCCCTTGATTCTGGCCGGCGCCGCGGACGTGGGGCTCTTCCTCACCCTAAAAAACCTGGCCATCCACGGTTTCTACCTGAAGCCGGATGCAGCGCGCTTCGTCAATTCCGGCACTTCAGGCGATTACTGGCACCTCGATGCCCGAACCATGGCGCAGCAACTGGGGGCGCCCGTGGTGGCCAACCTCATCCTCCTGGGGTACGCTGCGGGGCGGAGGGCCCTGTTCTGCGATCCCCCCCTCCTGGAAAAAGTCATCACCGACAAGTCCCCGGCCCGTTTCCGGGAATCGAACCTCCAAGCCTTTGGCGAGGGGGTGGAGGCAGCGCAGCTTGCCAATCCTTGAGACCGTTAAGTCCTTCGCCGTTCGCCACCACACCGGCCTGCTGGTCTGTCTCCTCTCACTGGTCCTGGTCCTGACCCCTCTGTGGGTCCGCAACCCCTACCATCTGGGCATCCTCAACCTCATCGGCCTCTATGTCATCGTGGTCCTGGGGCTGAACCTGTTCATCGGCTATACAGGCCAGATTTCCCTGGGGCACGCCGCCTTCTTCGGGCTGGGGGCTTACGGTTCCGCCATCCTCACCGCCACCTATCATTTCCCCCCCTGGCCCGCCATGGCGCTCACCGCCGCGGCCGTGGCCCTAATGGCGCTGATCCTGGGCGTTCCCGCCCTCAGGCTCAGCGGCCATTACTTGGCCATGGCCACCCTGGGTTTCAACTATGTCGTCGAGAGCATCCTGGTGCAGTGGGGCGATCTCACCGGCGGGCCCAGCGGCCTCTCGGGCGTGCCGTCGCTATCCCTTTTCGGGTTCTCGTTCAACAGCGACCTCAGGTTTCACTACCTAATCTGGACCTTTGCCCTGGTGGCCCTGACCTTATGCCTCAATCTGGTGCGCAGCGGGGTGGGGCGGGGTTTGGCCGCCCTGGCCCAAGACGAGGTGGCCGCCGCCTCCTTCGGAGTGGATGTGAAACGGGAAAAAATCCGGGTCTTCATCCTCTCCGCGGTCTTCGCTTCGGTGGCTGGCAGCCTTTACGCCCATTATTTCAACTACGTCAACCCGGACACCTTCAGCATCTTCAAATCCCTGGACCTGGTCATCATGGTGGTGGTGGGCGGCATGGGTTCCATCTGGGGCACCCTCTTCGGGGTGGCGTTCATCACCATCCTGCCTCATTTGTTGGACTTCCTGGAAACCTACCACGACATCATCCACGGCGTGATCCTGGTCATTATTCTTCTTTTCCTGCCCCAGGGATTCGTTTCCGGGTTGCTGGATCTCATCAAAACCCGTCTGGCCCGCCGTCATCTGGCGGCCGGATAATATATGAAAATTGTAGGATATTCACCACGGGTTCTTGGTAGTTGATATGGTTAGGGAAGACATCCGGAGCCAGGCGCTCCTCCAGATATCCGGGCTCACCAAATATTTCGGCAGTTTGCCGGCCCTGGCGGATGTCTCTTTCCGGGCGGAACGAGGCCAAGTCACCGCCCTCATCGGCCCTAACGGCGCGGGCAAGACCACCCTTCTGAACTGTCTCTCCGGGGTCACCGAACCCGATGCCGGCGCCATTCTCTTCGCGGGCGCCAACCTGGCCGGGGTGCCGGCTCACCGCGTGGCCCGCCTGGGCATCTCCCGCACCTTCCAAAACCTGCGCATTTTCCCGCGCCTTTCCGTTCTAGACAATGTGCTCTGCGGCCTGACCGTCCAGGCCGGGGCCTCCATGCTCCAGGCCCTGCTCCGCCCCCCCGGGTTGCGTCACCGGGAGCGCCGCCTTAGGCTTACAGCCATGGACGCCCTGGATACCTTCGGCCTGGCGGACCAGGCCGCCGTGCCCGCGGGGGTGTTGCCCTATGGCGGCAAAAAAAAGGTGGAGATGGCCCGGGCTTTCGTCTCCCAGCCCCTGCTCACCCTGTTGGATGAGCCGGTGGCCGGCCTCAACCCCGATGAGACCGCCCAGATCGCCGGTCTCATCCGCCAGATGCGTCTATATGGAAACACCATGATTCTGGTGGAACATGACATGGAATTGGTCATGGGGGTCTCGGACCAGGTGGTGGTCCTGGATGGCGGCAGCCGTATCGCCGTGGGGACCCCTGACGAGGTCCGCCACAATCCCTTAGTCCTGGAGGCCTATCTGGGCCGCCTGAGCCTCACCGCCTGAGGTCATCTTAACTTGCGGGATCTGCTCGCACCCTTGGCAAGGCAACTGCCTATTTTAGAATCTAATAGAGTGTCTCATTATTAGTTTGACATAATATCAGGTCTGGAAGGCTGGATTTGGCAGGTTAAGTCCCCCTTTGAAGAAGGGGGGTTAAAAATCAGTCTTTTTATATAATCGATGGCGGAACAGACCACTATTTTCCTTCCAGCCCTTTACATCCACTGGCGCTAACGCTGCCCCCCAAACACCTTCTCCCCCTTTAGCCACCGCGCCACCGGATTCTCCTTGGTGAGAAAATCGTATAGGGCGCTTTCGAGGTCCAGCGGGCCCTCCTGCCACCCCAGGTCCCGGCAGCCCGCTCGGAGCCCCGCCGCCACCGACACGGTGATGTCCTGCCGGTGCGCATAATAGCTGCTGCCCCCGAGCTCCCCGGAATGGATTTCGTGTTCGCACTGCGCCTCGTCCAGGGCGTGCATGGCCCGGCAGGTGAGCGGCCTCACCCCGTAGGCGGCGCAGCGCCGCGCCATCAACAGGGGGCAGGGCAACTCGCTGCGCCTCCTCGCCCGGGCGACTTTGTCGGCTCCCGCGGTGAGGGCCCGCGTGCGCATGATTCTTGCCAACAATGATTCTTTTTCTGCTGGCGAGAAATTCGTGGCCACAAAATGCCCCAGGAGCAAGGCCTCCGGCGCGGTCACCTCAACCTGGTTGTAGCAGCACCAAGCGCAGCCTTCCCGACACGCCACCGCCTGGGGCAGCGGGTTTATGGCCTCCACTTGCCCGATCAGGTACCCAGCCAGGAAATGCGCCGCGCCCGCCACTTCCAGGGCCTTGGCCGGCGTCATGCCCCCCGCGGCGGTCTCCCGGACATTGCCCCGGGCCAGCGCCGCCAGGCGTTCATCCACCCGGCCCGGGCTCCACCGGCCGCCGCCGGCGCCCCCGGACCCTGGGGCCTTCTTCGCATTTGCTTTCCGCTTTTTCTTGCTCATCCCACCGCCTCACCCTTAGAAGACCCAACTGCCGCCGCGCCCCGGAATCCTTCATTCCCACTGGCATACTGGATACCAGTTTTCGGCACCCTCTATCAAGGCTAAAATGGCCGGCCCACCAACCCGCTCTAAGGTCTAAACGCCGGCGTCAAGAATCTCTCTGTTCAAGTGGCCGGGATTCATATATAATTCTATTGTCTCATGACCCCTACAACCCCTGTTCCCTTGCTCTCGATCGATAACCTGACGGTGCACTACGGCGCCGCCCAAGCGCTGTTCGGACTCGATTTGCAGGTGGCCTCGGGTGAGACTGTGGCCCTGGTGGGCGCCAACGGCGCGGGCAAGACCAGCCTGCTCAAGGCCATCATGGGCCTCGTCCCTCCTTCCGGCGGCCGTATCTTCCTGGACGCCCAAGAGGTCACCGGCAAGTCCCCGGCGGCCATGGCCGCCCTGGGAGTGGCCCTTTGCCCTGAGGGCCGGGAGATGTTCGGCGACCTCACCGTACGGGAGAACCTGGAGCTGGGCGCCCTGGCCTTACGCCTCGGCCGCCCGGAAATGGCCCGCCGCCTGGAGGAAGTCGTGGCCCGCTTCCCCCGTTTGGGGGAGCGGGTCAACCAGCGCACGAATACGCTTTCCGGCGGGGAGCAACAGATGGTAGCCCTAGGCCGGGCCCTCATGGCCAAACCCCGGCTCTTGTTGCTGGACGAGCCTTCCCTGGGTCTCGCCCCCCTCATCACCGACGGGATTTTCGACATCATCCACCGGCTCACCCGGGCCCACGTGACTATCCTCCTGGTGGAGCAAAACGCCGCCCGGGCCTTGACCGCCTCCGGCTCCGCTTATCTTTTGGCCAACGGCCGCATCGTGGGCCAGGGCCAGAGTGAGGAACTCCTGGTGGACCCGGAACTGCGCCGAGCCTTTCTGGGCGCGGGTTCTGCCCAGAACCCGGCGGCGTCCCGCTTGGGCGCCGCAGGATTAACTAATATCAGACTGGAGAAGCCTAACTTGAGCAAGCAAACCTTTATGCCGCCTTTCAAAACCGTGGAGGAGCTAACGCGCCACCAGGTCGCCGGCCTCAAGTGGACCGTGCGCCACGCCTATGAAGGTTCCAGCTTTTACCGGGCTCACCTGGACGCGGCCGGGGTCTCCCCTGAGGCTATCCGGGAACTTGCTGACTTGGGCAAGCTGCCTTTCACCACCGGGGACGACCTGCGGGACGGCTACCCCTTCCCCTTCCGGGCCGTGCCCTTTGAGCAGATCGTGCGCATCCACGCCTCCAGCGGCACCACCGGCAAACGCAAGATCCTCTGCTATACCCAAAAAGACGTGGACGACTGGCGCCATTTCTTCGCCCGCTGCTACGAAATGGCCGGCGTCACCCCCCTGGACCGGGTGCAAATCGCGGTGGGCTATGGGGTCTGGACCGCGGGCGTGGGCTTTCAGGCCGGGGCGGAGGAGCTGGGGGCCCTGGCCGTGCCCCTGGGGCCTGGAAACGTGGACATGCATTGCGAATTCCTGGTGGACTTGCAAAGCACCGTGTTGTGCTGCACTGCCTCCATGGGCCTGCTCATGGCCGAAGAAGTCAACAAACGGGGCCTCGCCGACCAGATAAATCTCAAAAAGGTCATCTACGGGTCGGAGAGATCGTCCGTCTCCATGCGGCGCAAGATTTCCGAACTCCTGGGCGGGGTGGAGCTCTTCGATATCCCCGGCATGACGGAGCTCTATGGGCCTGGCACCGGCATCGAATGCCCCCACCACGACTGCATCCACTATTGGGCCGACTACTATATCCTGGAGATCCTGGACCCCGACACCTTGCAGCCGGTGCCCGCAGGCGAGTGGGGCGAAATGGTGGTTACCACCCTGGCGAAGGAGGCCGCGCCCCTGATCCGCTACCGCACCCGGGACATCACCCGCATCATCCCGGGGCCGTGCACCTGCGGCGCGGTTCTGCCCCGGCACTCCCGCATCCGGGGGCGCACCGACGACATGTTCAAGTTCCGGGCGGTGAATATCTATCCCTCCAGCATTGACAGCATCCTCTCGGAGATACCGGGTTTGGGCTCCGAGTACCAGATCCACCTAACCCGGGGAGAATCCGGACGGGACCATATGCACTTGAAAGTGGAGCGGGGCGAGGGCGTGGAGCCGGGCCGGGCCGACGAGTTGGGCCGGGAGGTCCTTTATGTCATCCGGCACAAGCTGATGGTCACCCCGGAGGTGGAAGTGGTGTCTTACGGCTCCCTGCCGCGCTCGGAGCGTAAAAGCCAGCGCCTCTTTGATACCCGGGACCCCGATTCGGTGGTATGATTTTTACCACGAGGACACCAAGGGCGCCAAGCTGATCTAAAGATGTTAAAACCAACCCTGAGAGTAGCCAGTAGCGCCGCCGCTCTCGGCGGCGTGTAGGGTGGGCAGTGCCCACCAGTGGCCAGTGATCAGTGGCCAGGGGCCAGTAAAGTCAAGGTAAATGGGAACCGAGGCTGAAAGACCCAAGGACGCAGAAAAGTTGCTGAGAGATGCGAGGGCCGCGTTAGAGCGGGTGCGGTTAAGTTCGGCGATGATAGGCACTTATCACCACTCCGTCGGCTTGGAAGTGCGTGAGAACATAATGGCCATTGACAACTACTTCGGCGATACCTGGGCCGAGGAGTACGGCACTGACCACTGGATAGGTTGCTTACAACTCCAAGGAGGAAAGGTCTCATGAAGAATAGACTGGCAAGGATTTTCCTGGCTGCGGCTTTGCTTTGCCTTACGCCCCTGTGGACCCAGGCCGCGGAGCCCATCAAACTCGGCGCCTTCTTCGCCCTCTCTGGGCCCACCGCCGACGTCGGCACCCCCACCAAGCTGGTGGCCGAGATGGTGGTGGACCAAATTAACAAGGCAGGCGGCATCAACGGCCGGCCCATCGAGTTGATCATCGCCGACACCGAGAGCGACCCGGCCAAGGCGGCCACCATCGCCAAGAAATTCATCTTCACCGACAAAGTGGCGGCCATCATCGGGCCCACCTCCACCGCCGAAGGCATGAACGTCAAGAAGATCGTGGAGGAGGCCGGCGTACCCATCTTCATGACCGTGGGCGGCGATCCGGTCATCATGGGGGGAAAGTTCGGGCCTTTCAATTATGTCTTCAAGTCGCCCCAGCGCTCCTCCACCGCGGTGAAAAAACTTCTTGGCTATCTGAAGGATAAGAAGCTGACCAAAGTCGGTCTGCTCACCGCCTCCGACCTCTTCGGCAAGGACGGCCTCGGGTGGCTGGAGAAGCTGGCGCCGGATTTCGGCATCACTTACGTTGCCAAGGAGTCCTTCGGCAACAGCGACACCGATATGACCGCGCAATTGACCAAGATTAAAGACGCCGATCCCCAGGCCATTGTGGTCTGGACCATCGGGCCCGCCGGCGCCATCGTGGCCAAGAACAAAGCCCAATTGGGCATTAAGCTGCCTCTGTTCCAATGCCACGGCCAGCCCGATCCCAAGTACATCGAACTGGCCGGCAAGGCTTCCGAAGGCGACCGCATGCCTGCCACCAAGTTAATGGCCGCGGCCCAGTTGCCCGACTCGGACCCCCAGAAAAAGGTGATCCAGGAATTCATCCATCTCTATACGGACGTCTATCATTACGACCGACAGTTCCCTATCAACACTCACTCCGGATATGCCTGGGACGCCATCTATATCGTGACCAACGCCATGAAAAAGGCCGGGACCGACCCCAAGGCCCTGAGAGACGCCATCGAACAGACCAAGGGCTATGTGGGGGTTTCCGGGATCTATAATCTGAGCCCCGAAGATCACAACGGCCTGGGCGTCGATTCCATGGTCATGATCCAGGTGCAAGGCGGGAAGTTTGTCCTGGCGGAATGATCGGGGTTCTGAAGGGAACCGTTGCCGCATAACTACAACTGAGGAGTCACCCGGATAGGAGAAATTCGAGATGTAGCGAATTTTCTTTCCGCCCTGCGGAAGTTCTCGGTGGCAGGATAATTTTCCAGTAGAAGAGTTTACTGCGACCGGCTATTCCGGATTACGGGGACTTTAATTTTTCCGGGTTTGGCTTCTCCAGATAATCCGGCAACCTGGTCTTTTCATCCGTGATGGCCCTGGCCAGCTGTTCCCGGGTCAACCCTCTTGTCCCCGTTAAGTTCGCACCTTTGAGGATGGTCCCGGTGAAATTGGCCTCCTGCAAATTCATCGTTTGGAAAAGGCAATTGCTCAGGTCCATTCCCTCAAAATTGTAGTGCCTCAGGTCCCTGTTGGCCAATCTCTGGTTGTGGTCCCGGGGCAGGCGCAGATCCTCCAGGATCCCAGCCGGTAGATAGGCCAGGACCCAAGCTCTGGCCGGGTGGAGTTGCTCAGGCTTAAGCCGCAGCGCCCCCTCCAGGTGAGCTTGATAGAGATCAGCCCCTTCCAGGTGGGTTCCTCCGAGATACGCCCCTTCAAGGTGGGCATACATGCAATCCGCCCCTTCAAGGTGGGCGCCTTCGAGAACCGCCCCCTCCAGATGGGCCACTGAGAGATGCGCTCTCTCCAGGCGGGCCCCTACGAGTTCCGCCCTTTCCAAGTGGGCTGCTTCGAGACCAGCCTCCTCCAGGTGAGCATTCCAGAGATGCGCCCCCTCCAGGTGGGCATTCCAGAGAACAGCCCCCTCCAGGTGAGCTTGATAGAGATCAGCCCCTTCCAGGTGGGTTCCTCCGAGATCCGCCCCCTCCAGGTGGGCCCCCAGGAGAAACGCCTCCTCCAGGTGGGCTTCCCGGAGATCAGCCCCCCGCAGGTCCGTCATCCTCAAGTCCAGGGGCTGATTCTCTCCATGGCCGAAAGTGTAGACTCGCCGGCCGATGACCGTAAGCACAGCCTGCACATCGGCCTCTGGCTTGTGCTTATTTGCGGCCGTGAGCACGGCCATCAAAAGGGCCTCTGGGTTGTGCTTATTTCTGGCCTGTTCTCCCTCTTGGACTGGCAAAGTGAGCACGGCCTGCTTATCGGCCTCTGGTTTGTGCTCTTTTGCGGCCTGCTCTTTCTGTTGGGCTGGGACTGCCTTTCCGGCCTCGGGCGCTGTTTCCCGGGCAGGTGGTTCTGTGGGCGCCTTCGCATGCATCCGCACATAGGCCGTCAGCACTTCCATGATGGGGCCGCGGTCCTTCGGCTAGTCCCGGGCGATGCGCTCCAGAGCGTAGATGCCACCCAGCCGCACCTCCAGTTGATTGGGGCGGCCCAATTGCTCAATAGCCTTGGTATAGAGGTCGGTTATGTTTTTCTCTTGGCTGGCTACAAGGTTCTTCTGTGAGACCGCCAAATTCTGATATGTAAAATAGATGGTTATGAGGAAGAAGACGCCACCCAGGATTTGCGCTGTAGTCTTAATGAAATCATTCTTGATAGCAAAGCGATCCGCCAGCTTCAGCCTATTCAGTGTTCTCCAAAATTTACGCCCTCGATAATAGAGATAGGCCAGGAGAAAAAGGGAGAGGACCGAGGCAAAGATTACTAGGAGCACGGTGGTTCCAGGGATGGGCGGGAGGGACGCAATCCAGGTCTTCATGGCACACCTTCCTGGGCTGAGATTATGCGGCAACACTCAGCACCGCGGGTTGAAAAAGGGTTTTTGTGGACCCTTCTTGCCGCGTTTAACCCCGCCAAGATTCCTTTTTGGAAGGAAGGATAGCACAAACGCTTGGGCAAAAACCATTGTAAATTTTCGAGGCTGGGGCGTCTTCGCTTCCAACACTTGTGGGTAGCCAGTGCCCAAAAAAATAACCTCTCCTATTTTACCAGTAAATTTTGGATATAAATTGAAGCTATGTTGAAATTAAAAATAGAAGGGGTAGGCCCCTGAGCCTAACCCTTTGATTTATCTGGCGGGGACGGCGAGACTCGAACTCGCTAAATTTTCAATTAATTCGAGCCGCGCCTGCCCGGCCTGGGCCGGGGGCCTGATGGGTAGCCAGGCCCCCGCTTCATCTGACCACCCTCGCCCTTCCTCCCCACACCAGCGGACTAACCACACCAAGTTGAAAAAAATCTCCGAGCAAATCATATTTAGGGGGTGTATGGGATACAGCCCTGGTCAGGCGAACCCTGCCATATTTGGGTTTTGGGGTGGGTTTATCTGGAATAAATTTTGAATAGAAGCCTTGTTTTTTAGTTGCAAAGGAATTATAATTTATGTTAGATATTAGTGAATTTACTCGTTTTTAAGCTACCCGTTCAGACTTCACACTTGGCTTAAATATTGTGCATATTAATTTCACCATGCATAAAAGGGGACTCGCACCATGACCACCTCCCCCGCCATCCAAACACCTGGCGGCTTCGAAAGCGGCGTCATCGAAATTCAAGGCCGTTCCTTCGCCCGGGAGCTGCAAGGATTGAGCGGAACCAATCTCAATCGCTGCTTTCATTGCCAAAGCTGCGCCGCTGGTTGCCCCTTCGTCGAGGCCATGGATTACTCACCCAACCGCATTATCCGCATGGTGCAGTTCGGCCTGCGCCGGCAGGCGTTGGAATCGCGCGCCATCTGGGTCTGCGTGGGCTGTTCCACCTGTGCGGCGGAATGTCCCAATCAGGTCGATCTGCCCGCCGTCATGGAAGCCCTGCGGCACCTGGCTTTGAAAGAAGGAGTTAAGGTGGCGGCACCCGAAATCCTCGACTTTCATCGGGAAGTCTTCTCTTCCGTCCGGCGCCACGGTCGAACCCACGAATTGGGAATCATCCTGCGCTATAAGGTCCGGGTGCGCAGATGGTTCACCGATCTGAACCTGGGCCTCAAGATGCTGGCCCGGCGAAAATTGGAGCTCAGGGCTTCCAAGGTCAAGGCAACGAAAGAGATTAGCCGGCTTTTCCTTCCCCAGGGGCAAAGGTGAGCACATGTCGAACCTAGTGGATATAACCTATTTCCCCGGTTGTGCCCTGGAGGGTTCCGCCCGGGAAGCCAAGCTCTCCCTGGAGCTGGCTGCCAGGATTTTGGGGCTTAACCTCATCGAGCTGGATGATTGGAACTGTTGCGGTTCATCGTCAGTTAATGCCCTGGATAAAGACATCGGCTTTTCCCTGGCGGTGCGCAACCTTTCCCTGGCTTCTCCGGAACGCCTCTTGATGACCATGTGCCCCCTCTGCGTCTATTACCTGCGGAAAGCCCAGTTCCGCCTGCGGGAAGACCCGGAGGCTCTCCGGGCCCAGGAACAACGCTGGGGACGGCCCGTCTCCCCGGATCTGGAAGTTGTCCATTTCATGGAAGTATTGGTACGCCTGGGACCGGAGCGTCTGCAATCGCGGTTGGCTCAACCCTTGCAGGGGCTGAAGGCTGTCCCCTATTATGGTTGCGCCACCTTTCGCGGCGCCCCTGCCCTGTCCCGGGAGAGGCGCTACCAGGGGGAGCTGGGCAGCGTCCTGACCGCCCTGGGGGCTGAAGTGCCGCCCAATGTGATCACCAATCTCTGCTGTGGCAGCTTTCTGTCCACCGCCCACCCGGAGGTGACCGAACCCCTGGTGAACAAGGTCATGGAGAGCGCCGTGGCTAAGGGAGCCGAATGTCTGGTCACCTCTTGCGCCATGTGCCAGCTCAACCTGGAGATGCGGTGCACCCTGAAGGAGAAGCTCCCCATCTTCCATTTCTCCGAAATCCTGGCCCTGGCGTTTGGGGTAAGGGAAGATGAAGGCTGGTTCCCCCGCCATTTAACGGATCCCAGGCCGCTGCTGCGGGAAAAGGGTCTCCTTTCCTAGCCCCAGGGATTTAGGTTGGGAATAGAGTAGGGAAATAAAAAAGAAGGGTTAGGCCGCCTGGCCTAACCCTTTGATTTATTTGGCGGGGACGACGAGACTCGAACTCGCGACCTCCGGCGTGACAGGCCGGCGTTCTAACCAACTGAACTACGCCCCCGGGAGAGAGTTCAAAGTTCAAAGTTGCAAGTTCAAAGTCAAGAAACCAATTGCGAAGCCTTCAGCCAAAACTTTGAACCTTGAACCTTGAACTAATAATTCCAGAACCTCGAACCTGAGACCATTGCGAAAGTCCCAATTTTTGTCATTCTAAGGGAGAAGCGACCGAAGAATCTCTAAAGTACTAAGCAAATACGAGACCCTTCGCTTCGCTCAGGATGACAAGGTTGGTTCCCGCTGGTCTCAACTTTGAACTTTGAACCTTGAACTTTGAACTAAAAAATTTGGTAGGCGGAACAGGGCTCGAACCTGTGACCCCCGGCTTGTAAGGCCGATGCTCTCCCAGCTGAGCTATCCGCCCGCCCCGGTAATAGTCACCCATGGCGCCCCGGCTGTCAATAGTTATTAACGGAAGCGGCAACGGGATGGAATTCCCCCTCACCCTAACCATCTCCCTAGCGCCGAAAAGGTTGGTGCGCAGTGCGCACCCCACAGCAGGCGGGCAGTGCGCACCTACCCTCAATGCGCCTGGATCTCCTCCCCCGCGGGGACTTCGGGGCGCAGGAAGGCGGCCGGCTCCGGGACCGGCGGCGGCGCCTTGAACAGGCTCTCCGGGTCCGTGAGGACCAGGGCCCGTTTGAGCACCTCGTCCATATGATCCACCAGCACCAGATCCACCGTCTTCAAGATGCGGGCCGGGATCTCCTTGATGTCCTTTTCATTGTCCCGGGGGATGAGCACCGTCTTGATATGATGGCGGTGGGCCGCGATGATCTTCTCCTTGAGGCCGCCGATGGGCAGCACCCGGCCCCGCAAGGTGATCTCCCCGGTCATCGCCACCTCGCGGCGAACGGGAATCTTCAGGAGCGCCGACACGATGCTGGTGGCAATGGTAATGCCCGCGGAAGGGCCATCCTTGGGAATCGCCCCTTCCGGCACGTGGACGTGAATATCTATGGTGCGGTAAAATTCATCCGGCAACCCGAGGTTGGGGGCCTTGGAGCGCACGTAGCTCAGGGCCGCCTGGGCCGATTCCTGCATGACTTCACCCAGTTTCCCGGTGATCAGCAGCTTGCCGCGTCCTGGCATCACCACCACTTCCGTCTGCAGCAGCTCCCCGCCGAACTCGGTCCAGGCGAGCCCCGTGGTCAGCCCGATCTCATCGGCCTCCTCGGTGCGCCCGAAACGGTATTTGGGCACCCCCAGGTATTTGGCCACCATCTGGCTGGTCACCTTTACCTGGTGCCCCCTGCCCTTGACGGCCACTTCCCGGGCCACCTTGCGAATGACCGCGGCGATCTCCCGCTCCAGGTTGCGCACCCCCGCCTCCCGGGTATATTGGCGGGTGATGGTGAGGATGGCATTTTCGGAAAACTGGATGTTCTCCGCGTCCAGGCCGTTGGCGAGGTACTGCTTGGGGATCAGAAACTGTTGGGCGATCAGCAGCTTTTCCAACTCGGTGTAGCCCGGCAGGCGGATGATCTCCATGCGGTCCTGCAAGGGCGGCGGGATGGAGTAGAGGTTGTTGGCGGTGGTGATGAACATCACCTCGGACAGATCGTAATCGACGTCCAGGTAATGGTCGTTGAAGGCGAAGTTCTGTTCCGGGTCCAGCACCTCCAGCAGGGCCGCGGAGGGGTCGCCCCGAAAATCGGTGCTCATCTTGTCCACTTCATCCAGGCAGAAGACCGGGTTGTTGCTCTTGGCCTTCTTCAGGGACTGCATGATCTTTCCCGGCAGGGCGCCGATGTAGGTGCGCCGGTGTCCCCGAATCTCCGCTTCGTCCCGCACCCCGCCCAAAGAGAGGCGCACGAAGTTGCGTCCCAGGGCCCGGGCCACGGACTTGGCCAGGGAGGTCTTCCCCACCCCCGGCGGTCCCACCAGGCAAAGGATGGGGCCTTTCATCTTTTTCACCAGGCTCTGCACCGCCAGGTGCTCCAGGATGCGCTCCTTGGGCTTCTCCAGGCCATAGTGATCCTCGTGCAGGATCACTTCGGCCTCCTCCAGGTTGTGCTTGTCCCGGGTGCGCTCATACCAGGGCAGAGACAGCAGCCAATCGATGTAATTCCGGGAGACCGTGGCTTCGGCGGACATGGGGCTCATGAGTTTGAGCTTTTTGAGCTCATGCTTCACCTTGGTGGTGGCCTCGGCGCTCATCTTCTTGCGGCGGATGCGCCCTTCCAACTCCCGGATTTCCCCCGCCATGTCCTCCTTTTCCCCCATCTCCTTCTGGATGGCCCGCATCTGCTCGTTGAGGTAGTATTCCCGCTGGGTCTTTTCCATCTGTTTCTTGACCCGATTCTTAATGCGGCCTTCGATATGGAGGATTTCGTTTTCGCGGTTAACCAGGGTGAGGACGGCCTCCAGGCGGTGGTTGGCGTCCAGGTCTTCCAGGAGCCCCTGTTTCTCGTCGGCCTTGACGGACAGGTGCCCCGCGATGAGGTCGGCCAGACGCCCGGGGTCATCCAGGCTCGCCAGGCTCTGGAGGGCCTCCTGGGGCACCTTCTTGTTGAGCTTGGCATAAGTCTCAAAGCCGGCAACGGCGGTACGGTGCAGCGCCTCGGTCTCCGGGGTGATTTCCCAAAACTCGTTAAGTTCTTCAGCCTCTACCTGGAAAAACTGGGAACTCTGCAGGAACTGGCGGATAACGGCCCGCCCTTTCCCTTCCACCAGAACCTTGACGGTGCCGTCCGGGAGGCGCAGGAGCTGCAGAATGGTGGCCAGGGTGCCGAGCTTAAAAACCTCGGTTTCCCGGGGCTCATCCTTGCGCGGGTCCTTCTGGGTGCAAAGGAGAATATGTTTCTCCAGACCCATGGCGTATTCCAGGGCATGGATGGAACGCTCCCGGCCGATGAACAGGGGCACCACCATGTGGGGAAAGATGACGATGTCCCTAAGGGGCAGCATGGGCACGGTAACCTGATGGCGCCGGTCCGGTTCCCCTGGCATCCGGTTCTTGGGAATGCGAAAGATCATGATTGCACCGCCATCCCGGGTTTATCCCAGGGCTCCCCTTCCTCCTCCGGCTGGTAAGTCAAGATGGGGGCTGCATGTTTGATAATGAAATCCTCGGTAATCAGGCAATCATTGACATCCTTCAGAGATGGCAGTTCGTACATCAGGTCCAACATGGCCCGTTCCAGGATGGCCCGCAGGCCCCGGGCCCCCGATTTGCGCTTCAGGGCGTCTTTAGCAACCGCCACCAGGGCCTCTTCGGTGAATTTCAGGTTGACCCGGTCCAATTCCAACAGCTTCTGATATTGCTTCACCAGGGCATTCCTCGGTTCCTTAAGGATGCGCACCAGGGCCTCTTCATTCAGTTCGTCCAGGGTGGCGAGTACCGGCAGGCGGCCGACAAACTCGGGGATGAGCCCGAATTTCAGGAGGTCCTGGGGTTGCACCTGCACCAGGATTTCCCCCAGGGGCTTCTGCCCCCGGCTCTGGATGTCAGCCCCAAAGCCCATGGCCTTCCGGCCGATGCGGGCCCCGATGATGTCCTCCAGGCCATTGAAGGCGCCGCCGCAGATAAACAGGATGTTGGTGGTGTCCACCTTGATGAATTCCTGCTGGGGGTGCTTACGGCCCCCCTTGGGCGGCACCGAGGCCAGGGTGCCTTCGATGATCTTCAGCAGGGCCTGCTGCACCCCTTCGCCGGAGACATCCCGGGTGATGGAGGGGGAATCGGTCTTGCGGGCGATCTTGTCCACTTCGTCGATATAGACGATGCCCCGGGAGGCCTTCTCCACATCGTAATCCGCCGCCTGGAGCAGGTTGAGGATGATGTTCTCCACATCTTCGCCCACGTAACCGGCTTCCGTCAGGGTGGTGGCATCGGAAATGGTAAAAGGCACATTCAGGATGCGCGCCAGGGTTTGGGCCAACAGGGTTTTGCCGGAGCCGGTGGGGCCGATGAGCAGGATGTTGCTCTTTTGGAGTTCCACCCCGTCCAGGTCGGTGCCGGCGTTGATCCGTTTATAGTGGTTATAGACGGCCACGGACAGTATCTTCTTGGCCCGTTCCTGGCCGATGACGTATTCGTCGATCTGCTTCTTGATGGTGGCCGGCTCCGGGATGGCCAGCCGGACGTGTCTGGCTTCGTCTTTTTCGTACTCCTCGGCGATGATGTCGTTGCACAGTTCGATGCACTCATCGCAGATGTAGACCCCGGGGCCGGCGATGAGCTTCTTCACCTCGCCCTGGCTCTTGCCGCAGAAGGAGCACAAAAGGTCAGCATTCTTGTCGATGCCGCGTTTAGTCATAAAGTTTGACCTCCCCAAACCTGGGCGCTGCTCGCCTTCCCAAAGCTTGGCTATCCTCGCTGCTCCGCCTTAAAGGATGTTATCGTCATTTCCCGGCGGATTCTTCAGTCCCGGGACTCTATTCCCGGGGGTGTCCTGAGAAGAGTTTGCCCTCTTCCCGTTTGATGATGACGTCGTCGATCAGGCCGTACTTCTTGGCCTGTTCGCCGGACATATAAAAATCGCGTTCGGTGTCGTGGTGAATCTGCTCAATGGGCTGGCCGGTGTGATAGGCCATGATTCCATTCAACTCTTCCCGAAGCCGCAGGATCTCCCGGGCCTGGATGTCCACGTCGGTGGCCTGTCCCTGAAAGCCGCCCAGCGGCTGGTGGATCAAAATCCGGGCGTGCGGCAGGGCGAAGCGCTTGCCCGCAGCGCCGGCCGCCAGCAACAGGGCCCCCATGGAGGCCGCCTGTCCCATGCACAGGGTGGCCACCGGGGATTTGATGTACTGCATGGTGTCATAGATGGCCATCCCGGCGCTCACCATGCCTCCCGGGGAATTGATGTAAAAATTGATCTCCTTGTCCGGATCTTCCGCTTCCAGAAAGAGGAGCTGGGCGATGACCAAGTTGGCCACGTCATCGTTGATGGCCGTGCCCAGAAAGACGATGCGGTCCTTGAGGAGCCGGGAATAGATATCATAAGCCCGCTCCCCCCGACTGCTCTGCTCCACCACCATGGGAACCAGTTGCATATTATTCTTCGGCCTCCGGCGCCGGCTGGGGCGCCTCACTGAGGATGGCTTGGTCCAGCAACATCTTCATGGTCTTATCCTCCAGCAATTGCCGCTTCAGCGCCCCCATGAGATCATGTTCCTGGTAGAACTTGCGGACCTCAGGGAATTCCCGGCCGCGGCTTGCCGCGATGCTGGCCAGGGCGGCGTCCGCCTCGGCGTCATCCACCGTAAGACCCTCCTGGTCGGCAATGCGCTCCAGGAGGAGATTCACCCTTACCCGCCGCTCCGCCAGGGGCTTGATGGCTTCCAGCATCTTGGTCTGGTCCACGTCAGCCGCTTTTACCCCGTACTGGCTCAGCCGATTCCATTGCTCCCGGAAGAGATGTTCCTGTTCCTCCTGGATGAGCGAGGGCGGCGCCTCAAAAGCGGTCCGGGCCAGCAACTGGTCCTTGACCTGGTTTTCCAGATGGGTCTGCCGGGTCCGCTCCTTCATCTTAATAATATCCTCTCTCACGGCCTCACGCAAGTCAGCCACCCCTTGAAAATTCCCTCCCAGGCCCTTGACAAACTCATCATCCAGGTCCGGGACCACCTTCTCTTTGACTTCGTGAACCTTTACCTCGAACTCCACCGGCTTGCCTGCCAACAAAGGATTGGCAAAGTCATCCGGGAGGTTCACTTCAAAGCGGCTCTCCGCCCCTTCCTTAAGACCCAGGAGGTTGCTCTCGAACTCGGCGTTGAACTTGCCGCTGCCCACCTCCAGGAAGACGCCCTCCGCTTTGCCGCCCTCCGCCGCCTGGCCCTCGTAATAGGCCTGGTGATCGAGCTTCACGAAATCCCCCAGCTTCGCCCCGCGGCTCTTGGCCGGGGAATTTAGCTGGGCATGGGATTGGCGGATCTCTTCGATCCCGGCCTCCACCTCGGCGTCGCTCACCGCAACCGGTGGGGCCGACACCGCAAGCCCCAGATAATCCTCCACCTTGAATTCCGGGGTCACTTCCAGCTCCACCTGGTAGCGGTAATTCTCACCGGCCACCACCGCAGGCGGCGGCTCCGGCCAACTCAGGTGCACCGGCTTCAGGTCTTTCTCCTTTAATGCCTCATCCAGGGAACGGCGCACCAGGGCATCGGATACGTCTTTGTCGATCTGTTTATGGTAATACATCTCCAGGACGCCGCGGGGCACCTTGCCGGGACGGAAGCCTTTGACCTTGACCCGCTTGCCCAAGTCCCGGTAGGCCTTGTCCACTTCCTCGGCCACCTCGGTTAAGGGCACCTCGATCGAGAGCCTCCGTTTGACTTCGCTCAGGTTCTCCATCTCCACTTTTACTGCGTTTTCGGTCATCGTCTCATCTCTCTGCTCAGTAGAGTTCAAGGTTCAAGGTTCAAGGTTCAAAGTTCAAGGTCTGCAAGCAGGGTGCGTCCTGCGCACCCTAACCAGGCGTAACTTTATATCTCTTTAGAGAATCCCGCAGGCCCCTCCCGGACTATCCCAAAAAGTTGTCAAGAACTGGCGGCGCAGGCGGGTTGGTGACCGGGCCCGGCCTCCCCCGCAGGGCGTGCGAGAGGGGGGACTCGAACCCCCACGGTTGCCCGCTGGAACCTAAATCCAGTGCGTCTGCCTGATTCCGCCACTCTCGCCGGTTTCTCCAGGTAAATTTATTTACTTTCCCCCTCCAAGTCAAGCCGATACCGCCTGCGCTCGTGGATTGAGCAGCTCCCGTTGTCTCTCCCCGGATTTCATGTTATGAATTAAGGGCTGCCTGCCGCTTTAGGTCATCCGGATACTATTTTAAAGGTAATGCCGGTTAAAATATATAGAAAAATAACCCCTCAGGAGGCATAATCACCGGGAATGTCAAATCTTATTCACCTGGGTAAGGTCTCCCGTACCTTCTAAACGTCAAAAGGCCCTCCGGAGGTCCAAGACTTGGCGCAGGTGTTTTCATCATTTCCTGATTAATTACAATTGGCATTGTTATTAATTTTATTGCTAAGGTTCGAGATCGTAAGGGCTTAACTCGCTTAAAGGGGATGCAACCGTGGCAATCGAAGAAAAGGAAAAAGACGAATTTAAGCAATTACGGGAGCGCCTGGCGATAACCCCCAGGCTGGTATGGGACCGGGTAGATGCGGGCGAACTGGCGGCTATCTTTGCCTACGCCGACCATTACAAGGCCTTTCTGGACCGGGCCAAGACCGAGCGGGAGGCGGTCCAGGAGATCGTGCGCCAGGCCCAGTCCCGGGGCTTTACGGATCTCAGCACCCGGTCTCCGGGGCCCAGAGGTTTTTATAGTTATAGGGGCAAGAGCATCGCCCTGGTGGTCCAGGGCAAAAGGCCGCTCAGCTCCGGGCTGCGACTGGTGGCCTCGCATATCGACTCCCCCCGCCTGGATCTGAAGCCCTATCCCCTTTATGAGGACACGGACCTCACCTTTCTAAAGACGCACTATTACGGGGGCATCAAGAAATACCAATGGCTGACCCGGCCCCTGGCCGTTCATGGGGTCGTTCTCAAGGCCGACGGCGCCAGCGTGGACCTTAATATCGGCGAAGACCCGGAGGACCCGGTGTTCACGGTGCTGGACCTGCTGCCCCATCTGGCCCGCAAGGCCCAAATGGAAAAGAAGGTGACCGACGCCTTCGAGGGGGAAAAGCTCAATGTCCTGGTGGGCACTCTGCCTTTGGGGAATGCCGAGACCAAAGAGCGCTTTAAACTGCACTTTCTGAAACTCCTGGAAGAGCGCTACGGTATCAACGAAGAAGACTTCACCAGCGCCGAGGTGGAAATAGTGCCCGCGGGCCCGGCCCGGGACCTGGGGTGGGACCGCAGCCTGGTGGGGGCTTACGGCCAGGATGACCGGGCCTGCGCCTATGCTGAATTGGCGGCCATGCTGGACCTGGAAGAGCCGGAACACACCTGCGTGGCCCTGTTCTATGACAAGGAGGAAACCGGCTCCGATGGCAATACTTCCGCCAGGAGCTGCCTCCTGCAAGAAATAGTGGAGCTGCTCCTGGAGAGCCAGGGGGAAAGTCCCCAAGGCCGGCGCCGGGTGCTGATGGCCTCCCGGGCCATTTCCGCCGACGTCACCGGGGGCCTGGACCCGGACTGGCCCGAGGTCTCTGAAAAACACAACGCCGCCCGTCTGGGCTACGGGGTGGGCGTCAGCAAGTACGGCGGCAGCGGCGGCAAGTATTCCACCAGCGACGCCAACGCCGAGTATGTGGCCTGGCTCCGCAAGGTCTTTAATGAGCACGGGGTCATCTGGCAGGCGGGTCAGTTGGGCAAGGTGGATGAAGGCGGGGGCGGCACCATCGCCAAGTTCCTGGCCGTTCACGGCCTGGAGATCATCGACTGCGGCACCCCGCTGCTTTCCATGCATTCCCCCTTCGAGGTGGGCTCCAAGGCCGACCTCTACATGACCTTCAAGGCCTACCGGGCCTTTTTCGGGGCGGGCTAAGGAGAGGTTGGATTTTCTAGGAGTGAGGCAGTGCCCACGCTGCCTTTCCCTCCCTCCGTTGTAGGGGCTGGGTTTCCCCGCCCGGGCGGCGAGACGCCGCCCCCAGCAGCGGGGGGAGTGGCAAGGCCCAGTGGGCGCTTCCCTTGCAAATCCGGAAAAAAGTGGTTAACTTTAGATAATAAAGCTGGCCAGCGGCAACTTTTCTCGAAACTCGAAACTCGAAACCGGGCGACCCAATCACGGGCTGGAAGCCTGTGCCACTGTCGCCCCTACAAGCGGTTACCTCAGATGGGTAAATTCTTTGATCGATTCAAGCCGGATCCCCCGGAGGCCTCCATCTCCACCTGGGGGAATCTGACCAGCTTCTATAGCCTCCTGGTCTTTCTCATTGCCATTCCCTTTATTCTCATTGTCCTGTTGGTGTGGCTCACCAGCTTTCTGGGCATGAGCTCCTGGCTGTTCGCCGGTTTTGCCGTCCTGTGCGCCTATATCGGCTGGCGCCTCTACCGCTGGTGGCGGACGGCTATGAACCGGATGACCGCTCAGGGGAGCGAATTTCACGACCTGATGCGGGATGCGGCCAGGAACGGCAAGAACATGGAGATCTCGCTCCTCAACGGCGCCTTTACCCTGCGGTATCACGGCGCCGGGAATCTGGCCGCGGCCCTGCCGGGACGGCCCCGATCCCTGGCCCTGGCCGGCCCCCTGACCTTGGAGGCCGACGCCGAAGAAATGCACCCCTGGCTGCCGCCGGAACGCCTTCGGGAGGAACTGGAGGGATTTGTGCGGCTGCGGGACGAAGGGGTGATCAGCGCCGAGGAATTTGACCGCCTCAAGGCCAGCCTGCTGCAAAGGGTCTCTGCCTAGGGGGCGGCCGGCAGCCCAATTTAAAGGAATTGGTGGGCAGTGCCCACCCTGCATGAGACTGTAGGGCGCGTCTTACGCGCCTCTTTTGATGCGTGAGACGCACCCTACACCAGCAGAGCCTGGGGGCCGATCTTTCAATAGATAAATAGGGCGGGCTGGGGCCGCCTTTTTAATTTTCCAGGAATTAAGGAATGCAGAGTTGGCGGCGCAGTGTCCTGGCCCCAAAAAATCGGCGGCCCCAGGCCGCCCTAGAAAATCTGTCTAGTAGGGGCGGTTTTTAAATACCGGGTCGACCATACGAAATTTTGCCCGGCTTAAACCGCCGGCATCGGCTGCTCCGGTTCAATTTCTTTCTTGCCCATGGCGTACTCCGGCCCGGAGGTCAGCGCCCCCCCATCCCAGAAATCCCGGCGCTGGCGGTAGTAGCCGTGGAGACGAACCAGTCTGCTGGCCAGTTGCCGGAGGGGCTGGTCCCCCAGGTGGTCCAGGCAGGATTGCAGCAAGGCCAGAAAGGCGCCGGGCAGGTAATATCCCTCTTTCCCCAGGCTGCCCCGATATTCTACCCGGTAACCATCCGCCGGAAGTTCAAAGAGATCCAGCTCATAGGTGCGCAGGGCCGGCAGGGCCTGATCGTTCACCAGACGCAGTTGCCCCAAAGGCAGGCGGGGGCGCCGGGGATGGCCTTCGCTGCTCAGCACCCGCTGGCACACCTGTTCCAGAAAGCTCATCAATTCCCGGGCTACCCGGACCTCGTTCATCTCTGCTAATTCGAACAAAATGCGGGCGTAGGCGTAAACCACCAGCGGGATGGTGTCGGCCTCAGGGTCCTGGCTGCGGAGCCAGAAGATGTGCGGGGTCACCTGGTCCTGGGGGTAAAAATCGATTTTGACCGTGGCCTTGTGCAGGCCCGGTTCCCGGCGAAACCGCCCCAGTAGCCATTTAATCATGGTTTAAAGGAGATGCAGGTCTTTCCTCAGATTCACCGTTCTAAACCCCGCCTGGCCTCTGGCCCCCTGCGCGGGTGCCTCTGGCAGGAGCGCCACCTCAACCTCGACCCAGGCGGCGCGGCAGACCGCCAGACAGCGCCAAAAATGTAGATTCACCTTACCCAATGCACCGCCGAAAGTCAAACCATTTCCAGGGTTAGCGGGACCGGGGGCAGCTTCCCCGGAAAATTGCGGTTTACAAGCCTGGGGAGATATTTTATAAATTAAAGATAAACGGAGAGAATCGGTGTCCAAGTCGCCCCAGCCAAAGCGGGTGCCGCCCCAGGGAGTGCCCGGCTGCTTAAAGAAACGGCAGCTCCTCAATGACCCGGAGTTGAAAGTGGAACGTTGCCGGGAGTATGGCGAAAAATTTCTGGCCTTGGGATGGTGGGAGGACGCCCTGGGATTTTTCCAAAAATGCCAGGATTCTTCAGGACTGGCGAAGATTAAGGATCACTGCCTGGAGACAGGGGACGCTTACCTGCTGGCCCGGATGGGGGTTCCCCAGGACCCGCCCACTTGGCGGCGATTAGCAATGCGGGCCCAGGAATTGGGAAAATTGCGCTTTGCCCTGCGAGCCTATGATCTGTCCGGTGACCCGGATAAGGCTGGCATGGTGGAAGCACTGATATCCGGCTCAGAGACGGAAAAGACGCCAGATCAAGATTGACCATGATTATCCGGGATTGTTACCGCATTCTGGGAGTAGCCGCCAACGCCCCCCTGGCAGAGATTCGCCGGCGCTACCGGGCCTTGGCCCGCCAACACCACCCGGACCACCACCCGGACGATCCCGAGGCCGCCTTCCGCTTCCGGCAGTTGGCGGAGGCTTACGAGAGCATCCAGCAAGCCCGCCGCCGCTCTCGAGGCTCCACTCAAAACCTCAGGAGCCCCAGGTTTCCTAAAGATGATGAGTGGTTTCAAGAATTTTTTGGAATCGCAGGCAATCCGGCCCGTTTGCGGCAATCCGCCGGGGCCGACTTTCGCTACGATTTGCAGATCTCCTTGGCGGCCGCCTTGCGCGGCACCCAGGCGGTAATCCAGGTGGATCGCACCTTTGTCTGCCGCCCCTGCCGGGGCACCGGTCTGGCGCCGGGGGGCGGCTACGCCTCCTGCCCCGCCTGCCGGGGCCGCGGCCGCACTCATTTCGGACCGGGAATGCTGCGCTTCGGGCCGCGCTGCCCCCACTGCGGCGGCCGCGGCAAGATTATCGATCAGGTTTGCGACCATTGCCATGGCCGGGGCGCCACTCGGGGCAAACGGGAGTACCGGCTTAGGATTCCCCCGGGAATCCCGGACGGCGCTCGCATGCGCCTGGACGGTGAGGGAGGGCCAGGTTTTCAAAACGGCCCCCCGGGAAACCTGGAGGTAGTCATTCATGTGGCCCCGGATGAGTTCTTCACCCGGATTGGCAATGATATCCATTGCCAGGTGCGGGTCTCCTGCGCCAAAGCGACCCGGGGTGGGGTCATCCTGGTTCCCACTTTGGACGGCTACCGGGCGGTGGAACTCCCCCAAGACGCTCAGAGCGGCTGGGTCTTCCGCTTCCCTGGAGCCGGAGCCCCCGGCGGGCCCGGAAGGGTGCCGGGCGATCAGGTGATGGAGATCGTGGTCAACCCAGCCGAGGACTTCCAAATTGGCCAGAATCAGCGGTTCCAAGAGCGGTCCAGCCTGGGAAACGAGGCGCACCCGGGGGCGGGACATGAATAAGTTCACCCACCTGGACGAGACCGGGCAGTTGCGTATGGTGAATGTGGGCGATAAAGCCGAAACCCGGCGCCGCGCCAGTGCGGCCTGCCGCATCATCGTGGGTCCCAAGGTCTTTCCCCTGCTCCAGGCCGGCCGCCTTCCCAAAGGCGATGTTTGGGCGGCGGCCAGACTTGCCGGCATCATGGCCGCCAAGAACACGGCTCAATTGATCCCCTTGTGCCATTCCCTGCCTTTGGCCTTCGTTGAGGTCGATTTTACCCTGGAACCCCAGGAATGGGCGGTGCGCATCCAGACCCGGGTCGAAACCCAGGCCCGCACCGGGGTGGAGATGGAAGCCTTGACCGCCGCGGCGGTGGCTGCTCTTACCATCTACGATATGTCCAAGGCGGTGGATCGCGGCTTGGTGATCGGCGAGTTGCTCCTGCTGGAAAAGAGCGGCGGAGTTAGCGGCGATTACCACCAGCCGCAGGCCCCCCGCGAAATCTCGAGTTAATTGGGTATGGCCGGAGTATGACCGATGAATGAGGAACGTCTGGAATTTTTTCGCATCCTCTTAAAGGAGCGACTCGAGGAGATCCTGGGGGAAGCCGACAAGACCAGGACCGAGATGACCGGGGCGGTGGCCCCGTTTCCTGACCCCACCGACCGGGCCACTCTGGAGACCGACCGCAATTTTACCCTCAGAATTCGGGACCGGGAACGCAAGCTCATCACCAAGATCCGGGAGGCCCTGGAACGTATCGATGACGGGACCTATGGCAACTGCGAGATTTGCGGGGGTGAAATCAGCGAGAAACGCCTCATCGCCCGTCCGGTGACCACCATGTGCATTGGCTGCAAGTCCCGGCAAGAAGCCCTGGAGCGGTCTCGGGGACATTAATTTTTTTTTCAATAAATTCTTTATGCTTTGTCTCATAATATAAATCATCCTTAACTGATATCATCTAAGGAGTAACTTGATGCATATATATAAGAAGAACTTTTTGAACCGAGTTATAGCTCGGATAAATTTTCAACCTATAAATAGCATAAGAACTTCGTTAGATACCAATTTATCAAAAACAGCATTAGAGCTATTTCCAATTTCCGAGCCTAAGAAGGAGCTAACTGGACTTAAATTGCAATTTTCACTTAAAGATGAGAATATTAAACGCGAGGAAGTAGGGAAAAAGGCTGAATGGCATTACTTTGGAATGAATAGAGAAAAACATCTTGTTATAGCTACAGACTTTATGTCAGTAGAATATTTGAAATTTGATAATTTTGATAATTTTATTGGGGATTTTTTTGGAATAATGGAAATATTGTTTAGAGCATATAAAGATGTCCAAGTCAGTCAAACAGCCTTGAGATATATAAATATTATTAATCTTGAGGAGGACAATCCAATAGATTGGAATAATTATTTAAATGACAATTTACTTTCAATTTTCAATGTACCATTTGATAGGAATACGATTAGTAGGGCGTTCCAGGTATTAGAGCTTAATTATGGGGATATGAATCTACGTTTTCAGTATGGCATGATTAATCCAGATTTTCCTGCTGTAATTAGAAAAAAAGAATTTATTTTAGATTATGATGCATTTTGCAGCGGACTTAAGACTGAAATTGAAATTAGAGATAATATTAATAGGTTCAATCTTGAAATTGAAAAATTATTTGAACGATGCATTAAGGCTAATTTAAAGGAGATTATGAATGGAAATTGATAATAATATATTTTCTGGCGAGTATAAAATTACTGACCAAACAGATATACCCAAAACTGATAAAATTGAGGATAAAGAAATCACGATAGATACTAAAAATTATCCTATTGCTAAACCAATAAGGATAATTATTAAGACAAAAATTATCCATGATTAGAATAAAGAAAGCTAACAAGAAGAAGAATAGAATTTGCCAAGGCGATATTTATAAGAATGTGGAATTTATTGAATACATATTAGAAACAAAAGGCACTGTTGAAATATCAAAAATCCTGTTCCCGTTGGTGATTGTTCTTACTCAAGATTGTGATTTAGCTCAAGATTTTAAATTTAGGTACGGTAAACCTAAACAGAAAAACCAAGATAAATATCTGCTCTCCGTATTAGTTGCTCCTCTCTATAATATTGAACATGTTTATCATGGGGAGCATTTAAGTGAAATAAATATCTTAATGGAGACAATCAGTAAAAAAGGGTCTTCTGGAAATTATTTGATTACTAATCAAAGACCAAGATATCATTATCTCGAATTTCCTCCTGAAATTCCCATCGTTCCTTCTATAGTTGATTTTAAACATTATTTTTCAGTTAATGTTGAGTATTTGAGAAAAATCAATAAGACTAATTTTCTATGCCAAGTATCAGAATTGTATAGGGAGGACATATCACAAAGATTTACTAGTTTTCTCGCCCGGATTGCATTGCCTTAAATATCAAATTCCCAATGTCATTCCTTATTTATTCCTCCGATAAAATCCATGATTATTTATGAATAATTTTATCGATCTGAAGGAATTCACCCTTAGCGACATGGAGCAGCTTACAGCCGCCTGGGGCCAACCGGCCTTCCGGGGCCGCCAGCTCCTCAAGTGGCTCTACAAGGGAGTCTTCGACTTTCAAGAGATGACCGATGTCTCCCGGAGCTTCCGGGAGGAGCTGGCCCGGCGGGCGGTCATCGGCCGGCTCCGGGTGGAGCAGGAGCTGGAGGCCGCCGACGGTTGCCGGAAATTTCTCTTCGCCCTGGGGGACGGCGCGCTGGTGGAGTCGGTCCTCATACCCGAGGAAGGCCATTGCACCCTGTGCCTGTCCACCCAGGTCGGCTGCGCCCAGGGGTGCCGCTTCTGCCTGACGGCCCGGCGCGGCCTGGTGCGGCAGCTTACGGCCGGAGAGATAGTCGGCCAGGTGCTGGCGGTGCAGCGCCTCCTCAACCAAAGACTCCCGGAGGGTCCCTCCCCTCTCCTCACCAACCTGGTCTTCATGGGCATGGGGGAACCTTTGGCCAATTTTCCGCAGTTGGTCAAGGCCCTCGCCATGATCACCGCGCCCTGGGGGCTCAAATTCTCCTCCCGGCGCCTCACCGTGTCCACCGTGGGACTGGCCCCCTTGATCCCGCTCCTGGGGCGGGAGACCCGGGCCAATCTCACCGTATCTTTGAACGCCGCGGATGACCGCACCCGCGACCGGCTCATGCCCGTCAACCGGCGCTATCCCCTGGCCGAACTCCTGGCTGCCTGCAAGAGCTTCCCCCTGCCCCGGCACCGGCGCATCACCTTTGCCTACGTCCTGCTGCAAGGCCTGAACGATGCCCCGGACCAGGCCCGGCAACTGGCCCGGCTGCTCCAGGGCTTCCGCGCCAAGATCAACCTTATCCCCTTCAATCCGCACCCCCGGCTGCCTTTCTCCCCGCCTTCCAGGGAACGGCTTTTGGAGTTTCAGGAGATCCTGCGAGCCTCTAATTATACGGTCCTGATCCGGGAGAGCCGCGGCCTGGACATCGGCGCCGCCTGCGGCCATTTGGCGGGAACGCGGGCCTGAGGATCACGCTCCCTAAAAAGCAAGGGCGGCCCCCTGACCGCCCCTGCCCTTTCCCTTTCCCAATCTGTTTTCTGTTTGCTGTTTTCTGTTTACTGTTCTTTTCCTTGCCTCTGCCAAAGGATCTATGTCTGTGATTTTGACTTTAGCAGAAAACAGACAACAGAAAACTGAAAACAGGCTTTCCGGGCGCGCCTCTCATTTAAACCCGGGACCATTTCCAAGGGACCCCTCCGAGGGGAGTCCGGGGAATGGTCCCTCGTCGCGGCGGTCCACGTCCTGGCGGTAGTCCCGCTTGCCGATGCCCACCAGGCGGTCACCCTTGAAAACCAGTGGAGTAAAGCCTCCACGCACCGTATTGGAATCCGGGAAATCCATGTCGTGAGTCAGATAAAAATAGACGGTATAGTGGCCGGTTCTGTAATCCCCATCTTCCTTGACCCCGGGCTCCCCCATGATCCCCGTCACCTCCGCCTTATTCATGCCCACCTTCACTTGCTGGAGATTGACGAAATTGGCCCACATGGGCTTACTGAATCTCTGATAGAGCACCGGCTCGCTGCAGCCCGGCGCAAACATTCCCAGAATCAGGAGGAGATAGAGCCAAGACATGTTTTATCCTTGTACCCTGGTTGAATTCCATCCTAAGATATACATCATGGCAGGTTCCGTCAATCCAAAGGGCCCTCAGGCCCCTAAAATACTGTTTTCAGTTTTCTTTTTTCTGTTAAAGGCAAAATCAAGTTCGAAGGGCCTTTGGAGAGGCAGAAAATAGGAAACCGCCTTCACTGGCCCACCGTTAGCTGGAAAAAATTGTTCATAAAGCGGCGAAAATTTCGCCCCATTTCACCTTCCTGGGATCGGGCCGCGGCCAGGACAGATGAGGCATCGGCCCCGGGGCCGGTTAGGGCCCAGGCCGCGTCAAATTGCAGCCACCTCTCGATGTCGGCCATGCCGACGTGGTTGTCAAACTGCAGGCCCACCACCTTGGGAGAGGCCGCCAGGCCCAGGGCTTCCACCGGCGCCGCCGGGGAGCGGGCCAGGATGTCAATCCCCCCGGGCAGGGGCGGCAATACCCCCTGGCCGTGCCATTTAAAGAGTCGGGGGCGGACCGGCAACCCTTGAAAAGCCGGATGGGCCAGCCCTGCCTGGGTCAGTTCGCCGCCAATAAAGCCCACCGACTTTTTGGGCAAGGGGCCCACCCGACAGCCCAGGACGTGACCCAGGAGCTGGTGCCCCAGGCAAAATCCCAGGTAGGCCTTACCCAGAGCCAGCGCCTGTTGAATGGCCTCCTTCAGGGGCGCCAGGTAAGGAAACTGCTCTTCTTCATCCACATTGGGGGAGCCCCCCAGGACGATGAGACCATCAAAGCCGTCTAGCGCCGGCACCGGCTCGTGCCAGGCCTCCAGTATCCGGAAGCTCACCCCGCCCGCCTGCAGGGCCGCCAACAAATGCTCCCCGGGGGCCTCCCAATCCATATGCTGTACTATCAAAAAATTCTGCCCACCCATGTCTCTCGTCCTTGATTCTGTTGATTATCCCGGAGCCCCGGACCCAGGGGCGCAGGAGTCAAAAGATTATAGCCTTTTGCCCGCCGGCGCAGTAGATATATGTCATGACCTCATCTCTAAGCGAAATTTTGCTGGAGCCTGGCGGCCTGCCCTGCTACCAAAGCCCTCTGCTGGCCGCCTTTCCGGAATTGAGCCATGGCTTCTTCACCCGGAGGGGCGGAGTGAGCCTCGGGGCGTATGCCAGTCTTAATCTCAGCTTCGAGGTGGGGGATCGCCGGGGAGCCGTAACCGAGAATCGCCGCCGGGTGCGTGAGGCGCTGGGGCTCAGGGTCCTGGCCAGCGCCAGTCAGAAGCACGGACGCCGGGAGGTCGTAGTTACCGAAGAGCTCCGGCCGAGGCCCGACGCCGAGTTGGAGGCCGCCGATATCCTGCTCAGCCGCCAACCCGGGGTGGGGCTGCTGATCAAACAGGCGGACTGTCAGGCGGTGGTTATTTACGACCCGGGCCGCCGGGTGGTGGCTAACATCCACTGCGGCTGGCGCGGCCAGGTACAGAATGTCCTGGGAACCGCGGTGGTCCGGCTTAAGGAGCAATTCGGCTGCCAGCCCGCGGATCTGTATGCCGCCATCAGCCCCAGCCTGGGGCCCTGCTGCGCCGAATTCCGGAACTTCCGCCAGGAATTTCCCCCGGAATTTCTGCCCTACCAAACTAGACCCTACTACTTCGACCTCTGGCGCCTCAGCCTGGATCAGTTGCAGGCGGCCGGGCTCAAGAAGTCGCGCCTCGATCTCGCCGGCATCTGCACCAGGTGCGAGGCCGCGCAATTCTTCTCTTACCGCCGGGAACGGATCTGCGGCCGCCAGGGGACGGTCGTCGCCCTCAAAATCTGATCCCCGGCCACCTTTGAAAAATCTTTACCCCTGGGTGCCGCCGCCCTTTTTACCGAACTTATCCTTCAGATCGTTGAAGGTCTTCTTGGCAAAGTCTACCGCCTGCTCCACCTGCCCGGGGTACACGTAGCCCACGTAAACGCCAATGGCAAAGCCTAAAATCAGTAAAAACATGAGATCATCCTTTCCATTCGAGATTAACCGGTGCAGACCGCCTGGAGAAAACTATCCGAATTTGCATCCGCCCGGCCCTTTCAGAGAGCCCAGGGCTTCCCTGGCCAGGTAGGCCACAGTGACCCGGCGCAGTTCGGAGCGGTCATAGATCATCACCGGGTTTTCATCATTGGTGAGGGCCTTAAGCCCGGCGGCGGCCTGGCAATAGCCAGCCTTCCCCAGCGCCCAGGCCGCCAGGGCCCGAATTTGCGAGTTGGTACTCGTGAGAAAAGGCACAACCGCCGGCAAAATTTCGCCCAGAAGTGAAGGGTGCCTCTCCGCCAGGCGGCCGACGCCCCAGAGCATGGGGGCCCGGGAAAACTCTTCGCCAAGCAAGCCCACAAACATGGGGATAATCTCATTCACCAGGGATATCTGGTGCCTGCCTATTTCTCCCAGGGCCGCGGCCGCGCCCCAGCCAAAACTGCCGGAATCTTCGTTCAGCAGCCACAGGAGACGGTTGATGAGCTTCTGCACACTGCGGGGACGGACCCCAGCCAGCAGCCCCAGCGCCTCCAGGGCTCGCCAGTGCAGCAAGTCCCGGGGATCATAGAGAAATTGCAGCAGGGTCTCCCCAACCCGATGGTCGGCGGCCGCCAGGGCCAATACCTCCGGGTAATCCGCTTCCCGGAGCAGCTGCCGCACTTGTTCCCTGAGGTCCCGTTGATTTGCCAAGGCTCACCAGTGGCACAGGCTGGGAGCCTCTGGCCGAGTCTCCGCAGGCGCCAAGTCTTGTCCAAAGACGCTCCAGCCCGGCCTCGCCCAGGCAGTTGGCGGCGCT
Source organism: Desulfobaccales bacterium (assembly GCA_049580385.1). Classification (GTDB taxonomy): domain Bacteria; phylum Desulfobacterota; class Desulfobaccia; order Desulfobaccales; family 0-14-0-80-60-11; genus JAPLJC01. Next base: position 718,366 of record JBAUPV010000030.1, on the reverse strand, counting down.
GCCAAGTGCGGCCCCCTTTCCGGGGAGTGGCCGCCAGCCGCGACCCTAAGACTTAAAAGGGGATATCGTCTTCCGGGACGCCTCCGGGAGGCGGTTCAAAGGACGGCTCCGATTCCTGCAGGCGATTGCCGCCCGCGCCCCCCGCGGCTCCCAGCATCTGCATGTTTTCGGCAACGATATCAGTGGTGTAGTGCTTCACCCCGTCTTTTTCATACGATCCGTACTCGATCCGGCCCTCGATCACTACCTGTTTGCCCTTGGAAAGATACTGCCCGCAAATCTCCGCCAGTTTGCGCCAGGCCACAATGCGGTGCCACTCGGTCTTTTCCTGCTTCTGCCCATCTTTGCCGGTGAATCTGCGGCTGGTAGCCAGCGAAAACTTACACACCGCCGTACCGTCTGCAGTGAATCGCATCTCCGGATCCGCCCCCAGATTGCCCACCAAGATAACCTTATTGACCCCAGCCATGGCTCCTCCTTTAGGCATCGCAGGTATAATTTATCCAAATATCACAGAACCGGCGAGCGGGCAAGGGCTTATCCCCCGGGATGGCGACAGGCCGTCGCCACCAATTGTCCTGCATCCAAGTTCTAGCCCATTGTAATTTTAACGCTATCCACATATCATATTGAGGCAAACTTAGATTTCCGGAGACAGCCGGAATGAAAAACTCACTCATCAGCTTAGTGGCCGCGGTGGCGCTGCTTCTGGCCGCTTCCGGCGGCCAGGCCGCGGCACCGGATAAGATGGCCCAGGCCGACGCCCTGATGAAGAGCCCGGCCTTGGATTACCGGCAGGCGCAGCAGGCCCTGGCCGACTACGAAGAGCTGCTGCCGGGGTCCCCGCCGTTGTGGGTCCGGCTGGCCCGCACCTACTTCGTTTTAGGGGATATGGCCGACGACGCCTCCCGGGCCGGCTATTATGAGAAGGGTCTGACCTACGCCGAGAAACTCGTGGCGCAACAGCCTGACGAGGCCGCCGGCCATTACTGGAAGGCCTTGAATTTGAGCGGCCTGGCCGACGTCAACCGCCTGCGCGGCCTTAAACTACTGCCGCAAATCATAGATGAACTCAAACGGTCCCTGGCCCTGGATGAAACCTATGACCAGGCCGGGGCCCACCGGGTATTGGGGCGCATCTATTTTGAGGCGCCGGGCTGGCCCCTGTCGGTGGGAAGCCGGAAAAAATCCTTGGAGCAACTGACGGCCGCGGTGCGCCTGGCGCCTGACAACAGCACTAACCACCTCTATCTGGCGGAAACCCTGTTGGCCATGGGAGAGAAGGCCCAGGCCCGGGGGGAGCTGGAGCAGGCTTTGCAGGCCCGGCGCCACGCCATCAGCCCCCAGGGGCTGGAGGAAGATCACCGGAAAGCCCGAGAACTGTTAGAAAAGATGGAGAATCCGTAATGAGTTTTGGGTTTGTAGTTGCAGGGCCAAACCGAAAAATATTGACTGAAAGGCCTCTTTTAATTCGATTTTTTCTGATCTCAACCTTACCATCTCGTGCTTTGATGATTATGTTGATTTTTATTTTGGGGGAGAATCCTATCCGCAAGAGAAGGCCCTGCAGGCTAAAGCAGGCGTGCCGGCATCCTTAAGCCGGTTTTGGCCTTCTTTCCCCAAAACCTAATTTGCCCTTAAGGGACAAGCTTGCTTCCCGAAAATACCTTAAATCGACGGATCCAGATTTTTCTGAAGGCGATAGAATGCTGCGCCTGGCCCATCATAGTAGTGTCTGTGTTGCTGGCCGGGGTGGCGGTCTATTATACCGTTTATAATCTGACCATCAGCACCAGCCGCAATGACCTGGTGGCCAGCGATAAACACCTCCTTAAGCTCACCCACCAGATCGATCGGTCTTTCGGAGGCCGGGACGGCTTGGTGGTCGTGGTGGAAAACCGCCACCCCCAGGTGACCATAAAATTCGCCGACGCCCTGGCAGCCGAGTTGTGCGGCTATCCCCAACGGTTCACCGATCTCTATTATCGCGTGAACCCGGAGAGATTCAGGCGCTCGGCCTTGCTCTACCTGGATACCGATGACCTGGGCAAGCTCAAAGATAACCTGGCGGGTCAGAAAGACCTGCTGTCCGGACTGGCTGCCGACCCGGGACTGATGACTTTTTACAAGCTGGTCGACGAACAGATGACCCGCTCCATGATCGGCAACCTGTTCACCGGGTTTCTGGCGGCAGAGAGAGGGCCGGGGCAGCCCAACCTCGACCTCTTAAATGCCAGCCTCCAAGAATTGCGTCTTAGCCTGGAAGGGAACCACCCTTATGTCTCTCCCTTGAATGCCCTCTATCCCAAGGAGCTGAACGACGGTAGCCAGGAGGGCTACTTTTTTACGAAGAATAACAAGTTCCTCCTGTTCATGGTTACCGAGCAGCCCGGCGACTTCCACACCATCCATAATGAGGTGGTGCTACTGCGGAAGGCGCTGGCTCGGGTTAAAGGCCGATTCCCCGGCATCCAGGCCGGGGTGACCGGCCCGGATGCCTTGCAATCGGATGAAATGAGCGGCGCCATGAAGTCCATGACCCTGGCCACCTGGTTATCCCTGGTAGGCCAGATGATCCTGGTTATCGTCTTTCTGCGGAGCCTGAAGCGGACTCTGATAGAAGGCATGGCCATGGTTATCGGGCTGTGCTGGACTTTCGGGTTGGTTACCCTGGTGGTGGGTCATCTGAATATCCTGTCGCTGGTCTTTGCACCCTTACTCCTGGGGCTCACTATCGATTACGGCATCCATTGGTTCTGCCGTTTGGAAGAAGAGTTAGCGGGCCGCAGTTGCAGCATGGAAGCCATGACGCGCACCTATCGCCGGTCGGCCCCGGGCATCATTTATGCGGGCCGGGCGGCGATACTTTCCTTTTTGCCCCTGGCCTTTATGAACTTCAAGGGCCTGGCCGAATTGGGGCTGATCATGGTCATGGGCCTGGTGGCGATGATCCTCGCCTCTCTGTTCCTGGTGCCGGCCCTGGTCATGGTCACTGAAGGATGCGAGGTGGCGAAAATTCCCGGTGAGGGTCCGGCGGTTCTCAGCCCTTTTCTGGAACTGCATTGGACCCATTACCAGTTGATCACGGCGCTGGCAGTCCTGATTACGGTTCTGGGCGGGGTCTGTCTGCTCCGGGTTCACTTTGATTTGAATCCCCTACATCTGCAAAATCCCCAGACCGAATCAGTGGTTTGGGAAAACCGGCTCATTGAAGGTTCCAATGCCACGTCTTACGGCGCCCTGCTCACCCCGACCCTGAAGGAGCTTACGGCCCAGAGTGAGGCATTTGCAAAGCTGTCCACGGTTTCGCACGTGGAATCGGTGCTCTCCTTTCTGCCTGCCCACGTGGGGGAGAAGCGCCGGATTCTGACCGGGATGGAGCCGGTCCTGAACTCGGTAAACTTTGCCGCCGCCAGGTCCAGGCCTGCCAACCCCGGAGAATTGGCCGCCATTTTAGGGCGAATCGATTTTAAGGTGGCTGCAGCCGCCAAAAATTCCGGGCCGGAAGAGGCGGCCACCAACCAGCAGCTAACAGAAACCCATGAGCTGATCGATAAAGTCATTCCCCTGCTTAATGCGGACCAGAATCCCCAGGCCGCGGCGCGCCTGGCCGCCTTCAATCACGATTTTGGCGCGGATCTAAAAGCCAAATGGGACCTGCTGCGGGGTTATGCGAAATCGGCCCTGGACTCGCCCCCGCCCACCCAGGCGAATCTGCCCCGGGACGTACGGGAGCGGTACATCAGCCCGCAGGGAGCCTACCTGCTCCAGGTGTTTCCTTCCCAGGATATCTGGAATTATGATCCCCTGAAACTGTTCGTGAAGAGCCTTTGGGGCGTCGACCCCAATGTGGTGGGGGATCCGGTTCTCCTCTACGTCTTTACCAGGGACTTTCGCAATTCCGTCCTCTTCGCCACCGGAATTGCCATGCTGGCCATTGCCGCCGTGCTGGTGATTTTTTACCGCAGCCTGATATTGGCGCTGCTCGCCTTTATTCCCCTGGTGGTGGGGACCGGCTTGACCTTGATCCTGATGTGGGCTCTGAACCTCTCCTTCAATCAGGCCAATGTGCTTTTCCTGCCCTTAATTTTGGGAGAAGGAATCGAATTTGGGATAATCATCCTGACCCGCTGGCAGTTGGAGGAATCGGCCCGGGCCATTGCTCTGCCAGCCAGCACCGCCAAAGGGGTGGCCCTGGCGGCCCTGACCACCACCGTGGGGTTCGGGAGCTTGATGATCTCCGGACATGAGGGCATCTTCAGCCTGGGGCTGTTGGCGACGGTGGGCAGCCTCAGCGTCTTGGTCGCCTCCCTGATCATTTTGCCGGCCTTTCTCCGTCTGTGGGAGAAGGATTATGAACCGGGGCAGCTACACCTGGCCCATTATTATGGTTTTAGGCAATGGCTGCACCATTACCTGAGGAAGGGATCCCATGAAAAAACGACTCTCGATAATTAGCCTGGCTTTTTTGGCGGTAATCTGGATGGGGGTCCTCCCGGCTGCGGCTGCGAGCCCCACCGCTTTTGTAAAGGAGATCATGGACAAGACCATGGCGATCCAGAATGATCCTGCACTCGACACCCAGGCCCGGAAGCAGGCCATCCTTCAGGTCATTGAACAAAATTTCGATTTTCCCATGATGGCTAAGGATACCCTGGGGGCCACCTACGGCCAGCTCAGCGAGGGACAACGACAGCAATTCAATAATACTTTCGATTACCTGTTCGAGGATTCTTACACCCGCATGGTTATCAACTTTCTCAAGCGGCAAAACATCAAATACGGGCAGGAACGCCAGGAAGGCGGCGGCAAGGCCAGGGTGGATACCAGTTTGGTCCGGGCCAATGATATCATCCCGGTGACCTATCTCATGCACTCCACCCCCAGGGGCTGGCTGCTCTATGACGTGGAGGTGGACGGGGTCAGCATTCTGGAAAACTACCGCGATGAATTCGGCCGGGTCATCCGCACCAAGTCCTTCGATTATCTCTTGCAGCGGATGGAGGAACAGCGCCGGGCGACCGGGTAGGGTAGGCACTGCTAACCATTTATCTGGTTCCCAAGCTCCTACTTGGGAACCTTTTTTTTTGCAAAGCTCCGCTTTGCTAAATGGATATCAATTTGCAGTTATATAAGACAAACCCTTGGCCAAGCAGAGCTTGGGAACGAGTGAAAGATAATTTTGCATACCTTCTTTTACCGAAAACCGAAAACTGAAAACCGAAAACCGTTTCAGGGCGCTCCCCAATCCAGCAACAGCAGTTCCGGTTTCGACCGGCCCTGGAAGTTGGAGAGGCGGGTGCTGAAGGCCACCTCCAGTTTTCCGGTTAGCGGATGATGGGCCGCCTGGCCGAAGGCGATAGCTTCCATGACGCAATTCCGGTGGTGCAACTGCACCTTCAGGTGCTTCTCCCCCACCACCCTGGATCCCAGGCACTCCACTTCCCGGCAGACGAACACCGGCGCCGGGTTACCCGGACCGAAGGGGCGCAGCCGTTCCAGGTATCCGAAAAATTCCCGGTTCAGCTCCGCCAGTTCCACCTGGGCATCCACCTTCAGGGTGGCATGGAGGCTGGGGCCGGAGCCCAGTTGCTGCTCAAAGGCCTGCTCCAGTTTTTCTTGCAGGGACGATAGGTTCTCCGCCGGCACCTCAAAGCCCGCGGCCGCCGCATGTCCGCCGTAGCGGCTGAGGACCTCCCGGCAGGCCTGCAGCCCCTGAAACAGATGAAAACCCTCCACGGAGCGCGCCGATCCCCGGCCGCTGCCGTTCTTCATGCTCACCAGGGCCACCGGGCGGTGATAGGCCTCTGCCAGCCGGGCCGCCACGATGCCCAGCACTCCGAGATGCCAGCCTTCCTGGGCCAGCACCATTACGGCCCGTTCATGTAATTTTTCCCGGCGGACCAGGGCGTCGGCCTCTTTGAGCACGGCCTCCTCCAGGGCCTGGCGCTGCCGGTTCAGTTGGTGCAAATAGTTGGCCTGGAGCCGCGCCTGGGCCAGGTCCTCGCAAAGGAGCAGCTCCAGGGCGCAGCGGGCTTGGCCCAAACGCCCCGCGGCATTGAGCCGGGGCGCCAGGCGAAAGACCAAGTCCTGGAAGGAGATGGGCTGGCCTGCCAATCTGAGCACTTCCTTCAGGGCCACCAGGCCAGGCCGGCGGCTCTCTTCCAGGACCTTGAGCCCCTGGCGCACCAGGATGCGGTTCTCCCCCAGGAGGGGCACCACGTCGGCCGCGGTGCCCAGGGCCACCAGGTCCAAATAGGGCCTCAGATTGGGCTCCTGATGGGTCCGGAACCAGCCCTCGGCCCTGAGTTCGGCCCGCACCCCCAGGGCCAGAAGCAGGGCCACCCCCACTCCGGCCAGGTCCCGGAAGGGATAATCGGGGCCGCCCCGCTTGGGGTTGACCACAGCCAGCGCTGGAGGCAATTCCGGCGAGACCTCGTGATGGTCGGTAACGATGACCTCCATCCCCTGGCTCCCGGCCCAGGCCACCTCTTCAATGTCATTGATGCCGCAATCCACGGTCACCAGCAAGCGGCTCTTGGGAAGCAGCTCCTTGAGACCCCCCACCTTCAGGCCGTAGCCATCCCGGAGGCGATCGGGGATGTAGCTGTAACAGGTGAGCCCCAGCGCGCTGAAAAACTGCTGCAACAGGCAGGTCGCGGTGATGCCGTCAGCGTCGTAGTCGCCGTAGATGGCCAGGGGTTCTCCCTGGCGCACCGCCTGGCCCAGGCGGGTGGCGGCCGTCTCCAGGTCCGCCAGCCCGAAGGGCGGATAGAGGCGCTCCAGGGTGGGGTCCAGATAGGCCTGGATGTCCTCTACCCCGTCCAGGCCGCGGTTCAGCAGGATTCGGGCCACCAGGGGCGGCAACCCCACGCGGGCGCTGAGCTCCTGAACCTGTTCCGGGTTCTCCGGATGTAACTGCCAGCGCTTGCGGCGGCGCATTTGCACTCCCTGAAGCAAGATCCCGGGGCTGGTTTTAAAACCGCCCCCACATTATCTCTATTTCGCCAGCTCTTCCAATGCCTCCAAATTGTGGCGCATCCCCAAGGCAATCAAAGTGTCCCCCGCCAGGATGTGACTTTCCTGGGTGGGATTAAAAAGCATCTCGCCGTCCATCCGCTTAATGGCCACCAGGATGAGGTCCAGCTTCTGGCGAAGGCCGGAGTCCTTGAGGGCCACCCCAACCAGGGATGAGCCGGCCCCGACTCTGATTTCCTCCATGCTCCACTCCAACTCTTCGGTAAAGGCCAGTTCCATAAAGGTGGTCACCGTGGGGCGCAGGATGGCGCTGGCCATCTTCCGGCCCCCCATTTCATAAGGCGACTCCACCCGGTCGGCCCCGGCCCGCAACAGCTTCTGTTTCGCCTCCGCCTCATCGGCCCGGGCCACAATATCGAGGGCAGGATTGAGGCTGCGGGCTGACAGGACGATATAGACGTTGTCGGCGTCCGAGGAGACCACTGCCACCAAACCCCGGGCCCGGTCAATGCCCGCCTCCAACAAGACCTCTTCCCGGGTGGCGTCCCCGGGGACGAAGTAATAACCGCTCTCCTCCAGGCGGCTCAGGTTCTCGGGCTTATTTTCCACGATGACCAGAGGGACGCCCCGATCTCGCAGCAGGCGGGCGATAATCTCGCCGATGCGGCCGAAGCCGCAGATAATATAGTGATTTTTTAATTTGTGGATTTGCTTCACCACACTGCGTCTCCCCAGGACCTCCCTGATCTCGCCCTCCACCACCACCCGGGCCAGGGCAGTGATGATATAGGCCAGGACCCCCATGCCGACCAGGATCAGCCCCATGTTATAGAGCCGCCCGGCATGGGAGAGAGGGTGAACCTCCTGATAGCCCACGGTGGACAGGGTGATCACCGTCATATACAGGGCGTCGAAGAAATCCCAGCCTTCCACCCAGACAAAGCCCAGACTCCCAAAAAGGAGCAACGCCAGCAGGATGGCAGTCAAAATTAAAATGCGCCGGAAGGTGATCAATCCGGTCCGCTGGCTGTGAGTTACCGGAATCTTGAACTGGTCCATAACATCTTCGGGCGCGGGACTGGCCGACCCCGACTATCTTACCACAAAAAGGCGGGCCGGGCCGGAAAGAAATCGCCAAATGGCTCTCAACTTTCAGCCGTCAGCGTGCAGCTTTTGGATCAAAAGGGTTAGCTGATACCTGTTAGTGGAGTAAATGCCACAATTAGCTGGAGGTAATGCCAGGGCTAGAGCGCTGGATTCAATTGATAATCAATTGCGTAACAGGCCGATAGCTTCTCAAAACCCAATTTCCACAAGAAACTCGTTAATTTTTTTGGCACCTGGAGCCCGATTGTGGTAATCAGTTGGCCATGCGGATAAAGAAACCCAACTTCCTGGGGCTGCTGGCGGCCCTGCTGGCGGGGGTCTGGCTCCTTATGGGCTGCGCCCCCCAGCCGGCCCCCACCCTAGATGGTATCACGCTGCAACCGGGCAATTATGTGACCGCATCCTATCGGGCCCCCGGCTGGTCGGCGGCCCGAACTGCTTACGCTTTTTTGCCCTTCAAGGTGGAAAACGCCCGGGGGGTGGCCCCGGAGACCTTTCAGGCGTTGTTGCAGGAGGAGATCTCCAGCGCCTTGCAGGCCAATGGCCTCAAGGTCGACCCCCACAGCGACACGGTGCTCCGGGGCACAGTCTCCCGGGCGGAGGTCCGGGGAGAATCCCTCAGGTGGCTCACCGGCAGCATCACCGCGACGCTCGTGGTGGAGGGACGGATTAGCCGGGGGTCCGAAATCCTCTTCGCCTTCGAGGATCGCATCAAGCTGAGCTCCCCGGTCAATCCGGGAGCGCCGGCCCCCAGGGAAAGGGAACTGCTGTTAACCCAGACGACCAGGACCTGCGCCGCCCACCTGCTGAACGAACTCCTCCTTACCGGCCCACCGCTGAAGGCAGGTAAATCTCTCCAAAAACCCGAACGATGAGGCGGGGCCGCTGCGCCGAGTTGGTGGTCAGTATGATAATGCCGGCGTAAGGCGCCATATTAGCTTGGCGGTTCGTCACTTCCAGGACATAGACCCGGTCAGGCACCACCGCCTTCAGACTTATCTCGATTTTATCCGGGATATTGGTTTGATAACCGGTAATCTTAAACGGCCCGGGCAGGTGGGAGATAAACTTCACCTGGCCCCGCACGTCTTCCCCCGTTTTTCCTCTGAGCCGCACAATGTGACTCGGCTCGATTTCGATGAAAGGCAGGGCGTTTCCCGTGAGCACCAGATGGAACTCCCGGTTCTCCGGATCATTGGTGGTGACCGTGGTATCCTTATGGAACTGGTGGATCACCGAATAGGGCTTGATGCTCAGGGTGATCTCACCCTGGCCGCCGGGCGGGATGGTCTTGTCGTAGCTGGGTACGGTGCAGGCGCATTCCGGGTGCACGTCCAGGATTTCCAGAGGCGCCTGGCCCGTGTTGCGGATTACGAAGGTATGGGTTAACTCCCGGTCCTCAAAGATTTGTCCGAAATCATGGCTGGTCTCCGTGAGCACGGCCCGGGGGGCCGCTTCCGCCGCCAGCAAGGCCTTCGGCAGGAAGAACTGGACGGTCCAAAAAACCAGGGCCACCCAGGTCCAGACGGTTAATCTATTTTGGGCATTTTGGATATTCCGGGTATCGCCTGTGAGGGTGAGAAATAGCCGCTTCCGCATCTGGTGCATCATTGCTAACCTCAGGCCAGGGGGGGGCCGAACCCAGTTCCCTGGCGCTAAAAATTGCTAATTTTTTAGGAAATTCCCCTCCAAGAGTAAGGAGCCTGAGCCGCATTAAGCGGCCAGGGGGCTGCCTCCCCGGGTCAGGGGGAAAACCGGGATTGATTTTACCATTTGCCGTGGCCGGGGAAAAGTTTTATTATGGGTCCAGGACTCAAGCCGCATCGGGTGCCAACCCCAAGGAGAGAGTGTCATGTCCCCCAAGAGCAAGGTCCGCCGCCAGACCCGGGAAACCGAGGTGGAACTGGAGCTGGAGCTGGATGGCCGGGGCCGGACGGAGATCGCCACCGGCATTCCCTTTCTGGACCACATGCTTAACCTCTTCGCGGCCCACGGCTATTTCGACCTGAAGGTCAAGGCCAGCGGGGACCTGGAAGTGGACCAGCACCACACCGTGGAGGATATCGGCATCTGCCTGGGGCACGCCTTCCGGGAGGCCCTGCAGGGCCACCCCCAGGTGCGCCGTTTCGGGGAGGCCCGGGTGCCCATGGACGAAGCCCTGGCCCAGGTCGCAGTCGACCTGAGCAACCGCCCCTTTCTGCATCTGGATGCGAATCTCCCCGCGGGGGGCGCCGGCCTGGACCCGCAGTTGGTCAAGGAGTTCTGGAGGGCGGTGTGCGTCCATGGCGGCCTGACCCTGCACATCAGCGTCCCCTATGGGGACAATACCCACCACATCCTGGAGGCCGTCTTCAAGGCGGTCGGCCGGGCCCTGGATATGGCCACCCAGCCGGAACCGAGGGTGCAAGGGGTGCCGTCCACCAAGGGAGTTTGGTAATTAATAGGTAAATCCTTAGGGGAGGGAATAAATGTTCTGCCCAGCCTGCGGCCAGGAGGCGCCGGAATCGGCCAATTTCTGCCAACACTGCGGCCAAACCCTGAATTGGGCAGCCACAGGGACTCAGATACAGAGGACCGCCGCCAGACGACCGGTCCCCTTTGAATATGCGGGCTTCTGGCTCAGATTGGTGGCATTTGTTATTGATACCATCGTTGTTGCCATGGTAATTCTGGGCGCCGTAACCGTGCTGAAAGTCGTTTTGGGAGTGCCTGTCGGGCTCAGTGCCGGAAGATATGGGGTTCAAGCATTAGAGAGGGGCCGGGGCCTGATATTTTTGATCATCATGGTTGTCCCCTGGCTCTACTGGGCCCTCATGGAGTCTTCCTCCCAACAGGCCACCCTGGGCAAAATGGCCCTGGGCCTCAAGGTTACCGACCTTGAGGGGGAACCCATCTCCTTCGGGAAGGCCACCGGCAGATATTTCGGCAAGTTTGTCTCGGAGCTGATTCTCTATATCGGCTTTATGATGGCCGGTTGGACCGCTAAGAAACAGGCCCTCCATGACATCATGGCGGGTACGTTGGTCGTCAAAAAGGGGAGTTTGCCGGAGAAATTGGCAATAGATCAAGTTCCTCATCAAGATCATCAAGATCTGGCAGCCGCGCCCCCCGAATAAAACGCCGGGAATTGTCGCAGGGTCTGGCCCTGGGACTGAGGGGGGTTGGGCACTGGCCCTCAGCCTTCCTGACCAAAAACTCCCCCCAGCCGCAGGACCGGGCGTGGGGGCGGCCGCTGAATCACCCTTTACTTCCGTGGGAAGGATGACACCCTAAAGTTCCCTCTGCAGTTTGCCCCAATCGGTCCGGGCGGCCAACTCCTCCACCTGGCGCTCCAGGCGGGCGATGAGGGGAGGCAAGCTCCCCGGATCGATGGCCGAGATGGCCACCCCGTCATGGATACGGCATTGGAGCGCGGCCAGATTGCGGTCCGCCAGGTCGGCCTTGTTAAAGACCGTCAGGAGAGGCTTCTCCTGCAGGTGTAGTGAAGCCAGGATGTCTGCCACCACGGCCATCTGCTCCACGAACCGGGGATTGCTCAGGTCCGCCACGTGGATGAGGAGGTCGGCCTCCGCCAATTCCTCCAGGGTGGCCTTAAAGGCCTCCAGCAGGTTCTTGGGCAGGTTTTTGATGAAACCCACGGTGTCGGTGATAATCACTTCCCGCTCCCGGGGAAAGCGCAGGCGGCGGCTGGTGGGGTCCAGGGTGGCGAAGAAGCGGTCCTCGGAGAGCACTCCGGCCCGGGTCAAGGAATTGAACAGGGTCGATTTGCCGGCGTTGGTGTAGCCGATGATGGAAAGAACCGGGAGATTCTGGCGCCGCCGGGGCTGGCGCCGCTCCCGGCGTGCCGCCCTCACCCCGGCCAGTTCGCTGCGCAGCCGGTGCAGGCGGTCCCGGAGGCGGCGGCGGTCCATCTCCAGCTTGCTCTCCCCCGGACCCCGGCCGCCGATGCCCCCCATCAGGCGGGAGAGGGCGTCTCCCTTGCCCACCAGGCGGGGCAGCAGGTAGTTCACCTGGGCCATCTCCACCTGGAGCTTCCCTTCCCGGCTGCGGGCTCGCTGGGCGAAGAGGTCCAGGATCAGTTGGGTGCGGTCCAGGACCTTGAGTTCAGTGAAGTCGGTGATGGAACGCACCTGGGACGGACTGAGTTCCGCGTCGAACACCAGCAGGTCCGCACCCTGTTGCAAGCCCTGGATGACCAGTTCCGATAGACGGCCCTTGCCCATGAGAAAGCGGGGATCGAAGCGCGGCCGGCGCTGGATGAGGGTGGCCGCCACCTCCAGGCCGGCGGACCTGGCCAGCTCTGAGAGTTCTTCCATGGAGTCTGCCGCCGCCGCCCGGTTTTTGCCGGTGACCCCGATCAGGATGGCCCGTTCCCGGCCCCTCCCCTCCTCTCCGGCCGTCTCCACCTGTGCCAGTTCCTCTTCCAGGGATGCGACCAGGGCGCCAAAATCGAGGTTCAAGGCGCCGGGGTGCGAGGCCTCGATAATCGCCCAGTTATGCCCATCCAGGGGCCGGGGCAAGAGGTGGGCCACCTGCATAGCACCCGCCTGCCCGTCGGCGTCAATGGTAACCGCGGCCACCGCGTCCAGGCGCAGTAAGGCCAGGTCCATCAAGTCGTCCCGGGTCAGGGTGCTTGAGTCCAGGTGGGTATGGATCAGGCGGAGGCCCTTGAGGCGGCCCCTGGCGCCGCGCTCCCGGGGCAGAGGGGGAATAACCAGGCCCTTGGCGTCCCCCACCAGGACGTGGCTCACCACGCCCTGTCGATCCAGGAGCACCCCCACCTGCCGGTGCAGGGACCGGGAGATTTCTGCCAGTTGCCTGGCCAGCTCCGGGGTGAGGAGCGCGGCCAGGGGCACCTTGCGGCGGTAGAGCCGTTCCAATTGGCGATACTGGTGGGATTTTAATCCGGTCAGGTTGCCAAACGGGCGATGGATACGAACCTCCGGGGTTTGAGTTTCGAGTTTCGAGTTCCGAGAAAAAACCGCACCTAACAGGAACACCACTAATCTTGTTGGAGGCAGCCAGTTAACTTTATTCTAACCTTTTTCCTGGAAAAATGAACCGCATCCATCAACCGGCAAACCTTGAACCCCGAACTCGAAACTCGAAACTCAAAACTCGGACTGAACTTGCAAGCCGCTCCATATGTGGATATAATTTAACTGATCGTGAATATGTGCCGTTGACTCAAAATAATTAAAATTTATTGGTTCTGACCCTGAAAGATATGGAAAAGATCCCGGATCCCAAAGAACTCGAAAAGGAGCTGAGCGACTACCTTTCCAAGAAATATGGCAGCCGCATCCAGGTCCTGGCCCCCCAGCTCATCACCAAATCCCGGGCGGACGGGGAAGACAAGGACAAAGGGGACTCGATCGGCAAGATCGATTTTGACCTGAAGCCCGAAGAGATGGAGGCCTACCTGGACGGCTACGTCATCAAACAGGATCTCGCCAAGAGCATCCTGGCCACCAAGATCTGCACTCACTTCAATCGCATCCGCCATTCCCTGGAACAGGGACGGGAACCGGAACCGGCGGTGGGCTCCATCAAGAATAACATCATCCTCGTCGGCCCCACCGGGGTGGGCAAGACCTACCTGGTGAAACTCATCGCCAAAAAGATCGGGGTTCCCTTCATCAAAGGAGATGCCACCAAATTCTCGGAGACCGGCTACGTGGGCGGTGACGTGGAAGACCTGGTGCGGGACCTGGTATACGCTGCCGGCGACGACCTGAAACTGGCCCAATACGGCATCATTTATATCGACGAAATCGACAAGATCGCCTCCGCGGCGCACACCTGGGGGGGGCCGGATGTCTCCCGCACCGGGGTCCAGAGGGCGCTTCTGAAGCCCATGGAAGAGACCGAGGTGGATCTGAAGGTGGCCCACGACCCGGTGTCCCAGATCCAGGCCATCGAACACTACCGCCGCACCGGCAAGAAGGAGAAGCGCACCCTCAATACCCGCCACATTCTCTTCATTGTGAGCGGCGCCTTCAACGGCCTGGATAAGATTGTCAAGGAGCGCCTCAGTAAGAAAAAGATCGGCTTCCACGGCAAGATGACCACCCGGGAGGAAGAGCGGGGCTTCCTGAAGCAGGTCACCGCCGAAGATTTGATCCAATACGGGTTCGAGTCGGAGTTCGTTGGCCGTCTGCCGGTGGTGGCGGTGCTGGAGCAACTCAGTGCCGATGACCTCTACGAAATCCTGCGCAACCCCAATAACCCCATCCTCACCAGCAAGAAACGGGATTTTTGGGCTTACGGAATTGACATCAGATTCGAGGACGAAGCCCTGCGGCTGCTGGCGGACCGGGCGGCCCTGGAAAAGACCGGGGCCCGGGGTTTGGTGAGCGTCATCGAGCGGGTCCTCCTCCAGTTCGAAAAGCGGCTGCCCTCCACCGACATCAAAGAACTGCTGGTCACCCCGGAGTTGGTGCGGGAACCCCAGGTAGAGCTGGAAAGGCTTATAGCCGATCCGGGTGACCCGGGGATCCTCGGGCGCTTTAAGGAGGCGTCCGGGGCCGAACGGGAGCTCCTGAAGAAATTTATCTGGCGTCAGGAAGAGGATTTACGGGGGAGCTACCGGCTGTCCCTCAGCGACCAGCGGGTGGAGCTGCTGGTTACGCATTACCATCAGTGGGACTGCGACCTGAAGACCTGCTTTAAGGAGATGAACCGGCTCCATGACCAGGTGCGGGCCTTCGAGGACCGTTTCTTTGACGAGCACGCCATCCAGCTCCATTTCGATGAAGAGGCGGTGGATGAAATCCTGAGCCGGGCCTTGGAGGGCGGCACTTCCGCCCTCGCCATCTGCGAGCGTCTCTCCGACGAATTGTCCTACGCCCTGAAACTGGTTCGGGACCGCACCTCCCGGGACCACTTCATCCTGCCCCGGGAAGCCCTGGACGATCTCGACTCCTATCTCAATCGCCTGATCCGGGATCAGTACCAGACGCCCCGCTTTCGGGAATAACCTCAGGATATGGTAGGAGTTTCCAAACTCTATTGCGGCGCCGTGGAAGCCGGCGACCTTTTGCGCTATCAGGGCCGCCGGGCCCAGGAGCTGCCGTCCCATCTTTTGCAGTTCTCGGCGGATAAAAAGCCGGTGGTGGTCTGGAACGTCACCCGGCGCTGCAACCTCAAATGCCTCCACTGTTACGCCCGGGCCACCGCAGGCCCGGCCCCGGATGAGCTGAGCCATCAGGAAGCGCTCAACCTGCTCCAGGACCTGAAGGACTTCGGGGCGCCGGTGGTCCTGTTTTCCGGGGGCGAGCCCCTGATGCGGCCGGACCTCCTGGAGCTGGTGGCGCGGGCCGTGGCCCACGGCATGCGGGCGGTGATTTCCACCAACGGCACCCTGATCACCCGGGACCTGGCGATGCGTCTGAAGGACCTGGGCCTCTCCTACGTGGGCATCAGCCTGGATGGCACCGCGGCGGTCCATGACCGCTTTCGGGGCCAGGCCGGCTCCTTTGCGTCGGCCATGGCCGGGGTGCGCCACTGCCAGGAGCAGGGCCTCAAGGTGGGACTGCGTTTCACCGTCAGCCGCCTCAATTACCGGGAAGTGCCGGCCATTTTCGACCTGGTGGAGGAATACCGGCTTCCCCGCATCTGCTTCTACCACCTGGTCTATGCCGGCCGGGGCAGCAAGCTGGTGGCCGAGGCCTTGAGCCACTCCCAGACCAGGGAGCTGTTGGACCTGATCTGCGCCCGCACCCGCCGCCTGTTTGACTTAGGCGGCGCCCCGGAGGTGCTCACGGTGGATAACCATGCCGACGGCCCCTATATCTACCTGAAGCTGCTTAAAGAAGACCCGCAGCGGGCCGCGGAGGTCCTGGAATTGCTCAAAATGAACGAAGGGAATAATTCCGGCCGGGGGATCGGCTGCGTCAGTTGGGACGGGGAGGTGCACGCCGACCAGTTCTGGCGCCACCATAGCTTCGGCAACGTGCGTGAGCGCCCCTTCAGTGAGATCTGGACCGACCTGACGGACCCTCTCCTGGCCCGGCTCAAGGACAAAAAGCGTTACGTGGGCGGGCGCTGCGCCCGCTGCCGCTGGCTGGACGTCTGCGCCGGCAACTTCCGGGTCCGGGCCGAGGCCCTGAGCGGCGACCTCTGGGCCCCTGACCCCGCCTGTTACCTGACGGATGAGGAGATCGGGGTAAAATGAATTGACTGGGGGGGCAGCCCATCCTCCCAAAATAAATCGGGGACGGCACCACCACCGGCTGGAAGCAGGTGACGGGCTCGCCCCTGGTTTTGAGGAGATGGTTAATTATTCAAATTGTTAATTTAAGCAAGATTATCTGATCCGCCTTCTCCCATCTCGGATTTCTTCCCGGTGCGGCCAGCCTTCCAGGCGAGCTCTATTCTTCTTCGATGGCGGCGGGGGCGGTGGCGATGGCTGCGACGATCTTGCAAACATTGATCGCTTGCAGTCCTTTGGGGCCCTCGCTTATCTCAAATTCCACCGGGTCCTCCTCTTTCAGGGTGCGGAAGCCGGAGCCCGCAATATTGGTGTAGTGTACGAACAGGTCGGGGCCATCCTCGCGTTTGATGAAACCGTAGCCTTTGGCTTCGTTGAACCACTTGACTGTACCGTTATTGTTCGCCATGCCTCACTCCTTTTAACCTTGGTTCCTGTGCCGGCGGCGGCCAGGGGGCGCAGGCCCAAAAAAAAGACGGCCGGCTCCCGCCATACCGTCAGTATCTTAACTTTCTCGCCCCGACCACCGCATTTACGCCTGATATTAGAGGATGGCAAATTCGTTAGCACACTCCCGGCTTGACTGTCAAGTGAATTCTTTGAGGAGCTGCCTGATATCGAGGGCCGCCGCTCTGCCCTGCCCGGAAGCAGCCCCGGTGCTCAGCTTTGGTGCGAGCCGGACAGGAACGCCAACGGCAGGTGTTTGAAGATACTTCGGATTGGAAGAATCCGGGTTTTTGCGGATTTTCTGGCTTCCCAGGTCTGGCCGGTTAAAATGTCCAGCCATTTCCCCGGAGCTTCCGGAGGCAGCACTAAAACACTTTCACCCCATACTTCCCCACCGCTGGGAGGCTGATCCGGCGAGGCAATTTGGGTATAAAATCTGGCTGCCGCCGCCAGAACCCAGTCGTTTCC
The DNA here is from genome assembly GCA_049580385.1 of Desulfobaccales bacterium. GTDB lineage: Bacteria > Desulfobacterota > Desulfobaccia > Desulfobaccales > 0-14-0-80-60-11 > JAPLJC01. The sequence continues at coordinate 701,154 of JBAUPV010000030.1, read as the reverse complement.
CTGCCGGCGGGCAAAGGCCAGCAAGTTTTTTTCACGATCTCCCTGGGCCTTAAGGGGGAGATAGTCCCCCTTAAGGAAAAGGTCCGGGGAGTTCTTACGAAAGTTGAGGGCCCGATAAATAATATAAAGCTTAAGCCGGCCGTCTTGCCAGTGCGAAAGCATCTGCGCCATCAGGGACTCCTGTCCCCTCCCTTCTTGCCGCCTCAGCTCCCGGAGAAACCGAACTCGTTTAGCGAAATCGACACTTCGCCGATTGTCCGGGTCCACCAGGCTGAAGTCCCACAGTTCCGTCCCCTGGTAGAAATCCGGCACCCCGGGCGAGGCGGCCTTCAGCAGCACCTGGGATAAAGAATTTAGGGCTCCATAGTAAGCGAGGCGGGATTGCAATTTGCGGAAATCCGCCAGGAACTCCTGATTCTCCGACTCATCAAAAATCCGGTCCACAAAGAGCAGCAGCCCCTTCTCGTGCTCCACCTGGGGGAAGACCCAACGGGTGTGCACCATGGCCTCCCGGGCCGCCTTAATCAGGTAACTCTTGAGCCGCTCCTTAAACGCCGGTATCTCTGCCGGGTCCAGCGGCCAGGCCCCCAGCATGGTCTGGTAGAGAAAAATCTCCTGATTCCGGTCCGGCACCAGGTTGCCATTCACCTCAGCCTTTCTGGCCAGATTCAGGCCGCTCCAGCGCGCCAGGCAGCTCTCCCACTCCAAGGGAATCTCGGAAAGGACGTTGAGGCGGGCCCGGACGTCTTCACTCCTCTTGGTGTCATGGGTGGAAGTGGCGTTCAGGGTGTGGGGGGAGGCCTTTTGCCTCTGCCGGTTAAACCGGTGAAAGTCCGCGGCGCTCACGGCGCGGAAGCTCCCGCCGACTTCATTGAAGGAGATCAAGGGGTTATAGATATAGCAGAGCGTATCTTCGAATCCCTTGGCCATGATGGGGCCGGTGAACTGCTGCAAGTTCATGACAAAAGTGAGCCAGTCCCGTTTCTGCTCCTCCGTCAGATAGGGAGGAAATTTGAGGGAGAGCACCCGCTCCAGGAAGTCGAGGGCCAACTGGTCCAGGTGAGGATGGCGCCGGCGGACCTCTGCGAAGGTCCTCTCCAGATATGCCAGATCCCGGGGCTCAACCTTAAGACTGCGGATATAGGTGCGGTAGACCGGAAGCGCGGCCATTACTTCCACCAGAACTTCCCTCAAGTCCAGCCGGGAAATGTCCCGGGCCTGCCGGTCATGTCTCGCCATCAAGCTGAGATGGTAGACATGGTTCTCCACTTCCCCGCCGAACATGGCCCCCAGAATGAGCCTCTTTTTGTCTGCGATCAACTCCGGCAAGTCAACCCTGGTCTCGACAAATCCGTCATAAATCCTTTGCAGCTCTTCAAACCCATGGCTTTCGACGAAGATGCCGTTCAACTGGATTAAGAAATCGTAGCCGGTGGTGCCGGACACCGGCCAGGACTTGGGCAGGCTCTCCCCTGGGGCCAGAATTTTCTCCACGACGATATAAAAGGCAGTTGGCCTCTTATGTTGGGCTTTTTCCGGGCGGGAGAAACGGGACTGGAGGCGCTCCAGGTACTCCTGGGGGTCGTAGAGTCCGTCGATGTGGTCGACCCTCAGTCCCGAAACCTTCCCTTCGTCCACCAGTTCGAAGATAAGGCCGTGCTTGAAGGTATCGAATACCTTCGGGTCTTCGATGCGGATACCTATTAAATCGTTGATGCTGAAAAAGCGCCGGTAGTTGATAATCTCAAGGGCTACCCGCCAGTAGGCCAGACGGTAATGCTGCTGCTCTAGGACCTGGTCCATGGAGTTGAAGGTGTCCGCTTCTCCCTTCCGGCCATTGAAGGTCTTGATGGATTCCTCCAACACCTTTCTCACCTTGGGGGCCCCCTGGTGGAGAAGCCAGAGATTCTTCTTGATGATCTCCTTCTGCCGCTGCTGGTCTCTGACCTTCTTGGAACTCGTGAGGTTGGGGGCAGGCAGGTTGGCGATCAGGCTGACGATGCCCATGAGGGCGATGGTGGCCGGATTCTCTTCGCCCAGGTCGTGCACCAGCCGCTCCAGCACGGGAGCCAGGATCTGGTGGTAGGTCTTGGGGGCCAAGGGAAACTTGTGCTCGTAATAATTGATGAAAAAGCCCCCCTCCTCCAGAGTCAGATGGAGTTCCTGGTCCTCCAGGGTTTGGCCGTAGGGCCGTCCCAGGATGGGGAGCAAGAGCTTGCCCTCCAGGATGCGGTTGGGGGGATGCCAGTCGATATCGAAAAAGATGGCGTACGGCGAACTTTGCCCGTTTTCCAGGACTTCCATCCACCAAGGATTGTCAGGGCTCAAGGCCATGTGATTGGGGATGATATCGAACAGCAACCCCATCTCCCGGATTTTCAGGGCCTGGGCCAGGTTATCGAAGGCCCGGGGGGGGCCGAGCTCCCGGTTAAACTTCATGGGGTTGGTTACCGAATACCCGTGGAGGCTGCCCCGGCTGGCCTGGAAAAGGGGGGAGGCGTAGATGTCGGTGATCCCCAGCTCATGCAGGTAGGGCACCAGGGCCTGCGCGGCCGCGAACTTGAGGTTGCGGCTGAATTGCAGCCGGTAGGTTGCCCCGGGCACTCCATGGCTGGTCATCTTCTCTCACCCAGGCGCAGGCGATTTGCTAATCGACTTTTACCGAGAGGTCCCGGCCCAATGGCAGGAAGATCGCCAGCCACTCTTTGGCCTCGGCTTCGCCGTGTTCGGCCTTCCAGCGCCATTCCGGCAGGACAGTGCGGACCATCTCAAAGTAAACGTTCTGTATTTTCCACAGTATCACTTCAAAAGGCATAGTTTTCGCCAGGCTAACCCCCTTGGCCAGTTGCCGCAACTCGTTGAAATCGCCCGGGTTCTCCCGAACCCCTGCCGCCAGCCGTTCCAGGGTCAACCTTAGAGTGTATTCGAGGCTGACGCCATCCAGCGTCACTTTCAGAGCCCGAGCCTCTACCAGGAGAGTCTGAACGGCCTCCGGATCTACTTCCCCGTTTTCACAGGCCTGGCGCAGATAGAAATTCAACACGAATTCCGCGGTGCACGGCAAGGGTTCGGGCAAGGGGATGCCCAAATCGGTGAGAAACCTCATAAAAGCCAGATGGTTGTCATAACTTTTGCGATAGGTGAAGCGGACCCCTTCCAGGCTCGATTCCATGATGCGGTTCAGCACCCGGCGCTGCTCATCCCGGAAGAGGGAGCGCAGGGAGTAGGAGCTGGCCCCGAAGTGCCGGTCCAGACGATGAATGGTTTCGGGGAATTCGCCGGTGGCAAACCCTGCGGAAACGTCCCGCACCATATTCCCATAAGCTTCCAGATTCTTAAACTCTCGGACCCCGGTGCAGAGATTTTGCTCACCGAAATGGAGGGCGCCAAAACTAAGGGTGGCAGCCTCCCCGGTGGTTTCCGAGGTAATCCGCACCCGGCCCACCGCCAGCTTGGCGATTCCCACCTCGGAAAGCTGGTAATCCTCCTGATCCACGAAATAACAATAGACTTTGCCCTTCTTGGGGTAGGCCTCGAATAGGGAGCTGACCGCGTAGTGCGCCACAACCTTCTCCAGATCCAGCATGGTCGGTTTCACGAATTTTTCATAAATCTGGCGCCCGTTCCCATATTCGGGAAGGTTGCTGGGGGCCTTCTCCAACCGCTCCAGGAAAGGGGCCTCCAGCGCCACGCCGGCGACCTCTTCCATGAGGCGGAGGGCCCGGCCGGCGTACTGGATAACCTGGACCGTTTCAATGCCGGAGAGTTCGTCGAAGAACCAGCCGCAACTTGTGTACATGAGCATGGCGCTGCGCTGGACTTCCATGAGCTTGAGGACCGCCACCTTTTCCTCTTGGGACAGCTCCCGGGAGGCATGCCGTTTCAGGAAGTCATCCACGTTCTTCGGGCCGCGGTCCAGGGTGACCTGGATATAGTCGTTCCGGGCCGCCCAGGGGTCTTTGAGATATTGGACCGCCTTCTCTTCAAAAAGCGGAGCCAAGGTGTCCCGGAGCCAGTCCAGCGCCTCCCGCAAGGGGGTGCGCCAGGCCTGGTTCCAACCGGGGTGGGCGCCGCTGTTGCAGCCGCAATCCCCCCGCCACCGCTCTACCCCGTGACCGCAACTCCAGGAGGTGTTCTCGAAGATTTCCACCTCATGGCTGGGGGGATAATTTTCAAGGTACTCTCCGTAGTTGGTCAGCCTGGCCAGCTGCTTTTCCTCGATGTAGTGCAGGGCGTAGGTCAGCGCCATGTCGCCAAAGCGCTGATGATGCCCATAGGTCTCGCCGTCGGTGGCGATATGCGCCAGTTGGGGCCGCTGGCGCCCCTCGGAAAAGGCCCCCGCCAGCCGCAGGGCCAGGTCTTCCCCCCGTTTGAGCAGGCCCTCGAAGGCCACCGCCCGGGAGATGGGACCGTCGTAGAAAAACACGGCTAGCTTGCGGCCTGAGGACAGATTGACCTGGTAGGCCATGGTAGGGTCAATGGACCCGCTGCCCACATCCATCCAGGATTCCTGGCCGATCTGGCGCACCTGCCTGGCCTGATGGGGGCCCAGGATGGTGAACCGCAACCCCAACTCCGCCATCAGGTTCAGGGTCTCCAGATCCACCGCGGTCTCCGGGAGCCACATGCCTTCCGGGGCGCGGCCGAAGTGGAACTCAAAGTCCCGAATCCCCCACAGGACCTGGGTATATTTGTCCCGGGGGATAGCCAGGGGCATAATCAGGTGATTGTAGGCCTGGGCCAGGGCGGAGCCGTGGCCCGAAAAATTGTTCTGGCTCATCTTGTCCGCCGCCAGAATGGCTTTGTAAGTCTCCGGAGTCTTGAACCGCATCCAGGCGAGCAAGGTGGGGCCGAAGTTGAAGCTGATCTTGGCGTAATTGTTGGGAAGGTCCACAATGCGGTTCTCCCCGTCCAGGAGGCGGGAGGCCGTGTTGGGCGCGTAACACTGGGCGGTGATGCGCTCGTTCCAGTCGTGGAAGGGGTAGGCCGAATCCTGGACTTCGATGTTTTCGAGCCAGGGGTTTTCCCGGGGCGGCTGGTAAAAATGGCCGTGAATACAGATGCACCTGTCCATCAAATCCCCTCGCGCCTGGCCAGCAGCACCAGCGACTGCGGGGCCAGGCTAACAGAAATTTTCCCGTCAGCTTGCAGCGGCCCTGGGGCCGGACTGCCAGGGCCGCGCCACCTGGCCTCAGCCGAATCGAGCACCTTTTCCCAGCGGCCCCCTGGCAACGACAATGATAGAGAAGCGGGCTTTTCGCCAAAATTGATTAACAAGGCAGTCTCCACCTCCCGCCCCGGGCAGCGGACCAGCAAGGCCCGTTCCTTCTCAAAGTGATCGACTTCCCGGTCTTCCTCATTCGGGCCGCCCCAGCCCGCAAACTTTCTTCTGATTCCCAGAAGCTCCCGGTAATAATCCCAAAGAACCCGGTGGGGTTCCAGTTGCCGGAGGCTGTGGTTGAGCTTGGAGCGTTGGAAGGTTTCCTCACTTGCGGGGTCGGGGGGCTCTGCTTGCCCTAAGAACCCGGCGAATTCCTCCCGGCGCCCCCGGCGCACCGCGTCCACTAATTCCGGGTCCGTGTGGCTGATGAAATATTGGAAGGGTGCGACCTCCCCGTATTCCTCCCCCATAAACAAGAGGGGTAGGAAGGGCGACAGGACAATGGCCCCCGCTGCCAATTTTAAGGCCTCAAAAGAAAGGAGTTGAGTCAGTCTTTCGCCCCGCGGACGGTTTCCCACCTGGTCGTGGTTTTGAGAAAAGACGATGAACCGCCGCGCCGGCAGGCCCCGGGAGGAGGAGCCATGCCGCCGCTGCCGATATTCGGAGTATTCCCCTGAATAGATAAATCCTTCCCGAAAACCCTTGGCCATTTGCCCTAACTCACCGAAATCCTGGTAATAGCCGTCTTTCTCCCCGGTCAGCAGGGTGTGCAGGGCATGATGAAAATCCTCGTTCCAGTGCGCGTCCAGGCCGCAGCCTCCCAGCTCCCGGGTGCGGATCAGGCGCACGTCGTTGAGATCGCTCTCGGCCATGAGGTAGACGCGCCGGTCTGACCTCTCTCCCCAGGTATGGACGACTTGGGCCAGTTCTTCCAAAAAGGTCCGGGGTGAGCGGTCCATGATGGCATGCAACCCGTCCAGGCGTAAGGCGTCGACGTGGCAGTCGTCGAGCCAATAAAGGGCGTTTTCGATGAAGAACCTTCTGACCTCATCGCTATACGGGCCGTCGAAGTTGACCGAGTCCCCCCAGGGGGTGCGATAAAGGCCGGTAAAATAGAACCCATAATCCCAGAGGTAGTTCCCTTCCGGCCCCAAATGGTTGTAAACTGCATCCAGAATCACGGCCAGACCCTGGCGGTGGCAGGCGTTGACCAGGCGCTTGAGGGCTTCCGGACCGCCGTAGCTGTTTTGCACGGCAAAGGGGTAAACCCCGTCATAACCCCAATTGCGATTCCCGGGGAATTGGGCCACGGGCATGAGTTCCAGCGCGGTGATCCCCAATTCCCTGAGTTCCTCCAGATGAGGGATAATGGCGGCCAGCGTTCCCTCCGGTGAATAGGCCCCGACATGAAGTTCGTAGATGGCGTAATCCCTGAGATCCGGGCCGCACCAGCATTGGTCCTCCCAGGCGAAGCCGGCGGCCGCCACCTGGGAAGGTCCGTGGACGCCCTCGGGTTGAAAGCGGGAAGCCGGGTCCGGCCGGTCCTTGGCCCCGTCCAGGCGGTAGAAGTAACGGGCCCCCGGCCCCACCCCGGCCACCACCCCCTCAAAGTAACCGGCCTTGCCCTTTTGCAGAGGGACCAGCAATTCTCCCGGGGCGACCAGGCGCACTTCCAGGCGCTGGCACCTGGGAGCCCAGACCCGGAAGGAGCAGCAGCCCTCTCTCAGGGGGATGGCTCCCAGGTTGCGGAGAGGTTGGGGCAGCAAGACCGGACTCCCATATCCACCGGATAGTGTGATGCTTAATAATGATCTAATGCCATACTAGTTATTGGGCCCAATCCCGGTTATCTCAATCATCCTGGACGTTCTCATAATTCCACCACCAGGTTCTGCCCGTCGTGTTGCCTGAACAGGATCATCAGCGTCAGGTAATCTCTCACGTTCTTGGTTACGAGAAAGTGCTGGCGGACGAACTCTTTGGCCTTTTGGCCCAGGCGCCGGGACATTTCCGGCCGGTGCAACAGGTACCTGATGCGGAAGGCGCAACCCTCGGGGGAGTGCACCAGGAACCCGGTTTGATAATCCTGGAGCTGCATGACGATCCCCCCCACGGCCCCGCCGATAACCGGCTTCCCCTTCCACATGGCCTCGGTTACGGTCAGGCCGAAGCCCTCCCGGACCGACTTCTGCACGATAATATCCGCGCCCCGCTGCAGGGCGTTGATTTCCAGGTGGCTGTCCGGCGGCAGCAGCAAAAGCTGGATATCCGGCTCTCCTTGGGCTGCCTCCTGGACTTCCGCGAAAATCCGGGCCCCTTCCGGGTCGTCGGTGGCTTCCCCCCCGGCCAGCACCAACTTGCAGGGGGCATAACGCCGGGCCAGGCGAAAGGCCTCAATGACCCCTAGGGGATCCTTGAAGGAGTCGAATCTCGAGACCTGCAAAATGATGGGCTTATCCCGTTCCACCCCCAGGCGGTCGAACACTGCCTGCACCTCTTCCGGGGTGAGGTCCCGGTTTTTGTCGCTCAAGGGATTGATGGAAGGATACAGGAGAAATTGGGGGTGCGGCAGCAGTTGGGAAAATTTGGCCATGGAGAAGATGGAGGCGTCGTACTGGCTGACGGCTCGGCGCAGATACCTCCAGGCATTCCGGTCCGGGCGGGAGATATCGATGTGGCAGCGCCAGATCCAGGTTTTCCCCCGGGAGCGCATATCCTCGATCAGAAAGGCCGGCTGCGGGTCGTTCACCACCACATAATCGGCCTCCCAGGTGAATTTTTTGGCGTTCTCGGCGTTGACCTCCCGGTAGTGCTGCAGCATGGCCGGAGTCAGGTTCACCTTCCGGCCTTGCAGGGCGTTATGCATGGCCTTGGTGGTTTCGAAAAAGTAAGAGGTTCCTTCGATAACTTCCCAGCGAGCCTCGATGCCCAACTGGTTCCAGAGAGGGATGACGCTCCCCAGCAATTCCGCCACTCCGCCGCCGACGCGGGTGGAATTGACGTGTACCAGGCTCACTTTGCCCAGATGCTCCGCCAGCCGGTGCAATTGGCTGACGAACTCCTTGCCGACAATGGGTTCATAGTCACTTAGTTTGGTCACCGGTGGTCCCCGCTTGCTCCTGAACTAGAGCCAGAATGGCGTCCCGGATCTCCGCCAGGGTGTAGAAATAGATGTCGATCTCGCCGATGGCGCTGACTAATGACGGCATGGTGAAGTTGTCTGCGATCCAGTGGGAGAAGTCATCCATCTTCCTGTCCCCCAGGCGCCGGCGCGCCTCCACGAAATGGAAGTACACCGAATTCAATCCCACGGCCTGCAAAGCTCCGCAGAACTCTCCCAGGGTCCGGGCGCTGATTCCCGAATGCAAAATCACCGCGGAGGCCTCGCAAAGTTCCAGTTCGTATCCGGGCCGGACCTGATAATGGGGAGAGTCCCAGAGATATTCCTCCAGTTCCTCCACCATTGCCTCCCGGACCTCGGTCAGGTCTTTATAATCGAAGGGGTCGATGGCGCTGAGCTTTTCCGCCAGCAGGTCGTCGTGGAGGGCCGTGGCGGCCCAGAGAGCAAAGTCATTGGGATATTCGACCGTGGGTTGGATGACGCTCAACCGGGTTTGCCAGAGATGGTAATTGAGCACCGGTTCAGTCATCTCCCTCAGGAATTGCAGCAATTCTCTGAGGTTGGTGGCTTTCTTGCCCGTGGGCATGGGCATCAGGAAGTATTCCGAGAACACGAAGCTATTCTGAGCCTCCTGGTCTAGCACGTTAGCCATGGGCCTGCGTCCTCCTTGGTTCGGGTCCCAATAGCCTTAAAATAAGAGGAAAAATTCGGGAAACAAGGCAGAGCCGATTTTTTTGCCTCCTCCCTTCATCCCGGCATTCAGGGGCGAAACTTGAGCCAAAAGACTCAACTACCCCATCTGAACTCCAGTTCCGGCTTTATTTCCTCATTTTCTCGCCGCAACAGGCATGGGAATGGCGTTCTCTTCAAAAGTGCGCTTTATGGCCTTGATCGCCTCGCTTCTGGCCATTAGATAGACCTTTTGCTCCGGAATGGTCCAGAAACGAATCTCAAAGTGGACGGTGTAATCGCCAATGTTGTCGTAGAACAATTCCACCGGGCTATCGGGGACCCTCCATTCCAGGGCTTCCACGGCCTTAACCACCAATTTCTCCACCTTCGGCAAATCCTCCATCTGGGAGACGCTCCAGGGTACAGCGACCCGCCGTTCTCCGCTGATGGTGTAATTGATGACCGGGTTTCCTAAGATAATTTTGTTTGGGATATTGATCAGTTGACCTGCCTGGTTGCGAATTTTGGTGGAATGGAAATTTATGGTCTCAACCTCGCCAAGAAATTCGGCTTGACTGCCGATGGGATTAATGCTGATGAGATCATCGATACTGAAAGGATTGGTAAAGTGCAAGATGACGCCGGAAAGAAAATTGCTGGCGACATCCTGAGAAGCAAAGCCCAGGGCAATGCCTATGATGCCGACGCCGGCCAGCAAGGAAGCCACCGCCCGGTCCAGCCTGAGGACGTCCAGGACCAGGATCATGGTCAGGATGAAGACCGCCAGCCGGGTTATGGCGATTGCCAGTCCCTCCATGTGTTTATATCCGGAGAATCGCAATACCCCCCGACCTACCCATTTGGAAAGGGGGCGGCTCAACTTGGCGATGATGGCCAGAAAAATGAGGGCCACCACCAGGTTGGGCAGCATCGTGACGGCAAAGGCGGCCCAGCTCTTTAACTTAACAAGGAGCAGCGCCAGAGCCTTTTTTAAACCAGCCTCCATATCTTAACCTCCCGCCTCGGGCCGGCGAGCCCAGGCGTTTTCACAGCTCCGATTTCGGGGCGATCAGGTAGAGGAACCGGACCTCGATCCGGCAGCCGAGGTCGGTCCTGGGGTCGTGATAATAGTGAACTTCCCGGCCATTTTCTTCGGTAATCCAGACGAGTCCATGCCATTCTTCCGACACCGAAGATCCATCGAGGATTTCCACCCGGTAAGCATTACTTGGGGAGATAGCCTGGTCGAACAGATGGGTCGCCTGGGCCCCGAGCTCTGCGCTCCTGACTATGATCCCGTCCTCGGTATTCAGCCTTGCCGAACGGGGGTCGAGGTTGAAGGAGCCCACAAAGAGCACCTTGCGGTCCACGATGACGGTTTTGGCATGGAGAGTCCCCCTGGCGGAACTGCCGCCGAATCCGATTGGCTCCCAGAGCCGGTATTTATCAGGATTGGGCTTGAGCTCATAAAGCTCCACTCCCGCGCCCAGAAGCGCCTTACGGTAATGGGCGTAACCTCCCTCCACGATGGGCACATCAGTGGAGGCCAGAGAGTTGGTGAGAATTTTCACGGTGACGCCGCGCTCATGCAGTTGTCTGAAAAACTCTACGTCGCTTTTTCCCGGGATAAAATAGGGGGAGATTATCAGCACCTCGCTTCGGGCCTCACCCATGATGGTCTTTAGCTCCCGGCCCGTTTTGCTGGTGACGGTATCCGGCCTGACGACCTTTAACGGATCATCGATAAGTACCTCCCCATTGGCCCAGACATAGGGGACATACCCAGCCTCCACCCCTTTCATGAGTTTCGTGTCCTTCAACTCTTGGGCGTACTCCGAATTATGCATGATTTTTCGATTCGCGGCCAGGAAGCGGCGGAACTCCTCCGTCTCCGCGGCGCTGGGCGGGCGCTTCACCAGGGCCTGGATAGGGATGGAGAGCGGACAGTTCCAGTAGTCGTCGAATCCGGCGGATATTTCTCTGGTAATCGGTCCGATGGCCATGATATCCAGGTCGCCAAAGTTGAACTCGGAGCGCACTCCGAAGTAGGCGTTGCCAATGTTCCGCCCGCCCACGATGGCCAGGGAGTTGTCGGCGATGAAGATCTTGTTGTGCATCCTGTTCCTGAGCCTTGCGGCCACGAAGAGCGCCTGGAAGGCCCGGGAGAAGATGGACGACCTCAGACCGCCGAAAGGATTGAAGACCCGCACCTCGATATTGGGGTTGGTCTGAACCATGGCCAGCCCCCAATCCGCTTTTCCCTCGTCCGTCCAGCCGTCCAGCAGGAGACGCACCCGCACCCCCCGCTCCGCCGCGGCCAGCAAGCGGTCCATCAGGAACTTGCCGGTCAGGTCGTCCTCGAAGATGTAGTATTGCAGATCGAGGGTCCGCTCCGCCTGATTTACGGCCAGGACGCGCGCCAGGAAGGCGTCCTCTCCGTTGGGCAGGAGGTAAAACCCCGATTTTCCTTGGTGCCTGGCTGCCAGGGTATCGACAATTTTGCCCATGTCGGTCTTTTCCGGCATGAGCAAGGCGGAGGAGACCGGCCGCGGGTAATCGAGGGGGAGGCTGGCACAGCCGTTCAGCAGCGCCGGCAGGAGCAGCAGTAACGCCAGGGCTGCACTTATGGCTGCATAAGAACGTTTCGGCATGCCGTATCTACACCATGTAAAATTAAAAATTTTGGATATGAGTGTTCTTAATTTCTTCCACAAGATATTCCAGGCCTTTGCTACAACTTAATTATCTATTCCTGCGGCGCCAGAGGACCGGACAATAATAATCGGATAACCCCAGCCTTGACATATGCAAACAGGCTCTTAATTTTTGTTAAATCTTGCAAATTCTTGGTCAAGGACTATCTTGTCCTCGGAGGAGGAAAAAAGTCATGGCTCGTTGGTATAAACCTGTTCTGGTCCTCAGCGTGATCGCCTTATTTCTGTTTGCCGCCTTGGGCGCAGGCGCTCAGCAATCGCCTCCTTTGTCTAAACCCTATCCCATCGGCCAGGTGAGAATCACCTTGAAATCGGTGGGCGTCGGGGTGGGAATGCAATGGGGCAGCGGGGTGCTCACCTATGAAGGGAAGGACTACACCTTTAAGGTCAGCGGCATCCAGGTGGGATCGGTGGGCATTGCCGAGGTGCACGCCACGGGAGATGTCTATAATCTTTTCAATGTTTCGGAATTCGCGGGGCACTATGTGTCGGCCGGGGCCGGACTGGCGATCTTTAAGGGCAAACAGGGCCAGGCCTTCAAGAACAGCAGGGGCGTGCACATTTTCCTGAAGGGCACCGAGGAAGGGGTGGCGTTAAATATCGGGCCGAATGGCTTTAGAGTCAGATTGGAAGAGGTCGAGTAACCGGCTCATTCTCTTCGGGAGCCGGCTTCCGCTACTGGGGAGGAAAATTAAGGGCGCGAAGCGCATCTTGCTGAGCTGCAGGAGGCAAAAAGCCATGGCGCGCTGGTATAAACCTGTTCTGGCCCTCAGCGTCATCGCCCTGTTTCTGTTTGCCGCCTCTGGCGCAGGCGCCCAGCTATCTTTTTCCAACCCCAATCCCGTGGGCCAGGTGAGAATCGCCTTCAAAACGGGGCGCACCGGAGCGGTCTGGGAATGGGGCCGCGGCGTGCTCCTCTTTAATGGGAAAAAATACACCTTTGGAGTTAAGGGTCTCCAGGTGGGAGCGGTGCGCAATTCCGTGGCACACGTCAAGGGAGATGTCTATAATCTTTCGGATGTTGGGGATTTCGCCGGGCACTATTTGCCGGCCAGGACAGGAAACGCGATGTTTGCCTTTAATAACAGCAAGGACGTGAGCATTTTCTTGACGGGCACCGAGGAAGGACTGCCGTTGAATGTCGGGCTGAACGGCTTTTACCTCAAACTGGAACGCGGCCCCCGGTAACCCGGCTTCCAGCTGCTGAGGAGGAAAAATCAATGACGCCGAAGCGCATCTTACTGAGCCTGATAACGGCGGTGTTTCTTGTAGTTGCGGTCACTTCATTTTCGCTTGGAGAAAAAGAGGATAAATCTTCCCGTGTGGGCGCAGTGACCATTAGTACTAAAAGGCTGTCCTTAGGGATTGGCTACACCTGGGGTCACGGCACCCTTAAGTATAAAGGGAAGGATTATAAATTTAAGGTCAAGGGTCTAAACATGATCGGCTTGGGGTACACCACCATGACGGCCAAAGGGGGGGTGTACAATATGAAGTCTCTTTCCGAGTTCCCCGGCACCTATTATGGCGTCGAGGGCGGCGCTACCCTGATCAAAGAGTCTGCGGGGCTGGTAGTCAAAAACTCCAAAGGGGTGATGCTGAACCTGAAGGCGGAGCACGAAGGGGTGAGCCTGAAACTGGGAGACCAGGGCCTCAGCATCAGCCCTGAGTGGAAATGAGGCACCTTCCCGGCACACCCCCAACTCCATCCCAAAAAAGAGTGACAATTATACAAAAAACATTCACCGGTTAATAACCGACGTTGGACTTCCTTTCATTACGCGCTTACTCAACTTTCCCTTCCCCGTCCCCACATACATTACCGATTCGGTTCCCCCCCCACATCCAGCCACCTCTGGCCCTGGCGCCCAAAGCGATGCGAAAAACCTGGCAACTGGTGGCCGGGATCTGCGTTAATTCCATACCTTCCTCTGTGTATTTTCTTTCTTCCTGATGATTCTTAAAGGCCCCGCACTCATCATCGATTTAAGGAGGGAAAAGGTGGCGGCTTGGGCTGGATTGGTTTCGGGCCGAAGGCCCTGGTAGTGTCGCGTTGTGATCGGTTGGTCCGCGATAAGGCTCGCTGGCGGGCTAACTCCTTGGCCCCGATTTCCTTGTATTCCGCACTCGTCAGCGACGCCAGGAACGCTACGACGTCATCGATATCCTGCTCCGTCAGGGCCAGGGGCTGGATATCCTCGTCAAGCCAGGGATTCTTCACGCCGTCGCCCTTATTATAATGGTCCATAACATCCCAAAGCGTCTCTTGGGAGCCGTCGTGGAAATACGGTCCGGTCACCAGCACGTTGCGCAAGCCCGGGGTCTTAAAGGAAGCGATATCGGCCTCTTTCCTCGTAACGAGAAACCGGCCAAGGACCGACAAGTCCGCCTGAATAGCGGCGCGATCGATGGCTGGGAGATCGCCCATTTGGATGAGGCGCTCGGCTTTTGGCACCAGCGGGACTACGTGATGCCTGATGATGCCGATGCCGATGTTGTGAAAGCGGAAGTCCGTAAAGTAGGTGACGTCCATATTTGCGGCGGCATGGCAGCGGTTGCAGTGCGCCCGGGTGTTGAAAAGCACCCAGCCGCGCTTGGCGGCGGCATCGATGGCATTCTGGTCGCCGGCGATGAAATGATCGAAGGGCGAATCAAACGAGATGAGGGTACGTTCATAGGAGGCGATGGCGCGCACCAGATTAAGGCCATTGGGGGCCTGGCCGAAGACCTTTTGGAAGCCCTGCTGGTATTCGGGGATGGCGGCTATTTTGGCCACGGCGGCATCCAGGCTGGGCTGGCCCATTTCACTGGGATTGGTAATGGGAAAAGCGGCCTGATCCTCAAGGGTCTTGGCTCGCCCGTCCCAGAATTGCTTCTTGTTGTAAAGGGCGTTCAAGATGGTAGGGGCGTTGCGCTGGCCCACCCGGCCCCGGAAACCCACTGAGGTAGGCCTGCCGTCAGTAAAGGCGCGGTCGGGATTGTGGCAGGAGGCGCAGGCCACAGTTCCGTCGGCCCCTAGCCGAGGGTCGAAAAACAGTCTCATGCCTAGGGCGATTTTCTCAGGGGTTTGTGGATTATCTGCGGGTATCTCTGCCAGGGTTTGCAGGAGGGGAACGCCAAGCTGTTTGAGGGATCGAGGCTGGGCCAACGGACCTGGGACCGGGACCGGCGAGAGCTTCCCGGGCTCTTCCGCGGCTGCGCCAGGAGATGCAGCTTGTGTTTCGGGCCCTGCTCCTGGCAGCATCCTAACACCAGCGCCGATCAGCGCAGCGACCGCCACCGCCACCCAAAGTCTTGGGCGCCATCTACTTCGATTCGGAAAAGGCATTGCCTTGGTTCAGCCTCTTGCCGGTCTCCCGGCTGGCGATCTCGTGGTCGTTATCTATGAGGATGAGGCGATTATCCTATCTGAACCTGTCAACCAATTATGCTCACAATTAGCCGTTATTAACATTAGGGATTTTCGGCCCGCCCCGCCATCGAAATGACCTGAGTCGTGGGTGCGTATAATTTCGAGCTAATCACTTTTTTTACAAATTCAAGGTAAAGAACCCCGTTTATCATAACCTCCCTTGCGGTAATTCAAAAAACCAAAATGGGGTGGTCATTTCCAGGGGTTACCCCGGATGAGAGACACAATCTTCATATTTGCCGGCTGGTGAGACTCAGAAGAAAAAAGGCGCCTGGCTCCTCTGGGAAGCCAGGCGCCTCGTTTTCTTGCGAGGCCCGGGAGGAGGGGAAGGTTACTCTTCTTCTCCCTCTCTCTCTTCCTCCGCCTTGGGCTTGAGGTGCTCAGGGATGATGGCCATCTTGATGAGCAGCGGCTTCAGG
Organism: Desulfobaccales bacterium; assembly: GCA_049580385.1. Taxonomy (GTDB): domain Bacteria; phylum Desulfobacterota; class Desulfobaccia; order Desulfobaccales; family 0-14-0-80-60-11; genus JAPLJC01. The sequence continues at coordinate 685,655 of JBAUPV010000030.1, read as the reverse complement.
AAGGTCTGTTTGATCCCCAGTTCATACACCTCTTCCAGGTCCCGGATGGCGTCCCAGCAGTTGTGGCAGGGAGTGACCACCAATTTGGCCCCGGTGGCCAGGATCTGGTCCCTTTTCACCTTGAGGCCGATGTTGCGCTGCTGCCGGTAGATGCCGATGCCGTTCAAGCCGCCGCCGCCGCCGCAGCAGTAGTTGTACTCCCGGTTCGGATTCATCTCCACGAAGTAGCCCGGCTCCACCAGGTAGCTCATGATCTCCCGGGTGACGTCCCCCAAACCGTAGTTACGGATATAGTTGCAGGAATCCTGCAAGGTCACCGGCTCCTTGAGGCGTTTGGCCGGGTCGATCTTGATCTTGCCGGTGCGCAGGGCTTCGGCGACCCACTCGGTATAGTGCAGGTAAGGCCGCGGCGGGCGGCCGTCCGGGCGGCCCGCCCAGTACGGGCCCTCGATGACCGTGGCCCGGTGGGCGTGGCCGCATTCCGTCCCCACGACCCGCTTGGGCTTGAGCCGTTCCATGGCCTTATAGACGCTCTCCACCATCATCTTGCAGGCGCCCCAATCCCCGGCGAACATCGCCAGGCTGGTCTGTTCCCAACCCTCGCTGGGCACCGTCCAATTCTCGCCGGCAATATGGAAGAGGATGGCGGCCTCGGCGATATCCTCGGGATAGTGCTTGGGCTCCCGGGCGTTCAAGGTGTACATCAGGTCGGCGCCCACCTTGTCCACCGGGATCTCCAGGCCGGGCCATTCGTCCTGCTGTTCGTCAGCCATCCACTCGCAGGTCTCCACCCAGTCCTCGGAGGTCACGTCCATCTGGGCGCGGTAGATCCGATGCATGCCGGTGCCGATCTTCAGCTCCCAGGGAACGAACCCCTGGGAGAAACAGATGCCCCTGAGGTAGCCGAACATGACGCCCATGTCGATGCCGTATGGGCAAAAGGAACCGCAGCGGTTGCAGCAGGTGCACTTGGACCAGGCCACGTCCATGCAATAGCGCATGTGGGCGTTGTCCACGTCGCCGTTGCGCTCCACGATCTTCCCCAGGGTGGACTGGATCTTGTACGACGGCACCTGGGTAGGGTCCCGCTGGTTGGCCAGGTAGAAGAAGCAGGTGTCGCCGCACAAGGCGCAATGGGAACAGATCTCCAGCCAGGTGCGCATACGCGACTTCAGACTCGCCGCCAGGGTCTTCTTCAGCTTCTCTTTGTCGACGTCGAGACGCGCCATCTCCTCATAATATGTTTTGCCGCTCTTGTCGGCCAGGAGCGCATCGAGATACTCCTTGGCGTCTACGGTGTTCTTATTGCAAAGGGTTCCTTCCGGCATGTCTCTTCACTCCTTAAAATATGTCCCGCTTTGCTGCTCGGCCAGCCGCGCCCGCAATGGCCTTGGGGTCGTGGCACGGTATTCTCAAAAACTTTTCTTCTTAGATTATACCATATTTGTTCCATACCAATCACCAGGCAAAGCCTTTCCCCTTATAGCCGCGTTTGATGCCGAAGTCGGCGCCGATTTGGCCCCGGGAGAGGAAGAAGCCCACCACATGGAAAAGCTTGGTGCTGGGAATGGCGATGAGCAGGAGCTCGCCGCTCAGGATGTGGGAGAAAAGCCAGAGGTGATAGTGGGGGGCCTGGTGCACCGCCAGAAAGCCGGTGACAAAGGGGGCGACGCTGAGCAGCAGCAGCAAGAAGTCATAGCAGGTGGTAACGATGCGGACCTCGGGCAAGCCCAGGCGGCGGATGGCGATGCAGACGGCGGTGATCATGACCGCGATGGTCAGGACGTCGGCCAATCCCATGGAGAGCGTGGGCCAGTTCACACCCCAGCGCTCTTTGAACATGACGGCATGCCCCAGCAGGAACAGGGGAGTGAGCACCAACCCGACGTGGAAAACGAAGAAAATCAAGGTGTACAAGGGCTTGGCCCGCCAGCCCTCGGACCAGTAAGGCACCAGCCAGTGGACGATGGAGCGCAGCGCCCCCTTGAGGCCCAGGCCCGGATGCGCACGGTAGGCCACCCGGTCCAACTGCCAGTCAAGGCCCTGGAAATAACGCACCACCCGAAAAGTCAGCCCGACGAAAAAGATTCCGAAGGACAGCCACAGCAGTGGGCCGGTGATGAGCTCATACAATTGCGGCATGCGCAAGTTCTCCCCAAGGCCGCGGGGCGGCCCTTTGTGCTAATGGATCTCCTTGTCCTCGTCCCTGCCGGTGAGGTAGAGCCAGAACCCCAATATGCCCAGGAGCGTCAGCCCCATCAGGATGTAAGCTGCACCCTTGGTGTAGACCAGGAAGTCAAACAGGGTATAGAAATGGTTTTCCATGGCATTATTCCTCAATGCCCAAAGGTTTGGGGGTGTTTATGGAGTTTGTGTTCAACGAATTCCGGCCTTTCTTCTTCCTCACCTTCATGGAGGGCGTGCTGCCGGAAGCGCGGATCTTCGTAAAATATGGGCATTCGGCTGGCGATGAAGCGGAAGACCAGGAGTCCCAGGGTAACCAGGTAGATCGAGATGGCGATTTCCATCCAACTGGGGAAATAGCGGTCCGCCGGCGCCAGCTGCCAGTTGAAGGCCACCAGGGAGGTGTTGAAACGATTGAGGATGATGCCCAGCACGGTGAGCACCGCAGTCCACTTGGCAAGCTTCAGATTTTTCTCCCGCACCGCGATGGCGTAGAGGAAGGCCGGCAGGGCCACGAAGCCCAGGAGTTCCACCAGGAACCAGGCGCCGTAGCCGGTAAGCAGATAGCTCCATTTATTGTCGATGGCGATCCCGATCACCTTGATCATGAAGTAGAGCGCCAGCACCATGGCCGCTCCCTTGGCGAAGCCCAGGATCACGCCGTCGTGCTCGGCCAGGTAAGTGGCATCCATCTGGCCATGCAAGTAATGATGCGACAGGGTCCCCTCGAAGATGACCATGGACAGGCCGGCGGCGATACTGGAGACGAAGAAAAAGACCGGGATGTAAACGGAATACCACAAAGGATGGACCTTGGAGGGCACAATCAGGAAAAGGGCCCCCAGGGAGCTCTGGTGCATGGTGGAAAGGATGACCCCCAGGATAGTCAGGGCCATTGTCATCCTGACGATCTGGTCCCGGGGTTTCTTAAAGCCGAGCCACTCGAAGCAGGCCGGCAGCCACTCCACGAAGAGGGTGGTCAGGTAGAGCATGACGCACAAACCCACTTCGAAGAGCACCGAGGTGGTGCCGGACCGCACGAAGAAAGGATAGGGCAGCCGCCAGGGACGGCCCACGTCGTACAGCAGGGCGATTACCACCATGGAGTAGCCCAGGAAGGCGGTGAGGATCGCCGGCCGCACTGCGGAGTGATAGCGCTTCAGGCCAAAGACGTAACAGGCCGCCGAGGTGGTGTAACCGCCGGCTGCCAGGGCGACTCCGCACAGGAGGTCGAAGCCGATCCAGATGCCCCAGGGATTGTTGTCCGATAAGTGGGTGACCGCGCCCAGCCCTTTGGTGAACCGCAGGAAGGTGAGCGCCACGCCCACCAGGAGGATGATGCCGGCCACCACGTTAAAAGGCGTAAACAGGGATTTTTTCCCGGTAGAGTTTTCTGCCATGCTATTCGCCCTCCGGGGTCTCAGGCTTGGCGGCTTCTGCCAGGGCCTTCTTGACCTCCCGCTCGATGGCGGCCTTCTTTTCGGCTTCGACCTTGCTCATGGCCGACTTTAGCTTGCCTTCGGCCTCCTTCTGGGTCTGGGCCACGGCCCGGGCCACCGCCTGGACCGTCTCCTCCCGGGCGATCTTGTCCTTGCGCTTGGAAATCGCGAAGATGCCGGTCAAGAGCACCGGCCAGGCCGCGGCCACCAGGGGCACCGCCGCCAGCGCCCCGGAGGTGAGTTCCGGGGCCGGAACCACCCCCAGGTCTTCACGCATGGCCAGGGTCCGGAAGGGCACTCCCGAGATGTAGAGCCAGTTGGTGCCTCCCATTTCGTGCTCTCCGTAAATATGGTTCAGGTAATGGCCCGGAAAGGCCTGGAAACGGTCCCGGGCAATCTGGAGCAGGTCCCGGCGTTTGCCATAGACCAGGGCCTCAACCGGGCAGGCGCCCACGCAGCCCGGCACCGTCAGTTTGCCAGACGTGATCAGGGGGTAGCACATGGTGCATTTCATGATGCGAGGGTGCAGAGGCTCGTTGTATTCGAAGGTGGGAATATCGAAAGGGCAGGCGATCATGCAGTAACGGCAGCCCACGCACACCATGCCGTCCCACATTACCGCTCCCTGGCTGGTCTTGGTGTAGGCCCGCACGAAGCAGGAGTCAGCGCAGGCCGGCTCCAGACAGTGGTTGCACTGCCACTTCTTGAATACCGGCCGCGGGGCGCCCGGGATCTCATACCGGTTGACCACCGTATAGGTCCACCAATGGGTCCGGCGCTTCACCTTAAAGACACTCAGGTCGTCGAAAGGCTCGGGGGGTGGCGGCAACTCGTTCACCTTATTGCACCCGGCCTCGCAACTGCGGCAACCGATACAGCGGCTGGCGTCAAACAGCACCCCGAAGCTTTCGGGATACCCGGTAAATTCTTGGTTGCCTGCGGCTCGAGCCGGCTTGCCCAAAGCGGCGCCCACTCCCGCGGCTCCCAGCAGGCCAAGAAAGGTTCTTCGCAGCATGAACGTGCTCCTTAACCGGCCCCTGCCGGCTACTTCTGCTTTTCCTTATGACACTCGCTGCACGCCGTGGAGGCGGGCTTCTTCAGGTGCATGTCAGTATGGCAGTTCAGGCACTGCCGGTGCAAGGCGGCCAGCAGCGCCGGGCGGTTCGACTCCCTGGCCTGCAGGCTCTCACCGCTGTGGCAGTTGCTGCAGCGGGGTGGTTCCTGGGAGGGCGGGCTATGGTGGTGGCAACCCTGGCAGATGGTGCCCGGATCGCTGTGAAAGTATTCGGCCAGGGTATTGCCCTTGATTCCCTTCAGGGGATCGCCCTTGATTCCCTTCAGGAGCGCCTCCAGATGCTTCTTGTGGCTGAACTCGGAGGGCTGGAACCGGTTCGCCAGGGTCTTGATCTCCACCGTCTCCGGGAGACCCTCCAGGGGGTAGGTCCCCGGGTTCAGGTTCCGGGCCTGGAGCAGGGTCTGGGCCAGCGCGGTTTTCTGGGCCGGCTCCAGGGCGCAGATCTTGCTGGGGGTGGCGCCGCCGGGGATGGCGGTTTCCGCGGCCTTAAGGTGGCACTGCTGGCAACTGGCGTCGCCCAGGCGGCAGGACTTGCTGAGGTGGTTGTGGCAGCCGGCGCACTCCGCAGCAACCTGCTGCCCGTTATGGCAACCCAGGCAGCTCGCCCGGCTTGAGAGACTGTGCATCGCCTTCTCGAAGGAGATGAGCTTGCCGTCCTTGGCCCCCATCAGGGTGTGGCACTTCTCGCAGGCATCCATGGAAGAATGGTGGCAAACCCGGCAGGTGTCGTTGAACTTCTCGTGGGCCTTATGGTCGAAGGCCACCGGATCCATCACGAAGGGTTTGCCGGCCCTGCCCTCCCCCCATTGGGGATCATGGGTGATCAGGACCGCATCCGGCTGTCCCCGTTTGAGCCGCGGCACTTCTTTATCCGGGAGCGTGGCCACCCAATCCTGATTCTTTTTGGCATCCAGGGCCTGGGCCTTCGCCCCGTGACAGCCGGCGCAGTCGGTGGGGAGGTTATCCTTCGACCCCTTTTTGGCCAGGTCCAGGTGGCAGAGGACGCACTGCCGGTGGGAGGCCTGTTCCAGGCTCTCCACGTCCTTCTCAACCTTGGCCAGGTGGCAATCGCGGCAGCTCTCCTCCTTGCCCTGGGCGTAAAAGGTCTTCTTGGTTTTAGGGTTGTATTGGTGGTGGCAGCGGCCACAATTGTCCTTATAGTTCTGGTACGCGGGTATGGCCTTGGAGTCGATGTGCCGGTAGTGCGATACCAGGTTGAAACCGGCATCCAGCCTGACCGCGGTGATCTGCGGCTGGGCGTTATGGCAGGAGCGGCATTCCCCGTCCAGGGGGCCGGTCTTCCTGCCCGCCGCGGCCTCCTCCGCATGGCAGCCGATGCAGTTGGCGTGATAGATTCCTCTGAGGGCCGACGCCGGGGTGTTCTTCTTACGCCCGGCTACTCCGAACCAGTAGGCGAAGGACAGCTTGTGGCAGGTGGTGCAATCCTTCTTTTCCTTGTTGAGCGCCTTGGTGTGCTTGTCATGGGAGAAGATGGCCGGGGGCAGCTCCAGCTTCTGATAGGCAGCCAGGGCGTTGATCCTGATCAGATCCGGGCGCCCCGTTTCGGCGGGCGGGACCGGCTCCTTCTCACCCTGGGCCCGAATGCCATACAAAGAGGCGGCGCCGCTCAACAACAGGATTCCCGCCCAGCTCAAGAGTCGTCTTCCTTTCACCATAAATCCAATCCTTAGATAAACCGGAAAATCTGGCCCCCCGGGTTGAGAAGGAACCGAAGATTTATGTGAGGATATTCACTAATTAGTACGCACTGACCGAAAAAATAGCCCAAGTCTCCATAGAACATTTGTTGGATTAAGCGACAATCACCTTCTTGAGAAAAATTTCTCGAAGAATTTTCCAACGTTCGGCAACTCATTTTTCGAGTCTCTGGGTTGCAGGGCCTATGGCCGGGCCTATGGTTCGTTAACGCTCGGCCCTTTACTTTTCCTCTTGGCGATGTAGTCCAAGGCGTTAAACGCCAACCTGCCGCCAATCGTTAGCACGATGATGACGATGTATAATATAGTGATAAATTTCACCAGCCACGGCTTGCCCTTTTCGGCGCCCGGCTGGTTGTGAATCTCACCTTCCGTGAGTGTGCCGATAACGGCATGACACTTGCCGCAGGTTTGCGGCAGGTTCTTCGGGTTCAGCGACGACAGCGGATCGCTCGGAGGCAACACATCATGAAATCCGTGGCACGACGCGCAGTTGGCCACCGTCGTCTCGCCAAACTGCTCCACCAGACCATGAAAACTCTGCATCGTCTCCACGACCTTCAACGACATCTGGTACTGGCTCGCCAGGCGTACCGAGCCGTGACAGTGCCCGCACGTCTCCGGAATATGCGTCGCAGAAACTTTGGAACTGGCTACATTGACTGCCTGAATCGTGTGTTCGCCGTGACAATCCGTGCAGACCGGGGCGTCCCGAACGCCCCTGGCAACCGCCTTGCCGTGCACGCTGCGGTCGTAGATGGCCTCGACGTTCTCGTGGCACTTGCCGCACCTGTTGGGAACGTTCTGCCAGTAGAGCTTCGAGGCCGGGTTGTTGGACTTCTGCAGATCGTGCGACCCGTGACAATCCGTGCAGACCGCCGCCGCCGTGTCACCGCGTTTCAACGCCACGCCGTGCACGCTGCGGTCGTACGTCACGACTGGCTCGCTCTGAAGGAGATTGAACTTCTCCATCGCCGCGGTATTGCCATGGCAACGACCGCAGGTCTGCGGAATGTTCACACGGTTGACCGGCGACCGCGGGTTCAGGAAGTTCAACAACGTATGCGAGTGTCCGTGACAATCCTTGCATGAGGCGGCTTCGGATTGGCCCGCGGCGACCTCCTGACCGTGGTCGCTTTTCAGGTAAATTTCCGTCTCCAACCGGTGACAAGCGCTGCAAGCCACCGGCTTGGGCGTGAAACCGTCCGGATGCGGCACCTCGGTGATATCGGTATGGCAACTGGTGCAGAGATCCTTGCCGTGGATGGACGCCTCGTATTCCTTCTCATCCACAAACAGCGACACCACCTTGCCGGCCTTGTCGGTCTTAGTCAGTGTCTTGTCGCTGTGACAGGCGAAACAATCCGAGTTTTCTATCGCGCGAGCCGTACCGGCAACCATCAGCATTAGCGCCAATAAACCAGCCGCTCGCAGCAGCGTTTTCACGGTTTGCCCCCCGCCACGGCGGGTTGAGTTATAGATGGGTGCGTCATCGGTTCGTGAGTATTTAACCGCGACGTCATCGCATAAACGATCAGTGCCAACAATACCGATCCGAGGCCGAAGAACACGTGGCTAAACGAACGGTGAATGTCCTTCCACCTATTCCATTCATCCTTGACCCGATAATCTTCCAGCCGGTTTTCCGCAACGAACCGGATGTACCAGCGCTCGCACTCATGAAGCATTTCTGTCTTCGAGATGCGACCGGAGAAGATCACGGTGTCCATCGGCAATTTTCCTATCCGGAAATGCGTGATGAAGAAGTCTTGCTCGCCATCGTCTTGCTCCTTTGTATTTAGTCTTGGTCCGATACCAGAGCAAGTACCATGCCGGGGTCCGCCCGTCTGTTGTCTACCCTGGTCCGTCCGTGGTCTTGCGTTATCACCCTTGCCCAACCGGACCGGACGCGGCTCTCCGGGCAAGGCAACCCGCCGACCGCCCCTGGCTCTTTGCCTTGTGCGGACCACCCCGCCCCGGACGGCAACCAGGTGTCAGACCTTTATACACCTTGTAAAACCGACCGACATCAGCCCGCTGACCCGCGCGGCCCCCCGGCCAATGTCTACTTGGAATATTTGTTGGAATTTGCGACAAGCAATTTCTTGAGAAAAATTTCCCGAAGGATTTTCCAACAAGAACATTATGCTAATTTTATTAATTTGTCCAAAAAAAATGTCTATGTTTGGGAAATTTTTGGATGGAAAACCTCCTGCCGCCGTGCCTGACTCGCGGTTGGCCCATCTTTCGTTACCCGCCCTCTATGATTGGAACTGATGATACCCTACCATGGTATTCTTTAAGCCGCCAACTCGATTTTTTCGAGTACCTCCCTCCCCTCCCCGGCTCCAGCCTCGGGATCGCGGCTGGGACCAAATTGGCCTTCCCCAAGCGTCGAGAGGGTAAGTTTTTTCCTAACTTTTTCCTTTGTCATGGGTTGCGATTTTTTATATAATTAAGTTGACATTCACTTGGCTTGCCATATATTATTGGGCGGAAAGGAGTTGCGGCTTTTTCTCGAGACTCCACAAGGGGGGGGAAAGCCGGATGTCAACCTTTGCGGAAGGAGGAAGGAGAGTATGAGGTCAAAATTGTTGGTAGGGTTGATGGTGGCTTTGGTGGCGGTATTTTTCATCAGCACCGCCGCAGTGGCGGCGGGCGGCGCGAAGTTGCTCTGCGTCTCTAAGCAGGATCTCAAGGGACAAGAGACGGTAGCCTCGTGCCTGGCGAAGGGGGAGCGCTTTGCGGTAGTGGATCAATACGGCATAGTGCACATTCTGACCCCGGAAGAGGTCGAGTTGACCAAGGCCTTCAATCCCAAGGCCTTCGAAACCCGGGCCTTCGGCTTTCATTACCAGAAGCTGGCTCCGACCCTGGCGCCGTTGCCGGGACCCCCGCCTGAGGCGGGTGGTGGTTGATCCCAACCTCCCTGTCCTTACAGGGAATCCGGCTTAACCGACACTTTTAAAAAAAAAGCCCTCAAAGCACATGCGCTTTGAGGGCTTTTGCTTTGGGCCTCGAAGCTCCCTCCCAAGATACCTGCACCGCCTAAAGCACGGGGACGGGGACGCCTTGAGAGGATCGGGGCCGCAGTGGCGAGTTGGGCAACGGTCGGCCTTGATGGCCTCTCTTTAGTGTACCCCGAAGATAGGCAACCGCTAAATAACTGCGGGGAACTACTCAGATATGGCCGAGGGTAAAGGGTCCGGAGCCTAAATCGAAGGCTCACCTTCCGGGAGCCGGGGAGGCAGCCCTGCGGCTGGCGCGGCTCATGATTTCTTCTGGACCGCCCCCGGGGAAGCCTCCTGCACCGGGACCAACAGGTTGTCCCAGCCCTGCCGCTTGGTCAATATCCCTGAGCCGATGGTGACCACTCCGGTCAAAAACCACTGTTGCCGGCCATCGGGGCGGCTGAGGAGCTGAAAGGTGGCGGCAAAAACTTCGGCCTTTTGCGCCTGGGCGCCGGGGTTGACAATGGCGACGTAGGCTATCCGGGTGTTGGCGGCCTCCGGCTGATAAAAACCATAGAACTCAGCTACCTTGCAATAGCCGGGATTCCAGGTATCCAGGGTGTTCTGGGCCGCGGCCACGCTCAGCGGGGGCGGCGCTGTGAAAGGTGACGCCGTGCATCCGCACCAGAAGGCCGTCATCAGAAACAACCCGCAAAGGCCCAGCCAGCCTGAGAGCTTCTTCATGTCCCGCTCCTCTCCATCATGTTCCGGTTCTCCCCCCACCCTGAAACCCGCCCAGGCCGGGGAAGAGTTAAGTTGCGCCCGCCGCTCATTGCTTTAGAAGGCCGGCCTCCCTGAGCCATTCCACAACTTGCTGACGCGCCTCGGGTCCCTGGGCCGTCACCCTCCCCTCCGGGCCAAAGATCAGGAAATGGGGAATGGAGTGGAGGCCAAGCTGTTGGGCCAGAGGGGATTGCCAGTCGATCCTGCCCTGCACCTCGGGCCGGTTGATGTTGAGCTCGATAATCTCCAGGTCCCTCCGCTTCTGCGCCAACTTCTTCAAAAAAGGCGCCAGGTGCATGCACGGAGGACAAAAGGGGCTGTAAAAGTCGACCAGCGTGGTCTTCCCCGGGACCGGCAGGGTCTGGAGAGCCATCGCAGAACCCTCCCGGCCGGCGTTGCCCTCCCGCACCGCCCCCGCCAGACCCGGGGCGCTCAGGGTTAGCAGGAGAAAAACCCCCAAGAAACTGCCGATTAAGACCGGTCCAAGCCAGCGCCCCATAATCCTTTGATAGGTCCTGCCCTTGAGCTTGTCAATCATTTTCCCCGCACCTCCCCTCTTTCACCCAAATAGAGTCACTTGTTGAGCAGGCGGCTCCGGGGGCCGCCCACATTGTGGAATACCGCCTGAAAATTTCGAAAGAGCCTCTTGTTGTGGCGCACCCGGTGGCATTTCTTCAGGTAAACCTTGGAGTCGGGGTTGTCCGCCAGCAGGTCCAACCCCTCCCAGCCCTGCCGCCGGGGATAGGCATAATAGGGGTATTCCCTGGAAACCCCCCGGATGTAAGTGACCTGGGGCACCAGCCAGGCCAGCCTGGCCAGGTAGAGGCGGTGCATGCCGTCGTTGATGATCAGGGCCAGGGTGCCGTCGGCCTCGATGGACTCCTCCACGATGGGAGGATAAAGATCGAAGGTCGCCTCCGTTCCATCGTCGGCCCGCACGGTATAGGTGACAAAGCCGTCCAGGTGGAACAGGTCCACCCCCTGCTCGGCCAGACTCCAACCTAAATCCTGGGTCTTACGGAGCTCCTTAAGCCACAGGTAGTTTTGCGCCGGGTGCAGGCAATCGGTGTGAATCTGCTCCAGGCTGATAAAGGCCTGCTCATAAACCATAACCTCCGGCCGGTCCATGAGGGGCACCTGGCGGAGGCGGGCGATCAACTCTTCCGGGGAATGGCGCTTAAGGGTGATAATCTCCATGATGGCTGCCTACCGGGAAATCTTACCACCAATAACAGTGAAGGCAAAAGTCAAAAGGAAAAAGTTAAAAATAAAATCGGTTTTTTTCCATTTTACCTTTTACCTTTTTCCTTTTGCCTTTCCTCCGGCCAGCCCTCCAGGAAGCAGGACGAGCAGAGGGGCCGGGGGCGGCACCATTCCTTCCCCAGACGCACCAGCAGGCCGTGGTATTCTTGATAAAGCCCCACGTCCGCGGGCAGATGGTCCATGAAGAGCCGGCGCAGGTCCTCGTAGACGCAGGACTCCGGGGCCAATTGGTGCCGGCTCAAGATGCGGAAGGTATAGGCGTCCACCACAAAGGTGGGCTTCTCCAGGGCATAGAGAAGAATGCTGTCTGCGGTTTCCGGGCCGACGCCCTTGACCGACAAGAGTTTGGGCCGCAACTTTTCCAGGGAGTCAGCCATCATCAGCTTGAGGGAACCCTGATATTCTTCCTGGAGGAAATTCAAGAAATTCTTGACCCGCCGGGCTTTAAGATTGTAATAGCCTGAGGGCCGAATGAGTTCGGCCAGCTCCGCTTCGGGCAGGGCCGTCAAGGCCGCCGCGGTCAAGCGGTCTTCGGCCTTAAGGCGCACCATCACCTTGGCCACATTATTCCAGTTGGTATTCTGGGTCAGAATGGCCCCCAGCGCCACCTCAAAGGGCGTGTCCCCCGGCCACCAACCTTGGGGGCCGAAGGCCTGATACAACCTCTCGTAAAGCTTCCGCAACAATTTACCCGTCCTGGCCGTGGTCATGGGTCTCCTCGAACTGGTAAGCCCGGCGGGCGGGTGTGACCCCAGCCGGAGGCTCGCTTCTATTTTAGCATTTTTTTTGGCCGGGGCCTGTGATAGAATTCCCAAATTGCCGGCTGGCGCGGGAAATTCCAGGGACGCCGCCCGGTCCGGGAGGGTGTAGACCGCCCCGTGGCAGGCGGATTAAAACTTCCCATCTCGACCTGCTTGACCACAGGACCGAATCTTGAGCAAACGCGTCGTTTTCAAGCCATATGATCTAGTCGTGGAGGTGCCGGAAGGCGAGAATCTGCTGCGGATCGCCGTCCAGGCGGGGGTGCACATCAACGCCTCCTGCGGCGGCGAAGGGGTCTGCGGCAAGTGCCGCATCCTCCTGGAAGAAGGGGAACTGGACAGTGTCCACTCCCCGCTGTTGAGCGACGAAGAGTGGAACCTGGGCTACCGCCAGGCCTGCCAGTCCCGGGTGCTTTCCGACGTGGTGGTGCGCATTCCCCCGGAATCCCTCCTGGATCGCCGCACCCTGACCCGGCGTCCGGGCGGCATCGGTCTCCGACCCAGTCCCATTGACCTGGGGGCTTTGAGGGCCGAGGGCCTCTATAACCCTGCCTTCAAGAAGAGATTCGTGGAACTGGCGCCCCCCACCCTGGGGGATAATACCAATGACTTGGCCCGCCTGGAGCAGGGCCTGGCCCGGCAGCACGCGGTGGAAAGCCTAACCCTGGACTTTTTCCTGCTGCGCAAGCTGGCCCGGGTGATGCGCCAGGAAGACTTCCGGGTCACCGCCACCCTCGATTTCTCCCGGCGCCGCTACCGCTCCCCCTTCCTGTTGAACGTCGAGGCCGGCGACACCACCCAGCGCCACTTCGCGGTGGCGGTGGACATCGGCACCACCACCGTCTGGGCGCAGCTCCTGGACCTGGCCAACGGGGCGATCCTGGGCCAGGCCGCTGACTATAATGCCCAGATGAGTTACGGAGACGATGTCATCTCCCGCATCGTCTTTTGCCAAAAAGAGCAGGGGCTGCAAAAACTGCAAAGATCGGCGGTGGCCACCATCAACCAGGTGATGCACCGGCTGCTGAAGCAGCATAACCTGTCGCCGGAGGAGATCTCCCATATCACCGTGGCCGGCAACACCACCATGACCCACCTCTTTTATGGCATCGATCCCAAATACATCCGCCTGTCGCCTTATATCCCCACTGCCGGCAGCATTCCCCTGGTCCGGGCCCGGGACCTGGGGGTGGATGTGCCGGAGCACGTCTTCATCTTCTGCGTCAGCTCGGTGTCCAGCTACGTGGGCGGCGACATCGTCTCCGGTATCCTGGCCTCCGGCATCTACAAGGACCCCAAGCTTACCCTGTTCATCGATATCGGCACCAACGGCGAAATCGTCATCGGCAACCAGGCGTGGTTGGCCTGCGCCGCCTGCTCCGCGGGGCCGGCCTTCGAAGGAGGCGGTATCAAATTCGGAATGCGGGCCAGCGCCGGGGCCATCGAAGACGTCATCATCAATCCTGAAACCTTTGAACCCACCCTGATCACCATCGACATGGTGAAGCCCAAGGGCATCGCCGGCTCCGGCCTGATCAACCTGCTGGCCGCCATGATGGAGGCGGACCTCGTCTCGCCCAACGGCAAACTCCGGGAGGACCTGGACACCCCCCGCGTCCGCATGGGGGACAGCGGCCGGGAGTACGTCCTGGTCTTCGCCTCGGAAACCCAAAGCGGCCAGGACCTTACCATCAGCGAGGCGGACATCGACAACCTGATGCGGGCCAAAGGGGCCATGTTCGCCGGGTACCTCACCCTGCTGGAAAGCGTCGGGCTCAAGCTCCAGGATCTGGAGCAGGTGATCCTGGCCGGGGCCTTCGGCAACTTCATTAACATCGAAAACTCCATTGCCATCGGCCTGCTGCCGGACCTGCCCCGGGAGCGCTTCCAGTTCGTGGGCAACGCCTCTCTCCAGGGCGCCTCCTTGCTGGCCTTCTCCCGGGACTTGTTGGCCGAGGAGGTCCGGGTGGCGAATATGATGACCAACTTCGAACTTTCCGAGACCCCGGGCTACATGAACCAGTATATCGCCGCTCTTTTCCTGCCCCATACCCAAATGGAACTATTCCCCACGGTCACCGAAAGGCTCCAGGGGATCAAGGGCTGACCCGGCCAGGTCCGGCCCCGCACCCAACCACTCGTGTATTAGCTCTGGAGAAAGGCAGCCGGTCTTGGTGGGGCGGGTTTAAAACCAGCCATAGAAAAGGGCGCCGGGGACCCGCTCCGGCAGCGCAGCCGGGGGCGTGACTCCTTAATAATTTCCTGTTGCAAATCCTGTTTTCCCATGCCAGAATGAGCCGCGTTTGCCGTCAGAGGAAACCTCCCGGCTGGCGTTTATTTATGTCTGGTTAGTAATTAACAAAACTGTTGACAAAATTGGAGGGTGAATGGCTAATCCGATAAATTCAGGTGATACGGCCTGGCTCCTGGTGTGCTGCTCCCTAGTGCTGCTGATGACCCCGGCCCTGGCCCTGTTTTACGGGGGCATGGTACGGCGGAAAAACGTCCTTTCCACCCTGACCCTGAGCTTCGCCTTCATGCTCCTGGTGGGAGTGCAGTGGGTGGTGTACGGTTACTCCCTGGCCTTTGGACACGATATCGGGGGGATCATCGGCGGGCTCAACTATCTGGGGCTGGCCGGGGTGGGCGCGGCCCCCAACCCCGATTACGCCAAGACCATCCCCCAGGGGCTCTTTGCCGCCTTCCAGATGATGTTCGCGGTAATCACTCCGGCCCTGATCACCGGAGCCTTCGTGGAGCGGGTGCGTTTTAAGTCCTTCCTGCTTTTTGGCCTCATCTGGGTCACCCTGGTCTATGACCCCCTGGCCCACTGGGTCTGGGGCCACGGCGGTTGGCTCAGTTCGCTGGGGGTCCTGGACTTCGCCGGCGGTACGGTGGTGCACGTGGCGGCGGGTTATTCGGCCCTGGCCTTTGCCCTGGTCATCGGCCCCCGCAAGGGGTTCGGCAAGTTCCCCATTGAGCCCCACAACATCACCCTCACCATCCTGGGGGCCGGACTCCTGTGGGTGGGCTGGTTCGGGTTCAATGCCGGCAGCGCCCTGGCAGCCAACGGGGTGGCGGTGAACGCCCTGTTGACCACCAACACCGCGGCGGCCACTGCGGGTTTGGTCTGGATGATCCTGGGATGGCTGGATGGCCGGCCCAGCCCCTTGGGGATCGCCACCGGCATGGTGGTAGGCCTGGCCGCGGTGACCCCGGCCTCGGGGTTTGTGACCCCCCGGGCCGCCCTGGTCATCGGCGCAGTGGCGGCGCCTCTCTGTTACTATGCCATCCGCTTCCGCCAGAACCGCTCGTGGGATGAATCCATGGACGTCTGGGCCTGCCACGGCATGGCCAGCACTTGGGGAATGATCGCCACCGGGCTCTTTGCCACCCTGGAGGTGAACGCGGCCGGGGCCAACGGCCTGTTCTTCGGCAATCCGGCCCAACTCGCTTTGCAGGCCCTGGCTACGGTAGTAACCATGGCCTTCGCCTTCGGGATGACCTTCGTGGTGGCCAAAATCCTGGATATGAGCATCGGCCTCAAGGTTACCCCCATGGAAGAGGAGGTGGGCCTCGATATCAGCACCCATGGCGAGCGGGCCTATTCTTAAGAGTGGTCAGCCAGATTGCCGTTTCCTTTGTTGATCCTCAATGAGAGAGAACCGAAAATGCTAAAAAAGATCGAAGCCATCATTCGGGAAGACAAGCTCAACGATGTCAAGGAGGCCCTTAAGGAAATGGGAATCGTGGGCCTGAACCTCTTTGAGATTCGCGGCCACGGCCGCCAGGGGGGCATCAGCCTGACGGGCCGTACAGGCAGTTACCGGGTCGATTTGCTGCCCAAGATCCAGATCAACATCGTCTTGAGCGAAAATAACCTGGAAGATACCATTCAAACCATCCTGCGGTCCGCCTATACCGGCATGGCCGGCGACGGCATGATCTTCGTCTATCCGGTGGAAGAAGTGATCCGCATCCGTACCCGGGAGCGGGGGCACGACGCGGTGATGTATCCCGGGGACATCGACGAAAGGAAGGAGGGCACCGCCAAATAGTATCCCCTCTTCATTGCCGCTGTCCCCTGCCGTAAGGCGGCGGGGCGGCCTCCCTAAACTATTGCATTCCTGATATTTTCATGACAAAATAAGTTGATTACTAGCGGCCAGGGAGGTCAGCCTCCCTGGCCCGCATTTCGCTGGGGCGTCTTCCCGGCCTTTTGGGGCAAGAGACCTATGTCAAGTGAAGCGGTGATTTTCGCCTGTCAGCAAGCAGTGCCGGACCCGGAGGCCCTGCTGGTCTCCTTGGGCAAGGCGGGAAACCGGTGGCGGGTGCTTTCGGAGCCTTGCAGCAGTAAAATGGAGGCCTTTCAGTTGCTCCGCGCCTTGGGAACTCCGGCGGACCTGGTATGGGTCATTGGCTGCGATAAGACCCTCTGCCGCTACCAGGATGGCAGCCGCCGCCTGGGAGGCCGGGTGCAATATTCCCAGGGTTATCTGGAAGAGATCGGCCTGGAGTCCGGGCGGCTGGGGTATTCCCTGGTCACCCCGGGAGATGCCGCGGCCCTGGCCGGGGTCGTCAAGGAAGTCAAGGCCCGTCTGCAGGCCTTGGGGCCAAGCCCCCTCAAGGCCAAGGTTTAGGACTGCGCCGCAGGCAAAGGTCTCAAAAACGAGTTCCTTAGCCTTATTTGTTAATCTGTCTCACTTAGGAGAACGAGGGTTGCCTGCCAAATATCACATCCACATGCGCCGGGTGCCGCCCCGCTTCACCCCTCTGGCCAAAAGCACCGTGCTGGACTGGGGTGAGGGCTGTCTCCGCTGCGCCCGCTGCGTCAAAGAAGTCTGTCCGGTGGACGCTTACCGGAAGCGGGGTTTCGACCGGCAGCAGCTGGTGGACACCATCGATGAGATCTGCCGCGACTGTTACCGCTGCGTCCAGGGTTGTCCCCGGGGACTGGTCTTCAAGGCCATGAACCCCCAGTACCGGCAGATGGGGGACGACTATTGGACCCCAGAGATCATCGCCACCACCTGGAGCCAGGCGGAAACCGGCAAGATTCCCGTTTCCGGGGCCGGCTATGGCGGGGCCTTTGCCGGGGAGGGGTTCGATTCCTGCTGGACCGACATGTCGGAGATCGTCCGGCCCACCCGGGATGGCATCCACGGCCGGGAATATATCAGCACCTCCATCGACCTGGGCCGCAAACCCTTGTTTCTGGCCTTCAACGAGCAACAGGAGATGCTGATCACCCCACCTCGCCTTTTGGAAATCCCCTTGCCGGTGGTGCTGGCGGAACCATCCCGGAGTGCCGACCCGGTGCGGCTGCGTCAGATCATGGCAGCGGCCGCCCAAAGCCTGGGAACCCTGGCGCTCCTTAACCGGAAAGACATCGGCGCCGACCTGGCCCCGGCCGCTTCTCGCCTGGTGCCCATTCTGGCGGCCAGAGAGCCTCTGAAACAGGATGCGGCTTTGCTCAACCAGGTGCCCGCGGTGGAGATCCCGGACCATCCCGGGGTAATGGCCCAGATGGAGGCCATCAAGAAACGCTTCCCCCACCTGCTCGTCTGGATCAGGGTGCCGGCCGACAGCCAGGCCGAGGCGCGAGTGGCGGCCTTAGCTGCGGCGGGGGCCGAGGTTTTGCACCTGACCGGCTCCGATAAAGCCCGGGGCCTCAAGGACGCCGGAGCCGTGCACCTGAAGGACCTGGTGCGCCGCTGCCACCTGAAGCTGGTGGCAGACCGGTTACGGGACGCCGTCACCTTGCTGGTCAGCGGTGGCATCGCCCTGGCGGAGCACGTGGCCAAGATCATCATCGCCGGCGCCGACGGGGTGATGGCCGACCTCTCATTGCTCCTGGCCCTGGAATGCCGGCTCTGCCCCGAGTGTCCCGGCGGCCCTGACAAGAAGAACCAACAGCCCTGCCCCATCGACCTGGGGAGCCTCAGCGTCCCCCGGGGGGCCCAGCGGATGGTCAACCTCCTGGGCGCCTGGAACAACCAGCTCCTGGAGGTCCTGGGCGCCATGGGCATGCGGGAGGTGCGCCGCCTGCGAGGGGAAGTGGGCCGGGCCATGTTCAAGGAGGACCTGGATAGAGAAATCTTTGCCCCGCTCTTCGCCCGGCCGGAGGGTGAAACCAGGAGGGTCGGCGAATGAAGAAGGTTCCCAGTTCCAAGTTCGGTGGGGCGGGCCTCCGTGCCCGCCAACTCCGAAAATTTAAGCATGAGGTACTACTTTGACTTGGCGTACTGAATGGAAAGCCATTTCAGATAGAATTGAAGGTCTCTCAGAGGCAGGGAGAATGTTTGCCCAATTTTGGGCTGCTCGCGCCACAGACCCATACGGTACTGTAGTAAGAGAATTGGTGCCTCATGCTCATTTGATATTCCAAGACATTATCAAATTCAAGGACAACTATACCTCAAGTTTGCCTCCTACAGCCGTCGCTTCTCTTGACAGATTCTTAACAAACCACACGCAGAATTTCATGGCTCCTCCTATTCGAGGAATAGATGGATTAAAATTTGTTTTACCCTGTTTAGCCTCTTTTCGCTCGGAATTCACATTTCAATTGTCAGATATTCAGGCAGTTGCCAAAAGGACCACCGAGCGCGCTTTTGAGCATTTAAAAAGGTCAATCATCGCTGATGAAAGTGTCAAGCAACGATGGATAGATGCATTTAAATTGGGTGAAACTAAATGTGAAAAACTTGGTGCTGCTCATCTTCTTCTTCATGGGATTTGGGCTTTTAAGGCAGATGCAGCAGGAGAACGCACCGACCTCATACTTGGGGGGCCATTAAACCTATCTCAAGTTGAGTCTATTGCAGAGGCGCTGATTCTCACAGAATGGAAGCTTGTAAGATCTGATAAAGAAATTAATGAACAAGCCAAACAAGCACTTACACAAGCCAGGATATATAGTAGAAGCTCATTGGCAGGATTTGAACTTGCAAGCTATCGCTATCTGGTTTTGGTATCTGATAACGCATTAGACATGCCTACTGATATCAATGAAAATGATGTAATTTACAGGTATATAAATATTCCTGTTAATCGAAAAGTTCCATCTAAATTATAATATTTGTAACAGCCGCTTAAAACAGCCGGATAATGCAACACATAGGACGAAATGTAACAAACTAAGAGGGATTGACATAAAAAATGGCGCAAGCGAAGAAGAAAACGGTTCCCATCATTCCCCTGGAATCCTGGAGCGAAGGCGAGCCCTGGCAGCCGGTTCCCACCCCGTCCCGCTTCCGCACCCCCTTGAGCAAGTACCTGGTGGGGCGTGACGAATCCGCCTGCATCAAGTGCGGCGGCTGCGTCGAAGCCTGCCCCTATGGGGTTCACACCAAGTCCGGCGGCTATTTGCGGCGTCCCCGGAGCTACCTCTGCCTGGGATTTGCCTGCCGGGAGAAGGAATTTTTCTGCGTCGCCAAATGCCCGGCCAAGGCGCTTAGGCTCAGCATCCACCCGGTGTACGGCACCCTGGGGGACCGGCGCTGGCCGGCGGATTTGCTCCTCAGCACCTGGTGGCAGGCGGAATGGGGCAACCTCCCCTATACCGACCTCGAATATCGGCTGGGGGACTCCGGCGGCGGCTTCGATAAAATGCGTTTTCTCTTTCCCAAACACCGCCCGGACTTCAAGCTGACCGAGGACGACATCTCCCTGGAGCTGGAGCTGAACCGGCGGGGAGACGGGCGGCCCCAGGTGCGGCTGGCGGTGCCCTGGTACGGCGGCGGCATGTCCTTCGGCTCGGTGAGCATCAATACCATTCTCTCCCGGATCAAGGCGGCAATCCGCTTTAACACCATGGTATCCACGGGCGAGGGCGGCTTTCCCGAAGAACTCTTCCCGTATAACGACAATATCGTCACCCAGGTGGCCACCGGCCTCTTTGGGGTCCGGGAAGACACCATCCAACGGGTGCGCATGGTGGAGTTCAAATACGCCCAGGGGGCTAAACCCGGGTTGGGCGGCCACCTGCTGGGGGACAAGGTGACCCCCGCGGTGGCCCGCATGCGGGAGTCGGTGACCGGCAGCTCCCTGTTCTCCCCCTTCCCCTTCCACAGCGTCTATTCCGTGGAAGATCACAAGAAGCACATCGACTGGATCAAGGAGATCAATCCCCGAGCCCTGGTGTCGGTGAAGGTCTCCACCCCCACCGACGTGGACATGGTGGCGGTGGGAAGCTTTTACGCCGGCGCCCACGTGGTCCAGTTGGACGGCAGCTATGGCGGCACCGGGGCCGCGCCTGATATTGCCAAGAAGAACATCGCCATGCCGGTGGAATATGCCATTCCCAAGGTGCACCAGTTTCTCAAGGCCGAGGGCATCCGGGATCAGGTGACCCTGATTGCCTCCGGCGGCATCCGCAGCGCCTTCGACGTGGCCAAGGCCATCGCCCTGGGGGCCGATGGCGTCCAGATCGGCACCGCCGACCTGGTGGCCCTGGAATGCCTGCGCTGCCACAACTGCGAATCCGGCCGGGGCTGCGCCCGCGGCATCGCCACCACCGACCCGGAACTGGTGGACCTCATGACCATCGACTGGGGGAGCAACCGGATCAGCAATATGTACTACTCCTGGAGCAAGATTCTGAAAGAGATCCTGCGGCGTCTGGGCCTCAAGAGCATCCGGGAGCTGGTGGGCCGCACCGACACCCTGGCCCACCTCGACTACTTCGACCGCCCGGTGGATGATGATTTGAGGAGGAGAGATTAGTTCAAAGTTCAAGGTTCAAAGTTCAAAGTTGGCGGCCTGCGGCCGCCCTAATGCGCACCAATAAGAACTCATGAAACACGCCTGTGTCACCAGGCACATATGGTGCAAGCGCAATCACAGGGATAGTAATTACAGCTAAATTTTTGGAACACAAGGTAATTAGAAATGGAGAATAATTCTTTTGATTATCCCCAAAAAGGTGAACATTTGTTCAAAGAAATAGTTGGTGATTGGCATAATGCTTGTTTGTATCCATTAAAATCAGATATGTGGTTGAATTATTTAATTGGATACAAAGATGCCGCCGATATTTTAGTAGAATATGTAAACAAAACCAATAATAAGCCCGATTTGATAGTTTTTCCAATTGTTTTTCTATATAGACACTATCTCGAATTACAATTAAAAATGGTTATTAAAGATGGTTATCAACTCTTATTTATGAATAAAGACTATGCGAAATGCCATAAACTTGATGAGCTGTGGAATGATTGTAAAATTATTATTGAAAAAATATGGCCGGGAGGAGATAAAGAGCCAGTGGAGGCTATGGACGATTATATCAATCAATTCTGCCAAGTAGATCCTACTTCAACTGAATTTAGATATCCAGTTCGAAGGAATGGGGCAGATACTCTTGAGAATTTAGACTATATAAACTTAAGTCACCTCTCAAAAATCATGAAATCGATTGAAAACTTTATTGGTGGTATTCATGAGGCTATATCAATAGAATTAGAAACAATTAGAGATCATGTTGAATCTCCTAATGATTGGTATTGATTAGTTAATGAGTGTCAAAGGGGCCGTCCCATGAAATTAATAATGTGTGACGTTTGAACTTTGATCTATGGGTAAAATCGAGCGCTTTGAGGATATCGACGCCTGGCAAAAAGCTCGAGAGCTTACCAAAATTATCTATGAATTCACCAGCCAAGGAAAAATTGCGAATGATTTTTCCCTAAAGGATCAGATTCGGCGGGCTTCGGTTTCTATCATGGCTAATATTGCCGAAGGTTTTGAACGCGGAGGCAACAAGGAATTCCGACAATATCTGGCAATGGCCAAAGGTTCGGTAGGAGAAGTAAAGTCGTTACTTTACGTCACCTTGGATGGCGGATCAATATCTTCGGAACAATTTAACCGGATAATCTCGTTAGCGGACGATGCTTCCCGGTTACTCGCCGGCTTTCTGCGGTATTTGAAAACTACTGATAAAAAAGGCAGCAAATTTAAATAATTTTCTCAAGCTTTTGCCTTTGATTTTGACTTTAACTTTGAACTTTGAACTTTGAACTATCTCGGTGACCCTATGCAAAACCCAAAAAATACTAGCCATCCGGGGCTCAGGCTCCTGAACACCCGCCAAGACTTTGCGTCGCCCTATCCGGAGGGCCGCATCCACAAGGCCGCCGATGAAGGCGGTTGCGGGGTCACCGGGTTTGCCGCCAGCGTGCCGGTGGCCGGCCGCCACATCGTCTGTCCCTCGGTGCAGATGCACAATCGGGGGAACGGCAAGGGCGGCGGCATCGCCGCGGTGGGCCTGGACCCGGCCTACCTGGGGGTCTCCCAGGAGATCTTAGACGACGATTACCTCATCCAGATCGCCTATCTGGACATCGAGGCGCGGCCCCAGATGGAGGCCCAATTCATCACCCCGGTCTTTAAGGTGGACCACGCTCGCCGTCTCCCCACCGTGGATGATTGGCGGGATATCCCCGGCCTGGTGGTTAAGCCCCCGGACGTCTGGCAGTACTTCGTGCGGGTGAAGCCCGAGGTCCTGCAGCATTTCATCCAGCAGCAGAAGCTCTACGGGATTCCCTGGCGCCAGGTCGAAGACGAATATGTAGCCCAGAATTGCTACAAGCTGAATGAGACCTTCTATGCCTCCCTGGGGGAGAAGAAGGCCTTTGTCATGTCCCAGGGCCGCAATATGCTGATCCTGAAGATCGTGGGCTACGCCGAGGAAGTCGCCTACTATTACCAGTTGCTGGACTTCAAGGCCCACATTTGGATCGCCCACCAGCGCTACCCCACCCGGGGGCGGGTGTGGCACCCCGGCGGCGCCCACCCCTTTGCAGCCCTCAACACCGCCCTGGTGCACAACGGCGACTTTGCCAATTATTATTCCGTGAGCGAATACCTGAGCCAGCGCCATTTCTTCCCCCAGTTCCTGACGGACACCGAGGTGGCGGTGCTCATCTTCGACCTCTGGCACCGGCTCTACGGCTATTCCCTGGAATACGTCATCGAGTCCATGGCCCCCACCACGGAGCGGGACTTCGACCTGCTGCCTCCGGAGCGCCAGCACGTCTACCGGCAGCTCCAGGCGGCCAATATCCACGGTTCCCCGGATGGCCCCTGGTTTTTCATCATAGCCAGGAACGACCCGGAACGCCGGAGCTTCGACCTGATCGGTATCACCGACACCTCCATGCTGCGGCCCCAGGTCTTCGCCCTCCAGGATGGCGAGGTGCAGATTGGCCTCATCTGTTCGGAGAAGCAGGCCATCGACGCCACCCTGGCCAGCCTGGCCCAGGAGGATCCCCGCATCTGCCCCGTGGCCGACCTCTACTGGAACGCCCGGGGCGGCAGCGCCACCGACGGCGGCGCCTTCATCTTTTCCCTGGAACCCCATAACGGCAGCCGGGTGCTATCCTGCCACGACAAGTTCGGAATACCCCGGACCGTGCCCTGGCATCAGCGCCCCTGGGACGGCATGGTGTTGGACCTGGGCTACCAGGAGGACTCCAGGGCGGCCCAATTGGCCGCGGCCAACCTGGAGGACCAAAGCGGCCGGCGGCTCTATGAGGCCATCAGCCAAATTGCCGCCACCAGCTCCTACGCCGGCTTCCGGGAAATCCTGGAGGCGGTGGTGAGAGAGGCGGCGCGGGGCGACCTTGTCAAGGACGGGGCCATCAACGGCCTGACCCTGCTGTTGGACCGGCGCTACGACCCGGGGGACAAGAAGCGCAGCAATCTGCTTCATATTCTCATGGAAGCGCTGATCCGCATCTTCCAGGATACCCCCATGGTGGGGAAGAAAAATCCCAGCCGCTACCGCCGGCTCGATTGGGACCACCGGGAGCTTTTGCAGGCGCCCCCCCGGTCGGACGCGGTCCTGGTTCTCAATGCCGCCGGCTTTCCCCCGGAAGGAGGCGATTGCGACGCCCGCCTCCTGTGCCAGGCTTTTACGTTGGGGTGGCGGCAATTCATCACCTACGGCTACCAGGGCCAGCGTTTCCTGGGCTGCGGCTTCGGGCCCGACACCCAGGAGGTGCGCATCGACGCATACGGCAGCACCGGCGACTACCTGGCCTCGGGCATCGACGGCATGACCCTCCAGGTCCACGGCAACGCCCAGGACCAGTTGGGGCAGATACTGAAGCAGGGGAAGTTGGTGGTGCATGGCGACGTGGGCCAAACCTTCATGTACGGCGCCAAGGGCGGTGAGGTTTATATTCTGGGCAACGCCGCCGGCCGGCCCCTGATCAACGCGGTGGGCCGGCCCCGGGTGGTAATCAACGGCACCGCCCTGGACTTCCTGGCGGAATCCTTCATGGCCGGCGACGTCTTTAAGGGCGGCGGCTTTGTCATCGTCAACGGCCTGGAATACGACCCCCGGGGGCGCCTGCGGCCGCAACAGACCCCCTATCCCGGCTCCAACCTGTTTTCCCTGGCCTCGGGAGGGGCCATCTACATCCGGGACCCCTACCAGCAGGTGGTGGAGGAGCAGTTGAACGGCGGCGAAATCGTCCCCTTAACCTCCGCCGACTGGAATCTGATCCTTCCTTACCTCCAGGAAAACCAGCGCCTTTTCGACATCATTATCGACCGCGACCTGCTCACCGTTGATGGGCACCAGTGGCCCCCGGACCAGGTTTACCGTAAGATCCAACCGCTGAAACTGGGGGTCCTCACCGCGGTGGAGGACTCCTGGGAGTAGCCAGCTCCCGGGCAGAGCCGCATCATCCTCAAAACGACTGAGGGTTCCCCGGCGGACAGCCCTTTTTTAGCATGTTATTGAAAACTCCCATAATTGAGAGTTTGTCATTCTGAGCGAAGCGAAGAATCTAGTTCAGACTGATAAATTCTAGATCCTTCACTTCGTTCAGGATGACATAAAAACCCGTCCGGAGCCCATCGATCTTCTCCCGCCCAATTTCCCATTGACATGTGCGAGACTCGGTTTTAATATTGTGAATAATTTAACAAAAGGAGGCTGGCAAATGATTTTTCCCGTCTCAGGGGCGCTGAGGGATGGTTAACATATCATGGCAAAAATATTGGTCATTTGAGCGGGGAACCTCATGTTAAGCCTAAAAAAAATCTTTCTGGTCTTCCTCAAAATCGGCACCTTCTCTTTCGGGGGCGTCTATTCTATGGTTGCCTTCTACGAAAGGGAGTTGGTCAATAAGCACAAATGGATTAACCACGATGGGTTCGTAGAGAGCTTCGCCATCGGCCAGATGACCCCCGGACCACCCATAGTCAATACCGGCATTTCTATCGGCTACAAGCTGCATAAATTGAGGGGAGCGCTGGCCGCCACCGTGGGCCAGGCCTTTACCGGCACGGTGCTGGCTATTCTGTTAGCGGCCTTTTATCTTCATATGAAGGACAATCCCCTCCTGCAATCGGTGATGAAAGGGGTGGCCGCGGCGGTGGTGGGTTTGCTGGCCTCTTTCATTTATAAGATGTTTATGAGGATGGTTACGGATTACCGCAGCGCGGCGCTGGCTGTAGGCGCTTTTCTGGGCCTGGATATCTTTAAACTTAATCCTATCGGCATCCTGCTGGCCGCAGGGGCTTTGGGGCTGGTCCTGTATTGGAGGGATTAAATGGCCCTGCTAAAAATGGCCGCCATCCTGTTCATTGCCAACGCCCTGACCATCGGCGGTGGCTACGCCATGATCCCCATTCTTCAGCAAGAATTCGTCAATCATTATCATTGGCTCAGCAATAAGGAATTCATCGACGCCATTGCCATCGGCCAGGTGACTCCCGGGCCGCTAACGGTGATGAATGCCTTCTTGGGGTTTAAGGTGGGCGGCTTGATCGGGGCCTTGGTGGCCATGGTCGCCAGCTATCTACCCTGCTTCATTATTGTCACCCTGGTTACCAAGTATTACCTCCGTTATAAAGAGATATGGGCGGTAAGGGCCAGTTTCGAGGCGATCAAGCCGGCGGTGGTTGGATTGCTTATTGCGGTGCTCATCTTTTTGGGCCACGGTTCCTTGATTAACCAGACCACCGAAGTCATCGCCGTAATCAGCTTCGCGCTGCTTACCTTTACCAAAATCGATCCATCATTAATCATCATTGGCTCAGGTATTTTGGGAGCATTGTTGTTCTAACCGATTTATCGGGGGCTTGGTTCACAAATCAAAGGGAATATTTTTGAGTCCGCTGGGGAAGAGGTATTAACGGGTAGAGGGTTATTGGCCTTCGTTGTCCAAGGCCCTCTCGACTATCCGGCACACCTTCTGCCCAGTTTATATATATAGGGGGCATTGGCCGCGGGCCGGTGACCCCGTTCTTTTCTTGGCGCTCTTGGGGTCCGGGCGTGATATATTTCTCAGGAAATGACCCACTCTCAGGCTGGAAGCCTGTGCCACTATCCGCCCTCAAGGGGTGGACACATCGGTCCGCCCCTACGAAACGACCCTGCAAAACCCTGTCATGAGAGATTTATGACTGCGAGTCTGGAAAAAAAAGCGCTGCGGCTGGCTTGGTTCACGGTGGCCTACAACGTGGCCGAATGCCTGCTGTCGTTGCTGGCAGGCGCCCTGGCCGGCAGCATCGCCCTGGTGGGCTTCGGCCTGGACAGCCTGCTGGAGGCCTTGTCCGGCGGGGTGATGATCTGGCGTTTTAGCCCGCGGCGGGGCCGGTCCCCGGCCGCTGAGGCCCGGCTGGAGCGGCGGGCCGTGCAAATCATCGGCTACAGCTTCTTCATCCTGGCCTTCTATATCTTTTATGAAGCGGCGCGGAAGCTCCTGTTTGCCGAAATCCCGAGGCCCAGCCTGCTGGGAATCGGCGTGGCCCTGGCCTCGGCGCTGGTGATGCCCGCCCTCTACCTGGTAAAATTCCGCACCGGGGAATCCCTGGGCAGCGCCAGTCTGAGGGCCGACTCCAAGCAGACCCTGGTTTGCGGCCTGCTGTCCGTGGCTCTGCTTATCGGCCTGGGACTCAATTATCTTTACGGCCTCTGGCAGGCGGACCCGATTTTCGGAATGGTGATTGCCCTCTTCTTGGTCAGAGAGGGGAGCCACACCGTGAAGGAAGGAAAACTTTGCTCCTGCGCCGGCTGCGGCGGACCAGAATAATTTCTACCATGACGCCGGCCTGACCACCTGGAAGCCAGGCTGAGTCTCAACGTGTTTTTAACCCCGCAATCTTGACTGCACCACGATGATACCCATCGGGAAACAACTTCTGAAGTTTCTCCAAGTCGATACCGCAGGCTTCACAGGTTTCATATACAGTGGGCACCACCTTGTTTTTCTCGAAGCTCTGGCGAAGGAAATTAATGACTTGCCAGTGTTTGTCCGTCAGTTCGGGCATTTTCATTTCATGGGCTTTGTATATGGCATAACGCTGATCCCATGCCTTGGGGTTAATAAGGAATCCCTGAATATCGACCTCGAAGGTTTTTTTCTCTTGATCTCCGGTTGTGGCTGCCTCCACTAATTCCTCTTTGAAGGGTTGTTCACGTAAATGGGAACGGGTCGGGGCGTAGTAACCTTCCTTGTAAGTAACACCGGCGAGTTTGCAGGCTCCCCGAAGGTATCCTGCAGGGAAGAGCTTTTGCAGTTTCCGTAAGGGCAGCCGGTTCGTTCGGCAGGTTTCATAGACCAATGGGCACTTGCCGGTTTGCTTAAAATAATCGCGAATAAAGTTGATAATCTGCCAATGGTCCTCCGATAATCCGATAGTGATACCGACTTTAGGAGCAAGCGCCCGCGCGAAGTTTTCATCCCAGTCGTTGAAATCCGCAAGGTATTCTTCCATGTCAACCGAATATCTCTTGTCTCCCAAGGTAATATTACGCATAATCATTCCCTGCTCCTAAAGGTTATTCTGATGAATGGAAGAATGAGAATAATTTCACATATAAAATCTTAGCAAGGCCGGGAATTTTGTCAAGGGATTTTCGGCCTGGTGATTGCCCTCTTCTTGATCAGAGAGGGATACCGCACCGTGAAGGAAGAGAAACTTTGCACCTGCGGCGGACCAGAATAATTTCTACCATGACGGCCAGCTTGACTACCTGGAAACCAAGCTGAATCTCATCTTGTTCTTAACCCCGCAACCTTGACTGCCCCACGATGATACCCATCGGGAAAGAGCTGCTGAAGTTCCTCCAAGTCGATACCGCAGGCTTCACAGGTTTCATATATAGTGGGTACCAGGTTGTTTTTCTCGAAGCTCTGGCGAAGGAAATTAATGACTTGCCAGTGTTTGTCCGTCAGCTTGCCCATTTTCATCTCATTGGCTTTATATAAGGCATACCTCTTATCCCATGCCTGGGGATTAATAAGGAATCCTCGAAGATTAACCTCGTAGCTTTTCTCCTGATCTCCGACTGTGACCCGCGCCGCAGGTTCCTCTGCCAAGGGTTGAGGAAGGTAACCCACCTTAATTTCCTCTTCCCAGTCCAGATCAAGGTAGCCTTCCTTATAGGTAACACCGGCAAGTTTGCAGGCTCCCCGAAGGTATCCTGCAGGGAAAAGCTTTTGCAGTTCTTGTAAGTGCAGACGGTTTATTTGGCAGGTTTTATAGACCAATGGGCACCTGCCAGTTCTCTTAAAAAAATCGCGAATGAAGTTGATAATCCTCCAATGGTCCTCCGATAATCTGCCGGTGATACCGACTTTGGGGGCCATCCCCCGTACGAAGTTTTCATCCCAGTCGTTGAAATTCAAAAGGAATTCTTCCGAGTCAACCGGATACGTCTTGTCTCCGAATCTGAAAGTACTCATAATCATTCCCTGCCCTTAAAGGTTATATTGGGATGAATGGGAGAACGAGAATAATTTCACATATAAAATCTTAGCAAGGCCGGTAATTTTGTCAAGGGATTTTCGGACTGGTGATTGCCCGCTTCTCGGTCAAAAAGGGAAGCCGCACCCTGAAGGAAGAAAAACTTTGCACCTGCGCCGGCTGCGGCCCGCCGAGCTCCTGATCCCTGTTGCGGGGTCCCTACTTCCCCGGATTCTTCTGCAGGCGCTGGCCCACCCCTTTGATCAGAAGCGGCCAGGCGATGGTGGCGTCACTCAGGACCTCGGCGAAACGCCCGCCCTCTTCCGGCGAGACGAATTTCCCCCAGGAAACCCCTTCCTTGAAGGTACAGCCGCTTAAGCCGCCCCAATGGGCCGGCTCCGGGCAGATGCGCACCCCATAATGGAAGCGCACTTCGGGGAGGTCGAGCCCCAGCCGGGACTGGAGCAGGTCCAGGTAGGGGGCTACCTGTTGGGCCCAGTTGCGGGGCACCCCCCCGCCGATGGTAAAAATCCCCAATTTCCTGGCCTTTTGGGCGTGCCCGGCATAGGCCGCCAGGTCCAGGAAGGGATTGAACTTAAGCGACATTGCGGCCATGGCCTCGGAGAGCGGGCGTCCGGCCGCCAGCGCCCGGCGCACCATGTGAACCGCCAGGTCCAGACCCAACTCCGAGTCGGTGAAGGCCGGGATAAATACCGGCACCTCCTTCAGGTAGGCGTTTCTCAGGATTCCCGGGGCCTCGCTGTGCTCCGCCAGGTATCTCCCCAGTTCCCGGCAGATAGTGGCGGAAGACCAGACGCATCCTTGATCCAAGCCCTCTAACACCTGCCGGAAGACGTCTTCGGCATAGTCCAGGTTGGACTCCATCTCCAGGGTGTCGTAGATGCGGTTGTAACCCTGCTGGAACAGCATCCGGTCAGGAACCCCCTCCGGACACTTGTAGTGCACCCGGCCCAGGGTCTCGATAAAGCCGTGGGCGATCAGGGCCCCGGTGCTGACAATCACCTTAAGCCAACCCCGGTCGATCATCTCGCAGATGAGCAGGCCCATCTTGGCCACGCTCATGGCCCCGGAGAATGTGCCCACCACGGTGCAGTCGGGGTCCCGCAACATAGCCTCCAGGACCTCGGCGGCCTCCCCCAGACTGCGGCCGCCGAAGGCGGTCCGCCCCATGGCCCTGAGGAGCTCATCGAAATCCTCGATGGCGTTAAGGTTGAGGGAAGCGAGGGGCGTCAGGCCGTCCTGGGCCCCATCATGATAATCTTCAAGTTTACGGCGCATTTGTTAATCCCGTTTTCCGTTTTCAGTTTTCAGTTTTCCGTTTTCCGTTTTCTGACTGCAAAGGGCTCTTGATTTTGCCTTTGCCCTTCACAGAAAACCGAAAACAGAAAACCGAAAACCGGTCTTCTACCGGCAGGCCGTCCCCAGCTCTCCCCAGCCCAGCTTGGTGCGCAGGATCTCAAAGTGGCTGCGCCTGGGATGCTTCACCAGCTTGACATGGTAGTCGCCGGAGCGCACTTCCAGACGATCCTCGGCCTTCAGGGCCCGGCCCACCTGGCCATCCAGGGTCAGGTAGAGGTCCTGGACCTTTTCCTGGATAGTGACGGCCACGGTCACCGTCTCCGGCAGGATGATGGGCCGGTTACTCAGGGTGTGGGGGCAGATGGGCAACAGGATGATGGTCCCCAGGGTCGGGTAAGCGATGGGCCCGCCGGCGGACAGGGTGTAGGCGGTGGAACCGGTGGGGGTGGAGACGATCAAGCCGTCGGCCCGGAAAGTGGCAAGGTATTCTTTGTCGATCCAGGTGGTGAGTTCGGCGATGCGGGCCAGGGCTCCCTTGTTGATCACCGCGTCGTTCAAGACGTTTTCCCGCCAGACGGTCTCTCCCTCCCGGATGAGGCTGACGGACAGGACCATCCGTTCATCCACCTCAAATTTTCCCGGCAAGAAATGCTCTTCCAGGCAAGGGTAGAGATCCTCCAGGGTGATTTCCGTGAGGAATCCCAGGCCCCCCATGTTGACCCCCAGGATGGGCAGACCCAGGCGCCCGTAATGGCGGGCGACGCTCAAAATGGTGCCGTCGCCCCCTAGAACCAGGATGAACTCCGTTCCCGGAGGCAGAGGGGGCGAGATGTCCGGCTCCGGTTCATTTTCCCAATGAAGGGCCGCCAGCCCCCGGGAAGTGAACCAGGTCTGCAAGGCCTGGCCGGCCTGCCAGGCATCGGCCTTGTGCTTCTTGCTAATAATGGCGAGCGATTGCACTCGTCCTCCCAAGTTGACAAATAACATAATATTCGTTAATTTTCAATGAATTGCTCTGGGGCGCGTGAGCCTCAATTTAACGAAAAGGAGTATTAATGCAACTCGCCAAACGTATCCTCCAGATTCCGCCCTCCGCCACCCTGGCCTTGAACGCCAAAGCCAACCAGCTCAAGTCCCAAGGGGTCGACTTAGTCAACTTTGGGGTAGGGGAGCCGGACTTCGACACCCCGGAAAATATCCGGGAGGCCGCCATTCGGGCCATTAAAGATGGCTTCACCCGCTACACCCCGGTGTCAGGCATTCCGGAGCTCAAGGAGGCTATCATCCAGAGGTTTGCCACCGACTGCGGCCTCTCTTATGCGCCCGGGGAGGTCATGGTCTCCTGCGGCGGCAAACATGCGCTCTACAATCTTTTCCAGATCATGTTCGACCCCGGGGACGAGGTGGTCATCCCGGCCCCCTACTGGGTCTCCTACGTGCCCATGGCCCTGCTGGCCGGGGCCGTGCCGGTGATCATCCCTACTCGGGAGGCCAACGGTTTCAAGCTCAGCGCCGCGGAATTAAAGGAACACCTCAGCCCCCGCACCAAGGCCCTGCTCATCAACAGCCCCTCCAACCCCACCGGCGGAGTCTACAGCCGGCGGGAATTGGAAGCGCTGGCAGAGCTGGTCCTTGCCCACGGTCTTTACGTGATCTCCGACGACATTTATAACAAGATCATTTTCGATGGCGCCAGCTTCACCAATATCGCCATGCTGGCCCCGGAGCTGAAGACCCGCACCTTTGTCCTGAACGGGGTGTCCAAGACCTACGCCATGACCGGCTGGCGCATCGGCTACATGGCGGGGCCGAAGGAAGGGATCGCGGCGGCCACCAATCTCCAAAGCCAGTCGACCTCCAACCCCACCTCCATCGCCCAGAAGGCCGCGGTGGAGGCGCTTCTTGGCCCCCAGGAGACGGTGGCCGCCATGGCGGCGGAATTCGCCTGGCGCCGGGACGACATCCACCGCCGGGCCCTGTCGATCCCCGGGGTCAAGTGCAACAAACCCGGGGGGGCATTTTACCTCTTCCCCAACTTTTCCGCTTATTACCCCAAGCTTAAGCCCGGGGTCGGGCAGACCCACTCCCAGGCCCTGGCGGAATACCTGCTCACCGAGGCCCGCGTGGCTGCGGTGCCGGGCAATGAATTCGGGGAAGACCAGTGCCTGCGGTTTTCCTATGCCACCTCCCGGGAGCGGATAGCCACCGGCTTGAGCCGCATCGAGGAGGCCCTGGCGAAGTTAGGGAAGTGAGGGCAGCGCGGGGTTTGGGAAGAATAGAGGCCAGCGCGGCGTGACTCTTTTTAAGTAGGTCGAGCCGCGCTGTCCGTTCAACGCAGGTGAAGAAGATTTAGCGGCCGGCCGCCTGCCGCTTGGAAGCCTTCAGCGGGTTAACCTTCTGGACTGTCTCTTTTTTGCCATTTTTGGCGTGGGTGGCCAGATTACAGGGGCCCCGGCGCCATTTGGCTTCGGGATCGGGAAAAGAACCGCAGAAGCTGGCGTTTTCAAAGGGGAGAGTCCGCTCGCAGCCGCCACAGGCGTCCACCACGGGCTTGCATTGGCCGCCGTTGAACGAACAGCCTTTCTTGGTCATAAAGGTGCAATCCACCCCGGGTTTAACACTAACGCAGTGCATGGCCGTAGCCCTCCTTGAGGCATAGTAAATCTTGTTTTTATATACTAAATCTATTATTATTGTCAATAGGTCCGCGTCTAATTTTTCTAAAAATATTTTTCCTTCGATTTCCTCCGCTAACCCCCAACGCCCCTACCCTACCCTTCTCAAAAGGCGAGCCGGTCCTCGGCGGCCGCATTGACAGACCCCAGCCGATGTTTATTTTAAGGACGAAACTTCTGCCAAGAAGGATTCCCATGCCAGCCAGGACCTTAAATGATTACCAAGCCAAACGGGATTTTCGCCGCACCCCGGAGCCATCGCCTAAGGGGCGGGAGAGGTCGGCGGAACCCATCTTCGTGGTCCAGAAACATGCCGCCAGCCACCTCCATTACGACTTCCGCCTGGAGGTGGACGGGGTCCTGAAATCCTGGGCCATCCCCAAGGGACCCTCCACCGATCCCCGGGATAAACGCCTGGCGGTGCCCACCGAGGACCACCCCCTGGAATACGCCGGTTTTGAAGGGGTCATCCCGGAAGGAGAGTACGGCGCCGGCGTGGTGCTGGTCTGGGACACCGGCAAGTTTCGCAATATCACGGAGAAGAAGGGAGTGGCCCTTGACCTCCCGGAGGCCCTGGCCCACGGCCACCTCAAGGTTTGGCTGGAGGGGCGCAAGCTCAAAGGCGGCTATTCTCTCACCCGGTTCAAGACGGGCAAAGACGAGGCCTGGTTGCTGGTGAAGGCCGACGATGAGGAGGCGGATGCCTCCACCGATCTCACGCGGACCCGGCCGGAATCGGTCCTCAGCGACCGCACCCTGGAGGAGATTGCCCAAGGGGCCTAGTGTAGCGTCTCATGAAAAAAAACCCGATAAAGGAAACCGCTTTATTCCCTCCCCCTTGAGGGGGCGACACCGGGAGGGGGTGATTAGTCGTTCTGTTATCTCCAAATGTTACCACCCTCCCTCCAACCACCTCCCCTCAAGGGAGGGGGAGTTTTGGGGCAAATAGATATTAAAGATATTCCCGAGAGGCGTTACCAGAGGTGAACCAACAGTTGCCGGCCGCCGCGGCCCGGGCGGAGTTTTTACTTGACAGGTAGGAAGAAATCCTATATGTTGTGTGTTAAATAATTCGGGTGCCTATATAGGGCATAATAGGGAAGCCGGTGCAAGTCCGGCATGGTCCCGCCGCTGTAACCGGGGACGAAGCCTGCATGAGGCCACTGTCTCACTCACTGGGATGGGAAGGCGCAGGCGCTAGGAAGAACCGGAAATCAGAAGACCTGCCCGGATGAAGGCTTAAGCCCGCACGAGGCATACGGGCGGCAAGCCGCATTAAGGATCAAGAAGCTGGGTGCAATCCTTAAGTCTACGTGACTTAAGGATTTTTTTTTTGAAAATCGAGTGGGGGGGGGAGTGGCTTCAGGGAGCGTCAGGTCTTGCCGGCCAGTTTGCCGGAACTGGCGGGCGCAAAAATTCCTGGTATAAATGAAGATGGACAAGGAGAAGGCAAATGCATATTGAAGATGGCATCTTGACTGCGCAGGCGTGCGCCGCCTGGTATGCCGCCACCGCGGCCATGATTGTGCCGGGTGTCATGGAAATCAAAAGAAGGGTCAAGGAAAATTTGTATTATAAGCCGTTTCTCGCCATGGTGGGAGTGGCCGTGTTCGTGATTTCGGCAATGCACCTGCCGGTGCCGGTAACCGGATCGTGCTCTCATCCCTGCGGTACGCCGCTGGCCGCGATTATCGTCGGCCCCTTCGCTACCGTGGTCATTTCCGCCATCGTCCTGTTTTTCCAGGCGATATTTCTGGGACATGGCGGGATCACGACGATCGGCGCCAATACCGTTTCCATGGGAATTGCGGGTACGTTTGCCGGCTTCTTCGTCTGGAAACTCTTCAGGATGTTTGGGTCTCCGATTTGGCTGGCGGCGGGTTTGGCGGGATTCTGCGGCGACCTGGCCACCTATCTGGTCAGTGCCTTGGAGCTTGCCATCAGCCTCCACGGAAATGTGCCGCTCGTGAAGCAGTGGCTGATATTCTTTATGGGCTACGGCCCCACCCAGCTTCCTCTGGCGGTTGTGGAGGCGATATTCACCGCGCTCATTATTCAGGTGATGGTCGCCAGGCGCCCGGACCTGCTTCCCGGCGTCTTGCTGGAGAGCGAGAAACACATTGAAAGGAGTGAGCAGCATGCAAGCTGAAACGATGCAGACCCAGAAACCTGCCGTTCAATGGTTTGACGGTTTCACCAAAGCGATGCTGGTGGCGATGTTCATTTTCCTGGCAGGGATTTTCATATCCGGCTATTACATGTCCAGTCACAAGATGGAAGGCAGCGGCACCGACGATGCCGTCAATGCGCTGGCCTCCACGGCCGCCGGCGCCAAATCCCATCCGTTCATTGAGCTTCCGGGAGACGCCGAGGTCGCGGCTTTTTCCATCGCCAATTTCTTCGTGGGATTGATCGTGGGGCACCAGTGGACCGTGCTGTTCGGCAAAAACGGCAGGAAAGAGGAAACACCGCAGGGCTAAGGTAAGTAATAACGATGGACCTCGATTTTTTCAAATCGGTGGGCATCCTGGACACGCCGCTGCGGCGCCTGGACGGGCGTATGAAGACGGTGTTTTTCCTGGTTGCCATTATTGTTGCCGCGGTTGTCAGTCATTGGTATTTGGCAGCCGCCTTATGGGTGGCCGCCATCGCCATATTCTCTACACTGCGTCTGCCCTGGCGCCTCCTGGCCCTACGTCTGCTGATCCCCTTCGGAGTCGCCTGGCTGGTTTTCCTGACCCTGCTCTTTACCAATGGCAGCCATCCGCTGGTGACTCTGCTCAGGAAGCCTTTTCCTTTGGTGGTCTATTCCGAGGGGATCTGGCGGGGCCTATTGATTATGCTGCGGATTATGGCGGCGGTGACGATGGCCTGCGTGCTTTCCTGCAGCACGCCCATGGTGGAGATCCTGGAGACCTTGCGCCTCTTCAAACTTCCGGGCCTCATAGTCGATATTGCCGACATGATGTTCCGCTATGTTTTCATCATGACTGAAGTGGGCCGCAATATGCGCCATGCCCAGCTGTCCAGGACAACTCGCAGGCTCTCCTGGATGGAGCAGATCCGCAATATCGGCAACATCGCCATTCATGTACTGACAAAATCCCTGGACCGCAGCACAAAAATATACCATGCCATGGTCTCCCGGGGCTACAGCGAGGGGAATACGGTTCCGGTCTTTTTCACCGGGCCGGTTCCCTCTCGGGATTTGCGCCTGGGCCTGCTGTTGACGGCCTTGCCGCTCATAGTTCTGACAATTAACTATTTGGTTTAGGAGAGGAAACGGCAATGAGCCTTATCGATGTCCAGGAGGTTTGCTACACATATATGGGCGGATTCGCAGCGCTGCGTCAGGTGAGCCTGAAAATCGAAAAAGGCGAGCGGGTTGCCGTGCTTGGGCCGAACGGGGCAGGAAAATCTACGCTGTTTAACACTTTTAACGGGCTTTTCCAGCCCTCCTCGGGCAGGATTTACGTTGACGGACTTTTGGTTGAAAAAAAGAACTTATATCGGATACGCGCCAAGGTCGGGATGGTTTTCCAGGATCCGGATGACCAGCTTTTCAATGCCAGCGTGCGGCAGGAAGTGGCCTACGGGCTGATGAATATGCAGGTCACCGGAAAGGAGCTGGACCAGGCGGTCAATTGGGCTCTCGAGGCCACCGGCCTACATGGCTACAGCGACAAGAGCCCGCACAATCTGAGCGGTGGCGAGAAGAAAAGAGTGGCGCTGGCCAGCGTTCTGGCCATGAAGCCCGATGTCCTCGTATTGGATGAGCCCACTGCCGCGCTCGATCCCGAAGGCGCGGGCAGTCTCGTGACGCTGCTCAACCAAATCAATAAGGAAATGGGCATGACGCTGATATTTTCTTCCCACGATGCAGATATCATCCCGCTGTTGGCGGATCGGGTTTATCTGCTGAATAGAGGAGAAATCATCCTTGCGGGCACCACCGCGGAGGTGTTCGCCCAGAAGGAAATTATCCGCAAGAACGGCCTGCGGCTGCCGAGGGTGGCCCATTTGCTTGAAATCCTCTGCAAGCAAGGCTGTTTGCAAACGGAACAGCTGCCGCTTACCATCGGGCAGGCAAGGCGGGTGCTGGAAAAAGCCTGCTGTATGACCGACCCGGGCAAGCTGGAAGCAATCTGCACATCAATGGCTAGGCGTTCTAAATGAATGGGCTCATAAAAGATAGGATGCCAGGGCGCCGGGAAGAAAATAATCATAGCGCTGAAATCAGGAAAGTCCCCATAGTTCTGGCAGCCTTCGGCACGACCACCGCAGCCCGGCAGTCGTATTCTCACCTGGACCAAAACATCCGGGCAGCCTTCCCAACGCACGATGTTTATTGGGCCTTTTCTTCCCGTATGGTGCGAGACTTCGACCAGCAGCGCCGGGGGCGCAAGTGGCAAGGTCCGGCAGAACTACTGGAGGAATTGCGGGCGAAAGGTTTTGAGTGGGCGGTGGTGCAGGCTGTGCATCTTTTGGCCGGGCACGAATTTTATCGCCTGGTGGAGGAGGTGCAGGCCTGCGGGATACGCACAGCCATGGGACTGCCGCTCCTCTCGACCCCGGAGGATTATGGCGATTTGCTTAAGGCCCTGGCACCCAAAGTCGAGGCGCTGGGGCCCGAGGAGGCCATCATCTTGGTGGGACACGGGAGCGACCACCCCAGTTGGGCCACCTACCCGGCGCTGCAATACCTGATATCCGGGCGATTCGGCCAACTGGTCCACATCGGCGTCCTGGAAGGCCACCCGCCCCGGCAGGAGGTCATCGCCCGGGTGGTCAAATCCGGCCTGAAGCGGGTTCGGTTGCTGCCCCTCATGTTGGTGGCGGGGCGGCATTTCCAGGAAGATCTGGCCGGGCCTAACGATTCCTGGCATACCGCGCTTCAGGAAGCCGGCCTGAGCGTCACCCTGGATGCCACCGGCCTGCTGCACTACCCGGGAGTAATCAAGATTTTCGAAGAGCACATCAGCAATGCCCTGGAGGTTATACCTGACCGGGATCAGGAACGGTAACCTAAAAGTTTTTCATGAATCAGGTCATGACGATGGATGAGCGAACAGAAAGAGATCGTGAATATTTATCCGGAGCATCCGACCGGGCTCTTAAAAACTTACAGGAGGCGATATGAAGAGCGGGCTGATCGTTTATCTCGTGGGTGAGGGGGAATTGCCGGAAGGCTTTGATCTGGCAGGCTGCTGTGAGGAGATCGGCTTCCCCGCCGACCAAGTGGAACTGGTGGGCTTAAGAGAAGGATTTTTTGAAGTGGACGATGCCTGGCACCACCTGTTTACCAAAGGTTATGGGAATATCAAACTCCTGGTGGCGGCAGCGGACCGAAGTTGTTTGCGGCCCCTGTCCCCTTTGGTTCGGCTTAGCGGCTAGAAAAACGGGGGCTAAAGAAAGGAAAGCCGCGAACGCGCCTCCGGTCTTCGGACCAGATGCGGCCTTCGCGGCTTAATTTTTAGCGGACCCGTGGCTTTCTAACTCACCCGGGGTTGCTGTCAATCTCGGTGCCGCTGTGCTCCCTGCGGTGTTTAATAATCTCCAGCCCCAGAATATTAAGCATAAGCCAGGAGAATCCTGCGCAAAAGCCCCCGAGAACGTCGGTCAGCCAATGCACGTTTAGATAGATCCGGCTAAATCCAATTAAGAGTATTAACAAGGGGCATAAGATGAAAATTAGACTCCTTAACCAGCTATTCCTCACCAATTTGCAAGTTAAATAAATTATGAAGCCATAGAGAGCCATCGAATAAAAGGCATGGCCGCTGGGGAAGCTGTATCCATGCTCAGGTACTATCTGCGGCAGGGGCCGGGCCCTGTGGAAATGGTCTTTTAGGAAAGAAAGGATGCGGTCGCCTGCCAAGACGAGCACTAGCAGAGAGACAGAAGTACACCATTGCTTTTTTAACAATAGCATAATGATGATCAATCCTGCTAACCACCATATTAATGGTTTACTGCCAAAAAAGGCAACATGAGTAAAGAATATGGTCAGCGTTGGGTTGATTATTCCGCCCACCAGCCGCTGCGCCTGGAAATCGAGATAATACAAGCTCCCTTTATGTATCCAATCTGCCGCGATCAGGCAAAAGCAAAAAAGGGCCAGAAGCAGACCTATTACAGCCAGCGTCAGCCTCAGTCCACAACAATGGTCCTGGGTGCAACGGCCTTTTGGCAACTCCCCATCTTTCGTCATGTGCGCACCTCTATATCCCTAGATTGAGCCAACCTGAGCATAAGCACAAAATTCACCAAAATCAAGGCAACACCTGCTGATTACCTTGCCCGGGACCGGCGCGGGGCCGGATGCACCCGAATCTTATCAGAGAGAACCAACTGGGAAAATCATCGGGAAGGAAGGAGGATCGACCTTTATCTTGACAGGACAATCAGAAGGGTAAGAGCTATCATCGAACCAACCCGGAGTCGGTCCGAATAAATCGTTCAGTGCCATTTGATTAGAAAAAACCAGTCCCTTTAATTTGAAATCAAACGCTTGCTCCCGTGGGGATGGTGTAGATGGAATTCTTCATCGACCAGGTTGACCTGCACCAGGAGATCGATGTTGCTCAAGACCTGCTGACAGGGCCCCGCGGCCACCAGGTGATGGTCCTCGCTGAAGACTAGGGCGCGGTCGGCGATCTCCTCCACCATCTCCAGGTTGTGAGTGGCGACTATGACCGTCTTTCCCGCCTCGTTCATTTGCTGAATCAAGCGGATCAGCTGGCGCTGCGTCCGCGGGTCGAGACCGCTGGTGGGCTCATCCAGCAGCAGCACATCCGGGTTCAAGGAGAGCACCGAGGCCAGCGCCACCAGCCTCTTTTGACCCCCTGATAGCCTGAACGGCGGCCTCTTACGAAAACGCTCCAGGTTGAACATGGAGATCACGTCATCCACCACCCGGTTGACCTCGGCTTCCGGCCAACCCAGCTGCACCGGCCCGAAGGCAATCTCTTCCCAGACATTGGAGCTGAACAACTGGGCGTCGGCATTCTGAAACATGAATTGCACCCGGCGGCGGAAAGCGAAGGAAAATTCCTCATTGGCCATGACCTCCTCGCTTAGCACCTGCCCCAGCGCCTCGATGGTCCCCTCCTTGGTAAACAACAGGCCGTTCAACAGCTTGAGTAGGGTGGACTTCCCGCTCCCGTTCGCCCCCAGCAGGGCCACCTTCTCGCCCCTGCGGATGGTCAGGTTGATCCCATCCAGCACTTTTTCCCCGCTCGGGTAGCTGAAGCCGACATCTTTTAACTCAAAGACAACCTCGTCACCTAACAAGCCGATCGCCTCCAATGAAAATTATCGAGATCAATACGATAAAGACCGTCCATACCCAGTCCAGGCCCCGGATCCTGGCATTGGTCAGGGTGCGCGGCGTACCGGTGTACCCCCGGGACAGCATCGCCGCATGGACCTCGTCGCTGAGGGCGAGCGCTATCATCCATAGGGAGCCCAGGGTGTTGCTCACAAACTGCTGCTGCGCCCCGGTGCTCGTGCGGCCAACGGTGCGGCTCAGCCGGGACTCAAACATCTCGGTGGCATTATGGAGCAGGACGTAGATATAGCGGTAACTCATCTCCAGGATCTTGATAAATATCGTCGGCACTCGGATCATGCTGAACCCCCTCATGAGGTATGCCCAGCGTGTGGTCAATGTCAGCAGCACGGCGATGGAGACACACGCCGCCACCCGCAGGACGAACAGGACCGCCCCGTGCACCCCCTGGCGGGTAATCGTCAATTGGTGGTGGCCTCCGTAATGCAGCAGCACCACTAACGGATCCCCCGGGCGGACGACGTTGAAGAGTGTCGGGAGGACGATGATGACGGTAAAGATCGGTATAAACACCCAGGTCCGCTTCAGAAAGGTGCCCAGCGGCACGGCCGACATATAGGCCAACAGCAGCACGTACAAGTTGATCAGCAGCAGCGACACCCAATTGTGCATGCAAGCCGCCACCAAAATCAGGAGCAGGCTGGTAACCACCTTGATACCGGGATGCAGGCCCTGCATCAGGCCCTTCTTGGCAGCAATCCGTTCGGCATAGAAGTCGTCCATCAGGAAGCCCGAGAAGGCCGCGATGCTCTTCTCCGCAAAGCTGCGCCGTGCTTTTTTGCTGCTTGTTGAAGGGGGAAGCGGCCCCCGCGACTGCAGGAGCCACTCCGGTATCTGCAAGTCTACCATGGCAAGATCAGGTTCCTTCCTATCCCGGCTATTTGAGCACTCGTCATGATTCTGCCGATTGCTTATCTTCCCTGGCGGCAATCAGCCTGCTGACCAGTAAGGTGATGCCGGCAATGATGGCGATCCCCACCACTGCCGCCACGTAATAGCCTATACTCTGGTGAAAGAGGTCCGGGGCATCAGCGGCAAAAGGCGAGTTAGGGACGCCGTAATCCTGCAGCAAGGCGTGCCAGCGGCCCCCCAAGGCTGCCAACCCTGCCGGCACAAAATGGAACGCCGCCTTGATATCCTCGGCGGAGCCCTCGCCGAAAGCGTTTCCTGAAGCCAACAGCCCAAGCGGAACCAGCACGATAAGGCCTACCATCGCCCACCACATTTTTTTGAAGGTCCCTTTGACCGGCTCTAGCCTGGCAGCGATCTGTTCTGTGATCACCGACGGGTCGGTCGCCTGGAAATAGCGAGTGACCAGGCCGGTGACGATTGCTTCGACCGGGCCTGCCATCAACATATGAGCCAACAGCATGGCTGGCACTGAGACCCAGATGGGATAAGGGCAATATAGAGGCACGCCCTGCGCGGTGTGAAACAGGAGCGGCTGCAGGCCCAACTCGGTACCGTTACAGAGAGCGGCCACGTTGATACCGATGTAGCTGCCGATGGCGCCCCAGATCCAGCGCTTGGATGACGTGGCCTCCGTTTTGCCGGCCATCCGTTGGTAGATAAACCAGGTCACAAAGGG
The DNA here is from genome assembly GCA_049580385.1 of Desulfobaccales bacterium. GTDB lineage: Bacteria > Desulfobacterota > Desulfobaccia > Desulfobaccales > 0-14-0-80-60-11 > JAPLJC01. The sequence goes on along the minus strand of JBAUPV010000030.1, from coordinate 643,837 downwards.
GATCACCACGGCCATGTTGAAGCAGTTGAAGCCAAAGGTAAGGATGCCGCCGTCACCGAACAACAGCGCCTGGATGGCCAGGGCGATGGAGATACAGATGACTGCCGCCCAGGGGCCCAGGATGATGGCCAGGATGCCGCCGCCCACGGCATGAGCCGTGGTGCCGCCCGGAATAGGTACATTGAACATCATCAGGACAAAGGAAAAGGCCGCCCCAATCATCATCAAGGGGATCAATCGGGTATTCAGGGCTTTTTTCACCTTTTTGACCGCCAGTGCCCAGATCGGCAACATGCTGAGATAGCCTACCGCGCATGTCGATGGACTCAAATACCCGTCTGGAATATGCATGATTAATCCTCCTTATTATTCCAGGGCATCACTGCCCTGGGAATTCCGCCAAAATATCTTTGGTTAAAAATTGTAAGTAACCGTAACGGTCGGGGTGATATATTGACTGCCGAATTTGCCGATGGCGTCGACGCCGCAGCCGGCTTCGAAATTCCATTTTTCGTTGAGGAGATATTCTATCCCCGGCAGGAAGCCCAAGAGGGTGGTGGGAGATTGGAAGCCCAGGGATTCCGTACCGGGATTGGACCAGGCCCAGGTGCTGAACATCTCCAGCAGCAGCACCCATTGTTTGTTGACCGGATACTCCGCCGCCAGGTTGAAGGTCACATTTTCCCGGTTGCGGACGTCTTGCGGAATGTCGCTGGCCCGCAATTTGAACAGGTTAATCGGGCTATTGAGCCAGATATTGCTGGAGAGCAGGAAGGGCTTTACATATTTGAAGAGGTTGAAGCCGGTGGTGAAGTTGAAAGACCCGGTGCCGATGGCGTCCTGCCCCAATAACTGGGGGTTGAGGTTTGAGGCGTGGCCGCTGGGCCAGCCCACCCCTCCTTCCAGACTGACCGCCGGCCGGATATCCCCTTCCTCCAGGACCAAATATTTGGCCACCGTGGTAATGTCCCCAATCCCGGCGTAACTGGCGGCGCGCTCGCCATCGGGGCCGGTGGCGCTCCGATCCAGATCGTTGCACCAGTTAACAAGGAAGGGCGCCACGATGTAGGTCTCCAGGTTTTTGACGGGGCCGTAGGTAAATTTAACCGGCAGATCGAAGGTGTAGAAATTCCCCCTGGCGCTCACGGCCCGCCAGTCGCGGCTGAAATCGTTCGCATAGAAGTTCAGGGCCCCCTGGACCTGCAGGCTGGCCTGATGCTCCCCAATGGGAATGGGGGTGTCGGTGAGGATGGGGCCGGCGGTGGTGGGCACCTCCTCCTTCTGGTCCGCCGCGGGCGCCGCCGCCGGCTGGTCCGGCGCAACCGCGGCCCCTTGGTCCTGGGCTGCAGCCGCGGCCCCGGCGTCCTGGGCCGTGGCCGGACCGGCCGACATGGTCAAGAACGCCAGAATCATGGCCAGGACGAACCAAGGCGTTTTGCGAACCATCGAGTTTTTCATGGTTACCCCCCCCTTGAATAATGATTGGCTTGCCTCAGGCCGCCGTACCCCTTACCCCGGCCGATTAAACCGCACTTAAGCGACACTCGACTTCTGCCATTTTTCAGTCTGCTCTCGGCGAACTACCGCGCTGGCCGGGGTTATTTCTCTTTCAAAATGATTTTATGGTTAACCAGGTCCAGCCGCTCGATGTTACCCTTAATAACCTTTTGCTCTCCTAAGATATTGACCAAACGCAGGCCGTCGCCTTCGGGCTCAATGATGTCCACATCCGGCAGCAGCAGTTCCTCCTGTCCATTTCTCAGAACATAGGCAGCAGCTTCACACATTTTAGAACCTCCCTTTGCCGTCCTTTAATCGCCTTTTCCACCATTCCCACAAAAAAAAAGCCACGAATACCCGGCGCCTGCGAGCGCCCAAGCCTTCGTGGCTATTAATTTCACTTACTCGGTTAGGGTTTTCAGGGTTTCATGCCCTGAGATGTACCTCATTTATTACTAGAGACATGGACGGAAGTAAAGGAAAAAATATTTTCGCCTGGATTACGCCCCCACCCTTGCCTCGAAAGCGGCCACCTAATCTTCACAGCCTCGGGCTCCCGCCGGGTGCTCCCCTGGCCGCTGCCGGTTCCGTGATTATCTTGAGAACATGAACCTGGCGGCGGCCCTCATGGACCCCGCGGCCTACCAGGAGCCCACCTCCCGGGTGCTGCTGGTCCAGACCTATATCTCCTATGTCTTCCTCACCGACCGCTTCGCCTACAAGGTCAAGAAGCCGGTGGAGTTGGAGTTTCTCAACTTTACCACCCTGCGCCGGCGCCACCATTATTTGCACGAAGAGCTACTCCTGAACCGCCGTCTCTGCCCGGATATCTATCTGGAGGTCCTGCCCATCACCGCTTCCCGCGGCCTGGCGCCCAAGGTGCGTCTGGGGGGCCGGGGCCAGCCCGTCGATTACGCCTTGAAGATGGCGCGCCTGCCCCAGGAGCGCATGATGGACGAAGTGGCGGACCGGGGGGAGCTCTCGCGGGAACACCTGGACGCCATCATCGCCCGGCTGGCGCCCTTTTACGCCCAGGCGGCCAGCAATCCCAGGATCCACAAGTTCGGGGAGCCGGCCATCGTCCTCTATAACCACCAGGAGAATTTCTCCCGCATCGAGAACCTGGTGGGCCCGGTGATTTCCCGAAAGATCTTGGACCGTATCGAAAAATTTGCCCTCTCTTTCCTGAGTAAGCACCGGGCCCTGTTTTTGCGGCGCATCCGGGAAGGCCGCATCCGCGACTGCCACGGCGACCTGCACATGAAGAACATCTGCCTGGCCGACCAGGTATATATCTTCGACTGCATTGAATTTAATCCCCGATTCAGATATGGTGATGTGGCGGCGGATGTCGATTTCCTGGCCATGGACCTCGATTTTCACGGATTCCGCGAGTTGAGCCGCCACTTTGTGGAGCATCTGGCCCGGACCACCGCAGACCCGGATCTCTTGCTGATGCTCGATTTTTACAAGTGCTACCGGGCCTGCGTCAGGGGCAAGATCGCCGCCTTCACCGCCCAGGACCCGGAACTGGCCCCGCAGGCCAGGACCCAGGCCAAAGAGCTGGCCAGGGCCTATTTCCGGTTGGCCGGAGAGTACGCTGAGGAAGGGGAGCGGTGGCTGGCCTAGTGGTGATCTTCGGCCTGATGGGCGCAGGGAAATCCACCCTGGCCCGGGCCCTGGGCCAGGCCAGGGGCTGGCCGGTCATCGAGAGCGATCGGGTGCGCAAGGCCCTGGCGGGGTTAGCTCCCGGCGACCGGGCCGAAACGGACTTTGGCCAGGGGATTTATGCGGAAGATTTCTCGGCCCGGACCTACGCGGAGATGCTCCGCCTGGCCGCGGCGCACCTGGCCGAGGGGAGCGGGGTTATCCTGGACGGCTCCTTTAAGCGTGCCGGGAACCGGGAGCGGGCGCGGCAACTGGCCCGGGAGCACCGGGCGCCCGCAATCTTCGTTTATTGCGCCTGCCCCCCGGAGGAGGCCCGCCGGCGTCTGGGGATCAGGCGCACCGACCCCCAGGCGGTTTCCGACGGCCGGGTGGATCTCTTCGAGGCCCAGGCCAGGGATTTTGACCCCCCGGGGCCCGAGGACCAGCCCCTGCTGCGTTTGGACACTCAGCGCCAGCCGGCCCTGTTGCTGGAGGAACTCAGGAAATTCATGGAAGTATATCTATGAGGAATATTTTTCTAAAGCTCCCGCGAGGAAACCGAGCCACTTGGGAATCTTTGCAAAACACTCGTTTTGAGCGAAAATAGCCATATGGCAGGATTAATCATTTCCCGAGATCCCACCCGCTGGCCGTGTTCCCAACTAGATTTTTCCCGCGATATTTTGAGAAAAGCGCCGCCAAAAAACTGAACATTGATTTCTCTTGGAAGAGGAGGAGAGCGGATTATGGAATATTCCAACGTTTTGGTGGACCGGCAGGAGCAGATCGGCATCATTACCCTGAATCGCCCCCAGGCCATGAACACCTTCAACGTTCCTTTCGCCCGGGAGCTAAATGCCGCCCTTTGGGAAATGGAGAAGGACCCCGGCATCCGGGTAGTGGTGATCGACGCCAATGGCAAACATTTCTCCACCGGGATTGCCCTGGAGGAATTCAAGGGGAAGAGCAATCAGGAATACCGCGAGTTCATCCGCTTGATGGATGAACACAATCACACCATCGCCAGCATGAAAAAGCCGGTCATCGCCTCGGTCAAGGGGTATGCCCTGGCCAACGGCGCCGGCCTGTCTTTTGCCTGTGACCTGACGGTGGCCGCGGAAGACGCCAAATTCGGGACCACCGCCATCAATGTCGGCCTCATCTGCCTGGGGCCGGCGGCGCCCTTGGTCCGCAACGTCGGCCGCAAAAAGGCCCTGGAGTTAGTACTGACCGGAGATATCATCACCGCGGCCGAGGCCCAGAGATTGGGACTGGTCAACAAGGTGGTGCCCAGTGATAAACTGGAGGAAGCCACCCTGGAACTGGCCAAAAAATTGGCCGCCAAAAGCCCTTTGGCCTTGCAGGCCGGCAAGGCCGGAATTTATGGGATGCAGGATGTTCCCTACGGCCAGGCCATGAACATGCTGAGCGACCGTTTTGCCGCTCTTTGCTGCACCATGGATGCGGAGGAAGGCGTGCAGGCCTTTCTGGAAAAGAGAACCCCGGAATGGCGGGGGCGCTGAGTTGGCAGCGCGGCCGGGAAAATCCCGCCATCCGGCAAGGTAAAAAACGATGAGCCTCGAAGAAACAATGAAAACCCATGGTTTCAATCTCGCGGCCAGTTGCGCCGGGAAGGCATCATATACGAAATGGATAAAATATCAGGGGAAGCGCGCCTATATTACCGTCAACGACGCCAGCGGGGAGAGCTTTCCCAGCACCCTGGAGGAACCTGTGCGGGTGGCCATCCACGATCTCCGTTCCGGGGATGAAGTTGCGCCGGGCCACACTGTCAGTTCCCTAAGCTCTTACCTGGAGTCGCTCCAAGACGCTTAGGATATGCCAGGCAAGGACTGGCGGACCACGGCGTTCATAGGCCAACTTGGGACGAACGGAAAATCCGAATTAAGTAAGGATTACTAATGGCATTGGCAGAGAAAGCTTCTTTAAAACCACCAGCCGCCGGCTCAGGCAAGAGGCGCATCCTTAGCGGCATGCGCCCCACCGGCAGGCTGCACCTGGGAAATTACTACGGCGCCCTCTACAATTGGGTCAATCTCCAGGAGCATTACCGCTGCTATTATTTCGTGGCCGACTGGCACGCCATCACCACGGAATACGAGGCCCCCCAGGCCATCAGCCGCTTCATCCCGGAGATGATCATCGATTGGCTGAGCGCCGGGCTCGACCCCAAGAAATCGACCCTCTTCGTGCAGTCGGCCATTCCGGAGCACGCCGAGCTCTATCTCATCTTCGGCATGTTTACCCCGGTGCCCTGGCTGGAGCGCAACCCCACCTACAAGGACCAGATCGAGGCGTTGGCCCACAAGGACCTGACCACCTACGGGTTTTTGGGCTACCCGGTGCTCCAGGCCGCCGACATCCTGATGTACAAGGCCGAGGGGGTGCCGGTGGGGGTGGACCAGGTGCCCCATGTGGAGATGACCCGGGAGATCGCCCGGCGGTTCAACCACCTCTATCGGCCCATCTTCCCGGAGCCGGAGGCCCTGCTCACCGAGATTCCCAAACTCACCGGCACCGATGGCCGCAAGATGAGCAAAAGTTATGACAACTGCATCTATCTGAGCGACCCCCCTGCGGTTATGGCCCAAAAGGTGCGCCAGATGACCACCGATACCCTGCGCCCCTTCCGGCGGGACCCCGGGGAGCCGGACCGCTGCCTGGCCTTCCCTTTTCATCGCCTCAACCTGCCCAAAGAGAGGGCCGCCGAGATTATAGAGGATTGCCGGGGCGCGGCCCTGGGGTGCGTCGATTGTAAAAAGCTGCTGGCTGAGGCCTTGCTCGAGAATATGGCTCCCCTTCAGGAGCGGCGGCGCCACTTCGAGGCCCACCCGGATGAAGTCCGGGACATCCTGGAAGAGGGTAATAAACGGGCCCGGGAACAGGCCAAAGAAACCACGGCCGCAGTGCGGGAGGCCATTGGCTTCAACCTGCCGTGTCAAAAAGGCAAAAGTTAAAAGGCTCTTACCTCTGCGTCCTCTGCGTCTCTGCGGTGAACCCCGTTCTTATTTCTCACCGCAGAGGCGCAGAGTGTACAGAGAAACCGATTTTTACTTTTTACTTTTTACTTATGTCGGAAGAGCGTCTGCAAAAATTCCTGTCGCGGGCCGGGGTGGCTTCCCGACGAGCGGCGGAGGAGTTGATCCGGGCCGGCCGGGTCAGGGTCAACGGCCGGGTGGTTACCGAGATGGGCACCAGGGTGGATCCGGCCCGGGAGGTGGTGCTTCTGGACGACCGCCCGGTCTCCGCGGCAGCCCCGCCGCTGACCGTGGTGCTGCACAAGCCCTACGGCTTTATCTGCACCCGGCGGGATCCCCAGGGGCGGCGGCTGGTGATGGATCTGTTGCCGGAAGATCTCCGGGGCCGCCTCTATCCGGTGGGCCGTCTCGATTATGACGCCACCGGCTTGCTGCTCCTCAGCAGCGACGGGGAGTTGGCCCACCGGCTGACGCACCCCAGCCACCAGGTGCCCCGCAGCTACCGGCTGACGGTAGCCGGACAGGTGGAGCGCCGGGTCCTGGCGGAGTTGAGAGCTGGCGTCTCCATCGACGGCAGGCGGGTGGCCGCCGAGGTGGAGGTCATTAAACGGCAGGAGGATAAGACCGTTTTGGAGCTCACGGTATGGGAGGGCCGCCACCATCTGGTGAAGCGCCTCCTGGAAAAGGTCGGGCATCCGGTGTTGAAGCTGAAGCGCATCGCCTTCGGCCCTTTGCGCCTGGGAAGGCTGGCCCGGGCCAGCTATCGCCTGCTGACGGCGCCGGAGATGGCGGCCTTAAGACAAATGGTGGGGCTGAAATGACGCCGGACCCCACCCTCTGGCCCCCCCAGGCGCCGGAAGCGAGGGGAGCAGGGCCCGGCCCGGCCAGCCCCCGGGCGCCCGGACCGCTAAGCCCGCGGCGGCTGGCCCTGCCCCTGGTATTGTTTTTGGCGACCGTCGCTACGACCATCGCCGCCGGGGCCATTCAGCAAGGGGTAAACCCCTTGACCGAACCTGGGCTCCTTTACCGGGGAGTGCCGTTTTCTTTCACCCTGCTGCTGATCCTGGGGGCCCACGAAATGGGACACTATCTGGTGTCCCGGCGCCACCAGCTGGCGGTGACCCTGCCCTTCTTCATCCCGGCTCCACCCATCCCCTTCTTCATCGGCACCTTTGGGGCCTTTATCCGCATCCGTTCCCCCATCCAGGACAAGCGGGCCTTGATGGACGTGGGTTGCGCCGGGCCGTTGATCGGAGTGGCGGTCTCCATCCCGGTGACCCTGGTGGGCCTGAAACTCTCCACCGTCACGGTGATGCAAGGCGGCCATGAAATGCTGGCCTTGGGCGAGCCTCTCTTATACCAGTTACTGAGCTGGCTGGCCTTCGGCAATTTGTCGCCGCAGGCGCAGGTCATCCTGCATCCGGTGGCCTTTGCCGGTTGGATCGGGATGTTGGTCACCTCCCTGAACCTGATCCCGGTGGGCCAACTGGACGGCGGCCACGTCAGCTATGCCCTGGTCCCGGAATACCATCGCCGAATTTCCCTGGTCTTCCTGGGGCTGCTGGTGGCCTGCGGACTGATTTTCTGGTATGGTTGGCTGATATGGGCCGTACTGCTCAGCTTCATGGGATGGCGCCATCCCCCGCCGTCCTACTATTGGTTGCCCCTGGACACTCGCCGGCGCTGGCTCGGCTTCTTCACCATTTTGGTATTCGCCCTGACCTTTTGCCCCACGCCCCTCAGCGTGGTTTCCGGCGTTAATGAGCCAAACAGCGAGGTGATCCAGGCCAAACTTGCCGCCACGAGGCCAAGGGAGTCAGCCGCGGTTGCCTTGCCTAAAGAGGCCCCGCCGGGTCGGCCCGGGGGTTTGCCCTGGCAAACCGGACCCCTGGCGAGTAGTGTCCGGCAGAGATTTTGGATAAGGGCCGGCGAATGAAGATTGAAAATGTGGCAGTAAGCATTAAGACAGAGAAGACGGGGGCAGCCCGGAAACGCCAAAACTCCCTCTCCCCTGTGAGGGGAGAGGGCTGGGGTGAGGGGTGGCAACTGATTACTTCCCCCTCACCCTGCCCTCTCCCCCATTTTGGGGGAGAGGGGAAAAAACAACATAACTCCATAAGTTAAATAAAGAAGATTCGGCAGCCCAGATTACACGGCAGATTAGCAAAAACCTGGACGGACACTACTGACCCCTATGCTGATTTAGCAAGGCTCATTTGGCCTTCTGGTTGCTCTCTAATCAGAAAAAGGCAAGGGAAGTGGCCTTTAAATCGACCCACACCTACAAGTTCTGCCCCCAGTGCGGCGGGCCTTTGGAAAGGCGCATCGTTAAGTCCGCAGGCCCGGAGCGGCTGGTATGCCATGTTTGCCGGTACGTCCTCTATGAAGACCCCAAGGTGGCGGTCATTGCCGTGGTCCCCAAGGATGGCGGGGTGGTCATGACGCGCCGCGCCGTGCACCCGGGCTACGGCCTCTGGGTGTTGCCCGGCGGCTTCATGGATGTGGGGGAGTTGTTGGAGGAGGCGGTGGTGCGTGAGGTTGAGGAGGAGGCCAACCTAAAGGTGCGGGTGGACCGGCTCCTGGGGGTTTACTCCTACAAGGACAGCGACACCGTGGTGGTCGCCTATCTGACCGAATATCTGGAAGGGCAAATGGCCCCGGGGGAGGAAGTCCTGGATATCGGGGTCTTTGCCATTGGTGAGATCCCCTGGGACCAGATTCCCTTCCGCGCCACCAAGAGCATCCTGGACGAATATTTCAGGCTCAAGGAATTGGGGGATCACCAGTAGACGAAACTCTTCTGGAGCAGGCTCACCAGGCAGATGAGGCCGAAAAGCACGAACATCCAAATCCCGATTCTGCTGGCCAGAACTCTCATTCCTGCCTCCTTAAGCTCAGGGCTGGGGGTGAGTGGTGGTTCCAGTAACCCGGGCCAGGGCTGCGGTCCTTTGGTGACGGCCCAGGTTTCCGTTGCCTTTAACCTGGCGGCTTATCTATCTGGCAGCCCACCAGACGAGCAAGTTGAGGTAGAGGTAACTGAGTGAAGTCCAATAGACCAAGATTCCCAGGGCCATTTTTTCCCCCTTCAGGCCCTTCAGCCCGGTCTTGCCGTGCTGCAGGGCGGCGGCGTTCTCCGGCCAACTCCAAGGCCGGCAGCGCCAATTTGTTTAATTAGATGGGAACCGGGCCCATTTGTTAAGCCGGGACGGGGGCAAATAGTTATGAGCAGCCGGGAAGGCGAAACAGACCTGCGCAAGGAAAGATTGCGGCAGCTCCTCAGGCAAAAATCTTATTACTACCGTCCCCAGCAACCCTTTAGGCTGGCGTCCGGGCGGGAGAGTCCCTACTATATAGACTGCCGGCCCACCACCCATAATGCTGAGGGCCTATCTCTCATCGGCGAGATTTTTTGGGAGATGCTCCGGGGTCTAGAGGTGGAGGCGGTGGGCGGCCTCACCCTGGGCGCGGACCCCATCGCCCACGCCGTCGCCCTCACCAGCTTTCTCAAGGGCCGGCCCGTAGGCGCCTTCTCGGTGCGCAAACAGGCCAAGGATCACGGCGCCGGCGGACTGCTGGTGGGTGACGTCCGGCCCGGAGACCGGGTGGTGATCCTGGAAGACGTCATCACCACCGGGGGGTCCACGCTCAAGGCCATTGCCGCGGCCCGGGACTTCGGTCTCCAGGTAGTCAAGGTCCTGATCCTGGTGGACCGGCAGGAAGGGGGCCGGGAAGCGGTGGCCGCGGCCGTCCCCCAGGTTGAGGCGCTGTTTACCCTGGGCGATCTAAAAAATCTTTAAGGGACGAGACCGGCGCCGGGTTGGGAAAATCCGGCGCCATCTGGAAATGCCATGAATTATAAGGATGCGGAGATACTGCTGGTAGAGGACAACCCCCACGACGTGGAACTCACCTTGCGTTCCCTGCAGAAACACAATCTGGCCAACCGGGTGCAGGTGGTCAAGGACGGCGCCGAGGCCCTCGATTTTATCTTCAACACCGGCTCGTTCGCCGGGCAGGCCAACCACCTGAAGGTGATTCTCCTGGACCTGAAGCTTCCCAAGGTGAGTGGCCTGGAGGTGCTCCAGAGGCTGAAGGACGACGAGCGCACCCGGACCATTCCGGTGGTGGTCCTGACCTCATCCCACGAAGACCGGGATATCGAGGAGTGCTATCGCCTGGGGGTGAACAGCTACGTGGTCAAGCCGGTGGAATTCGAGTCCTTCGCCAAGACCGTGGCGGAGATGGGCTTCTACTGGCTGCTGGTGAATAAGCCGGTTTAGATCCCCTGAGGCTTTGGGGTAATTTTTCCAAGACCGGCGCCGCCAAGGCTCGATGGCGGGTCCATCATCAAGGCCCCGGGGCCGCTGGCGCCTGGCCTCCCCCTATGATTCCCTCCCTGTTAATCTGCATCACCCCGACCCTCGTCCTCCCGGAAGTGGCCGCTTCGATAGGCGTACAGGAAATAGACCGTCAATCCCGCCAGGAGCCACAGCACTAACCGCCACCAGGAACTGGCCGGCATGGAAAGCATCAGGGCCAGGCAGACCAGGGCCCCGGCCACGGCCACGGTCTTGCCCCAGGGGCAGCGGAAAGGGCGGGGCTCCTCCGGCTGGACCAGGCGCAGGACCAGAACCCCCAGGCACACCAAAAAGAAGGCGAACAGGGTGCCGATGTTGCAGAGATAGGCCAGCTTCTCTATGGGGGTGAGGGAGGCCACCAGGGCCACCCCGGCCCCGCAGCAAATTGTTGAGCGGTATGGGGTTTGGAAGCGGGGGTGTAGAGCCGACACCCATGGGGGTAGGAGGCCATCCCGGGCCATGGCGAACAGCAACCGCGGCTGGGCCCACATTAGCATGTACAGGACACCGGTGATGCCGACCAGGGCTCCCACCCCCACCAGGGCCGCAGCCCAGGGCAGGCCCACCTGGCGAAAAGCGCTGGAAAAGGGAGAGCCCGGGTTCACCTGGGCGTAGGGAACCATGCCCAGCAGCACCAATACCGCCGCCAGGTAGATGAGGCTGCAAACGACCAGGGAGCCGATAATGCCGAAAGGCACATCCCGGTCCGGATTGCGGGCTTCTTCGGCAGCGATGGCCACCACGTCGAAGCCCAGGTAGGCGAAAAAGACCAGGGCGGAGGCCCCGATAATGCTGCCGGCGCCATTGGGCATCAGCGGCAGCCAGTGGTGCGGCCGCACAAAGGCTGCCCCCAGGGCTATAATGAAGGCCAGCACCGTCAGTTTCCCCACTACGAAGCCGCGGGCGATCAGGGCGCTGATGCGGGTGCGGAGGATGAGCAGGACCGCGAACCCGGCGACCACCAGGGCCGCGGGCAGATTGAGCACCCGGCCCGGCTGGCTGAAGGGCGGGCCGCTGGCCCATTGAGGCAGGCGCCAACCGAATCCCAGCATCAGGTCCTGCAGGTAGCTGGACCAGCCGGAGGCCACCGTGGCCGCGCCCATGCCGTATTCCAGGATCAGGTCCCAGCCGATGATCCAGGCGGCCAGCTCCCCGAAGATGCCGTAGGCGTATGTGTAAACGCTGCCGGCCAGGGGCATCATGGCCGCCAACTCGGCATAGCACAGGGCCGCCAGGGTGCAGGCGGTTCCCGCCAGCAGCAGGGAGAGGAGCATCCCCGGCCCGGCGATCCGGATGCCCACGCCGGAGATGACGAAGATGCCGGCGCCGATGATCTGGGCCACCCCCATGACCATCAGGTCCAGACGATTCAGGCTGCGGCTCAGGGTCAGGCCGCGGCCAGAGACAACCGGCTTTTTACTCAACAGCCGCCGGCTTATGGTGCGCCAGGCCGACACCGGAGGTTCATTCCTCCTCAGAAATCCACGGCCTCGGCGGTGATTGCCAGCTTGGCGCTGGAATCCGGGGCCGGCGGGCCCACAACCCCGGTGACGGTTATCGGCTTCTCCAGGGGGGTGGAGGTGAGGCGGGCCACCAATTTTTCATCCGGGAGGCTGCCCAGGAGGACCTCCACCATCCCTTCCGGGGCCAGCAGGAGCAAGGACTTGTGGTGCATAATCACCGGTCCCGGCATGCCCCTCACCGTGACCCGGCTGCCCAGGAGGCGGTCCTTGTTGGCCAGCAACTGGCTGACCGTCAGAATCTGCGGAGGCGGCGGCTGCGGAGGCGGCGGCGGAACTAACTCCGCGGCCGGCGGCGGCTGGACGGGTTTCTGCAGGAGGGCCAGCATGGCCTGTTGGTTGGCCTGCAATTTGTCCAACTTCTCCTGCATGGATTTGACTTCCTTTTTGAGATCCTGAATCTCGCCTCGCAATTCCTCAGCGGATTTTTGGGATTTCTGGGAACAGCCGGCCAGCAGCAAGGCCATCGCCAGAAACAAGAAGGGTTTTCCCCAGGATCGCAACCCTGGAAAGCTAAGCCGTTCCGTGCGCCCAAGCATAGTTTCACCCCACGCTAAATAAGGATAAGCGGCATCGTCTATACCCGTATATTCTCAGTTATTTGGGGATTGTGTCAATCTGGAATTTACCTGGCGGCCCGGGGAGGTTACAATGGGGGGCAATTATTCGAGGGAAGGAGAACGGCAATTATGGCCCGCGTGCTGGTAACCGGCGGGGCAGGATTCATCGGCTCCCATTTGGTGGAGCGGCTCCTTGCCCAGAACCATGAAGTCCTTTGTCTGGACAATTACTTCACCGGCTCCAAGAAGAACCTGGACCCCCTGAGGGACAATCCCCGCCTGGAGCTGATCCGCCAGGACGTGGTCACTGCCGTCATGCTGGAGGTGGACCAGATCTATCACCTGGCCTGCCCCGCCTCGCCGGTGCACTACCAATACAACCCGGTGAAGACTATCAAGACTAATGTCCTGGGAACCCTCAACATGCTGGGGCTGGCGAAAAGGGTCAAGGCCCGCATCCTGTTGGCCTCCACCTCCGAGGTCTACGGTGATCCCCTGGTCCATCCCCAAAAAGAGGAATATTGGGGCAACGTCAACTGTATAGGAGTGCGGAGCTGCTACGACGAAGGCAAGAGGGTGGCGGAAACCCTGATGATGGATTATCACCGCCAGAATGGGGTAGATATCCGCATCGCCCGCATATTCAACACCTTCGGTCCCCGGATGGCCATTAATGACGGCCGGGTGGTGAGCAATTTCATCGTCCAGGCCTTGACCGGCGGCGAGATCACCATCTATGGCCAGGGCCAACAGACCCGCTCCTTTTGCTATGTCTCCGACCTGGTGGAGGCCCTGGTGCGCCTGATGAACCAAGAGGGGGTGCATGACCCGGTGAACCTGGGCAACCCTGATGAATTTACCATCCTGGAGCTGGCTACCAAGGTCAAATCGATGGTGAAAAGCCCCTCGCCCATCAGCCATCGGCCTCTGCCGCCCGACGACCCGGGGCGGCGCCGCCCGGATATTTCCAGGGCCAGGGACTTATTGGGCTGGCAACCCGAGATTTCCCTGGAGCAGGGGCTGAAGCAGACCATTCCCTATTTCGCCGGGAAGCTCCAAGAAGAGGGTTACGAGGTGCAGGGCCATGTAAGGGCCTAGGGTGGCGCTGGGCGCCGGTGGGGCCGCACCCCTATTTTTACCTACAACCTTTTTGCCTAACTCCTTCGTGCTTCAGGAGCCAGCATTTGCGCCACAGGCCGGAGCTGTAGCCGCCGAGCCCGCCGTCGGCCGAGATGACCCGGTGGCAGGGAATGATGATGGGGATGGGGTTAACGGCGTTGGCTTGGCCCGCGGCCCGGAAGGCCTTGGGGGAGCCGGCCCGTCGAGCCAATTCCCGGTAGGAGATGGTGGCGCCCCAGGGAATGCGGCGCAATTCCTGCCAGACCCTGAGTTGGAAGGGCGTGCCCTGCAGGTCCAGGGGCAGGTCCCGAAAATCCGTAGGCGCTCCCGCAAAAAAGGCGCGCAGTTCCTTGACCACCCTCCCGATCATGGGAGCAACCGTCTCTGCTAGGGAGGTGCGCTCCCGGACTATCTCGCCGGCCTCTTCGGCAAAATCGAGGGCTGCCAACCCCTTGGCGGTAAAGGAAAGAACAATTCCCCCCAGCGGGGCGTCCGCCAGGGAAACGGTCGTTTCCGGTGCTTGCTCTCTTATCGTTCTTCTCATCTCCTCTGCCTTCCTGCGCCGCGCCTGGCTTGGATTTTACGCTTTGCTTGGGTGGGGCGCCGTCCCTGGCCGCCTCCACATGGCGGGCAAGGAGGCCCGCCCCACCTGCACGGAGGCCCGCCCTACCGACACCCTCAGACGTTGATCTTCAGGATTCCAGTCACCGCCGCCACTACGGTTTTGGGACATACCTTGGTAAACATTCCCCGGTCAGCCGCCTCTTTAATCCCCTGGGGAGTGCCCATGTCCGTACCCAGCAAGGCGCTGCAGTCCAGGGTGCCGAAGGCGGCCAGCATGGCTTGGTCAAATCGCACCAACCGCTCATGGACCGGCTTAACGTCATAATGGTCTTCTTTCTTAGGGATCGCCCCATGCGCCAGACCGATCGCCATGTAACCAGCGGTGAAAGAGCCACAGGTCTTACCCTTCCATTCACCCGCGGCGAAGGCGCAGGCGATTTTCACGGCCAAATTGTAATCGAGCCCATACCTGGGACCAAGGGCTTCCAGCACCGCCTGGGAGCAGTTCCAGTGAAAAAGAAATCGCTGTTTGGACCATTCCGCCAGTTCGGCATCGCTCCCAGGCCGGGCCGGTCCCGCTGGAGCGGCGAAGGCAGAAGGGACAACCACACCGGACAGCAACACCGCCGCACACCCTCCAAAGACTCCCTTGACGAAACCGCGCCTGCTGTTCAGGCAAGACTCTTTTGCCATCGGTTCTTCCATCTCAAACCTTCTTCCGAATTTTTGTCGGTAAGGCGCTTTGGGGATAGACCATTCATGGTCGCCAGGGTCTAGCTCCGCTTTAACCGACGCTTTAAGTCCCAGCGGTTCTTCCACTTCTTAAGGCCAGCGCCAGGCGGCTTCGTGCTGTCCTGCTGCCAGTTGGAATTAAATACCAGGTCTAACACATGCAGTGCTCCCTTTTCCTGGCGGGCGAAATTCTCGCGGCATCCGGCGCAGTAAGTCACGATATCATGGGGAGTTTCCTCCACGCGCCGCCGGGCAATCTTCCCGGAGAGCCCGGGATTTATTGCGGCCATCATGCCCCCTCCCCCACAACAGCGTGTCCTTTCCCCGCTGAACTTCATCTCTGCGGTGCGGCACCCCAGTTTCTGCAGCACCTCCCGAACGGACTGCCGGAATGCCGCCTCATGGCGAACCGGACAAGAATCATGGATGGCAAAAATAGCTGCCGCGGTCCCAAAGTCCCTCTCCGGTAGCCCGACTTCAACCAACACATCGTAGAGGCCGCTGATCTTCCATTGAGGGGCATGAACCTTGAGAAACTGGTAGCACCCGGGGCAGGCCGTTATGATTTCAGAGGCCCCCAGGGCTTTCAGCTGCCGGTCGATTCCCTCCAGGATGCCTTGGAATAGAGTCATTTCACCCAGCAGATAGCTGGGAGCGCCGCAGCAGTTAAGGATGATCCCGGTATGGGGCATTTTGCTGCGCAAATGCTCAAAGGTTTTCGCCACCAGGTCAGGTGAATAGGCAGCGAGATTGCACCCCGGGAAAAAAACCTGTCGAGTGTCTGCCTGGTTCAGGCGATTTGCT
Source organism: Desulfobaccales bacterium (assembly GCA_049580385.1). Taxonomy (GTDB): domain Bacteria; phylum Desulfobacterota; class Desulfobaccia; order Desulfobaccales; family 0-14-0-80-60-11; genus JAPLJC01. The sequence continues at coordinate 628,034 of JBAUPV010000030.1, read as the reverse complement.
TTGGCTAACGTGAAAACCCTGGAGGAGCTCCACCGCTGATGGCTGATAACCGGTTTGTGCTGGGGCAGAGGGGACAGGCCTTGAGAGGAAAGGTAGGTCCTGACTTCCTGGCAGAGACCGCCAACGTCCAAACCTTCAGGGCAAAGCTCGCCACACAGGCTGCAAAGGTTGCAGGAAAAGGGAATGGTAGCGTCAAAGCCATAATCCTCTTTCAGCTTTTCAGCCAGTTGTCTGGGAGTCATGGTGCTGCGCAGGAATTCACAATTTTTCTGGCATATCAGGCATTCGCGGGGTGTACGTCCTGAACGGCACTTCGTGAGAAATTCGTTCAGGCGGGTATCCAGGGCTGTCGCCGGATGCCCGGCGCTGGCCGGTTGCGCTTCGTTCGAATGGCATGGTTTCCTGAGCATGAGACTGGTTTGACCTAAGTTTCAGATTCGCTTCGCTAATCTTTCGGGTCGGTTTCAGGCAGTTGTTTGAGCAGGGCCCTGAGGGGTTAGTCTCTGGACGTCTCACTCTCATAGGCTTCCACTCGAGTTTTTCCCTCCCCCCCCCGGGGCGACAGGTGGATGGGGGATTAACGGAAAGGCTAAGGAGTTCTTAATGGCGAGCCTGATCTATCTCAGGGCCGTCCTTCTGGCAAATTCCTGAGTGACCCGCAGCTCTGTTCCCTGGATCGACACCCCCACCCCTAAATGGGTATAGAGAGGCTGGAGAATATTCTGCCGGTGGGCCGGGGAAGTCATCCAACCATCCATGATCATCCGGGCTAGGGTTTTAGTGTCAGAATAATCGAGTCTGGAAAAACCGGCAATATTCTCGCCCACGCGATAAGCATACGCCTGCTTCGCCGGTTGTTCCTCATCCAGGCGCTGCTGGGGGCCCCTGCCCTGGAGGTCTTTATGGCTGAAGAAGTTGCCCTTCAGCAACTCGTCGCTGTAATTCCGGGCCGCTTCCGACAGCGCCTCATCCGGCTCCAGGTCGGGGAGGCCGTTCTGGCGGCGAGCGTCGTTGGTGAGCCGGAAGATCAACTCCTCCAATTTCGGCGGGTGCCGGATGTTATCCTTTAAGGCGTCGGTCAAGGCCCCCGATTGGATTCGCAGTTGACCCCAGGCCGCAGCAGCAAGGAAGACGGCCAGCAGCACCGCCAGGGTCATGCCCCATCTCTTGTTGCGCTTCATGGGCGTCCTCTTTCCTGGTCTGTTATGATAAGCTCAGCTCAGTTCCTCTTCACCGAGCCATTGCCGGCACTCCTAAAGGTCACAATCCACCAATTTGTGTTTCAGGGCATAATGGGTCAGTTCCGCGTTCGAGGTCATTCTGAGCTTTTCCAGGATCCTGGTGCGGTAGGTGCTGATCGTTTTGATGCTGAGCGCTAGCTCCTCGGATATCTGTTTGACGGTTTTCCCCGAGCCGATCAGACAGAGTACCTGGTATTCGCGATCCGAGAGCGTTTCATATAAGGGCTTCTCGTCATCGATTTCCAGGCGGAGAGCCAATTTTTCCGCAAGAGAGGCGCTGACGTATTTCCCGCCTGCCAGCACTTTCTTGAAGGCCTTGACCAGTTCCTCAGGAACGTTTTCCTTGGTCATATAGCCTGAGGCGCCGGCCTTCAAGACGCGCACCGCAAACTGATCTTCCGAGTGCATACTAAGGACCAGCACCGGCAGTTTCGGGCGGAACTGTTTCAACTCTTTCAGTATGTCGAGTCCGCCGCGGCCGGGCATGGTGATGTCGAGGATCACAATATCCCAGTCCTGCTTCCAGGCCAGATCGAGCGCCTCCTGACCGTTGCTGGCTTCCCCGAATATGATACTGTGGAATTCTTCCTCCAGGATGTGTTTCAAACCACGCCTCATGATGGCGTGATCATCGGCAACCAATACTCTGGGCATCTCGGCTTCTCCGCTAACGCTAGGCTTTGATGTGGTTATTAGTTCCTGATTCGCCTGGAAGGGGAATCCTTATGGTGACAATCGTCCCCTGCCCCTGGACGCCTTTAATGCTGGACTTGCCACCCAGGATCGCCACTCGCTCCCGGACTCCCAAAAGCCCGAAGGAATTTGCCTTGTATTTTTCGTTCTCGGAAATTCCTCTGCCATTGTCCTGAACCTCCAGGATCAGCATTCCCCTCCTCTTCCTCAAGCTGATACTTACCTTGCTGGCGTTGGCGTGGCGGACGACGTTATTCAAAAGTTCCTGGAAAATTCGAAAAATTGCTGAAGAAGGCCTTTCAGCCAGATCCAGATCCTCAGGAATGGCGCTGATTTGGCACTGTAAACCGGTACGGTCCTGAAACTCCGCAGCCTGCCATTCGATGGCCGCCGGCAGACCGAACCCATCGAGGATACCCGGCCTGAGTTCGGCGCTGATCTTTCGCACCACTTGCACCGTGGCGTCGATGGTATCCTTCATGCCTGTTATCCTCTTTAACAGCAAGCCTGTCTCGGTGGCTCCATCGGGAAACTGGAGTTTCTTGTTCATCCAGGCCAGATCGATCTTGATACCTGTGAGCGCCTGGCCCAGTTCGTCGTGGATCTCCCGGGCAATCCGGGTTCTTTCTTCTTCCCGCACGCCTTCTATGTGAGCGGCAAGCTCGCGCATTCTTTCATGGGAACTCTTAAGTTCTTCTTCAAACCGTTTTTGATCCGTGACATCGAACATGATTCCCTGTAAAAACTCAGGCTCAGCCAGTCCACTTCTCACCGCCGTGGCCTCGTCGCGGAGCCACAACACGTCGCTTTTTCTGGTAAGTATACGGTATTCAGACCGAAATACTGCCCCGTTAGAATCCAGGGGGGCTCTCTGACTTTCCGCCAAAACCCGATCCCGATCCTCCGGGTGGAGTAGCTTGACCCACAATCCCGGGTCAGCCAGCCACTCTTTAGGAGAGTACCCCAGGATCGATTCAATCTGCGGGCTGATGTAGAAGGCGCCGCGAGCCTTGTCCAGGGGCGCGGTATAAGTGACCATCGGGATCTGCTCTACAAGGGTGCGGTACTTGGCCTCAGCCTGGCGCACCTGCGTGGTGCGGGCGTCGAGCGATTCGGCCATTTCGTTGAACGAGGAAGCCAATATGCTAAGTTCGTCACGATCGCCGAACGGCCTGACCCGCACGCCCAGATCTCCGGAAGCCATGCGTTTGGTGGCGCCGACGAGATCCTTCAGGCGGCGCAAAATAAAGACGTCGCCGCCTATCCAGGCCGCCACCAGTGCCAGAATACCAACCAGGACCACACCTGTAACATTCCTTTGGAATACGCGATTAATCGCGGCGAAAGCCGTTTCCTTCGACATCCCGATGCTTACGTAGATGTTCGTCTCCGGAGCGGCATGAATCGTGGTGATCCCATAGAGCCGCTCCGGTTTCAGGTCGCCGCCATTAATGGCCACGAGCGAGCCCCGGCCTTCATCCGTACCGGCGTCAACCACCGGCTCGAAAGGGACCATCAAATAGCCCAAAAAGGGCCAATCGGCAGGCATAAGTTGGCCGATCCACTTTTCAGGAGCAGGGTACCGGGCCAGAATCACGCCATTGTAATCTAGGACCAGAAACACTCCGCCGGCTGGGAGTTGCGCCGCAATGTCGATAGTTTTGATCGAGGAGAGGTCGAGAGCGGCATAAACCTCAGACACCAAACCCTTTACCGGATAAACGAAATAGATTACCGGTTTTCCGCTGGAGCTCTCCAGTTGATAACCGCTTATCACAAAATCGCCCGTCTTCAGGGCGCGCTGGACATAACCCTGGTCTCCCAAATGAACGGGCGCCTCAGATTGCCAGCCGCTGCAGACGATATCGCCGTTGTCGTCAATCATGCCCAGGTTCACATAATATGGAAATTCCTTGAGTAGATTTACAAAGAGCTCTCTGCTCTCCTCGAAATCACCCTCGCGGACCTCGCGCAACTGGGAAAGCCCCGTAAGCAACTGGCGGGTTCCTTCGATAGCCTGGCTCAAGTGGCCGGCTGCCAGGCGAGTAAGCCGCAGGGTGTTCATCTCCAGGTCAGCCGACTGTATCTGATGTTCTTCCAATCCCATGTAGAACATCAGCCCCAGAGATGGCAGGACAGCCAGGAGCACCAGAAGCACCAGCCGGCTGCGGAGTTTTGGCGCAAGTAATGATAGCAAACGACTCATAGGTTAAAGCTCTCGGTCCGCTTGCCGTCCTTCCGGAAAGGCAAGGCTTGCAAAGAAGGCCTCTCTGAAACCCGGGGCGTCGCCCATTTCTACCACCTCCATTTCGTGAAGCAGCGCCTCGGCACGCCGGCGGCCCCGAATATCCAAGAGGGCCAGTGAGGCCCCCAGCCCGGCGGCATTGCCGATTCCGGCGATTCTGCCGGCATCGATCCTGGGGACCATACCCATAGTAATGGCATCCTCTGCCGCAATAACGTTGCCAAAGGCTCCGGCCAGAAGTATGCGTGCCGGCGCCCGGATTCCTGCAGCCTTACAGAGGAACTTAATCCCGGTGGCGACGGCGCCCTTGGCAAGCTGTAATTCCCGAACATCTTTCTGGGTCATGACGACAGGCCGTCCATTGGCAGCCTGTTTAGCCGAAGCGAGAATGAATTCGACTCCTGCAGGCGTACGCCGCAGAGACTTATGATGCAAACCCGGCTCGAATCTCCCGTCAGGACGAATGATGCCGCACTTCAGGAGAGCCGCCAGCGCCGACATGGCGCCAGAACCGCAAAGGCCCTGCGGGCGGATGGCAGGATCTGCGGAGTCCCCGATCACCTTCAGTTCCAGAGCCCCATCCAGGAAGGCCACCTTCTCGATGGCGCCGGGCATTCCGGCCATGCCGCAACTGAGGGTGGCGCCTTCGAAGGCGGGACCGGTGGCGCAGGAGGTGGCCCACAGGCGGCCGTTTACCGAAAGCACCATCTCTCCGTTGGTCCCCAGGTCCAAAAGCAGCGTCGGGCCTTCATCCCCAGTACGCTCCACCCACAACCAGGCGGCCATCGTATCGGCGCCTACAAAGGCCGAGGGCAGAGGGAGAGTTTGCACGAAGGCGCCCGCATGGAGCGGCAATCCGATTTCCTGCGCTCGAACTTTGAGGCTTTCATGAAATAGGGGCCGATAGGGGGCGACTCCCAGGCCGTGCACGGGGGCTCCCAGGAGAATGTGGATCATGGTGGAGTTTCCCACCACCAGCGCGTCCACCAGACTTTCCTGGGGAAGGTCATAGCGCCGGCCCAGGGTCCGGATGCAGGCAGATATGGTCCCACGGGCCATCTCTCTCAGGGTTTCCGCATCCTTGGGATCCCTGCAAGCCGTGATCCGGCTCATGACATCGGCTCCGAAGGAGATTTGAGGATTGCGGGCGCTCTCGATGCCGAGGACTTCTCCTGTTTGCAGGTTGCCCAGGTAGACGGCTATGGTGCTGGTCCCCAAATCGACTGCGACCCCGTAAGGCGCAAAAGAGGGCGCCACCAGCCCGATTACCCGGTTAAACTCGGTGACGAGCGCAGAGCAGCACGATGGGGGAAGACCAGCGGACACGGCAGGTCTCTCACCGGCGGGGGGTTGGCAACGCCCGGCGTCCGGCAGGATGGCCGGCCAGTCGACCTCCTTGAGAAGCCCTGCTGCCGCCAAGGCACTTTCAATTTCCCCACCGGGAAGAGGAACCAGGTGGACAGAGGGGCTCACCGGTAAAGGCCGGCCAAGGCCAATCCCAAGCCTTTTGTAGACTTCCTGCCGATACAACTCTTCGACGACTTCCAAAACCAGCCCATCAACAGCCGCATGTTGACAGGCCAGCCGCAAGCCCCGGGCGGCCTCCGCGTCTCCGAGGCGTTTGCTCTCCACCGGCGCGAGCGGCAGACGCGATGCCCCTTTATGAACCTTGACCTTGCAGCGGCCGCATTTGCCCTTGCCGCCGCAATCGGCCGCGACGGAAAATCCTGCCGCAACCAGCGCCTTCAAAAGAGTCGAACCATCCTCAACGGTTATAGGCTGCGGACGGCCAAGGATACGAATGGTCGGACTCATTACCGGCTTCGCCTTTGCAGTTGCTTGCCAACCGGGCATTTCACCCGGGTTCTCACATTTTCCCGCCGCACCTCAGCCTTGCCGGTGGCAGCGGCAGAGCCCGAAGGCCCTGATCGGGGAATAACCCCCAGCGCCAGGATCAGGAAAGCGGGGCCTAAATCGTAGCGTTGGCGGGGTCGACTTTTCCATTATACCATTGCAGCATGGTTCCGAAAACTGTTGGTGCCCCGAGGTGCTGCATTAGGCGAACGCCTCCTGGCGGGGTGCCAGTTGGAACGATCTAGTTGGCGAAGTTACCATTGCGCTTCTCCAGAATTGCCAGGGCGATCCCACCGAGTATAGCTACGCAGGCCAGCGCCAGGCGCATGGTTATAGGCTCACCAAGCAAGACGAGGCCACCCAGGGCCGCAATAACCGGGGCACAGAGTTGCACTATGGCGGCGCTGGTAGCCTTTAAGGCGGGTAAGGCCATATACCAGATGGAGTACCCTATTCCAGAAGCCAGGGCGCCCGACGCTATCGCATAGACGACTCCGGCATTATCGAGAGTGGCGCCTTTAAAGCTCAATATACTCAGTGCCAGCGCCATGGGGACGGCGCGCAGGAAATTCCCTGCAGTTGACTTGACGGGATCTCTCGCCCCTCTCCCGCGCAAAGAATATATGCCCCAAGCCACCCCGGCGATTAACATCGATATGGAACCGCCCAGGGGAGGGGCCGTGAGCCCTGGCAGCAACAGACCGACAAATCCACTGAAGGCGAGGACGAGGCCGAGAAGCTGTACTCTGCGCAGACGTTCTCCCATCCAAATCCCATGGCTGATCATGGTCGCCTCTACGGCACTGAAGAGCAGTAAGGCACCGGTTGCGGCAGATAGACTGATATAGGCGAAAGAAAATCCGATAGCATAAACGAACAGCATAAAAGCTGACGGCCAGTTGCCGCCACCGACATGGGTGCCGTGATTCGTTCGCACTATCACCCACAGTATAATCGCTCCGGAAATTAAGCGAATTGTCGTAAAGCTGGCTGCGTCAATGCTGGTACTCTTGAGAGCGGCCCTGCATAGCAGGGAATTACTCGCAAATAAAATCATGGTTAGCGATAACAGAATAATAATGCGTGTATATGACATCGAGGGTTTTCCCTGGGCCTGAATTATTTTTAAAGTATATCAGAACAAACGCGGCACTCATCTATCTACTTTGATATTATGGAAAAATTCTGATTAATGGGGTGCTCTGTTTATCCGCAAATGGGTAGCAGGGGAATGAGACTGGCGCCCCGGAGATGGACATCAGGCCGCTGCAGGGCGCTTGGGTCAACGCCAATGGGTATGGCTGAGGCAGAACTGGCGTGCCGGCGGAACCAGGTGCGCCGCCTTTAAGATGGCGGGGAGATGGGCCCGGCGCCTTCGCACTGGAGGCTATCCACAACCCCAGTCTGCTCAAATGGCTGGAGGCTAACGGCTAATGAGGCTGGGATTCTGAGCGGCTGGCTCATTTATCGGGAAATAGCGGAAGCTGAACTTCTTTTTCCCTTTGCCATGGGCTTATATTTCTTCGTCTTACCACCAGGTAATTACCTGGTCGTTGCTAAGTATCAACTCCAACAGCAGATCATAATCGACCCCATCCTGATACAGTGGAAATTCGGCGGCCTCTCTCTCCCGGGAAACGATAGCCGCCAATTCCAGAACCACCTCATCCGGCGGATGCCGAAACACGTGTAAAATCTTCATATCCCCTCTCAGAAAGGAATGACGATGTCCTGCTCTCGCAGCAACTCCCCTATCTGGGCCAGGTCAAGATAACCGAAGCCATGCTTCTCCACATTGTCCGGGTGATTGCTGAAGCGAGTCCCTTCCATTTCATCCAAAAACTCCAGGTTCTCGCTATAGGCCTGGTCCAGGTCTACCTCGTACCCCAGCACCAGGTAAGTCACCTCATGGTTTTCCAGGAGGCACCCCAAGCTGGACCGCAATGCCTCATACTGGCGATGGGGGTGGCGCGCCAGGATCGCCACTTTTTTCGCAGGCATGTTGAAGCACCCTCACAACATGAAATAATAATTGCAGTCTGCCAGCATTTCCGCGTGCTTGGCCTGGGTGGCGAAATCCTTCTTTTCCAGACCAGGCACCTCTCCTTGCAGCCCAAAGCCTTTGAAACCGACATCGCACAAAGATATTTCCGCCCGGCCCGCAAGTTCCCTGAAGCGGGGCTCCTGGGAGAGCAAGACTCCCTCCGCGGTCAGAAAGATAACCAGGCGCAATCCCTTCTTTTGAGCCGCGGCCACCAATCCCAGCAGGTGTTCCAGGGAATCCTTCGTGGCTACCAATATTCCCAACGTTTCTTCCATGATTCCCCTTCCGGATCAGAGGATCTGGGTTGCAGTCGCTACGAGGCTTTTCGAACAAAAAAGTGAATGAAACCGCTTCCTTCTTTCTCGCCAAGATACTCGTTCCCGGTCCGTTTGGCCCAGGCAGGGAGGTCGTTCCTGGTTCCGGGGTCGGTTCCCAAGACCTCCAGGACCTGGCCGGCGCTCATGTTGGCTATGGCTCTCTTAATCTTGAGAATCGGCATAGGGCAACTAAGGCCCCGGCAATCCAGAACTTCGTCGGGTTTGAGGTCATCCATGCGAGTTCCCCCTTATGGTTTGGTAACATCCCCAATTAGCAGCCGGCACGGCGCAGTTCCCCGATACGCTTCGACCTCAGAGTTCCACGGTGAATTTGTTGGTCTGTTCATTCCAGGCAAGAATCACTAACCAGATCAGAGCAATGCCAATGACCAAAAAGATGGCCCCTTCCCAACCTACGTAGTGGGGTAGGAAGACTGCTGAACCCAGTGTTGGACGAATCCCCCAGGCTAGCAGCCATCCAGTCATAAGGGAGTTGGAGGTGGCAAAAGCAAACAAGGCAATCCATAACTTCATATTCCCTTCGGCCACTCTCCAAAGGGTCCCACTGCCGCAGCCTCCGGCAACGACCATGCCGATGCCAAAAATGACTCCTCCCACCAAGGAGCCCCAACCGAAGGCTGGTATCACATACATGGTCTCTCTCCTGAGGCCGGTCGCCTTGAGCACCGCAATACCGATGACGGCAATGATAATGCTGATGGCCACGGCCTTGCCGATCTCGGATTCACCAGTCATAAAGGGGTCCCGAAAGGCGCGCACAAAGCAGAAACGGCAACGCTGGATCACGACCCCGAAAGCGGCTCCAAAGAGCAGCAATCCCCCAGCTTCGCCATAGGAAAACTTGCCATAGAGATGGGCCGCCAACACCAGGCCAACCAAGACCAGGGCGCCCAAATAGGGATGAGCCGTCTTCCAATTGAACGTTGGGGTCTGCTTGGGAGAAGTTACGGCTGAGGCGGGACTGGGGGCAGGAAGGTTTTCCACTTCCCAGAGGATGTAGCGAAGACCGAGATAGGCGCCGCAGATCAACCCGATCATCATCAACAAAGCGTTGGCGGACAGGTTGACCAGAGGAGAGAAAAAAGCCCCGACGTTGCATCCCAGAGCCAGCGAGGAGCCCACTCCCATGAACAGGCCCCCCACCAGGCCCTTAACTGCTTCGAGTTTCGGAGGCCTTTGCAAGGCAAATTCTTTGGCCAGCAGCGCCGCGGCAAGGCTTCCCAGGATAAGGCCCAGATCCATCACGGATGGGGAAAAGAGCAAGGGGTTTTCCGGCTTGTGGGCGTACAGGCCCACTCCGTAAAAAAGCCAATCGGCCCAATTGCGGATTCCTGCCACAATGCCCCAAGGCCGCGACCAGGCCTCAATCATTATGGCCAGAAGCCCGATCAATAACCCTCCCACGAGCGGATGCCATTGCTTTTCGAAGAGAAGGCTGTAGCCCCTCTTAAGTTCTTTGAGCAATGGAGAGTTAACCGCCATGACGAATCTCCTGCAGGCAATGTCCGGGGTCTAATGCCGAAAGGAGATAAGAAACCCTCGATTATTGCCAGGTGACCGGATTCGATAACATCTATATATCTTAAATTATAGAAATATCGAATAATGAAGTCAATTTATATGCCGGGGGTCGCCTGCCGGCATCCCGCCCAAGACGCCAACATCAGCCTATTGCCCACGCCCGGAATCCATTTCCGGTACCCGAAGATATTTTGGGATGAATTAGCCCTCATCAAGGATTGCCTGCGGTCTTTGAATATGCCTCCATAAAGTCGGCAGCGTCCTGCTTACCCTTAGCAAAGGCCTTCATGGCTTCCACATGAAGTATTTCCAAGGCATCCTTCTTATATCCCAGATATTCCTTGGAAGTGAGCATCTGGAACTGGCGCGGCCTGGGCAGATTGATGTCGATGACCTTTCTGATGCTGGCTGGCCGGTTGCTCATGATCACGAGCCGGTCCGCCAGGAAAATGGCCTCATCGATCTCCGTGGTCACAAACAGGTTGGTCCCGGGTTTGGTCTCGAAGAGACGGACGTAATACTCCTGCATCAACTCCCGGGTCATGGCGTCCAGTCCCCGGAACGGTTCGTCCATGAGCATGACCTTGGGCCGGTTAATCAAGGCCCTGACCAATTCGGCCCTGCGCATCATGCCGCCCGAAAGTTGTGAGGGATACTTGTCTGCGAAGGCTTCGAGCCCGACCAGCTTAAGCAGCTTCATCGTTTCCGCCTGCAAGGCTTCCTTGCCCATTTCCTTCCGAACCTGGGGCCCGTAACTGACGTTCTGAAAGGTGGTCATCCAGGGAAAGAGAGCGGTTTCTTGAAAGACTACCAGACGGTCGCGTCCCGGTCCCCTGACCGGTTGGCCGTCGATGGTGACCTTTCCCGAATCCGGCAGGTCATAGCCGGCCAGGATGTTGATCAGGGTGCTCTTGCCGCAGCCCGAAGGACCGATCAAAACCGTGAGCTTACGGTTCTCCAGCACCAGGGAGCAATCCTCCAGCACCTGGACCACCGGGTGGATCCCGTAGCTCTTACGCACGTTCTCTACAATCATCTCGGCCGACGCGGCCTGCGCCAGGACTTGGTAGTGGCCGTTCTGCCCGTTGGCAATCGGTTGCGGCATTTCAGTCATCCTCTACTATGGTAACCGGCATTAACTGGTTTTGAGCCACGGCGTCATACGACTTCCCAAAAGCCGGATAATAGCGCTGGAGATGTAGCCGGCTACGCCGATGCTGATCATGCCGACCACGATCAAGGGATAGGTGAAGGTCACATAGGCCCGCCAGGTCAGAAACCCCAGGCCGGAGTGGCCGGCGAGCATCTCGGCCGCCACCACCGTGTTCCAGCAGACGCCGATGCCCACCGTCAAAGCCACGATGATACTGGGCAAGGTCGCGGGAAGAACGATTCGCCAGAAGATATCTCTACGGCTGGACCCGAGCGAAACAGCCGCCCGGATGAAGCGGGCGTCGATACTCCGGGCCCCGCCCACGATATTCAGGATCGTCACGAAAAAAGCGCCCAGAAAGGTGACGAAAACGATACTCATCTCAGGGGTCGGCCAGAAAAGGGCCGCGGCGGGAACCCAGGCCAGGGGCGGTATGGGCCGCAAGACCTCGAATACCGGCAGACTCAATTCCCGAAAGTAGCGGCTGGTTCCCATGAGCAGCCCCAGGGGAATGCCGATGATCTGGGCCAAAATGAAGCCGAGGCCAATCCGTACAAAGCTATTCCCCCAGTCACCCCAATACGCCGGGTCCACGAACGACTCTTTGAACGCAATCAGAACCGCGCTCGGAGGCGGAATAGACTTGAGGATTGGCAGGCCGTACCTGGTGCCTAACTCCCAGATGATCAGGAAGACGATGATAGAAAAACAGCCCCGGTAGGCTGACCTATCCGTCAGGACCTTCTGGACCTTTTTACCGAGGCTGCCATTCTTGGATCCTTTAGGTGGCGCCGACATATAAAACTTCCCCTCTTAACTGGCGTAGCCGCCAGTGGCAATCCCGTCACCGGGCTAAGCCATCTCCCGTTCGCCAGCCTCAAAAGCCTTCTGGGCCTCTTCGTGGACCGCTTCCAGGGTTTCCTCCTTCAGTTTCCGGTAATATTCGGATGTGAGCACCCGGAAGTCACGTGGCCGAGGTATTTCTATATTGATAATCCTCTTGACCCGGGCTGGCCGGCTGGTGACCACGATGACCCTGCTGCCCAGAAATATGGCCTCATCCAGGTCGTGGGTGATGAAGAAGACGGTCTTATTGGAAGCATCGTAGACATCCAGCAGGTATTTCTGGACCACCGTCTTGGTCAGGGCGTCCATGGCCCGGAAGGGCTCATCCAGCAGCAACACCTTGGGATCGTTCATCATGGCCCGGGCAATCTCGACCCGGCGGCGCATCCCGCCGGAGATCTCGCTCGGATATCTGTGGGAAATTCCGCTCAGCCCCATTTGGATAAGCAGTTCATGACAGGCGGCAATGGCCTCCTGGCGGGACATCTTTCCCTGGATCATCGGGCCGTAGACGATGTTTTCCAGGACCGTCTTCCACGGGAAGAGCGCCCCGTTCTGAAAAACCACGATGCGGTCGGCTCCGGGTTTCGTCGTTCTCTCAGCCGAGCAGAGCAGGTCATCGTCCATATAGATTTCGCCCGACGTGACCCCATGGAACCCGGCGATGGCATTGAGCAGCGTCGTCTTGCCACAGCCGGACGGCCCCACGACGACACAGAACTCTCCGGCCGGAATTTCCAGGGAGCAGCTGTCGACTGCGACAACGTGGGTCCCTTCCGGGTCGTAAACGATGGACACGTCTCGAATACTAATCTTTCCCGCCGTGGCCTCGGAGGAGATTGCCGGTTTTGGCGCCAGCGCCTCGCCATCTTTCCCTAGGGTTTGACTGAGTATCATCAAGCCATCTCCCTTACTTGCCATTGCATCAAGCGCCTGGCCAGCACGCGGATCAAGGCGCTGCTGAACCATCCCAAAAATCCCAGGGTGATCATGGCGATTATCAGCACTGGTTCCTGGAACTGCATGTAGGAGTTCCAGATAAGATAACCCAGGCCATAGCTGCCGGCGATCATCTCTCCGGCCACCAGGCAAAACCAGGCGTAGCCCATGCTGATTTGCAGCCCCGTGAAGATAAACGGCAGGGCTCCGGGCAGGATAACGTGAAAAAAGAGATGCCGCGGCTTGGATCCCAAGCAAAGCGCCGCCCTGAAGTAGGCCTCATCGATTGATTCGACGCCGAGAAGGGTGTTCAGGGTGGTGACGAAAAAGGAGCCCAGGAAGGTCACATAAATAACGCTCGCTTCGTAGCCCGGAAACATCAGAATCGCCAGCGGCACCCAAGCCAGCATGGGGATAGGCCGAAGCAATTCAAAAAGCGGAAAGGTATAATCCTTGAAGACCTTTTTCCACCCCATGAACAATCCAAGCGGCACCCCGAGCACGGTCGCCAGGAGAAAAGCCTGGATAATCCGCCAGCAGCTTGCCCAAATGTGCCGGTAATAGACGCTGCTGTAAATGGATATGCCGAACATGGGATGATGCGAAAACCATTCGTTCGCCACTGCTACCGGACCGGGAATCTTGGCGAACAGCGGCGCCTTAAAGACTTCCGTCAGCAGCCAATAGGCGAGCAGGGTGGACAGTAATCCCAATGCTCCCAGGTACGGCGCCGAAGTTCGCAGGGCATGCCTGATGCGGGCCATCGTTATTTCCCACGTCAGGGGCTGCATCTCTTCTTCTTCAGGCGCAGGAGGTTGCCTTCCCTGCTCGGCCAGGGCCTGGGCTTCTTCTGAATGGAGTATTTCTTCCGGTTCCATTGGCACTCTCAGTGTGTCTCTAAAATGACCTGGTTTGCCTAAGGCCTCCTCTGGCCTGAAAACCCTCCGTCATCCAGGCCAGAGGAGTATGGCGCCCAAACTTAAAAGCCGTTACTGCTTGAAGGGATTTTGATCAGCCGGGAGCGCATTAATCTGGCCGATAGGCGACGTCAGGCCGGCTTCCTTCAGCACCTCCACCGCGAGATGGTCATCAATGAGGTTGGCAGGGGGAGCTGCGGTAGAAACCTCCTTATGCGCAACCTGGAATTTATAAAGCTCATGGATGTAGTTGTTGAGTTCAGCATCAATAGTAAATGGCATAACCGTTTTGGGGTTAACTCCACCAACGTTCTTGGGGATCTCGCCGTAGAGGCCGAACCAGATGGCCCTCTCGGGCATTCCCACCGCGTGTTTGGCGATCATGGCCACGGCCTTCTGCCAATTATTGGGATCAGCCATGAAGCGCTCAGCTTCCAGTTCGCACTTGAGCCAACCTTTCGCCAGATCGGGATGTTTATCGATGAATTCGCCGCGCATCATCATCATCCCGACATCCCTATCGCCGCAGACCTCGCCGGTAGCAGCCAGCTTGGCGATTCCCAGGCCCGCCAGGGTGCCTACCCTCGAGGCGGTCGGTTCCCACACGGCCGCGGCGTCAATCTTCTTGATCTTGAAATTCGTGCTGATAATTTCGATGCTCTGATTAAGGTACTGCGCCGGCTTTATCTGCAGCTTATCCATGGCTATCCGCATAAACTTGTCAGCGCAACTGCCCCAGGGGGAGGCGACGATCTTGCCATCCAGCCATTTCATCGCATCCAGGGGCGTCTTGAAGTCGGGAGCATCGAGCCGGGTCAACAACAAGGCGCAGCGCTGACCGGGTGAGTTGCTGGTGCAGATAACTTCCCGGACCTCGCCTTGGGCCCGATTGCTGCATACGATGTTTAAGGGATTGGCTTCCCCGTACCCCACCTGGATCCGGCCCGCCAGAACTCTGGCCGCAAACAGGGCAGTGTGCAAACCTTCCTGGTATTCGACTTTCACCCCGGGAAGGTATTTATCCGTCAAATGGAGTTCCTGAATAATCGCGGGCGAGTAACTGTCAATGTAATACGGTTGCCAGCCCACCGTGAAACTCTCCTCCGCCAATACGGGGCCTGCGCCCAAGGCCAGGCTTGCCACCAATACTGCGAAGAAACCGAAAACCATTGCCCTTTTCATGCCTCGCACCTCCCTTTCGGATAAGTTTTTAGCTGCGAACTCCCATGACAGCAAAACCGCTCCCGCCCTTCCGGCCACAGCCCTCCTTTGATTAAGAAGCCATCGAAGAAGCCGGTCCTTTCCACCTGCAATATAAGCATAAACGCCGGGAAAATATTGTCCGCATGAGTCTGATTATCTTATAGGACCTTTTGCCATCACAAGGTCGGTATCTGTCCTACTTTGCGGGGGTGGGCGGCCGTATGAGGTACGGGGGTGGGCGGCGATAGAGGGAGCCAGGTTTTCCAATATAGGGAGGATTAATCCCGGGCCTTGAGCTCAGGACAATGCCCCAGGAGAGCCTTCCCTAATAGCGGCCTGGACGCTCCTTCCCGCGGCCGGGTTCCTCTTGGGCCTAGGGCCGGGCGTCCAGGAAGTGGCAACGCTCAGGATTGCAGATGAGGGCGCCCAGGCGCGGGGCTAACATCCCTCATTTTCCTCAGGCTTGGCGGGTTCCTTGGCCGGAGGTATTGCCGGAGCTGCCGGCTTACTTTCCGGTTTGACCTCCCCGGGCGCCTTGGCAGGCGTGTTACAGGGGGGCTGGGGAGCCGGCGTCTTGCCTGCGGGCGTAGCCGCAGGCAGTTTGGTCCCCGTTTCATCCGGCTTGGGCTGTTGGCAGACACCCACATTCAGGTGGATCAGCCCAGCACTCAAAACCAGGCACAATCCGATGAAAATAATCTTTTTCAGCCTCATTATGCGCTCCTTTTCTCAGATAAACCTTAACCGTCGCCCTGACCGGCGGTCTCTGGTGTTTTGTTATTACTAGATGCCTGAGCCCGGATGGACCGCAATCGGGAAGTGTCCTATTTATTTATAGGATTTACTTACGGTGGCTGGTCGGTTTTTGTCCTACAGTTCCTATTCAGATCTCCGCTCGAACCCAACCGAGGCCTAAACGATCTTCACCTACCGGGCTCCTTTAACAACCCCCCTGGGGGATTACCGAAGATATCAGGACTCCTTCATCCTTGTCCTTCTCATACCTGAGCTTCACCCAGGTTTTATTCCCAACCCAGGCAAATGATTCACCAACCCCCGTTTTTATCCCTTTTCCATATTTCTCGATACAAGCATCTTTTAAATGACCATAATTTACATATCCCTTTGTATGTATTATTACACTATCAAATTTCCCATCCTTAAAACCATAGGTGATCTCGCTAAGTTGAGAAGCACCTATGGTCATATTGTCGTCTTTTTTCTGGTAATATTTCTCGGGTCCATCATCTTTTATTAATTTCATCCCTTTCAAAGTTGATATATCGGTTCCCCACTTTATACCCCTGAAACCATCCGGCTCTGAACCAGGTTTGAATTCAGAGGATACTTCTACCGCGGCAATGGGTAGAGCCATAAAAAGAATTAGCAACACCAAGAGACTTATGATCCTTTTGGCCATGATGTTAACCCTCCTAACCGGGATTATTCCACATCCATTGTTATTTCTGCCCACCGAGATTTTGGAGCCTTTTGGCCCGAGTAAATTCTCTCAAGCGGTCCTCTTCTCGAAGCCCAATTTTCCCTTCGCCGGGATGGTAACGCAAATTTACGCGGAATGTCAACTTGACCTCCGCGGCCAGACGCTATCTGGCTGGCAATCTATCAGGCTATCAGAGCGATTTTCCCAGGTTCCCATCGCGCCGGACCCGCCAAAAATGATACATGATCAATGATAAGCACAGCACCGGCCCCAAGAGGCAATGAAAGGCATAGAAACGCAAGAGTCCGGACTCGGTGATTTGAGGTCCGCCCAGCAGGATTTGTTGCAGTTCAGGGCCGATTAGCGGCACCCGCTCCAGAAGCTGAGACATTACTTGAGCTGCCCAAAAGGTTTGCGAGTCCCAACGCAGCACGTAGCCGGAAAAATCGAGGCCACCGGTAATGAGCAAGAGCGCCACTCCGATCAGCCAATTTCCCTGCCGCGGGGGTAGGTAGGCACGCGCCGCCACCACGCGCCCGGTATGCAAAAGAATAGCCACGAGCATGAGTTGGCCGGCCCAAAAATGAAGGGCGCGGATGAGCCAGCCGAAGGGAACCACATAGGTTAGATCGTGGATCCCTGCCTTGGCCCCTGCGGCGCTGGGCAGATAGTAAATGGCCAGGAGCAGGCCGGTAACGCCTAAGGTAATGAAAAGAAAAAACGCCGCGCCTCCCAGACAAAACGTGGAGCTTATGCGGATGCGATCTTCCGAAATTTTAGACGGATGGATGTGCTCTAAGAACTTATCGAATCTCACGGGTTAAACCTGTCACCAGCCTTGACCTTTTCTTGCGGATAGGCTACCAGCGCCCCGAGGCTGTCCAAACGCAACGCGGCCAAACTCATGCCCCTTTTAGCGGGCCCCGCCAGGAAACGCCCCTCCGGGTCGAACTGACTTCCATGGCACGGGCAGACAAATATCCGCCGGTTCTCATCAAAGGCAGGCTGGCAGCCTAAATGGGGACAAACGGCAAATACAGCCCAGAAACCGGTTGCATCTCGCAAGAGAACTATCCGGCCCAATTTGACCACTGAGCCGATGCGGTAAGCGCCGGGGGGACCGAAATTCGCCGGTTCCGGATCTGAGCGGGCCCGAGCCCCACCGAGGAACCCCCCGGTCATCCAGGTCACCCCGGCAAAGGCCAGCCCCAGCAGGGACCATCCCAGGGAAAGCACAAATCTGCGACGTCCCGGGCGAGACTCGGGATGCTTGTTTTTTCTAATCGGTAACATATAATCGGCTAGCAAGTTTGCTAAGGTCTTGGCACCGCCCAACTGAAAACTCCTGCCCAGCAAGTTGGTATAATGCCGGAAAGCCGTTCCAGATTCGCCAGACGCAAAGAGCTGATTGTCAGAGAATTGCTGGCGGCAATGCTCCTGGCCTTGATTCTGCTAGGGCTGGCCTTGCTCTGGCCTCCAGGCTATTCCACGGTGACTCCGGAGAATCGAGCCGTGGGCGAAATAACCGCTCCCTGGCTCATCATCTGGCTTCAAGTACTGCTGCGCTACCTGCCAGCCCTCTGGGCGGGACTGATTATCCCTCTCGCCTCATTGGGCCTGCTCGCCGTCCTCCCCTGGGTTCCCGGCGCCGCCCAGCCCGATGCGGCGCATAGGTACCGCTTCAGCATCCATCTGGCGATTCTGCTGGCCATGGGCTGCACCCTGGCCCTACTCACTTTTTGGGGTCTGTGAAACCCGCGGGATCTCCATAGGCTTCCTTGTTCGCATAATACTCCAAAAGGTATTTCACATAAAGGGGATTACCGGCGTCCAGCCGCCTAAGCCGCTCTCGATCGAGAAATGCGGCTCCAGGCCTGGTGGTGGTCTGCAGGCTCCGCCCCTGCCCATCAATCACCTGGTCCAGCTCGAACCCAATGCCCAGGCCGTCGGCGTTTGGCCTGGTCAGCCCCAGCGGCTGCCCATCTTTGGCCCGGATCAACATCTCACCCAAGCCCAAGGCGCGTGTATTTCCGTGGCAGTCCCAGCAAGCGCGGGTCTGACGCCTGGTCGTGTGGGGGGTATAAGGGTTCCAGGCAAGGGCCGCCCGCCCAGCCGCCGTGGTCGGGGTGACAGAATCGAGGAGCACCCGCCCTCCGGCATCCACCCGGCTGACCCAATACTGATATTGAGGCCGGAAGGCGCTTACCAGCCCCCGGTAATCGACGCCCAAAATGATCCCCTCCCAGCTGCGCCTGGAGTAGCCTGCCAACCAGATGCCAGGGGAGGCTTTGCCAGTAAGATAGTCTCGAGAGTGCGGCAAATTTCTCTGTCCCGGCGGCTTCACCAGCTCTTCCCTGAGAATCCGTGTAGCCTGCGGATCATCCTGCTGGGTGAGCCAGATCCAGGGCTGGTAATCGGCGGCGTCCAGCCGCAGCAAGTGCAACCCGAGATCCTGGAAAGTCCAGGCGGCATGGCAGGCGGCGCACTCCATTTTATTCAGGTGGCCGGGGAGGCGATGGTCAAGCGGCCCTTTTCCCGGACCTTCCCGGGCCAGGGTCGGAATTTGATGTATTTTGCCATCAACCTTGGACACCAGCAGGAACCTGCCTCCTTTCTCTTCCCGGGTGTTCGTCAGCAGGTAGCCTTTTGAGGTGACAATAACCTTTTGGCCGATTTCGAGATCGTAGTGGGGATTGGCGCGGGCCGCCCGCAGGGCCCGCTGGTCGGCAATGGTCACCCGGCGGCTGTGGGGCGGTTTCCCCGGGCTGCCGTGACAGTCCGTGCACCGTAAGCCTACCTGCTCCTGAGATTGAGAGTGGATGGTTCCCTCGCCCATGATTTCTTCCATCGGGTGGCAATCGATGCAATGCATCCCGCGTTCGTAATGAATATCAGGCAGCAGGAAGTGATACGAATTGCCATAGAGCTGAGGAACTAAACCGGGGTCCGTGGCCTCAAAGTTAGAGGATACCGATTGATCCCGCTCGAAAAGTCCTGCGTAATCGGCGCCCGCGTGATTCTCGCGGTGGCAGTGGAGACATTGGGAAGTGGGCACAGATGTGGTCAGGCGATAAGGTCCTGGTTGTCCTCCCTTCCCGGGCACTTTCTGGTCCGGCCCAATTCTCTCGCTCTCGTTCACGATATGGCACGCCGCACAAGCCGACCCGCCCTTCGCCCCGGCATCACCTGCGGCCCCTTCAGGGCTCCTCGGATCGGAGGCCCCGAGATGGCAGCGCAGGCAGCGGCGGCGGAGCAGGTCGTCCACCAGGGCCCCCGAGGCCTCCTGGGTGGGCAGGAGCCGCAGCCCCGCAATTGCCGCAGCCCCATAGCGCGGCGCTGCATCCGGCTGGGCTCCCCAGAGAAACCGGGTCTGGTTGATGATCCCGCTGGCGGTGGCCATGAGGGATCTTTTTACCCAGTGCTCCTGTTCTTGATGGCAGCGGCCGCAGGTACGGGCAGCAGGAGTTAAATCAGCGGGGTTGCTTATGAGCCCCCCAGGCGCCCAGGGGCAATCCGATCTGCCTTTAGGGCCACCGGGACACGCAAGGCCCGCTGGAGAATGACCCACCTCCGGTCCCGGACTCGGGGCCGGAGAACCGAGGCAGGGCAAAGCCCATACAGCTCCGACCCAGATGCAGAGAGCCATCGCCAGTCTCAGGTTTACCGGAATCCTCATTTTCCAGTTCCGTCCAACCAGCGGCCCACCTGCCGCTGATGCAATGGCAATTTGGCCCTAACGAAGGCCGCCGCCGGATTCGACCAGATCGGATCATCATAACGGCCATGACAGGGAAGGCAGGGGGCCACCTCGAGAATGCGTCTCAATTCTTCCCCATTAAAAGGGCGAGCGCCGTCATGCGTCGTGGCTGCCAAAGGGCGCCCCTGGGGATCGGCAAGGCTCTCCCAGGCAAAACCCAGCGGGTTGATCTCCGGTTGCACCAAAGAAACGAAGGTGTTCGCTGCCCAGCGCTTACCGGGCTGGAACAAGCCCTGCCCAATACCCAGGGTCTTCGGATCGGCATGACACTCCTGGCAGGAGCGAACTTCGGGGCGCGTCGTATGAGGCGAGATGGGGGTTGAGACGATACCGTGGCCTATACCCGCGCCCGTGAACACTTTTTTGTCGTTACCGGCCATCACCGTTCCATCTGGCGCCAACTCGGTATAGACCACCTGGCAGCCGGGCACCACCAGGGATACCCGCTGGCGTGAATCGATTCCCAGGGTGGGATTGTCAAATCGATAATAGTCCCTGGTTTCCTGCCACAGTCCCTCGGTTTTGACTTGGGTCTGATTATCCAGTCCCTGGTCACCGCGATGCCGGTAGTCGTGGCAGCCGTAACACTGGGGCGCCCAGCGGGAGTGGCAGGCCGAGCATTCCAGGCGATCCGCGCCATGGCCGGGAATGGCATGATCCCGGTCAGTGGTAATGGTCGGGCACAGGTGATCTTTCCGGTCCAGTTTGCTGGTGAGGATCATCTTGCCATCCTCTTTGCGCAGATTCAAAATAGCCGTCCCCCGCCGGGTAATTCCCACCTCCCGGCCCCGGAGATCGCCCAGCCCCAGGGCCCTGGCCCTCCAGAGGGCCTCTTCATCCTCTGCGCCCAAGACCTTGGTGCGGGGAGGCCGGCCGAAGCTGCCATGGCAGTCGTTACAACGAATTTCGACCTGTTGGCGCATGTGGCTGTAAATGTTGCCGTCACCCATGACTTCCTTGCCGGAATGGCAGTCTATACAGGCCATTCCTCGTTCAAAGTGGATGTCAGGGACTAAATGGCGTACATCTCTACCTCCCGAGAGGGCCTCCAGGTTGGGCCGCCCTTGCCGGTAAGGGGTGCCATAACCGTCCGCCTCTTCCAGGCCGGTGTAGGAAATTCCCAGACGTCCAGAGCGATTATGGCACCGCAGACATTGACTCACCGGTATGGCGGTGGTCAGGCGGTGCAGTCTCGAGTAACCGGGTTGCCCCCGGGGTAGAGTCGGATCAGCGCCCTCGTAGGTCGCTTTGGGGTTATAGAGAGCGTGGCAGGCGGCGCAGCCTGAGGAATGGGCCGAGGGGCCGCGGTCTTTTCTGTTCCAGAGGTGGCATGAGGCACAGAGCTTGCGCCAGTGATCGGCGGCAAGCTCTCCCGAAGAGGCTGGGACCAGTCCCTCGGAACCGGCAGGCCCATTTCCAGATATCGGCCCCATCCGGGGAAGCGTCAATAATTCAGCTAAAGTGCCCGGCTGGGGAGCAGGATTTTTAACTCCTACAGAGGCATAGCGGGCCTCATCCGAGGTTTGAGCCGCCCACGAGTAACGCAGGCTGGCAATGACTCCACTCATGGTCGCCATTACGCCGCAACGCACCCGGGTTACCTCGTTTTGGGCTACCAATCTTCGGCCCGCATGACATTGCCCCCCTGCGCCGCCGCAGGTCTGGCTGGCGACTGACAGGTCCGAGGGATTGCGGCCGCCGATGAGGCCCTGGTGGGCGACAGCCACCGTCACCCCGATTCCCTGACCCCCGTGGCAGATTACGCAACCGAATTCCTCCACCGGATGGGAGGGGCTAACCTCCTCCAGGCCATCGTGGCAGGTGAGGCACCTTTCCTCCTTGCCGGTAATAATCGGCCTCAGTTCTTTCACCCGGAAAGGCGCCTGGGTTATGGTTTTGCATCTGTCCCGGATCTCCACTTCCGGAATCTTACCTCGCAACGATTCTGCCAGTTTCTGGGCCTGGTTTAGGCGGTAGGCCTCTTGATAGGATTTCCAAGGCTGACGGTCCTGCCGGACCAGCGCCAGCAAGAGAAGAACGACCAGAAGCATGGCCATGATCAGAAAAGCGAGGGGCCTCAGGAGAGGAGGATCGGGTTTGCTTTTTCCGGTGGTTCCCATATTGCCACTCAGGCCCGCGGAGCCCTTGCCAACATGGGAGCGCCCCTGGGCCGGAATCACTTCACTCCCATTTTAGATCAATTTAGATTATATAATCTCTGTAAATGATGCCTCGATATAAAAATCTTGGCGCTCGGCCTGATACTTATCCTTATCGAATCGGATTTTGACATGCCTAGTGGCAATTGCTGCTATGACCCGGGAAAATGTAAGCCCAGCGTAGAAAAAGCCTTGCGCAACACCAGAGGGATACTGGCTGTTGGCTGGATTGATGAGAACGATCGGGGAATCCTCAGGCGATTTGAGGAAGAGCTTCAGGAGCGAGGCCTGGGGGGATTAGGCAAGTATTGCAACGAAGGGGTTTTAACTGTTCTCGCTAGACGGATGGTCTGCGTGGTTTTGAACAATAATGACTTCAGGCACGCCTCGGAGCCCTGCCTCTCCTGGGTAATGGGTGGTGTGGTCATCGGCGAGGAGGTCTGTGACCCGGAGCGCCTGGAATCATTGAAAAAAAGCGAGAAGGTTAAGGTCATCGGCAAGAATTTTGCCGTTTACTATGACAGAATAAAGCAAAATGCCGGTCAACGGCCGGTTTTCGTTTTTCGGGGCTTGAGGTTTCCTGAATTAGAAGGGATTCCCGGCGTTGAGGACATTCTCTCGGCCTCGCCCCTGGGATCGGCCGACCTTTATCTCAAGGAGCACTTTGGTTGGGAGACTGGGAAACCTGAATTAGGTACGATCCTCATCGGATTTAACCTGGCTCCCAAATCTGCCTGCCCTGGGGCCGGGGAAATTTAGGAGGGTCTTCCTGACCCATCGATAGCCTCCTTTGCCCCCGCACCACTTCCCGGAGATTTTTGATTCCCTCGCAGCCCTTTGGACCTCCAAGGGCTTTCCCTCCTACCCTCCCGGTGGCTAACCGGAATGATTAACACCATTTTTTTCTCCAGTTAATCTAAAGCGACAAAATGTAGGACAAATGCGGACTTATAGGAGAGGGATTATCCTATAAAAAAATCAGACTCTCCCGGACAGCGTTCGCGGCCAGTCCGTGGCATTTAAGAATTGGGGCCATCCAAACTGCGCACCATTATTAGGGATCACCCCTGCGGCTCTTTTCCGGCCGACTACGCTTGGGCCCACCTGGGCGGTTTTGGGCCCAAAGGGCCATACTTTAAACCCGCAGTATGGAGGTGAAAGGGCAGAAATCGTATTTTGCGGCCGGGTTGTCCATTAGGAGAGCAGTGAATCCTCACCCCCAAGAAAGGAGCGTTGGTAAGATGGAAAAACTTAGAAGGAGCGCGGTTGTATCGGTATTTGCCATCTTGGTGGCCATTCTCTTCACTGGTTCTCTCGCCTTGGCGGCAGAGGAGGGGGCCGCCAAAGCTCAGGGCGCCCAGGACCAGGGCGTAGGCCCCAGCAAAGACTGGACGGAAAAACAGATCCTGGAGTTTTCCAAGAAGCCCTGGACTAAGGAACAACTCGAGGCCATGGGCCGGGGTAAGAATTACATCATCAGCAAAACCCTGACTCCGCGTCATACGGGAGCAGTCCTGACCCCCAAGGAGCTTTTCGAAAACGGCCAGAATGAATTTCGTCCCATAATGTGGCAGTATGGCATAGGGATTTCCGCCGACGATTTCTACAAACTTTGGATTGAGCAGGAAGGCTGGAAAAATCCTAAAATTCACCTCCTGGATGTGCGTATGGAATCGGAATTCGCGGCGGGGCATGTCCCCGGAGCAATCCGCCTGGACACCGGCCTGGCTTACTGGCTGCTCCCGAGTATCGCCCCGGACTCCACGGCCACCTACTACCTCATGTGCAAGGCCGGGACTCCTGAAAATGGTTCCAATCGAGGCGCCATCGTCCATAAGATTATGATCGACATGGGCTATTCCGGGAAAATCATTAATGTCACTGATGGATTCAGGGGTTGGGTCCACGACGGCTATCCCATAGTCAACATCCATGGTTTGGTCACCGTGGTACCGGGGACCTTCGCAATTCCCGAGAAAGACGCCATGGAGAAGGAAAAAGCAGTCGTCCCGGTGGTGGAACCCGCCGTGATGGATGAAGTCAAAAAGCTGGGAGTAACTGAATAAGAGAGGCTGGCTGGCGCCTGCCCGGATGCGTCTCTGACTTTAGCGGGGACGGCAGGCTCCCAGGGGGCTCTCGCCCCTAAAGGCTTAAACCGCTGCGCCAGGATGGCATCCTCCTGGCCCAGCTGCTGCAGATCTCCGTGCGTGACCCAATCTCTCCCAGCAACGAGTACCGGCGCTGGGAAGGTCATCACGGAGATCTTCACTTTCTGGATGACTCGTCCCTTGAGGAACCAGATCATTTTGCCCCATGGGGGTTATGGAAATTTTGCCACCGGAAGGAGTGCGACCCAATGACGACCAATCTTACTACTTTAGTTAAATCAGCGAAAAAGGAAACGCGCATCTGCCGTGACCAGGGGGTGGTGATCATCGGGGAAAGGATAAACCCCACCGGCCGAAAGGTGCTGCGGGCTGAACTGAGCGAGGGCAGATTCGATATGGTTCGCAGGGATGCCCTGGCCCAGATTGCCGCGGGGGCCGGGATCCTGGACGTGAATGCCGGAGTGCCTGGCGCCGATGAGTCCGTCCTGATGGTTCAAATTATCAAGGAAATCAGAGCAGCAACGGATGACTTTCCGATCTGCATCGATTCTCCCAGAACTGAGACGCTGGCAGCGGCTCTCAACTACTACTGTAAAGACGGGGCCAGGCCCTTGGTGAATTCGGTGAGTGCGGAAACCAAGCGCCTCAAGGCGGTGTTGCCTCTGATTAAAGAGTATGGCTGCCCGGTCATTGGGCTATGCAGCGGAGATACCGGTATCCCCAAGACCGCTGACGAAAGATTTCAGAATGCCGCCAAGATCATCGAAGAGGCTGGCAAACTGGGAATCCCCGCCGAGGACATCGTGATCGACCCTCTCGTCTTAACGCTGGGAACCGAGTGGCGAGCTGGCAAGATGGTTCTGGAGGCCGTACGCATGATCGTCAACAGCTTCGGGGTCAATATTACCATGGGCGCATCCAACATCTCCTTTGGTATGCCCGACCGGGAAACCCTGACTGCAGTTTTTCTGGCGCTCTCAGTGGAAGCCGGTTTGACCTGCCCGATCTGCAACCCGTTAAAAAAGCAAGAAGCGAGTGCCCTGCAAGCTGCCGACCTGATAGAAGGGAGAGACCCCCACGGCATGAAGTGGATCAAGGGGTTCCGGGCGCGCCAGGCTGCTTAAAGCTGTAAGTCTGACGGGGTTGGCAGGATCGACGCCAACTGAGTGGCTATCCGGGGGTCTTCTTTTCGAGGGATCTCGCGAAGCAGCCGGTTCCTCTCCTCCACGGCGCCGTATCGGAGTTATTCCACCAGGGCGGGTTCGGCTTCCACCAGCGTTTCGGAACTATATCGATGGCGTAAGCGTTGGCAGGAACCTCCTGGGCGATGGCATACATCTTCTCGAAGATGGAACCATTTCCATAGATTTTATCGAGCCTGTCCATCCACTTCTTCCAGGGATCGGGGTTGTACTTTGGCGAGATCACTCTCTCAAGCCTTTCCATCTCCCCTTGCGACCATTGAATATTACGGATACCGCATCTCCAATGCTCAGTTCCCGGAGGGGGCGGAAGGCTCTATTTAATACAACATGATTTTGTGAAAAGAAATCGGCTATCCCGTTTAAGACGAGATAGCCGATTGGCATCACTTACGGGTTACCGGGAACTTGGGATCATCAGGCCACTTGGCTCACCAGCTTTTTCGCCACCGGAACGGCCGCGGCGGCATCGTAGGCGTAGCCGTCCGCCCCGATCAGGTCCGCGAAATCCTGAGAAACCGGGGCGCCCCCGATGATTACCTTGAGCGAACTTCTGAGGCCTTCCTGCTCAAGTTTCTTGATGATCACGGGCATAGTATCCATCGTGTTGGTAAGCAGCGCGGATAATCCCAGCAATTGAGGTTTGTCCTCCTTTACCGCCGCGATGATGCGGGATGTTTCCACGTCCGGCCCCATGAAATTGACTTCCAGGCCGGCGCTGCCCAGCATGGTGGCAACCAGTTCGAGGCCGATGTCATGGACGTCGCCTTCAACTGTGGCCAACACGACCTTGCCGCCGACGGACTCCCCGACCACGAGATGCGGTTTGAGAACCGCCATGGAGGCCTTCATGGCTTCAGCCGCCATCAGCATCTCGGGGATGAACTTCTCTCCGGCCTCGTAGCCGGCGCCACATTCGTGGAGCCCCTTTACCAACCCCTTATCCACGATGTCCTGGGCGCCTACGCCTTCAGCCATCGCCTTCTTGACAAGCTCGAGTGTTTTCGGCTCATCTCCGTCATAGACCGCTTTGGCGATTTCCGCTAATATTTCCACCGTCATCCTCCCGATTTACTCTTCTTTTTTGAGGTAACTGCCGTGCCGGCGCGCCGCGTAGACCACCGCATCGCGGTTGATGTTAGCGGCCCCCTTCGGCTCCCAACAGTTGGGGCCGAGCATGCAGCGCAGACCACCGCCTTCAACGGTCTCGATGATAATCCTGCTCTCCTCGATAAGTTCCTCAGGGGTGCCGAATTTGAGGGTGGTGGCATAAGGGACGGGCTTCCGGTCCGCCGTAGAACTCTTGGTGGCCGCACCGAAATTGCCGTTAAGGAACTTCAGGTGCGGATTGAGACCGGCGTCTCTGACCTCGACAGCCTTTTGGGTGCAAAGATCGATATTCATCGGGCCTAGGAAATAGCCGTCGGCTTGGTTCTGATAGACGAGATCGAGACGGTCATGCCAGTTCCCACAAGGATGGAAGATGATCTTCATACCGGTTTCACGCCGGATGGCCTCGATGAACTTGCGTTCAAACGGCTGGGTCAAGGTTTCATAATGTTTCCTGGAGATGCAGTCGGCCGAGGAAACCGGGTCGTTGACCCAAACGCAGTCGGCTCCCGCTTCATGAGCGGCAATGACCATTTGCAGCCAGCCGTCCATGGCGGCTTGCATGAGTTCGAGGGCCCAATCCGGGTCCCGGGCGACGATCAGGAACCACTCCTTGAAACCTGTCAGACAGGCGGCGGTCCGGGAAGGGCAACTGCCCCAGGTCATAATGGGCACCTTCTGGGTGCCGTTGCCTGCCTTGATCAGCCCTGACTTCAGGCTCTTGATGCAGTGCAGAACCTTGGGCATATTGCCGTCTTTGCGCGGATCGAGCTTCCATTTGGCCTTCTTCATGTCCTCTTTGGTCTTGATGAAGGGCTCGGCAATCTGGGGGACATCATCCTCGGGGTACTTGAGGGTCGCACCGATGGCTTCTTCAACCGGTCCCATCATATCGAAGTCGACGGCACAGTCATACTGGAACCGCTGCTGAGCCATGATCTGCGCCTTGGCATACAGATCGGGATCATCCCATGACTGCTTGAAGGTAAGCCCCAGGTATTCGAGAGCGGTCCAGCGCGGGTAGAGATGCACCGGGACCCTATCAAGCTTTTCGCCATTCATGGTGGCGAACATCCTTTCCCAGGGAGTCACTTCCGTGGACCCGTCATACATGTAATACGACATTTTCTTCTCCTTTGCTGATGTGGGCTGTTCGCCGCGAATTCGGGGAGATAGCTCCTGCTGTTAGCCGCCAGCAGTTAAACTGAACCTCGGCTTAGAAACGGACGGCCATCCAGGCCAAATTCTCCGCACATTTAAAAACTGCTCTGCTGATCGGCAAACTTCGGAAAACTCATTTCTTCACGCCCCTAAACTCTCACAGCCCAGGTTGAAAAGCTGTCCGCATGAGTCTGATTTTTCCATAGGACTCTTACCAGCCCCCAAGTCGGTCTTTATCCTACATTTAAATAAGAAGGGTGGATCGACATCCAGGGACGGCCAGGGACTAGGTCCCGGCCAGGTTGACAAACTCCTGGGCCCGTTTTTCCCGGGCGCAAGCGGAGCAGAACCGGCGCAGCACCTGCTTGCCTGTGACCGCGTCGCTGTGGGAGGCGACATAATCGAGATAGCGGACCGGAGGCAAGGGGCCGCCGCAACCGGGGCATTTGGGCTCCTCGAGGCGGTTTAAGACGGTGCCGCAAAGGCGTATTTCCCGGTGCTCCGGCCCCTCCAGGTAGTCGATGGCCCCGGTGGGGCATATCAGGGCGCAGGCGCCGCAGGCGATACAGCGCTCCCGGGCCCGGTGGTAGTCGCTGAGCACCCGCTCCGTGGGGCTGATCTGGGTAAACTTCAGGGCATAGACCTGCATGGTATCCCGGCAAACCCGCTCGCAGGCGCCGCAACGGATGCAGACGTCGCACCGCAAGCAACGCTGCGCCTCTCTCTGGGCCTCTTCCGGGGAGTAGTCGAGTTCCACCCGCTCGAAGTTATGGCGGCGCTGTTCCATATCCAAAAACGGCGTGGGCACCCGCTGGTTGGCAATCTTCTCCTCGGCCGGGATGGCCAGGAAGGGCACCCGGCCGCGCTTCTGGGGCCTGGCCTGCGGCAGCGGACCCTGGTCCCGGGACAGAAAATGGTGAATCTCCAGGGCGGCCTGTTTGCCGGCGGCGATGGCTTCCACCGCCGTGGCCGGACCGGTGACCGCGTCGCCGCCGGAGAAGATATCCCTCACGCTGGTGCTGGTACTGCCTTTCTCGGTGACGATGGTGCACCAGGGGCTGGTCTCCACCGGCGGTACCGGGAAGGGGCAGAGATCGGGCTGCTGGCCGATGGCAGTGATCACCGCCCCGACCTCGATCAAGTAGTTGCTGTCGGCAATGGAGATGGGGCGGCGGCGTCCGGAAGCGTCCGGACGGCCCAACTCGGCCCGGAGGCATTCCAGGTATTGCACCCGGCCCTGTTCGCCGCCGATCTTGATGGGCACCGTCAGAAAATGAATCTGGACCCCTTCCTCCAGGGCCTGCTCAATTTCCTCGGGATGGGCCGGCATCTCCTTCTTGGTGCGGCGGTAAGAGACGTGAACCTCCCGGCAGCCCAGGCGCACGCAGGTCCGGGCCGCGTCCATGGCCGCGTTGCCGCCGCCGATGATCACCACCTTGTCCGCCGGCTTCAGTTTATTGCCCAGGTTAACCTGACGCAGGAAAGAGATCACGTCATAGACCTGGGGAAAGTCATTTTCGCCTTCGATCTTCAACTTGTAGCCCAGATGGGCCCCGATCCCCAGGAAAAAGGCCTCATAGCCTCGCCGGCGCAGTTCCTCCAGGGTGACGTCGCGGCCCACCGTCACCGCGGTCCGAATTTCCACCCCCAGAGAACGGATCAGCTCCACTTCCTTGCGCACCACCTCCCGGGGCAGGCGATATTCGGGAATCCCGGCAATGAAGAGGCCGCCGGCCTCCGGCAGGGCCTCGAAGACGGTCACCGCGTAACCTTGCAAGGTCAGGTAATGGGCGCAAGATAGACCAGCGGGTCCGGAGCCGACCACGGCGACGCGATGGCCATTGGGCGCCTCCGGCTGCAAAGGGGCGTATTCGCCGTGCCGGGTGGCATAATCGGCCACAAAGGCCTTCAGGTATTTGATGTTGAGGGGCTGGTCCAGGTTGCCCCGCACACAGCTCCGTTCGCAGGGGTGCGGACAGATGAGACCGCAGACCCAGGGAAAGGGGTTGTCCTGGCGGATAACTTCCAGGGCTTCCACGAACCGGCCCTGAGCCACCAGGGCCATGTAGCTGGGAATGTCGATCCCGGCCGGGCAGGCCGCGTGGCAAGGGGCCAGCAGGAGCTTGGGGCAGACCCGGGCCGGACAATGCTTGTTGTCCGTGTGCATCCGGTATTCATCCGGGAAATAGTGGAGCGAAGTGAGGATGGGGTTCACCGCCTGGCTTCCCAGGTGACAGCCGGCCTTTTTCTTCAAGGCCACACAGGCGCGCTCCAGCTCTTCCAGGGCATCCGGGCCGGCCTCGCCTGAGGCAACCCGGTGCAACAAGTCTTTAACCGTAAGGAGGCCGGCGCGGCAAGTGGAGCACTGGGCCCCCGGTTGCTGCAAGATAAATTCGAACTGCTCCAGCGCCAGGGCGACGATACAATCCCGCTCGTCGAGGACCTGGATGGTCCCCAGGGCCAGGGAACCGCCCATTTCCAGGAGGGTCTCGTGGTTCAGACTGAGCTTTAGCAGGTGCAGCGGAAAGACGCCCCCCAGAGGCCCCCCCACCAGGACGGCCTTTGGTTTGCGGCCGTGCCGGAAGCCGCCCCCCGGACCATTGATCACCTCCTCCAGGGTGGAGGAAACGGCGACTTCCACAAAACCGGGGGTTTCCACGGCGCCCATCAGGCGGAAGATCATGGTGCCGGAGGAGCAGGCGATCCCCAATTTCCGGAAGACGGAGACCGGCGTCTGGGCGATGAAGGGGAGCGACGCCAGGGTGCCCAGGCTATGGACCAGAAAGGGGGAACCCCCGTATTTCGTAAGAAGGTCCCGAGGCAGCAGAGACTGCAGGGCCTGGATGAACTGGTTTTCGTCCTCCACCATAAACCGCGATTCTCCGGAAATAATGATCAGTTTCAGCGGTACGGCTTCCGGCAGAATCCGGCTCTCGGTCAGCCTGGTCCAGGCGGCTTGCAGCCGCTCCACTGCCAGCGGGGCGTTGGCCGGCAAGTAGACCACCGCCACCTCGGCCTGGAGGGTCTTGGCAGCCAGGATAATGCCCTCCAAGACCTGATGGGGACAGCCCTCCAGGAGCAGCAAATCTGCGGTGGCTGAAGGAAAGGGGGGCGCGGCATTGACTACCAGGAGGGGCCGTTGCTTCTCCGCCCGGAAGGTACACCAGGCGGTGCCGCAAGGAAGGCTCCGGGTTCGGGAGAACTCGCAAAAACCGGAGGCCACCACCTTCTGCAGAAACGAATCGAAGCCCTGACTGTAAAAGGACAGCAGGCTCTTGTAGCCGTCGTAATCCTGGTAATCCTCCAAAGAGAGCGGGTCGATCTTTCCCAGAAGTTCTGATATCCGGACGGTCTGGCCCTCGTAATAAGCCTCGAAGTCTTTGCCCACCGCCCAGCGCTGCACCGGCCGGTGCTCCTCCAGGTGGCTCTGGACGATGCGGGAGGCCATATCCGGGGTGACCAGTTCGTAGAGACTGGAGTCGCCATTTTGGCGCACCTCCACCATGACGTCCCGGCCCTCGATGCCCCGCCAGCCCATCAGTTGCACGTCCAGGGGGCCCAGTTCGTCAAGGGCCCGCTCCTTCAAGGCCGCCATAAAGGCGTCTCGCACGCCTTCGGCTTCTTCCAGGCCTTTGCCCGGAAAAGTGAAGATATTAATCTGAATAGGGGCGTACTGGGCGACCATCATTTCCGTCCTCACCTCAGTGGCCGCTGACCACGGTATCCAGCTCGAAGGCCACCGCTTTGGCCAGGCGTTCCCGCCGGGTAGTATCCAATTGCTCGGCGAGGCCGAACTGCAGGCAATGGGTGACGCACTTGGTGACGCAAGCCGGTTTCAGGCCCTCGTCGATGCGGTCCATGCAGTAGTCGCATTTTACAGCTTTGCCCAGTTGCGGATGCCACTGGGGCGCGCCCCAGGGACAGGCGGTGATACAGCTTTTGCAGCCCACGCACAGGGACTGCTCCACGTAAACAATGCCGTCTTTGGGCCGCTTGCGCATCGCCCCGGTGGGGCACACCGGCACGCACCACGGTTCGGAACAATGGAAACAGGGCATAAAGATAAAACCCATGCGGGGGGCTGCCGCCACCATCTTGGGGCCTACGGGGATGATCTGGCCCAGGCGGGGACCCAGGGGCAGACCCTTATTGCTCTTGCAATGCACCTCGCAGCTCAGACAGCCGATGCACTTTTTCTGGTCCTGGATGAGATAATACTGACTCATAATTTTCCTCCGGGAAACTTAGTTGAGGGATCGCACCTGCACCATGGTCTCGTGTAGGCCCGGGCTGCCCCCCACCGGGTCGGTAACATTTTCCTCCAGCAGGGCGTCGCTGACGCCCTTGTGGTAGGAGCGGGTTTGGGCCGGCACCGTCTTGCCGAAGCCGTGCAGCATGAATACCGCTTCCGGATGGATGGCGTCCGTCACCTTCGCCTTAATTTTACCAACGGCCAACGGCGAAGACACCTCGACATAGGCCCCATTCTTGATCCCTAAACGGCCGGCAGGTTGGGTATTAATCCACAATTCATTTTCCGGCACCAATTCGTTCAAGTAGCAATTGTTCTGGGTGGAGATGTGGGTATGCGCCGCGCAGCGCCCCACTATCAGGCGGAAATGGTCTGCCGGCGGCTCCGGCCTGTGAGTGTAAGGCACAAACGAGGGGATGCCGGCATTTTCCATCAGGGAACTTACCAACTCTATCTTGCCTGAAGGAGTTTTGAACTTGATGCCCTTTTCCCGGTCCCAGAGGATAGGCTTGTCCGACAGAGGCACAAAGCCCGTAGCCTCAAAATCCTCGATCTTTACCCCCAGGTTCTTAAGCTGAAAATTCCAGATGTCCTCGATGGTCTCATAAGGAAAGTACCGCTCCAGGCCCAGGCGCTGGGCCAGTTTCTTGATGATCAGCCAGGCGGGCAGGCTGTCGTACCGGGGCGTCACCGCCTGCCGGCGCATGTAGAGCGCGGGCTTGAGGCCCGTGACCAACTGGATGCAGTCGGAGCGCTCCAGATAGATGGACTCCGGCAAGATGACGTCGGCGTACCAGGCGGTTTCACTGAAGTTGGCCTCCAGGGCGACGACGAGGTCCAGTTGATCCAGGGCCCGCCGGGTGGCGGCGGCGTCCGGGATGGAGGCCAAGGGGTCGAAGCGGTTGGCGATCAGAGCCTTGATAGGATAGGGGTCCTGATCCAGGATGGCATGGGCCAACTGCTGGACATTGCCGTGGAAGGCATTGATAATGGGAAAGGCCGCCCCCCCGGCGCCATCAAACCGGGGCTGGCTAATCTTGGGGAATACCTGGGCGGAATACCGGCCGATGTCGCCGCGGCCGGCGTCCTTGGGCGTTTTTTTGAAAAATATGCCACCCTTGGCCTCGATTGAGCCCATCAAGGCATTGAGGATGATCATGGAACGGCGTATGTAGATCTCATCGGTGTGATGCGAGCCCCGATAACCGTAATGGAAGACCACCGCCGGCTTGACGGCCGCGGCCTCCCGGGCCAGTTCGACGATCTCGTTGGCCGGGATGCCGGTCTCCTGCTCGGCCCACTCCGGGGTATAGGGCTCCACAAAGGCTTCCAGCTCCTTGAGCCCCGTGACCCATTGCTTGACGTAGACCTGATCGTAAAGACGCTCTTTCAGGATGGTCCGGATCAGGGCGTAGTTGAGGGCCAGGTCAGTGCCGGGGCGGATCATCCAGTAGCGGTCGGCCTTGGTGGCGGTGACGCTGATCCGGGGGTCGATATAGGTGAGTTTGGCCCCCTTCTCCATGGCGCCCAGGAGATTGTTGATAGACTTGATTTCCAGGGCCTCAAAGAGATTGCGGCCATACATGATCATGTGCCGGGTGTTGGCATAGTCGACGCCCACGTCCGCCGGGGCATACGGGAACCCCGTCAGGGTGTTGACAGCCGTGATCACCGAGCCCCTGCACAGGGATTCATGAGTGACATGGTTAGGGGAGCCCAGGGCGTTCATGAAGGCCTTGACAATGTGGGTGTTGAGATTGTTCCGCTCTGCCCAAATGAGACTCTGGGGGCCGTGTTCCCGGACGATGTCCTGGAGTTTGGCGGCCACGAAATCGAGGGCCTCGTCCCAGGTGGCTCGTTGCCATTGGCCGGCGCCCCGGGGACCGACGCGGATCATGGGATACTGCGGCCGCTCGCTGTCGTGCAACAGCCCCAGGCCCGCGGAACCCTTGGCGCACAGGGCTCCCTCGATGCCGGCCACGTGGGGATTGCCTTCGATCCACTTCACATCGTCATTTTCCACCAGGATGCGAATGGGGCACCGCTGCGTACACATAAAGCAGATGCTAAAAACTTCCTTTGCCATGGCAGCCTTCCTGTAAATTATTTATTTTGATTATATCAGTCTTTTGTTTACCCATCACTATTTCCATAAGAACCTAGGATGGTCAGGCGCAGGCCGGCCCTCCGCCTTCAGGGCTTGCCCTCGGCGCCCGGCGCCGGCAGATCGGCAAAACTTTTCATTTCCTGAGCCGCATGGCTGGAGGCGTCCAACATCGCTTTGATGCGGCGGAAATAGGGAATCCTGTACTTCAGCGGCTTAAAGACAAAGTAGGCGGCCACAAAAAGAAACAGGAACACCGCGACATACCCTAAGGAGAAATGGAGGTAGGGCACGGGGAACTTTAGGTCCGCAAAGCGGTAGGACATCCAGGCCAAGGCGAAGAAGGCGGGCCAGAGGAAGGTCGCGGACATGGTAAGCTGCTGGAAAAAGGCATGGCCGAAGGCCTCGTTGGCCAGTTTATTGGCCGCCTCATAGGCCGGTCTGTCACCCGCCTTCAATGCCTCCATGGACAAATCCTGATATTTCTTGGCTTCGCCGGCTACCTGAGTGAAGTGCCGATGCACCAGCAAAGACGCCAGGGAGGAGGTAAATTCACCAACCAGCATGGCCAGGACGGCCAACACCGAGGTGCCGATGACAAAATTCCACCCTCCCTGCCCTGTCAGCCGGTAAAACCAAATCAGGTAAGGATCCAGAAAGAGATAAAGGGAAGGCATCTCCATGGTTGTTTACCAAGAGGGAGGGCCGGACCAGGCCGGACCTTCTCTCTGTTTTGGCTCGATTTTCCTACATTCCCGGTAAGATGGAATGACCCATAAAGCCCTTGGTGAGATAACCGATGCCCACGTACACCGCCAGGATCACGAAGATGCGTTTCAGCCAGATTTCAGGGATGTTCTTGGAGGTGAGCGGACCGAGCACGGAGCCGATGGCGATGCCAATCAGTTCGGTGCTAATCAAAAGGAAATCCACGGGCACGTGCCGCATCACCATCATATTGAAGATGTTCACAAACATGCCCACCAGCACCGCCAGGGCCGAAGTGCCGGCCACGATGAACATGGGCAGACCGGCCACCGAGGTGAGGAAAGGGACATAGAGGAAGCCGCCTCCCACCCCGATCAAGGCGGAGATGCCATTGATGACAAAGCCGCCCAGCAGGGGCCAGAGGGGATTGAAGGAGAATTCCTGGCCATAAAAAGTGAAAGAGATCTTGCTCAGGCCCCAATGGGTGACCTGCACCCCTTTGACATGCTCAGCGCTGACCTGCGTAGTTTTCTTGATATGAGCTTCTTCAAAGGCCTTGGCTGCGGCCTTGGCAGCCTTCTTTTTCTCCTGGCCTTTAGATGTGGTTTCATAGAAGAGCACGAAGGCCACGGCGAAGACGATGACCCCGAAAAAGCCCACATAGAGGCTGACATTCATGTGACCCACAGTAAGCAGGGGGACCAGGTAGCCGGCGAGAATGCCGCCAATGGCCAAACATAAGCCCAGGGGCAGCACCAGCCGTCCCATGCGGTAATAGGTAAAGGAAGAAATCAAGGCCGACAATCCCACCAGATACTGGTTGCTGGTGCGGATGGCATCGGTCATCAGCTTGTTCAAACCGGGGCTGGTATTTTTGAAACCGCTGGCGTAATCAGAGAGCCCGAAGACACTGATATGGCCCACACCGGCCATGATGCCGCCGAAGGCGCCTACTGATGAGAAGATCCAGCCGACCCAGATGCCCCATAGGATGTAAAATAAGAAGAAATGGTGAGGGGCCCCGGGAATCCCAAAAAAGCCCTTGGGGGCGCCGGGATGGATCATGCCCGGGCCGGTGCCCTGGGGTGTCTGGGCAATGGCCTCGGACAGTTTGTCGGCGAAAGACGGCGCGGCCCAGAGCAGGGTGGCCGCCACCGTCAGTAGGGCAATCACGCCCAAAATCACCAACCCTTTTTTTCGCATGGAATCCTCCTGAAATGAATTAGGGAATATGGCAAAAAGATCTGGATACAGCGACCCGCCGGCACCGGGTTCAGGGAATGCCCCGGTCGAGCAGGTCCAGGAAATCTACCTTGGTTTTCGGCGGTTTAATCCCCAGCACCCGGAAGAGCAGCACCGGCACGGTGGCGTGACTCATCACCTTTTCGGCCACGCTGCCCAGGACCCAGGCGACTTCGCCCCGGCCGTGGGTGGCCATGGCGATCAGGTCCAGTCCGTTTTGGTTGGCATAATTGATAATTTCATGAGCCGGCGTGCCTTGGACACAGGCAACCTTGGTCTGCACCCCCTGGGCCGTCAAATCCTGGGCGGCCTGGGCCAGAAATGCCTCGCATTGCTTCACTTCGCCTTCGATGAGTGCCTTCACCTCCGGGGAGGTGGCCTCGCCCCAGTCGGGATAGACATTGAGCAGGACGACTTCGGCGTTTTGGCTTTTGGCCAGGTCCGCCACCTGGGGGATAATCCTGGCGGCCAGCGCCGAACCATCCATCGGCACCAAAATTTTCTGAAACATGCCTTACCTCCTTAATTAATACCCTGAGGGCCGGGGGTTCTTCAGGACCAAATCCTCGTATCCCGTTCCGGGGCCTCCCAGGGGGCAATATTGGGGGGATGAAAATGTCTGTTCCGCTTCGGCAATGGTCGATTCCAGCGCCATTTTGGTGGTTAAGGAAGGTCTTTTTAAACAAAGTTTGGCGGCTTGGTAAATCTTGTTCAGGACGGCCAAGTCAGTGACAAACAATTTCGGCTCGAGGTTCGGAGCTTTCTTCATGGCTCAGTCAGGTCCCTTAGGTAAGATATTTTCCAAGAAATTTCCCCGGGCCTCTCCCGTCGCAGGTTGGCTCGGTGGGGTGCGGTCTGGGGCGGCAGTTCAACCCGCGCTTCCCCGTCTAACGATGAACAGCAAGAAGTCTGCCAAGGTTAAGAAATAGTTATATTTTGATTAACATACTGTTATTACATCACATAATGACAACTGCCGCTGGCGCTTGTTGACAATGTTAATGGTTTATGGTTAACATTGGTTAATGGCTGCAACGCCAACATTTAACCTGGGGAATTCGACCTCCCTCCCCGGGCGGAGGACCTATGAGCCAAGAGACCCCCGCCGACTCACTGGCGCACCTGAAGGACAATCTATTCGGCCAGGAACCGGAAGGGTTTTGGAAGACCGTCATCGATACCATGATGGACGGCCTGTTGATCGTGGACCCCCAGGGCGCCATCCTGGCAGTCAATGCCGCCCTGGAGGAGATCACCGGCTACAGCCGGGAAGACCTGCTAGGCCAACCCTGTACCATCCTCAGGTGTCCAAACTGTCTGGATGCGGGAAGCCGGGGGGGGAGGAAGGAGTGCGAGCTGTTCCGGGGCGGCTCAGTACGCCGCCGCCAATGCACCCTGGAGCGCAAGGACGGCAGCCACATCCAGGTTCTCAAGAATGGCGCCGTCCTGCAGGATCGGGCCGGCCGGGTGGTGGCCGGAGTCGAAAACCTCACCGACCTCCGGGAGATGGTGGCCAAAGAGCGCGTCATCTCCCACCTGCGCCGGGAGCTGAGCCGGGAAGACCTGGGCCGCGCCTTGCCTTCGACGTCCCCGGACATGATGCAGCTCTTCATCTCCAGCCTGCGCCGGGAGCTGGGACAGGAGGAAGCCTTTCACGGGATCATCGGCAAGTCCCCGGTGATG
The DNA here is from genome assembly GCA_049580385.1 of Desulfobaccales bacterium. Taxonomy (GTDB): domain Bacteria; phylum Desulfobacterota; class Desulfobaccia; order Desulfobaccales; family 0-14-0-80-60-11; genus JAPLJC01. The sequence continues at coordinate 590,113 of JBAUPV010000030.1, read as the reverse complement.
GTGCAGCTCTTCACCCTGATTTCCGCCGCCGCCCAATCCCAGGCGCCGGTGATCATCTACGGCGAATCCGGCACCGGCAAGGAGCTGGTGGCCGCGGCCATCCACCGTCTCGGTCCCCGGCGCCAGGGACCCTTCATCAAGGTGAACAGCGCCGCCCTCAACGAGTCATTGTTGGAGAGCGAACTTTTCGGCCACGTCAAAGGGGCCTTCACCGGGGCCGACCGCACCCGCGTGGGGCGCTTCGAGGCGGCCAACGGCGGCGGCATCTTCCTGGATGAAGTGGGAGATTTGCCCCTGGCTACTCAGGCCAAGCTCTTAAGGGTCCTCCAGGAAAAGACCATCGAAAAAGTGGGAGACCACCTGCCCATCACGGTGGACGTGCGGGTGATCACCGCCACCAACAAGGACCTTCACCGTCTCATGGCTTTGGGCCGCTTCCGGGAGGACCTCTTTTACCGCATCGGGGTCATCCCCATCCATCTGCCTCCCCTCAGGGAGCGGCGGGAGGATATCCCCTTGCTGGCCAAGGCCTTCATCGAACGGGGCCGCCGCCAGACCCGCAAGCCCATCACCGGCCTTGACCCGGAGGTCATGGAGCTTCTGGCCGCCCATGACTGGCCCGGTAACGTCCGGGAGCTCATCAACGTCATTGAATACGCCTTTGTGCTCTGCCCCGAAGGCCTCATTGGCAAGGAGCATCTGCCGGCCTTGGGCCGCCGGGCCAAAGAAGGCCCCAAGGAGGGGCCGGGGAAGGCCAGGCTGGCCGCGTCGCCGCCCAGGGCCACCCTGCCGCGGCAGCGTCTCCTGGAGGCCATCAGCAAGACCGGCGGCAGGAAGGGCGAGGCAGCCCGCCTTCTGGGCATCAGCCGGGTAACCCTGTGGAAACTGCTCAAGGCCCACCAGATCCAGGTGGAGAAGACTATCAGCGGCTAGGGTCGGATCAGGGAGCGGCAACCGCAAAAATTAGCTGGCCGGCCCGGTCTCCGCGGGCTCCCGGCTGCGGCTCCATTCGATCCAGGAACCGGCGTAGAGGTGCAGCTTCTCCAGGGGATAGCCCGCCAGGTAGAGGCTCACCAGGCTAAAAGCGGCGCAGCGTTCGTGGTGGGTGTAGATATAAATGTCCTTGTCCGGGGTCACCCCCCGGGAGGCATAAAGCTCCCGAAGTTCCCCGGGGCTCCTCCAGCAGCCTTTAAGAGGCCCCGAGGCCACCCGGTTCTCCTCCCAGAAGACCGACACCGCGCCGGGGATACGTCCGGGCCGGGCCGCGCCTTCTTTGGTCCCCTCTCCCGAAAAGAACGACTGACGCCGCGCGTCCAGGATGACCTGCTGGGGCCCCCCACGAGCTCCTTTGACCTGCTGCAGAGTGGCCAGCAGGGTGCCTACCCCGGACTTTGACGGGAACCGGAAAGATACCGGCTGGAACTGGGGCGCAGTGAGCTGGGTGGGAAATTCTTTGGCCTTCCAGGCCTCGAAGCCGCCGTCCAGCAACCTCATCCGGTTGGGGGGCAAACCGTAGTAAGCCAGGAGCCACCAGAGGTGGGTCTGGTCGCATTGGTCCGAATAGATGATGAGGGTGTCCCGGTTGCCGACCCCCAGGCGGCCTAAAACGGTTTCCAGTTGCTTGGCCGCGGGCGGCTGGCCCGGAAAGGACTGGTCCCGGTTTTCGGTTTCGGGCCGCCAGATATGGATGGCGCCCGGGATGTGCCCCAGATAATAATTGGTCAGGGGGCGAAAATCGATAATGCGGAGATGAGGGACCTTTTTATCGATAAGGACCTTCAGTTGCTCCGCCTTGATCAGGACCCCGGGCGGAACTTCATCCGCCGAGGGGGTCCCCACCGCCAGGTGCGGCCACCAGGATAGGGCCCACCAGGCCGACAGCAGCATCACGGGGATCAGCCAGAGAAGCCGCCTCTGCCTCCTTTTACCAGCCATTCTTATCATTCCGCCTTAAACATTGCATCAGAGTTCCACCGACTCTCCTTGCTGCGCCTTGACTCTCCGGTAAATCAAGGGCAGCAGGCCGACCACCGCCAGCAAGAGGATCCCCAGGAGCAGCCATATGGAAACCTGGCCCCGGAGGAGACCCAAGAGGTTGCTGGACACCAATACAGTGGCAGTGATGGAAGGGAGCAGGGCGAACAGGGTGGCCAGCGCATACGGCCAAAAACCGACCCGGGTGAGGCCGAAGGCGTAATTGAGCAAGAAAAACGGCAGCACGATGACGAGCCTGGTGAAGGCCACGATTTTCCAGCCGTGCCGGCCCACCAGCTCATCCAGGTGAGCCAACTTGGAGCCGCTGATTTTGGCCGCCACCCAGTCCCTGGCCAGGTAGCGGGACACCAGGAAGGCGAGCGACGAACCGGCCGAGGCGCCCAGGATGGAGTAAACCACTCCCCCCACGGGGCCGAACAGGATACCGCCGGCCACGACCAGGGGCAGCGCCGGGATGAACAGCGACGGCGCGATGGCCCAAATCAGCAGATAGACCAACGGCCCCCATATCCCGCAAGAGGCAATCAAGCGACCCAGACGGTCTTCCTGGAGATACTCCTGGAGATGCAAGGCCCGGCCGATAATCAACAGGACCGCCAGCACCAGGAGGAAGATTAAGGGGCGCAACCAGGGGACTGTCCCCTGAAAGCCGTTGTCTCTATCGGAGTTTTCGGTTATCGGTTCTGGCATTTAGCCTCAAGGCACCGGATAATGACCCCATCCATTATAATGGAAACACTTGAGAGGGGCAAAACCATCAGGAAAAATAGTGATCAGTGGCCAGTAGTCAGTGGCCAGTAACTGCTCACTGCTCACTGCCTCAGATACCGGCCAACAACTCCCGGGCGATCCGGTCACTGCGCCAACCGGCCCGGGGGGACGGATGCGGCCTCTTCAGGAAAGCCATCAGATCCGCATAGTTATCAATATCCTGCCAGTAGCGCAGAAGATGGACGCTCAGGGAGAGTTCCCGGGCCCGGCTCAGGGTCTCGGCCAGAACCGCGGCGCTGGACCAGGAAATCCCCGCAAATAGCTGCGGCTGGGGGTCTCTGAGTCCCACCAGATAATAGCCGCCGTCCAGGGCGGGTCCCAAGACCACCCGGGCTGGCCCGGAGGCCAATCTCCGCCGGGCCTGCGAGAGGATGGCCCCGGGAAGGTCCGGGGTATCGCTGCCCCGGATCAGAACGTTTTGAAAACCGGCGGCTGCGCCCCAAGCAAAGGCCCGGGCCTGGCGCTCTCCCAAATCACGGCCCTCCTGGGGAAACCGCCGCACTCCGGGCGCCAAATCCCGGAAAAATTTCCCCGCTCCGGGTGGGGCATAAGCCAGGGCGCACTCCATTTCGGGAATGCGGGCTGTTTCCTCCAGGACATCCGCCAAAAAAGCGCCATAGAGGCGGGCCGCCTCCCCAGGGCTGAAAGGTGGGGTCAGGCGGGTTTTTACTTGCCCAGGGACCGGCTCTTTGGCGAAAATGATGCACAGGCTGCTCATGATTCGAGCCGGAAATTTTGCCGGAGGGTTCTGGGTCAGGGCAGGGATCACTGTGAGCCGATGAATCCGCGCCTATCCATCATTTTGCCGGTGTTGAACGAAGCGCCGCTCCTGGCTGCGACCCTGGCGCAGCTGCCGCCCGCCTCCGACCTGGAGATCATCCTGGTGGACGGCGGCAGCGACGACGCCACCTGGGAGGTGGCGGGCCGCCATCCTTGGGTCCGCCGCCTGCGGGCTCCCCGCGGCCGGGGCTGCCAGATGAACGCCGGGGCCCGGGCCGCCCGGGGCGGCCTCCTGGCCTTCCTGCACGCCGACACCCTGATGGCTCCCGCCCATCTGGCGGCATTGCGCCGGGCCGCGGTAGATCCCACCTTTGCCGCCGGCGCCTTTGAACTGGCTCTCGACCCGCCCCTGCCGGCGCTCAGGTTTATCGCCCGGGGGGCCAACTGGCGCAGCCGCCTGCTGGGCCTGCCCTATGGCGACCAGGTCCTCATCCTGAAACGGGAGCTGTTCCAGGCCCTGGGTGGCTTTGCCCATCGCCGGCCCGAGGACCTGGACCTGGTGATTCGGCTCCAACGCTTTACCCGCCTGCGCCTGCTCAGCCCGCCGGTAATCAGCTCCGGCCGGCTTTGGCTGGAGCAGGGTTATTTTGCCACCAGTGGCCGCCACTGGTTGGCTCTGGCCCGCCACCTGGGGGAGCGCGCCTTTACCAGCCGCTGGCCGCCTTTGGGGAAATTGTGAGAACGGGGCCCGAAAATGAGCCGGCCTAATTGAGACAGGGGCGGGAGGTTAACCGCCCCTGCCACCCTTCGGAATAATGGCCTCTTCAAAAGCGGGTGAAACCGGCGAACCGGTACATGTCGCTCATCAGTTCCTCATATTCCCCTTTGAGTTTCTGGTACATGCGGGCATTTTCCATGGCCAGGGCCGCCTGCTCCGCCAGGGAGGAGATGAAGGTGATTTCATCGTCGGAAAACTCCTGATACTTGCCGGTGTAGATGCGCATCACCCCGATGACGTTGCCCTTGAGGGTGATGGGCAGCGAGAGGATGGACTTGATGCCTTCCTCGCCGGCCTCCTTGGGATAGGTGGCCCGGCCGTCGCTGGCCACGTCGTAGATGGAAACCGCCTTGCCCATCATGGCCTCGGCGATGGACTTGTCGGAGAGCACCGGACCCTTGTTGAGGTAGCGGTCACTCAGGCCGTAGGAAGCCACTAATTCCAGCTTCCGACGATTCTCATCCAACAGGCGGACCGCCGCCGCCTTGATGTCCAGGGCGTTGACTGCGGTTTTCACCAGTAGATGGAGCACCTTCTTGACCTCCAGGGTCGAATTCACCGCCTTGGAGACCTCCAGCAGACCTTTAAGGAAGTTGAGTTCCCGGACCCGGGCTTCATAGATCCTGGCGTTGCTGATCAGTTGGGCGCCGATCTCCGCCACGGTGCTGGCGAAATTGACTTCTTCCAGGGTGAACTCCCGGGGTTCGCCGCTGATCAGGCGAACCACCCCGATGACCTTCCCCTTGAAAATCATGGGGATGGCCACCATGCTGGCGATCCCTTCGGCTGCGGCCTCCTTGGGATACTGCATGCGGGGATCGTTGGCGGCGTCAAAAATGGCCACCGGCCGGCCGCTGAGCGACTCGGTAAGGCTCTTGTCCAGGTCCACCGCCCCTTTGTGCAGGTACCCCTCACTCAGGCCCACCGAGGCGACCAGCTCCAGGGTGTTGGTTTTGGGGTTGACCAGGCGGATGGTCGCCCCCTTGAGGCCCATGGTCTGGGTGAGTTCCTGCACCACGGTTTCCAGCACCCGGTCGACCCCCAGGTGAGAACTCATGGCCTTCGTGATCTCCTGGAAGCTGTGCAAATACACTCTTTCTTTGGACGACGGCATGCCCGGCCCTCCTTTGAAATCTCCCTGCCCGCGGAATTCTCGGCGAACCCTCCGCAACCGAGTCTATCTTATCAGATACGGGAGCAGAGGGACAGCCACTTTCCAAGTTTTCCTCAACCGGCGGCACCGGCTCAGTCAAAAAGATAAATCTTGCCTTCCCGGAGGGCAATATTCGAGGAGAAAAGCTGATGGCTAATAGCAGCCGCAGAACCGCGGCGGCGGCTGCCCCCGGCAAATGAAAAGTTGGAAGCGAGAGAGCCAAATTCTGGTTTTTCAGCCTTTTTGCCTTTTTTTGCGCCTAGTTCCCAATGGCCTTTTGCCTTTTGCCCAAACCAGCAGTTGCAGTATAATGGGCGGCATGGCAGTCGGACTCAAATTTGAGCCTCTCCATTTCCGGGATCGCCTCAGCATCATCAATCCCTACGGGGTCATTGGGGTGGTGACCCTGTGGTCCCGGGTCGATTATGTCCGCGAGCGCTTCCGGCAGGCCGGGGTGGATCTGGACCCGGCCAGCAGCCCCATTGCGGTCTTCGGCAGCCTCTACGGCAACGGTCTGAGGGAGCTGCTCAGGAATCTGCTTTACAACCCGCAGATTCGCCTGTTGCTCATTTGCGGTCATGATCGCTCCGGGTCGTATGAAGAGTTAGAAAACTTTTTTGCCCTCGGACTGGAAAGGAAGGATTCATCTCTTATAAGATATCAGGCCACTGCAGGGCAAAAAGAGGTGGGGACCTGCCGGATTAGGCAAACCTCTAGAATCCTGGACGATTTGGTGCGCCCTGACGATTTTTCAGGTTCATTGCAAGTGAGGAGGTTAGGCGACCCCCAGGGAGAGGCGGTAATATCCTCGATCCAGGAATTTTTTGCATCATGGCAACCGGAACTCTTTAATAAAGGGCTGGAAAATCTTCAGAGATTAAAAGTCCCCCTCCCCGAGGTGGAGTTGCAATACTACCCCAGCAACCCCCGGGGCCACGTGGTGGTGCGGGAAGATATCCTGGATGCCTGGAAGGAGGTCCTCTATCTGCTCGGCCGTTTTGGCCGCCGGGTCAACCTGGCCAAAGGGGAGCGCCTGGAACTGCAACACGTCAAGGTGGTGGTGGAAAAACCCAGGTTCGAGGGCGACGCTAAACTTAAGGCCGTCAATCTCGACCCCGAAAAGCTGCGGCGTTACCAGGAGGACATCCTGCGGGGAGAGCAGCGCCCGGACGAGACCTACAATTACGGCCACCGCCTGCGCCAGTATTTTGGCCTGGACAACCTGGCGGCCTGCGCCGAGCGGCTCAAGCGGGACCGGGAGGATCGCAAGGCTTACGTAACCTTGTGGGACGACCCCCGGGACCTGACCCGGGTAGAGGGCCGCCCCTGTCTGGTGTCCCTGTTTTTCCGCCGGTTTGAAGGCCGTTTGACCCTGGGCGCCACCTTCCGGACCCATAACGCCATGGACGCTTATCCCCTGAATCTTTACGGGCTCATGGCCATCCAGGCCTGGGTGGCGGCGCGGGCCGCCATGCCTCCCGGGGCCCTGGTGGTCATCAGCCATTCCCTGGGATTGGACCCCCGGGAGCTGGACCGGGCCCTGCTGGTCATCGGCAAGCGCCCCTTCAAGGTGAGGCTGGACCCCATGGGCTACTTCCGGATCACCCTGGACCGCCAGGCCATCCTGGTGGAGCACCGCTTCCAGGACGTCACCTTGAAGGAATATCGCGGTCAGAGGGCGGCGCGCCTGCAGCACGAAATCGCCCGGGATGTGGCCCTCTCGGACATCAACCACGCCATCTACCTGGGACGGCAACTGTCCCGGGCGGAGGCGGCCCTGAAAGAGGGGCGGGAGTTTGTGCAGGAATAGCATTCAGCTATCAGCTGTCAGCTCAAAACTCAAAACTCGAAACTCGAAACTCAAGACAGCCACTTGGCGAAGGTGTAGGGTGGGCATTGCCCACCAAATCATACGCTAGCTATGGGCGGCCTACGGCCGCCCATAGCAGCGCGGCGGGCCGGTCCGCCCCCTGATCCGGCGCTCAGGCCCCGGCCAGCGCCTGCTGCAGCCTGCGGCTACAGGAAAACACAGGCGAGACGCCAGCGTTTCCGAAGATATGCTGAATCCCGATCATCAAAAGCAGGACCTTTATCTATCCCCTGATGCGGGCTGGGAGGGTTTGGCGCCTGCAGCGGGGGAGCGCTTGCCAAAGGCTCCTCCTTTCCCCCCCTCAAAAAACCCAGCCTCCCCCTCGCTCATCCTCATCGGCACGGTGCACGGCGACCCCCTGGGCTATGCCCGGGCCCTTAAGCTCTTACGGCACTTTAAACCGGATTTGGTGACCGTGGAGGTCAGCCGTTTTTCCCTGCGTTACCGGGAGCGCCAGGGTTCCCGCTGGCAGCGTCTGCTGGAGCAGGCCCTGGAGGGGCTGCCCCCAGCCGCCGCCGGCCACCTGGCCATCCGGCGCCTGGCGGCCCAGGTGGCCCTGCCCTTCGAGGTCCGGGCGGCTCGGGACTATGGCCGGCGCTCCGCCATTCCCTGGCGCCCCCTGGACCTGGGAAGGCTCTCCCGGAGGCACCTGCCCCGCTATGCCCGGGAGCTGCTGGCTCCGGAAAACGTGAGGGCCTTGTTGACCACGAAGGATGAGCCCTTGGCTGCCTATATGGCCCGGGAGTACCGGCGGGCCCGCCTGGCCGTGCAGCAAACGCCATGGTGGTCCCTGAGGCGCGACCCTGAAACCCGGCGCCGGGAGCGGCTGCAGGCCAGGCGGCTTAGGGATTGCCTGGACAGGTATCCGCGGGTGGTGCATCTGGGGGGCTGGGAACATCTGGTCCCCGTCCCCCTCGCCGGTTCCACCCCCGGGCGGCAGGGAGCCGGCCTTTGGCAGGAGTTGGCGGGGGTGAGGCCGAAGCGAGTCTTTCTTGATGAGGCGGACCTGCCGGACGGAGACCGGTCTTGGGCTTCGTAAATAGTATGGCCTTAAATCAAGAAAACCTAAGTTTCCAGGGTAATAAAGTCCCCCTTGGGAAAAGGGGGATTTAGCGGGATTTCAGGAAGTTATCTTAAATACCCCCTGCCCCCCTTTTTCAAAGGGGGGACTAAAACCGAGTTGGAAATCCCCTGGCAATTCCGAGGCATCCCCATGGCAGCCATCACTAAACCACCACTGGCAGTCCCAACGTTGCGCCCGCCCCGCCCCTGGGGTGCAATGGCGCAAGCTGGAAGCCTTGATCGGGGCACCCTATACATTATCGAGAATTCGTGCTAAAGAGGTAAATGTTGAGGCTTTTTTAAGGTTCACCCTGCCTCGAAACGGCGAGGCCAGGTCTGGAAAGGTCTCCGAGCCCCCGGGCGGCGTCCCGCCCTGGAAGTAGATTATGGAATTACGCCCCTTCACCTTAGCCATCGACGGCGGCCGGACCATCCGGGCCGTGCTGGGAGTGCCCCGCACCACTACCATGGCCGGCATCCTGGTCCTGGCCCACGGGGCCAACAGTAACATGGACCATCCCCTGATCGCCGGGCTGCACGAAAAATTGGCCCGCCAGGGTCTGGTCACGGTGCGCTTCAATTTTCCCTACTCCGAAGATGGGCGGAAACGGCCTGATCCGGACGAGGCCCTGGAGGGCGCCTACCGCCTGGTGTTGGAGTACGTGGCGGAACTTAAGGAGTTTCAGGGGCTGGCGCTGTACTTGGGGGGAAAATCGATGGGAGCCCGCCTGGCCGCTCAACTGGTGGCCCAGGAGGTGGGGGCCAGCGGCCTGGTCTTCCTGGGCTACCCCCTGCATCCCCCCGGCCGGCCTGAGCAGCTGCGGGACCAGCCGCTGTATCTGTTGCCTTGTCCCACCCTGTTTATCGAGGGGGCCCGGGATCCCTTCTGCCATCTGGACCTGCTGGCGGAAGTGCTGGGGCGCCTACCGCTGCGGAGCGACCTGCACGTCATCCCCAGGGTGGGCCATTCCTTTGAAACGGACCACAGCGCCCTGTCTCCGGAATTGCTGGAAGAGGTCTGCCGGGTGATCCTGGGTTGGCTGGACAGTTTGTGAGAGAGAAGCTGTCAGCTATCAGCTTTCAGCTTTCAGCTAAAGGCAAAAGAACAAAAGCGAAGGCTGATGAGGGATTTTAAAAAACAAAAAGTTTGGCAGAAGAGCCACCAATTGGCTTTAGATATCTATAAAGTGACAGCCACCTTTCCGCGGCAAGAGTTATGTGGATTAACCAGGCAACTGCGCCGTTCAGTGCCTCCATCCCGGCTAATATTTCCGAAGGCTGTGGCAGAAACAGCGAAGCCGATTTTCCCCGATTCCTGCAAATAGCCATGGGGTCGGCCACCGAATTGGAGTATCATCTCTTGCTGTCTTATGATCTTAAATTTATTAGCGATAATGATTATGAGAATCTCAGTCGAGAAACCAGAGAAGTTAAGCAAATGCTAACCTCGTTTATAAAAAAGCTGAAAGCTGTCTACTGAAGGCTGAGAGCTAATAAAGAAGCTGTCAGCTATCAGCTAAAGGCAAAAAACCAAAAACGAAGGCTAATGAGATCTCAGCCAGGAAACCAAACAAGAAGCTGAAAGCTGACTGCTGAAAGCTGAGAGCTTAGAGCTGAGAGCCATAAAATGAGCGTCATCTTGGTAGTGGACGACGATGCCCCCACCCGGGAGACCCTGGCCACCGGCCTCAAGAAGCTGGGGCATGAGATTCACGCCGCGGCCAGCGGGGTGGCGGCCCTGGATGAGGTGCGGCGCCACCCGGTGGATCTGGCCATTATCGACCTGAAGCTCCCGGACATGGTGGGCACCGAGCTCTTCGGGGCCTTGCGCATCCTGCGTCCCGAGGCCATCGCCATCATGATCTCCGGCCACGCCACCGTGGATGAGGCCGTCTCCGCCTTAAAGCGGGGGATTTACGACTTCATCACCAAAGATTTCCGCATGGGTGAACTGCGTAAGGTGGTGACCCGGGCCCTGGAGACCCAAAAGCTCCTGGTGGAAAACGAGCGGCTGCGCCAGGCCCTGAAGGAGCGCAGCGCCAGTGGGCGCATGATGGGCCGCTCCGCGGCCTTCCTCAAGCTTATGCAGGTAGTCGGCCAGATAGCCCCCACCAAAAGCACCGCCCTCCTTTCCGGGGAGAGCGGGGTGGGCAAAGAACTTATCGCCGAGGCCATCCATTACCAGAGCCCCCGCCGGTCCAAGCCCTTCGTCAGGGTGAATTGCGGCGCCCTGCCGGAAGGACTCATCGAGTCGGAACTCTTCGGGCACGAGAAAGGGTCCTTCACCGGGGCCACCCAGCAGCGCAAAGGCCGCTTCGAGTTGGCCGACGGTGGCACCCTCTTCCTGGATGAGATCAGCGAGATGCCCCCGCCCACCCAGGTGAAGCTGCTGCGGGTGCTCCAGGAGGGAGAGTTCGAAAGGGTGGGAGGGTCCCAGACCCTGAAGGTGGACGTCCGGCTGATCGCCGCCACCAACCTGGACCTGGAGGCCGCGGTGGCCGCCGGGCGTTTCCGCAAGGACCTGTTTTACAGGCTCCACGTCATCCACCTCGTCGTCCCACCCTTGCGGGAGCGGCCCGAGGACATCCCCCTGCTGGCCCTGCACTTCCTGGACAAGTTCTGCCTGGAAAACGGCCGCCCGGCCATGGGGTTCAGCCCGGAGGCCATGCGGGCCCTGGAGGGTTATTCCTGGCCGGGGAACGTGCGCGAGCTGCAAAACGTGGTGGAACGGGCCGTGGCCCTGACCACCGGCGATCTGGTGGCCTTCACGGACCTGCCCGACGAAATCCGCCGCCATTCCCCGGATGACGACAAGATCGTCCTGCCGGTGGGTGTTACCATGGGGGAGATCGAGCGCCTGGCCATCCTCCAGACCCTGAAGAGAACCGAAGGCGACAAGGAGTTGGCCGCCCGCCTCCTGGGCATCGGCCTGGCCACCATCTACCGGCGTCTGAAGGAGATGGAATTGAAAGAAGTGGAGTCGGGGAAGCCGGACCATGTCTAATCTAACCTTTCTGGATGCCAGGTCCCTGCCCTTGAAAGAAGCCGAAGCGGTGATCCTGCCCGTCCCCTACGAAGCCACGGTCACTTACGGGGGCGGCACCCGGGAAGGGCCGGAGGCCATCTTGTCGGCTTCCCGGCAGGTGGAGCTGTGGGATGAAGAGGGCGATTGGGAACCCGCGGCCTCCATCCGTCTGGCCACCGCCATGCCGGTGCTCCAGGAGGCCTCCGGCCCCCAGGCCATGCTGGACAAGATCCGCCGCCTGGTGCAGCCCTGGATTCAGCAGGGGAAATTGATCGCCGCCCTGGGAGGCGAACACACCATCACCACCGCCCTGGTGCAGGCAGCCCAGACCCGCTACCCGGACCTGACGGTGGTGGCCCTGGACGCCCACGCCGATCTCCGGGACGCCTACGACGGCAGCAAATTCTCCCACGCCTGCGTCCTGCGCCGGGTTTACGAGTTGGGCCGGCCCCTCACCCTCCTGGGGATCCGCAGCTACTCCCAGGAGGAGTTCCAACTCCTGCGGGTGGCGCCGCGCCTCAAGGTCTTTGCGGCCCGGGACCTGCACACTGCGCCGGGCTGGCAGAGCGCCCTGGAGCATCTCCAAGCCATATCCGGGCCGGTCTACCTGAGCATCGACCTGGACGCCCTGGACCCGGGCATCATGCCAGGGGTGGGGACCCCGGAGCCCGGCGGTCTTACTTATTACCAGGTGCTGGCCGTCATGGCGGCCTTGGCTGGCCGCGGCCCCATCATCGGCCTCGACCTGGTGGAACTGGCCCCCATCCCGGGCCAGCGGCTGAGCGAATTCACCGCCGCCCGTCTCCTTTATAAGGCCCTGGGCTACATCTATCGAAACTCCCGGCGGTGAAAGGAGGGTTTTCTGTTTTCTGTTTTCTGTTTTCCGTCTGTCCTAAGCAATCTTGACTTTGCTTTGGTCTATCACAGAAAATGAAAAATTAATGGTTTCCGTTTTCCGTCTCTCTTAAACATCTTTGTTTTTGACTTGGCCTTTCACAGAAAACAGTAAACAGTAAACAGAAAATAGGATTATGGAACCAACCGCAGAGCTGCCGATCCGGCGATATCTTCAGGGCCGATTCGAAGAAACCCGCGACCTGGTGGTAGTGGAGGAGCCCCTGGAGATTCGCCTGGCGGGGGAGCCCTTCCAGGTACTGATGCGCCTGCCGGGGCTGGAAAAGGAGCTGGCCCTGGGTTTCTTGTTCACTGAGGGCATCATTAAAAACCTTTCCGAGGTCATCACCCTCCATTTTTGCGGCACCGCCACCGACCCGCTGCTCCCCCCCAACGTGGTGGACGTCTCGCTGACGGAGGACGCCCTGGCCCGGAGCGGCCGGCGCCACCTGGAGGTGGCCTACTCCAGTTGCGGGCTGTGCGCCAAAGAGGCGGTGAGTGAAATCCGCCGCCAGCTTGCCCCGCTTAATAGCACCCTGGCCGTCACCGCGGAGGAGCTCTTTTCCCTGATGACCCGCATGCAGGAGGCCCAGAGCATCTTCCGGGCCACCGGCGGCAGCCACGGGGCGGCCCTGGCTGCTCCCGGCGGCGGCCCTTTTCTGATGGCCGAAGACGTGGGACGCCACAACGCCCTCGATAAGGTGATCGGGCTGGCCCTGCTTAAGAAGCGGGACCCAACCGCCATGGTAGCCCTGCTCAGCGGCCGGATCAGCTTCGAAATGGTGCTCAAGGCCGCCCGGGCCGGCATCCCTATCCTGGCGGCGGTCTCCGCCCCCAGCACCATGGCCCTGGAACTGGCCCAGGAACTCCACCTCACCCTGGCCGGCTTCGTCCGGGACCGGCGGCTCAATATCTACAGCCACCCCGAGCGCATTGAGTTTTGAGTTTCGAGTTTCGAGTTTCAAGTAGGGGCGGACCGCGGGGTTGCCTTGGTAGGGTGCGTCTCACGCACCATTATTGGCGCGTAAGACGCGCCCTACTCGCCTACAGCCACCCGGAGCGCCTCAAGTCGTAGGGGCGACCCGCCGGGCCGCCCAGAGCCGGCGGGCACGGAGGCCCGCCCCACCGTCAGGTGGTTGTAGGGGCGGGTTTAAAACCCGTCCCTAATACCCACCATTTCCTAGCCCCCACCCACTCCCAGGCTGAAAGCCTGCGCCTTGCATCCCCGGGCAGGCTATCTCGATTTCTTTATAAAAAGCAAGGGCGGCCTCAGAGCCGCCCTTGTTAATTTGCTTTTCCTCTTACCGAAAACCGAAAACTTTCGAATCCTGGGTCTCAAGCTCCTGCTTGGCAAAAGATATCATGAAGTATCAGTAGGTTGTGGCTGATACCAAATAAATGTCCCCAAGCAGAGCTTGGGGAAGAATGGGCGTTCCCAAGCAGGAGCTTGGGAACGAGAAAAAACTCAAAACTCAAAACTCAAAACCCAAAACTCGAAACTCGAAACTACCTGACCCCCAGCTTCTCCAACTCCAGGCAGGAGAGCGGGTGCCCCAGGGCGCAGGCCTTGCGGTAGTCGGCAATGGCCTTATCCGTCTCCCCCAGGTGGTAGCGGTAGATGTTGCCCCGGAAGAAATAGGCGTGGGGCGAATCCGGCGCCAGGCTGATGGCGGTGGAAAAGTCCGCCACCGCTTTCTGGTAATCCCCCTGGCAGAACCAGACCAGGCCCCGCTTGTTGAAGACCCAGGGGTCCTGGGGGGCCAATTGGGCGGCCCGGTCGAGGTCGGCCATGGCCTCCGGGAATGAGCCCTCTTGAGCCCGGCAATCGCTCCGTTCCTTGAGGACCTCGACGTTTTTGGGGTCGCATTTGAGGGCCGCGGTCAGGACCTCGATGGCCTCAGGCTGCCTCTCCATGCCGGCCAGCAGATTCGCCTTGGCCAGGAGCAACTGGACGTCCCGGGGATGTGCCGCCAGACCCCGGTCCAGCTCGGCCAGGGCCTCGCTATTGCGGCCCAGGCCGGCCAGGGCCAGGGCCAGGTGGCGCCGGGCCTCGGTCCTGTCCGGATTCTGCTCCAGATATTTGCCGAGCAATGTCGCGGCCAACTCATTGTTGCCGGCCTTTTGGGCCGCGATCCCCTGCGCGAGCCGGTCTTGATTAGCCCACCCCTGCGTGAGCGGAACCAGCAGGCAAAAAACCAGGACCAGCAAACCGCGCCAGCGTTTCATGGTAGTCTCCCGGGCCTGCCGCTCACGGAAACTGGCAATCAATAGCTGCGCATGGCCCGCAGGCGCTCCACCCGCTCTTCAATGGGCGGATGGGTGCTGAAGAGGTTCATAAGGCTCTTCCCGGCCAGGGGGTTGACAATGAACATGTGGGCTGTGGCCGGGCTGGCATCCATGGGAATCCGTTGGGTGCCCGCGGAGAGCTTCTCCAAGGCCCGGGCCAGGGATTCCGGGTTGTGGCTCAGATGGGCCCCGGTCTCATCCGCCAGGTACTCCCGGGAACGGGAAACGGCCATTTGGACTAACATGGCGGCGATGGGGGCGATGATGGACAGGACCAGAACCCCCAAGATGCCGCCTCCCTCATCGTCGTCCCGGCCCATACCCAAAATTGCTCCCCACCGGGCCATGCTCGCCAGGATCATGATGGCGCCGGCCAGGGTGGCGGCGATGCTGGAGATTAGGATATCGCGGTTGAGCACGTGGCCCAGCTCATGGGCCAGCACTCCCTTGAGTTCCACCGGGGTCAGCAGCCGGATAATTCCCTGGGTGGCCGCCACTGCGGCGTGCTGCGGGTTGCGGCCGGTGGCGAAGGCGTTGGGGGAATCATCCGGGATGATGTATACTTTAGGTTTGGGAATCCCCGCCTCGTGGGCCAGTTCCTCCACCATCTGATGAATCTGCGGGGCCTCCGTGGGGCTCACTTCCTGAGCCCTGTACATGCGCAGGACGATCTTGTCCGAGAACCAATAGCTGAAAAAGTTCATGCCCAGGGCCAGGATAAAGGCCAGGTACATGCCCTGACGGCCGCCCAGCAGCTTTCCCACGAAAATAAGGAATATCGTCAACACGGTCAATAAGAGCACCGTTTTTACCCGGTTTTCCATCTGCTTACTCCTATGTTGAAATAACTCCGATAATTTTTTGTTTAATTGCTCACTGGTAAATTTTAGAATTCCTTAGAGTCCTTGTCAACACCTGCCGCCGCTCCAGGCTCCGCTCCGGGACCGATAAGATATAGAAAATATTCCTGATTTCCCTTGGGTCCCTTGAGGGGGGAGGGGAAGGCGGGGCTTACCTGAAAGCCCAGAGCGGCGGCCGCGGCCGCCACCTTGGCCACCGCCTCCTGTTGCCGGACCGGCTCCCGCACCACTCCGCCTTTACCCACCTGGCCCTTGCCCACTTCGAACTGGGGCTTCACCAGGGCCACGATCTCGCCGCCGGCGCGGAGAAACTCCAGCATCCGCGGCAGCACCAGGGTGAGGGAGATAAAGGAGAGGTCCAGGGTAATGAGATCGAGGGGCTCGGGGACGTCTTCCCGGGATAAACGGCGGAGGTTGCGGCGCTCCAGGGCCACCACCCGGGGGTCGGCCCGCAGGGTGGCGTCGAGCTGGCCGTAGCCCACGTCCACGGCATAGACTATTTTGGCCCCGGCCAGCAAGAGGACCTGGGTGAAGCCGCCGGTGGAGGCCCCGGCGTCCAGGGCGGTCTTGCCGGCGGGGAGCACCCGGAAATATTCCAGGGCCGCAGCCAGCTTCTCACCGCCCCGGCTGACGAAACGGGGCGCCGGCTTCAGGGTGACGGCCGTCTCCCCGGCCACCAGGGTGCCGGGTTTGACCGCCGCGCCGCCCCCCGCCAGGCTGACCCGCCCCGCCAGGATCAGGGCCTGGGCCTCGGTCCGGCTCCGGGCCAGGCCTTTGCTTACCAATAACTGATCCAGACGGGTTTTCACTGGCGGTTGGCGATGTTCCTGTGGGTTGGTTAAGATGGACTTCTTAGCCGGCGCAGGCTAAAGCCTGCGGGTCCATTATTAAAGGAAAAATCATGAACCTATCCTAAAAAAGAAATGAAGAAGTATCCACCACCACAATGGTCACCCCCGGGGGGGCCTCGAAGATCAATTGCTCGGCCACGGTTTTTTGGCCCAGCCAGCGTCTCCAGGCAGGCAGCCGGCCCGGCTTGCCGATGACGATGTGGCCGACGTGGTATTCACTGGCAAAATGGAGGATCGTGGCCACGATGTCCTCCCCCTTATAAGGGAAGACCAGGGCCCCCAATTGTTTGGCCAGGGTGAGGCTGTCCCCGAGCTGGCGCTGGGTGGCCGCATCGATGATGGTGGATTCCTCCTTGGGAGTCTGGACGTAAACCGCATACCAGTTGGTGCTGAGGCGGCCGGCGAGGCGGGAGCCATAACGGAGCAGTGCCGCGGCATTGGGGCCGCGGGAGCTGATGCAGACCATCACCTGTTCCGGCGCCGACTCGGGATTTTCCTCCGGCTCGGTGCGGCGCTTGAGGTCAATCTGGGAGGCCAGTTCCCGCAGCGTCAATTCCCGGAGCTGGTCCAGATTGACGCGTTTAAAAAAGTTTTCCAGGGCCACGGACACCCGCTCCGGAGGGTAGATCTTCCCTTCCCGGAGGCGCCGCAGCAAATCCTCCGGGGAGATGTCCACGTTGATAATTGCATCGGCCTCGGCCAGCACGGTGTCGGGGATGCGCTCATGGACCTTGACCCCGATGTGGGTCTCCACCAAATCGTAGAGGCTTTCGAGATGCTGGATGTTGAGGGTGCTGATGACGTGGATGCCGGCGCGCAACAGGTCCTCCACGTCTTGATACCGCTTGGGGTTCTTGCTGCCCGGGACATTGGAGTGGGCCAGTTCATCCACCAGGGTCACCTCCGGGTGCCGGGCCAGCACCGCATCCAGATCCATCTCCTCGAGGGTGATGCCGCGATATTGAACCTCCCGCCGGGAAACGACCTCCAGACCTTCCAGGAGTTTGGCAGTCTCCACCCGACCATGGGTCTCCACCAGCCCCACCACGATATCAACACCCTCTTCCTTCAGGCGGCGCCCTTCCTGGAGCATCTGCCAGGTCTTCCCCACCCCGGCCCCGTAACCGAGATAAATCTTCAGCTTGCCGCGCTGGGCGCGGCGGATCAGGCGCAGGAAACTGAGGGCCTTGTCTTCCGCCATCTTATCCGATTCCCATGGGCAGCTGGGGCTCGCCCGTCTGGTTAGGCAGCCCTACGCTGAGCCATCGCCATCTCGAATATGCGTTTAACTTACTCAACCGAAAACTTGGGCAACAATTCCTGCCAGGCTCCGGCAACGGTCAGGACCTGCCTAGGCCGCTCTTACGGTGAAAGTGAATTTGGTCCCCTTTTTCGGCTCGCTGGCAACCTCGATCCGCCCCCCGTGGGCCACCACGATTTCCTTGGCGATGGTGAGCCCCAACCCGGAGTCCACCTGGTCCTGCCCCGGCACCCGGAAGAATTTCTCGAAAAGGCGCGGCAGGTATTCCGGGGCGATCCCGATGCCGGTATCCTCCACCAGGAACTGGACCATACCCTCTGCGGTCCGAGCCGATACTCGCACCATCCCTCCCCTGGGCGTATATTTGAGGGCGTTGCTGAGGAGATTATCGAATACCAGCGGCAGACGCTGCGGATCGGCGAGCACCGCAGGCGCCTCTGACGGCACCTCGAGGGTCAGGGCGATCCCATGGTCTTTGAAGGCTGGCCTCACTTTCTCGGTCACTTGCAAAATCAGGGCTTCCACATTCACCGTTTCCAACTGCATCTCAGCGCTGCCCGACTCGATGCGGCTAATGTCCAGCAAGTCTTCAATGACTCGATAAAGTCGATCGCTGTCCTGACGCGCCGCTTCCAGAACCTCCGCCTGCTTAACGGACAGAGGGCCGATTTTCTCGCTGAGGAGCAGGTGAACCCCCAGACGCACCGAGGTCAGAGGCGTTTTCAACTCGTGGGAAACGGTGGAGATTAAACCGTTTTTCACCTCATCGAGGCGGCGCAGGCGGGTAACCTCCGCCAACATCAGGGTAACCCCCATCAGGTGCCGCTCTTCATCGAAGATAGGAATGGCCTCAGGAAGGAAAAAATGCTCCTCCTCCTCCAGAAAAATCTGGATGGCGGAGTCGTAACCCTTGGGGAGAATGGGACGTTCCTCCTGAGTGGCCTTCTGGAAGAGCTGGATTAATTTCTCGTTGCCCACTTCGGCGAGGGTGGCTTCCGGATTCAAGCCGAACAGGCGCCGGGCTACCTCATTGGCCAGTTCGATCTTGCCGCCCAGATCGCAGATAGCCACGGCATCCCGGAGGCTGTTCAGGGCCAGCAAGGTCGATTTCTGGGTGCGCAGGAGCTGGGCCCGGTCACTCCGCCGCACCTCCCGCAGGGTCGCCGTCATCTTGTTGAAGGCTTCGGCCAGTTGTCCGATTTCGTCCCGGGAAGTGGCCTTCACCACCAGGTCGAGATTGCCTTTTTGGATTTCGCTCACCGATTGCGTCAGACGGGTTATGGGGCCCCAAATATTCGGCCCCATCGAGACGATGACGCCCAGCGCCACCAGGATGCCGCTGCTCAACAAGATCAACATGATGTTTCTGGTATGCACCGCCTTACGGTGCGCCTGGCCATCCGTAGCTACCATGTTTTTTAAATTTAACTCGAGGATCCTTTGGGCGGTGTCCCGAAACGCCTGGGAGCGGGGCAACAGGGTTTTCCGGTAAAGGTCCTGCATGGGGACGCCGGAGTTCACTGATTGATAAAAACTAGTTAGCTCCTGGTGGTAGGAGAGCCAAAGTCCCGTCAGCCGGTTCGTCAGTCTTTGCTCGCCCGGGAGGGTCACCTTCCCCTGCTGCAGTTTCAGGTTCCGTTCCAGATCGCTGATCGCTTCATCATTTTGGTGCTGCCAGTCGGCCGGTTTTTCCCAAATAAAGACTTCCCCCAGATAATCGAGGCGCTCGCTGGCGTCTTTCATCTTGTAGCAGGCTTCCACGCTATTGTAGTTTTCCCGCATCATCCGATCGATGACCCGGCTCGATTCAGTGAGGGTATGAAAGGTCACCAGGGCCACCACCGCCAGAATCAAGATGATTCCGCCAAAGACCCAGATCAGTTTGGTCCTGATGCTCATAGCGTGCTCCCGGAGGAATGATAACAATCTTTAGGCCAGTTGCAAATATTCAGAATAATCCAGGGATACTGGAGGATGATTTTGCCGGCAGGGGCTTTGGCCTTTGACCAGTAGTCAGTAGTCAGTAGTCAGTAATGGCCTGAAATGAAATTGCAATTTCTTGGCGCTGCCCTTGACCATTTTAAAGGCTCTGTTTTCGAAGCCTTGCAGAGTTCTAATGTTTTAGAAAACTTTCGATTCCTAGTATGGATTTGACGATTTACAAACTTATCACTGATCACTGGCCACTGACCACTGACCACTGACCACTGGTTTTGCCTTTGCTTTTACTGACTACTGACTACTGACTACTGACTACTGTTGTCAATTTATCCCGTATTTCTTGCGGCGCCGCCAGAGGGTGGCGGGATCCATTGCCAGCACCTGGGCCGCCTCATCCAGGGAGCGGGTGGCCGCCAGGACCCGCCGGATATGTCTCTCCTCGATTTCCTCCAGTGACACCAGATCACCCAATTGCGGCTCCGGTTTCGCCGGAGCCAGGTGCAGCGGCAGATGTTCCCTGCCTAGTTGTTCCCCACTGCCCAAGAGGACGGCGCGTTCCATGGTATTGCGCAATTCCCGGACGTTCCCTGGCCAGTCATAATCCCGGAGCCGGTCCCGGGCCTCATCGGTCAAACCCTGGAGGCGGCGATGGCTCTGCCTGGCGAAAAAAATCAGGAGGCGCTCGGCCAGCGGCAGGATATCTTCCCGCCGCTCCCTGAGCGGCGGCACCACGATTTCCACCACGTTCAACCGGTAAAGCAGGTCCTCCCGGAAGCGCCGTTCCTTGACGGCTGCTTCGAGATCGAGGCTGGTGGCGGCTATGATGCGAACGTCGGCCTTGCGGGTGACCAGATCGCCGACCCGCTCGTATTCCTTGTCCTCCAGGACCCGCAGCAGTTTGGGTTGCAACCGCAGCGGCAAATCCCCGATTTCATCGAGAAACAGGGTGCCGCCTTCACAGGCGGCGATGCGCCCCGGATGATCCCGCAGCGCCCCGGTGAAGGCGCCCTTCACGTGCCCGAACAGCTCGCTCTCCAGAAGTTCCGGGGACAGCGACGGGCAGGAAACCATCCCGAAGGTGTTGGCGCCCCGGCGGCTCCAGGAATGGATGGCCCGGGCCAGAACCGTCTTGCCGGTGCCGCTCTCTCCGCGGATCAGGATGGTGGCGGCGCTGTCCGCCACCTTGTGGGCCACCTCCAGCACCCGCTGCATCGCCGGGTTGCGGCTGCCCAGGTCGGCTTCCGGCGCCACCTGGTGCAAAACCTCCTGCAGCGACGCCACCTTCTGTTCCAGGGCCCGCACTTCGGCAATCTTGCGGGCCAGGGCAGCCACCTGGTCGTGGGTAAAGGGCTTGGGCAGGTAATCGAAAGCCCCCCGGCGCATGGCCTCCACCGCGGTGTCAATGGAGGCATAGGCGGTCATCACCACGATCTTCACCCAGGGACAGGCGGCCGCTAAGGCGGGCAGCAACGTCAGGCCGGATTCCGTTCCCAGGCGCAGGTCCACCAGCGCCAGGTCAAAGAACCGGTGGTTCGCTTCACTCAAAGCATCCCGGGCGTTGCTCACCGCCGTCACCGGATGGCCCTCGGCCTCCAAAGACATGGTCAGGGTTTTCCGGATGTTAGGCTCATCATCCACCACCAGGATGGCAAGCCGGGGCAGCACTTCCATGCGAGATTTCTCCTCAATCGTTCTAATCACGGCTCCCGCTTTTTTATATGGTATCAGGGCGAATCCCATGACCGCCCGGGAAAGATTGGCGGCGCCGCGGCCGAACCCTTATCTCTGCACCCGGAATCGGCCGCAGCATTGCGGCTGAGAAGCAAAAAGAGGAGATTCCCAGTGCCCCTCCCCAAGTTTCTCATCTACTTAAGAAAAGCCAATATGCGATAATTACTGCCTTTTCCCTCTGCTATTTTTTTTCTGGTTTTAGCAGATTTTCCCTCTTTTGGGAAGCAACCATAGGTCAATTGACACTAAAAGCCGTTGCCAAACCTCAGTCTGACTCGAAATGTCATTCTGAGCGAAGCGAAGAATCTAGAAGCCATCGTAAAACCTGATTTCCAGGAATCCGCAATCCAAATTTCTAATTTAAACAGTATTTCATCGATAATCCGCTGCTGCCCCATCTAAAAATTTTTCTAAAATCTGCTGCCTTCTGCCATCCCAAATTCATGGTTATCGATGGCGATTATCAGGGAATCCCGGATTTACTTTTTCAGCCGATGACCCATATTAACATCAAAGATAAAGGAGAATCTGCAAATCCAGCAGACCAGGGGCCACTATGTTTCCAAAATTCATGTCGTCTCTAATTCAGGGTTTGGCGATCATTGCCATGTTTAGCGGATTATATATTTGTTTCGTCACCGTCTGGGGCCGGGCCTATTTCTGATCTTCCGGGGTTGTGTTGGCTTGTAAGTATTAATAATCACAAGGTGACAGATCAAATCACTTTTCATGGCCCCCCGCATTGGCTTCCATTTGTACGGATGATAGTGCTAAGAAGTTTATCCTGTTTAGGAGTTTTACCCATGACCATAAGGAAAGTATTTTCGGTCGGGTTGGTAATTATTTTTCTGGCTTTACCTAGCGCGGTTTCAGGAGAGGGTTTCGGCTTTAAACCCGGTTTGGAGCCAGATGGTTTCAGGGGGATAAAATGGGGGACTGACATATCAATATTGAGGGGTATGGAATTAGTAGAAGATGATGGCTTGGATAAATTTTATAAGAATAAAGAAGATAATATGATGATAGGAGCTGCTCAGCTCAGCGAAATCATATATGTTTTTTGGGATGGGAAATTTGCAAGTATATTGATACAGACAAATGGTCAAAAAAATTATGGTCATTTAAAAGATGCTTGTTTCGAAAAATTTGGTAAGGGAATGAGAACGGATGCTGATCAAAGATCAGATATAGAATATTATATTTGGGAAGGGGCTATGACAGGAATAGACCTTAAATACGAAAAGGTCAAGGATGTTGGATCACTTTATATTTTTTCATTAGACGTAAAACGGAAACAAGCTACATGGGGAAAACAAAAACTCGAGAAGGGCCAAGAACAGGAAAGAGATCAGCTTGAGCGGCCTGCATATGTCCGAGATCGCACCTTTACTGTAACTTGACCATATTACAGACTTCATTTTCAAATTCCAGACTGAGCCTGCCAAGCCGCTCATTCCCAATTACCCTCATCCAGCCTACCCGATTTGCTATTTAAGTTTTTTTCTTGTTTTCGTTCGGGGCCGCCAGGCAGTTCGGGTTGACTTTACCGGCAAGAGTGCCTATTTTTGAGAAAAGGAGGTTATGCTCATGGAATATTCAATTCAGTGCCCTTCGCCTTGCAATTACGAAATAAAGGTGGAAGCGAACAACGATGATGAGGCGGTGGGAAAAATCATGCAGGCCGGCGCCAGCCATTTAAAAGAGGCCCATGCGGATATGAAACTATCTGAAGAGCAGATGAAGAGCATGGTGCGGTCGAACATGAAAAAGAGTGGTTGCGCCTGCATGGCAAAGTAAAACCCCTGATCCGCATCGGTTCAGGGGCCAGTAAATAGCAATAATAAAGGCAAGTTACCGATATTAGAGTCGGACTTGCCTTTTTTATTTTTAAATCAGCGTTCAAATAACGTGCAAATTAATTCGTCTTGCCCCTATAAATGTTCCGCATCGCCCCGGGGACTCCAAGTCCCCGCCCTTTCTGCGGCGACAACACCTTAACTCCCCGGTTCAGTTAAACGCCCCCCAGACCACCTTCTTCGGTTGGGCCGGCTGTCCCAGGAGACTCAAGGCCTCCTTCAGGATGCCGTCAGCGTCCAGACCGTATTTTTGCCGCAGGATCTCCGGGGCGCCGTGCTCCACGAAGATATCGGCGATGCCCAGGCGCTTCACTGTTACCAATAGCCCCCGGTCGGCCAACAGTTCCAGGACGGCGCTGCCGAACCCTCCGGCCAGCACGTTTTCCTCCACCGTGAGCACCCGGCCGTGTTGGGCCGCCAGGGTGAGAATTAGGTTCTCATCCAGGGGTTTGACAAAGCGGGCGTTTACCACGGTGGCGCTGAAGCCCTGTTCGGAAAGGCGCGCCGCCGCCGTCAGGGCCGGATGGACCGAGGCCCCCAGGGCCAGGATGAGCAGGTCGTTCCCTTCGCTTAAGACCTCGGCCTTGCCTAGGGGGATCTTCTTAAGGGTGGAGGAGAAGGCCACGCCCACCCCCGTGCCCCGGGGATAGCGCAGGGCCACCGGCCCGGGATGCTCCATGGCGGTGTACATCATGTCCCGCAATTCGTTTTCGTCTTTGGGGGCCATCAGCACCAGGTTGGGCAGATGGCGGAGAAATGAGAGGTCGAAGAGCCCCTGGTGGGTTTCCCCGTCCTCGCCTACGATACCGCCCCGGTCCAGCGCCAGAACCACCGGCAGGTTTTGCAGGCAGACGTCGTGGAGCACCTGGTCGTAAGCCCGCTGCATAAAAGTGGAGTAGATGGCGCACACCGGCTTGACGCCTTCCAGGGCCAGCCCGGCGGCGAAGGTTACCGCGTGCTGCTCGCAAATGCCCACATCGAAAAACCTTTCCGGGAAGCGCCGGCGGAAATCAACCAGGCCGGTGCCATCGGGCATGGCCGCGGTGATGGCCACTATCTTGGGGTTGCCCTCGGCCAGGCGCACCAGGGTGTCGCCAAAGACTTCGGTGTAGGACGGCACCTCGCCGACGTGCTTCTTGACCGCGCCCGTGTCCGGGTCGAACCGGCCCAGGCCGTGAAAGCCGGTGGGGTCCGATTCCGCCGGCTCATAGCCCTTGCCCTTGGTGGTGCGGACGTGCACCAGGATGGGGCCCCGCAGCTTCTTGACGTTTTGCAGGACTTCGACGAGGTGATCCAGGCGGTGGCCTTTCACCGGTCCCAAATAGGTGAATTTGAGGGACTCGAAGAGCATACCCGGGGTGAAAAAGGCCTTTAAAGACTCTTCGCTCTTTTTGGCCCAGACCAGCAGGTCGTCGCCGATGGCGGGCAGAGATTCCAGCAGGTTCTTCACCTGGGTCTTCAAGAAGACCATGGCCGGGCGGGTGAGTTGGCGGCTGAAAAAGGACGACAAGGCCCCGACGTTGGGCGAGATGGACATGCCGTTGTCGTTTAAGATGACGATGAGGTCCTTGTCCAGGCCACCGGCGTTGTTCAGGGCTTCGAAGGCCATGCCCGCGGTCATGGACCCGTCGCCGATCACCGCCACGATCCGTTTCGATTCCCGGTTCAGGCAACGGGCCGAGGCCATACCCAGGGCGGCAGAGATGGACGTGGCGCAGTGGCCGGTGTCCAGGGCGTCGTGGGGGCTCTCGGCTCGCTTGGGAAAGCCGCTGAGACCCTCGAACTGCCTCAGGGTCCGGAAACGCTCCCGGCGCCCGGTGAGGAGTTTATGGGCATAGGCCTGATGTCCCACGTCCCAGATGATCTTATCCCGGGGGCTGTCGAAGACGTAGTGCAGGGCGATGGTGAGTTCCACCACCCCCAGGCTGGGAGCCAGGTGCCCGCCGGTTTTGGCCACGGTGGCGATGATCTCGTCCCGAATTTCCTGGGCCAGTTGCGGCAGCAACTCCGGGGGCAGTTTCTTCAGGTCCCGGGGGTTATCGATGGCGTCCAGTAAGCGTCGGCTGCCTTCAGGCAGCGTTTTCGGGCGTATATCCATGTGACCGTACTCCCCCCCTTATCCATACTTTATAGCAAAAAACGCAACGCAAATCATGTTATTTTTGGGGAGTTATATATTTAACTCCCTTATCTGAAATTTATAACCCTTTGCCGGGTACTTCCGGGCCTCATTGATGAATTCAGCGGGACTTTCTTGTCTCCTTGGCGTTCTTGGCGTCCTGGCGTGAGGGTCTGCTCTCGCCAAGACGCCAGGTCGCAAAGATTAACTTAGGGAATTATAAATATAATTCCCTTATTTTTGACATCCCCAGGGGACCATTTGTTAATCCGCCTCAGGAGCGGCGCACCAAAAGATAGCGGGCCAGTTCCTGCAAGGGCGCCGCCCGCTCCTCCAAGGGCTCCAGTTCGGCCAGGGCTTCCTGGACCAGGCGCCCGGCCCACTGGCGGGAGGGCTCCAAACCCAGGAGGGCGGGATAGGTGGCCTTTTGCCTCTTCTCGTCCATGCCCGGGGCCTTGCCCATTTCGGCGGCGTCCCCTTCCACGTCCAGCAGGTCGTCGGTGATCTGGAAGGCCAGACCGAATCGTTCCCCGTAAGCGGTGAGGGCGGCCACCTGGGAGCGGCTGCCTCCCCCGGCCAGGGCCCCGGCCCGGGTGGCCGCGGTAATTAGCGCCCCGGTCTTGAGACGGTGCACGAACTCCAACTCCTGCAAGGTGATGCGGCGGCCTTCGGCCATCAGGTCCAGCATCTGGCCGCCCACCATGCCCCGGTAGCCGGCCGCCTCGCTCAACAACTGCTGAATCTCCAGCAGCACCGCCTCCCGCCCCTGGAAGCGGGGCGCCGCCGCAGCCACGGTATAGAAGGCCTCGGTGAGCAGGCCGTCCCCGGCCAGAATGGCGGTGGCTTCGTCGAACTGCTTGTGGCAGGTGGGCTGGCCCCGGCGCAGGTCATCGTCGTCCATGGCCGGCAGATCGTCGTGGATCAGGGAGTAGGTGTGGATCATTTCCAGGGCGCAGGCCAAAGCCAAGGCCGCATCGAAGCCGCCGCCCACCGCCTCCGCCGCTGCCAGGCAGAGGATGGGCCGCAGCCTTTTGCCGCCCGCAAACAGGCTGTAATGCATGGCCTCAACCACCCGAAAGGCCGGGCCCCGCACCGCCGGCAGGCAGCCCGCCAAGGCCCGGTTGACCAGGGTGCGCCTTTCTTCCAGGTAAGCTTTGAGGTCCAAATGTTTCCTCTTAAATAATTTAACCACCAAGACGGCAAGGTTCAAGGTTCAAAAGTTCAAAGTTCAAAGTCGAGTCCTCTGCGAAAGACCCTCCACCTGTCATTCTGAGGGAGCGAAGCGACCGAAGAATCTCATGCTCTACAAGTCAATACGAGGTCCTTCGCTTCGCTCAGGATGACAAAATGACTTTTAGCAAAGGTCTCAAGTTCAAAGTTCAGAGTTCAAAGAAACACTCGGTTGCGAGATCTTAACCTTGAACTTTGAACTTTGAACTATTTTTTCAGTTTCCTTCCCCCTCCTCCTCCGGGAAAGGCCGGGTGAAGAAGCGGCCGGCATCATCCTTCAGGAGCAGCTCCACCCGGCGCTCTACTTCGTCCAGCTTCTGGTGGCAGGCCTTGACCAGGCCCACCCCCTCTGTGAAGGACTGCATGGCCTGCTCCAGCGGCAGCTCGCCGTGTTCCAGGGAATCCAACACCTCTTCCAGGCGCTTGAGCAGCGCCTCGAAACTCTGGTCAGCCGGTTTTTTTTCTTTAGCCATTTAAAACCCGTTTTCGGTTTTCTGTTTTCTGTTTTCCGTTGGAGACATTCTTGGGCGTTCAGACTATGCCAGCGCAGGCTAAAGCCTGCGGCTACCTTGAGCGCCACCGCCGCAAACTGATCCCTGACCCCTAACCCCTGCCTTTTCTGCTCACTGCTCTCTGCTCACTTCTTCCACTTCACAATCCATCCTTCCCCGGGCCACCCGCACCCGCACCGCGGCGCCCCGCTCCACCTGGCCGGCGTCGCGAATCACCGTCCCTTGGGGCATCAGGGTCGCCACCGCGTAGCCCCTTTCCAGGATGGCCAGGGGATTGAGTTGGTCCAGGTGGCTCTGGCAATAGGCCAGGTGCCGCTTACGGTCTTCGAGGCCCCGGCGGTAGCTCTGCCCCAGTCTCAGCCCCCCCGTCTCCAGGCGCTGCCGCCAGGAGGCCAGGGTCCGCCGGGGGCTCAACAGCACCAGGCGGGAGCTGGCCAGGCGCAAGTGTTGCTGCTGTCCCGCCAGCAGGCGGCGGGCCCGCCGCGCCAGGGCCTCGCCTTGATCATCCACCTTGAGACGCAGGTCCACCAGGCGCCGCCCCATGTCCGGCAGCCGGCGGGCCACCAGCAGGAGATGGTTCCGGGCGGCCATCCGGCTTCTTCTGGCGGCGCCCGCCAGGGAAGCCCCCAATCGGCGCAGGCGCCGGATCAATTGGGCCTTCTCCGGCACCACCAGCTCCACCGCGGCGCTGGGGGTGGGAGCCCGCAAGTCGGCAGCGAAATCGGCGATGGTGAAGTCCACTTCGTGGCCCACCGCCGAGACCACCGGCAAGGGGCAGTGGTAGATGGCCCGGGCCACCGCCTCTTCATTGAAGGGCCACAGGTCTTCCAGGGAGCCGCCGCCCCGGGCCAGGACGATAACCTCTATTCCGGGATAAGTGGCCAAGTCCTGAAGGGCCCGGACGATTTCCGGCGCCGCCTCCCGGCCCTGCACCTTCACCGGATAGACCAGCACCTCCAGATTGGCATAGCGCTCTCTGAGCAGGCGCAGAAAATCCCGCACCGCCGCGCCGGTGGGAGAGGTCACCAGGGCGATCCTCCTAGGCAGGAAGGGCAGAGGCTTCTTCAGCTCCGGGGCGAACAGGCCCTCCGCCTGCAGACGGGTCTTCAGGGCCTCGAAGGCCTGGGCCAGGGCCCCCAACCCCAGGGGCTCCAGGTAATCGACCACCAACTGATACTCGCCCCGGGGCTCATAAACGGTGAGACGTCCCCGGCACAGGAATTGGCCGCCTTCCTGGGGCTTGAAACGCAGGTGTTGGTGATTACCCTTAAAAAGGACGGCCCGCAGCTGCGCCCCGGCGTCTTTGAGGGTGAAATAGCAATGCCCCGAAAGAGGCAGCCGCAGATTGGAGACCTCGCCGCTCACCCAGACCAGGGAAAAATGGCTCTCCAGCCGCTCCCGGATTTCCCGGGACAGGCTGCTCACCGTATAGATTTGGGGTAGTTGTTCGTCCATAAAGATAGTTCAAAGTTCAAGGTTCAAGGTTCAAGGTTGAAAACCCCTTTTTTTGCCTTTGAGCTAAACTTTGAACTTGAGAAGTCTGCAAAAGTACCCATTTTTGTCATTCTGAGAGAGGGAAGCGACCGAAGAATCTCATAAATGACAAAGTTGGTTTTCGTAGCGGTCTCAAATTTGAAGGTTCAAATTCAAGGTTGAAAACCCTTTATGTTGCCTTTGACTTAAACTTTGAACTTTGAACTTTGAACTTTGAACTAAGGCTCATGTTAGCATATTTCCTGGGAGCCGGGGAAGATTTTTGGCTGACACGCTATCGGGCGCCAGAGGCTCTTCCCGCCTGGTAACGAAATTTTCTTGACAGTTGCGGCTATTTATGAGAAAAATCAGCGAAAATCGCCTGCGGGACAGGCAAAACACACCGGGAGAGGCAGGAGTGGCGCGGCGTAGGTCGCGAACCGCAAATTTATGTAACTGGGAATAAGCCAACGGCGTCCGGGAAAGCGCTTGCAAAGCGCTCCAGATGCCGTTTTTTTTAAGGTTAGGCAGAAATGATCAAAGTGAAACTAGTAAATGGCCTCGCCCTCGAGTTAGAGGTGCAGACCGAGGCAGGCAAGGCCTTGAAGGCCCTGGGGGTGGCCAGCGACCACCGGGTGGCGGCCGCCCTCGTGGATGGGGAAATGGTGGACCTCGCCCGCCCGTTGGCCCGGGACTGCACCATCGCCCCCATCGTGCTCGACTCCCCCGAGGGGCTGACGATCATGCGCCATTCCGCGGCCCACATCATGGCCGAGGCGGTGCGCGACCTGTTCCCGGGCGTGAAAGTGGCCATCGGCCCGGCCATCGAAAACGGCTTTTACTACGATTTCGAGGTGCCGGAGCCCTTCACTCCCGAGGACCTGGAAAAAATCGAAGGCCGCATGCGGGAACTGGTGGCCCAGGACCAGCCATTCGTGCGCGCCGAACAGCCACGAGAGCAGGCCATCGAACATTTTAAGGCGCAGGGTGAAACCTATAAAGTCGAATTGTTGCAGGAAATCCCCCAGGAAACTGTGAGCCTCTACCGCCAGGGCAACTTTATCGACCTCTGCCGAGGCCCCCACTTGCCTTCCACCGGCTACCTGAAGGCCTTCAAGCTCACCGCCAGCTCCGGGGCCTATTGGCGGGGGGACGAACGCCAACCCATGTTGCAGCGCATCTATGGCACCGCCTTTGCCAGCCCCCGGGAACTGAAGCAACACCTGGAGTTCCTGGAAGAGGCCAAACGCCGGGACCACCGCCGCCTGGGCCGGGAACTGGGGCTCTTCAGCATCGAGGAGGAAGCCGGGGCGGGTCTGGTCATCTACCACCCCAAGGGCGCCATCATCCGCAGCATTATCGAGGAGTTCGAACGCCGCGAGCATCGCCGCCGCGGTTACCTGATGGTCATGGGCCCCCAGATGCTCAAGACCGAGATGTGGGAACGCTCGGGCCATTTGGCCAACTACCGGGACCACATGTATTTCGCCGAAGTGGAAGGCCAGAGCTACGGCATCAAACCCATGAACTGCGTGGCCCACATGCTGATCTACCGCTCGAGCGTCCGGAGTTACCGGGAACTGCCGCTGCGCTTCTTCGAGCTGGGGACGGTGCTGCGCCATGAGCGTACCGGGGTGCTGCACGGCCTCACCCGGGTGCGCCAGTTCACCCAGGACGACGCCCACATCGTCTGCACCCCGGACCAGGTGAAAGGCGAAATCATCGGGGTCCTGGACTTCGTCTTCCAGGTCATGGCCATCTTCGGGTTCGAATATGAGGTGGAACTCTCCACCCGTCCCGAGAAGTCCATCGGCAGCGATGCCGAGTGGGAGTTGGCCACCACCGCCTTGATCGGCGCCCTCAAGGCCCGCCAGCTGCCATTTCATCTCTGCGAAGGGGAAGGCGCCTTTTACGGTCCCAAGATCGATGTCAAGCTCAAAGACGCCTTGAACCGGCGCTGGCAGTGCGCCACTATCCAGTGCGATTTTACCTTGCCGGAGCGCTTCGACCTCACCTACGTGGGGCCTGATGGCGGCCGCCACCGCCCGGTGATGCTGCACCGGGTGATCCTGGGCTCCCTGGAGCGCTTTCTCGGGGTCCTGGTGGAGCACTACGCCGGGGCCTTCCCGGTGTGGCTGGCCCCGGTCCAGGCTATCATTTTACCCATCACCGACCGGGTCCACGCTTATGCTCAAAAGCTCGCCAACCAGCTTGCCAGGGCGGAATTCCGGGTCGATTTAGATAAGCGCAATGAAAAGTTGCAGTATAAAATTAGGGAAGCCCAAGAACAAAAAATTCCCTATATGCTTATCATCGGGGATCGGGAAGCAGAGAACCGGACCCTGTCCATCCGGCGCCTGGACGGGACTAAACTGAATGACGTGCCGGTTCCGGAATTCAAAAAACGGCTCAAAGCGGAAGCGAAGGTGCCTTCGCCGAAATTATCCAAAAAATACGGGAGGTAACGATCATCCAGAAGCAGCAACGAGTGCGGATCAACGAGCAGATCAGGGTTCCGGACGTGCGTCTCATCGGTCCGGAGGGGGAACAGATAGGGGTCATGCCCACCAAGGAAGCGCTGGCCCAGGCGCTGGAGGCGCATCTGGACCTGGTGGAGGTGGCGCCCCAGGCTAGCCCGCCGGTTTGCCGCATCATGGACTACGGCAAGTTCAAATACCAGCAGAGCAAAAAGCAACAGGAAGCCCGGCGCCGCCAGACCACCATCCAGGTTAAAGAGATCAAGGTCAGGCCCAAGATCGAAGAGCACGACATGGGCTTCAAGCTCAAGAACAGCCGCCGTTTCCTGACTGAGGGCGACAAGGTCAAGATTTCCGTGATCTTCCGGGGGCGGGAGATTGCCCACACGGACCGGGGCATCCGGATTCTCGCCAAGATGGCTGAGGCCCTGGTGGACGTGGGCACGGTGGAGCAGGCTCCCAAGCTCGAAGGCCGGAACATGTTCATGCTCATCACCCCCAAGTAACAGCCCACCTGCGCAGAAAGTCGATAACCAGGCCTCCAGGCCGAGGCAGAAAACTTTTTTGCCTGGGTGCAATTGTTAGTGGTGCAAGCCTCGATTATCTGATAAATATATAAGATTGCCCGTGGTGAGACGAAGATCCCTGCCCGGGTAGCATCCTGAGCTTTTTGGCCAGGCCCAGGGGCCGCGGCTTAGCCCTGGCAAAAAGAGCCAAATAGCCCGAAGCCAAATAAAACCAGAAAGGCAATAAAACTTCAGAGGATTTTTTCCGGGCCAGGAAAGTGCCGGCTGCCTTAACCAGAAATACCGGGATGCCGGGCCACCGGCAACACCAACAGGGATGAGGATGAACCATGCCTAAAATGAAGAGCCATCGAGGGGCTGCCAAGCGCTTCCACGGCACCGCCGGCGGCCGGGTGAAGCATAAAAAGCCCTACCACAGCCACATTTTGACCAGCAAAACCACCAAGCGCAAACGGCACCTGCGCCAGGGCACCTGCGTCTCCGCGGCTGAACTGAAAAAAATTAAGCGCCTGTTGCCGTATCTGTGAGATAGGAGCACCTCATGTCACGCGTCAAGAAAAGCGTCTATTCCAGGGCCCGGCGCCGTAAGTTTCTGAGTATGGCCAAAGGCTTCCGCAGTGGCCGGCGCCGCCTTTACCGTTCGGCCCGGGAGGGCGTGGAGAAGGGATTGACCTTTGCCTACCGGGACCGCAAGGTGCGCAAACGGGAGTTCCGCTCCCTGTGGATCGTCCGCATCAATGCCGCCCTGCGCCCCCTGGGGCTCTCCTACAGCAAATTTATCGGCGGCCTGAAAAAGGCCCAGATCAATCTGGACCGCAAAGTCCTGGCGGACCTGGCCATCTTCGATCCCCAGGGATTTGCCAAAGTGGCCGAACTCTCCCGCGGCTAGAGGACCGTTTTCCGTTTTCCGTCAAAAGCCGGCGCCCTAGAAATATGCGGTTGAGAATGGACCCCTGGCACAGGCGTCCTGCCTTCTGTGTAGGGTGGGCACTGCCCACCATTTCCTTTATCTGGTGGCACAGGCGTCTCGCCTGTGCTTCCTTGCTTCTTCCTGGAAGCTGGGGGGAAACTTGCAAGGCAGCAGAAACCGGTGGCACAGGCATCTTGCCTGTGCTGTCTTGCTTCTTCACGGAAGCTAGGGGGGAACTTGCAAGGCAGCCTTAACCCGGATGATCTGAAGCACCTCCTTGATTCGGCCCTGGGGAAAATTAGCCGGGCTGCCGGCCTCGAGGCCCTGGAGGAGCTGCGGATCGGATATCTGGGCCGCAAGGGCAGCCTCACCCAGATTCTCAGGGGCTTGAAAGACCTGGGGCCGGAGCGCAGGCGCCAGTTGGGGCAAGAGGCCAACCAGGCCAAGCAGGCCCTGGAATCGGCTCTCGCCGATAAAGCGGGCCAATTGAAAGCCGCGGCCCGCCGGGCCGGGGCCGGGGTCCTGGACGTCACCTTGCCGGGCCGCCGCCCGCCCCTGGGCCACCTGCACCCCATCACCCGCACCATGCAGGAAATCTGCGACATCTTCCTGCACCTCGGGTTCGAGACGGTGGAAGGCCCGGAAGTGGAACTCGATTGGTACAACTTCGAGGCCCTCAACCTGCCCCCGGACCATCCGGCCCGGGACATGCAGGACACCTTCTATTTCACCGACCAGGTGCTGTTGCGCACCCACACCTCGCCCATGCAGATCCGCACCATGGAGCAGCGGCAGCCGCCGGTGCGCATCATCGCCCCCGGGCGGGTCTACCGCCGGGATTCGGACCTGACCCATACCCCCATGTTCCACCAGGTGGAGGGTTTGCTGGTGGATCAGGGGGTGACCTTCGCCGACCTCAAGGGGACCCTCACCGCCTTCGTCCACGAGATGTTCGGCCCCGAGGTGAGCCTGCGTTTCCGGCCCAGCTATTTCCCGTTCACCGAACCCAGCGCCGAAGTGGACATCGCCTGCGTCATCTGCCGGGGGGAGGGCTGCCGGGTCTGCAAGACCAGCGGCTGGCTGGAAATCCTCGGGTCCGGCATGGTCCATCCCGCGGTCTTCGAGGCGGTCAATTACGACCCGGAAACCTATACCGGCTTCGCCTTCGGCCTGGGGGTGGAACGCGTCGCCATGCTCAAATACGGCATCGACGACCTCAGGCTCTTCTTCGAAAACGACCTGCGTTTTCTGCGGCAATTTTAATTAATTCTTGGGGAGGGCCAGTCCATTTTGAAAGTGGCCCCTGCCCTCCTCTAGAGGAAAACAAAAGGCCGAAAGCGTCAGCTTCCGGCCTTAATATTTGGTGACCAGGCGCTCGCGACCCGGCCCGGGTTCTCCTTCAGTCTTCTACTTTAGCGATCCTCCCCGCCGTTACTCCTGAGGCAGGCCCAGGTGGACCGCAAGGCGCCGGTTGAAGTAAGCCGAGGCGTCCTTGTCACCCGTGAGGCCGTAGCGGAACTTGACGGTGGTAATCTGGTTAGGCCGGGCAATCAACTGAATCTTCACGTTGGTGTTCGGGGGCGACACCGCCTCGATATGGGATTCCACCGGGTTATATTCCTGCTTTTTAATTTGCAATCTCAGGTCCTTGCAGGCTTCCAGGGTGGCTTTCCAGACTTCCGGCATGGGCCGGGGATAGTCCCTTTCCATGGTGCCTTCGACCCATTTATAGCCGCCGACGGCGGCCATACCGCCTATGCCCATGAGAGTGGTTTCCAGGCAGCCGGCGGTGAGCAGCAAAGCCGCCAGCAATATCCCCAGTTGGGTTCGCCAGATCACAAGCCTCATTCCCGACCTCCTTTTCATAACCGGCTTCTTTCTTCTTATGCCACCCTTCCGGGCGTCTGTCAATTATTTTGGTGGGGTTTGGGAGTCAAATTTTCCGGTAAAAAAGAGAACAGCGCACCAACAGGGAAAAGGGCACGGCGCCTGCTCCGCATTTCAAGTATAGAAGATTCATGGCCCTTAAGGGCGCAGGGCGCACCCGGCGCTACCTGCTCAGTGCGAGGCAGCCATTGCCTGCTGGCCATAATCGCAATAGGGCAGCAAGGGGCAGCGGGGGCATTTAGGGTCCCTGGCAGTGCAGATGGCCCGGCCGTGCCAGATGAGCTGCAGGGAAAACCTGGTCCAGCGCTCCTTCGGCACCAGGCCCATCAGGTCGAACTCGATCTTTACCGGGTCCTTGGCTTTCGTGAGTCCCAGGCGCTGGGAAACCCGGCCGCAGTGGGTGTCCACCACGATGCCGGGAATGCCGAAGGCATTGCCCAGGACCACGTTGGCGGTCTTGCGGCCGATGCCCGGGAGCTTGACCAGCTCCTCCAGGGAGGCCGGCACCTGGCCGCGGTGGTGCGCAACCAGGGCCTGGCCCAGGGCCTTGAGGCTCTTGGCCTTGTTGTGGTAAAAGCCGGTCTGGTAGATGTCCCGTTCCAATTCCTCCAAGGGGGCCTGGGCATAATCGGCGGCGCTGGCATATTTGGCAAAAAGCGCTTCGGTCACCCGGTTCACCCGCTCATCGGTGCATTGGGCGCTGAGGATGGTGGCCACCAGCAGCTCCAGGGGGTTCTTGAAATCAAGGGTAACGTGCACCTGGGGGTAATGCTCATCCAGAAGCTTAAGTATCGGGCCGATTTTCGCCGCAGCCTCCATAGAGACTCCTGTTTTCTGTTTTCTGTCTTATTTTTCCCGCCTCACCTGGATAGGGCGATCCGGAAGGGGAAAGCCTATCCTATTCATTTAACCATTATCCATTATTCTGTCATCCATCGTGTCGAAAGCTTTTGCAAGGCGTCCGGCGCCGGCTGGCTGTTCCAATCCGGAAAAATGATATCCCGGAACAGGTTTGAGCACTGCTGAAAGATTGTGTCAAAATGGGACCTGGTCCGAATTATCCTTGCTGTTTAATTAGTTATCTGCTAACCCATTCTAACGGATTCCGGGAGTTTTCTGGGCTTTTTTTAATCAGTCAACCGGACCTGGCAACCACTGTCGAGGTTGAGATTTCCAGGAATGAGCTAGGGAGAATGCCATGGAAAAACAGCTGGCCATTTTTTTCGGAATCTTCACAACGTTGTTGGCAGTTATTAATCCTCTGGAGTCTCTCCCAATTTTTCTTAAACTGCTGGCGGGTCAAGATAAACGCGCCCACCAACAGGTCGCCCGCCAGTCTTGTATCTACGCCACTCTTTTAACTTTCTTTTTTCTGGTGTTCGGCACGGTAATCCTCAGGATTTTTTCCGTGCCGCTTAGCATGATCCGCATCGTCGGCGGCATAATTCTAATGCGGATCGGCTTCAGCCTTTTTTTACCTTCCCCTTCAGCTACACCAAGCTTCGAATCCCCGGAGGGTGGGAATATCGCCTTCGTGCCCCTGGCCATGCCACTCATGTTTGGGCCCGGAGTCCTGGCCACGATTCTGGGATGGAGTTCACTCGTGCGGCATCCCATCTCCGATTTTGTCTCCCTGGCAGCCACATCCGGGGCCATTATAGCGGCTATGTTGGTAACCTACCTCACATTGGCTTATGCTGATAAATTACTGGGCCGGATAGGCCCCAAGGGCATAGACGCCACCACCCGTATGGTTGGCTTTTTCGTATCCGCCATCGGCATGGGGCTGATTTTTCACGGCGTCATTGAGGCCTTACAGAATTACAAAATCATCCTTGGCAGTTGACTCGACGGAGACCTGAAGGACCGCCTCCTGCGTTCCCGTGTTCCAGGGGCCAAATCCCTTCGCTAGCAGGCGGAAAACCGGCCGGGGACGACTATCTTCTCAGGCGGGCCGCCAGATGCCCGGCCAGTTCCTGGAACTCTGGGATCTTCAGGCGCGACACCATAAGCACGTAGAGACCCCCTCCCAGCAGGATATCCGCCAGGAGGCACGACAGGCGCCCCGGCAAACTGCTTCCCAGCCAGCCGCTAAGCAGCGAATTGGCCAGGAAGACCGCCAGGCCCATCACCAGGGCCGAGCACCCCGTCTTGACCAGGGTGCGGAAGAGATAGTCCGCCCGAAAACCTCCCAGCTTCCGGTAAAGCATCAGCGCCAGAAAAAAGAAGTTGAGGGTGCCGCTGAGCGAGGTGGACAGGGCGATGGCCCGGTGTTGCAATGGGCCCAGGGTGAGATTGATGAATGCCAGGTTGGCCGCCACCGTCAGGAAAGAGCCCAGCACCGGGATCCGGGTATCGTTCAAGGCATAGAAGGCCGGCACCATGATCTTCACCCCGGCAAAGGCCGTGAGACCTATGGCATAAAGGGCCAGGGCCGCGGCGGTCTGCCGGGTGTCAAAGGCGGTGAAATGGCCGTGCTGGAAAATGACGGCGATAATGGGCTGGGCCAGGAAGATCAGGCCGCAGGCCGCCGGCAGGGTGACCAGCAAGGCGAGCGCCAGGGAAGATTCCAGGGCCCCTTTTAAGGCGCCCAGATCATTGAGGGCCGCGTGCCGGGAGACCACCGGCATGGTGGCTATCATCAGGGCCACCCCGAAGAGCCCCCCGGGCAGATG
Source organism: Desulfobaccales bacterium (assembly GCA_049580385.1). GTDB lineage: Bacteria > Desulfobacterota > Desulfobaccia > Desulfobaccales > 0-14-0-80-60-11 > JAPLJC01. The sequence continues at coordinate 553,249 of JBAUPV010000030.1, read as the reverse complement.
AAAGAGGCGGTAGGCGTAATTGAGCCAGGAGACGCTTCCCTGGGCGCAACTGGAGGCGTAAAAGGTGTTGATGAAGATGTTGATCTGGGTGCCGGAGAGTCCCACCACCGCAGGCAGCATCAGGTGGCCGATACGCCGCAGCCCCTCATCCCGCCAATCCAGGACGAATTGCGGGCGAAAACCTTCCCGCCACAACAGGGGCAGTTGCATCGCCAATTGCAGCAGGCCGCCGATGAGGGCCCCCCAGGCCATACCCACAATGGGGTTGAGGCCCAGCCTTGGAACCAGCAGGCTCAGGGCCACCCCGGCCACCACCGAGCCCAGGTTGAAAAAGCTGGAGGACAACGACGGGATGAAAAATTTGCCCCGGGTGTTGAGGACGCCCATGACCAGGGCAGCCAAAGAAACCAGCAGCAAAAAAGGGAACATGATCCGGGTCATCAGGATGGTGAGTTCCGATTTCCCGGGGATGAAGCCGAAATCCGGGGCCATCAGATGGACCAGGTTGGGGGAGAAGAACATGCCCAGGAGGATCAGACTCCCCACCAGCAATGAGGAGCACATCATGACGTTGTTGGCCAGACGCCAGGTCCGGGCGGCACCCGACTTTTGGTCGTAGTCGGTGAAGACCGTGACGAAGGCGGCGCTCAGGGCCCCTTCGGCAAAGAGGTCCCGCAGCAGATTGGGGATGCGAAAGGCCACCACAAAGGCGTCGTAGGCGTAGCCGGCCCCGAACATGCCGGCGAATACCTGCTCCCGCACCAGGCCCAGGATGCGGCTGGCCAGGACCGCCAGGCTCACGGTTCCCGCGGCCCGGGCGATTTTCCCGGTTTGGCTGTCTTTGCTGGCTGAATCCGGACTCAAAGGCAAGACCTCTATAAAAAAGCTCCACCCAATCTCTGGCAGAGGCCCGGGGGAGCGCCCGGTGCGGTTCGAACCTGAGCCCCGCCCCATAACTCCCCTGGCCGGCCACCGCGGCCTACGGTGTTTTCTTTAATTAACATGGATGACTTGCGGGGAAAAAGGGGAAAAGCCGGCAGCCGCGCCAATATTTTTCCGGCCAGCCGCGGCGAGCGCCCCCTAGCCTTCGTCGGTCTTCCTGGCAGCCGTGGGGGTAGAGGACTTCTTCTTCTTGGAAATGGCGGTCTTGGACTTATCCTTGGTGGCCGCCATCTGGTTCCGGGCCGGGGCCTTGGTCCCTTTGGCGCCCTGGGCTTTGCGGATTTTGGGCTTGGGGGCCGGCCTGGGCCTGGGGGTCATCGTCTTCGGGGCCAAATCGGCGGAGGAGGTTCCGGGGTGCAGCAATGAATAGACAGGCTGATCCCCGGAGGCCGTGGCCTTGATGGGAGGCTCTTCCACCCGGGAATTCAAGTTGGCCGGCACGCCCTCGGCCCACACCGTACCCTGAAATCCCGCCAGCTGCAGATCCTGATGCCGCCCCTCAAAAGATTGGACCAAGGCCCAGGCCAAGACCAATCCCACGCCGGCGCCCGCCAGCAGGCCCAGCCACCCGAGGCGCCGCCAGGGGCGGCCCCGCCGCAGAGCGCCAGCTCTGCGCCCGCGTAAGGTGGAAACGAGGGCATACATGCCGTAGGCCCAGAGTATGAAGAGCAACGCCGCGAGCACCGGTTCTCCTTTAAAACTAGATGATAGGAAGATAATCATTCTGACATTTTCAAGTCAACCCTTTTTCGCGGCCCTTGCTGCGAAAGAGTTTGCCAGAGGTCATTTTATTGACATAGAGTCGTTTTTGGGGTAACGAATCATAACCATGGAAGATTATATATGAAACCGGATGAGGTTCCTCATTGGCGTTTAAGGAGACTGCTTCATGGCCGAAACCCCAATTAGCCCCAAAACCCCAAATCCCACCTCCAGCCGTCAGGCCATCCTGGCCTTCCATTTCGCCGACCGGATCAAGGCGGAAATCATACTCGCCTCCCGGCTCCTGGAGAGCGTCGCCCAAATGCAGGGACTGGAGGGCGAGGGCGCCAGCCGGCTTTTTCTCGAGTTTCTCCGGGGTCTGGAGCTGGAGATCAACCTGGCCCAGGCGCAGATTAACGAACCGGAGATGGTGCGGGTGAGCACGGTGATGCACGGGCTGTTGGGGATGGCGGATTCCCACATGTACCAGGAGATGCAGTCCCACTTCACCTGGATGATCAGCGTCATGGCCACCTTCGCCCAGCGGGCCATGGAATATCTGATCAGGGAGAAATTGCTCTAAAGCGCCATTCCTCTCTTTTCCAGAAGGTCCCGCAGGTGAGGAAGGTTTCCGGACGCATCATAGGGCAGGTCGAACAGCCCGGCTCCCTCGCAAACCTCCAATTCGCCCCGGCGCGCCTCCAAGAGAGCGCTGGAGACCGCCAGCACTTCCAGATCCCTGGTGTTGGCGATCCAGGCAACCCGGACGCGCTCAGGAGTCCAGAGCCCAATCGTTTTGAAGGCGGCCTCCAAGGCTCCCCGGTCTGACGCAAAGGCCAGGGGAATGCGCCCCTTTTCCGGGGCCACCGCGGTCACACAGTTCATCGCGGTCGCCTCGAAATCGATTTTCTCCGCGGCCCTGCGGGTGGTGTAGTCCGCCAGCCCGATCCCGGTGGCGTTGCCCCCGGTGGCCTCGGACAGGTCCCGGACGATGATGCGGGTGATCTTGGGAGTTTGGCACTCCTTCTCGTAGATATTCATGATCCGGCCCACTACCTTGGTATCCAGACCCGCGCCGGAGATCTCCTTGCCGATCTCGTCTATCAACAGGATGTCCATTTCTGGAAAAGGCAGTTTGGGTTTGAAAAGCTTCGATTCCTCAAGAAGCGCCGGTTCTCTGGCGAATACTTCGTCAGGCCGGATGGCTTCGACCCTGCGGAGCCGGTTCAGGTGGCCTTCCAGCAGCGCCACCCCCCCGAGGATTTTTAAATTCCGGAACAGGGAAGCGGCGATCAGGTGAATGGCCTTGAGGTAGCTAATGTTGACCGCCAGCTTATGCATGGTTTCGGCCCCGGGCTGCCTGCCGAATCCCACCACTGCCATCTTCAGAATCCCGGACTCCGTTTCACCCAGGTATTCCGTATGCTCCTTAACCCGATTGACGATCAGGATATGGTCGGCATTTACGGCGGCTCTGTCGGCATAGACCGGGACCGTCTCGAGTACCCGGTCAATCTCCACCACGTCAAACCCCGAATAAATCGGAGCGCTTACGTTTGCTGCCGTAATGCCCAGGTGCCGCAGGACCTCCACTTGCCCCGCGGCATCTCCCCGGCCGTGACTGCCCATGGCCGGGAAGAGGAAGGGTTCGCCGCCGTGTTCCTTCACTGCTGCAATCAGGGTTCCGAGCACCTCGTTCATCGATTCGATGCCGCGGCTGCCGGCCGTGATCAATACCTTATCGCCCCTGCCAACCGGGGCCAGGAGGTCCGAACGCTCCAGTTCCCTCCTGACCATAGTGCGGGGATCGGCAGGAATCTCTTTTTCGAATTTTTGCCGGACCAAACCGAATTTGGGATACTCCATTAGCCTGCCGCCTCAGCCGCTTATCGGGATTGTGGGCATATCAATTGACGCCGATCAGGCTTTTCGCCAATTGCACCGCTTCGGCGGCATCCTTGCCGTAGCCGTCGGCGCCGATTTTGGCCGCGAATTTGGCATCCACCGGGGCCCCTCCCACCATAATCTTGACGCGGTCCCGCAACCCTCCTTCCTGGAAGGTGGCGATCACCCGCTGCATCTCGGGCATAGTGGTGGTGAGCAGGGCGGAAAGACCGAGCACCTCCGGCTTGAGCTCAGCCACCTGCTCGACGAGTTTTTCGGCACTCAAATCGACTCCGAGGTCGATTACCCGGAAGCCGGCGCCCTCCAGCATCATACTTACCAAATTTTTGCCGATGTCATGGAGATCACCCTTTACTGTGGCCATAACCACGGTCCCCTTGGGCTGGGAGGCTTCCCCTTTGAGCAAAGGCTGGATGATGGCCAGGCCCTTCTTCATGGTGGCCGCGGCCACCAGCATCTCCGGAACGTAGATCTCGCCGGTCCCGAATTGTCTCCCCACGACATCCATGGCCTCGATCAGGCCATCGTTAATTATGCTATTCAGGTCGATTTGGTCTTTTACCGCCGCGGCTACCAGACCTTCGATCTCCTTATGCTTGCCAGCCACCACGGCCTCTTTGATCTGCTCTACTCTCGGGTCCATTAGATGCTCCTCCAGCAATGTAGGCTCCGTAGCCCGTATCCTTGGGCTCAGCGCTTGATGGGGTAGCTCCCATATTTGAGTGCAGCTTCCCGCATCGCCATGAAATTGTCGAAATTGGCCCATTCGGGGACTGAATTTCCCGAGCCGACGCAATACCCTCCCCCCGGAGCCACCCGGGCGATCAGATTCCGCACATATTGGTCCACCTCGGCAGGGGCGCCGCTTCTCAAGAGTTCATTGGGGACGTTTCCCACCAAAGTGAGGCGATCGCCATACATCTCCTTGACTTTGACAATGTCCATACAGGATGGATCGATGGGCTGTAAAACGTCGAGGCCCATCTCGATAAGGTCCTCCATTAAAGGCATCACGTCCCCGTCGGTGTGCATAATAAACAGGAGATCATTCTGATGGCAGCGCGTGGCCATTTCCCGGTACCACGGGAAAACATGGTCGCCGAAGGCCTGTGGAGAGATCATGGGGCCGGTGCCGAACGCCAGGTCGTCCACCACCCATACTGCTCCGACATGAGGCATTTTGAGGATTTCAGCGAGCCCCCGGAACTGGATTTCTGCGACCTTGCTGAAAACGTCCGCCACCAGTTGCTCGTCCATAATGAGGGACATGGCGAAATGATTGAATCCCATGAGCATCCAGGTAAGGGTGAAGATCTTGCCGGAGACGGCAATGACCTTCATGCCGTCGGGCAGCAGGTCCTGCACCTGATGGAACTTGGAGAAATCGAGCTGCGCAGCCAGCTCCCAGGGAAATTTCTCGAAGTCCTCCCGGGTCTTGATGAAGCTCGTGTACTCCAGGTTCCAGGCCTGGTCATTTTGGCTATCCGGGGAGTCTTTGAGCATGGTCTCCCGGAGGACCCGGGAAATGGAAGACTCCTGCGTCACCTTGCCGGGACTCATCATCCCGACAGTTATGGGGATGAAATCGTAGCCGGCGCCCGCCCAGAATTCCACCTGGGACCCCAGGTCGTCCTGGGTAACCTCACGACCAAGGAACTTGCCCTGTATGGGATATTCGATGAGCACTTCGCAAAGGGGGACTCTGTCCGGCTCCTCGTGCCGCACCGCTTTTCTGAGGCGCTCGAAATCGGGTTGCAAATTCATAAGCCGCTCCTCGATTAAGGGATAATACTGCATAATGCTTCACTGACTAATTTCCTCCAATATTTTTCCTTGCGTTTCTGGACCGAGCACCAGTACCGACAACGCTGCTATGCCAAACATCGATGCCGCCAAGGCGAAAACAGCCCCCCCTCCAGCTGACGCCACCAACCATCCGATAGCGTAGGGACCGGCAATGGCGCCCAATCGTCCTACGGAGGAACTCAAGCCACATCCGGTGCCCCTCATGCGTGTTGGGTAGAGTTCAGGGGTATAAGCGTAGATCGCAGACCACATGGCGTAGGTAAAAAACATCATTGCGAAGCCCCAGATATACAGCATTGACAATGTCCCGGCATTGCCGTAGAAATAGGCGGAGACCGCAGTCATCGCCGTAGCGACTATCACCACGGGCCTCCTTCCCAGCCTCTCAATCAGATAGGTGGCAGAAAGGAACCCCGGAATTCCTCCAATTGTGATGGTGACCACAAACGTTATCGATTTGATTACCGTAAACCCTTTGCCCACCAACAAGGCGCCGAGCCAACTGGTCAAGCCGTAATACCCAAAGAGGCATAAAGGCCACACGATCCATAACATGAGGGTCCGCTGCCAATAGTCTGAGGACCAAAGTTCAAAGAACGGAGACTGTTCAGTTTCTTTTTCGATTAGAGTCTGTTCGAGAACAGGCGGCAAGGGCTTTCCGTATTTCTTAGCCACTTGCGCTTCGATGTCGGCCATAACACGATCTGCCTCTTCACGTCTTCCGACTGCCTCAAGCCACCTCGGAGATTCGGGAATATTGCGGCGAACCAGGAAGAGCCAAGCTGCAGGAACTGCCTCTGCCACAAACACCCATCGCCAGCCCACAAGAGGTAAGACAAAATAGGTGGTGATCCCCGCTACAATGATTCCCACTGGAAGTAGTCCTTCCATGATGGCCACGTATCGTCCCCTCGCGTTCTTGGGGAGAAACTCCGGCAAAGTAGCGGTAGCGACAGGGAGTTCAGCTCCCAGCCCTACTCCCAATAAAAAGCGGAAGACGAAAAGCGAGGTTATGTCCCACGATATGGCACATAATATTCCTGCAACCCCCCAAAGAATCATCGACCACTGAAGTATTATTTTCCGGCCCAATTTGTCTGACAGAAGCCCCGACAAACCGGTTCCGATGAACATTCCGCAAAAACTCATCGAAAGTAAAGTTCCCATCATGACTGGGCTCAGGTGAAATTCTTTGCCTAGTACAGGTAGGAGAAAAGTCATTGCGCCCAGATCAACGTCGTCGAAGAACCAGGCCGTGATTATGATGAACCCGAGAAACCGTTGATAAGAGGTTAAAGGAAGTCGCTCGATCCTTTGTGGGATCTGTAGGTTCTCAAAAGGAACACTGGCGGCGGAGTCCATTATAATATCTCCATCATCTGAATTTGCTATTCTTGTTTTTCCTGCGTAAGAAGGCATCAGTTGACCGGGTCAGAGCGGTCTTAATTATTTCTCCTTATGTAACTACCTCCTTAATCTTTGAATTTTAAAATTATTATCAACTGCCCCCGCCCAGGTCGAAGGGGAATTCCACCACCATTTCGGTGCCGGTGCTCTGCCGGATATTCCGGGCAACATCGTAAAGATGTTCAACCACCTTCCTTTCCGCGCCTTCGGTGTCGCCGCTCCTGATCAACTTGAGTATTTGCTTATGGAACGCCAAGGCATTTTGCATGGCCCTGGGCAGCAAAGAGACCTCTTTGATAAATTTACCCATAAGGTCGGTTACGGCCCCCAGCAACTGCAGCAAAACCTGATTGCCGCTGGCCTTGGCCAGAGTGGTGTGGAACAGGACGTCCAGGGCAATAAAGGCCTGGATGTTGCCCTTACGAAGAGCTTCCCTCTGTTTTTTCAAGTTGACTTCCAGTTCCGCGATTACCGCGGGGCCGGCCCTCATAACCGCCAGGCGCACGGTGGCCCTTTCGATGATTACCCGGGCTTCCAGAAAATCCCGCACCGTCGTCGCCTGCAGGAGCAGATGGTCCGAAAGCGAGGCCAGGTAGCCGGTAGCGCTGGTGATATTGACCAGGGTCCCCACACCCTGCCTGGCGCTCAAGAGACCCATGACGATGAGCTTATTGATGGCTTCCCGCATGGTGTTGCGGCTAACCCCGAACTGCAGGGCCATTTGGTCTTGGGAAGGGAGCTTGTCGCCGTGTTTCAACTGGCCGGACATGATCATGTCGTACAAGGCCTTGAAGGCTTCGTCGGCCGCGCTCATCCGCCTCAGACTAACCATTTCCATAGATTTCTCTATCTGCCCGGGGTTTCCCCATCTAAACCCGGCCCCGGCCACTGGCAACTGTTCCCGGCGCGGGACCGCGCCCCCACTGCCAGGATGCCGCATCCCTCTATCCCCCTGGAACCCCCACCCCTGCCCTTTCTTGGCCGGCCCCTGGCGGGAGCGGTTTTTACCAGGCAGTGCGGGGAAAAATCTTATAGTTCTATCATCCTATGACTACCCGGCTTTGTCAAGAAATAATTCTAAGGAAAAATACTCATAATTTCAGGACTATATCTCATACGAAACATTCTGTTGACTTTTATAGTAGCATGATTATATCATTGAATCATTCTACCTTTAACCATTTCCCGGCCGGAGGAAAAATATGATGGATGTCGATAAATCAGCAAGGATGCGGGCTATCTACGCCGGCGGCGCCGGCCAAATCCTGGAATGGTTCGATTATGGGGTCTATGGGACGCTGGCTCCAATCATCTCCACGATCTTCTTCCCGGTTAAGGATAGGGTCATCAGCATCCTGCTCACCTTTCTGGTATTCGGCCTCGGTTTCGTCATGCGGCCGGTGGGCGCCATCGTCTTCGGGCACATCGGCGACAAATACGGCCGCAAGATCGCCCTGGCCTGGACCATCTATATAATGGCCGGGGCCACCTTCTTAATGGGCTTTCTCCCGTCCTATGCCGCCCTGGGCCTGGCTGCCCCCATATTATTGACTGCCTGCCGCCTGATTCAGGGTTTCTCCACCGGTGGCGAATGGGGTGGGTCAACTGCCTTCCTGGTCGAGTACGCCACGGAAAATAACCGCGGGTTTTATGGCAGTTTCCAGCAGAATCTGGCGGTAGTCGGGATGACCATCGGTTCTTTGGTAGGTTTTTTCCTGACCCACTATTTGGCCAAAGACGCCTTATACTCCTGGGGTTGGCGGCTTCCCTTCATTTTTGGGATCGTTCTGGGCTACGTAGGTTGGTTTATCCGGAGAAAAATTGAAGATACCCCCTCCTATGTGAAGGTGGAAGAAGCGCATCAAGTGCTGGGCAATCCCCTGTTGGCCTCGGTTAAGAGTAATCTCAGCGGTATCGTCAAGGCTATGGGCATGGCGCTGGGATGGAACGCCGCCTTTTATATCTTATTGGCCTTCATGTCCACCTATATCAATACGATCTTGAAGCTGCCGCTCAGTCTCTCCCTGTTGGCCAGCTTCTTTTCCAGCATTTTGCTCATCGTGCTTATGCCGATTATGGGCCACCTATCTGACCGGATCGGCCGGAAACCCGTTCTGATCACTGCCTGCCTGGGCTTCATCTTCTTCACCTACCCCCTGTTCGTATTTATCGCCAATGGCAGTTTTCTCAGGGTCTTGCTGGCAGAATTCGTACTGGCCCTCTTACTTTCCATGTTCTCAGGAACCGCGGTGGCCTTTATCGCGGAAATCTTCACGACTCAGGTGCGGATCTCATCTCTGGTGGGGTACAACATCTGCGCGGCCCTCGGGGGCGGCATGGGTCCCTTCTTTGCCACCTATCTCATCAAATTGACCGGCAACAACTCTTCCCCGGCGTTCTATCTTATCGGCATGATTATAATTGCGCTGATTTCCATTGCCCTGTTGCCGGAGTCTTATAATAAACCGCTCAAATAGGCAGCGGCTGGGGGGAAACTTGAAAGGCGGCAGAAACAGGTGGCACAGGCATCTTGCCTGTGCTTCCTTGCTTCTTCATGAAAGCTGGGGGGAAACTTGAGCGGCCGCGGCCTATGAACCGGCAAACTTTGAACCCGAATCTGGGCGACCCGGCGGGTCGCCCCTACAACTCAAAACTCGAAACTCAAAACTCGAAACTCAATAGGGCGGCCTGCGGCCGCCGAACCCCTGGCAGCCGCGGCAGGATAGGCTCTCGGTGGCTAACTGCCCCGTGGTCACTCCCGGGGCACCAGCCGGTAAACCTCCAGAAGCGGCAGCCCCTGGGCTTCGGCCATCTGGCGGCAGGTCTCGTACTCCGGCAGCAGCCGGCGCCTGCCGCCGTACTCCATGACCTTTACCAATAGCGGGCCGTAGGGGGTGTCTACGGTCTCCTGCCAGCGCCTGGCCACCACCCGCTCCACCTCCGAGACCCGCACCCCCAGGGTGGTGGAATCGGTAAACAGCCGCTCCAGCAGGGCCTCCCGGGCCGCCAGCGGCCCGATCACCGTGAGGCTCACCCCGGGACGGCCCTTCTTCATCTGCACATGAGAGAGGGCCACGTCCAGGGCCCCGGCCTTGATGAGTCCGGCCACCAGGGGCTCGTAAAGTTCCGGGTTCATGTCATCTATGTGGGTCGTAAGGACCAGCACCTGCTCCCGGATGCCCGCGGCCGGGGCCAACGGGGACCCCAGATAAATGCGCAGCAGATTGGGATGCCCCGGCAGCTCCCGGCTGCCGGCGCCGTAGCCCACCCGTTCCAGACGCATGGGCGGACAGGGCTCGAAGACCGCCCCCAGTCCCTGAAGAATCACGGCGCCGGTAGGGGTGACCAGCTCCCCGGGCAGATCGGTGCCGTAAACAGGCAGTCCCTTCAACAATTCCAGGGTGGCGGGGGCCGGGTTGGGGAGCCTCCCGTGGCCCGCGGCGATCATCCCGTAGCCCATGGGCAGGGAGCTGCAAAAGACCCGGGTGATCCCCAATTTTTCCACCCCGTAGGCGGTGCCTACGATGTCCAGGAGGGTATCCAGGGCTCCCAGTTCGTGGAAGTGCACCTCCTCCAGGGGCTGTCCGTGAATTTTGGCCTCCACCTCTCCCAGGCGGCGAAACATGGCGAGGCTCCGTTCCTGCACCCCGGGAGTCAGGGGGCTGCCTGCGATCAGGGCGTGGATCTCCCGGTAGCTCCGGGTAGGCTGGGGGCTGCGAGACCGGAAGTCCACCTGGAGCTGCACGCCGCTGAGATGGTCCTTGGTGCGGCGCGCCGCAGCCAGACTCACCTCGGCCAGCCCCAGTTGGTTGAGGAGGCCCTCCAGGTCCGAGACCTCAAGGCCCAGATCGATGAGGGCCCCCAGGGTCATGTCCCCGCTGATGCCGGCGAAGCAGTCGAAGAAGGCCCAGCGTTCACTGCTTGGGGCGGTCGACAAAGAGTTCCACCTCCTTTACGGTGCGGCCTTCAGTGGCGCGCACGATAAAACGCAGGTTGCGGTACTGCACCCGTTCCCCGCTCCGGGGCAACTCGCCCAGTTGGGCGATGAGGAACCCCGCCAGGGTCTCGTAATCGCCTGCGGGCAGGCCCAATTTCAGGGATTCGTTCAAGGCCTTGATTTCGGTGCGGGCGTTGATGAGATAATGGCCCTCCCCCAACTTCCGGTAGGGGGTCACCTCCTGGTCGAACTCGTCGGTGATTTCTCCGACGATCTCTTCCAACAGGTCTTCAATGGTGACAATGCCCACGGCGCCGCCATATTCGTCCACCACCACCGCCAGGTGACTGCCCTCCCTCTGCATCTCGGTGAGCAGCCGGTCGATCTTTTTCACTTCCGGCACGTACATCACCGTGCGGACGAAGGACTTGATGGGGCGTTCGCCGTGCTCCTCCCCCAGCAGGTCGAAGCTGTGGAGCACGCCGCTGAGGTTGTCGATGCGCCGGTGAAATATGGGCAGGCGGGAGAAGCAAGTGTCGCGGAATTCCTCCCGGGCCTGCTGGATGGTCAGGGTGTCCGGGATGGCGCTCACCCGGAAGAGGGGAACCATCACCTCTTTGACGGTACGCAGGCTGAACTGGAGGATACGGTGAATGAAGAGGCGCTCGGTGCCCTGCAAGTCCACCTCCGGACCGCTCTTGGCCACCACCAGGCGCAGATCCTCCCGGGTGATGAAGGGCGCCTGGCCGGTCTGGCGGACCCCGGTCACCAGCAAGACCGCCCGGCTGATACCGCCGAAGATCCAGATAATGGGAGAGAATACCCAATAGAACAGCCACAGGGCCGGGGCCAGGCGCTCCGCCAGCAGGGTGGCCTGCTGCCGCCCCACGGATTTGGGGATAATTTCCCCCAGAATCAGGATCAACGGGGGGAGACAGATCATCACCGGGATTTCGGCCCCGTGGCCGAAGCGCCCCAGGAAAAAAGCGGTCACCAGGACGGTGTTGGCCGCCGCCGCCAGGTAAGCGCCCAGCAAGGTGGCGGACAGGTATTGCTCCGGCCGGCCCAGGAGTTGCAGAGCCAGTTGTGCGCCCCGATGTCCCTCCTCGGCCCGGTGGTGAAGACGGCGGCGATTGGCGGAGACCAGGGCGATCTCCGCGGCCGCGAAGACCCCCTCCAGGACCAGGAGTGGAATGAAGATAATGAAGATGAGGAGAATCCCGGAATTCATGGCTCCTCCCTTCGCACCTCCATCTCCAGGATACGGGTGCCTTTCATCCGGGTCACCCGAAAGTGCAGATGGTCCAGGGCCACGCTGCCGCCTTCCCGGGGCAGAGCGCCGAAGAGATTCAGAACCAGCCCGCCGATGGTATCGAACTCCGCGTCCGGCAGCTCCAGGCCCATGGCCCCGTTGAAATCCGCTAAAGACAGGGTGGCCTTGACCCGCCAGACACCCGGGGCGATTTCCAGCAGGGGATTTTCTTCCACCTGAAACTCTTGGGGAATCTCGCCGCAGAGTTCCTCGAGCAAGTCCTCCACGCTCACCAGCCCCACCAGGGAGCCGTATTCATCCACCACCAGGGCCAGGCGCAGATGCCGGGCCTGCAGCTCCGTCAGCAGATCGAAGGCTTTTTTGTTTTCCGGCACGTAATAGACCGGCCGCAAAAGATTTTCCCGAAGTTCCTCCCCGCCTGGTCCATCTACCGCCATCGACAGGACATCCTTGGCGTGCAGGATGCCCAGGACGGCATCAGGACTGTCCCGATAGATGGGGATCCGGGAAAAACGGGACCTCTTGATGGCCTGGATCATTTCGGGATAGGGCATAGCCAGTGGCAGGGAAAAGATATCGGGGCGGGGGACCATGATCTGCCCCACCCGCAGTTCGCCGAAGCTCAGGAGGTTCTGGATAAAATCCCGCTCCGACTCGGCAATCAGGCCCCGGAGATGGCTTTCTTCCACCATGCGCACAAAGTCTTCCTGGCGCACCGCGGGCACTTCGAGCTCCGGGCGAAACCCCAGGGCGGCCAGAATACCCCGGCTAACCGCCAACAATACCAGGCGCAAGGGAGTGAACACCAGGATGGCGGGCTTCACCAGGAAGGCCAGCCAGGGGGCCAGGCGAGTAGCATGGGTCAGGGCCAGGGATTTGGGAATCAGTTCGGCCACCAGGAGAAAGGCGGGGGCCAGCAGGCACAGGGCCAGCCATTTCCCGTGGGGACCCCAGAGGCTCAGGGCCAGGAAGGTGGCCACAATGGAAGCCAGGATGTTGATCGTCTCCACCCCCATGAGCACCGTCACCAGGAGGCGCCGGGGCCGGGCCAGGAGGGCCTCTACCCGCTCCCCCCGGACCCGGTTCTTCTCCCGGAGGCGCAGGCGGTCCAAGGGAGTCAGCGCAAAGAGGGAGGTTTCGCTGGCGGCAAAGAAGGCGCACAAAAGCGCCAGGACGCCCAGGGCGATATAGCTTGGGAGATGGGGATCTGACCAGATTGGATCCAAATTTTGTTGGGGCCTTCAGCTGTCCACCGGCAGCAGACAGCAAATCTTTGATTTCTAGAGGGACTGTCCCTGGTGGAGATAAGATAGTGCCGCGGCGTGAAAAATCAAGCCAACCTCACTTCCTCAACCCCAAAAGGAAGCGAGTTGAGACCTCTGCGAAAGTTGTTGTAGGGGCCCCATGTGTCGGCCCTTGGTTTCGAGTTTCGTGCAGGGGCGACAGTGGCACAGGCTTCCAGCCTGTGATTGGGTCGCCCAGTCGGTGTAGGGTGGGCACTGCCCACCATTTCCTTAAAGTGGCACAGGCTTTTCCTCTCGTTCCCAAGCTCCTGCTTGGGAACGCACCTTTGGCGCCAAGCTCTGCTTGGCGAAAGCCGGCTTGCATCAGGACGGATGGCTTCTGAGCAAAGCAGGAGCTTTGCCTTAAAATGGGTTCCCAAGCAGGAGCTTGGGAACCAGAAAAAAATCGGTTTTCGCAGAAGTCTCGAGTTGTGGTTTTTCGTCAATAGGAGGCATTGATTCGAACGAAAACCCGAGTTCCCAGGGTATTAAAGTCCCCCTTTGAAAAATGGGGATTTAGGGGGATTTCAAGGGATTATATTAAATCCCCCCTGCCACCCTTTCTCAAAGGGGGTTAAAAACAGGCCAGGGACCGCGGCTGGCGGCGATTCCCCGGCGATGATCGGCAGACTTCTCTTAAACCACCGGCAGCCGGACCGGCGGCCCTACTCTGCCCTTGCCGGCCTCGGGCTTCTTCCCCTCCCGAAAAGGCGAGCGCACCATGGCCTCGCCCAGGACCTGATCCACATCGGTCACCGCCACGAACTTGAGGCGCCTTTTCACGTTGCGGGGAATCTCCTCCAGGTCCTTTTTATTGGCCGCAGGGATGATGACCTTTTTGACCCTGGCCCGGAGCGCCGCGATGGCCTTCTCTTTCAGGCCGCCGATGGGCAGGACCTTGCCCCGCAAAGTGATCTCCCCCGTCATAGCCACATCCCGGCGCACCGGGATCTGGGTCAGGGCGGAGATTAAGGCAGTCGCCATGGTGACTCCCGCGGAAGGGCCATCCTTGGGGGTGGCCCCGGCGGGCACGTGGATATGAACATCCAGCTTTTCATAGAAATCCGCGGGCAACTGCAGGAGATCCGCCCGGGAGCGGGCATAGCTCAAGGCCGCCTGGCCCGACTCCTTCATAACGTCGCCCAACTGCCCGGTGAGGAGCAATTGGCCCTTGCCCTTCATGAGGGTGGCCTCCACCGCCAGGGTCTCACCCCCCACCTGGGTCCAGGCGAGCCCGGTGGCCACCCCCACCTCATCCTTCTCCACCTCACCCTCCGGCAGGTACTTGGGCGGACCCAGGTAGCGGTGCAGGTTGCCTCGGGTAACGGCAAAGGGGGGTTCCTCACCTTCGGCCAGGCGCCGGGCCACCTTGCGGCACAGGGCGCCAATCTCCCGCTCCAGGTTCCGCAGGCCGGCCTCCTGGGTATAGAACAAAATGATCCTTTTCAGCACCTCCGGGGCAATGGTGAGATCCTTGGAGCGCAAGCCGTTCTCCTGGAGCTGCCGGGGCATCAGGTGACGCCGGACGATCTCCAGCTTCTCGTCCTCAGTGTAACCCGGCAGGCGGATGGTTTCCATGCGGTCCCTGAGGGCCGAAGGAATGGGGTCCACCAGGTTGGCGGTGGTGATGAACATCACCTTGGACAAGTCGAAGGGCACGTTGAGATAGTGGTCGCTGAAGGAATGGTTTTGCTCCGGGTCCAGGGCCTCCAGCAAGGCGGCGGAGGGGTCGCCGCGAAAGTCCATGCCGAGCTTGTCCACTTCGTCCAGGAGGAAGACGGGATTATTGGAACCCGCGGTCTTGAGCCCCTGGATGATGCGCCCCGGCAGGGCCCCGATATAGGTGCGGCGGTGGCCTCGAAGCTCCGCCTCATCCCGCATGCCCCCCAGGGAAACCCGGGTGAATTTGCGTCCCATGGCCCGGGCAATGGACTGGCCCAGGGAAGTCTTGCCCACCCCCGGAGGACCCACGAAGCAGAGGATGGGGCCTTTCATCTTTTTGTTGAGCTTGCGCACGCTCAGATATTCGAGGATGCGGTCCTTAACCTTCTCCAGATCGTAGTGGTCTTCGTCCAGGATGGTCTTGGCTTCCTTTACCTCCAGCTTGTCCCGGGTGCCTTTGCTCCAGGGAAGTTCCACCAGCCAATCGAGGTAAGTGCGGACGATGGAGGCCTCGGCGGCGTCGGGGTGCATCTGCTCCAGGCGGGAGAGCTGCTTGAGGGCCTCTTCTTCAGCCTGCTTGGTCATGCGGGCCCGGGCGATCTTGAGGCGATAATCCTCCATCTCCTTGCCTTGCTCGTCGATGTCGCCCAGTTCCTTCTTGATGGCCCGCAGTTGCTCCCGGAGGAAGTATTCCCGCTGGCTGCGGTCCATCTCCTCCCGGGCCTGGGATTGGATCTTGGCCTGGATGTTGGAAACCTCCAGCTCTTTGCGTAAAAAATCGTTCACCTGGATGAGGCTGCGGATGGGGTCCGTCTCTTCCAGGACCATCTGGGCCTCGTCGATCTTGAGGCGCAGGTTGGCGGCCACCAAGTCGGCCAGGTGGCCAGGATCCTCGATCGATTCCAGGATGGCCAGCAGATCCGGAGACATGATGCCCTTCACGGTAAGGATTTTTTCCGACATCTCCCGGGCATTGCGCATCAGGGCCTCGGCCTCGGGAGAGATCTCGCCGACAGCCGCCTCCGGGATGACCTCCAGCTTCACCTGGAAATAGGGGCGTTCCTGGATATATTCCTGAATCGAGGCCTTGCTCTTGCCCTGGACCAGGATCTTCAGGCGCCCGTCCGGGAGCTTCAACATCCTGAGGATGAGGCTAACGGTCCCCACCGGGTAGATATCATCCACCTCGGGATTCTCAATCGTCTGGTCCTTTTGGGTGGCCAGCAGCAAAAGGCGGTCCTGGGCCAAAGCCGCCTCGATGGCCAGCACCGAGGCCTCCCGGCCCACGAACAGGGGGAGCACCATGTTGGGAAAGACCACCACATCCCGCACCGCCAGCAGGGGCAGGACCGGTGGTATGACAATCTGTTGCAGTTCTTCGTCTTCTTCTTTGGAGGCCATTTTATCTCCTGGGGGGTTTAAGGGATGGGCCGGGAGCCGGCAACCGCCGGGGGGCCGGAGGCGGCCACTTCATACCGGATTGCCCATGGAAGTTTCGATATCGGGTCCCAATGCCAATTTCGGAGGCGTCTCTCAACCCGCCCTCTAGATCATAATTCCTTTGCCGCGGGATAGCAACGAGTCGGCTCCCGGGTGGCTAAGTTTTTGTGAGAACCGGTTCCGGAGAGGGACCAGGCCTCCTTACCACCAGGAGTGCCAGTCGGCATAGAGGGTCCAAACCTGGCGCCGGTATTCCCGGGCAACTTCTGTGTCCGGGACGAAAGCCTCGATTCCCGTTATGGCGGCGTGCTGCACGTGGGGATTCTCTTCCTCCAGCAACACGAGGTGAAGCCTAACCGGGGTGAACAGCCCTGCCAGTTCCTCTTGCAAACGCCGGCGCAGTTTTTCCCCTTCCCGGTAATCCCACGGGTGTTCAAGGAGGACCACCCCCAGGTCCAGGTCGCTTTCCGGGGCGCCGGCCACTTCCCGGCCGTCCAACAGCAGCGGACCCAACGCCTTTTGCGAACCGAAGAAATAAGCCAGGGCGACCCCCTGGGCCGTCAAAAGCTTGTGGAACTTCTGCCACTTACCTGTAGGCTGGTGCCGACTCAAATATTTACCTGTTAGCAATTAACTAAAATTGTTTAGCGCAGCCTATGGTTATGGTATGCTTTAACGATTAGTTTGACAACGCAGGGGGAGATGGTTTGGAGGGAAAACCGATAGCGGCCGGCACTCCGGTGTCCGGGCAGGCGCCGCCGGAGATTTTTCGCAGCCGGATCGAGCGCGCCCTGCGCCGGGCTGCGGCGGCCATGCTGGCGATGCAGGATGCCCAAGGCTTTTGGTGGGCCGAGCTGGAGTCCAACGTCAGCATCACCGCGGAATATATCATGCTGCACCGCTTCCTGGGGGTGGCTGATTCCAAGATTCCCAGGTTGGCGGCCGATCTTCTGGCCAGGCAACTCGATAATGGCGGCTGGTCCATTTGGCACGGGGACGGCGGCGAGCTCAGCGCCAGCGTCGAAGCCTACCTGGCCCTGAAAATCGCCGGGTTCTCGCCTCAAGACCCCCGGATGGTCAAGGCCAGGGAGTTTATCCTGGCCCGGGGCGGCGCCCTTAAGACCCGGGTCTTTACCCGCATCTTCCTGGCCCTCTTCGGCCAGATCAGTTGGGATGGCATCCCTCTGCTGCCGGTGGAATTCATCCTCTTGCCCACCTGGACCGGCCTCAGCATCTATGAATTTTCCAGTTGGACCCGGGCCAGCATAGTGCCTCTGATGATCATCATGGCCCGGCGCCCCATCCGGCGGCTGCCGCCGGAACAGGCAGTTCCGGAGCTTTTCCTCGACCCCAGCGAACCCTTTGAACAGCACCGGGTGGCCTGGAAACCCGGAGGGCCTCTCCTGGAAAATCTGTTCATGGTGATCGACCGCATCCTGAAGCTTTACTACAAGCTGCCCCTCCACTTGCTCCGCAATTACGTCTTGAAAAAGGCGGAGCGCTGGGTGCTGGAGCATCAGGAGGAGAGCGGCGACTGGGCCGGCATCCAACCCGCCATGGTCAACTCGGTGCTGGCTCTCCATCTGCAGGGCCATGGAGTCAAGCGCGGTCCGGTGCGCCGGGGTCTCAAGGCTCTCGAGTTCTTTGAACTCCGGGAGGGTGAACGCACCTGGCTGCAGTCCTGCATTTCGCCGGTATGGGACACGGCCCTGGCGTTACGGGCATTGGCCGCCGCCGGCCTGCCGCCCCAGGACCCGGCCATGGTCAAGGCCACTTCCTGGCTGCTCTCCCAGCAAATCTTTAAGCCCGGAGACTGGGGCGTCAAGTGTCCGGACCTGCCTCCCGGAGGCTGGGCCTTCGAATTCGTCAACAACTGGTACCCGGATGTGGACGACAGCTCCATGGTCCTGACCGCCCTGAAGGAAGGGCTGGCCGATGTGGCCCCGCGCCAGGCCGCCATCCAGCGGGGCATCAACTGGTGTTTGGGGATGCAGTGCAAGAACGGCGGCTTTGCCTCTTTCGACAGGGATAATACCAAGGAATGGCTCAACGCCATCCCCTTCGGGGATCTGAAGGCCCTGGTGGACCCTCCCACCGAAGATATTACCGGCCGGATCCTGGAGATGCTGGGGACCTTCGGCCACGGCCCGGACCACCCCGCGGCAGTGAAGGCCCTGGCCTTCCTGCGCCGCAGGCAGCATGGCGACGGCCCCTGGTGGGGGCGCTGGGGAGTGAACTATATCTACGGCACCTGGTCGGTGCTGGCGGGCCTGGCGGCCATCGGCGAAGACCTCAACCGGCCCTACGTGCGCCGGGCCGCGGCCTGGCTCAAAGAGTGCCAACTCCCCAATGGCGGCTGGGGCGAATGCTGCGAGTCCTATCTCGATCCCGAATTGATGGGTCAGGGAGAGGCAACCGCCTCCCAAACCGCCTGGGCCTTGTTGGGGCTGATCGCCGCCGGCGAAGCCCGCTCCCCGGAGGCCAAGGCCGGCGTGGAATACCTGCTGCGCACCCAAAACCCCCAGGGCCGCTGGGAAGAGGAGCAATTCACCGGCACCGGCTTCCCCGGCCATTTCATGATCCGCTACCACCTCTACCGGGACTGCTTTCCCACGATGGCCCTGGGCCAGTATCTCCAGGCGCTCAAGTCCAGGGAACCGAAAGAGGCCTAAATCTTCTGAATCGCCATCCCAGTCGCCGGGAGTCTTAGCCGGGACCCGCACCCCCAGACCTGACAATGGCCCCCACCGGAAACCGCCAAACGCTTGCCAATCATCCCAAAACCCTGGTCACCGGCGGCACCGGCTTCGTGGGCCGGGCGGTGGTCCTGGAACTGCTGGCCCAGAAGCGGGCCGTGCGGGTCCTGGCCCGGAATCCCGGGCATCCCGCCCTGGAAGGGCTGCCGGTGGAGGTGGCAGTGGGCGATTTGCGGGACCGGGCCTCCCTGGAGGCGGCCCTGTCCGGCTGCTCCCGCCTCTTCCACCTGGCCGCGGATTACCGGCTCTGGGTCCCCCATCCCGAGGAGATGTACTTAACCAACGTGGGAGGAACCGAGAACCTGCTGGCCGCGGCCCTGGCCCAGGGAGTCGAACGGGTGGTCTACACCAGCACCGTGGGCGCCCTGGGCAACCCCGGGGACGGCACTCCCGGAACTGAGGCGACCCCGGTGAGCCTGAACGAGATGGTAGGACACTATAAACGCTCCAAGTTCCTGGCGGAACGCCTGGCCCTCGATTTCGCCTCCCGGGGGCTGCCCCTGGTGGTGGTCAACCCCAGCACCCCGGTGGGCCCCTGGGACTGGCGCCCCACCCCCACCGGCCAGATGATCGTCGATTTCCTCAAGGGGCGCATGCCCGCCTACCTGGAAACCGGCCTCAATCTGATCCACGTCGCCGACGTGGCCCGGGGGCACCTCCTGGCCGAGGCCAAAGGAGAGGTGGCTGAAAAATATATCCTGGGGAATGAAAACCTGAGCCTGTCCCGGATCTTTCAATTGCTGGCACAGGTTAGCGGCCGGCCGGCCCCCCGCTTCCGGCTGCCGTACTGGCCGGTGCTGGGCATGGCCTACCTGAACGAGTTCTACAGCCGCATCAGCGGCAAACCACCCCGCATGCCGGTCACCGCCATCCGCATGGCTCGAAAATATATGTACTTTGATAACGCAAAAGCGTTAAAATATCTAGGATTGACCCTGACCCCGGTGCCCCAGGCGCTGGCCGAGGCGGTGGCCTGGTTTCGGGAACGCCGCTACGCTTAAAAAATATTGCCGGTTGCTGATTTTTGCAAATGCAGGAGTTATCTTAAATTCCATAATCTAAGTTCAGAAATAGCACCCAATTTATCTTCTGAACTTCAGTGAGGGTTTGCCTTGCGCTTTCCGTTAAGTCTCAGCCTCAACCTCGGGCGCTACCTGCTGAAGAAACGGCTGCAGGGGGAGGAAAAATTTCCCCTGGTGCTGATGCTGGAGCCCTCCCATCAGTGCAACCTGGCCTGCGCCGGCTGCGGCCGCATCCAGGAATACCAGGAGACCCTGGGGCAGTCCCTGACCCTGGAGGAATGCCTGGCCGCCGTGGAAGAGTGCGGGGCCCCGGTGGTCACCATCACCGGGGGCGAACCCCTCATCTATCCGCCGGTCTTCGATCTCGTCCATGAACTGGTGCGCCGCGGCAAGTTCCTCTACCTGTGCACCAACGCCATCCTCCTGGAGCGCTCCCTCTCCCGGCTGCCCGTATCGGACCGCCTCACCTTGAGCGTCCACCTGGACGGGCTGGCGTCCAGCCATGACGCCCTGCTGGGGCGCCGGGGAGTGTTCGACCTCGCCGTCCAGGCCATCAAGGCCGCCAAGTCCATGGGCTTTCGGGTCTGCACCAACACTACCATCTATAAGCAGACCGATCCCCAGGAAATCGAAATACTCTTTTCCTACCTGGGCCACATTGGGGTAGACGGCCTCCTGGTTTCCCCGGCTTATAGCTTTGCAGGGGTCAGCGATGAGCTCTTCCTGAGCCGGGAGGAGATCCGGGATAAATTTCAGCGACTGACAGGGAACGGCCTCAACTTCAATTTCTTCAGCACCCCTCTGTACCTCAGTTTCCTCAGGGGCGAACGGGACTACGCCTGCACCCCCTGGGCCAACCCCACCCGCAATCCCCGGGGCTGGCGCGCCCCCTGCTACCAGATCGTGGACGCCCATTATCCCACCTTCCGGGAGATGATGGAGCGCACCGACTGGGACAGCTACGGAGTAGGCCGGGACCCCCGCTGCGCCCAATGCATGATGCACTCCGGCTTCGAGCCCACCGTGGTCCGGCAAATGGCCGGCGCCGATCTCTGGCGCATGCTCCGCTGGAACCTGACTTGAGAGAAAATCAGTCGGCTATCCGTTTTCAGCAGCCAGTTCCAAAAAATTTGCAGACTGGAAGTGTTGATTACACCTTTCCACCACCGGTGGGCCTGGATCACAGCGCCACGCTCCCTCTGGCCAACGGCTACACCCTGTTGCTGGCCTGCCTGGCGATCTACCTGATTCCGGTCATTTGGCACACTCCCCTGATCCGGGCCGAGGCCATGTACGCCCTCATCCCCAAGGAGATGCTGGCCTCGGGCTCCTGGTTCACCCCCACCCTCAACGGCCTCCCCTACTGGGACAAACCCCAGCTCCTCTACTGGCTCACCCTGCCCTGCTATAAGCTTTTCGGGGTCTCCGATCAGGTGGCCCGCCTGCCCCTCCTGGGGGTGACGCTGGCGGAGGTCTGGGTCACCTACCTCATCGGCCGGCGCCTGTTGGGAAGGCAGGCGGCCTGGCTGGGGGGCCTGGCCCTCTTGAGCAGCATCGGCTTCTTTGCCCTGCACCTGCAGATCCTCACCGATCATCTCGTAACCCTGTTTCTGGCAGTCTCGGTCTATTTCCTGCTGCGCTGGCAGGAGCAGCCCTCCGGCAAGTGGAGCGCCCTCTTCTTCCTGGCCCTGGGGCTGGGGTTTCTCAGCAAAGGCTTCATCGGCCTGGTCTTCCCTGGGCTGATAGTCGTCTGCCATGCCTGGCAGTTGCGCCGGCCCGGCCTGCTTTCCATTTTATGGTCGCCTCTGGGCCTGGCCGTGCTTTCCCTAATCATGGTCCCCTGGTTTACGGCCTGCGAGCTGGCTCACCCGGGGTTCATCAAATTCCAGGTCGTCAATGAACAGATATTGCGCTTCCTGGGAAGGCGCCACCCCCAGGACATCAACTCCTTTCCCCTGGCCGGCTTCTGGCTCTTCCTGGGCATCTGGCTCGCTCCCTACACCCCCTTGCTCCCCGGCACCTTCTGGCGTTTCTGGAAGGAGACCCATGATGCCGCCCGCCGCGCCGGCCGGCTTCTGATCATCTGGCCCGCGGTGATCCTGATCTTTTTTAGCCTGTCCTCCAGCCGCATCGAATACTACTCCCTGCCGGCCCTGCCACCCCTGGCCCTGCTCATCGGCTGGCGCCTCAAACGCTATCTGGATACCCCCGGGGACCGCGGCCCCCTCTGGGCCCTGCTGATCATCGGCCTCTTGGGGCTGGCCGTCATGTTTCTCCTACCTTATCTGCAGCAGATCTGCGCGGCCAATCGCCGGGAGTTCGCGGGCATGTTCCGACTCATCGCCCCGGTGGCCCGCCCGGTGACCTACCTGATCCCGGCCCTGGCCCTGGCGGGCCTCTATGCCGTCTGGGTCCGGCGGCCCCGTCTGGCCGTGGCTTGCTATGGCGTCCTGGCCGTTTCTCTGCTCCTGTTCACCTTCCGCGTCTGGCTGACCCTCATGCCGTCCCTGAGCGACCAGATCCCGGGGCTCTGGCTCCGGCAACACGCCGCGGCCGGGGACGTGGTGGTCATGGGACCCATCGAGGAGTACGAATACGGCGCCTCCCTGGCCTTTTACGCCGGCCGCCCCATCCTCATGGAGAAGCGCCGCGGCCTCCCCCAATTTCCCCAGCCGGTGCCACCGGCCCAGGACTATCTCATCACCCCCCAGCGACTGCAAAACTTGTGGCAGGGGCCGAACAGGGTCTTCCTGCTGCTCGACGACGCCACCCCGCCGGACCCCTGGCTGCAAGGGGCGGAGGTCCCCCTAGGCCTGCCCGGTAAACGCCTGCTCGCCAACCGCTAAAAGCAAGTTTTCGGTTTTCGGTTTTCGGCAAAAATAGCTGGTAGCACGGGCGTCTCGCCTGCGCGGGATAAAATTGATATCGATAATGTCTCCGGATGGTAGCCGCAGGCTTTAGCCTGCGCTTTCTAAGGAGAATCTACGAGAACCCGGAGGTGTTCGCCGCCTACCTGGGGATGGGTTGGCGGGCTTAGGGGAAGTTTTCCCGTTTTCCATTTCCCGTTTTCCGGTTTTCGGTTTATATTTCAGATTATCCTTGACGTAACGCATAATTTACCTTAAATTTTGAAATAATGATTGGGAGCTTCAGAGACAAGCGAACGCGCCAGTTTGCCGAAGGAAATCGGGTTAAAGCCTTCTCAGGATTCGAGCGCCAAGCGGAAATGAAGCTCGATGAGTTGGAGTCCGCCATGTCGCTTTTGGACCTGGACCTGCCCGGCAACCGTCTGGAAGCGCTTAAGGGTGCCCGCAAGAGTCAATTTAGCATCCGCATAAATGACCAATGGCGGATTTGCTTCGAGTGGCCGAAAGGCGCGCCGGGGCCGGTAAATGTGGAAATCGCCGATTACCATTGAATGAGGTGCAATATGGGACGCAGTGCCATACATCCAGGCGAGCATCTCGCCGCACAACTTGAGGCGCTGAACATGAGCGCCGCAGCATTGGCGCGCCAGCTCAAGGTGCCCACCAACCGTATAACCGAAATCCTGAACGGCCAGCGAGCCGTGACCGGGGACACGGCCTTGCGCCTGGGCCATTTCTTCGGAACCAGCCCTGAATTCTGGATGAACCTGCAAAAGCTCTATGAACTGCGGCTTGCTGAACAAAAATCCGGCGAAACAATCAAGGACTTGCCAACATTGGCAAAGCACATGAAGAAACAGGGCGGGGATTCACAGCCTCACCTAGTAATTGGAAAAGGCTGATAATGTAAAAATAGAATGTTAGGGCCAGAAAGGAAAACATGATAATTCTGAGTAGAAAAGAGCAAATCGAGAAAAGGTTGCAATTTTTCGATCGTGCATGCCGCTATTTTGAACTATCAGTTCCATATGCGTCAGATATACTTCTTAGTAAACCGGCAAATGATTGGGCAGTTCATTTTGGAGGTGGTCTTAAAGGGGGAAGGGCTGCCTCATCTTTAGCACGTGCTTTTGCTCGAATCAAATGTGCCGAGGGCAACCATCAAGCAGAGTATCATTTGAGTTTGGCTGCCGCAAAGGAAGTTATTACTGATGAAGCGCCCGCTTACATGGAAGCCTGGAATGCCGTATTATCCGCTATGCAACATTGTTATGAAGAAATTCCGGAAAAACAACGATCACAATTCGCTGTGGAAATGCTAAACACAGCGCGGGAAGCCGTTAATGACTCTGATCGAAGGTTCCAACTCCCTGGGCAAGAAAGGCCCTCTCTTTTAGGACAGTTGGATATACTGGTATCTAAGCTATCTACGGTTGAGGCTTTGGTTGGCGTAGAAGAAAGTCCAGCTGTACATGATTATCGCCGACGAGAAAGGAACAGAAAAATACGGTCAAAAACTGGTCTATCTAATTCCTTTGGCAAAACGCATTATAAGGGAATAATATCAACCTGGAAAGCCAATAGGGTTGAGTGGTTTACGAATCGATATCGTGAGAAATTCGGGAAAGAATCTCCTTCTGATCTCTTTGTCACCTCTAAAAGTCGGCATGTTGAAATCCAACTAAACTATAATTACAATCCGCTTTTTGATAAATATGACTACGAACAATTTAGAAATGATATGCACGCGAAATATAGAAAGGATATGGGATTACCAGCTAAAGGAGAAGGATGGATTAATCAAACTTTTTTATTACGTTGTGTAGAAGGTATATTACCCGGCCTTGAGGTCATACGGGAGTCAAGTCCATCATGGCTCAATGGTCAACGGCTGGACATCTATATTCCCTCCCTAAAATGTGCTATTGAATATCAAGGTGAACAGCATTATTTCGCCTTAGATCACTTTGGAGGTGAACAAGGGCTGAAAGATAGAAAAGAAATGGACGAGCGTAAAAAGGTTGCATGTATAAAAGAAGGCGTAATGTTAATAGAATGGAGATATGACGAGACTATTTCGGTAGAATCGGTGGTGACAAAATTAAGAGTGAGCGGAATAAATGTTAAAGATTAAACATTCTTATCTATCAACTACTTTTGTAAGTTGCCATGTTATTTTCTTTTGAGCATCATTAGCTGCCGGCTGAAAGAACCTCTCCACGAGCCCGTAGGGCGGGAAAGCGAAGCGCATCCCGCCTTCAGCTTTAATCCATTTCTAACCTCCGAACGTTTACGTTTCATAGTGACAACTCAGGAGCCTGCGGCTCACCCTGGTTCCTCTCCAGCCCCTCCCCTTCCCGGCGATTTTTTAATATAATGATAGAAAACTATTCTCCTTGGAGATTCCCTAATGCTGAAAATTGCGGCAGGGCGAGCCTTACTGGCCGTCTTGATCTGCCTGACCCTCCTGACCGGGCCGCTTGCGGCCCAGACGGACACCTACGAAGAAGAATCCGGGGTCCCGGCCAAGGCCCTGGACCTCTTTCATCAGGGCCAGGGTCTGGAACAGAGCGGCCGCTCTGATGCGGCGATCCAGGCCTACCAGAAGACCATCCAACTTGATCCCAATTATGCCGAGGCCCGGCAGCAGTTAGGTCTCGCTTATGCTAATTTGAACCGCTACCCGGAAGCGGCCCAGGCCTTTAAGGAAGTCGTGCGCCTGCAGCCCCAGTCGGCCATGGCCTGGGTAAACCTGGGAACGGCCTATCTGAAAATGGGGCGTTTTCCCGAGGCCCGGGACGCCTTCCTGAAGGCGGTGCGCCTGCACCCCGACGACCCTCAGAACCACTACCGCCTGGGGCTGGCCTTGGGCAAAATGAAGCGGGACCGGGAAGCCCTGGCCGAGTTTGCCCAGGCCGTCAAATTGCAGCCGGACATGGCCCGGGCCCACCGCGACCTGGGCCTGGCCTACCTCAACCTGGGCCGCCTGGATGAGGCCGGCAAAGAGCTGAAGGAAGCCTCGGCCCTGGACCCCAAGGATCCCCAGGTCCATTATGCCCTGAGCGCTTTCTATGCCAGGACCGGGGAGATCGACGCCGCCAACCGCGAATTCAAAACACTCCAGGGCCTGGACCAAAATCTGGCCCGGAAGCTGGTGGAACAGATTCGTAAATGAGCCGGCGTCCTTCCGGGAGGATTCCCGCCATCCCCACCGATGATTTCCCTGAGCCGCGGCCGGGAATGACCCGGGAAAGCGCCCCGGCAATGCTCCCCCCAACCTTCCTGAAGCGGCTGGCCTCCAACTGTGAGGTGGCCGCGGCCGCCCAGGCCGGGGGCTACTCCCTGTGCGGCGCCCTGCTGAGGCTGCGGCAGCTCTATAAATGGCAACATCTCCTGCCGCCCTGGCGGGAGCCGGAACCCGCCGCAGTGCTGGAGTGGATTGAGGCCAGGGAGCAGGCCTGGGATACCTTGCAAGGAGCCGCCTGGCAGTCTCTCCCTTTGGGAAGGCGGCGCTTCCAGCCCTTGGCGGTGGCTGCCATCAACCGGCGCCTGATGCCCCTGGGCTTCGCCTATGGCGCCGGCCTCAGCCGGGGGCAGACTCCCACCTGTTTCCTGGGGGAACTGCAAGAAGTCCGGCGTTACGGTGACCTGACCATCCTGTTGCTGGGCCGGGAGTTGGCCCGGGACCTGGACGGAGCCCCGGCCTTGCGCCAGGGGCCCTGGATTTACGTCCGCCGCCAGGCCTGGGAATATTACCTCTGGGACCGCCTCTCCGACCCCGTTCAGCAGCACAAACCTTTTCTGCAAGTAGCCCTGGGGGCTTACGGACTGGAGTTGGCCAGCCTGCTCCGGGACCCGGCGGCCCAATGGCCCGGGTTCGAGGGCTTCCTGGCCGGAGAGTTGGAGCCCGTCATCCGCCACGAAGTCGGAGAGGCCCTGGAGCCCAGCCTGGGACCGGCCTTTGCCGCGCTCCTGGAAATGGCTCCCCATAGCCGGCTGGAGCTGTGGCTCCGGACCCTGAAAGACGCCCTGGCGGAGGTCAACGAATGGGGCCGCCTCGCCCACCTGATCGAGGAGCGCCGCCTGGCTTCCCTGGCGCTGTTGCTGGCCTTGCGGCCTCCCCTTTACGCCCCGCTCATGCCGGAGCTGGAACCAGCCTTCCAGCGCCTCCGTGACTCCGGTGATTGGGGGCCGCTGGCCGCGGCCCGGGAACAGATCCTCGGCCGTCTGCGTGGCGTGGCCGGGGACTTGCGCGATCTCCTGGACCGCCGCGAGAGCGCCCCTGATGGCTGGCTGCAGGCCGAAATCGGGCGGCGCCACCTGGCTCCCCTGGGGCTCTAAGCCGGATTTCCTCCCTGTGCGCACCGCACAGAATCTTTGCAATTTGGCCGGCAAGCGGCTATAATCAATTAAAAAATCAACCTAAAGGGTTGAGGCCCGGAACCTGGGCGACCCAATCACAGGCTGGAAGCCTGTGCCACTGTCGCCCCTACATCTCAAAACTCAAAACTCGAAACTCGAAACTCGAAACTTAAGATGGCCGATCCGCATAAAGAAAAAATCCTGATCCTGGACTTCGGCTCCCAATATACCCAGCTCATTGCCCGGCGGGTGCGGGAACTCAAGGTTTACTGCGAAATTCACCCCTTCAATTTGCCGGTTGCCCGCATCCGGGAGTTCGCCCCCGGGGGCCTCATCCTCTCCGGCGGACCCCGCAGCGTCTATGAGCCTGACGCCCCCAGCCTCGACCCGGCCGTCTTCTCCCTGGGGGTGCCGGTCCTGGGCATTTGTTACGGCATCCAGCTTATGAACCACCTGCTGGGTGGGAGAGTCTCCCCGGCCGCTTCCAGGGAATACGGCTACAAGCCCTTCAGCATCCTGGACACTCAGGACTTGTTCATGGGCCTCGACCCCGAGGAACAGGTCTGGATGAGCCACGGCGACCTGGTGGAGGAGGTGGCTCCGGGCTTCGAAATCATCGGGGCCAGCAATTCCTGTCCCGCGGGCGCGGTGCGCAACCGGGAGCAGCGGCTTTACGGGGTACAGTTTCACCCGGAGGTGCACCATACTCCCCGGGGCAAGGTGATCCTCAGCAATTTTCTCTTCCGCATCTGCGGCCTTAAACCCCTGTGGACCATGCACTCCTTCATCGAGGCCGCCGCCGCCGCCATTCGCCGGGAGGTGGGAGAAAAGGAACGGGTCATCTGCGCCCTGTCAGGCGGGGTGGACTCCTCGGTCACCGCCATCCTGGTGCACCGGGCCATCGGGGATCGCCTCACTTGCATCTTCGTGGACAACGGCCTGCTCCGCCAGGATGAGGCCGCGGAAGTGCTTAACCTCTTCCGGGATCACCACCACCTGAACCTGGTGCACGTGGACGCCACCGCCAAGTTCCTGCAAGTTCTCGAGGGGGTCATCGACCCGGAGGAGAAACGCAAGCGCATCGGCCACGAATTCATCTCCACCTTTGCCGCCGAGGCGGAGAAGCTGGGCGGGGTGAAATACCTGGCCCAGGGCACCCTTTACCCCGACGTCATCGAAAGCGTCTCCTTCAAGGGCCCTTCGGCCACCATCAAGACCCATCACAACGTGGGCGGCCTGCCGGAGATCATGCCCCTTAAGCTGTTGGAGCCGCTTAGAGAGCTTTTTAAGGACGAGGTTCGGGAGGTGGGCCGGGAATTGGGCCTGCCGGACCGCCTGGTCTGGCGCCATCCCTTCCCCGGGCCGGGGCTGGCCATCCGCATCCTGGGAGAAGTGGACCGGGAACGCCTGAACATCCTGCGACAGGCGGACGCCATCGTCATCGAAGAGATGCTGGCCGCGGGCTTCTACCGCCAGGTGTGGCAGGCATTTGCGGTGCTGCTGCCCATCCGCACCGTGGGGGTCATGGGTGATGAACGCACCTATGAGAACGTCATCGCCCTCAGGATCGTCGATTCCGCCGACGCCATGACCGCGGATTGGAGCCGCCTGCCCCATGATTTTTTGGCCCGGCTGGCCAACCGCATCATCAACGAAGTGAAAAGGGTTAACCGGGTGGTCTATGACATCTCCTCCAAACCGCCCAGCACCATTGAATGGGAGTAGAAAGGCAGTAGCCAGTAGTCAGTAGCCAGTTGCCAGTAAAGGCAAGAAAAGTAAAGAAACTGATTACTGATTACTATTTCAATAACATGAAGACCCGTAAGAAAGTTGTAGGGCGCGTCTTACGCGCCAATCTAATTAGCATCTTACGATTAATGGTGCGTAAGACGCACCCTACGGAAACTGACCATCGACCACTGACCACTGACCACTGACTACTGGCTACTGGCTACTAATAACATGGCGAGCCCCAAAAAAGATAAGACGACCACTCCCACCCCGGCGTTGGCGCCTACGGGCCCCATGACCTTCCGGGAGATTATCGGCCAGGAGTGGCTGATCTCCCACCTGAAGACCGCCGCCCAAAAAGGCCAGCTGGCCCACGCCTACCTGTTCCTGGGCCCGGAAGGCGTGGGCAAGACCTCCACGGCCCGGGCCCTGGCTGCGGCCCTCAACTGCCTGGAACCGTTGGCGGACGGTGACGCCTGCGGCGCCTGCGCCTCCTGCCGGAGGCTGGCCGCGGGCGTTCATCCGGACTTCTTGGTGATCTTCCCGGAAAAGGAATCCAACCAAAAGCTCCAGATCTCCATCGACCAGATCCGGGAGTTCCGCCGCCTCACCGCCTTTCCTCCCTTCGGCGGCGGCTGGCGGGTAGCCCTGATCAAACCGGCGGAAGCCCTGACCGGCTATAATGAAGCAGCGGCCCACGCCCTGCTCAAGACCCTGGAGGAGCCGCCGGAGCGGCATCTCCTGGTGCTCAGCGCCCAGGTGGAGGCAGACCTGCTGCCCACGGTGGTCTCCCGCTGCCACAAGCTGGCCTTCGTCCCACTGCCCGCGGCCCTGGTGGCCCGGGAACTCGAGGAGCGCCGGGGGCTGGCGCCGCCCCAGGCCCGGCTGCTGGCGGCCTTGAGCGGCGGCTCCCTGGGGCGGGCCCTCAACCTCGACCCGGAGGCCATCCTGGCCCAGCGCCGCCAGGTGCTGGCCGACCTGGAGGCCATCGAAGGCGGCTCGGCCAGCGCTGCGCTCGATTGGGCCCAGCGCCTGGCCAAGAGCCGGCCTGACCAGGATCATTTCCTGTCCCTGGCCCAACTCTGGTATCGGGACCTGCTCCTCTTCCGTTTCCGGGCGCCGGAATCCCTGCTGGCTCATCAGGACCTGTTGCCGGAGATAGCCCGGGAGGCGGCTGCCCCTTTGGCCAGGTTGTTCGGGCAATTTGCCGCCCTGGGCACGGCCCAGCGCCATCTTCAGGCCAATCTCAACCCGGAGTTGACCCTGGACATCTTGGGCCTGCGCCTGCAACACCGAGGACAGTCAGATGCCGCTCGCTAAGGTTTGCCTGGGACCCGGCTTTCCCTGCTGCCTCCTGGACTCCGGCGGGGTGGAGATCAAGCCCAACGACCGGGTGGTGGTGCAAAGCGACCACGGCCTGAAACTGGGAAGGGTGAAGACGGTCTTCGGCGACGCCGACCCGCAGTTGTTCCCGGGCCAGATCAAGAGCATGCTGCGCCTGGCCACTCTTGAGGACCTCTCGCAGGAGGAAAAGAACCAGGCCCTGGAGAAACGTGCCTGGGAGCACTGTCTGCGCCGGGTCCAGGCCCACCGCCTGCCCATCTACCTGGTGCAGGTGGACTGCCTCTTCGATGCCTCCAAGGTCATTTTTTACTTCACCGCCCCAGGCCGGGTCGATTTTCGGGAACTGGTCAAGGACCTGGTCCAGGAATTCCGCATCCGCATCGAGTTGCGCCAGATCGGGGTGCGCCATCGGGCCAAGATGGTGGGCGGCCTTGGAATCTGCGGGCGGGGACTGTGCTGTGCCTCCTTCCTCAGGGACTTTGAGCCGGTCAGTGTCCGCATGGCCAAGGAACAGCAGCTCAGCCTCAATCCCAACAAGATCTCCGGTATCTGTGGCCGCTTGATGTGCTGCCTCACTTACGAATATGCCGCCTATCAGGATGTCAGAAAACACCTGCCCCGGGTGGGCAAACGCATCCAGACCCCGGCCGGGGAAGGCAAGATCATCCGCTACAACCTGATCCGGGAAACCGTGACCCTGGAAATGGAGGACAGGCAGGAGTTGGAAGTGCCCCTGGCGGACCTCAACGCCGGCGACACCCCGGCGAACTCCAATTAACCAGACGTCGAAACCTTCGGCGCTGCATCTTTACCAAGAATCGGTATTAATCCAATCAGGCATCAAGAAGGCTGCGCGAGGTTAGCATGGACGATTCCGACCGCGTCATCGATTCCCTAAGGGTGCAGATCAAGAAGGAGATTGTCGACAACTACTTCGCCGATCGGGTCAACATAGAAGAAGATCTTGATTTACTGCGCAACGAAACCGAGTCCTACCGCAAGGAGTTTGAGCTGCTGGGCCGCCGCTTCATGGCCCTTTTTCAGGCCGTGGGCTCCGAGGACGGCTGCGGCCAACTCCTGGAAGTTTTAAACCTCAAGGGCTGGCCTTTTTATGAATCCTACTTAGCCCTGCCGGAGCAAGAGCGCCAGGAACTCCTGAAAGATCAGCGCCGCCGGGGCTTCACCGCCAGCCGCCGTTTCCGCAACCTGATCCTGGACCTCTACGAACGGCTTTACCGGGACAACGAATCCCTCAGGGAAAAATACGAAAAAATCCGCAACCGCTTGAAACTCATCAATGAAGATATCGACAAGTTTAACCTGTCATACGACTTCGGGCTCCTGGCGGCCCAGATCGAGGCCATGGAGGGACGGGGTGCGGTGATTTCCGGGGGCCTGTTGTCACCGGAGCGGGAGGAGCTGTCCACCCGCATGCGCTTCAAACAGCGGCAGCTCACCGAGGCGGAGTTGCCCCCGCCGCCGCGGCTGCCACCCCCGGCCGAAATCAAGGACCGGTTGCTGGAAATGATTTCCCGAATAGATTGATAGCCATGCAGAAACCTCACCGATCTTGGAAGACGCGGATGGTCCGGCCCGGTCCCAGGCACAGGGCCATTCCGGCCCTGCTCCTGCTGCTGGCGGCTGGCTGCCTGGGGGGCTGCGCCCCGCCCCCTTATCAGGTCGACGTCAACGGCTACACTAACTCGGCGGCGCCGGCGGCCATCGCCCCGGGAGGCAGCTTTTGCATCATCGAAAACCGCGAGGCCAAGAACCCGTTGCTGGAAAAGGAGATTAAGGAGAAGATCGTCAAACTTCTGGAGCAGCGGGGCTATCAGATGGCCGCCTACGAGAAGGCGCAATATTACCTGTTCTTCAGCTATGGCATCGGCCCGGGAGGCATCGCTCCCGTGCCCATGCCGGATTACTACGGCTGGGGCTGGGGCGGCGGCTTCGGCTGGCCCCATTCCTATTTCTTTGCGGCCCCCTATTTCTCTTACTACCCCCCGCAGACTCTTTATGATCGCTGGCTCCTGATCAACGTCGTGGACGGCGAATACTATCGGAAGAAGGGCGAGTTTCGCACCCTGTGGGTGGGCGAGGCCCGGAGCACCGGGACTTCCGCGGATCTGCGGTTGGGCGTCAATTACTTGCTGCTGGCCGACTTCCAGAAATTCGGCGAAAACACCGGCAAGGCGGTGCCCGTGGAGATCAACGGGGAGGCCCCCCTGGTTCAGGGCTTGGTCGAGTAGCACTGAAGTTGTAGGGGCGACAGTGGCACAGGCTTCCAGCCTGTGATTGGGTCGCCCCCTTTTGAGTTTCGAAAAAGATATCGAAGGGGCAACTGTGGCGCAGGCTGCAAGGATGGGCTCTGGCCGCCCACAGGGAACGCGGAGCTCTCCGTGGGAGATTTGAGCTTCCCATTTTCTGTAAACTGCACACATCCCAGGAGGGGTTCCGGAATTGGGCCAGCTACTGAGCAGAGTTGCTGATTTTTTCCGGCGCCGTCTCTGGCAGGACGAAGACCACCGGCCGGCTGTTCTCCTGGCTTACAAGTGCCTCCGCGTCCCGATCCTGGCCGTTCGCGGCCTCTTCCGGAACCAGTCCCTGGTGCGCTCCTCGGCCCTGGCCTACGCCACCATTCTGGGTTTTATTCCCCTGTTCGCCCTGCTCTTCGCCATCCTCCAGGCCATCGGCATGCCTCGCCTTCTGGCCACCTACTTTCTGGAGAACCTGGCCCCCGGCTCCAAAAATTTCGTCAACCAGATCCTCTATTACATCGAAAATACCGGGGTGACCTCCCTGGGGGTCTTCGGGGTGGTTGCCCTGTTGTGTGACCTGACCCTCATCATGACCAACGTGGAGAAGGCCTTCAATAAGACCTGGCAGGTCGGCCATACCCGCGCCTGGAGCCGCAAAGTCAGCGACTACCTGGCCATTTTCCTGCTCTTTCCCATCCTCATGGCAGTGGCCCTCTCCCTCTCCGCCTCTTTCTTGAGCATTCATCTGGGTATCCATGACTTCCTGGCGGCAGTGTTGCCCGGAATCTTCTTCACCGCCACCCGCTGGCTGGTCTCCCTGGGTGTGCTGTGGCTGGCCTTTATCTTCATCTACCTGGTAATGCCCAATACCAGGGTACGTTTCTGGTCCGCGGTCCTGGGCGGGGTGGTGGGGGGCAGCGTCTGGCAGTTGGCCCAGTGGCTGTTCATTGCGCTCCAGGGGAGATCGGCCTATTACAACGCTATTTACGGCACCCTCTATAATCTGCTCTTCATCTTTATCTGGATGTTCTGGTGCTGGCTCATCCTGCTCTTCGGCACCGAGGTTGCCTTTGCCCACCAGCACCTGGACCGTCTCACCCGGGAGTTCCGCCGGCCGGACCCGGCCCCGGAGCCGGTGGACGAATACCTGGGCCTGGCGGCCCTGCTCAGCATCAGCGCCCGCCTCCACCGGCGGCAGCCGCCCTTGTCCCTGGAGGAACTGGCGGAGATCCTGCCTCAGGGCAACAACCTGGCGGAGCGGGTAGTCCAGATGCTTAAGGACTGCAATCTGGTGGTGCAGGTGGCTCCAGACAAGCGGGTGCAGTCGCCTCAGTTCCTGCCTAACCTGCGGCTGGATCATGTGACCGTGGCCGAGGCCCTGGAATGCCTGCGACGCGGACGTGCGGCCGCCATCCATCAGTCCCTGGAAGCGGACCCCAGGCTGGCCGCGGCCCTGGACCGGGTGCTGCAGGCAGGGGGCCCGGCCGCGGCGCCATCCCCAACACTCGGGGAAGTAGTGGAGTCCTGGGGAATCACCGGGGAAGACGGATCAGCCAAGGGCAATCAGCCGTAGGGGCGACAGTGGCACAGGCTTCCAGCCGGTTGGCTGGCGGCGTCCTGCCTTCTGTGTAGGGTGGACACTGCCCACCATTTCCTTTATCTGGTGGCCCAGGTTTTCAACCTGTGCGCCCATGCAATTGCTCTTTCATGACCTGGGCCAAAGGCTTGGTCTTACCTGCAAGATAATCCTCCCAAGCGGCATCGGAAGCCGATGCTTCGGCGGGAGTTAGTTTGTCCAGTTCTTCCTGCAAAGCCTCCCATTCCTCCAGGGGCACGACCACGGCCACCTTCTTCCCCTTAGGATCGGTAATATATTGAATTGGCATTTTAACCTTCATCGCCTTCCACATACCCAATAACAAAAAAAGCCCGCCTCCGTCAAGGGGCGGGCTTTCCACTATAAATTAAATCCGGCGGCGTCCTACTCTCCCACGCAGTCACCCACGTAGTACCATCGGCCCTGCAGGGCTTAACTGCCGAGTTCGGGATGGGATCGGACTTGCTGCTCAATGGTTTAAGAAATAATTCTGTACGTAATAGAACTCAGGGGGTGAAAAGAAGGAATTATACTTTGGATACCTCCATCCTTATACCGCCATTGGGCTATCTCAGAAAAAACATTAGACGGAATAGGATGAAGTGCATTAGGATTATGAAAGATTTCCATCCCTTGCCCCCAGGTCTCGAGTGGAAAATTTGGATCGCCAACTTCAAATGAAAACTCCCATAATCTCTTATTTTTGATAAAAACCCCTTTTCGGGCAATCTTAATTTTATCTGAACGGTATTTCCCCTGGTGCCCCATACGATTGAACTTTTCGACATCCCCGCTATTGTTAAATATCACAGCACTAATATGTTTTGCCTCTTTTTGCGCAAAAAAGCCAGATGGAACCTGTTTATTGCCGTGTTCGTGAAGCAATATTTTTTGAGGTTTGACTATTGGCTTTTGTTTGGGATTCCTCTCCAATTTCCAACCAACCCCATATAGGTATATTCTAAGGGAATCTGAATTGAAGAAATGAGAATTTTTTCCATGGAAATCTTCAATTGCCAAGATGAATGGAAGTCCATCTACATGCGGGAGCTGCCAATATTTTTTCTTCATTTTGTCAAAAAGAGGCCCTCCAAGTTTTATTGGAATAATATTCTGAGTCATATATAAAATATAAGAATAATCGTCTTCGAATTCATCTTCTGAAATCTCAAAAGAATGGGACCCTTGGGTTGGATTAGCGGTTACAGCCTCAATGCATACAGTAAACCCAGATTTAGTTGCTATGAAATCAGGACTTTTATGAGAAGATTCAATGGCAAAACCAGAATCAGTGAGATAGGAATGCAAGTATAATTCCCATATCCTCGGGTGGAATTGTATCTGAAATTCCTTTATGAAATGGCTATCTTTATCTACAAAAGAATTAAAAACCTCGCGAATAAGCCCTCTTGCAGGGGCATATTCATCACTCTCCATCACGATCCTAAAGTCTGGATGCAGTTCCTCATCTGAAACGATTGGATTAAAAAGGTCGTTTTTAAGAGGCATTATTTAATAACCACCTTATATACGTAAACCTTAAGGTTAAGAACAGCGTAATAAAAAAGCCCGCCTCCGTCAAGGGGCGGGCTTGCTGCTATAAATTAAATCCGGCGGCGTCCTACTCTCCCACGCAGTCACCCACGTAGTACCATCGGCCCTGCAGGGCTTAACTACCGAGTTCGGGATGGGATCGGGTGTGACCCCTGCGGCATGGCCACCGGAAACCTTGAGACAGTTGTAGGGGCGACCCGCTGGGTCGCCCAGTTTCTTAGTTGAAAATCGGCGGGCACGGAGGCCCGCCTCACCCTCAGGCGGTTGTAGGGGCGGACCCACGTGTCCGCCCTCCATGCACCAGCGAGACGCCGGCGCCATTAACACCAACTGATCTGGAAGCAGAGAAGTCCTTAACAGTTACCGAAGACAAGAGAGAATATGGTCAAGCCTCACGGCCGATTAGTACCGGTCGGCTGCACGCATTGCTGCGCTTCCACCTCCGGCCTATCAACCTGGTGGTCTACCAGGGGCCTTTAGGGGTCTTGCGACCCGGGAGATCTAATCTTGAGGTCGGCTTCCCGCTTAGATGCTTTCAGCGGTTATCCGGTCCGAACATAGCTACCCGGCGCTGCGCCTGGCGGCACAACCGGAACACTAGAGGTTCGTCCATCCCGGTCCTCTCGTACTAGGGACAGCTCCTCTCAAATCTCCTACGCCCACAACAGATAGGGACCAAACTGTCTCACGACGTTTTAAACCCAGCTCACGTACCGCTTTAATTGGCGAACAGCCAAACCCTTGGGACCTTCTTCAGCCCCAGGATGCGATGAGCCGACATCGAGGTGCCAAACCTTCCCGTCGATGTGAACTCTTGGGGAAGATCAGCCTGTTATCCCCGGCGTACCTTTTATCCGATGAGCGACGGCCCTTCCATACGGGACCGCCGGATCACTAAGGCCTACTTTCGTACCTGCTCGACTTGTAGGTCTCGCAGTCAAGCTCCCTTATGCCTTTACACTCAACGGCTGGTTTCCAATCAGCCTGAGGGAACCTTCGCGCGCCTCCGTTACGCTTTAGGAGGCGACCGCCCCAGTCAAACTACCCACCAGGCAATGTCCCCGTCCCGGATCACGGGACTGGGTTAGAATTCTAGAATAACCAGGGTGGTATTTCAAGGTTGGCTCCCTCCGAACTAGCATCCGGAGATCGTCGCCTCCCACCTATCCTACACAAGTTATTCCAAAATCCAATGCCAAGCTGTAGTAAAGGTGCACGGGGTCTTTCCGTCTTGTTGCGGGTACACGGCATCTTCACCGCGAATACAATTTCACCGAGTCCCTGGTCGAGACAGCGGGGCAATCGTTACGCCATTCGTGCAGGTCGGAACTTACCCGACAAGGAATTTCGCTACCTTAGGACCGTTATAGTTACGGCCGCCGTTTACCGGCGCTTCGGTTTAGAGCTTCTCCGGGTTGCCCCGAATGACCCCTCCCCTTAACGTTCCGGCACCGGGCAGGCGTCAGACCCTATACGTCGTCTTGCGACTTAGCAGAGTCCTGTGTTTTTAGTAAACAGTCGCCACCCCCATTTCTCTGCAACCCCCTTCGGCTCCAGGAGCAAGTCCTTTCACCTAATGAGGGCACACCTTCTCCCGAAGTTACGGTGTCATTTTGCCGAGTTCCTTAACCAGGGTTCTCTCGAGCGCCTTAGGATTTTCTCCTCGCCTACCTGAG
Organism: Desulfobaccales bacterium; assembly: GCA_049580385.1. Taxonomy (GTDB): domain Bacteria; phylum Desulfobacterota; class Desulfobaccia; order Desulfobaccales; family 0-14-0-80-60-11; genus JAPLJC01. The sequence goes on along the minus strand of JBAUPV010000030.1, from coordinate 515,725 downwards.
TCGGTTTGCAGTACGATCACCTGGCGAACTACCTAGAGGCTTTTCTTGGCAGCGTGGGATCAACCAGTTTGTGAGGCAGAGCCTCTCCTCATCACCTCTCGGGGTTAAGGAGCGCCGGATTTGCCTGGCACTCCCCCCTACAAGCTTGAACCGGGACGTCCAACACCCGGATGGCCTACCCTCCTGCGTCCCCCCATCGGTCAACGCGCACCAGGTGGTACGGGAATATCAACCCGTTTTCCATCACCTACGCCTTTCGGCCTCGGCTTAGGGATCGACTAACCCTGGGAAGATTAACTTTACCCAGGAAACCTTAGGCTTACGGCGACGGGGTTTCTCGCCCCGTTTATCGTTACTCATGTCAGCATAAGCACTTGTCGGACCTCCAGCGCTCCTTACGGTACGCCTTCACAGGCTACGACAACGCTCCCCTACCGCGCCAGGAAAACCTGACACCCGCAGCTTCGGTACTAGGCTTGAGCCCCGTTACATTTTCGGCGCAGACCCACTCGACCAGTGAGCTATTACGCATTCTTTAAAGGGTGGCTGCTTCTGAGCCAACCTCCTGGTTGTCTGGGCGGATCCACATCCTTTCCCACTTAGCCTAAATTTGGGGACCTTAGCTGGCGGTCTGGGTTGTTTCCCTCTCGACCACGGATCTTATCACCCGCAGTCTGACTCCCCCGCTAAAGACCTCGGCATTCGGAGTTTGGTTGGGTTTGGTA
>JBAUPV010000030.1:0-510000 GCA_049580385.1 Desulfobaccales bacterium | reverse complement strand
TGCGGTTCATAACCTTAGAAGCTCCTTGGACCTTCTCGCTTGCGATTTGGTCAGGCTTAACGGGCAGAGTGCTGAAAATGTTTACTTCCCTTTTTGTTTGAAAAGGGATAACTTTGAGGCTACGATCAAGAAGAGACACATAGACCGTGCCGCCCCAGAGGTCGTTGATATAATTCGCACGCTGGACCCATACGAAGGAGGGTTCTTCAATCTTCGCGCCATCCACGATCTCGACATTACTGATAAACATATACAAATAATTCCTATTTACCATTGCGTCAATATTCCCTATTCTTCTTTTGCTGATCATTTCCCTTCCGATACAAACTGGTTCACAGTATTGAGCACTCCAACGGAGAGGGTAAAAGATGGCATGGAATTGTTTTATACTGCCATTACAGATCAAATCAAAGTCAACCAAGACCTCAATATTGCCTTCGATATAGCGTTTGCAGATGGACAGCCCCTCGAACGTCAGCCTATTATTCCAACGCTCTTTCAATTCGTGAGCGCAGTTGAAGGCATCATTAAAATGTTCGAGCCTTTCTGGCATCCCATCTAAATTTATGTTTTCATTTACCACTTTGGCGATATACATGGTAACACCCGAAACCAAGGAGAATGTCTATGCCTAAAAAAGCCAACAAGCCCCAGGAGCAAAAACCGCCGAATGAAATCGATGTCTTGCGCCGGATGCTGGCAACGCCACCCCAGCCGCGAAAGGGCAAAGACAAAGAAGCAAAACCTGAGAAATAATGTTTCTGTAATTCCTTTATATTATTCATAATTCAGTCAAATGCATTTGCGAAGTAAATAATCGCCAAAACATTGAGTTAACCTTGAAACACATGGATAAAAATATAGCTGACTCTACAAAATTGAGACAGGCAACATAGCAAGGCAAGTTGCTATTTCATTGCCCATAACTGGTGAGATTGGCCCAAATAAGGCATTAAGATCACCAGGAGTGATGCCGCCCTCTGTTTTGGCAAACTCTTTTACAAGGTCAACTACCTTAGCCCGGAGAAGTTCGCGCTTAGATTCTGAAGCCATTATTTTGTCTCCTTTTCTTTTTTCTTCTTCGGCTTCGGCGGCGTTGCCAGCATTCGCCGCGCTATATCATCTACTGTGAATTGAGTAAAATCAATTTCCGGTTCTTTCTTCTTGGGCTTTTTATCGGAGGTTTTCGTCATGACTAATTTCCTTGCATCTTTATTGGTTCCCCAGCCATCTTCTGATGATCGTGATATTGCATTGGGTCAATTTATGTATGAATGGGGAAATTTAGAAATGCAACTCTTTTTCCTTTTTTATATGCTTATTGGAACCACCTTTGAAATAGCTAACACTATATTTTTGACTGGTTTTCAAAGCTCTGTTTTATCAGAACTCTTAAAGTCATTAGGAGAAATACGCCTTTTAAAACCAGAAAAAGAACAATTAAAAAGCTTATGCAAACGCTACATTAAAGCCGCTCAAAAGAGAAATAAAATCGTTCATGGCATTTGGAGAATAGAGACAAACCCTGACGATTCCAGCCTCACTGAATGGGTTCGTATTTATGACCCAATAAATCCCACCTTACAAGAGCAAGTGGCTGATAAATTTAACCAAAAAGCTCGCAGTAATTATCGATTTACCATAAAGCAATTATTAATAGCCACTGAAAATGTAAAAACTTTGGCGCATGATATACAAAGTTTTTATTTTGCGATTATCCGCCTTTATCCAGATAAATTTGTTATATAAACTATGTTAATTAGCTTTTTAACCACTTCGTCAAAATCTTCTATTGAATCATTTTCTGACATGGTACCATCTACAACCTCTTGCCACAACTCCCATGCTGCCTCCCGAATCTTTTCGGGAGAAATTTTAACCGCCGGCCTGTCGGTACACAAGGTATCACCTAAAAACTATTCTGTCAAGTATACCATCGCCTTTGAAAAAGGGAGTCCGGGGAGATTTCTGGTGGCACAGGCTCCCAGCCCGTGCATTCGTAGGTGCCTCCCGTGGGTCGCCCTTTATTCCCTTATCCTCCGGGGGCGAGAAGCCAATGCTGAGGGGTCAGGCAGAACCGCGGCCCCCTGCTAAAGCCCCGGAGACCTATCACTTCCCTTGCTTATTATATTTCGCCTGGGTCCTCCGGATCACGTTAATTTCTTTCTTCCCGGCCTCGTTGATACTGCTGAATTGCTCGATCTGGACCTTCGCTCCGGGAATTTCTTTCAGATGCTCGGAGATTCTCTCCCGCACCCGTCCCCTTTGAGCGATGCCCACGTAATTCAGATTCCCGGACTCTGTTTTTATCCGATAAAGAACCGGCTTGTCATTGGGAAGTTGGTTAATGCCCTGCTTGTTGTATTTGACCGTCTTGGTGCCCATGGTTTCCTCCTCCAATAGCTATGCCGCTTTTTTCCCGGTGAATCTCAAGTCTCTGATTTTTTTTTCGACATAATAGCCCCGGCCCTGAAACTCCAAACCTTTATCTTCATATTCCCTTTGATATCTCGCATCAAGCTCAACATGGGGCATGCCGGGATAACGAATGGTCTTCGAATCCTCACTCTCAATGTAGCTCTTCAAGGCGTCATTGATCATGGTCTGATAATTGCCGCCTCCGGCCTCATGCACGCGTTCCCTGAACCAATTCAAGATCTTGGTATCAATACGAATGGTTATGCGGGTTTTTCTGGGGTCCGGTGGAATGGTCGCACCGCGCTTGCCCTTGCTAAAATCATATTCTTTACGCATAGTATTGTCCTGCTTCCTTTTTGGTAGCCTTGCGAGCGGATATCAGACGGATATTTTCTCCTCGATAGGTATAGATCACGACCAGCAGCCGCCCTAAAAAATCCATACCAATTTTACGGAATCTTTGTTCTCCCGCGGAACCCTCATCTTCTTCCCCAATGGCCCGTTCATCGTAGAAAACCCCGGTGGCATCCGCAAAATCGACCCGTGCTTTTGCCGATTTTCTTTTGCTTTATCGGGGTCCCATTCCCATCCTATAATCACACCTAAAGTGTATGTACATTAAAATAGTCTGTTAAGAGAAATATGTATGCACATTTTGTGACTGACAACAAAAACGAATGCCCCTAAAAAAAATTCTCCAGGGCCCCTTGACTTCTTCCGGCTGATGATTACGTATAGAAGTGCCAAGGGATGCTGTCTGAAAATCATTAGAAGAAGGGTGACGTCCCGGTCTTAACCATTAACGGTGGGCCGCCCTGCAGCAGAAATCCCAGGCTGACTGTTTCGGCCCCGAGGAAGGTTGCCTCTGAAGATGGGTTCAGATAAGCGCCTGGGCGCGAGCGGCCAGAGGTGGCAGCAGATGCCCACTCCCCGCTGAAGCGGTTACGGGTGGTGATCCCGAAACCTGATGGACGTCGGCCCTAATTCGAAGGTGGGGCGGTTTCGAGATCCGGAGGAAGCCGGGGAACCTGGATGATCTTCCGCTTGAGAGCCAGAAGATGGCATCCGGGTCCCCGGTTTTCCTTTACCTGGGCCGGATCACTCCCGGTCTAATGCGCTCTTTCCCGTCCCCTGCCCCGTTTCCCCCTGGCGCCCCCTGTGCTATGATCAAACCGGTCTGAGTTTCGAGTTTCGAGTTTCGAGTTTCGAGTTTTGGGTCTCGAGTTTTGGGTTTTGGGTTTTAAGTTTCCTTGAACCGGACTGGCTACTGAGAACCGGGAACTGGCTACTGGCTACTGACTACTGGCAACAGGAGAGCCCATGGAGACCCTGAGCACCCTTGACTCCCTCTTCGCCCCTCGAAGCGTTGCGGTCATCGGCGCCTCCAGCGCCCCTGGCAAACTGGGCCACGACATCCTGGCCAATCTGAAAAACGGGGGCTTCCCCGGACCCCTCTACCCCATAAACCCCAAGGCCGAAGAAATCCTGGGCCTCAAGGTCTATAAGTCCATCACGGACACCCCCGCGCCCCCGGACCTGGCGGTAGTGGTGATCCCGGCGGCGTTGGTGGCGGCAACCTTGACGCAGTGCGCCGCCCGGGGGGTTAAGGCCGCGGTCGTCATCAGCGGCGGCTTCGCCGAGGCAGGGGCCGCCGGCGAGCGCCTGCAAGATGAACTGGCCCAGGTGGTGCGCCGGACCGGCCTCAGGGTGATGGGCCCCAACTGCCAGGGGATCAACATGCCGCACCGCCGGATGTGCGCCTCCTGGCCGCTGATCACCACCCCGGGCCGGATCGCCTTCGCCTCCCAAAGCGGCACCGTGGGCGCCGCCTTCCTCGATCTGGCCGCGGCCGAACACCTGGGGGTGAGCGGCTTCGTGTCCCTGGGCAACCGGGTGGACGTGGACGAGGCCGAGGTCCTGAGCTTCTTCAACCAGGACCCCCATACCGCGGTCATCGCCCTCTACCTGGAGGGGGTGAAACGGGCCTCCTACTTTGTCGACGCCCTGGCGGCCGCCACCAAGCCCGTGGTCATTCTCAAGGTGGGCCGCACCGCGGCGGGAAGCCGCGCCGCCGAGTCCCATACCAAATCCATGGCCGGGACCGACGCCATCTATGACGCCCTCTTTCGCAAGTATCGAGTCCACCGGGCCGACACCCTGGAGGAACTTTTCGACTTTGCCAAGGCCCTGGCCTACCTCCCTCAACCCCGGGGGCGGCGGCTGATGATCACCACCTCCTCAGGCGGCGCCGCCATCCTGGCCATCGACGAGGCCGAGAAATCCGGCCTCGCGGTCCCCGAACCCAGCCCGATTCTCAAGGAGAAGCTGCGGGCCCTGCTGCCGGCCCACTGCGCCGTGGGCAACCCGGTGGACCTGACCGGAGACGCCATCAGCAGCCCGGAGCTGTATCGCCAGGTAATACACCTGACCCGGGACGACTACGACACCCAGGTGGTGATCTTCGGAGACCCCATTCCCGGGGCCGCAGGCCAAGTCAGCCCCGCCGCCCCGGAGCTGGTCATCTTCCTGGGGGGCGCCGAGGTGGAGCTGGCTGAACGCCTGGAGCTTTACCGGGCCGGGATTCCGGTCTTCCCCACCCCGGAGCGGGCCATCCGCGCCCTGGCCCAGTTCTTCCGGTTTGAGAAGCCCCCGGCCGCGGCTCCCGGCCCCCCTAAGCTGTCCGTACCCCCGGGCCTTCACCTGCTGCCGGCCGGCGAGGCCGCGGCCCTGATCGCCAAGGCCGGCATCCCGGCGGCGGCCGCGCCCCTGACCCAAAACCACTGGCAGGCCATATGCCATGCCCGCGATTTCGGTTACCCGGTGGCCCTGAAGATCGCCTCGCCCCAGCTCGCCCACAAGACCGAGGTGGGCGGGGTTCTCCTGGGCCTGAAAACTGATGCGGAGGTGACCCAGGGCTACCAGGACCTGATGGCAGCCACCGCCATCTTCGACAACCTGGTGCAGGTCGACGGCGTCACCGTCTCTCCCATGGCCAAACCCGGGGGACTGGAAGTAATCCTGGGGATCATTACCGACCCCCAGTACGGCCCCACCCTGATGTTCGGCCTGGGAGGCGTCAATACCGAGATCTACCTGGACGCGGCCTTCTGCCTGCTGCCCGCCACCGAGGCGGAACTGGCGGACCTGATTACAAAGATCAAGGGCTACCCGTTACTTAGCGGCTACCGGGGCCAGCCTCCCCGGGATACCGCGGCGCTTTTGAGCGCCATGAAGGCCCTGGCAAGATTCGCCCAGAAACACCCGGAATTGGACCAGATCGAACTGAACCCGCTGCTGCTCTACGAAAAGGGCCTGTTCGCCGTGGACGTGCGCGTCTTGGCAGTGAGCAGTGAGCAGTGAGCAGGGTGTAGGGTGTAGGGTGTAGGGTGGGCACTGCCCACCAGTGAGCAGTAGGCAGTGAGCAGTGAGCAGAAAAGGCAGGGGTTAGGGGTTAGGGGTTAGGGACCAGGTTTCGGCGGCGGCATTAAATGTAGCCGCAGGCTTTAGCCTGCGCCGAGAGGAATAAATGTCGTCCGTCAAATAAAGCTTGCACCAGGGTGCTGGTGACGCTGGTGGGCAGGAAAATAGTAAGCAGTGAGCAAGTGTGCAGAAAAAACCTACTGCTCACTGCTCTCTGCTCTCCATTAAATATATAATTTCCATTAAGAGCTAAATGACTGCCCTAGAATTCTTCCGCTTGCAAACCCGCGCCGAAGTCCTGGCCCTTTATCCGCGCTTCTCCCTCGTGGACGCCGAAGAGGTGGGCCTGGACGATGCCCTGGGCCGGGTATTGGCCGAGCCGGTTGCCGCCGCGGAGGCCGCGCCTCACTTCCAGCGAGCCACCATGGACGGCTATGCGGTAGCGGCCCGGGACACCTTCGGAGCCAGCGTCGGGGCGCCCCAGTACCTGGAGATCAAGGGCGAGGTCCCCATGGGCGCCGCCCCGGCCCGGCCCCTGCTCCCCGGCGAGACCCTGCGGGTGCCCACCGGCGCCATGCTGCCGGAAGGCGCCGACGCGGTGGTCATGGTGGAATACACCGCCGAGCACCCGGACCAGACCCTGGAGGTACGCCGGGCCGTGGCCCCGGGGGAAAACCTCCTCGCTCCCGGCGAAGATGTGCCGGCCGGGAAGTTGCTTTTCGATGCGGGAGCGCGGCTCCGTCCCCAGGACCTCGGGTTATTGGCGGCCCTGGGAATTACTCAGTTAAAGGCATTCAGAAGACCCCGGGTGGCCATCCTCTCCTCCGGCGACGAGATCGTCCCCATTGACCGCCAGCCCGGCCCCGGCCAGGTGCGGGACGCCAACGCCCATCTAGCCGCGGCCCAAGTGCGGGAGGCGGGCGGCCTGCCCCTGCTCTTGGGGATCATCCCCGACGATTTCGGCGCCTTGAGGGCAGCCCTGGCCGCGGCCGTGAGCCGCGCCGACCTGATTCTCATCTCCGGGGGCTCCTCGGTGGGGGCCCGGGACCTGACCCTGGCGGCCATCCGCGACCTCCCCGCCTCCGAGGTCCTGGTCCACGGGGTGGCGATCCGCCCCGGGAAACCCACCATCCTGGCGGCGGTGGGTTTGGGGTCAGGGGGCGGCGTCAGGCCCCTCCTGGGTCTGCCGGGACACCCGGCCTCCGCCGCGGTGGTCATGGAGGTCCTGGGAAGGCCGCTGCTGGCTCACCTTTCCGGCCTTAAACCCGCACCTCCCTGGGGCCGCACCGTCACCGCGGCTCTCTCCCGCAATCTGGCCGGGGCCAGTGGCCGGGAGGACTATGTGCGGGTGCGTCTGCGTCCTGAAGGCGAAACCCTGTGGGCCGAGCCGGTGCTGGGGCCCTCAGGGCTCATCTCCCCCCTGGTGAACAGCGACGGCCTGGTAATGATCCCCCTGGGGCTGGAAGGGCTGTTAAAGGGCGAGGCTGTGGAGGTGCGGTTGTTTGCATAGCTTTCAGCTATCAGCTATCAGCAATCAGCTAAGGCAAAAGACCAACGATATGCAGAAAGAAGCGGTTTTGCCTTAAGCTGAAGGCTGATGGCTGATAGCTATCTTTCTACTTCTCCCGCCAAACTACTAGCAGCCCCAGGCTGAGCCAGAAGGCTTCCCGGAGGCGCCGCAGGATGCTGAAGGTGGCCCCCAGGGTGAGGCCCAGGTTGAAGCCCATGGCCAAAAGGAGGTTCCCTCCCTCCTGGACCCCGGCAGCCGCGGGGATGAAGAATCCCATGGCGGAGAACAGCATGGCCAGGGAGTCCAGGCAGAGGGCCAGGCCCCCACTGATGGGGTGGCCCACCAGCCAGAAGATCAGATAGGCTTCCACCGCATGGAGCACCCAGCTCAAGAAAAAGAGGACGAAGGCCAGGGCGGCCCGTATCGGATATTGCCGATAGAAGGAAGAGAGGCTGTCATCCAACCTGGCGAAGAAGTCCTCTTTTTCTCGTAGAAACCGGGGACACCAGCCCCGGCGTTGCAGAAAGTGCACCCCCTGGCTGCTGAAGGCGCCCCGGTGCTGCAGAAAGACAAAAGCCGCGGCAGCCAAGGCCAGCCCCAGGGCAGCCAGGCACAAGAATCCCAGATGCGACAGGGCCGCGGGCAGGTAGTGGGGGGCCAGGGCCAGACCCAGAATAATATAAAGCACCAGGCTCAAGACCAGGATGCCTTTGTGGATCACCAACGAGGCGGTGGCCTGGTCCAGAGGGACTCCCCCGGTCCGCAACCGGTCGGCCTTGAAGGGCTCGCCCCCCAGGGAGGCAGTGGGGGTGAGTTGGTTCAGGGCCTCGCCTCCCAGCCGCAGCCAGAAGAGGCGGGACAAGGAGATGGTCGGGGGCAGATCGATGATCATGTATTTCCAGGAGACGGCTTCCAGGAGGTTCACCAACCCATACGGCAGGAGCAGCAGCGGCCAGTACCAGCCGACCTGCCGCAGGTAATGCCCCACATTGGCCCAGCCCACCTCATTGAGGACCCAAAAGAAAAACCCAACGGCGATGGCCAGCAGAATCAGGTTGAAACGGCGCAACTATTATCCTTCCGCAGTTAACCGCGCTCCCAGCCGCGGTGATAAATCACGATCATCTGAAACTCATATCAGATTAATCTTCTAGCCGCCAGATATTCCAAACCGGCTCCTGATTTTGCTAGCCAAGACCCGATTTTCACCGCGGCCCCCGGGGCTAACTGCTCGGAAGCTGACGGCTGCTGGCGCTAAGGCCTACCCTCCACTCCGGGTTCGGAGACGGCCGGGGCAGAGCGGGGGAGACGGCGCATGAGAAAGACCAGAGGCAGGAGCATCAGAAAGACGATGGTGAAGAAATGGTAATCGTCACAGAAGGCCAGCATTTGGGCCTGGCGCTGGACCTCCTGGTAGAGGCCGCCCATGGCCTGGGGGGCGTTCCACCAATGCCAGTTGGGCCCCAGTCCGGGCAGGAGCTGCCCCAGGCGGTGCTGCCAGGCGAGGAAGGGCTGTGACAGCGGGGTGAGGTGCTCCACCAGACGGCTCTGATGGAACTGGCTGCGGCGGGAAAGCAGGGTGGTGGCGGTGGCGATGCCGAAGGAGCCGCCCAGGTTGCGCATCAGGTTGAAGATGCCGGTGGCGTTGCCCATCTTCACCTGGGAGATGCGGGACATGGTGAGGGTGGTGAGGGACACGAAGGTGCAACCCAGGCCGAAGCCCTGGATGAACCGGGGCCACCAGGCATAGGAAAAGTCGATCTGGGTATCATAGTGACCCATGAGATAGACGGCCAGGGCGTTGATCAGCAGCCCCACGAAGACCAGGATGCGGCTGTCCACCACGGTGGTGAGGCGGCCCACCACCGGCATGATCATCAAAGAGCCGATGCCACCGAAGGCCAGGGCCCAGCCGGCCAGGGTGGCGTCATAGCCCATCAAGGTCTGGAGAAACAGGGGCAGGAGCAGGATGGTGCCGTACAGAACGAAGCCGAAGAAAAACATGATGGTCACCCCGGAGGCGTAATTGCGTTCCTTAAAAAGGCGCAGGTCCACCACGGGGTGCTCGATCTTCAATTCCCGCCAGATCAGACAAACCAGAGCCACAACCGAGATGATGGCCAGGCGGGTGATGAAGGCCGAGGAGAACCAGTCCTCCCGCTCGCCCCGGTCCAGGACCACCTGCAGGGCGGCCAGCCCCAGCGCCAGGAGTCCCAGGCCCCAGTAGTCGATACCGCCGGCCCGCTTGCGCCGGAGATATTCCGGGTCGAAGATGAACATCCAGGTGAGCAAGACCGAGATGACGCCGATGGGCATGTTGATATAAAAGGCCCAGCGCCAGGTGAGGTTGTCGGTCACCCAACCACCCATGACCGGACCGACGATGGGGGCGATGATCACCCCGATGCCCCAGAGGGCCATGGCCATGCCCCGTTCCTCCACCGGAAAGGTCTCCAGCAGGATGGCCTGGGAGATAGGCTGCAAGGCGCCGCCGCCGAGGCCCTGGATGATGCGGAAGACGATGAGTTCATCCAGGCTGGTGGCCGCGCCGCACAACATGGAACTGACGGTGAACAGGATCAGGCAGAAGAGCAAAAAACGCTTGCGCCCGAACCGGGCGGAAAGCCAGCCGGTGATGGGCAGGATGATGGCATTGGAGACCAGGTAGGCAGTGAGCACCCAGGTGGTTTCATCGGTGGAAGAGGCCAGGCTGCCGGCGATGTGGGGCAGGGCCACGTTTACCACCGTGGTGTCCACGATCTCCATGAAGGTGCCGGCCATCACCGCAATGGTGATCACCCATTTGTTGACCTCGGGACTTTGGGGGGGGAGGACCGCTTCCATCATCCGCCTTTAGTAATTTCCTCTTGGGGGATCCGAGGCTGCCGCATCATGAACACCAGGGGAACCAGCAGCAAAAATAAGAGTGTGAAGAACCAGTAGCCGTCGTTATAGGACAGCGTCATGGCCTGCGCCTGCACCTGGTCATAGAGGGCGGCCATGGCCCGGGGGGCCTCCCAATAATGCCAGTGCGGCCCTAGTCCGGGCATGATTCCGGCAATGCGATGCTGCCAGGCGTTGAAGGCTGGAGACCCGGCGGTGAGGTGCTCCACCAGCCGGCTCTGGTGAAACTGGGCCCGGCGCGCGAGCAGCGTGGTGACCACCGCGATCCCGAAAGACCCTCCCAGGTTGCGGAGCAGGTTATAGATGCCGGTGGCATTACCCATTTTTTCCCGGGAGATATGTCCCATGGTGAGGTTGGTAAGGGCCACGAAGGTCACGCCTATGCCCAGGCCCTGCAGGATGCGGGGCCACACTGCGGTGGCGTAATCGATCTGGACATTAAACCCGCTCATCAGGTAGGTGGCCCAGGCGCCGATGAACAGGCCAAAAATCGAGAGCCAACGGTTGTCCACCCGGTTGCACAATCGGCCCGTCATCGGCATCATCACCATGGCGCTCACCCCGCCCCAGGCCATGACTTTACCGGCCAGGGTGGCGTCGTATCCCATCAGGGTCTGCAAAAACAGAGGCAGCAGCACCATGCTGCCGTAAAGCACGAACCGGAAAAAGAAAAAAACCGTCACGCCGCTGGCGAAATTCCGGTCTTTGAAAAGGCGCAGGTCCACGAAAGGGCGTTTGCTCTTCAATTCCCAATAGACCAGGGCAACCAGCGCCACCAGGGCCACGACGGATAAGCGCACGATAAAGGCGGAGGAAAACCAATCATCCCGTTCCCCTTTGTCCAGCACGATCTGTAGGGCGCCGATCCCGACGACCAGGAGACCCACCCCCAGGAAGTCCATTCTGCCACTCTTTCGAGCCCGGAGGAATTCGGGGTCGAAGATCAACATCGCAGTCATCGCCAGGGCCAAAATGCCGACGGGAAGATTAATGTAAAAGGCCCAGCGCCAATTGAGGTTGTCGGTGATCCAGCCACCCAGCATAGGGCCGATAATAGGGGCGGTAATGGCGCCGACGCCGTAAACCGCCATAGCCATGCCCCGCTCCTCCACGGCAAAGGATTCGAAGAGAATGGCCTGGGAAAGCGGTTGCAGGGCCCCGCCTCCAGCTCCCTGAAGGACCCGGAAGAAAATCAGGCTCGCCAGGGTGGGGGCGGCGCCGCAAGCCATCGAACTGATGGTAAAAACGGCCAGGCACAGCATCAGCAAGCGCTTGCGGCCCACCGCGCCGGCGAGCCAGGCGGCCAGGGGCATCATGATGGCGTTGGATACCAGGTAGGAGGTCAGCACCCAGGTGGACTCGTCCACCCCGGCCGACAGGCTGCCGGCAATGTGCGGCAAGGCCACGTTCACCACCGTGGTGTCGATCAGCTCCATGATAGTGCCGGGCATCACCGCGATCGCAATCAGCCATTTGTTCACCTGCGGGGTATAGGGAGTGTTCTCCCGGTTCATGAGTTCCCCAAACCGCTAAGAATAGCCTGAGAAAATCCTTGGTTAACCAGGAGATAGAGGTTTCCAGGCTGATATGCTTGGGGTCCGGTTTGATCTGGAAGCGGCCAGGCACCGTCTCCCAAATCCAGCCATGAGACTGCCACCCGGCGCCCTTACCGTGTCGCCGGTAAGAGCCGGGGCCCGGTGTGCTTCCGGGTATCGATGGTGACCTCGGTGGACATGCCCAGGCGCAACGGCCGGTTTTCGGGAAAGGGCGGCAGCAACACGATCTTAACGGGGATGCGCTGCACCACCTTCACCCAGTTGCCCGTGGCATTTTCCGGGGGCAGGAGGGAAAAGGCCGAGCCCGTGCCGGACATGATAGAGTCCACCCTCCCCTTGAACTTGACCCCGGGATAGGTGTCCACATCCACCTCCGCTGGCTGGCCGATATACACGTCGGTAAGCTGCGTTTCCTTGTAGTTTGCCTGGATCCAGAGCTGGGGATATTTAAGGGGCACCACTATCATCAAGGGTTGCCCCGGCTGCACCCAGTTGCCAACCTCCACCTGCCTTTTCGTGACATAGCCGGAAATCTTGGCGGTTATCCTGGTATACCCCAGATTGAGCTTGGCCTGTTCCAGCCGCGCCTTGGCTTCCTTGATGGCCGGCTGCTCTTCCAGGGGGATGCCGGTGGAGCCGCCGATGGCGGCCAGGGCCTCTTGCATTTCCCGCCGGTACCGGTCCACCAGGGCCTGGTTCACCAGGTAGCGGGTATTCACATTGTCCAATGTCTGCCTGGCAATGGTGCGGCGCTCGTATAAGGCCGAATAACGGGCCTTGTCAGTGCCGGCCAGATGGAAATTGGCCTCTGCTTCGGCGATTTTGGCCCGGGAGGTGGAGACCTTGACATAATCCTGGGCCAGATCCTGGCGCAAGCGGCCCAGGTTGCCCTCGGCCTGGGCCAGCGCCGCTTCAAAATCCTGGGGCTCCAGGGTCACGAGGAACTGGCCGGGCTCGACAAAGTCATTATCAGTCACCAACACCTTGGCTACCCGGCCCGGTATGCGGGAGGCGGCTATGCCGACATAGCCGTCCACGTAAGCGTCATCGGTGAAAACGAAGACATGCAGGTAATACCAGTAGCCGACGCCAGCCCCTATCATCAAGAGCACCAGCACGACGACGCTGAATCGGAACAGGGGTTTACGGAGCACTCTGGGGTTCCTCCTGGGACATCAGGGTGTTAATGGCCCCCATGGCCCAAAGCAGCTCGGCTTTGGCCATCTGATGGTCGTAAAGGGCGGACCAGTAGTTGACCCGGGTCCGGGTGAGCAGGGTCTCGGCGTCGATGACATCGGTGGCGGTGCCCACCTGCTCTTTGTAGCGCTCCTCGTTGAGGCGCCGGTTTTCTTCCGCCTGGGTCACGGCCTCTTGCGTCGTCAGGATGCGGTCGGCGGTCTCCTTGACCTTGAGGTAAGCATTCTGCACGTCCAGGCGCACCTGTTCGCCCAGGTCCTTATGCTGCTCCTGAAGTTGGGTCACCCCCAGCTTGGCCTGGGCCACCTGGGCCTTGGTATCGAGACCGGAGAACAGGGTCCATTGCAGGCCGAAGATGCCGAACCACGAGTTATCATGCAGCAGGTACTCGTTCTGTTGGTAGGTCTGGCCGGCCTGGGCGAAAATCCGCGGGAAATATTGGGCCCTGGTCTCGGTCACCACCTTTTCCTGCTGGCTGATGCGCTCGCTGGAGGCCTTGAGGTCGCTCCGCTGTTTCAAGGCCGCCTCGGTGGCATCTTCCAGACCCCAGGGCCGGGTCTCCAACTTTTCATCTTTCAAAGCCGTTGGGGCCGACACCGGCAGGGCCAGGAGCTTGTTGAAGGCGGCGCGGCTGTCGATGGTGTCGGTTTTGGCCACTAACAGATTTTGCACGGCGTCGGCCAGGGAGACCTTCGCTTGGAGGACGTCATTGAAGGTGACTAACCCGAAACGATATTCGTCTTCGGCGATCTTGAGATGCCGCTTCAGATCCACCACCGTCTGCTGGGCCACCACCTCCAGCTTCTGGTCCTGCAAGGTGCTGAAATAACCCTTGGCCACGCCGAGAAAGAGGTCGTCCCGGGTCTTGGCGGTTTCCAGCCTGCTGGCTGTCTTGCCCAGCACCGCGGCCTGATACTTGGAGGGAGTGAGCCAAAAGTCGAAGATGGTCTGGTCTATATAGGTCTTGCTGCTCCAAAAGTTGCGGTTGGTCGAGGGAAAAACGATGGTTTCGGGAAACCCCGTTATGGTGCCCCCGGGAAGTTTCTCCTTTATTTGGTCATCGTAGATGGTCTGGCTAAATTCCGACTTGAGCGAGGGTAGGAATCCGGAGCGGGCCCGCACCACTTCTTCGCCGGCGATCAGCGATTGCAGGCGGCTCACCCGCAGGTTGGGGTTGGCCTTCCAGGCCAGGCCCAGAGCCGTCTTCAGATCCAGGGTGGCCGGGGCCGGGGCCGAAGCCGGGGCCGGGGCCCCCGCCCCGATGCCAGGGGACGCCATCGCCAGACTCCAGGTCAGCGTTCCCAACAGGAGCAAACGCCAGGGACTCCAGGAATCCGTTCGCTTCATACCGCAGCCGCCTCTCCGACTTTTTTTGCGAGCGGTTCCCTGATCAGACCCGAGGAGAGCAGGGTCAGCAGAACCGGCAGGGCTTCTTTCACGGCCTTTTCCTGTCCTTCTGACAACTGGTAGTATCCTACGGCGCGCACCATGCCTCGCAGCATAAAGGTGAGCAACCGCGGGTTGGCCCGGATAAATTGTCCCGATTCGATGCCTTCGGCAAATAGCCGGTTAACCAGGGTGACGAATCTATCTTCCAATTCCTGCAAGTGGAGCCAATAACCCTGGTCTGCGCCCCGCTCCCCCCGGAGCAAATCCCGGGCGTAAACAGGGAATAAGTCCCTTTCCCGCATCAGGTAATCCAACAACACTGCGGCCACTTCCTGAACCTTCGTCAGGGGGGGGCCGCTGCCGCTGACCACGGCCTCAATATCGGCCAGGATATTTTCCCCCACCTGGGAGATTAGGGACTGGACCAACTGATCTTTGCCGGGAAAATAGAGATAGACCGTGCCCTTGGCCACCCCGGCGCTAGCGGCGATCTCTTCCATGGTCACCGCCTCCACCCCGCGGCTCTGCATCAAGCGGCGGGCCGCGGCCAGGATCTCCCGGGTGCGGAACTCGGTGACAATCTCTTTTTTTGTAGGCTGGGAGCTGGGACGCATAAATGACTTTCTGGTCATTAAACTGACTATGGGGTCATTAATAAATGCCATCTTCCCTTTTGTCAAGAAAAACTTGCAAACCCACAGCCCCCCGTTTAGACTAGAAAATATCTAGAAGAAAGCCGGAGGTTAAATGCACCGCCGCGATTTTCTAAAATATATGGCGGCCTTGGGGCTGGTGGCCGGGGTCGGACGCCGCCTGGTGTTGCCGGAGGAAGTTTGGGCCATGGCCCCGGCCCAGACCCCTGAGCCCCTGCTGGTGAAGGTCCAGGAGACCAATTACGCTCATCTGGTGGGCGACGCCGTCCAGGCCCTGGGGGGCATGAAAAAATTCGTTAACCCCGGGGAAGTGGTGGTGGTCAAGCCCAACATGGCCTGGGACCGGACCCCGGAGCTGGGCGCCAACACCAATCCCTTGGTGGTGCGCCAGGTGGTGGAGCTTTGTCTGGAAGCGGGAGCCAAGCAGGTAAAGGTCCTGGACAACACCTGCGACGACGCCCGCCGGTCTTACGAGTCTTCCGGGATCAAGGCCGCGGTGGAGGCCATCAAGGACCCCCGGGCGGTGGTGGAGTTCGTGGACGAGCGGCGTTTTGTGGAACTCACCATCGAAAAGGCCCGGGCCTTGAAGAAATGGTATTTCTATAAGGACATCCTGGAGGCCGACCGCTTCATCAATGTCCCGGTGGCCAAGCAGCACTCCGAGGCCCGTCTCACCATGTGCCTGAAGAATATGATGGGGGCCATCGGCGGCTGGCGGGGCCGCATTCACGTGGGCCTGGCCCAGAACATCGCCGACATGAATCTGGTCTTACGCCCGGACCTGCACGTCCTGGACGCTACCCGCATCATGCTGCGCAACGGCCCCAAGGGCGGCAGCCCGGAGGACCTGGCGGTGAAAAACCTGCTGTTCGCCGGGACCGATCCGGTGGCCCTGGACGCTTACGGCGCCGGTCTCTTTGGCTTAAAGCCCGAGGACCTGGGTTACGTGGTCAAGGCCCACCAGGGGGGCCGGGGAGAGATGGACCTGAGTAAGATCAAGGTCCTGTCGGCGTAAGGGCTGGCCGCGGGCAGCTTCTGCAGTCGGCCTGGCCATCGATTTTGAGTCTGGCAAAAGAAGGCCCGGTGCATCGGCTTCGGGTTATGCTAACTGAAAATCCAACTCAGGATTGAGTCTTTTATATATGGAATGGAAAAAATTCTCGCTGAGTTCCGGCGGCTGGCTGACCCTGCGGCGCCTCTCTCAGATCATCTTTCTGGGCCTGTTTTTCTTCCTGTTTCTGAAGGCTGAATTTGTGAGGCAGGCCACCCTGGCCTGGCCGGTGGACCTGTTCTTCCGCTTCGATCCCTTAATCCTGGCGGCGAACCTTATCACCTTCAGCCCCTTGGTGGCCGGGCTCTTCTGGTCCCTGACCTTCGTGGCCCTGACCCTGATATTGGGGCGCTTCTTCTGCGGCTGGGTCTGCCCCATGGGGACCACCCTGGACGGGGCCCGGCGGCTGCTGTTCCGCCCCCGGCCCGACCGGGGGGTTGCGGCCCGCTGGCGCCGGGCCAAATATTATCTGCTCCTGTCCCTGTTGACCGGCGCCCTTCTCTCGGTAAACCTGGTGGGGCTCTTCGACCCCTTATCGCTGCTTTACCGCACCCTGGCCATCGTCCTCTATCCGGCCTTCGGCTACGGGGTGGAACACGCCTCCCTGGCCATCCTGCACCTGGGGCCGCCCTTCACTTACGTCAGCGAACCCGTTTATTGGTTCTTAAAAGCCACCGTGCTCCCCTTTAAACCCCTCGTTTATCTGCTGCCTTTCCTAACCCTGGCCCTCTTTGGGCTGGTGGTGGCCGCAGAAAGGGTGGATCAGCGTTTCTGGTGCCGGGCCCTCTGCCCCCTGGGAGCGCTGTACGGTTTCCTGGCCCGCTTCAGCCGGCTGCGCCGGCGGCCCGCCGCCCTCTGCCCCGATTGCGGCGACTGCACCGCAACCTGCAAGATGGGCGCCTTTGCCCCGGGGAAGCCGGCACGCCATGAGAACGCCGAGTGCCAGCTCTGTCTCCGCTGCCTGGACCAATGTCAGAAGGAGGGTAGGGTAAGCTTCACGATGCGCTCCCGGGCGCCCCGGGCGCCCCTGGACCTGGGCCGGCGCCAGGTGCTTACCGCGGTGGCGGCCGGAGCCGTGTTGGCGCCCATGATCCGTCTGGGTTCCCTGGCCCGGCAGCCGGACGAGTTCCTCATCCGCCCCCCGGGAGCCCAGAATGAAGGGGAGTTCCTCTCGCGCTGCGTCCGCTGCGGCCAGTGCATGAAGGTCTGCCTCACCAACGGCCTCCAGCCGGTGCTTTGGGAAGCGGGACTGGAAGGATTTTATACCCCGAGACTGATCCCCCGGATGGGATACTGCAGTTATTCCTGCAACCTCTGCGGCCAGGTCTGTCCCACGGGGGCTATCCCCCACCTGCCCCTGCCGAAAAAGCAGGCCGCCGACCTGGGGATGGCCTTCATCAACCAGAGCCGCTGCATCCCCTACAGCGAGGCCGACGAGTGCCTGGTATGCGAGGAGCACTGCCCGGTTACCCCCAAGAAGGCTATCTTTTTCCGGGAGCAAGAGGGTATTACCCCCAAGGGCGAGCGGGTCAAGGTCAAATTGCCGGTGGTGGACCGGGACCTCTGCATCGGCTGCGGCCAATGCGAACACGTCTGCCCGGTGGGGGGCGCTGCGGCCATTCGGGTGAAGCGCTCGCTGCGGATGGAGGTGTGAGAAGTGAGCAGTGAGCAGTGAGCAGTGGGAAGGCATTGCGAAATTAGGGGTTGGGATATGAGGGAGAAAGACTCGAAACCGCACCGGAACCTGCTTGCCTGGGGAAAAGGCATGGATTTAGTCGGTGAGGTGCCTAGCTTGACCCAGCATTTCCCCGATAGTGAACTTTATGGCCTAAGGGCGTAATTACGGCGTGCTACCCTCTCCGTGCCCTCTAATATTGCTGAAGGAGCCGCTGACCGCACCCCTTCTCAATTTGCCAACTTTCTGGCAAATGCCCTCGGTTCCTTAAATGAGATCGATACCCAATTGGAACTATCATTACGTTTAGGTTTTATTTCTGAAAATGAGCATCAACAGATCGGCCGCTTATTAGACGAATGCCTCGCCGTAACCTACGGGTTGAGAAAATCAATCCAAAGCAAGATTAAATAACCATTTCGATGCTCAGCCAGTAGATTTTACTGCTCACTGCTCACTGCTCACTAAAAAGATGAAACGCCACTATCCAGATCAACCCCTCGTGGGGGTAGGCGCGGTGATCTTCCGGGGGGAGGAAGTTCTCCTGGTGCGCCGGGGGCAGGAACCGGCCAGGGATGAATGGAGCCTTCCCGGCGGTCTGGTGGAGCTGGGGGAGACCCTGACCGCGGCCCTCACCCGGGAAATCGCCGAGGAAACCGGCCTGACGGTGCGGCCCCTGGGGATCTGCGCGGTGTTGCCGCGCATCTTTCCCGATCCCGCCGGCCGGATCGCCTACCATTACGTCCTGATAGATTACCTGTGCGAATACTTGGAGGGGGAGCCGCGCCACGCCTCGGATATCACCGCCGCCCGCTTCACCCCCCTGGGAGATCTCCCCTCTTTCCACCTGACTGAGTCCACCACTGCGGTCATCCGCCGGGCCTGGGAGCAGAAACGGCAAGGCGCCGTTCTGCCTCTGCTAGATTAGCTATCAACTTTCAGCAGTCGGCCGGCAGCTTAGAATGCCATCGGTGGCACAGGCTTCCAGCCTGTGCGAACAGGCCTGATAGTCCCAATGGCGGGGTGCGCTTGGTGGCACAGGTTTTAAACCTGTGCTACTGACTCCTGCCCTACGGCCTCAGCGCGGGATGCTAAAGATATCGCAGCTGTCCGGCCTGCTCCATTGGTTTATGTACTTCTTCTGGATGGAATAGTTTAGTAAAGCCGGCGATACGCCAAAAAGAATTTGCTCCCGCTGGAATTCGAGATGGCTGGTCTGGTTCAGGTATTCTTGGGTGGAAATTTGGCCGGACCGGTAGGCCTGATCATATTGCTGCTGCATCAGCTCCAATTTAGTCGGAGCGCAGCCAAGGCTGCAGGCAGCCAGGAAAACTGAAACCGTCAAAGCAATAAGTCGGATAGCCTTCACTTACAGACTCTCCGATCAGGCTGGAGAAGAAGAAGCGATTTCTCAAGCCTTTGCTGCTAGCTGGCTGCTGAAAGCTGACAGCTTTTACTCATCAATGAAACACTGGGGGTCCGGGGCCAGGAAATCCGGCTTCCCCTGGGCACTGGCATACTCATAGGCGATGGCCCGGCAACCCCGGCAATCGGCCCAGCGAGCGCAGGCGCCGCACTTGCCCCAATAGCGGCCTTTGTCCCGCAGGGCTTCCAGTACCGGCGAGGTGGCCCAGATCTCCCGGAGCGAATCCCGGCAGACCTGACCTAGGGGGATCGCCAGCCGCCGGCAGGGGACCACGACGCCGTCCGCCAAGATGGTGAGTCCCGCCACCCCGGCGGAGCAGCCGCCCGCCGGGAAGGGCTCGGCAGCAGCCGCCCCCGGCGCCCTGGCCTCCTCCTCCATCTGGGCGGCCATGGGGTCGCCGCTGCCGATCTCCAGGACGCCGTTTAACCTGACCTGCCAGGACCGCACTTCTTCGTAAAGCCTCCTAACCTCGGGGGTGGAGAGCATCAAGTCCAGCATGTCCCGGCCGCGCCCCGACGGCACCAGCCGGGAAAACCCCAGGCGGGCAACCCCCAGGCCCCGGGCCACCTCCACCAGCTCCCGAAGATGGCCGGCGTTGAGCCGGGACAGGGTGGCGTTGAGGCTGACCTTCAGTCCGGCCGCCAACAGGGTGCGGACCCCCTGCAGGGAGGCGTCAAAGCTGCCGCGTCCCCGGATGTATTCGTGAATCTCCCGGGGACCCTCCAGGCTGATCTGGACCCCGTGGACCCCAAGCTCGGATAGCCGCCGTCCATTTTCAGCGGTGATGCAGGTGCCGTTGGAGAGGACGTAGATTTCAAAGCCGATGGCCGCCATCGCTTCTATTATCTCGAACAGGTCCGGCCGCAAAAACGGCTCGCCTCCGGTGACATTGAAGCTGGGCTGGAAATCGAGGTCATAGGCCTGGCGCCAGTCCTCAAGCATCCGGGCAATCTCCTCAATGGCCCGGAAAACCTGGGCTTTCGACAGCTCCCGGACCTGGCCGGCTCCCTCCTGGTAACAGTGCCGGCACTTCAGGTTGCAGCGCTCGGTGAGGTGCCATTGGATGAGAAAATCGTAGGGCCGGGCCAGGGACATGGGGTCTCGCCTTCTCAGCGGGCGCGGGTTGCTCCCCCGGCGTCCCGCTGGTGTTTAGTGGGGGCGGTGTCTCTCAAGTTTCGGGAATGGGGAAAAAAAGCAGATGTGGCAAGAGAGGCTGGCTACCGTCAGGCGTTGGCCCCCGCCTCTCCCGCCATATCTGCCCTCAGAAGGTTGCCGGACCGGCAACTTTAACTCTTTCATTCCTTTCACTTGTGGCATACCTTACGGGGATCGAGCTTCTTGACCTTTCCCCAGAAGGCCGCCTCCTTAGCCAATACCTCTTTGCCAGGTTTCATACCCCTTCTCACCTCCTTTTGGGTAGATTTGCCACTAAATTAATTACTCCTCCCGGCCGGGTCAAGATGATCGGGGGGGGCCCGCTCCGGGGCCGGCGAAATAATTAATGGGGGCGAGCTGGTCCCTGGCCAGCCAATTATTAATGGGAGCATCGGGCGCGGGGGCGCCTCGACTCTCCCGGACGACAAACCGGCCATATGCCCAGCCTGCGGCAGACGCGGCAATTCCTGGAGAAAATTGCAGAAAATCTAAGTTACAAGGGAATTAAAGTCCCCCTTTGAAGAAGGGGGATTTAGGGGGATTTCAGGAGGTTATGTTAAATCCCCCCTGCCCCTTTTTTTTAGGGAGGGTTAAAACCCGTAGTTGGCAATGTCAGATCCTGGGCCACGGGGGACGGAGCTATTGGAGGCTCTCCAAAAAATCGAGCAACGCCCGGCGTTCCCTTTCGGGAAGGTAGGCGTAGCTGGGCATCTTGGCTCCGGGATAGAGCCGGCGGGGTTGGACCAGCACCACTTGCAGCTGCTCCCGGGTGAGGCGGGAGCCGACACCGTCCAGGGAGGGGGCGAGCCTGCCCGGGCCCTTTTTATGGCAGGCAAAGCAGCCCAGACGCCCGGCCAGCTCCTCTCCGGCGCCTTCGACTACCCGTTGCCCCGGTGGGGCGCCCGGTGCTCTCGCGGCCCAGGTGGGAATAATCGCAGCAACATAACATAAAGCAGCAATTAGTACCCACCGAGTTAACACCCCTCGCCGCCCAGGTGATTTTCTCCTCCCCTCGATCATTGATCCAGGGAATCGAGCAAAGCCAGCAGCGCCTCCTGCTGTTCCGGCGAAGCCGGCTCCGTTCCCGGGGCGAGGGCGGCGCTGCTGAAGATGCCCTGGGCCGCAAGCGCGGCTTTCAACAGGGCTGCAGGGCGCAAGCGGTAGGCCCGGGAAAGCTTTTGTAACCGCTGGCTCAGGTTCCAGGTTTCCATTTGCAGTTCGGGGTCCCGATCCACTTCTTCGGGATGGAGGCAGACCCGGGTGACCAGGCTCCAAAAAGCCGGGAAAAGCTGGGCCCCGGGGGAAACCACCCCCCAGGCCCCGGGACGGGCCAGAAAGTTTGCCTCATCCCCCTCGTAGAAGGCGAATTCCGGCCGCCTGGCGGCCGCGCCATGGTAATTGAGGAAACGGACCATATCCCCCTGGTGGATCAGTCCCGCCACCATTGGCAGGACCGCTAATTTCTTGAAAACGTGGGTGCGGATATTGCGGCGTTTGAACAAGGGCGCCCGCCGGCTGATCAGCAGCGGCAGGTTCAGCAGGATCAGGGGCAGGGAAACCCTTTCCAGGAGCCGCTGGCAGGCCTGGGGCAGACCCCGGTTGCTGTGGTACCACAGGGGCAGGTCCGCCAGAAAGACCTGGCCGCCATAACCGAGACGGCGGCATTTCTCCCGGACCGCCCCCGCCAGCTCCTGGGTCTCTTCCGCCGTATGACTGGTGATCCCGAAGAATAGAGGCACCCGGCCCGCCACCGCGGTCAACAGCGCCGAACAGAGCTGCTGCCGGGTAGGCCCGGGTAGCTCCAGGGCCTCCCCCACGTCCGGGGAGCACGCCAGAATACCGTCGGCCTGGGAGATAACCCGCTCCACCAGGCGGCCCAGGCTCACTTCATCCAGGACGCCGTCGGGATGCAAGGGAGTCGCCAGCTCGAAGATGAGTCCCCGGGGCGGGGCCGCGTCAGGCATAAGTAAAGTCTCGGGAGCGGCAGGGATGGTGTGGCTAGTTATTGTTTTTCTGATTATAATTATGTTTCTAGCAGGATATCCCGAGGGCGGCCTGGGAAGCAAGCAAAATCCAAAGACCGCGGCGCCCCCGCAGATGCAAGAACAGCATCCGGAATCCCCTGGTTCCCTCTGCCTCCGAGTCTAGCCACGGGTCCGGAAGCAGGAATTAAGTGGCAATATTTCGCCCGTCCGAGGAGCTACCAAATTTTTCGCGAAAAATCGCCATAACAAATTAACAAATGACCCCAGGATTTATCTAAACGGTTAGCAAGAGTCAGCACCAGAGGCAGGCCCTCGATTCGATTCCGAGCCTGGCTGCTAGGGGGCAGGGGGACAACCACAACGCCGCTTGAGTCTCCCGGGGATGATAGGCAATCTTGGTCGGCTGCTTGGCCGCCGCAATTGGAAAGGCAATAATCATTGACTCTGGGGGGATGGCGGTAATATCCGCTAAAGGAGGCATCATGGCAAGAATTGGATGGGTGGTTGCCTTGTTGATTGCCCCGCTGGCCATAGCAGGATGCGGGTTGCCATTAGGACAAGATTTAGCATCTTTATTAGGATCCGGCGGCGGCGGCGGTTACGGCGGCGGCCCCGGCTACGGCGGCGGTTACGCTGGCGGCCCCGCCTACGTCGCTCCTTCTTACGTACCGGCACCGGCGCCCGCTCCCTACGTCGCGGCCCCCGGATACCAAGGCGGCGGCGCTTACGTGGCCGGGAATGTTATTGCGCCAGGGCGGGCTCCCTACTATGGCGGACCCCAGGGACCGGGTAATTACGGTCCCATGGCCGGGCCTCGGTTCGGCAGCGGCCCCGGGTTCCAGGGGGGTCCTAATGGTTCCCGCTTCCAGCCCTATGCCAGGGGTGGTGGCCCCCGGGGCCCGGGAAATTACTATGGCCGCCGTTTCGAGGGGCGCCCCGGGTTTCAAAGGGGCCCCAATGCTAACGGCTTCCGGCCCTATTACAGGGGTCCTGGTCCCGGCGGCCCGGGGTCTTTCTATGGTCAACGTTATCAGCAGCGCCCCGGCGGCGGCCCCGGGGTCCAGGGTGCCCCCAATGATTACCGCTTCCGGCCCAACGCCATGGGGCCTGGTCCCGGCGGCCCGGGAAATTCCTATGGCCAGCAGTTTCAGCAGCGCCCCGGCGGCGCTCCCGGATTCCAGGCGGGAGCCAACACTCCCGGTTTCCAGCCCCGGGCCAATGGCTTAACGACCCAGGGAAACGTCAACAGTCCTAATACTCAGTCGGCAGGGGGCCAGCACGGGGAAGGGAGTTGGGTTTCGTCCCATTAACCCTAAATACCTCGGCTGGCTGAGCCGCCCAGGCTAAAGTGGGAGCGGGAGCGCCGCTGATTATGCGGCGCTCCCGTTTCGTTTTTCCAGCCAAAAACTCATTTCTCCTGGATAACTCCCCCGTCACTGGCATCCCCCGTTTTAGACATTATCATTTAGACAGCCGATCATTGGCCCGCCGGCAGCAGGTCCCGGCCCGCTGCGGGCTTTGAGTTTCCTATAAACCCAGGCGCGCTGGAGGATGTCTCATGGGACGCAAAACCGTTCTTTTCTGGATCTTGGTGATGGGCCTGGGCTCGCTGCTGCTGGCCGCTTCCGGCCACACGCAGGAGCAGGCGCCGGTCTATTCAACACCCCTGGGCATTGCCCTGGATGAATATCCCTACCCCTATCCGGTGCAGTTCCTGACCCTCAATATCGAAGGTCAGCAACTGCGGATGGCGTACATGGACGTAGCCCCAAAGGATTGGGACGGCAAGCGGGCCGCGGTCCTCTTGCATGGCAAGAACTTTTACGGCAGCTATTGGGAGAATACCATCAAGGCCTTGACGGCCGCCGGATACCGGGTTATCGTCCCGGACCAGTTGGGTTTCGGCAAATCCGCCAAACCGGAAATCGACTACAGTTTCGACCTGTTGGCCCGCAACACCATCCACTTGCTGGATCAACTTAAGGTGCAGCAAGCCGTCATCGTGGGCCACTCCATGGGGGGCATGCTGGCGGTGCGCCTGGCCCGCAATTATCCGGAGCGCGTCAGCCGCTTAGTGTTGGAAGACCCCATCGGTCTGGAGGACTACCGCTTCTTCGTCCCGCCCCAGACCACCTCGCAGCTCTATGAGATAGAGATGAAAATGACCCCGGAGAAATACCGGGCCTTCGTCAAGCACTATTTTGTCAAATGGCAGCCGCAGTACGAGACATTTGTGGAGACTCGCTGCCGGGAGGCTCTGAGCGGCGAATTTCCACGCTATGCCAAGGCCGCGGCCCTGACCTTCCAGATGATTTACCGGCAGCCGGTGCGGCACGAATTTTTTCTGATCAAGCCGCCCACCCTGCTGGTGGTGGGCCTGAAAGACCGGACCACCGTAGGGCGGGGCCGGGTGCCCGAGGAAATCCTCAAGGACAAGGGCCGCTATGACCTGTTGGGCAAGGCGGCGGCCAAGGACATCCCTAACTGCCAACTGGTTGAGATTCCCGGGGTCGGCCACATCCCCCATCTGGAGGCCCCGGAGCAATTCCACCGGGCCTTGCTCGATTTCCTGGCGAAGTGACCTATCGCTCTCACCAGGTGGGGCGGACCCGGAGTCCCGCCCTCTTCCAGACCCTGGCCCCGGAGGCGCCCGGGCCCCTTATTTTTTCCCGGGTTCCGGGCCTTCCTCCGCCAGCTTCCCCTTGGTCTTGGTGCCGCACATGGGGCAGAGGATGTCTATCTCCTTTTCGTTGCCGATAAACCTTTCCTTCAGGTCCTCCGGCCCCAGGAAACTGATGTCGCCACAGGCGCAGGCAGGGCATTCGGCCCGCACCTTGTATCTCCGTTTGGGCATATCTCCATCTCCCTTGAGTCTCTCAGGTTCTGCACCATCGCCCCACCCCGGGGCCGACCTCTTTTTTGGTAAAATTAATCACTGCCGGGAAGGTTGGCAAGGAAGCAGAAGCGGCCGATTTTCAGGGGAAGCAATGGAGGTTTCCCTCCGTAGGTTTGTCTATTGTTTGACAATTTTCTTGACTTTTCTACCAAATTCCCCTTTATAATTATTCATTTTCATCTTACTTCGGAGGATATATGATGGAAAATCTGATTCAATTTGATGATGAAACAATACAAAAATTGTTTGGACACGAAGCAGCGGAAGATGAAGATTTTATTCGTTTAAAAGAATATTATGTTAAAAGTAAAGTATACAATCGTATTGTGGTAGACTTACCATTACGAATTCTTGTAGGCCATAAAGGTATTGGAAAATCTGCGCTTTTTAAGATTGCAATTAATGAAGAAAAAGAAGAGGGCCATCTTCCAATTCTTATTAGGCCAGATGATATCTTAGTATTGAAGACTGACACTTCAGATTTCCTTCAAACAATTAGGGATTGGAAACAAGGATTAAATGTTATCATTGGGAAAAAAGTTCTAGATTCATTAGGGATAACGCAGAAAATAGATAGCGTAAAGGTAAAAAAATACTCTGGCAAAATATTAAATTTTGTAATCGATAGCATAAAACCTGATAAAATACCTGTTGATTTGGACCCTGCCAGAAATCTGCTGATTGAAAATTTAAGAAAGAATAAAATAATCACTGTTTACATTGACGACCTCGATCGTGGCTGGCAAGGTAAAAAAGATGACATACGAAGAATCTCGGCCTTATTAAACGCTATCCGAGACATCAGCAATGAAAATATAGGGATACGATTTAGAATATCTTTGCGATCAGATGTTTATTATTTAGTTCGAACATCAGATGAATCAACCGATAAAATTGAAGGATCAGTTGTTTGGTATAGCTGGGTAAACCACGAGATATTAGTCCTATTGATTAAGAGAATTGAAACATTTTTTGGAAGAAAAATAGATGAAGAGGTTCTATTATCACAACAACAGGCCAAACTTTCTAATTATCTGCACTCCGTAATGGAACCTCGCTTCAACGGAAGTGGACATTGGAGCAATGCTCCTATGTATAGGGTCCTTATGTCATTGATTAGAAAGAGACCAAGAGATCTAGTTAAATTATGTACACTGGCAGCTAGACATGCCCACGAAAGAAGATCGAAAATAATTATGACAATTGATTTCGAGTCTGTGTTTGAGGAATATTCACAAGGTAGAATTCAAGATACAATAAATGAGTACAAGTCCGAATTACCGGATATAGAGCGTCTCATAATGGGGATGAAGCCAAGTAAGAAAGAACGCACAACTTCAACAGGATATATTTATACTACTGATGGATTGTACAAAAAAATTAAATCGATTATGGAACAAGGTCAATTCAAATTTGCTAATGGGGAGCTGGCAACACCTAAGCAATTAGCCCAATTTATGTATAAGATAAACTTTCTTACTGCCAGGAAGGGCACTCCAGGAGTAGAAATTCATAGAAAATATTTTGAAGAAAACAGGTATCTTTCCGGCGAATTCGCTGATTTTGGATATGATTGGGAAGTGCATCCAGCATATCGCTGGGCATTGCAGCCGGGTACTGTACATTCTATCTTTAAAGAACTTGAACTCAGTTCTGATACTGATTAAAAATCTTTTTTGCCAGGAAGGTGCGAAAAGTCGGCAATCAATGGTTGTGCGACTTGAATGGTTGGGTCCGGGTTTATGATGACGCCCCCGGCCGGTGGGAAATGCAACAACATTGCCAGTGGCTTACAACCCCTTCTGATCGGCTGTCAATACTGAAAGCCCGCCAGCGTCACTCAGCCGGGTGGGCCGTAGGCTGCACCGGGGTTAGCCTCATCTTGAGAATAGCTGGGCCCGGAATAGTCTTGGGAACCTTGATGATAATTCTCCAGGGCACAGCCGCATTGAAGAACCATCAGGCTTAGAAACAGGAAGCGGAGAATTTTACTATTCATATTCCCGCCAATATCATTGCCCCTGGCAAGGCTTCCTCGTAGGAGCCGATTCACCGGCGGCGTTCAGTCGATCCCCGACAGTTCCCTGATGCTGCGGGCCACAGCCGAGAGGTCCTCGTCACCGTAACCCTTGGCGACCAGACCGTTCTCTATTTGGCCCATCAGGGCTGCCACCGGCAGGGTCACCCCGAGCTTTTTAGCTGCTTCCAGTGCAATCCCCAGGTCCTTTTGGTGAAGCTTGACCCTAAAACCCAAAGGGTAGTTGCTGTCAATCATGTTTTGGGAGCGGTGAGTAAGCACCCAGGAGCCTGCCCCGCCCTCACCGATAGCCTCGACCACCTTGCCCATGTCCAAACCCGCCTTGAGACCCAGGACCATGCCTTCGGCAACGGCGAGATAAACCCCGGCAACAATGGTTTGGTTGATGGCCTTGGTGAGTTGGCCGGCGCCGATGGGCCCCACATGGGTGATCTTGGCGCCCATGGGTTTCAGCACTGGCATGGCCTTCGCCACGTCTTCGGGTTCCCCGCCCACCATGATGGCCAGGGTGCCTTTTTGGGCGCCCTCGGAGCCGCCGGATACCGGAGCGTCGATCATCTTTAGGCCCTTGGCCCTCAAAACCTGCTCAATCCTGCGGGTGGCATCCGGGCTGATGGTGGACATATCCACCACCACCGAGCCCGGCCGGGCCCCCTGAATGACGCCGTCGCTTCCCAGAACGACCTCCTCCACATCCGGAGTATCACTGAGCGAGGTTATGATCACTTCCGCCTCCAGCGCGGCTTCTCGCGGCGAGGCGGCGCGTTTGGCCCCCTGAGCGGCCAACGGTTCTTCCTTGGGGCGCGTGCGGTTGTGAACGATCAGATCGTGGCCGGCCTTCATGACGTTCAAGGCCATCGGCCCTCCCATGGTGCCCAGTCCGATAAATGCGACTTTCAATGGATTGTCCTTTCTATAACCAGCGGAATTATGCGGCCGTGGCGTTATGCCTAACTTTATGTAACCGGTTATTATTTTTGTCACTTAATCAGCTTTGTCAAGGAAATCGGGCAAAATAACCATCCCGAATCAGAGGATGCAGGATTTTCCAATCCCGAATTCATGGTTTGCGAACGAGATTACCAGGGAAATCCGGATTTACCTTTTTCCGTAGATGAGCCATATTGCCATCAAAACCGAGGTGCTGAACAATGGATTTCTTCCTGTGTTCATTTATATTTTTCTCCGCCATCTATGCGCTGCTCTGTTGCGTTCTCAGCCTTTGTGACAGATGGTGCCGGGGCCAGGTGCTCTACCGGCTCCATAAATGACCGTAACTCGCGGGCACGCTGCGGACTCCGGGTTTTGAATCGCCCCAAAAGATAGAGGCCGCTTTTTAAGCGGCCTCTGCCTTTGACGGATTTTTTAGGATAGTAGCATAGCCACCACTTCTCCCAGCGCTTCCCTTCTAATTTATACTCCCAGGGATTAACGTTTCCGCCGTCAAACGGAAAAAATGGAGATCGTGGCCGGAAGTTGGCTTCATGAGCCAAGTGATTAACTTGGACATTTTTCACCACCTCCTTAAAATAAATTTTCTACCTCATTCAGGAAAATACCATACAGCCAGGGAAGGATTTTCCGCCCCCGCTAGGCCCGCCCCTGGGGACGATCCGGGGACACAAAAAAAAGGGGCCATCAAGGCCCCTATCTCATTGGAATTCTTTAATCTTAATTGGTGGAGGCGGCGGGAGTCGAACCCGCGTCCGCCAATAGTCCCTGCAAGCGTCTACATGCTTAGCCGCTGTTCTAGTTTCGCCTCGAAAGACTTCCAACGGCAGAATTCTTTGGGGCTAGCCCGCTAAGTTTTCGTCCACCGACCCGCCGGCCTGATCGGCAGCTTTGCCAAGAAAACGTCACCCCGGGTCCCTTCCTGGCGTAAAACCCGGGGCGCTAGCCTTAAGCGGCTAGAGCGTAGCCGTAGTTGTCGGCACTTATGTGTTTCCTACCCGTTTTACGAGCGGACAGGACCTCGGCATGCAACTAACAGTTCCCTATTTACGTCGAAGCCGTTACGCCCCCTCGTTTAATTATAACTATTTTTTTGAATTTTGGCAAGGAGAATGGAAGGGAGCACAGTGGCACAAGCTTCCAGCCTGTGATTAGGTGTGCCCCCAGGGGGCGGACATATGGGTCCACCCCTGCTACTCCTCATCCCTGGCGCAGTTGCCGGGCCACGGCCAGCAACCGATAGACCGAGGCCCCGGCTAGGGCGGCGATGTCCTCGGTGGCAAGGTTGCGGGAGATGGTCTCGTCGAAGAGGATGCTGGCCTCCGGGGGAAACTCCTCATCTCCCTGCCACAGGACGTGGGTCACGGGCACCAGGGGAAAGGCCAGGAAGCGGGCGGCGGCGTCCCCCAGACCCTGGAGCTCCCCCCCGGCCAGGGCCGCCACCTGCAAGTATAACTCCAGGTCCTGGCCAAAGGTTGTGAGCAGCGGCTTCTGAGCCCGGGAGACGAAGGCGGACCAGTAAAATCCGCCTTCCGGCACTGCGCGGAAATCGATGGTGCGGCCGCTCAAGGCCTCGCCGCGGGCCCCCAGCAGGTAGTGGAGAATGAGGATCTGCTCGGTCAGGGGGATCTGGCCGGCGCCGTCCGCCGGAGTTACTGCGATCTCCGGCCAACTTACCCGGCGGTCCTGGCCGAAATAGGGGACCAGCAACCCTTCCCGGCCCCCTTCGCCCCCTTGGCCTCCTTCATAGAAATATTGGGTGCGGCTAGAGTTTGCCAGCCGCTTGGGATTGATCTTCTGCAACTCGCCCGCCGCCAGGGCGACGGCCATCTTATAGTCGTCGATGCGAGGCATGAGGTCTCCGGAGCTAGGGGTTTCGAATTTAAGCTGGTAGCAAGGCCTCTGGCCTGTGTGAACTAAACTTTCGATCTCGCCCACAGGCGGGACGCCCAGGCTAGCGGCCGGCTTCTGGCAAAAATTATATCGGAAAAGATTTTTTATTGACACTGAGATTCGGATGTTTTAGCATAGAGTGGTCGAGGAAATGAAGAAGATGCAATCCTGGCGGTCCCGGAGCAATTACTTTAGCTTTTATTTTTATTTTCCGGGCCCGGAGTGCGCCTCGACTTTTAAAAGTAAGTAGGCCTTAACCCAAAAAAACTTTTAGAAGCCGTGGCGCCCAGGCGACCACGGCTTTTTTGTTGCCGCCGGGTCGCATCCAGGAGGGCCGCCCCGGAAGGAGGCTGAAAATGATCGGCAAACAGATTCGCATGGAACGCATTATGAACCGGGATACCGGGCGTACCGTCATTGTCCCCATGGACCATGGGGTGACGGTGGGTCCCATCGACGGCCTTATCGATATGAAGACCACCGTCAATGCGGTGGCCGCCGGTGGGGCCAACGCCATCTTGATGCACAAGGGCCTGGTGACCAGCGGCCATCGCCGCCGGGGCCGGGATGTGGGGCTCATCATTCACCTGTCCGCCTCCAGCAGCCTGTCGCCCTATCCCAACGCCAAGACTCTGGTATGCAGCGTTGAAGAGGCCCTGGTCCTGGGGGCGGACGCCGTCTCCATCCACGTCAACATCGGCAGCAGCAGCGAACGGGAAATGCTGGCGGACATGGGGGCCGTTTCCCGCACCTCCCGGGAATGGGGCATGCCCCTGTTGGCCATGATGTACCCCCGGGGCAAAAACATCCAAGACGAATACGACCCCAAGATGATCATGCACGTGGCCCGGTTGGGCGCCGAGTTGGGCGCCGACGTGGTCAAGGTTTCCTACACCGGATCGGTGGAGTCCTTCCGCAAGGTGGTGACCGGCTGTCCGGTGCCGGTGGTCATCGCCGGCGGCCCCAAGATGAACTCGGACCGGGATATCCTGGAGATGGTGAAAGGCGCGGTGGAAGCCGGCGGCGCCGGGGTCTCCATCGGGCGCAATGTCTTCCAGCACCGGGACCCCAGCCGCATGGTGGGAGCCATCAGCCTCCTGGTTCACGAAAACGCCGGCGTCGAAGAGGCCTTGGCATTCCTCCAGACCTAGTCGGTTTTATGTTGTAGGGGCGACAGTGGCACAGGCTTCCAGCCTGTGATTGGGTCGCCCAGTTTCGAGTTCCCGCCAAAACCCGGGCGACCCGGTGGTTCGCCCCTATAGGAAGACAGGATGAAGCAACTCTGGGTAAGAGTGGACCCCTGGGATAAGAAGCTGGTCACCGCCGCCCTCGAGTCGGGGGCCGACGCCATCTGGGTTCCCCCGGGCCGGGTCCCGGAGGTCAAGGCCCTGGGGCTGGTCCGGGTTATCGCCCCGGACGGTGACCTGGCGCCGGGGAAAGACCTCCATGAAGTCACCATCCTGGGTATCGGCGACGAAGCCGAAGTCATTCGCCTGGCCCGCCAGGGTCCGGTGGTGGTCAGGACCCCGGACTGGACCGTCATTCCTTTGGAAAATTTGGTGGCGCAAACCGGCAACATCTTCGTGGAGGTGAGTGATCCCGAGTCGGCCTGCACCGCCCTGGGAGTCCTGGAGAAGGGAGTGGACGGCCTGGTGGTGGCCGTAGCCTCGGCCGGGGTGATCAAGCGCATCGCCCGCCTGGTGAAGGAGGCCTCGCTGCCGGTGCCGCTCTCCACCGCCCGCATCAGCCGGCTCCGGCCCCTGGGCATGGGGGACCGGGTCTGCGTCGACGCCTGCGCCAACCTGGGCCTGGGAGAAGGTATGCTGGTGGGAAACTCCTCCGCCGGCCTCTTTCTGGTGCACGCTGAGTCCCTGGAGAACCCCTACGTGGCCCCCCGCCCCTTCCGGGTCAACGCCGGGCCGGTGCATGCCTATATCCGGGTTACCGGAGACAAGACCAGATATCTTGGGGAACTGGCCGCCGGAGATGAAGTGCTGGTGGTGGATCATCAGGGCCGCAGCCGGCCGGCGGTGGTGGGCCGGGTCAAGGTGGAGAGCCGTCCCCTGATGCTGGTGGCCGCAGAGGCCAATGGTCGGGAGATCACCACCATCCTGCAAAACGCTGAAACCATCCGCCTCACCCGGCCGGGCGGCGAAGCGGTCTCCATCGTTGCCCTTAAACCCGGAGACGAGATCCTGGTGGCCCTGGAAGAGACCGGACGCCACTTCGGCCACAAGATACAGGAAACCATCGTTGAGAAATGAGCCATGACCGAAAAAGAAGCCATCCGCCAAGAGATCGACGCCCTGGACCAGGAATTGCTCACCCTCCTGAACCGGCGCCAGGCCCTGGCCCAAACCATCGGCCGCATCAAAAACCAGGAGGGCCGCGGGACCCTGGACTTCCAGCGCGAAGAGGAGGTGCTGGCGAACCTCATGCACCTCAACCCCGGGCCTCTGAGCCAGGCCGCCTTGCGTAACGTCTTCCGGGAGGTCATCTCCGCGGCCCGGGAGGTCCAGATCCCCTTTGGGGTGGCCTTCCTGGGGCCGGAGGCCACCTTCTCCCACCTGGCGGCCCTGAAAAAGTTCGGCCGGGCCACCCGCTACGGCCCCCTAACCACCATCCGGGAGGTCTTTCAGGAGGTGGAAAAGGGCAAGTACCAGTACGGGGTGGTGCCCATCGAAAATTCTACCGAAGGCATAGTCAACGTCTCCCTGGACCTGTTTGCCGACAGCTCCGTCAAGATTTGCGGCGAAATCTACCTGGAAGTCTCCCACGACCTGGTGAACAAATCCGGCCAGCGCCAGGACATCGAAGTGATCTACACCCATCCCCAGGCTTATGCCCAGTGCCGCGGCTGGCTCAGCGCCCATCTGCCCAACCTCCCCGTTCTGGAGGTGGCCTCCACCGGGGTGGCGGCCCAGAAGGCGGCCAAGAACCCCAATGCCGCGGCCATCGCCAGTTCCTTTGCGGCGCCCCTCTACGACCTCAGGGTGGTGGAGAGCCGCATCGAAGACCAGCCGGGCAACGTCACCCATTTCTTCGTCATCGGCTCCGACACCCCCGGCCCCACTGGCAGCGACAAGACCTCCATCCTCTTCGCGGTGGACAATATCCCCGGGGCGTTGTACAAGACTCTGAAACCCATGGCGGAACGCTCGCTCAACATGACCCGGATCGTCTCCCGGCCGGTGAAAAACGAGGCCTGGCGCTACCTGTTCTTTGTGGATCTGGACGGCCACCAGGCTAACCCCGCGATGGCCGCCGCCCTGGAGGAAACCAGGGCCCTGAGCGCCCACTTCAAGTTGCTGGGCTCCTTCCCCCAGGCCGCGGGGGTAGAGAACCTCAGTTGAGAGAGGACCGTTTTCCGTTTTCCAGAAGACATAGAGTCCATCAAATAGGATGGCATTTTAAGAAATGCGCATAATCTAGCATAGCCTCTGTGTTGAAAGTTGGGAGGAAGCTCTAGGCGGAACAGGAAGGATGAGGCGATGACGGGGCCAAAGGAATCGATTTATTTTAATGAGGCGGAGCGACTTTTCGTGATGGAGAATAGGACTCCGGAGCAAATCGCCGAGATCCTGCCGATCTGCCAGAACACGATTTACAAATGGTCGCTTAAAGGCGGCTGGCCCAAAAAACGGGAAGCATCCCTGGCCAGCCCCCGAAGCTTGGCCGAAAAACTGCGGCGGTACCTGGAGCGCCAGATTGAGGCCCTCGAAGGTGAGAGCCGTCTCAACCCAGCGGCCTATGATGCCATTCATAAGACGTATTGCACTATTGAGAAATTGGAGCGCGAGGTACAGGACTTACGGCCACAGGCGATCGTCGCCATGAATGGATTTGTATCCTGGCTCAATGATCAGCCTCTGTCGGCGGATGAACGGCGGCATATCGCGACTCTGATCAGGGGTTGGTTTAGAAGCCTCGAATAGCATAGGAAAGTCGAAAGAGAGAAAGACCATAGTCGCGCCAACCATGCCTCAAAACCGAAAACCGAAAACCGAAAACCGAAAACCGTCACTACGCATCTGCGTGCCGGTGGTGGAGGCCACGGTGAACCGGGCCCGCTCCAGGTACCTGCGGGCCGCCCGCAAGGGCCTGTGGACCGAGATCCGGCTCGATTACCTGGAGCAGCCCGATCTGCCGAAGCTGTTCCGGAGCCATCCGGGGCCGGTCATCGCTACCAACCGGCTGGCGGCCGAGGGCGGCCACTGGTCCGGAGCCGAGGCGGGCCGCCGCCTGCTCCTGGAAGAGGCCCTGGCTTTGGGAGCGGACTTCCTGGACGTGGAACTGGCCGCCGATCCGGCCTGGCGCCGGGAGCTTTGGGCGCGCCGGGGCCGGGCCGGAATCATCCTCTCCTGGCACGATTTTTCGGGGACCCCGGAGACGGCCCGTCTGGAAGCCGTCTTGCAGGAGATGCTGGCCCAGGAGTCCGGGATCGTCAAGCTGGTCACCCTGGCCCGGCAGCCGGAGGACAGCCTGCGCCTCCTCTCCCTGATTCCCCAGGCCCGGGCCGCGGGCCGGGAGATCATCGCCTTCGCCATGGGCCCGGCGGGCGCCTGGTCCCGGGTGGTGTCGCCGCTTTTGGGGAGCTTCCTCACCTTCGCCCCCTTCACCAAGAACCGCGCCTCCGCCCCCGGTCAGTTCACGGTGAACGAAGTGAAGCGCCTCTGGAAGTTGTTGCAAAAGAAAGCTGTCAGCTCTCAGCTTTCAGCCATCAGCTAAAGCAAGGCAAAGGCAAATTGCCAATAATAACTGGCTCTAATTAATTGCGGGGTCGTTTACGCCACAATCAGGGGTGCCATAATTAACCGGGCTTAGCTTTTTACTTATAGCTGAAAGCTGATAGCTGATAGCTCACATGATCAATGGCCGCACCAAAATCTACGGTATCCTAGGGCGGCCGGTGGCTCACAGCCTGAGCCCGGAGATGCACAACGCCGCCTTCCGGGAGCTTAAGCTCAACGCGGCCTATGTGGCCTTTCCGGTGACCGACCTGGGCAAAGCGGTGGCTGGGCTCCGGGGCCTGGCCATCCAGGGGGTGAGCGTCACCATTCCCTTCAAGGAAGAGATTATCCCTTTGATCGATGAGTTGGACCCCCAGGCAGCCTTGATCGGCGCAGTGAACACCCTGGTCAACCGGGACGGGCGTCTGATCGGCTATAACACCGACTGGCTGGGGGCCTTGCGAGCCTTGCAGGTCCGCACCAGTCTCAGGGGGGAGCACGTCCTCATCCTTGGGGCCGGCGGCGCCGCCCGGGCCATCGCCTTTGGAGTCCTTAAAGAGGGTGGCCGGGTCAGCCTGGCCGACCTGGACGCGCCCCGGGCCGCGGCCCTGGCCCGGGACCTGCAATCGGAAGCCATCCCCCTCTCGCGGCTCGGCCAGTGCCCTGCCGCCATCCTGGTGAACGCCACTCCGGTGGGCATGGAGCCGCAGGCGGAGGAGATTCCCATCCCCCCGGAGTACCTGGGCCGCTTCCGCCTGGTGATGGACGCCGTTTACCGGCCTTTGGAAACCAGACTGCTTAAGGAGGCCAGGGCCCGGGGGGTGGCCGCCATCGACGGCCTGCAGATGCTCATTTACCAGGCCACCGCCCAGTTCGAGTTGTGGACCGGGAGGCCCGCTCCCCTAAAGACCATGGCCCGGGCGGCCTACCAGGCGTTGGGGGCAGGGGAAGCAGGTAGTGTCCAGGACGGCTTATTATGGGACCCGGGAGATTGACGCATAAAAAACTGTTTTCTGTTTACTGTTTTCTCTCGCTGCTAAAAGGACTCTGACTTTGATTTCGCCTTTGATTTTGCCTTTGACTTTCACAGAAAACAGCAAACAGAAAACAGAAAACAGCCTCAAAAGACATGGTTAAAGAAATCCAACCCTGTGGCCCGGTCCGGGCCACCCTGACCCTGCCCGGCTCCAAGAGCTACAGCCACCGGGCCCTGGTGGCCGCCAGCCTGGCCGCCGGGGAGAGCCTCCTCATCAACCCCTTAAGGGCCGAAGATACGGAGCTCACCGCCCTGGCCCTGGAGAGGCTGGGGGCCGGCATTGACTGGGAGGGCGCCACCGTCCGGGTCCGGGGCGCCGGCGGCCGCTGGCTCCCCCTCACCGAGCCTATCTATCTGGGCAACTCCGGGACCTCCCTGCGTTTTCTCACGGCGCTGACGGCCCTGGGGCAGGGGAGCTACCGCCTCACCGGCACGGAGCGCCTGTGCCAGCGCCCCCTGGACGAACTCCTTAAAGCCCTGGGGCAACTGGGGGTCCGGGCCGCCACCGAGGGGGGCGCCGGCTGCCCGCCGGTGGTGGTTCAGGGCGGCCTCCGGGGCGGCCGGGCCGTACTTTCCGGAGCGGTCAGCAGCCAATACGTCTCGGCCCTGCTCCTCATCGGTCCCCTGGCGCCGGAGGGAGTGGAAATCGAGATTATCGCGGAGTTGGTCTCCCGCCCTTACGTGGACCTGACCCTGGAGGTCATGGGGGCCTTCGGCGTCTCTTATTATCGCCAGGGCTACTCTTATTTCCAGGTGCCGGGGGGGCAGACCTACCAGGCCCGGGATTATGCCATCGAGGCCGACGCCTCCAGCGCCTCGTACTTCTGGGCCGCGGCCGCGGTCACCGGCGGCCGGGTGACCATCGCCAACCTGGACTCGGATTCCTGCCAGGGCGACGCCTCCTTCCCGAAGGTCCTGGCGCGGATGGGCTGCGACGTGGCGGACACTGAAGCCGGCCTGAGGGTGCGGGGCCTGCCGCTCCGGGGCGTCCAGGTGGACCTGGCCGCCATGCCGGACCTGGTGCCCACCCTGGCGGTGGTGGCCGCCTTCGCCCAGGGGGAGACGGTCATCACCGGGGTGCCCCACCTGCGCCACAAGGAATCGGATCGCCTGGCCGCGGTGGCCGCGGAGCTCAACAAAATGGGGATCGCGGCCCGGGAAACCGCCGACGGCCTGATTATCCCGGGGGGCAGGCCCCAGGGGGCCGCCATCGACCCACATCAGGACCACCGCCTGGCCATGAGCTTTGCGGTGGCCGGCTTGAAGATACCGGGGGTGGTCATCCAGGACCCCGGCTGTGTGGCCAAGTCCTTTCCGGACTTCTGGGAGTATCTCGATAATCTGTGCCAGGGCGGCCGCTAGCCCCCGAGGAATTTCCCCTTGTCCTTCACCACCCGAGTCCTCATTATCCTTACCAGCCTCAATCTCCTCCAATATATGGACCGCTATCTCATTGCCTCCCTGGGCACGTTGGTGAAGGGGGAGATGGGCCTCAGCGACCGGGCCTTCGGGTTGCTGGGCACCGCTTTTTTCCTGGTCTATCTCTTGACCTCGCCCATCTTCGGCTACCTGGGGGACCGCTGGGGCCACGTCCGCCTCATGGCCTGGGGCGCGGTGCTGTGGAGTCTGGCCACCAGCCTGACCTATTGGGTCGGCTCTTATTTCACCCTGCTGCTGGCCCGGGGGGCGGTGGGGGTGGGCGAGGCCTCCTTCGGCACCCTGTCGCCGGCCTACATCGCCGATATCCTGCCGCTCTCGCGCCGGTCCCGGGCCATGGGCTGGTTCTATGTGGCCCTGCCGGTGGGCTCGGCCCTGGCCTATCTGGTGGGGGGCCTGACCGGTAGCCGTTGGGGCTGGCGTCCGGCCTTTCTGCTGGCGGGACTGCCGGGCCTGGCGATGGCCGCTCTCATCTGGCGTCTCCCGGAGGTTCAAACTGGCACGGTCAGCCAACCCGCCCCGCCCGCCGGCGCCAACCTGTGGTCGGAGTCCTGGAGCCTGCTGAAAATACCCACCATGCGCTGGGTCAGCCTGGGCTTCGGTCTGAGCACCTTCACCCTGGGCGGTCTCGCCTTCTGGATGCCCAGCTACCTGGAGACCTACAAGGGTCTGAGCCTGGCCCAGGCCAATCTCCTGATGTTCGGGGCGGTGGCGGTGGCCGGCGGTTTGGGGACCCTGGCCGGGGGCTATCTGGGAGACCGCCTCCTGGTCCGGACCCTGAATGCGCCCCTCTGGGTCACCGGGGTGGGAATCGCCCTGGCGCTGCCCCTGGCCGCCCTGGTAATCTTTGCGCCGCTCCCCGCCATTTATATTCCGGCCTTTGCCCTGGCGGTTTTCCTCCTCTTTCTCAACCCCGGATTAATCACTGCGGTGGTGGTGAACGTCGCCGGCGCCCGGCGGCGGGCCCTGGCGGTGGCCCTGAATATCATGATCATCCACCTGATCGGGGATGTGCCTTCGCCTTATCTTATCGGCTGGCTGGGGGATGCCACCAGCCTCAAATGGGGGGTCTGCCTCACTTTGGTGGCCCTGGCCGGGGGAGCTCTCGCCATCTTCGCGGCCTTGCCTCATTTCCCCAGGGATCTGGCCAACGCCGGGGAAGTTTAAGGCAGTTTTCGGTTTTCGGTTTTCAGTTTTCGGTGGGTTGGCTGAGAATCGAATAAACCGTACACTAAATAAAACCCCAGGCCCAGGATTGGTGAGCCCCGGAAATTTTGCCATTGACGCCCGGGGATGGAATGGTTATAAATTAAGATACACATAATCGTCCACGACGCGGGGTGGAGCAGCCTGGAAGCTCGTCGGGCTCATAACCCGAAGGTCGCAGGTTCAAATCCTGCCCCCGCTACCAAATAAAAGAAAGGGGTTAGCTAAATAGGCTAACCCCTTTTTTTCTGCCAGGGTGCAGGTAGCCGAAGGGTTGCCAGGCTTGTTCTCGCGTGGGGGGAGAGGTGAGCCGGCCCAACCCGTGGGTGAGGTGACATTTTCCTTTACCTATCAAAATTTTCCAAAGTTTTAGATAATTTTTTATCATTTTGGGTTGACAAGATTGGTCAACCGTGCTAAATTATGGTTGACAAGATTGGTCAACCCTTTTGGAGTATTAATCTTTGGACATTACGATGAAAAAAGCCGATAAAAAAAGCTTCGGATCATTTCTAAAAAAATTAAGGCTGAATAAGGGGTATAGTATCAAGAAATTGTCCATTGAGTTAAATATCAATTATAGCTATCTCAGTAAAATTGAAAACGGTCATAGCTTGCCTTCTGACGAATTCATTACGCGCATAGCTGGGTTATTTGGTTACGATAATGAAGAGCTCTTAGCAAGAGCCGGCAAAATTCCTGATGATATCATTAAAATTATTTCCGATAATCCAAAACACGCAATTGAGGTTTTGAGAAAAGAATTTGCAAGGTAATAATTATGCCCAGAGAGCAATTTCTCAAATTAGTAGAGAGCGTGCCAATTATTAACGATAGATTTACAGATTTAAATAGGATAGGCCCGCAAGGGGGAAATGGTTTTTTTTCCATGATATTTACAAGTATTGATAATACAACCGGTAAAAAGGTTGCACTTAAATTTTATGACCCCCATCATAATACAGATCCAGACAGGATTAAGAGATTTGAACGAGAAGCTGAGATGCTATTAAAATTAAAGGCGGAACCTTATGTTATCGATTTTGTCGACGGGCCGAGCATACTTATAAAAGATTTGATTGATCCACTGAACGGCCTCCATTTCCCTGTCGAATTTAAGTTTTTCGCTATGGAACTGGCTGACCACAGTGTAGAATATCTTCTCTGCAAAATGGACCCCGACCCAATGACCTCTCTCCTTTGTTTCAAAGAGATGATTAAAGGGGTTCTTAGAATCCATAGGCGAAATATATGCCACCGCGATTTGAAACCGAGTAATTTTTTGATTTCCGGGAAAAGAATCCTTCTTTCTGACTTAGGGACAGCAAAATGCATGGACCTATCCATGCCTCAAATTAGCGTTTCCTATAACGCACCGGTTGGTGATTTACACTACGTCTCACCGGAAGCCCTAGTGTCTATAGGTATCGCTGACGAATATGTTTTTCTTTCGGACATTTTCTCTATGGGGGCGATATTGTTTGAAATGTTCGCTAAAACTGTGCTGACAACACAGATATATACGAAAGCATTTTTTGCGAAAATGATTTATATGGATCAGATATTGTCGCGATTACCTCCGAGTAAAAAAAATGAACCTTTTAAACATATGATTGAAGATTTAGCAAAATCCTTTCCGCTCCCCGATATATATTCCTTTAATGACTATGTTCCAAAATGTATTAAAAACCAGCTGAACTTGTTATATAAAAGGCTTGCTTCGATTGATTTTAAAAACCGTGTATTCAATCCTACATCGATACATAGACAACTTGATATATGTATCTTGACCCTTAGAAATGAGCACAAATATCTTGAGTGGCTTAATCGAAAGAGACAACGGGCATTAACCTTAAATTGATTAATTTTCTAAATCTTAGGTGGAGATAACCACACAATGATAACACAAAGTCATGATTTAAGAATTGATGAAGAATTAATCCTTGATAAGGATATTCTTTGCACTCAATTAAAAGCAGGCAACCCCTTCTCATCTAACCAAGATATTGCCTTTAATAAGGAAAATACGACTGAAGATTATAAAAATAACTTATGTTCAATAGATTCACGAATTGATCTTAATGATAAAGCTATTTCTTTTTTTAAGCAAGGACTTGAATCCTCATTTAACCGAGCAGAGCGTTTTCCCAAAGAGCCTGCTATTATAAATGCAATTGCCTTAGAATATCTGAGGATGGGTGACATCAAAAATGCGATTAATGAATTTAAGAATGTGTTATCTTTAGACAAGAATTATTTCCCCGCATTGGCTAACTTAGCTAAATGTTATTCTATTAAACACGATTTCGATACAGCATTGTCTATCTACGACGATCTTCATAAGAAGAACTACAAAGAAATCGATGTGCTCGTCAATATCGCACTTCTTCATATCCAGAAGCATGAATATGACGCGGCATTTTCTTTTTTGAAGAAAGCCAAAGCAATTGACCCTAAAAATAATGCTATTCTAAATAATATTGGCCTTTTATATTTGCTTAAATATGATTTCAAATCAGCGATATCAGAACTTAAGGAAGCCTGCCGGAATCAGAGTAATGACCCATTAATTTATAACAATATAGGTGTTTGTTTTGTGGCTCTCAAGAATTATCGGAAAGCAATCAATAATTTTAATATTGCACACTCATTAGACAGAGACAATAGAGGTGTCGTAAAGAACCTTGTTAATGCGTATCAAAAAATAAACGAACATGAAAAAGTTATTGATTTGATAACTGACTTTCTAATAATACATCCAGACGATATTGAGCTAAAGAACAGCATGGCATTGTCCTTGTTTAAACTAGGAAATTACTCAAAATGTCTTCATGAACTATCATTTGCACTAATTGATGATCGGAATAAAGACAAAAAAATTGTTACGGCAATATTGAATAATATTGGGGTTGTTTATAACCGTCTTGGCGATATGACAAAGGCAAAAGAATATTTAATTAAGGGTTTAGAAACAGATGCGGAACCCAATAAATTGGTCTTACGGAATTTAATACATGTCTGCTTTAAGGCAAATTGGATTAACGAGGCCAAAAAATATATTGATGATGCATTGGTCGCTTTCGATAATGATCCGGTTTTCTTATCTTATTTAGGTGATTATCATTCTCATGTTGGAGACTACCACGTGGCAAAGGATATTTATAATAAAGTGCTTTCAATTGATCCGAAGGCTATAATGGCATATGTTGGCTTGGGATTGATTATGACAGAGGTTGATGATGATATCGATAATGCTTTACGTTTGTTAGAAAAGGGACTTAGTTATCACAAGGGTGATAGCCATTTACTTAATAACTACGCATATACACTGATATTAAAAGGAAATTTGGAAGATGCAAGACTTATACTAGATAAATTGAAGATTGAAGATAGTGTGTATATAACGGCCACAAGAGGGCTGCTTCTCATAAGAGAAGGTAATGTGGAGGAAGGGAGGCGGTTATATAACAAAGCAATTGCTCTTGCTGGTTCAAATCATGATTTGGCTAGATTGGCTGATCAAAAGAAGCATCTTGAGCTCGCAAGGCATTATATTCAAAAAGGAGAGGGGAGAGAAGCGATACGCCTGCTGAAGAAAGGAATGGTTTTTAAAACTAGAGAGAAATATTATAGGGAAAGAATATCAAAGTTGCTGGGCCAAATAATGGGTCAGTGATAGTTACCCTAAAGAGATTATGTTGAACAATATACATTTATTTTTTCTCGGAAGTTAATAAAACTAACCCTGGCCCTAAAAACAAGGGCTTAGATGAATTTCTAAGCCCTTTTTCGATATTAGACCGCCGGACCCCAATCGATGAGCAAACCACCGGATTCCCACGGCGAACACCCTTACGGCGATGCCGGCCAGTTGATCTTGCTGGGCATATTTCTGATCGTTTGGGCGGGAGATTCCTTTTTTCTGCACCTATCGACGAGCCTTAAAGATTACCTGCCGGTGTCTATCCGGCTGCTCCTTTTGGTTTTATGCCTGGCCGTCGCGGCTTACCTGGTCATTTCCAGCCATGGGGTAGTCAGTCATTCAGAGCCCCGCCGCCGCCGCCTCATATCCACCGGAGTCTTCAAGTATGTGAGGCACCCTCTCTATCTAGGGTGCATCCTGT
Source organism: Desulfobaccales bacterium (assembly GCA_049580385.1). GTDB lineage: Bacteria > Desulfobacterota > Desulfobaccia > Desulfobaccales > 0-14-0-80-60-11 > JAPLJC01. The sequence goes on along the minus strand of JBAUPV010000030.1, from coordinate 467,350 downwards.
TTTACCTCGGCCTGGCGGTTGCCACGGCTTCCCTCTTTTCTCTGATTCTCTGGGTTGCCATCTGCATCTTCTATAATTATCTTGCCAGCTATGAAGAGAAATTACTGGAAGCCGAGTTTGGCGAGAGTTATATAATTTATAAAAAACAAACAGGAAAGTGGCTGCCCAGGATGCCTTTTTTCCATTAGGCCAAGATGCTGCTTTTTGATAGAAAGATGTAGGTTGAACTTGCCAACGCCAAAATTGAGGGACACGCCCATGTCTGCAACGCCACCCTTACCCATCAAGCAAAGCCGTCTGACCGATGATTTCCTCTATTTTTTCCTGCGCTTGCGCAAAAACCGCATTCGCAAGGTGGTGGACGACATTAATGAACGCTTCCCGGATGAGACGCTGGAGCAGAGGGCCCGGCGCCTGATCGACGCCCAGACCCAGCTTTCTCTCTTGGGAGGCTTGATCCTCGATTTACCCGCCATGATCCCCCTGGTTGGGCATGCTGTGAGAATTCTGGGATTTGTGGGGGGGACTTCCGCCCTGGTGCGCATGCACCTCTACCTCATCATGGAGATTGCGCTTCTGTACGGCAAGGATATCGACGATGAGGCGCGGGTCCCGGAGCTGGCGGCGGTGGTGGCCGGCACCGGCCTGGCGGTGGGCGCTCCCTTCGCGGTTGACGCCTTGGGGTTCCATCCCCTGATTTCTATGGCCACCGGGGCGGTGGCGGCCTTGACCATGGCCCGCTTGATCGGCGAGAGCGCCATCCGCTACTACAGCCAGCCGCAGGAGGTCCCGAGCCTCCCGGCTCCAGAACCATCCGCTTAAATGCTGCAGGCCCCCCTGCCCTTCTTGAGACCAGGGCGGGATTTTCTTCCTTTAGACCCGGATTCGTTCGCTGACTCCCAATGGTGCCAATGCCGGAGGTAGCCAGATGGTGGGGCCATGCTAACAACCTTGATTATTCCGCAGGAATGGTTAACAGGGGAGATATACACCCGAAATCGGAAGAAAAGATATTTTTTCAACGAAAAATATGTTAATGTGCGCTGGATGGGGACTCGGCGTCCATAATGGAGGCTTGGGGGGGGATTCTCCCCGGCCAATGGGATCCCCAAAACCACTTGCGATTGCGGGGCCAAGGTGGCCGCCTAATCTCGGTTAATACTAAGGAGGGGGTTGGACATGAAGGGGAATAAAAAGCTCATCGATGAACTGAACAAGCGTCTGGCTGAGGAATTGACCGCCATTAACCAGTATATGGTCCATTCCGAGATGTGCGAAAATTGGAAGTACAGCCGGCTCCAGGAGGTAATCCGGAAGCGGGCCATAGTGGAGATGGTCCATGCCGAAAAGCTCATCGAGCGCATCCTCTTCCTCGATGGGATCCCCGTCGTCAGCAATCTGAACAAGGTGTTCATCGGCGACCAGGTCCCGAAGATGCACGCCAATGACCGCGGTGCCGAAGAAATGGCCATCAAGGGCTACAACGAGACCATCCGCCTGGCAGTCGAGGTGAAAGACAACGGCACCAAAGAACTCCTCGATTCGATCCTGAAGGATGAAGAATCCCATATTGACTGGATCGAAGCCCAGCTCGATCAGATCAAGCAAATAGGAGTAGAGAACTACCTGGAACAGCAGATCTACTAAGGGGTGAGGCGCCCTGCGGGGCGCCTTCCATGGCCGGAGTCGACTGACGCTAAACCATCGCCTGCTCTGGAATATCCCTGCTGCTCGTCACCGGGTTGTTGGTGAGGCGGCTCGGGGTTCCAGGGGGAAGGTGCAGTGGAAGGCGCAGCCCCGGCCCGGAGCCGTATCCACCCAGATGCGGCCGCCGTGCGCGTCGATGATCCGCCGGACCGCGGCCAACCCCAGGCCGAATCCCTGGACGTTTCCAACTTGTTCTCCGCGATAAAAGACTTCAAAAAGATGGGGCAGGTCTTCCGGGGAAATGCCAGGACCCTGGTCCTGGACGGTGAACCGGATGGCCGGACCCTCGACCCGGACCGTGAGCCTCACCCGGCTAGGGCTGGGGCTATACTTGATGGCATTCTCCAGCAGGTTTTCCAGGACTCTTTGCAATAGGAGCGGATCGGCCCGGAGGGCCGGAATCTCCGGGGGTAGATCGGTTTTAATTGTGATATCTTTGTCTTCGGCCAGGGGTTGCAACAGGGTGACGGCCTTCCGGCACTCCTCCTGGACGTTCAGGACTTGGGGTTGAGGAGCCAAAATCCGCAGGTCCAGGCGGGCGAATTCCAGAAACCGGTTGATGAGCTTTTCCAGCCCTGCCATCTCCTGATCGATGGTCTGCAGGTAGTTCATTTGCGGCCCGGTCAGGGGGCCCAGTTTCCCTTGCAGCAGCCGCCGGATCAGGCCGGCGGCTCCCACTACCGGGGTCTTCAGATCATGGGCGAACATGTTGACCAGTTGCTGGCGCCCCTCCTCCAGGCGCTTTACCGGGGTCAGGTCCCGGATGATAATGGCCCCGCCCTGGGGGTCCCCGCCAGCGTCCCGGAGGGGGAAGGAACTGACCATCACCGGCACGTCCTGGCCTGAACGGTTGCGCAGAGAGAGTTCCTCGGTGACCTCTTTCCCCCCCCTCAATACCTGATTCCAAATGTCCAGGTCCGCCCCCCGCAGTTGCAGGATTTCTTCAGCCTGGCGTCCCATGGCTTCCTCCCGGCTAAAACCGCTCAGTCGCTCGGCCGCGGGGTTGAACTCGGTGATCCGCCCCCGATGATCCGCGGTGACCACGGCCCCCGGGGTGTTCTGGACCAGAAATTGGGACCAATCGTGAGACTGGTTTGACTTTGGCGGCTTATCGGGCATCATCGGCTCCGGATCTGGGGTTGAGGGCCCCGGCGCGGCTGCTGTCATTTTAAGGAAAATCGCACCCGCTCCTAAACCCGCCCCATGGGCCGCTCAAGAAGTGATAATGGCATTAAGAATACCTGCCAGCACCACGGAGTAAAAGAAAAATGAGACCAGGCTGTGGAGGAGCACCGTGCGCCGCATCAGTTCGGATTTGACGTTGACATCGCTCATGGAGTAGGTCAGGGCCACGGTAAAGGCGACGTAGAGGAAATCGAGGTAAGTAGGCTGCTCAGTCCCCGGAAAGACGAAACCTTTGCGCATCCCTTCTTGAAAAGGGCGTCCATGGGTATCCGTGCCTTGGTAATAGAGCCGGGCGTAATGCTGTCCAAAGGCGGTGTGCAAGTCGAACCAGGCTAGCAGCACCGCCAGAACGCTCAGGGTCAGTATGAGACGGGAATTGCCGTGAGAGTGTTTGCCCACCGCAGTCAGCAGGAAGCCCACGACCCCGGTGCCGAAAAGCGCAAATAAGACAGTCTCCACCGTCAATTTCATCCGCCGCGGTTCATCTTTGGAGACGCGCTCCTGGGTCATGGGTCCGTCGGCGCTGACAATGACGATACCCAGGAGGAACAGGTAGCTGCCTAACCACAAATTCCAACCCACGAGGAAAGAGACTTCCCACATCCAGCCGAGCAGCCAGTAAGTGAGGACGGCAGCCACCAGCCCCAGAGATCTGCAAATAAGGGCCCGCCGCCGGTCATGCAGGTTCCAGACCAGAGGAAAGAGCCGCTTCTTCATTTTGCCAATCAGTCGTTTCTGCATCTTAAGATAGGGCCTGGCGGTGATGTTTATGAAGTCCTGGGGATTGCTTCGTAGGCCCTGACCACCGCACCTACGGTGGCATAAAAGGCGTCCTGGCCGAGCAGATTGGTAATCCCCGAGCGTTTTAGTTGAGCATAAACCTCAGCCGAAACCGCATAAAATATCAGCCGGATGCCCTGCTCCCGGAGCCTGGCATAGAGCGAACGCAAAGTGGCGGCCGCAGTGTAGTCGATGTCATCCACTGCGGAGGCGTCGATGCAAAACCAGACCAGGGGCGGCTTCGCCCCTTGGGCCAACTTGGTGACCTCATCTTCCAGTTGCTCGGTATTGGCGTAATACATGCCGTGAGTGAACCGGTAAACCAGCAGCCCCGGGAGCAGCTGGCCCTGGGTAGCCACCGGCTGGCTCCTCCAGCCTTCGGGTTCGACCTCCACGATCACCGCGTTTTTCGGCCGGTAGCCGTGCCGGGTGTGGCTCAACAGCGACAGGAACATGGCCAGCAAGATACCCTGCTCCACCCCCACGAGAACTACGGTGGCCGCGGTTATGACGGCCACCCCGAACTCTGCCGGGCGCTCGCGCCAAATCTGGCGCATGCCCTTCACATCGATGAGGTCCACACAGATGAGAAAAACGACCGCGGATAAGACCGCCAACGGCATGTAAGCCAGAGGCCCTGTCAGGAAAAACAGCACCAGCAGAACGATGAAGCTGCTGGTGATCTGGGCTAACTGGCAGCGGCCGCCGGCGCTCTCCACCATCTCCGAGGCAGTGGGGCTGCCGTTGACCACAAAGGCGCCGGTCAGTCCGGCCCCTACGTTGGCGATGCCGAGGCCCACCAGGTCAACGTTTTCTCTAAAGCGTTCGCCGTAGCGGATGGCATAGGCTCGCGAGGTCGCGGCGCTTTGGGCCAGGATTACCACAAATATGGAAAAGGCCGTAGGTGCAAGGGTCATCAGAAGACCGGCGTTCAAGGGTACGCCAGGCAGCCCGAACCTCGGCAGGCCGCGGGGAACCGTCCCCAGGGTGCCCACCCCGGAGGCTGCCAGGTCCATGGCCCAGCTCACTAAAATGGCGCCGATCACCGCAATGAGCGCCCCGGGAATTTTTCGGGAAATTTTGCGGGACCCCAGGATAATGGCCAGGACGGCGATCGCCACCGCCAGGGTCTGGAAATTCGTTTGCTTTATATGCTGAAGATCGTGAATGAGGTGGCCGATGGGAGTGTGTCCGCCCTTGGGCACCCCCAGCATCCCGCCGATTTCCCCCAGGGATACCTGGATACCCACCCCGGTCAGAAAGCCCACAAGTACAGTGCGGGACAAAAAGTCCGCCAGGAACCCCAGGCGAATTATGCGGGCGATGATCAGCATCACCGCGGCCATAAAAGCCAACACACCGCACAGGGCCACATATTCGGACGAGCCGGAGGCGGCCAGGCCCGCGAGGCCGGCGGCCAGGATGGCGGCGGTGGCAGAATCGGCTCCCACCACCAGGTGCCGGGATGAGCCAAAAATGGCAAACAGGGTCGTGGGGATAAGAATGGCATAGAGTCCGGTGATCACCGGGGTGCCGGCGATCCTGGTATAGCCCATGGCCTGGGGTATGTTCAAGGCAGCCAGAGTGATGCCCGCCATGAGGTCAGCGGGCACCTGGGAGCGCTGAAGGGGCAAAATCCCCTGAAGTATGGGGAATCGATAGCCCTGGGCCGCGCTTTTGACAAAGGCCATGGCTGCTCCTGGGGAAAATCGGAAGCCTGGGCAGGCGGGGTGTTCTGTGCCCCTGCCCTTGGGCTTTACATAATCTCCGCCACGCCCTTGATGATGGCCGCGGCCGCCCCTTTTTCCACGGTCTGTTCCTCCCTTTTCAGCTTTTGGGCAGATTTCTTCGGTGAGGCCGGGGCGCCTGCCGGTTCCGCCTTGCCCTTTTGGGGCGCTTGCAGTCTGTCCCGTTCTTCCATAGCCTCCGCCATTTCATCGGCCAGGTCGAGATAAAGATTGGTTGCAGGCTTGACCAACGGCTTGAGGATCACCCCCAGGATGGGACAGATCACGGGAGCCAACACCGCCACAGCGACTACCGTCAACAACTTGGTGAGGGGACGGTCAAATAAGAGGCTAAACATGGCTATCCACCTTTGCTAGGAAATTGATACCGTCCAGACGGTCAATCCGGCAATGAGAGGATGGCGCCCACAAACGCGAGCCAGCCGGGAGCCGGTTTACGGACTAAAGATAAAGGACATTTATTGACTAAAGGGACATCTGAGACACGCTAGCGGGCGATCTCAGGCCTTGGGCTTGGCGTAGTGCTCGGCCTTGGCTTCGGCCACCAGGTCGCTCAACTGCTCCCCGGTTTCTGCCACTAAACCCACCACCGTGTCCTTGACGGTGAGGCCCGTCTTTACCACTCCTTTGACCAGAGACCCCGCCCCACAGCCCGCCGCCGGCAAAAGCACCCGCGCCAGTGCTGCCGCGCCCACCACCACCAGGACGGTAGGCCAGGAAAAACTGAGGACTTCTTCATACCAAGCCATGGCGATTCTCCTCCAAAAATTCCCTTTTTTGCTCCTGGTCGGGCTTACCGGATGAAAAAGCCTGAGGCCGAAGAGCTGTTCATTGCTAGTGAGCTCTAAAGACGTTACTAAGGGTGAAGATAATCATCTCCCGATGGCCTGTAAACGCCCGGCCATTTTTCAATCAGCCGCCAAGCATTCGCTTTAGCAGATTCTCCGCATCGAACCCGGGGAAAACCCGGTGCATGACTTCGGCAAAATGGTTACGGGTCTTAACCGTAGCCAGATCCTTGGGGCTAAAAGTGATGAGCAGGGAACCGGTGGCGGTGCTGGCCTCCACCGAAAGGATCCCTGGTACGGCGGTCAGAAGGGACGTGAGCTTTGCGGCCAGGGTCTCGTCGTGCAGCATTTCAACGAGGCGCAAGCGAGTGCGCCCGGGGATGGCGTGTTTCACGGTTATGCCGAAATAAGCTGGGCCTGGCTGGGGGCTGCCGGAGATGGCGGAGGCCGAAGCCCTGGAGGAAGCCGCCTCTGGTTTCTTGGAGGCAGGAGGGTGGGAAGGGGTTTTCCGCCGGACCCTTTCTTTGGCTGACTTTTTCCGGGGGGCGGCTTTGGGCCCCTGCGCTCCCGCACCCCCGCCTTTCCGGCCCTTAGGTGCGGCCGCAGTTTTACCCCCGCCCCCTTTCTTCCGGGACGCCCGGGTTACGTCGTCCACGGCCCGCCGGGCCTCTTCCAGGAGCTTCGGCACATTATTAAAGCCCTCTGACAAGGTCCGCCTTTTCTTTTTTTGGTCTTCAAGTTTGGACATGATGCGGCCTCCCTGCCGTTTACCCGGCAAAAATGTCCAGGAGTTCTTGGGCCAGCTCCCGGAAGGCCCGGGCGCCGGGGGCGTTGGCGTTCCAGCGGAAAATCGTGGCGCCGGCGGCCTCTGCCTGCTCGAAGGCGGTGTTTCCGGGGATAGAGGTCTTGAAAATTTGATCCTTCCCAAACGCTTTGAAAATCTGCTCGGTCAGGGTTCGGCTGATGAGCGTCCTCCTATCCACCTGATTAATCAACAGCCGCAAATCTTTCAAGTCTTTATTGTCCTTGACCCTGACCTCGTTGATCAGGCGAACTGCTTGCAAGAGGCCGGACACACTGAAGGCGCTTCCGGCCTTGACGGGTACCAGGGCGAAATCGGCGGTGTTCAGGGCACAGATGACAAAAGAGCCCAGGTTGGGCGGGTTATCGATGATGACCAAGTCGAAGTGCCGGAGGGCATAATGCCGCAAATGGCGGCGAAGCCGAGAAAGGCTGGCCGGCGCGCCCATTATCAGTTCCGGCTCTAAAGCGGCAGTCTCCGGGACGTTGGGGAGGCAGCTAACTCCCTCATATTGGCCGGGATAAATGGCCCCCGCCAGGGGAAACCCCAACGTCTCGTGAGCTAAAAGGTCGTACAGACTGTGCTGCCGGTCAAGCCTGTTGGCAAGGAGCAAGGACGTGGCATTACATTGGGGGTCCAGGTCCACCACCAGGACGCGCTTGCCCAGCAGCCCCAACGCATGGGCCAGATTGCAGGCAGCCGTGGTCTTGCCTACGCCCCCCTTGTTATTGACGATCGCAATGATGACTCCCATGGGACCCTCAATCGACCCCCGCAACAGTGGGGGCCATCCAAGCGTGCGCCTATTTTGCCATCTTGGCAGACCCGAACCCGACTTCACCTTACAAATTTTATTAACAAAATTTTCATGAAAGGGAAATACTACCTTAATAAACAAATATTAAGAATTCAACAAGAAGAAAGTCTATCCGGATGGAAAATGGTAATCATGAGAAACTTGAAGGAAATTCGAAAAGGTATCTGGTTAAGCAGGTTAAAGGGGTATTTTAACATTCGCCTGGCCATTATTGAGGTGTGGCCGGGAGAAACTCGGGATGACTCGTGGAAACGGCATTTGCATGATAATCCGGAAGCAAACTATGCGAACGTTAAAATCTTCAACCGGACGAATTATGACCAGGACCTGCTAAAACCGGAAACCGGCCAGCTGCTGCCAGTCATTTAATGCCCATAAGGTGATTTGCCATGACGATGAGTCAGATAATAGAGAAAGCCCGCATCCTGGGGGTGAAGAATTACTCCCGGCTTCGGAAAGTCGACCTTATTCGCGCCATCCAGCAAAAGGAAGGGAACTCCCCTTGCTACCAGGCCCTTTCCGACTGCCGGGAACCAGATTGCTTATGGAAGCAGGGTTGCTATAGCTAACCAATCACCTGTACCCAGCCTCCCTAAGATCGAGACCCGCTCCCCCTGACTCAGGGACCCCTCCCGGCCAGCAAGCATCCAGTCCCCCTCTAATCACCGGTAGGGGTTCGTAGAGAGTCCCAAGTTCAGCGGTTCCCATGCCGATTGGCGATCTCCAGTAGATATTAGGATTTCTAATGGTCAATTTTTTTGTGATAAGCTCTAGGGAAATAATCTTTTGGAAATATTTCCTGCTGTCGCCATTTAGCCCCGCGCCCAAGGGGACCGGCAACCATGGCTCTCAAGAACCAACCTGCAAGCCGGCAACAGGGGAGCGCCGCCACCGATTCCCCGGAGGACCGGCGTCTCCTGATGTTCATCCCCATCATCCACACCCTGGCGGACCTGGGTTCCCTGGGGGAGGCGGTGAGGAAGACCTTTATAAATAAATACGGGGTCCTGACAACCAGGCGCAAGGAAGCGGCCCTAAAGAAGCTGTGGGAGGAGATCGGCGGCTGTATCCTGGGCCTGGGGCTCGACTTCCCCCGGGCCCGGCTCTACCAGGACGGCTTGCCGGTATGCGGCCGGGAAGAGGAGATCGTCCGGGACCTGGCCAGCAGCGGCAGCCATAATCACCGCCTGCTGGTAGAGCTTATGGCGCGTGGGGCCGCCTTGATGGGCACGGAATCTCCGGAACTGCTGCTGCAAGAATATGACCTGGCCAGAGAGGCCGTAGCCGCGGCCCCAAACCGCCCCGGATCCCAAGGGCAACCCTCCGCCGGCGCCACCCTGCTTCAGGCGCGGGACCGCTTCATCGCCTCCCGTATCAATGCCACCCTGTCTCCCGGAGAGACGGCTCTGCTTTTTTTGGGCCTGCTCCATGCCCCCGAACCACACTTGGACCGGGATATCCAGGTGGCCTATCCCTGCCGGCGGCTACTGCCGCGATAACCCGGGGGCCAGGCAAAGACTGGACAAAAAATTTTCTCGTTCCCAAGCTGTAGAGGCGGAGCCTCCCTGCTGTAGGGGCGGCGGAACGCCGCCCCTACAGCCTGGAAACGAAGGAATGAAAAACTTGGGAATTGGTAAGAATACCCCGCGACCGCGGGTGCTCAAGCCTTTCAGGCGCCGTCGAAACCGATGCTCACCCGGCCGTCTTCCACACCAGCACGGGCACATGGCGGTCTCCCTGGGTGAGGCGCAACATCTCCGCCATGGCCTCTCCATCCTGGATGACATCCCGAAAGTCGACGCTAAAACCCTCTCCGCTCTTGGCCTCCCGGGCCTTGGCGGTAAAGGGTCAGGATTGTTTGCCGAAAATGGTGATCTCCTTAGCCACGGTCCACCTCCTTATTAGGAACTCAGATAGAAAATCTTCACATAAAGAAAATCGACCTGATTGAGAATGATCAGGGGATTTTCGGAAATGGTATATTGCACCCCTTCGAACCTCGGGTTTACCTTCTCTCGCACGTGGGCCATCACCTGGTCGGCCACCTGGGGGTTCCCGGGGTCGGCGGCCCTCAGGAATTCTTGAAACACCGGCGCATCCTTAAGGGCTATGGCCTTGGTTTCTTCCCGCAGCTTCACCCTCAGGGGTTTCAAGGCATCTTCGAAGAAATCTCCTATATCTTCATAGTGCTTTTTAATTCTGGAGAAATCCCAATGGCGCAACTCCTGGTACTTGGAGGCGGTCTCATCCTGCAGTTTAGCGGTGGTTAAATCGATGATGCCGATATTAGGGGTGCCCGGCGCATCGGAGGGCAGGTAGAGGATCTCCACCGCCAGTTCCGGATACTGCGGCTGGGTCAGGACGAAGTCCCGGCTGAAGCGCTGGCCGGGGTTATTATAGGTATGGGATGCGGAGATGGTCCAACCATGGTTCTCCAGGCTTTGCAGCAACCCCGCGGCCTTGGGCAGCAGGCCTTTCAGCTCGCCTAAACTGCCGGCAACCGCGTTTCCGGCGGGCGGCGCCTGCGGTGCTGGGGGTTCCCATTCCTGTTCCCCGGTGGCTGCCGGAGGGCCTTCCGGTGGGCTGGGGGCAGGCGGCGGGAGCTGCGCCTGGCCGGGAGCCGGGGACTGGGACTTAAGGCCCAGGAGAAAGAGGGTTTCGCCCCCGACGCCGGCTTGGCTGCGGCGCCAATAACTGTAAGCCTGATTCGGATACAAATCGAGGATGATGCGCACTCCGCCCTGGGTGGCCTCGGTTTGCACCTGCTCCACGATGACGTCGTCACCTTCAAGGCGAGTCGCCAGGGTTCCCATCCAGGCCTGGGGAAAATCCAACACCAGTTGGGGTTTGCCCGGGGTCTGGACGGCAGTGATCCGGGGCTCGGCGGCCCGGTCCAAAACGACGGTCAACAAGGTGGTTTCCCCGACCCTGCTCAAGCCCAGACGCCGCACTTCTACCCCGGAGGCTCCCCAGCCTGTTGACGTCAACCCAAAAATCAGACAAACGAGGCAAAACCACCATAACCGGACTGTTTTATTCCGCCCGCGGCCCGCCGCCCGGCAGAAAATCTGCTCTCCGGTAATAATCTTATCCTCCTTTGGCAACCCGTTTAAAGGTCACACAGGAATTGGGGGGACAACCGGGGTGCCATTCGCCGGTCATATCCGCCGATAATTCTTCGCCAGCGGCGCTGGGGGTAACGATGATAATGGCGCCGGTTTTGAGATAAATCCAGATCTTGCGGTCATTCACCACCCAGGTGAACTCCGTGGTATTTCCGGCCACCGTCCAGGTCCCCTTGCCACTTTCTTCGAGCTCCAGATCGATGTAATTTTTTTCGCCAACGGGTTCCACGGAGCGATAAGTGCCGGCGAAGCGGGAGCGCGACTCCCCGCAACCTGAAAAGGCCAGAATTGCCAGGATCAGACCTAAGACCGCGGCCCACATTAAAGAATCTCTGTTCATATCGAACTGTCCCGCCAGATGAAGCCTCCCCGATCCAAAACCAGGTAGCGATCGTAGAGGAAAATTTGGATGCACATGACCAGCATCCCGGTATTCTTGAGAATCTTCCACCAGGTCACCGGTTCCCCCGCTTCCCCGACACAACCACAGTTGATAGGCAGATGCAGATAGATGGCATAGAGCAGGCCCACCATGAAGGTGAGGATCATGGCCGCGATCAGGGTGGCTGCGGCCCGGGTGCGGATACCCAGGACGAGAAACATTCCCACCACCAGCTCCGCCCACGGCAGCGCCAGGGACCACAGGTCCACCCCCCAGGAGGGCATCAACCCATAATCGACCACATTCAAGGCGAAGACCGCCGGCCGCATAATCTTGCTCAGGGCGAAGGCCATAAAGATAACCCCCACGAGCAGCCGGCAGAATATCGAAAGGTAGGGGCTGGGGCGGACGGCAGGAATCAAAATAAGCAGGAAGATGCTCACCGGCACCCATTCGAGGTAACCCGCCAGACCCAGCGGGGCGCTGGCGGCTGGCAGGGGTGGTTTCCTCTCCAGGGGAAAGACCTTAGGCCAGCCCCCGTAGTCTTGCAGCACCTGCACCTGCTTGAACCCCTTTTTCTTGAGCAGGCGGGCCAGTACCACGTCGAACCGCCGGCTGAAAGTGCCCCCGTAAACGACTAAGGGCTTGTCCTTGGCCCCCTCCTGCGTCACCATGTACTGGAACATGGGATACATCAGGGGGAACAGGACCTCCGGCAGGTTCATAGCGCCCTTGATGTGTTCCTGTTCAAAAAAGGGGCTCTTGCGGGCGTCAACGAAGGTGGCCTCGTTTTTTTGGTACATTTCCCGGGCCTGGGCCAGGCTGATCTCTGGAACCGAGGTTTTTTCACCCCACCCGTAAATTAAGGGAATCCCGCTGTCGTTGTAAAAATTGAATATCAGTGCCAAGAAGAGGCTCAAGCCCACCATGAGGGCGTAGTCGAACCAGGAGATCTCCCTCAGCTTCACCTGGTGCACCACCTCTTGCTCCAGGCGGCGGTCCCCGCTCACCAGCCAGTCGGACAACTGCTGGATGATGTGGCGCGCCAGCTGCGGGTTGTTGTCCAGGAGGTGGTCGAACTCCTCTTTGGAGACCTTGACGAGTTCCGTTTCCACCAGGGATTCCACGGAGGCGGTGCGGCGTTGGCCGGTAACCAGGGCCACTTCGCCGAAATAAGCGCCAGGGCCCAATTCCGTCAAGGGGGTGCGGATATGGTCGTCAGTCTCCCGAAAGACTTGCAGCCGGCCGGACTGGATCACATAAAAGAACTCCGGCTTTTCTCCCTGGCTGACGATGCGGGTGCCCGCCGGGACGACGCAAACCTTCCCCAATTCACAAAGGTTCAGCCCACCTGCCTCCTCCGAGGGAGGCGCTTGTTTGCCAGTCATATCAGTCCCTGTGTGGTGAAAATCTCCTGGAGCCTCCAGGCTCGACAACTATTTATCACAAGATCAGAAAGAAGTGAACTCCGGAAAAACGCGGCTTTATGAACCTTCCCTCCTGGAGTTCCCGCGGAGGCTCACGGTAGCAACCTTTCCAGGAAAAATTATTTTACTCGGGCGCCTTCCGGTTCGGGGTTCTGGCTCTCTTTTATCTCGCCCGGTTCCGGAATTTCTTGAACCTCCCTGGGCAAAATTATCACTTTGAGAAAAAATTATCATGTTTGCGGGAGCAAATCTCAAGCAGAGAAATTTTGGCTGCGGCAAGCCGGAAACAATTTTGTCCGATTTATTTTATATGTATATTCAATTAGTTATCCACCAGCTTTTTCCTAATTTTTTGGCAAGTCCTTTGCATAAAGGTTAGCTGTTCGTATTCGATTGCTCAAAAGAGGTTGCTAGCAATATGCCCAACGTCACCGTTTCCGCCCCCTGGATCCAGGGAAAGTGGCGGTCCCAGGAAGAACAGCGGATCCAGACATTGGATTTGCTTCTCAAGATCCTGATCCCTTTAATCCTGTCGGTCTGTTTGGTGGTCGCCATTAGGGTCGGCTCTTTCAACGGTTATCTGCACCTCTTCAGCCGCAAGAGCTATGGTTCCCCCCTCTTGGCCCTGGAAACCGGCTTTACCCTGGCCTATCTGGGCTTCCAATTAGTGCGCACCATTCTCTGGTGGCGCTATAAACCCTACCAGCTGCCCAGCGGCCCGCTTCCCCGGGTGACCGTCATAATTCCCGCTTACAATGAAGGGGCCATGGTGGAAAAGGCCATTTACGCCGCGGCCGCCTCGGACTACCCGGTGGATCGCCTGGAGATCATCTGCATCGATGACGGCTCCACGGACGACACCTGGACTTACCTCGACCGGGCCCGGCAGCGCCACCCCGGCCTCATCAAGGCCATCCGCTTCCCTGAGAACCGGGGCAAGAAAGAGGCGCTCTATGCCGGCTTCACCCGGGGCCGGGGAGATTTCTTCGTAACCATCGACTCCGACAGCATCGTCAAGCCCGACACCGTGAGGCAGGTGATCGCCCCCATGCTCCAGGATTCCCAAGTGGGGGCGGTGGCGGGTAACGTCAAGGTCTTCAACCGGGCCCGCTGCCTCATGGCCCGGATGCTGGCAGTGCGCTTCGTCCTGGCCTTCGACTTCCTGCGGGCCTCCCAGTCCATGTACGGCTGCGTCACCTGCACCCCCGGGGCCTTGTCCGCCTACCGGGCCCGGGTCTTAAGACCCATCCTGGAAAAATGGCGGTGGCAGACCTTCATGGGACTGCCCGCCAAAATTGGCGAAGATCGGGCCCTCACCAATTTCGTGTTGCGCCAGGGATTCTTCACCGTTTATCAGCGCAACGCCCTGGTCTACACCGTGGTCCCGGAAACTTACCTTGGCCTGTGCCGCATGTATCTCCGCTGGGAACGCACCAACTTCCGGGAAACCTGGGTGCAGATCAAGTTCATCTTTAGCAACTACCGGGAACGGCACTGGTTGCTGCCCATTGTCGACTTCTTCATCACTCAGATCGAGTTCCCTCTCCTCTACCTCTTCATGGGGATCCTGCTGCTTTCCTTCTTCATCTACCCCATCGTCATGGTGAAATTTTTCGCTGGGCTGGGGGTTCTCACCCTGGTGTATATGTACTATTACATCCATCAGGAAAGGGATATGGAATTCATTTACGGTATCATCTACTCCTACTTTGCCTTCTTCTTCCTCAACTGGGTCCAGGGCTACGCCTTCCTGACGGTGCGCAACGACCGCTGGCTCTCCCGTTAAGCCCGTCTGGAAGGATTAACCATATGATCGCCGCTCCGGCACTGCCGGGGCGGCGATTTTTTTGGTGGCGCGCCCCCAGCCTCGATAAGTGAATGAGACCCTCGGGAAAGGCCCAATAAAGCCCTGCCGCGGCAAAAGTTCCCCAGGGCGCGGCCCCCACTTCCTAACTTCCTGGCCGGCCCGGCTTTACAAACGGGCCCGGGCTTCTTATTTTTAACCCAGGGCCAAGGAGAGGACTGGCCTGCCCCTCTGGCCCAGGGCCAACTTTAGGAGACGTTAATGGAGCCCGGGAAGCTGGTATGTTTTTGTGAAAAGTGCGGCAACGAAGCCGAGACGGACCAGCAAGTGCGAAAAGATCAAGGAAACCGGCCTCCCGCCTGGGGAACCCGGGAAGCCGCGGCCGCGCACCCTGGTCTGCACCCGTTGCGGCGCCGAGGCCGACCTGATCTACGATTATGCTTGAGGGCGGCTGGAGAACTCCCTAACCCCCAATCTCTTGACAGAAAGGAAAAGATGATGATGCCCCATATGCCCTATCTGCAACCCATGGTGGCCTTGATAGCCGGTATCCTCATCCTGGTAATCCCACGGCTGCTCAATTATATCGTCGCCATCTATCTGATCGTCATCGGCGTCATGGGCCTGGGATTGATTAGATAAACTTTCGGCATGAAAACCAGGTATCTCCTTATCCGCTTAAGCCTCATTTTCCTGGTGCTGGCGGGCCTCTTCTGCCCATCCTACGCAGCGGCCGGGGAAGAGGTCTCCAAGTACGGCAATCCCTTTATCTGGGTTACCCTCGGCCACGTCAGGGTCCAGGCGGAAGTGGTCAGCTCCCCGGAAAAGCTATACCAGGGGCTGGGAGGCCGAAAGGCGCTCGCCGAAGGCCGGGGCATGCTGTTCATCCTGCCCCGCCGGGAGGTGCAGACTTTTTGTATGCGCGACATGCGCTTTGCCCTGGATTTCGTCTGGCTGGAGCCTGGCCGGGTGGCGGGCCTCACCCCCAACGTCTCCCCTCAGGACCAAAATGCCTGTTACCTCTCCCCGGAGCCGGTGGCCTTCGTCCTGGAGGTGCCCGCCGGCTTTTGTGAACGCTACGGCATCCGGGCTGGAGATCCGGCCTCCTGGTAGAGGCCGGTTTTCGGTTTTCGGTCTCTGCTAAGGAGCCTCTGGCTTTGACCTGCCTTTAGCCTTTTTACTTTTGCCTTTTTACTTGAATAATGTATCTTTTCCACCATGTTATCGGCATTGGAAAAACGGTTGATCCTGGCCCTGCAGCGGGACCTGGAAATCGAACCCCGTCCCTTTTTGGACCTGGCGGGCCGGCTGGGTCTCGAAGAGGAGGAGGTGCTGGCCGCCATCAGAGGCCTGATGGATAGGGGTTACATCCGGCGCTTCGGGGCCACCCTGCGGCACCAAAAATCGGGATATGAGGCCAATGCCCTGGTGGCCTGGAAGGTTCCCGAAGCGGCTCTTAGGCCCCTCGGCCGGCAATTGGCGGCCCAGAGGGCGGTGACCCATTGTTACGCCCGCCGGCCAGCCCCGGCCTGGCCTTACAATCTTTACACCATGGTCCATGGCCGCACCCGGGAGGAATGCCTGGAGATCGCGGCCCGCATGGCCCATGAAACCGGTCTCAGCGATTACCAGGTGCTCTTCAGCGAAAGCGAACTCAAAAAGACCACCATGCGCTATTTCCGGGAAGAGTCAAGGGACCGCCTGGCCGGCGACCGGGAGCCATGAGCCAGGCGCCTGGCCTGGAGGCCGGCCGCCGCCGGAGCGAATGAGTCATCTGTTGTAGGGGCGGACCCAGGTGTCCGCCCTTCGCCCGCTTTCCGGCTGCCGGGAGACCGGCTGAGTGAATCTTAGGAGTGAGGTCGTGGCTAACCTGGTGGAATCGCAGCGCCTTTTCCAAACCGCGCTTTCTCTGATGCCCGGCGGGGTAAACAGCCCGGTGCGGGCCTGGGGCGCGGTGGGCTTGACCCCGCCGCCCCTGTTGGCGCGGGGCGCCGGGGCCCGGGTTTTTGACGTGGACGGCAATTCCTACCTCGATTTTATCGGTTCCTGGGGGCCGTTGATCCTGGGGCATGCCGTCCCTGAGGTGGTGGCCGCGGTGCAGGAGGCTGCGGCGCGAGGCCTGGGGTTTGGCGCCTCCACCCCGGGAGAGGTGGAACTGGCCAGCCTGCTGGTGGCAGCGGTCCCGTCCCTGGAGATGGTGCGCCTGGTCAGCTCCGGAACCGAAGCCTGCATGAGCGCCCTGCGCCTGGCCCGGGGCGCCAGCGGCCGGCCCCGGCTGCTTAAGTTTGACGGCTGCTACCACGGCCACGCCGACTCCTTTTTAGTCTCCGCGGGCAGCGGCGTGCTCACTCAGGGAATTCCCGGCAGCCCCGGAGTGCCCCCCGAGATCGCCGCCCTGACCCTGTCCCTCCCCTACAACGATCTGCAGGCGGTTAAGGAGGCGGTGCGGCGCTATCCTAAGGAGATCGCCGCGGTCATCGTGGAGCCGGTGGCCGGCAACATGGGAGTGGTCCCCCCCCGCCCCGGGTTCCTGGAGGGATTGCGCCAGCTTTGCCACCAGGAGGACATCATCTTAATCTTCGATGAGGTGATCACCGGCTTCCGGGTGGCCTGGGGCGGGGCCCAGGCCCTCTATGGCGTCACCCCCGACCTCACCTGCCTGGGCAAGATCATCGGCGGCGGCTTACCGGTGGGGGCCTACGGCGGCCGGCGGGACCTCATGTCCCGGATGGCCCCCGCCGGCCCCATCTACCAGGCGGGGACCCTCTCCGGCAACCCGGTGGCGGTGGCCGCAGGGCTGGCCACCCTGCGGGCCTTGCAAAAACCCGGGACCTATGAGCATTTGGAAGAAAAAGGGGCCTGGCTGGCCCAGGAACTGGCCCAGGCCGCGGCTCGCGGCAGCCTCGACCTCACGGTCAACCGGGTGGGCTCTATGCTCACCCCCTTCTTCACCCGGGGGCCGGTCCAAGCTCTGGAGGACGCCAAGAGAACCGATTTGCAGAAATTCCGGCAGTTCTTCCAGGGGATGCTGGCGGCCGGCATCTACCTGCCGCCCTCCCCTTTTGAGGCCTGGTTCATTTCCCTGGCCCACGGCCCCCAGGACCTGGAGATGGCCGCGGCCGCGGCCCGACAGGTATGTAGCCAGCACTAGCCGGCTAAAAGTTCAAAGTTCAAGGTTTAAGGTTCAAGGTTCAAATACCACTTCTTAACTGCAAAGTTCAGACCTCAGCGAAAGTTCCCTTTTTTGTCATTCTGAGGGGGTGAAACGACCGAAGAATCTCATAAATACTAAGAAAATACGAGATCCTTCGCTTCGCTCAGGATGACAAAGCTGGTTTTCGCAGAAGTCTCAACTTTGAACTTTGAACCTTGAACTGTTTTTAGAACCCTCCCTCCATGGGGCCGGCGTAGCCGGTGAGCTCCACGTAGCCCATGCCCGTGAGCGGCCGCGCCCCGGCTCTCCCCTGAACCCGCACCTGGCCCTCCCAATAGCTTACTTGCGCCGGGACGCCGGCCCGGATCTCCTGGTCCGCCAGCGTGGGAGTGAGGATGAGTTCCAGGCCGGCCCCGGGGATGAACACCTGCCAGCCGGCCGGATATACGGCCCCGGAGTGGGGAGACTTCCAGGTGCTGGTGGCTTTAACCTGGAAATCGTTGAGCTTCAGGTGCCGCGTCTCTCCCTGCGGGTCCACCAGGGTGCCCGCGGAAGCCGGGTCCAGCGAGCCGTCCCGCCGGCGCAGGAGATAGAGCATCACCTCGCTCCCGTCCGCCAGCTGGATGGCGAACCAGTCCCAGCCCGCCTGGTCCGGGGCCATGGAACTGCTGAAAAATTCGTGGTCCATCCAACTGTCCCCGCTAACCTTTAGGGCGCGGCCGTCCAAAAAGAGATGCCCCAGGCTATTGAGGCGAGTAATGGAATAATAATAGCTGGCGGCCCCATACTGGGCCGACTTGGGGCTGAAGCCTCCCTCGCCGTTGAGGGCCGGGGGCTTCAGGGGAGTGAGGAGCAGGTCCAGCCCCAACCCCCGGTCTCCGGCCTCTAGATGAAAGCCCTCCCCTTCCTGCCGCGCCTGCCAATCGCCGATCCAGACATGGAGGCGGTCGGGGGTGGCGCCGGAAAGCCCCAGGGCGCCCCGGCCCACCTTTTCCTGGAACCGAAAGCGCCCCCGGGCCGGGTCGGTGACGGCCAGGTGGGCGAAATAGACGGTGTTGAGGGACCAGGCCGAGCGGGCCAAGGAGTCGGGCCGGCGCAGGGCGGCCCGGAAGAAGGTGAGCTGGTAGCCGAAGGCCTCGCCCTCGGGAGATTTCAGGTGCCCCACCCAGTACCACCACTCGGTCTGGTAATCCGGGTGGGCCCCGTGGTCCGCGGGAAATTTAAAGATGCGGCCCGGCTGGGGGATGGCGAAGGGTTCCGCAGCCCCGGCCGCGCCGGCAAACACTGCCGCCACCAGAAAGCATAACAGGATTGGGATGGTTATCTTGGGGATCGGCAAAACTTCAGGTTTCCGATTTCCGGTTTTCGGCAAAAGAGAAGCAAAAAGACCTAAAGAGGGTCAAAAACCTGGAAAGCTAATAACTGCGCTGGCTCTTGACTTTGAACTTTGAACTTTGAACCTTGAACCTTGAACTTTTCGCGCCCCTCACCTCTCCAAAATCACCACGGCCACGCCCTGGCCGTCTTCGTCGCTTAAAGAGAGGTGCATGCCGGTAATGCCGGCCTCCTGGCAGAGCTGGGCGGCCCGGCCGCTGACCTTAAGCTCCGGTTTGCCCATGGAGTCCGGGACCACCTCCACCTCCCGCCAGTGGATGCCTCCCCTCCTCAGACCAACCCCCAGGGCCTTGGAGAAGGCCTCCTTGGCGGCAAAACGCAGGGCAAACCCGGAGTCGCTCCCGCGCTTTCCCCGGCAATGGGCGATTTCCTGGGGAGTGAAGACGCGGTTCAGGAAGCGCTCGCCATAGCGGCGGATGGCCGCGGCAAGGCGCGCCAGCTTGACCAGATCAACCCCGACGCCGTAAATCATCTTGCGGTTTTCGGTTAGAAAATAATGGCAGCACTTTAGTGAAACCTCAAATAAGGGTCTTTTAACCCCCCCTTTGAAAGGAGAGCAGGGGGGATTTAAAAAACCTCCTGAAATCCCCCTAACTCCCCCTTTTCCAAAGAGGGAAAATACCCTCGGAAATGGGGGCCGGCCCAGGCCGGCAACTCTGCCGCCAGCCCTTTATTTCTTCCCTTTCTTGGGCGGGGCGGCGGCCTC
This sequence comes from Desulfobaccales bacterium, assembly GCA_049580385.1. Lineage (GTDB taxonomy): Bacteria > Desulfobacterota > Desulfobaccia > Desulfobaccales > 0-14-0-80-60-11 > JAPLJC01. The sequence goes on along the minus strand of JBAUPV010000030.1, from coordinate 447,530 downwards.
CACCTTGCACATGACGCCGGTCTCCCCGCAGGCGTTGCACTTCTTGGGTTTGCATCGGGTTTCCACGTTGCTGCCGCATTTTTCACAGGTAAAGACGGCCATGAGATTTGCCTCCGTAATCGAGGAATTTGCGGCCGGCGCTCCGGCCGGGTAGGCAATCTTGCCGATTGCCGAAAATTAACCGGCTTCAGCCTCACTTTTTACCTTATTTTCCTGTCCCCTATCCACAATTTTCTCAACCATTTCGGGGAGCGCCTCGAAGATGCTGTCAAAGGCTCCGCCTTTCCTGATCGACTGGAAGGATATCTCTCCCCCCTTAATAACGACAAAGGCAATGGGGGTGACCACTACCCCGCCGCCGCCACCGCCGCCCTCCCCTGTCTTTTTGTTTTCGGCGCCCTGGCCTCCGCCGGCGCCAAAACCCAGGGAAATCCTGGAAACGGGAATCAGGGTAAAGTCACCCACCACAAATTCTTTGCCCAAAATGGTCTCGGTTTTCGCAACGCTCCTCAATTCCTCCATCAGCTTGCCGATAATCTCTGAAGCCGCAGTTGTCATGGCCAATCTCCTTGCTTGCAAATCCTTTTTTTAAATGGGTTGACGATTTCTCTTGAGGTCTCGGGCCAACCTCAGCAGGCGGATATAGGGAAGCGTGAGCAACAGGGTCGCCAGTCTCCAGATCACCCGGTAAGGATAAGCAGTCACCCAGACTTTGGCGTAATTGCAGTTGTCGAAATTCACCGAAAGGTTCATTTCTTTCAACTGGAGATTGCCGACGGCGGCATACAGCAGCCCGTTCCACATAGGGTCAGGTAAGGATATCCTGACTTCGGAGTTATGGAAGAAGAGCCCCCGGAAAACCTCAAGCCCAAATCGCCTCACCCGCTCGACCAATTCCCAGACCAGATCCCGCCCCTGGCAAAGCCGCCTCAGCATGGCCAGGCCGCGGGTTTTCCATCTCTTTTTAGTCTTCTTGGGAGCCTTTTCCCGTCTCTGCCCCTGCAACCTCCTGGTAATGTTAAGGCCCAGCCAGACAAACTTGACCCGGCGCTCAGTGGAATCGAACTCAAAGGAGATGGGCGCCGCCAGCACGACCGTCCCCACCAGGATTGCTCCTAAGATAAAGTAATCCAAATAATTCATACGAGAATCGAGGCGGAAAATTTTCTTCCCAAAGGAGAGGTCTGAAGGAGAGGCGCACAAGAGCCCCTCCTCCATATTTCTTAACCTCAGGGTGCGTCCGGGGGCGGGAAGGCGATCTCCAGGGCCTGGTCCAGGCGCTCCACCGGGTGGAAGCTCAGTTCCTGGCGCACCGAGGCTGGGATCTCCTCCAGGTCCACCTTGTTCTGGGCTGGCAGGATGATTTCCCGGATGCCCGCCCGATGGGCCGCCAGCACCTTGTTCTTGATGCCGCCCACCGGCAGGACGTGACCCCGCAGGGTGATCTCCCCGGTCATGGCCAGGTCCTTCTTAAGGGGCCGCCCCGAGAGCAGCGACACCAGGGCGCACAGCATGGCCACTCCGGCGGAAGGCCCATCCTTGGGAATGGCCCCGGCGGGCACATGGATGTGGAGGTCGGATTTCTCGAAGAAATCCTCCTCGATGCCCAGGAAGGGGGCCCGGGCCCGGATATAAGAAAGCGCCGCCGTGGCCGACTCCTTCATGACGTCTCCCAACTGCCCGGTGAGTTTGAGGTTGCCGTTGCCCGGCATCCGCAAGACCTCGATGAACAGGATATCGCCGCCGGTGGGGGTCCAGGCCAGGCCGGTGGCCACTCCGGGCTCGGGGTGGTCCAGGGCCGCTTCCCGGAAGAACTTGGGCGGCCCCAGATAGGTGGAGACCTCCGCTTCACCGATCGCCACAAAGGAGCGGCCACCCTCGGCGATCTCCCGGGCCGCACCCCGGCACAGGGCGGCGATCTCCCGCTCCAGGTTGCGCAGGCCCGCCTCCCGGGTGTAGGAAGCGATGAGCACCCGGATGGCCACGGGGCTGATCTCCAGTTGCGCCGCGGTCAAGCCATGGGCCTCCAACTGCCGGGGGATCAGGTGGGAAAAGGCGATCCCCAACTTCTCCTCCTCAGTGTAGCCCACCAATTCCAGGACCTCCATGCGGTCCCGCAGGGGGGGCGGAATGGGGTCCAGCAGGTTGGCGGTAGTGATGAACATCACCTTGGAGAGATCGAAACCCACGTCCAGGTAATGGTCGGAAAAGGAGTTATTCTGTTCCGGGTCCAGCACCTCCAGGAGGGCCGAGGAGGGGTCGCCGCGAAAATCGGCGCCGATCTTGTCCACTTCATCCAGAATGAAGACGGGGTTGTTGGAGCCGGCCCGGCGCATGCTCTGAATGATCCGGCCGGGCAGGGCCCCCACATAGGTGCGGCGGTGCCCCCGGATCTCGGCTTCGTCCCGTACCCCTCCCAGGGAGAGGCGAATGAATTTGCGCCCCAGGGAGCGGGCAATAGAGCGCCCCAAGGAGGTCTTGCCGGTCCCCGGCGGCCCCACGAAACAGAGGATGGGACCCTTCATGTCCGGCTTCAGCCGGCGCACCGCCAGATATTCGAGGATGCGCTTCTTCACCTTCTCCAGGTCATAGTGGTCTTCATCCAGGATCTGCCTGGCCTGGGTCAGGTCCAGGTTATCTTCGGTGGACTTGCTCCAGGGCAGTTCGATCATCCACTCCAGATAATTGCGGATCACCTGGTGGTCGGGGGAGGTAGGCGGGGTCCGCTTCAGCCGGGTCAGTTCCCGCTCCGCCTCCTTCAGGGCGTGGGGCGGGAGCCCCGCCTCTTCCAGGCGAAACTGGATCTCTTCGATCTCCCGGCCCTTTTCTTCCCCTTCCCCCAACTCTTTTTGCAGGGCCTTAATATGCTCCCGGAGATAATACTCCTTTTGTGCCTTGTCCATCTCCACCTTCACCTGGGACTGGATCTTCTTTCCCAGTTCCAGGATCTCCAGTTCCCGGTTGATCAGACCCAGCACCCGGCGCAGGCGCTCCTTGACTTCGTAGGTCTCCAGCAGTTCCTGCTTTTCGGCCTTGGAGATATTGAGGCTGCCGGCGGTGATGTCCGCCAGCAAACGGGGGTCGCTCAACTCCCGGACCAGGGTGCCCAATTCCGCCGGCAGGTAGGGGGAGAGCTCCATCATCTTCAAAAAGAGGCCCCTGACGTTGGAGACCAGGGCTTCCAACTCCAGGTCGGGTTCGTATTCCTCAGAGATGGGGGTTATCCGGGCCGCTAGGTAGGGTTCACGACCCACCCACTCCTCCACCCGGAAGCGGTACAGCCCCTGGACCAGCAGGCGCAGGGCGTCATCCTCGGATTTCCGCATCTTCAAAATGGCGGCGGCGGTGCCTACCCTGGAGAGGTCTTCCGGGCCAAAGCCCTCGGCCTTCTCTCCCAGGGCGCCCACAATCCCGATAATCTTGTCCTGAAAGAGGGCTTCCTGCACCAGCTTTTGGGCCGATTCGTCCCACAGGACCAGGGGCAGGATCATCCTGGGGAAAAGCACCATATCGGGCATCGGCAGGATCGACAGCACCCTGGGGCCGGGGTGGATTTCCTGGTCGCCCAGCAGCGGGGCTTGGACTTCTTGTTCTTCACTGGCCATGGGGCCTCCGTATCGATTATTCCGGGTCTGCCTGCTTTACCTGAATCTGATGAATCTGGGGGGCCTTCCGGGGAAGGATCACCTCCAGGATGCCATCCCGATAGCGGGCCTGGACACCCTCAAGGTCTATGGGGATGGGCAGGAGGAAGCTGCGCTCGAAGGCGCCGAAGCCCATCTCCAGGCAGAAAAAGCGCTGGATGCCCTCCGGCGGCGGCGGCTGGCGCCGTCCCGCCACCACTAATTCCTGGCCGGCCATCGAGAGGCAGAGGCTTTCGGGCTGAATGCCGGCCACCTCCAGGCGCAACACCAAGCCCTGGGCAGTCTCATAGAAATCCGCCGCGGGCCGGAAGTGGAGGTGCGTCCGGGTGAACCCGAACCAGGCATCCGGTTGGCAACGCCAGCGCTCCTCCATTTGCTCAAAGTCGCGGATAATCCTGATCTTTATGAGGCGGTGCATCGCTCTCCCTCGACAAAGTCCTTATATTGAGTGTAATAATTCTTTTGGAAATTTCCAGGTCTTCCCGGCTGTTTTCGGCCCTAGCGGCAAAATTCTTCATCCTAAAGTCCGGCTGCGGGGGCTCACCCCGGCAACCCCCACCCTCCGCTCGCCTTGACCGGCAGTGGAAATCCTGATAGTTTCCCAGGCATGCGGCCGGAGGTATTTTGTCTGGGGGCCATCAATCTCGACCTGACCTTTCGGGTTGACGACCTGGACGGCCTGCTTGAACGCTGGGGCACCGGACTGGCCCGGGGTGGGGAGGAAGCGCTGTCCCGGGCAGAAGAGCACCGGCTCCGGGAGCTGCTGGCCCGCTTGGCCCGGCCGGCCGGGCGCACCCGAGGCGGACAGGCGGCCAACACCGCTTACGCCCTGGCGCAGTTGGGAATTCCGGTGGCCCTGGCGGGGCGCCTGGGAGCCGATGCGGACGGCTCTTTTCTGATAGAGAGTCTCCAGGGCGTCGATCTCGAGCACGTGCGGCAGCAAGGCGACAGCGGCCGGGCCTACACTCTGGTGGACCTGGAGGGCGAGCGCACCATCCTGGTAGCCCCCAACGCCAATGACCAATTGGAGGAGAAAGATCTGCCCCGGGAGGCCTTGCAGGAGGCCAGATTTCTGCATCTCACCTCCTTTGGGGGCGACGCCCCCTTGAAGCTGCAGCTGCGCCTGGCCGTGAGCCTTCCGGAGGGTCCGCGCTTCACCCTGGATCCGGGCGAACTATACGCCCGCCGGGGCCGGACCGCCCTGGAGGAGTTGCTGGATCGGGTGGAGACCCTGCTGCTGACCGAGGCGGAGTGGGCTCTCCTGGGGGGTGAGCTAACGCGGCATCCCGTTTGGGCCCCACCCGTTGTTCTCATCAAACGCGGCCCCCGGGGCGCCAGGCTCCTCACCCCGGTGCGCTATCTGGATATCCCGGCGCAATTCGACGGGCCCCCGGTGGACACCCTGGGGGCCGGGGACGTCTTTGCCGCCGGCTATCTGGCCGGCCTCCATATCGGCCTGTCGTTGCCCCAGGCGGCGCGCCTGGCGGAGGCGGCCGCGGCTTACAAGTCGGGCGGGTCCGGAGGAGAGAGCTACCCGGACCGGCAGGTTCTGGAAAGGATCGTCGCCCGGTTGCAGTAAAGAAGTTTAGATTTACCCTCCCCCCTTGAGGGATAGGATATAACTAGTTAGCTTGATTAGCATTTACTGATCACTGATCACTGATTACTGGTTACTGACCACTGGCAACTGCCAATTTTTCAAAAAGAGCCCAATTTTAAGGAATATTTATGCTCCAGATTCAGTTACACACGGGCTGCGAAGGACCGCTGGCCCTCAATGATAATGCCTTCGAACTTTGCCGGGAGTTTCTCCCGCCCCGGGGCGACCGGTTTTTTACCCAGGTGAGCCGTTACTGCGACTACCTGATGGATGTCGCCAAATCCCCGGAGTTCCGGGCCGGGGACACCCTGAAGCTCATCCTCCCCTTCCTCAAGGCTCGCGGCCTCAGCAACGCCGCTATCCGGGAGTTCTCCGCCGGGAACCTGATGCTGATGCCCGGCGCCCAGGAGGCTTACCGCTTCCTGCACCGATTCGGCTTTCCCATCTTCGAGGTCAGCGTAAGCTACCGCCAGTTTGCCGAGGCGGTGGGAGGGGAACTCGGGTTTGACCCGGAGCACATCTTTGGGACCGACCTGGACCTGGACCGCTACCCGCTTGGGCCAGGAGAAGCCGAGGAGCTGCGCCGTCTGGAAGAGGAGGTCCAGGAGACCCCGGACCTCGAGTTGCCTCCGGGAGCCGCCTCGCTCGCGGAGCTGGCCGCCCCGGTCCAGGAGGCCATCGGCCGCCTGGAGCATATCTTCCGGGAACGCCTGCCCCAAATGGAGATCGGCGCCATTTATCGGGAGGCCTCATGCTTGGGCGGGCCGGAAAAGGCCGGAATCGTGGCCGACAGTCTGGCCAAAACCGGCTTAAAGGTGGAGGACACCATCTACGTGGGGGACAGCCTTACCGACGTTCAGGCCCTCCAGGCGGTGCGGGACGGCGGCGGCCTGTCCATCTCCTTCAATGGCAGCCGCCCCGCCCTGAACGCCGCCGAGGTGGCGGTAGTGTCGGACAGCGCCTGGTCCATCGGCATGCTGACCGCCATCTTTCGCCTCTGGGGCAAAGAAGGCGTGCTGGAAGTGGCCTCCCCGGAGCGGCGAGGAAAATCCCGGGCCCTGGTGCTGCCGGAGGAGATGATTGAACCCATCGCCCTGGGACTCCAGGGCCGCTGCTTCAATCTCTATCAGGCCCAAGCCCCCGACCTGGAGCGGCTGGCCCGGGAGAGCGAAGCCATGCAGGCCAGCCTCCGGGGCGCAGCCATCGCCGCCCGGGGCTGAGAGGCCCAAGCAGCGATTTTAGAGAAAGAAAGCCAAGTCCGGAGCCTAAACGATATGCCTGATCTCGGAGACGCTCATCAGGGTTTTTCTTTCGGGGGCCGGATTCTCGGCGCCAGGGGAGCCATCGCCTCGGAGCATTACCTTTCGGCCCAGGCGGGCCTGGACCTTCTGAAGGCCGGGGGCAACGCCTTTGATGCCGCGGCAGCCGCCGTCCTGGTAGAAGCGGTGGTTAATCCCCACATGTTTACCCTGGGGGGCGAATGTCCGATGCTCCTTTACGTGGCCGCGGAGGACCGGGCCGTGGCCGTCAACGGCAATACCATGGCTCCGGCCGGGGCGACCCTGAAGGCCTACCGGGATCGAGGCCTGGACCTCATCCCCCCCGCGGGGGTCCTGGCTGCCGGGGTTCCGGCCGCGGTCAGCGCCCTCCTGGAAGTTCTGAAACGCTACGGTTCCCTGCCCTTGGAGGAGATCTTAGAGCCTGCCCAGACCCTGGCCCGGGAGGGGTTCCCGTTGCACGAAGGCCTGGTTCACCAGCCGGGATTCGGATTAGAGGACAATCGCCGGCGGTTTGCCCGGGAGTGGCCGGGGTCGGCGTCGATTTATTTACGGGAAAACTCCCCGGGACTGCGGGTGGGGGAGATATTAGTCAACGCTCCCCTGGCCGGGTTGCTGGAGGCGCTTAAGGGAGCCGCCCGGGGTAAAGGTGAAAGGGTGGCGGGGCTCAACGCCGCCCTGGACCTGTTCTACCGGGGCGAGCCGGCTGAGGCCATGGCCGCGTTTGTCCAGGAGCGGGAGGGCCTACTCGAATTTTCGGACTTCGCTTCCTTTAGAACCCGCTTCGAGGATCCCGTCCGGGCGGACTTCAGGGATCACACGGTCTTTAAGTGCGGCCCTTGGTCCCAAGGTCCGGTCTTTTTGCAACTATTACGCCTCCTGGACGGCTTTGACCTGGCGCCCCTGGGCCACAACTCCCCGGACTATCTGCACCTGTGGGTGGAGGCCGCCAAGCTGGCCTACGCGGACCGGGAGCAGTATTACGGCGACCCGGAGCAGGTTTCGGTGCCTTTAGAGGAGCTCTTGAGCGAAAAGTATAATGAACTCCGCCGCCAGCTTATCGATGGGCAGCGGGCCGATTTCAAGCTGCGCCCCGGAGACCCCTGGCGCCCCGGGGCCTTGCTGCCCGAGGCCGAAGTCCGGAAAGCCAGGGACTGGGGGCATGGGACCGTACACGTGGCGGTGGCGGACCGGCATGGCAATATGGCGGCCCTCACCCCCAGCGGCGGCTGGATTTCGGGGAACGAAGTGATCCCGGCGTTGGGGTTGGCGCTGGGAACGCGGATGCAAACCTTTTACCTGATGGAGGGCCACCCCAACGTGGTGGCGCCGGGCAAGCGGCCCCGGACCACCTTGAGTCCCTCCCTGGCCTGGCAGCGGGGCCGACCCTGGATGGCCTTCGGCACCATGGGCGGGGACCAGCAGGACCAGTGGACCAGCCAATTCTTTTTGAACCGGGCGGTGTTCGGCATGTCCCTGCAGGCGGCCATCGAAGCCCCCAAGATTACGTTCGACCACATTCCCGGCACCTTTTACCCGCATGCGGCCGCGCCCGGCCAGGTGCGGCTGGAGGGGCGGGTTGCCCGGGAAACCGCCGCAGAACTTAGCCGGCGCGGCCACCGAGTCCTATGGACGCCGGACTGGTCGGCGGGCTTTATCTGCGCGGTGGCCAGAAACGCTAACGGGGTGCTGGAAGCGGGGGCGGACCCGAGGGGCAATAAAGCTCCGGCGTTCCCGGCCACGGCGCTGGCGTGGTAGCCCCGGCGGGAGCAGCAAGCAGTGAGCAGTCCAGCTTTTCCTGGGCCTGTTGGGCCGCGATGGTAGCTTTCTCACATGCACTGATTAGCTGGTGGCTAAACTTCATTTCCAACAATTCTCTTAAGCCTGTCTCAGGGCAAAACTTCGGAGCAGAACCTTGCCGGCCACTACCGCCCTGCCCAAGGATGGCCTGAAGGATTATCGTTCACCGTAAAAATTTTTCTTGACAAAGGGAGCGGCAGGTTCTAAAAATTGGTTGGACCATATGATGATTGGACAAGCAGTAAGGCCTTTCATCTATCCCCACCTAGGCCGGCGCTTGGCAATGGCTAAAGTCAATTATTCTAATTTGTTAACTTAGGCAAGGATTGTGGTTCTGGAATTAGAAGTCCGCGAAGCTTTGACCAATGATGTCGGTAAGGGGTGGGCTCGTCTGGACCCTGAAGATCTCCATGCCCTGGGCGCCGTCCTGGGAGATCTCGTCGAAATCGCCGGCAAAAGAAAGACGACCGGCCGGGTTGCCGAGACTCTGGGCCAGGGGCCCGGAATGGAGAACATCCAAATCGACGGGCTGATCCGGACCAATGCCCAGGTCGAGGTGGGCGAGAGAGTCCGGATCAGGAAGGTTCCCCGCCAAACCGCCACCACGGTTGTCCTCTATTTATTGGAGGCGAATTGCCCCGTGCCCGGGGAGGCCGAATTGGCAGATTTCGGCAAGGTGCTCCAGGGATATCCGGTGTTAGCAGGCGACCAGATCAACATCCCGCTTTTTGGCGGCCGGGACCGTTTCTTCCGGGTAGAGGGGACCTCGCCTTCCGGCCCGGTCCTCATCAACCCCCAGACCAATTTTGTTCTCCAGAAACCCGATTATCTTGCGAACGGCGCCGCCCGGGTATCCTACGAAGACATCGGCGGCCTGGACCAAGAACTCCGGCTGGTACGGGAGATCGTGGAACTGCCTTTGCGTTATGCCGAGGTTCTGGAAAGATTGGGGGTCGAAGTCCCCAAGGGCGTGCTCCTCTATGGCTCTCCGGGAACGGGTAAAACCCTGATTGCCAGGGCCATCGCCAGCGAGGTCAAGCTCCATTTCATCAAGGTCAACGGTCCCGAGATTATCCATAAGTTCTACGGAGAAAGTGAGGCGAAGCTCCGGGAGATCTTTGAGGAGGCCGCCAGCCAGGCCCCCAGCGTAATTTTTATCGACGAGATCGACGCCATCGCCCCGAAGCGGGCTGACGTGCTGGGAGACGTGGAGAAACGAGTGGTAGCCCAACTCCTCGCCCTCATGGACGGCATGGTCCCCCGAGGCCACGTGGTGGTGATCGGGGCGACCAACATCCCGGAGAAGGTGGATCCGGCCCTGCGGCGGCCCGGCCGTTTCGACCGGGAAATCACCATCCCGGTGCCCAACGCCGAGGGACGCCGGGCCATCCTGAAGATCCACAGCCGGCGCATGCCGCTGGCCCCGGATGTCAACCTGGACCGTCTGGCCCGGGTGACCCATGGTTTTGTCGGGGCGGACCTGCAGGCCCTCTGCAAGGAAGCGGGCATGGTGGCGTTCCGCCGCTATCTTCAGGTTTTCGGTGGCGCCCATCCCGAGGCCTTCCTGAATACGTCGGAAAACCTGCTGATCACCTCGGAAGACTTCCTGACGGCCCTCAGGGGGATCGAACCCTCGGCTACCCGGGAGTTTTTTACGGAAAGGCCGACGGTCAGATGGGAGGACGTGGGAGGACTCAAGGAGATCAAGGCGGCCCTCATTTCCGTGGTGGACTGGCCCTCCAGATATCCGGAGCTGTTCGACGCCGGGCGGCTGTCGCCTTCCCGGGGAATTCTGTTCACCGGACCTTCCGGCACCGGCAAGACCCTCATGGCCCGGGCCCTGGCCAATAAGACCGGTTTGAATTTCATCCCCATCAGCGGTCCCATCCTCTTTTCCAAATGGTTGGGGGAATCGGAAAAGGCCCTGCACGAGATCTTCAAAAAAGCCAAACAATCGGCGCCGTGCATCCTGTTTTTCGATGAGATGGACGCCCTGGTGGCCCGGCGGGGCGCGGGCAGCGAAGTGGGCGCCCCGGAGCGGGTGGCCAGCCAGTTCTTCAACGAACTCGACAGGCTCAGCGACCTCTCGGAGGTCATCATCTTGGGAGCCACCAACCGCGAGGACCTGCTGGACCCGGCTTTGATGCGGTCGGGCCGGCTCGATCTGGTGCTTCCCTTTCCCTTGCCTGACGAGGAAGCCCGGCTCGAGATTTTCAAGGTTCATACCCAGGATAGGCCCTTGGGCGCTGAGGTGGACCTGGGTGAACTGGCCAAAGAAACCGCGGGCCTGGCCGGTTCCGACCTAGCCTATATCTGCAGGAGGGCGACCATCCTGGCAATCGGGGATGTGATCGATTTGCCGGCAGAGACCCGGAAAACGGAACTCTCGGTGTCGGCGGGTCATTTTAGGGCGGCCATCAGTGAGGTCCGGAGAACGAGGGAACCCTGAGATGTTAAAAGCGGTGGAAAAGAAAAGGGCCTATCAGGATGTGGTCAATCAGATCATCAAGCTCATTAAAACGGGCAGACTGAAGAAGGAAGATCAACTGCCCTCCGAGAGGGAATTGACCGGGGCTTTCAAGGTATCCCGCACCACGGTGCGCGAAGCGATTCGTTGCCTGGAATCGATGCGGCTGGTGGAGTCCCGGCAGGGCAACGGCACCTTCGTGTTGGCCTCAAGCCGGGATGTTTCGATCCAGTCTTTATCCGCGGCCCTGTTTCATGAGAAGGACGATCTCAAGGATATCTTTTACATCCGCAAGATCATCGAACCCTCCATTGCCCAGTTGGCGGCAGAGTTCGCCACTCCGGAAGAGGTCAAGCAGTTGGCGGAAACGGTCGCTGCCCATGAAGAGAGCCTGGCCTCCGGGAAGGATACGGTGGACCTCGATACGGCCTTTCACCTGGCCCTGGCCCGGGCAGCCAAGAATCGGGTTATGAGCCGCCTGGCGAACGCCCTGATCGACCTTTTGGTTGAGTCCCGGAAAGGGGTTATTCAGAGTGACGGGCGGGCGGTGGCATCCCTGCGGGGTCACAAGATGATCCTGGACGCGGTTAAAATGGGCGATTGCGTAGGGGCGGGGGAGGCCATGCGCCATCATTTGCAGGGAATCGAAAAACTCTTGTTCAAAGGGAAGAAGGGAGGTGGGAGGTGCAGGTAGCGGTTTGGGAAGATAAGATGGCAGCGTTTTTATAACATCAGTCTGACTGATGACACAATCAGGAGGGATTTATGGCCAAGATTACCGAAATAACCGTTTGGACTCGGGGAGTAACCATGGACAAGGAGGGCCGCGATATTGCCACCGCCATCGGCAAAGCGGCCGAAAAGGAAGGTAAGTTTGTGCAGGCCTTCGATAATTATGAGGACCTGCCGGACCGGGTGCTGGTCACCACTCGCAAGTACGTCAGGATCAGCGATGAAGAGATCGAGCACAAGTATGTCTATACCAACGACCATCCTGAGGTGGTCATCGTGGCGGAGCCGACCATTGTCAAAGGCATCAACATTTTGCGCGGGATGCCCGAAGGCGGTCTCCTGATTATCAATACCAGCCGGAGTATCGACTACATGCTGAAGTTTATTCCCAACGATGAGCTCCTGGGCGCCATTGCCACGGTAGATGCGGATGCCATCTCCGGAGTCAAGACAGTGGACTTCTCCGGTTCGGAGGGGGGCGTGGACGCAGTGGGCGTCGGCGCCGGGATTGCCGCCCCCATTGTCGGCGCCTTTGCCAGGGTCAGCGGCATCGTCAAGAAGGAGGACCTGGCCAAGATCGTCAAAGACGTCGCCGGCATGGAGAAGGGCTACGAGACCGTCCAACTGCGGAAGTTTCGCAAGGCCCGGGCCGAGTATTTCTGGGGCGGATGAGAGACCCAAGGTTTTGAACCCCAAATCTTAAAAGGAGTATGGCGCAATGTCTAAAAAACTTCCAGAATTTGGAACCATAAACGTTCCCCATGACCGGGAAGTGCCCTTTGGGGCGATTACCCCCGCCCCCGTTAACACCCAAGATCTTTTCATAACGTCGAACTGGCGCATCGTGCGGCCAATCATTGACCATGAAACCTGCACGCGCTGCCTGACCTGCTACATCGCCTGTCCGGATGCCTGCTGGCAATACAATGAGAAAGAGGATCTGATGGAGTGGAACTGGAAGTTCTGCAAGGGCTGCCAGGTCTGCATTAACCAGTGCCCGGTGGGGGCCCTGTCAGCAGAGCCGGAATTCGATTTTGAGGACGGCGTCCACCGCTTGGAAAAACCCTTCTAAGTTAGGAGAAAGATTATGCCACAAGAAAGAAATCTAACTGGCTGCTCGGCTGCGGCGCAAGCGGCAAAGCTGGCAGAGGTCGAAGTAATCTGTTCCTATCCCATCCGCCCCTATACTGCGATCATGATGGAGCTCGCCAAGATGGTCGCCAATGGTGAGCTGGATGCGGAATTCGTCTACGGCGAAGGCGAGCATGCCCAGCTCTCCGTGGTGCTGGGGGCCTCCGCCGCCGGGGCGCGGGCCTTCACCGGCAGCGCCGGGGTCGGCGTCACCTACGCCTTTGAATTATACAGCCCGATAGCGGGCGGCAGATATCCGGTGCAAATGGCCATCGCCGACCGGACCCTGGACCCCCCCGGCGATTTTGGCTCCGAGCACACGGACGCTCTGTCTTTTAGAGATCAGGGCTGGTTGATGGGTTGGGCCTGCAGCCCCCAGGAAGTGTTCGATAACACCCTGATGGGGTTTCGGATTGGCGAGGATCCCCGGGTGATGCTGCCCCAGGCGATTTGCCAGGATGGCTACTTTATCTCCCACATTCCCGACAAGGTGATCGTAGCCGACCCGGGCCAGGTGAAGGAATTCCTGCCGCCGTATAGCGCTCCCCATCCGCTGAGCCCCACCTGCCCGGTCTCCCACGGTCCCCAGATCCGGCCTGACCAGGGCGCGCCCATGGACGCCCAGCGGGCCGCCACCTTTCTGGATGTCCCGAAAGTTATCAAAGAGGCGGTGGAGGACTTCAACCGGATCTTCGGGCGGAATTATGACCCCTTCCTGGAGAAATACAAGCTGGAGGATGCGGAAATCGCCTTCTTCATCCAGGGAGCCCACGCCAATACCTGCCGCAAGGCAGTGGACGCCTTGCGGAAGAGCGGCCTGAAGGCGGGCATGTGCCGGCTGCGTTGGGTGCGCCCCTGGCCGACCCATGAGATTGCCGAGGCCTTGAGTCACGTCAAGGCGGTGGGGACGGTGGAGACGAACACCTCTTATGGCGGGGCCATGCGGGGTGGCAATCTGATTCACGAACTGCGGGCCACCCTCTATGATCTCGAGCCCAGACCCGTGGTCACTTCTTTCATGGCGGGCCTCGGCGGGGAAACCATCTGGTCCGAGGATTTCTATTACATGGCCAAAATACTTGCCAACATGGCCAAGGAAAAACGGGCCGACAGGTATGTCCGCTGGATCGGTTTCGAAGCCGTGTAACCACTCAAACGCTTAACCAAGGAGGACGATTCATGAAGTCTTTTGATTATAAGTTCCAGAAGTTTGAGCCCATCAAATCCTTCCGCGGCGCGCCCGTGGAAGAGATGTACGTCCCTGGCCACCGCACCTGCGCCGGCTGCGGTCCGGCCCTCAACTATCGGCTGGTGGCCAAGGCCGCGGGGAAGGATACGATCTTCGTCGGCCCCACGGGCTGCATGTATGTGGCCAATTCCAGCTACCTGTGCACGCCTTATGCCGTATCCTGGGTCCACGCCCAGATCACCAACGGCGGCGGCGTGGCCTCGGGAGTCGAGGCGGCCTATAAGATCCTGGCCCGCAAGGGCAAGTATAAAGGGCCCTTCCCCAACGTGATCGTCATGGCCGGCGACGGCGGCTCGGTGGACATCGGCCTGCAGGCCATGTCCGCCTTGATGTACCGGGCTCACAAGGTCCTGTTTATCTGCTATGACAATGAATCCTATGCCAATACCGGGATTCAGGCCTCACCCACCACGCCCTATGGGGCCCGCACCACCTTCACGCCTCCGGGCAAGATGATCCCGGAAGGGAAGAAGCTGTTTCCCAAAGATCCGCCCCAACTGGTTATCGGCGGGCATCCGGCGGTGCATTATGTGTCCACCACCTCGGTGGCCTATCCCCTGGACCTGATGAACAAGGTGAGAAAGGCCCTGAACCAGGAAGGCCCGACCTTCATGCACATGCTGACTCCCTGCCCCAAGGGCTGGCAGTTCGATGAGAGGCTCACCATGGAGATGGGCAAACTGGCGGTGGAGACCGGCATGTGGTCCCTCTACGAGTGGGAGGACGGGGAATACAAGTACAGCCATGTCCCCAAAAAGTACAAGCCGGTGGGCGAATACATGAAGCATCAAGGACGTTTCGCCCATCTGAAGGAAGAGCACATCGCCAAGATGCAGGCCTTTGTGGATCAGAAGATCGCGCATGTCCAGGCGCATATCAAGGCTACGGCCAAACCGGTGGAGGCGGCTCCCCCGGCGGCGAAATGAGCTAGACGGCTGGGTTGGAATCAGGGTGCAGGGTCTCCAAGACCTTGCACCACGATTCCGGCAAGGAGGTAATATTGACGCTGATGATATAGATGCTGATCCGGGGCTGATACGGATCTTTTGCGGAAACTGGGGTTTCTTTAAGGGATTGGAGCAAGGGCGCCGGTTTTATCTTAAGTTGCCTTTACCCCTGAACATTTTCTCTTGACCATCTTATCATCGAGGAGAAAAGCAAATGTCCGGCGAATCGATGGCACAGAGTCCGATCTACCAGACTGACAAGGAAATTCTTGGTTACAGTCGCTGGGTGGTATTCATCGCGGCATTTCTGGCCATGGCCGTAATCAGCCCCTACGAGTACGCCTGGAGCTCCATGGCGGGCCCCATAGGTAGTATCTATACGTGGTCGCATGTCCAGATTGGCTGGATGTTCACCCTGTTCGTGGTCTTTGAATCGATCGGAACCTTGCCGGGCGGAATTTTGCGGGACAAATACGGTCCCCGCGGGGTTACTGTAATCAGCGGCTTGATAGGGGGTATCGGTATTTTTTGCTGCTCCTTGGGGCCGTCGTATGCCTTTGTTCTGATCATGTGGTGTGTCGGCAGTTTCTTTGCCGGCTTTATCTACAACACCGCGGTGACGACGGCCAACAAGTGGTTCCCCGACAAGCGCGGCCTCACCGCCGGATTGATAGCCGGGGCCTTCTCATGGGGTGCATTGCCCTTCATCTTTCCCATCAGGGCTATCCCTAAAACCTCACCGCCGGCCGTATTCTTCCATGTCATTTACCTTATGGCGTTAATCATCGGCGGCGTCACGATTATCTGCGCCTTGTTCATGCAAGACCCTCCGGGCGGTTGGCAGCCGCAGGGATGGGTGCCGAAGGCGAGCGCGGTCAAAAGACCCTCCGACCATGAGTACACCTTTGGAGAGGCCTTGCAAACGTGGCAGATGTGGCTTCTGGTCGCTTCCTTCATCCTGATTTCCAGCGCCGGTCTCACCGGAGTCAGCAAGATCGTGCATTATGCCCAGAGCTTCGGATTCACGGCCCTGGCGGCGACCGTGGGGGCGGTAGGTTTGGCCATTACCAATGGCCTGGGCCGTCCGGTAATCGGGTGGGTGTCCGAACGCATCGGCCGGGAAAATGCCATGATCTGGAGCTATATCCTGTGCGGCTTATTCCTGTTACTGACCCTGGTTGGCGGGGCGGTCCACAGTGGCGCCTTGTTTGTGTTCGCCACCATTTGCGCCTTTTTCTTCTGGGGCCCTCTGTTCGCCTTGTTTCCGACCATTATCGGGCACTACTACGGCGGCGTGGCTTCGGGTTCCAACTACGGAATTCTCTACGCCCTCGCTAAAGGGTCCGGCGGCATTTACGGCGGCGTCCTTTCCGCGGTTCTCATCAGCTCCGCCGGGTTCCCGTTTACCATCGCCCTGTCAGCAGTTATGGCAATCGTGGCCGGTTTGCTCATCATACCGCTGAAATCCCGGCCGCCGGTCTGGAGAGAAACGGCAGGAACTATTACCGGCCAGAGCTTGTCCAGTTAAAGGTGTTGGAGAGCGATGGCTCCATTTCCAGTTTTCAGGGATAGGTCTGCCGGGTCGGCATGATCAAAATTTCCTGGGGATTGACGTTGGCTGGCTGGGCGAAGGCATAGACCAGGGCATTGGCAATGTCCCCGGGCTTGAGGGCTTCGAGCTGGTCCCGGCGGGCCTTCAACTCTTCTTTGGGAATGTTGAGACCCCAATTGGTGTAAACCGCCCCGGGCTCGATGAGCGAAACCCGGATGCCCTCGGGGCCAAGTTCCTTGCGCAGGGCATCGTGCAGGCCCACCACCGCGAATTTGGTGGCATTGTAAACGGCAAACCCGGCGATGCCATGACGCCCGCCCACGCTGGAGACCGTGGCAATCATCGCCCCCGGGCGGCCGCGCATCAGGGGAATGGCCTGGCGGGTGCAAAACAAGACCCCATACAGGTTGGCATCGATGGTGGCCCGCCATTCCTCGGTCTTGCCTTCCACAAAGGAACCGCCATAGCCTATGCCCGCATTGTTGAAGAGGAGGTCAAGGCCACCAAAGCGGCGCTGCACTTCGGCAAAGAGGCGCTCCACGGCCGCCTCGTCGCCGACATCCGTGGGCAGCGCCAGTGCCGAATCGCCGAGTTCCTGAGCGAGCCCCTGAAGACGGTCGGCTGACCGGGCCGCCAGGACCACCTTTACTCCCTCGGCCACCAGGGCTCGGGATGCGGCTTCGCCGATCCCGCTCGACGCCCCGGTCACCACCGCCACCTTGCCGCTCAAGTTGGTCAACTGCATGGATCTGGCTCCCTGGAAATTTTATGGGAATTATATATTTGAATCCCTCAGTTATCTTTTGAAGGGGCGGGGGTTCCCCGCACAGGGCAAACCCACGCTTGCCAGAGGCCTGTGCCACTTAGACGCCGCCCCGACGGCCATGATGAAATCGGGAGTCAAGTATATAATTCCCAATTTTATCGTCGAGAAAGCCCACCCTCAGGTCAAGTCCAACTTAACCCTTCTTTTTTTTCGCGTATTTGTGCGGCTGGGCCGCGAACCGGTCCCGGCACATCTCCGAGCAGAACCAGTAGGTTTCGTCTTCAAAGTCATAGGCAAATTTGCCGTGCATGGAGGTCAGGTCAAGATTGCACACCGGATCCACGTCGCATCGGGGCTTTTTCTCTTCAGCCACGGATGATGCCCTCCTTCCAGATTTTTTCTTAAGTTAATTATTTCTGGTCCAAGCGTCAAGGAAGCGCCGGGAGCAAGCCAGAGGCAAGATGGCTGACGGCACATACTGCTTAATCGGAGAAGTTACTTAAATTAATTGTATTTTTGCGGATGGCCTTCATCCGCTGGCTCAATCCTGCGAAGTCACTCAGCTCCACCGCCTCCGCGGCCAGGGCGTATTTAAGCTGCGGACTGAGCAGGGCGGTCAACTCTTGCTGGCGGCGGTAGGCGGGCATTTCCGGGTCGGCGGTAAGCCCCGGATGGCTGTAAATCTCGGTGACCCCCGCCTGAAGCCGGGGGATCAGGTCCAGGAGATAGGTTTCGGTCATGCGGCCATCGTTTAACAGACCAAAGAGCTGGTCGTTAGAGAAAAGTCCCGCAGCCCGGGCGATGCGCCGCGCCCGGCGGCAGAGCAGGGCGAAGATGAGCCCCTGCGCCAGCTTAGGAAAGGGATGGTCCGGGGCCAGGGCCAGGGTAGTGCGCCAGTCCTCCCGGACCAGACGCACCGCGGGGATATCATACTCCCGGGCCAGATCCACTACCAGGGGAAAGATTCTCGGGTGCATGTGCAGGTTGAGGTGGCTGTTCAGGTGCCAGGGGTGGAGGCCCAGCCGCAGCACCGCCTCGATTTGGGACGCCAATTCCCTGCGGATTTCCGGTAGGAGCCGCGGCTGCCAAAAATAGCGCCAGCCCACTGCCACCGGGCAATTGCCGAAATGCCCCTGGGAGTCCACCAGATGAGGAATTTTTTGGGGGGACGAAATGGCCCGGCCTTTGATGAGGGTGAGATGCACCCCCAGGCAGAGACCTGGAAGCTCTTTCGCCAGGCGGACGGCCGCTGCCACCTGCGGCCCAGCCGCCATCAGGCTGGCTGAGCCGAGCAGTCCCTGGCGGTGTGCCAGGGCCACCGCGCCGTTAACGGCTTCGGATGAACCAAAATCATCGGCACTGAAGATGACGGTGCGCCGGGCGCGGTCCCCCCGAGAGGGGGAGTTCAGGGACCCGCAGTCGCTGTCCCTGGCAGCCGCCCTCCCCTCCCCCGCGGCCATCGCCCTCAGCCAGTGACGGCCCTCCAGCAAGGCGGCCACGTCCACCATGCGTCTCAGGTTTCCTTAGCGCTTATCGGCAACTATCCCCAGCCTTCGTCTCGACCTCGGAAGACTGGCGCCGCCGAAACATGAAGCTTAAAAATTGCCGGCCTTCCTTGAGGAGCCGCCGCCGTTCCCCGGGATCCCGCAGCATCACCAGGGCCGCCCGGCCCATGTAGCTGGGGCGGAAGTAAAAGCGGCGGTAAAACTTGGGCACCGCCGCGAAGATCTCCGCCGCCGACAGGCCCGGATAATCGACCACACACTGTTGATACCCGGTCGAGCCGTGCACCCGGGCCTCGTCCTGCATGTATCCCCGCTCCCGGCAAAAGTCGTAAAACTCGGTGCCCGGATAGGGAGTGGCCAGGGACACTTGGATGGTGTCCGGGTCCAGCTCGCAGGCAAATCGCATGGAGGCCTCCAGGCTGGCCCGGGTTTCCCCCGGCAGGCCCACCATGAAGGTGCCGTGCACCTGAATGTCCAGTTCCCGGCACCACTTGACCAGGCGGCGCCCCTGCTCCAGGGTGGCGCCCTTGTGAATGTTTTTTAGTACCTGGGGGTCGCCGGTCTCGAAACCCACTACCAGCAGCCGCAGCCCCCCTTCCTTCATGGCCTTCAGGGTCTCGTAGGAAGTGGTGACCCGGGCGGTGGTGGACCAGAGAAATTTCTGGTTGAGCCCGCGGAATTCCCGGGCCAGACTGCGGGCCCGTTCGCCGTTGGCGGTGAAGGTATCATCGTCGAAAAAGATCTCCGCGGACTGGGGAAACAATTCCAGGCTGCGGCGCACTTCCGCCACCACGTTGGCCACGCTCCTGACCCGGTAGCGCCGGCCGGTGAAGGTCTGGGGCCAGAGACAGTAAACGCAATGGCCCGGGCAGCCCCGGCCGGTATAAAAGGAGACGTACGGGTAGCGCAGGTAGGGAATCTGATAGTTTTCCATCTTCAGATCCCTGTGATAGATTTCGGTGACCATGGGCAGGGAGTCCAGGTCCTCGAGGTAGGGCCGATCCGGGTTGTGATGAATGGCATCGCCCTGCCGGTAGCTGATCCCTTGAATTTCCTGCCAGGGACGCCCCTGGGCGATCTCCGCCACCGCATAGTCGAATTCCCGGCGGGCCACGAAATCGACCTGGGGGCCGGCGGCCAACGATTCCTGGGCCAGGATGCTCACCTGGGGCCCCACCAGGCCTACCAATAATTGCGAATTTTTCTCTTTGAGGCGGCTGACCGTTTCCAGATCGTGCCGGAAAGAGGGGCTGGTGGTGAAGAGCACCGCCAATTCGAAATCGCCGGCCAGGGACGCCACCTGGCCTACTGTCAGGTTCTCCGGCGGGGCGTCCACTACCCGGCTCTCGGGAATGAGTCCGGCCGGGTAACAGAGCCAGGTGGGATACCAAAAGGAGGTGACCTCCCGGGTCGCCTGGTAGCGAGAACCGGCGCCGCCGTCAAAATCCTGAAAGGACGGCGGGTTGAGCAAAAGAGTGCTTTTCATCGATTAATCCTTGAGGATTCGATCTGGGATTAGGGGAGGAACATGGCGGTGGGCCCCGGTCCCTCCCTAAGCAGGTGGTTATGATTACTGAATATTATCCGAATGGCGCGGTCTTGTCCAGGAAATAGCGGGCCGGGGTCCAGGCAGGGGCGAAGGGTTAGAGAGTGGTGAGGCCCTCCCGGATAGCGTACTTGGTGAGTTCCGCCACGCTGTGTATCTTGAGTTTTTGCATCATTTGCTGCCGGTGGGTTTCCACGGTCTTGACGCTCACGTGGAGGCATTCGGCAATTTGATTGGTGGACTTGCCTTCGGCCATCAGTTGCAGCACCTCTCGCTCCCGGTTGCTGAGAACGGAGAAGACCGAAGTATCTTGGCCCGCGGGCGCCTGCACATAATCCTTCACCACGACGTCGGTGACCCCCGGGCTGAGGAAGGTCTTGTGGGCCAGCACCACCCGAATGGCCCGCACCAACTCCTCGCTGGCACAGTCCTTCAGGAGATACCCCGAGGCCCCGGCTTTGAGCATATTGGCCACAAAACGCCGGTCGGCGTACATGGAAAGGGCGATCACCTTCACCTTGGGCATTTCGGAGATGATTTGGCGGGTAGCCTCGATGCCATTCAGATCCGGCATGGCCACATCCATAATGATCACTTCGGGCTGGGTCTCCCGGGCCAGCCGCACGGTGCTCCGGCCATTGTCGGCTTCGGCCACCACTTCCAGGTCCGGTTCCCTTTCCAGCATGGTACGCAGCCCCTGGCGGAGGATCTGGTGATCGTCGGCAATGAGAACTTTGATGGCCATGCCCCATCCTACCGGCCTTGAGACTAATAGTCAAGAGGCGCCGCCAGGGTCAATCGGCTCCCACGGCCCGCCTCAAATTCCACCTCCAGACGCCCACCCAGATACTGCAAACGCTCCCGGATGCCAAAGAGCCCCAAACCGTTGGGAGAGACCGGAGGCGACCCGGCCCTCGGGTCCCATCCGACCCCGTCATTTTCAATGCATACCTGTACCTCGGCAAGGTTCCGCCTGATGAGCACCAAGATATTCTTGGCCCTGCCCTCTTTGACCACCTTCAGCAGCAGTTCGCGCACCAGATGAAAGAGAAGAATCCGGCTATCATCATTTAAAGGCTTGGGATTTCGATCCGTGGTCACCTGCAGGCGAACGCCGCTGCGCTCCTGGATCAGCTCCGCCAGCCACTCCACTGCGGCCTCAAAACCCAAGTCGTAAAGGATGGGCGGGCTGAGTTCGAAGGTCAGGGATCTGGTGTACCGGATAGTCTGATCGATGAGTTGCCGAATCTCCTCCATCGCCCCGCTCGGGCCGACAGGGGCCGCTCCCCGGAAGGCTCCCAGTTTGATTTGGGCCAGGGCCAGGATCTGTCCCACCTGGTCGTGGAGCTCGGTGGCCAGGCGCCGACGTTCCTGTTCTTCCGCCAGGGACAATTGTAAGGCCATGGAGCGGAGCTTTCCCCGGTAGTCGCGAATCTCGGCTTCCGCTTGTTTCTGCTCGCTGATATCTTCCAGCATGACGATGACCAGCGGCACCTCGCCAGTGGCGGAAAACGAGAGCCACAGGCGGCCCCAGGACAACTGGCCGTTTTTCCGCCGATAGTGACCCTCTACCTGGCAGGCCTGGCGAACTCCGTCAACCAGTCCTTTGAAAAGCTCCTGGCAACTGCTGGCCTCTCCGGCCAGGATGAATTCGCTAAACACTTGATGGTGCAGTTCTTCCTGACCATACCCCAGCAGTTCCTGCAAAGCGGGATTGCTCCCCACTATCCGCCAATTTTCGTCCAACAGGGCGATACCCAGAGGAGACTTCTCAAAAATCGTGCGAAAACGGACTTCACTATCTTGCACCAGGTTTAAACAGTCCTGAATGGCCAAGTCGGGGATGCCTTGGCTGAGAAAAATCTTCCGGGCCTGGACCGCCCGGATGGCCGCGGCCAGCTCTTCAAAGACCCGCTCTTTAAGGAGGTAGCCGAAGGCCCCGGCCTTGAGAACCTCTGCTACGAATCTGCGGTCGCCGTGCAGGGACAGGCCGATCACCTTGGCCAGGGGGGCGGCGGCCGCCATCCGCCGCACCACCTCCAGGGCAGGCAAATCGGCGCCGGCCAGGTCCAGGATGACCACGTCCGGATTGACCTCTTTCGCCACACCTAGCGCCGATTCTCCGCTGCCGACTTCCGCCGCTACCTGGAAGTCCGGTTCCTGGTCCAGAAGGGCCCGCAATTCCTGGCGGACACTCTGGTGGTCATCGGCAAGAAGGATTCGGATGGCCATAGTTTCCTTGAAAAAAAAACGCAATTATTCCTCGTCAATTGTAACCTGCATAGGCCTAAAAAAAAAAGGTCCCCACGGTAGGGACCTAATATCTTCCTTTTCCCGCGGCTAATCAGCGATCATTGCCTTCAAGTCAACCGGTTTCTCCTGGCCGGTCAGGCCTCTCGGCGCTCACAAATGACCATTGCTCAAAGTACGAACAGTCATAATGACCGCCGGTCCCATGACTATGATCATGATCGTGGGGAAAATGAACAGGAGCAAGGGGATCATGATCTTTACCGGCAACTTACCAGCCTTTTCCTCGCCTTTCTGGGCCCGCTGGACCCGGAGAAAATTGGAATGCACCCGCAGCGCCTGGGCAACGCTGGTCCCCATCCTCTCCGATTGGACCATGATACCCACCAGGGACTTGATGGTTTGGGCCCCGGTGCGCTCCCCCAGGTTCTTCAGCGCCAATTCCCGGGAAATCCCGGCGCGCAACTCGGCGTTGGTAAGGTTCAGTTCCTGATACATTTCCACGGAGATGTTGCGGACCTCATCGGATACCCGGTGGAGGGCGGCCTGCAACGACAGTCCGCCCTCCACGCAGACAACGAGCAAATCCAGGACGTCCGGCAGGTTCTGGTCGAGGCGCTGCTGCCGCCGGGAAATCATGGCCCTCAGGATAATGGGCGGCAGATAGAACCCGGTCCCGGCCAGCAACAAACAAATCATCAGATTGCCGGAAGCCAGCACGCCGTCCATGACATTGGCTAAGAGATACGGCAAGGCCAGGAGGAAGGGGGCCAAGACCCTGATCCCTAAAAAGACGGCAGGACTCTTGGGATGACGATAACCAGCTTGGATCAAGGAGAGCCGCAGCTTAGAGGTATCCTCCTTGTCATTCATGGCATACTTGCTGAAGGAGGAGACCCATTCCAGGAATCGTTTCTTCAGGGTGCCACCGCCTCCCTGAAGAAGGGACATGGGCTGGGCGGCGGGGGTCTTCCTGAACCTGTCCCGCACCATCCGGCGGCTCCCGGTGTAATGCAGGATACCGTATATGAAAAACGTCGTGGTGAAAAAACAGGCGCCCCAGATGAGCCAATTGAACCCTTCCATGAGCCCCCTCCTCTAAACCTTGATGGATATCATTTTTTTCATCACCCACGCCCCGATAGCCGCGCTGACCAACCCCGCACCCATCATCTTTTTACCCAAGGGGTCAGTGAACAAGAGCATGACATAATCATGACTAAAGAGGTAGAGAGCCAGGAAGGTCAACACGGGCAAGCCCATCAGGACCAGCGCCGAAAACCGGCCTTCGGCGGTGAGGGCTTCAACCTTGCCCTTCAATTGCATGCGTTCCCGGATCAAGGTGCCGATGCTTTCCAAAATCTCCGCTAGATTGCCCCCGGTCTCGTTTTGGACCAGAACCGCGGTGACGAAGTATCGCAGGTCCTGGCTGGCCACCCGTTCACCCATGCGGCGAAGCGCCTGGGGCACGCTCAGCCCCAAACGCTGCTCTTCATAGGTAATGCGGAACTCCTTCCCCAGAGGCGGCTGAACCTCCTGGGCCACCAGCTCCATGGTGGCCGGCAGGGTGTGGCCGGCCCGCAGGGATCGGGCCAGGAGTTCCATGGCTTCCGGCATCTGCTTTTCGAAGCGTCCGGTCTTGCGCCGCTTTTTCCAGCGCAGGAGAAAGATGGGGGCGAAACCCATGACCCCTGCCACCAGCCAAATCCAGTATCCGTTCAGAAACCTGCCCCCCAAGAGAAAGCCCACGGCCCCCATGAGGGCCACCACCAGGACGAAGAGCCCGGGTGGGAGATAGAGATCCGCCTGAATGAGCTGGCGCTCCAGGTTGTCCACCCTGCCCCAGCCCCACAGCCGCCCCATCCATGAAGTCACCGGACTATTCCGGTTCAGGGATTCCTGGTAGGATTTGAAAATCTTGGCCCGGAAATCCTCCTCCCGCTTCTGTCTGCGCATCCGGTTCTTGAGCTGAGTCCGCCTCAAGTAGGGCTCCATCAACATCTGGTAGATGACGGCAGTCAGCAGACAAGCCGCCACAAAGACCCCCAAGAGTCCCAGG
This sequence comes from Desulfobaccales bacterium, assembly GCA_049580385.1. Lineage (GTDB taxonomy): Bacteria > Desulfobacterota > Desulfobaccia > Desulfobaccales > 0-14-0-80-60-11 > JAPLJC01. The sequence continues at coordinate 423,005 of JBAUPV010000030.1, read as the reverse complement.
ACATACGTGAAATCCATGCCGCTCATGTTCAGATTGCTCAAACGATCCATCGCGCTTCTCCCGTTGGAGTCGTCATGTCTTTAATCCTCGCTCCGACTGGGTGGATTGAAGATGTCCTCCATGAGCGGCGCCCCGAAGAGCCTGCAACGTTCGGCGAAGTGGGGACGCACTCCGGTGGCCACATACCGCCCCGTAATCGTCCCATCCACGGTCATGCCGTGGCGTTCGAAGACGAAGATATCCTGCATGCTGATCACCCCGCCCTCCATCCCGGTGATTTCCGAGAAGGATGCCAGGCGACGGTGGCCATCGCTGTGGCGCACCAACTGGAGGACCACATTGATGGAGGAAGAGACCATCTGGCGCATAGCCGCTTCCTGGATGGTAATGCCCGAGAGAGAAATCATGGTCTCCAGCCGCAGCAGGGCATCCCTGGCGGTGTTGGCGTGAACGGTGGTCATGGACCCCTCGTGGCCGGTGTTCATGGCCTGGAGCATGTCGATAACCTCGGGGCCCCGCACCTCGCCGACTACTATCCGATCCGGCCGCATCCGCAGGCTGTTGCGCACCAGGTCCCGTGGGGTAATCTCCCCTTTGCCCTCCACGTTAGACGGACGGGTCTCCAGGCGGCACACGTGTTCCTGCTGTAACTGAAGTTCGGCGGAGTCTTCTACGGTGATGATGCGCTCATTGGCCGGGATGAAGCCGGAAAGGATATTCAACAAGGTGGTTTTGCCGGCCCCGGTGCCGCCGGAGATGAGGACGCTCAATTTGGCCACCGCCACGGCCTTCAGGACCTCCCCGATTTCCGCGGTGAAGGTGCCTTTCTCTATCAGGTCCTCCAGGGTGGGGCGCATCACGTTAAACCGCCGGATACAAAGCATGGGCCCGTCCAGGGCCAGGGGCGGTATGATGGCGTTGACCCGGGAGCCGTCGGGCAACCGCGCATCCACCATGGGGGTGGACTCATCGATGCGGCGCCCCACGTTGCTGACGATCTTATTGATGATTTTTAAGAGGTGCTCATCATCCTGGAACCTGACATCCGTCAATTCCAGAAGGCCGCGCCTTTCGACGTACACCTGATTGTGGCGGTTCACCAGGATATCGGAAATGGTCGAGTCGGACAACAGAGGTTCCAGGGGACCCAGACCCAGGATCTCGAACTCCAGTTCCCGGTTCAAGCGGGTCTTTTCCGCCAGGTTTAGGGGCTCTTCCTCCTCCTCCAAAAGGGTAGCCAGGGCTTGCCGGATCTCCCGGGCCCGAATCTTCTCCTCCAATTCCTCCAGGGCGCTCAGGTCCAGACGCTCCAACAGCAGGTGGTGAATCCGCTTCTTTACTTGGTAAAGCCGGATTTCCCGAGCCTCATCCTTCTTGGAGAGGGGCGCCGCCAGTGAAGCTCGATCTTCCTTAACCGGCAGCGGCGAAACCGCACTCAGCCCCTTCGCCCCAGGACCCTTGTTTTCCTTTCTGTTACTCAGCCAACCCATGTGGATTCCCCTTCATTAACCGAGATTATGCATCTCGGGCCAGCACACTTCTTTTTGGCTTAATCATCCGGCGAGACAAAAAGGATACTGCGCTTGTTGATGACCACCACCCGGTCAGAAACGCCTTCAAGGGTTGCCTCGAAAACCACCACAAAAGGGTCTTGATGCTTGGTGAACATCTCACTCACCCGTTGGGTTACGCTATCATCTTTATGTTTTTGCAGGTTAATCTTGCCCTTCACCATGGAGCCGTCCACCAGTCTAATGCTGACCCAACTCGCCTGGATTTCGCGATTGCTATCTCTGTCCGACATTCACCACTCCCCCGGCCTAAGTTCTTACTCGAGATTATGCCTCATCCTTTGGCTAATCTTTCCAAAATCGATCTAAAACAACCAAAACTTGCGTTTGGGCTCGGCGACGGCGCTCACCCCGGTCTGCTCCATCTCCGACGGCATCTCCAGATTCACCTTCTCGGCCAGGGCCCTCAGGTCACGCCAGAGCTTAGAGCGCGGCCCGATGACCCCTAAAGGCGCTCCCCGGTTCAGGGCCTCCATCATTAACGGGGAATCGCTGGGCAGGGTGGCGAACACCTCCTGCTTCACCACCTGTTCCACATCTCGCAGCACCAAACCGTTGCTCCGATCAAAACGGTTGATCACCACCTTGATTTTTCGCAGCTCCCGCTGATCTTCCAGGAGCGTCGGCCACAACTGTTTCAGGTTGCGCAAATCCGGAACGGTGAGACCGGTGAGCATCAACACCAGGTCGACCTCCTGGATCACCCGCAGAAAGAACTCATCCACCCAGTGGCTCAGGTCGACTATGGTGTATTTGTAAAGTCGGCGCAAGGCCGGGAAGATTTTCCCCAGGGACTCGATCTCAATATTTTCCTGCTCCCGAAATTCTGGACAACCATGGAGCACAAACAGGTTATCTCCAAAAGGCTGCATGGTTCGCTGGATGAATGACTGATCTATTTCATTCAGATTCTGACACAGATCCAGAATAGTGTAGGAGGGTTCCAAATCGAGGAAATTAGCCACATCCGGGAAGGGCCGGCCCAGGTCCATCAGGGCCAGGGGGTCAGGAGTCAGCTGGGCCATGGCCACCGCCAGGTTGACCGCCACCATGGTGGCCCCCGCCCCTCCCTTGTGCCCGGTGACTACGATCACCTTACCCAGGTTGCGATCCCCGGGAATTTGCCGCTTTTTGGCTTGCCATACCCGGTTGATCGCAGCTTTCAGATCGTCGGGGGCCAGGGGCAGCGGCAGGAACTCCCTGATTCCCACCTGCATGATGCGGATCAGGAATTCCGGGTCCAGGGTATTGGAACACAACAACACCGCGGTCTGCGGCATCTCCTGGGGCAGGCGCTCCAGCCAAAGCGGCACTTGCCTCTGCCCATTCATCTCCACCAGCACCACATCCGGTCTAGCACTACCGTTGAGCTGTCCGCAATATAGCTCCGGGTCGGAAGTCTGGTCCAACAGATCCAGTTGGGGAAGACTTTCCACAGCCTCCTGGATTTCCGGATGCTGGACCCCGTCCCCGAACAGCAATGCAATGGTCAAGCTATCAGACTTCACCGGTTACTCCCGTGGCGTCGGCCAGCGCTCTTAGACATGAAGGCGGGCGCTGCCCACCAATTCATTATAAAAGCGGTTTTCGGTTTTCGGTTTTCTGTTTCCGGTGCAAGGCAAAATCAAAGTTGTAGGGTGGGCACTGCCCACCGATTCATTCATTACCGTGTCTTGACCGACATCCAGTTAAAGGGTGATCCTGCTGCGCTTTAAGCCCTTGATCACCTCCACGCTCTTCTCCTGATTCGCCACCTTCTGAGGCGGCTGGGACTCCGCCACCGCTTTCATGCCGCCGCTGAACAGATTCGAGGCAGCCACCCCGCGGGTTTCTACGGTAGCCTCATTGCTGCCGTTTCGCAGGGCCAGGCGAATCTTCCCTTCGTTGCTGGCCAGATTCAGAATCTCGGCCTGCTCCGGGGTCAATTCCAGGGTGACGGCATTCACCACCTGGGGCTTGTCTTCGCCCGTTTGCTGCCAGATCTGGCCGATGCTCAGGACCGTGATGTCCTGCAGGATGACCTTGGAAAAGTTTGTATCTTTCATCTTCATATCTGCCAGGATGTCCACCCGGTCCCGGGGATGGAGGAAGCCGGCGACTCCGGTGACGTCATCGACCCGGACCGTCAGGGCCCTCTTGCTCTCATCCAGCAGGCTGGCCAAGCCCGCGGTGGCGCCCACCGGGGCCAGCTTGCTGAACATGATCGGCTCCCCTCTGGAGATGGGAAAGGTGACCACCCGGCCCTCCACCTGCTTTAGGGCTGAGGCGCACTGGGGCGGAATCAGCTCCTGGGGCCAGGAGACCAGCTTGAAAAAACCGCCGGTCAAGGCGGTGCCGGGAGCGATGTCGCTGGTGGCTACCGCCACCATCCCGGTGGGCGTCGGAGTGACCCGGGTCTTATTGACCACATAACGATGAATGCCAAAGGTGGCCAACAGACCGACCACCACCGCGACGGCCATATAACTCATTCCCTTGGGTAGGTTTGCCATAACGATCACTCACTGTTCATGGTTAAGGTGCCTGTAGGGTGGGCGCCGCCCACCAATTCCTTCTTGCCGAACCGCGTAGGGTGTCCACTGCCCACCGATTCCTTCTCCAGCAAGAATTGGGGGGCCCAGGGCGGTCCCGAAGCACCTCTCCCTGAGCAGCCCCCTTACAGTGTTTAGACCCCTAGGGGTCTAGGTTAACTCGGCAGTTGCGCGGCGACGTTACTGAACGTGGCCGACAGGTCGGTGCCCACCAGGCGCACCGCGCCGATGATCACCACTGCGATCAGGGCCACCAGGATGCCATACTCCACAGCGGCGGCGCCGGATTCGTCCTTGAAGAAATTTACGAGCTTTTCCATGATTCTCTCCTTTGATAGGGTTTAGACCCCCAGGGGTCTAGGTTAACTCGGAATTTGCGTGGCGACGTTGCTGAACGTGCTGTTCAGGTCGGTGCCCACCAGGCGCACCGAGGCGATGATCACCACCGCGATCAGGGCCACCAGGATGCCATACTCCACGGCCGCTGCGCCGGATTCATCCTTGAAGAAATTTACGAGCTTTTTCATGGTTCCCTTCTCCGCTCCTTTTAGAGTTATCAAGTGGCTGAATTCGCACGGAGAATTCAGCCACGGTCACTTCAGACCTCGTTACCGGGTTTATACCTCTAGAGGTCTAGGTTAACTCGGCAGCTGCGCCGCGACGTTGCTGAACGTAGCCGACAGGTCGGTGCCCACCAGGCGCACCGCGCCGATGATCACCACCGCGATCAGGGCCACCAGGATGCCATACTCCACGGCCGCGGCGCCTGATTCGTCCTTGAAGAAATTAACGAGCTTTTCCATGATTCTCTCCTTTTAGAGTGTTTATACCCCTATGGGGCTAGCTTAACTCGGCAGTTGCGCGGCGACGTTGCTGAACGTGGCCGACAGGTCGGTGCCCACCAGGCGCACCGCACCGATGATCACCACCGCGATCAGGGCCACCAGGATGCCATACTCCACGGCAGCCGCGCCTGATTTGTCCTTCAAGAATTTTAAGAGCCTACTCATAGTTTCCCCTTTTTCACGTTTGGTGGTACTTGCAAGGTTCATATGATGAGTTCAGTTACGGTCTCCGTCCGGATCAGACCTTTTTACAGGGTTTAGACTCCTGAAGGTCCAGTCATACGGCCGCGATGCCGGCGCCGACCATCCGGAACAAGGCACTCAGGGTTATGCCCAGGGTGGCCGTCGTGGTAATGATCACCAGCGTGATCAGGGTCAACAGCAGGCCGTCTTCCACAGCGGCGGCACCGGATTCGTCCTTGAAGAGGTTTCCGAGCTTTACCACAGTTCTCTCCTTCTTGGTGTCACGCAGTGGCTGAATGGTTGGCATGGCGAACTCAATTACGGTTTCTGGCCTCGGGTTCCGTTAGGTAAATGTTTGATCAGTCCCTCCTTTTCTGATGATTTTATGTTGGCAGTTGCGCGGCGAGGTTGCTGAACGTGGCGTTCAGGTCAGTGCCCACCCCACGCACCGTGCCGATAATCACCATCGCGATCAGGGCCACCAAGATGCCATACTCCACCGCAGCAGCGCCGGATTGGTCCTTAAGGAAATTCACGAACTTTTCCACAATCTTATCCTTCTTGGTGTCTCGCGATGGTTGAAAGAGCATGCATAGCGAATTCATTTCCGGTTTCCGGCCTCGCGTTCCGTTAGCGAAGTGTTTGATCAGTTCCTCCTTGAATGTTGGATTTACCGGTGCATCTTGGTGCTGGATGGTAATATGGAGCAGAGCCGGAAGAAGATAAATCGGGGTTTCCCTGGTATTGGCCTTCGATAAACATGAATTGTTGACAGGGGAATGCGGAAAGACTGGTAGAGAAATGTGAGGCGGTCTTGCCTGTAGAGGGGCACGAACCTTGCGGGGCCGCACGCGGCCTGTGTAGGGCGGGCACTGCCCACCAAGTCCTTAGCAGGGAGCGCCCCGCGCACCAATCTGGTTGCCGCGCAGAGCAGGCAAAATTCCTGATCAGCTTTCAGCTTAGGGAAGGAACTTGCTGGAGGTACTCAATCTCAAAGGAGAGAAATAGGTGGGCCGGCGCCGCCAAAATTCAGGGGGCACGGCCCGCAGGGGCCAGGGATCGGGGCTTTTACTGACCCCTAATCCCTGAAGTTCTGGCCCTACTTAGAGAGAGCAGGAAGAGCGCCGCCAGGATCACGGGACCGATCTGTAAGTGCCTATGAAGGAGATTGATCCAAGTATACAAGATGGGAGCGGCCGCCGGCAACAGCCAGCCTGCAAGCAGCAGGAGCAGTTCCCCCGGTAGGCGGCCCCGACGTCGGCCTTCCTCCCAGAGCCAGCCCAAGGCCAGGGCCAGGATGACCAGGTCGTAGTCGAATTCATAGGGAGTAAACAGGAGGACGCCCAAAATCAAGACCGTCCCGCGGCTGGCCAAAGGCGCCGCCGGTTGCCGCCACACCCAGGCCACCCCGGCTGCCACTGCCAGCATTACCAACCCCTGGACCAGATAAGCCGCGGTAACTCCGCCGCCTGCGGCCCGGACCGCCACAAAGAAGGTGGGCATGATCCGCCAGGGAGCCGAACCCATTGCCACCTCTCTCATGGGAAGGGCCATGGCCTGGAAGTAGGTGAACCAGAGCTGGTAGCCGAAAACGGCCACGCTAATCAAGATCAGCAGCAGGGAGGTGGCCACTGCGGCACTGAGGGCCTTCCAGCGGCGCGCCAGCAGCAATGCCGGAAACACCAGGATTACCAGTTGCGGTTTATAGGTCATAAGGCCGAACAGACAGCCGCCGGCCAGGGGCCAGCCGTCGAGGATCATCAGCCCCCCACCCAATAAGGCTCCGGTGAGAAAACCGTTTTGACCGATAAGAAAATTATGAAACATCGCCGGAAACAAGAAGAACAGCGGTATTAAAATGGGGTGCGTGCAGAGGCGGGACCAGACCAGGGAATATAACGCCATGGTCACCGTTAGCCAGATGAGGAGCGCCGGAACATACGGCAACCATCCCAAGGGCAGCACCGCCAGCAAAAAAGTGGGAGGGTAATACCAGCCGCTGCCATAACGGCTATGGGTCCCAAAGACCTGTTCCTCCACCTGGTAAAGCCGGTCAAGGTCATAGGCCGCGGCTGCTTTTCCGGACCGCGCCAGCTTCGCCGCCGACCAAAAATTGGCAAAATCCGGGGCCAGCGGCCGCTGATCCGGGGTGGTGAGGGTGGCAAAATTCCAGGCCGCGTGCACGATGCCGATATAAGCAACCAGCGCCACGGCCGCGAGGATAACGCCCGCGATTACCGTGGCCCGTTCTCCCTCATGCCAGCTCATGGCGGCCTGCCTTAAGGCGCTTTTTCAACAAACAGTCTCAACTTTCGTTTCTAACAAAAAGGGCGCAGCCCCGATCGAAGTAAACCTGTCTCCATTGCTGATCAGCGTGGATCAGTCCATAAGCCTTTCCTTGACTTTTGATCAGCACCATCTCAGGAGGATATTTTTGCAGGAATTCCCGCCAATTTTTACGGCCATCGATAAAATCAAAATATTGATCAGTTACCTCTTCCGGATAAACGGTCTCATAGCGGCCATCGAGCGCCACTTTACATTGCGGAGAAAGAATCCAGATTAAATATTCTCCCCAATCAAACTCCGTGAGGAGATTCCCCTTTAAACGCTGGCTTTTAATATACTCTACGGCACCTACTGGATAATAGATGTCTGCCACACTCGCTTTTTCCGGCAGCGGAGGGATCTCGAGGCTCAAAGGATGGCAGCGCCCAATTTTAATGCCAAATGAGGTGATGATAACCAGCCCTGCTATCGCGGGCGCCTTCCACCCCAAGCGCTTACCGGCAGATATCAGTTTGGGATCCGAGGTTATTTTTTCCAAAAACCGGGTCAGCATTACAGGCAGATAAGCTCCTGTAAGCAGCAGAAAAAAGACCAGATGCCGGGTGTGCCTTATTCCCAAATATAAGGTAATACCCACAACCAAAATTGCAGTCAGGTCACGCCACCGGGCCCACCAGGCCAGGAAACCAAAAATCCCGACCACAGAAATTAGATAAAGTAACCTTCCTTGGTCGGTCCCGGCTCGATAAGCCTCGAGAACTGAAGCCCATTCCGTTATTTGCGGTCGAGGCATAACGACGGCATGAATAACGTATTGCCAGTATTCCCAGCCATATGGATTAAGGAGCGTTGCCAGAACAGAAATGAGCAGGATGCCGGCATATGGCCAGAAGGGGCGGCTGCTGAGCGCCTCTCCCAGGGCATATAAGCTTACTAGACCCAGGCCGGCTACAAAACCGCCATGGAGGTTGCACCAGAGGATCTGCAGGGGCGCCAGGAGCCATAGGACCCGCCAGCGTCCAGTTTGCCTGGCAGTTTCCAGGAGGTACAGCGTAAGTGCATAAAATGCATAGGTGAACTCCTGGGCGCGGACCGGGCTGTAACCCATGGTTAAAAAACCCAGGCTGATAAATAAACCTATTATTGTTGCCGGGACATCGGCCCTGAGGCGGCGGGCGGTCAGATACACCAGGCCCAGGGTAACCAATCCCAACCCAATTTTGAGCAATTGTAATCCTGCAAAACCAAAGGCCCGGTATATTGGATAAAAGACCACCCCGGTAAGCCATTCATGGTAAACCCAGCGGGACAGGGTAGGTGTAAATGAAAAAAGGTCTTGGTAAGGGAAATGGCCTGAGGTCCAAAAGAGCCGCCCGAAAGCCAGATAACCCCAAAGATCCGGATCTGCCTTGGTGTTAGCCAATCTTGCCAGGGCGGCAAAGAGGAGTATTACGGCTAACCCGAAACTAAACGGCGACCCTGGCTGCCTCAGTCCCGAAATGGCGTTTGGGGTCCCCTTGCCCGAGTTTAGAGAAAGAAACCTTTCCTTCCCAAGCCTAATCCCCTTCATGGAAGGCATGATAGCTCAAACTCAGCGCTCCCTCAATGATTTTCCGGGTCCCAGGATAAAAGACCCCGGGGAGATCGGAAGCTGCCGGCGTTATTCATGCAAATCCGGTCCCCCTGGCCTGAATGAGGCGGCGCCTAATTTCTTTTCCTCGTTCCCAAGCTCCAGCTTGGGAACGACAATTTTACCTCAAGCTCTCCTTGGGGACATCTTTGTATCACCCACAACTTACTGATACTGCATGATATCTTTTGCCAAGCAGGAGCTTGGCAAGCAATGTGGTTCCCAAGCAGGAGCTTGGGAACCAGGGCTTATAGTTAATGTAGGGTGGGCACTGCCCGCCAATTCCTTAAAAAAGCGCCTTTCGGGTTTTTCCGAGCCTCACTTTTCCTGACCCAGAGCCAGGACCGCAAAGCGCCGGTCCTGGCCCACCCACACCGTCTTGACCCAGTCGGGGTATCGCTGTTGCAAGCCATCCAGAAGCTGGTCAACTTCCTTTTTATCTTCGACATCCACAGGCATTTTCACCAAATACCTGACCTTGTAGGTTCTCAGGGTGCGCTCCAGGTCCGCCACCGTTCCCAGGGATGGAGCCGTTTCGCCGTAAAGCGTGCGCGGCGCCGGGGTGGCCTCAAAGGTCCGTATGGCGAGGCGCCCGGTATAGAGGTAGAGCATGGGGTCTTCCCAGGAAGCCAGGACATCCCCAGGCCCGGTGTTGGCCTTTAGCCAGTGAAACAGGTCTTGATATTGCGTCCAGGAGGCGGGATGGGAGGGTAATCCGTCATAAGGAATGCCGGTCCGCTGGGAAAGGACCCGGTCCTGATAAAGCAAGGTCAGATTGGCCAGGACCAGGACGGAGACCACCCCCGCCGTGAGAACGCGAAACCACAGTTTCTCGGGAAGATTGCCGAACAGTGTCAGAATGCCGGCCAGCAGATAGGCAATGACGAAGGGTAATACAGGCACCAGCAGCCGAAAGGGCGACCACGGCCACAACAGGACCACCATCAAGAAAAAGAGGAGGTAATAGGGAAGGACCTGCCCCCGGCTCAACCGGCCCAAGACGGCTACCAGGCAAATCACGCCCAGCACGGTGGCCAGTATTGGCCAGAGCGCCACGTGGGCCAGCCATTGGTTCAAGCCTTCCAGAGAGAGTTTGGGGATGGACCAGATGATAAAGAGCAGATTGCCGGCGGCCACCTTCGCCAGCAGCGCCGGGCCGATGCTGCCCCACCAGCCTAAATAATCGGTATAGTAACCGGTTACGGGGTCGTGGTGCCAGGCCCCCAGGCCCGGCAGCATCCAAAGAATCCAGGGAACCATCACCACCGCCGCGCCCAGGATTACCCAGCGCAGCGGCCGGCGCCAATAATAGAGGAGCAACAACCCGGCCGGCACCAGGGCGACTCCGATGATCCGGCACAGGAAAGGCAGCCCCAGCAGGACCCCGGAGCCGAATTGGCGGCCGCGGCGAAAGGAGGGCGCTCTTATCTGGGCCTCCATGGCCCACAGGGCCGGTATGGTCAGCAAGGCGAAGGGAATTTCCGAAAACGTCTGGGAGGCAAAATAGAGGAAAAAAGAGGAGGTGGCGCAGAGGAGACCTGCCGCCAGGGCCACGCCCCCGCTGAAGTAGTTGAAGCGCCGCAGAAACAGATAGGCCAGCCCCACCGCGGCGGCCCCGCAAAGCACGGACAGCCACTTCATCAGCAGCAGGTTTTCAGGAAAATTGGGCCAGAGTTTCCAGACCAGCGCCAGCAGGGCGGGATAGAGAATCGGAAATTTGGTCTGCCGCGGCGCCCCGGGCAGGTTGATCAACCGGTAACCCTGACCCTGGGCCAGGGCCTTGGCGGTAATCACATAGATGGCGTCATCATGGTAGCCTCCGCAAACCTGGGGAACCATCCGGCCGTAGCCCAGGAGCAGAACCAGAAGCCCCAGGCCGGCGGCGGTCAACATATCCCGGCGGCTCAATCGGGCGGCAGGCTCTTTAACTGCGCTGGACCTGAATAGCGCCAATCCGCTTAACAAAATTCCTCCCTTAAGGCTCAAGAGAACCGGACCGGAGGCGATCCCCTGGTCCTGAGTGGCTTTCGCCGAATGGCCCCATGGCAATTATTAATCAAAGCACTAAACAAGTTCCGGAAGCGTAATTTAAGTGTAGCCGCAGGCTTTAGCCTCCGCAAGTTAAGCCTGACGCTTTGCTATTAAGATGCAATCTAGTTAATCTGAAAGAGTTCGTGGATTAAGCACTATGGCAGCAAGGATTCCGGCCCATAAGGGAAGCAAACCCAAGACTGCGGTGACATAGGATAATGTGAAATCAAATCCGAACCACTGCCTCATAACGGCCGCGATAAGATTGGAAGTCAAAATGATGGAAATCCAGGCGGCCTTCTTGGCCTGCCTCCACGGGTGTCTCGGGGAAAGCAGCCAAAAGGCCGGGAGCAGGGAGATGGTATAGTAGTGACTCCACACCAGGGGCGATATAAAAAGGGTCGCCGTAATCCCGATAGCCATAAGCAGATGGGGATCGCGCAGCGATTGCCTCGCCGCCCGGGCCATGCCCTTGAATAGCGAGCCTTTCTTTCCTGCTGCCATAGCCAACGCCAAGAGAATGGAAAGGATAAGTAATGCGGATATTATCGCCGTGGCGCTGGCTACAGTTGCCCGCAAAATCTTCGAAAAAAGGAGTATAGGAGCGAAATTGCCCAGAATAATTCTTGCCTTCAGATTGGGGATATCCCAAACCCTGAGATATCTGTACCAATCTTGCCAGACGGACCACGAATGGAACTGGAGGCAGGGCAGCGCCACCAGAAAGGTGCCGAAGACCATGCCGGCTAATGCTGAGCGGGCAAAGACAGACGGTATTGGAACCACCCATAGATAGGCTACAAACAGCAAGAGCACCAGATTAAAATTAGGCTTGAACAGGGCTAAAAAGACCAGCAGGCCCATGAAGGCGATGCCGGGGCCGATTGCGGGAGGAAGGAAACGCTTAGTCGTAAATCCATCGGCTAACACGAGAAGCAGCGACAATCCGAAGAGATAGAGGCAGTTGAGATTTCCGACCTTCAAGTCGGCTATCACTGGTGTATAGAAAAAAAGCAGGAGTAGAGCCAAAGAGAGAAGCCTCAGCCAATTTCCATAATTGACCGCGCTCAGTAGTACAATTGCCGCTAAAAATAGAATGACCTGGATTATCTGATAGGTGCCGAAGGCGATGGAGTAATTGGCGGGCAATATCGTGAAAATCGAAAAACACAAGGGGGTTTGGGCAAATTCCAGTACACGGCGGGCTTTATTGGCTTTATTGAGGCGCAAATCCGTTGAGTGCGTTTCATGCTCATTGAGGACCCCAGCGTATTTTTCCTCTTCTGCGTAGGGACTCTTAAGCTCGTTACTACTCCACTTCTGCGCCTTGCCTACGCCCCAATATTGATAAAAATCAGTTCCCGTAGAATGGGTGAACCGATTATACGATATCATAATAGCCAGGCAGGCAAGCAAGGCCACCAGAATAAGTTTTCTATCCATTTTGCCTTAAGGGAAGTGTGCAGGGATGGGTTTCCCCCGCAGGTCCATGATCGGGAATCTTTTGGCCAGGTCTGACCGCAGGTACAGGGAATATCCGTCATCCTGATAGACGCGGGTCCAACTCGATGATTTGCCGTTGCTGGTCCAAACATAGTTGTTGCCCATGATTTCATTGAGCTTGCTCAGGCGGGGGACCAATATGGCGTCGGTCTGATATTTGGTAAGAGTCTCCTGCCACCCTTCTTTAGCATTATAAAACCTGAGGTTTTCACTCACGGCTGGAACCGGATAGGCCACCTCATACCTGCTATCCATACTCACCTTGACTTCCGGATATAGTTTCCAGGAGACGTAAGACCCGGCCACAAAAGGAACCATGAGGTTCCCGGCAAATTTGTTCTCTCTGAGATATCTGACGGCTCCTGCAGGATAGACGAGCACCCTCCCTTTCTTTGCCATGGTAGGGATGCGGAGCTGCCAGAATTGGTGCTGCACAGCATAGAGCGTTCCCGACAGCCCGATAATAACAAAAATAGCAGTCAACAACCTGGAGTGTTGTTTGCAAACCTTATCGATTAAGTCGCCAAGAGTAGTTTTTTCTATATAGACTGGAGTGTAGCAGGTCCAGGCGACGGCATATATCGATAAATGCCGAAAATGCCATAAGGAGACCCAGGCGGTTGCCGCGATGATGAAGAGCCCTGGCATCTCCCCCATTTTTTTCTGAGTCATGCCATAGAGGACCAAAACGACTGAAAAAATCCACGCCACCACGTAGGACCAGCTTATGGCCCACAGGGGCCGCCATTCGACGATAAAGCGCGTGCGGTCCAGGGTGACTGCGTTCCAGATGTAAGGGAGATAATCGATCCCATAGGGAGTGGCCAGGGTCAATAAACAGGTTGCCGCCAGGAACCCTAGCTGGCGTTGCACCATCTTTAACGATTTTAGAAAGTTCTTTTCAGTAAGGAGGTTCAGGAAAAACCGTTCGCCTAGATAAATAGCCAGCAAGCCCAGGCCAACCAGGAAGCCGCCGTGCATATTGACCCAGACCAGGTAAACGGGCAGCCACGCCCATAACGCCCAGGCCTTGCCTTTCCGGTCTTGTTCAATCAGGAAAAGCAAAATAACCAGAAAACAGAGGGTGAAGAGTTGCGCCCGGATGGTTCCGAACCCGGCCCACCCCAACGATATTCCCAACAACCCCAGGAAGGCAAAAACGGGAACACTGGCACCCCGGCGAGTTGCGAAAAAAAAGCACCCCAGGGCCACGAAAGCCGTCAGCAGGTACTTAAGAACCAATAATCCTGGGGCGCCGAGACCAAGTTGAACGGTGACGAGATAAAGAATCAGGCCCGTGCCCCATTCGTGGTGGACGACAGGGTTGATGGTCGGAACATAGGCAAAGGTATCGGCCCGCGGTAAATAGCCCAGTCTGAAGGCTTCCCGGATAAGGGCCATTTCGTGGAATAAATCGAGATCTACTTGGTTAAGTCTGCTTATTATGGCGAAAAAACCACCGGCCAGACCGAAAAAGATAGCTCTTCGCATAGACCTTTCAGACACGCCAGGGCCTCACATATTGCGCCGAATTTCCGAACCCAATCTGAGGAGCACCATAGCATAAAATTTTCAAAAATCAATTTCACCAGAGTTGCACAAAAATCCCCCAAAAAGGATGGAAAATTGCCGATATGATCTTTATTGAGGGATGGATCGGATCTGATATGGGGTCCCGATGGCACATCTTGGGGGGGGGTGGAGGCGGGAAGGCTAGGGTATTTCAAAGGATAACTAATGATAATTTATCTAGATAAAATGGTGCCGAAGGCGGGATTTGTCCAGACCCCGCATGATTCCTAACTTTCCGGGTACAGCGGCCCGGCCGTATGTTCAATATGCGCTATCAGGGGATTGTCTGGGTCATTTCAGAGACTAGCTCCCGGGTTCAAATTCTGACGGCTCCTCATGGATTACATCATCAATTAGTCCCAACGGGACTTTTTCATGTCAAAACTGGCATCTACATGCCTAATAATTTCAAGAGCTTGGATAGAAAGCCTCTTGGTTAGTTGACATAAAGTGAGGCTCTTGTGCGGAACGTGGGAAACTGTCGTCCCGATGTTAAGGGAGAAGCCCAAGTGGAGAACCCACAAGGGTGAGAGCACCGAGGCGGGGCACAGTGGCGGAACAATCCGTAGTAGCGAGGAAGTCCCGTAATGGGGATGGAGCGAAGGGGTTGTATCGATCGGCTTTATTTGATGGTCAACCAGAAATGGGAGGAGCCATTGGGTAAGGCAAGGCCATGTAATTGCGGCTGGTTGATAGGAGCCGTATGAGCCGAGAGGCTCATGTACGGATCTATGAGGGCGTGGGGGTGAGGCTCCCCCACGCTACACGACTCCGATACCTGACCAAGTGGACCGAGTAGCTGCTGAGCAGACCAGAAATCCATTGAATATAGCGCACGATCGCCATATAATCCCATTAGATCCAGAAAAGGAGGTATCCGGGTGTATCGGCCATTGATTCCTATTAATGTGAAATCCTGAAGCTCAAGCGACCGGAGAGCCTTGGCAAGGCTCTCGATGCCCAGAAAGCCGGAAAGGAACGGGGCGGAGCGCCTGGGATCCGAGTTGGATTTCGGTTAGTTGCAGCAAGGGCCATATTCCCCCCCAAGAGGCATTACCCTCCTCGAATTTCCGCATCCTTTCCGTTTTTCCAGCTTAGTCACTTGAATCCATAACTGCCAGAACCTTGCGGAGGTTTCCGGGTCTAGGCAGGCCTGGATATTCTAGCCGGAACTGGACGCATTCTTCCGGCCCACCCGCCCACCATCATAGGAGACCGCTTTTATGCCGACCCCATACGACGACATGTGGGAGAAATTGAACCTGGACCTCACTGCCCATGAGGGGCTGCTGCAGGTCCTGGGCAAGTTTTACGGTGACATCTACCTAACCCAGGAAGGCCGCCTCAAGGGCATGGAATACCTCGATTTCGTCCTCTCCGAGGTCCACGGCCTGCGTATCCAGGAAATCCAGGAAGCCAAGGCCCAGGGGCGTAAGGTGATCGGCACCTTTTGCGTCTTCGTGCCGGAAGAACTGGTGCTGGCGGCGGACGCCGTCTGCGTGGGTTTATGCGCCGGGGCCGAGATCGGCAAGGAGGCCGCGGAGAAGGTGCTGCCCCGGAACACCTGCGCCTTGATCAAGTCCTTTGTGGGCTTCAAGCTCTCCCGCCTCTGTCCCTTCATCGAGTCCTGCGACCTGGTGGTGGGGGAGACCACCTGCGACGGCAAGAAGAAGGCCTACGAAATCTTCGGCGAGTATGCGCCGGTCTATGTCATGGAAATTCCCCAGATGAAGCAGGCCTGCGACCGGGAGTTGTGGAAGGCGGAAGTCCGGCGCTTTCAAGAGAGAATCGAAGAGGTCGCCGGCAAAAAGATTACCGCGGCCAGTCTCAAGGAGGCCATCAAGCTGGTGAACCGCCGGCGGCGGGTGCTGCAGCGCCTCAATCTGCTCCGGGCCGCGGTCCCCACCCCCATCTCCGGGCGGGACGTGCTGCTGATCAACCAGATCAGCTTCTATGACGATCCGGTCCGGTTTACCGCCAAGATCGGCGAGCTGTGCGATGAACTCGAAAAGCGGGTTAAGGCAGGCGTTGGAGTGGCGCCCGCCGGCACCCCGCGGCTGATGCTGTCCGGCTGCCCCATGGCGGTGCCCAACTGGAAGCTGCCCTTCATCGTGGAATCATCCGGAGCGGTGATCGTCGGAGAAGAATCCTGTATCGGCGCCAGGAACATCCGGGATCTGGTGGACGAATCCGGCGATACCCTGGAGGAGATGCTGGACTCCCTGGTGGACCGCTATATGCGCATTGACTGCGCCTGTTTCACGCCTAACCGGGAGCGGCTGCAAAACGTCGTCTCCATGGCGAAGGATCTGGAAGTCAAGGGAGTAATCCATTATGCCCTGAATTTCTGCCAGCCATACGCCATTGAGGCCTTCAAGGTGGGCCGGGCCCTGGAGGCGGCAGGCATTCCCATGCTCAGTATCGAAACGGATTACAGCATGGAAGACGTAGAGCAGCTCAAGACCCGAGTGGAGGCCTTCCTGGAGATGGTGCGTTGAGGAGGTTGACGCCATCGGCGAACCATCCCCTGGTGGCGGGCATCGACATCGGCTCCCGCTCCATTGAGTTGGTGATGATAGAGGACAATCAGGTGGTGCACTGGGACCTGCTTCCCACCACCTTCGATCCCCTGGGCCAGTGCCGGAGTCTGCTGGACCGGGTCCGGGCCGCCAGGATTGTGGCCACCGGCTACGGCAGGAAACTCCTTCTAGAAAACCTGGATCATCCCGAGATCACCGCCATCACGGAGATCCAGGCCTATGCCCTGGGAGCCCGGCGTCTCTTTCCCGATGTGCGCACCATCCTGGACATCGGCGGCCAGGACACCAAGGCCATTGCCCTGGCGAGGGACGGCAAGGTGGCCAAGTTCGAAATGAACGACCGCTGCGCCGCGGGCACCGGGAAGTTCCTGGAGTTCATGGCCGTGTCCCTGCAGGTGCCCCTGGAGAAATTCGGCGACTTTGCCCTGAAAGCCGACAAACGCATCCAGATCAGCAGCATGTGCACGGTATTTGCGGAGAGCGAGGCCACCAGCCTCATGGCCCGGGGCGAAAGTCCTGCCAATATCGCCATGGGGCTGCATCTGGCCATCGTTTCCCGCACGATGGCCATGCTGGGCCGAGTGGGGGAGAAGCCGCCAGTGCTCTTCGCCGGCGGGGTGGCCCATAACCCCTGCATCAAATCCCTTTTGGAAGAAAGCCTGGGAGAACCTGTCCTGGTTCCGGGTCAACCCGACCTGGTGGGCGCCCTGGGCGCGGCCCTTTATGGACAAAAACTTGCTGCCAATGATTGAGGATTGCCTTATAGGAATAAAGCTGGCGACTTCGGTGAGGTCCGGTTGCTTCCGGTATTTTCAGGTCCGCAGGGAAAACTCCTCCACCATCCGGTCGGCGCAGGCCAGGATGAAGTCCCGTTGCTGCCGGGTGGCGTAGCCGACGCAGGTGCAGCGCATGGTCTCGCGGCTACGGACGAGGAATTCGAAGCGCACGAAGTCATCCCCCAGCTCCATCGCAAAGCGGAAGGGCCGGCACTGCTGGTGCTCGAATTGCTCCGGGCTCAGCAGCCCCTTAGTTTTTAGAATGATTTTACAGATATTCATTTAATCTAGCGAAAATTGAATTTTTTCGATAATGGCAAGTTACGCGCACCTTCATTCTCGCCAAGCGATCAATCGTCTGATTAAATTGCGCCCAGGGTTTCTTATCATGCCCGGAGATAGTAGGTCCATGTGGCCTCCGCCTTTCCCCTGGCTCACCGTTACCATGCGGTGCTGGCCCGGGGTTCATAGTCCGCAAATAGATGAGGTGCCTGTTTACCAAGGGAGAGGTACGCCCTAAATCGGAAGAAAAGATACTTTTTCAGCGAAAAATATGCTACCGTACCGTCAAGGCAGGGATTCAGCGTCAAGAACAGAAGCTTTGGGGGATTTTCCCCTGGCAAAGTGGTCCCCAAAACCATTTTTTGACTGCGGTGGCCGAGCCTGCCGCATAATCTCAGTTTCTACCTGGACAACACCCCTCCCCAGACGCAGATTCCCGCCAGATCCTGTTCAGGTATTCTTCCGTAGTCTCCGGATTTGTATAAAATGTGGGGTATGGCTGCTGATAGTCCTGATAGACCGAGGACGGCTCCGTCTCATAGTAACCGGGCGCACAGCCGGCCCCAAGCGGGAGGATAATCAGGGCCAACCAAACCCAGGTTTTCATGGTAGGCTCCTTTAGCCCCCGGAAATCGAACCCGGTAGACTCCCGGTGAGCGTGTTTCCACTAGGCCATCGCCCCTAAAAATTATACCAGATAGCACTTGATTTAGTATCCATAGGGATTTTAGGCATATTCAAAAAACTAGTCAAAATCTTAAGAAAAGTTAAGTTCTTCCGCTTTTTTCGAGGTTAAGATAGAAAGGTGGATCGAGGGGAGGCAGGGAGATGAGCAGGAGGCGTTATGCGCCGGAGCAGATCATCGGAAATCTTTGGGAGTGAGAGGTGGCATTCTGTTCCGGCATGACAACTGATCTGCGGATAACTGCTATAACTGGAAACTTATCAAGATCCTGAAAACTTCTCCTATCCAGATCATATCAAGAATTTTTACTGCTCAAGCGATAATTGCCGATCCTGGCAAGTAATCAACTATCTTAACTGGGCTACAAAAAAGGCGGGGCCATGGCTGACCCTGCCTTGGTCTTTTTTCTGCAGTGGGTCATTTGCCTGGCGGGGGGATCGGTCCTTCTTTAGGTAAGGAGGGCGCGCCTGGTGCAGCCGGTGGTTGCGCGCTCGGTAGCGCCTCTGCTGGCAGCGTTTGGGCCTCCTTGATGAGCTGGGCCATGTGGGATTCCGGAGACACCGGCTCGATTATGACGATGTGTCGGCTGCATGTACTCCGTCTTATGCCACTCGCTTCCCCGTTTGATCAAGATGCTCTTAACCTCATTTTTATAGCCTTCCACCTGGCGCTGGACATAGAACACCTCTCGCAGCCTCTCGCAGCAAGGGATAAGCAGAGCCTGCTCCAGGAGCTTGAGCCGTTTGGCCTGTTCAACCTTTAAACCGCCGTACTCCCGGCGCCAGCGATAGAAGGTCTGTTCGGCAATGCCCAGGGTACGGCAAACGTGGGCCGCCATCCCCCCTGGGCTAAGGCTACTTCTGCTTCCCGCAACTTCCCGATTATCTTCTAGGGCATATAGCGCTTCCTGCTCATCTCCCTGCCTCCCTTCGATCCACCACTCTAGCATAACTTGTGGATCAGTTTTGGGAGGGGAAGCCATGTCCATGTCCCTTCAGCATTTCCTCTATCACACCATTAGCGCGCGGTGTTAGCTTAGGGTTCTTAGACTGTGGCCTCTTAAGGATCTGCAAACCGATGGAGTGGTATCTTGAAAATCTCCCAAAAAGATTCAGTTTAAGAAAAACTTGTGCTATCTTACGCTCTGAGAAGACAATAGGGCCACAAAAGGGAACTTCTTCGGGATAGCCTGCCCGGATGGCAGGTTCCAAAACCAATTTTTAACCTCGGCGGCCAAGGCTGCTGCATAATCTCGGATTAGACGGTGATTGACCGGTATGGGGCTGCCTGACTCACTGGGTTAAGTAATTTATACCGGACAGCAGTGGGATAATATAAGGTTCCTCTATGGAGGAGATGAAATGAAAGCCTGCGATATAATGCTGCCCGTGCCACCTGTCTCCTGGCAAAATTTAGACGGGCTTGCCACTAATATTGATGCCACCGGTAATAACGAATTCACGCCGGTTGTAGATGAGAACCACAGGTATGTGGGCACGATAAACGCCAAGGCGATAAAGCTTGCTTATCGTATTGCAGCCTTAAATAACGTCGATATTAAGGCTTATGTGGAAGACAATGTCCCCACAGTGCCACCGGATTGCGAACTTGATTCTCTGCCTGAGTCTTGCCAAGGCGCGGTAGTTTTGGACCCAAATGGGCGTTATTTAGGTCTGATTACGCCGGCGGCGCTGATAAATGCCTTTCGTTCGGCCCTGAACCAATTTAGGGACCAACCTTCGCTGGTAATCGATGCCGTTCCCGCTGGTATTTTTGCCGTAAACGCGCAAGGACTTATCATCTTTGCAAACCCATTTGCTCAGCAATTAATAGGAATGTCGGGAGCCCATTTGCTTGGCCGCCATGTGCAGGAAGTGATACCGAGTTCTCTCTTGCCAAAAATATTAAAATCTGGGAAATCGCTTTTTGGACAGAAGGTTACCTTTCAGAATGCTGTCTTCATGGCCAATTATTCTCCGGTGATCTCAGACCACCAGGTGGTCGGAGCGGTCAGCGTCTTTCAAGACATTGCCATATTGGAAAAGACTTCAGCAGAATTGAACTACGTGAAAGGCTTGATGCGCGAGTTAGAGGCCATCATAAGTTGTTCATATGATGGCATATTCGTCACCGACGGCCAAGGAGTAGCGCTGCGCGTAAACAAATCCTACGAGCGGATTGCGGGCATCAAGGCTGAGGAAGTTATCGGCAAGTCGATGAAGAAATTGGTTGAGGAGAATTATTATGATCAATCGGTAGCGTTGATGGTTATTAATCGCCGGGAACGAGTTACGATCAGTCAGACGGTTAAGGGCAAATGCCAAAATCTGGTTACCGGAAACCCGGTTTTTGATGAACGAGGGAACTTAATTCGCGTAGTTACCAATGTGCGTGATATTACCGACTTGGTAAATTTGCAAAATCAACTCGACGAAACCAAGAGGCAAGCGTTGAAATATGAAACTGAATTATCCCATCTGCGTTCGTTACAGATGGATGAAAATAAAATCATTTATTGTAGCGTAGCCATGGAGAAGGTTATTACTATGGCGAAAAAAATTGCCGATGTAAACACGACTGTCTTAATCACTGGTGAATCTGGAACCGGCAAGGAACTTATTACAAAATTAATTCACAAAGAAGGCAAAGGAATTAATAGACCGTTTATTAAAATCAATTGTGCCTCCGTCCCCGAGCAATTGCTGGAATCTGAATTATTTGGTTACGAAAGCGGGGCTTTCACAGGAGCCAGAAAGGAAGGCAAACCGGGACTGTTTGAATTAGCCCATAATGGTACGCTATTACTCGATGAAGTGGGTGACCTGCCGTTAGCGCTGCAAGCAAAGCTGCTCCGCGCTATCCAAGACAAAGAAATTATGAGGGTGGGCGGCACCAAGCCGATTGCCGTCAATGTCCGGATAATCGCCGCCAGCCACCAGGATATTGCTAAAATGATGAGAGAGGGAGGATTCCGCGAGGACCTGTTTTATCGTCTCATGGTCATTCCCATTGAGTTGACGCCCTTGCGCGACCGCAGAGAAGATATTCCCCTATTAATTGCCCATTTTGTTGAAAAATATAACCGGCTTTATGCTTATAACAAAAGCGTGGATGCCAAATTAGTCGATAGATTAGTCAATTATTCCTGGCCGGGAAATGTCCGGGAACTGGAGAATATCATCGAAAGGATTATGGTGACCTCCGAGGATGATAGGCTGACGATGGGACATTTACCGGAGATTTTTTGCAAGAAAGCCTTTCTGCCCAAACCGGGGACTAAACTGAAAGCAGCTGTGGAAGACGCCGAAACCTATCTTTTGGCCGAAGCCTACCAGGAATGCCAATGTTGGGACAAAGTGGCGAAGAAACTCGAAATTGACCGCGCCACAGTATATCGAAAGGCTAAGCGTTATGGTTTGATAAAATGTCGCACTGTTGCGACTATCTCATAAAAGCGAAAAATCAATTTATTTGTTCCACCTGAGTCCTAATCTCCTAAAATAATTTACCTAAACTACCTAGACATTTTACTCCCGGAGGGTCTTAGCCCTCCGGCATCCCTATTTTTATATCCTGGAAGTCGCAAGTCTGCGACCTTAACTAACACCGGTTCGCTCCGAGGCAGGTCAATTTTTCATTTATTTACCATACATTCCTTAAAGTTGGAGCTTGTCAAAGATAAAGATTCTTTGATTGGCATAGAAGTTGCCTCAGAGTCAAGGTAGATAACTGGAATTTGGGGAACTGGCTTAGCCTCTGCGGGGAGTCAAATCTTTAAAATGATATCTGATAATTTCACTTCAGAACAGGTCATAAAGATTATCTAGAATATCAGGATCGAGGTAATTCCGATGGATATTCCGCTCGACATGGCAAAAAAACTTGATGATCTCAAAAGTAGAGAAAGTGAAATTGAATCGGGGGGAGGCCCGAAAAGAATCGAAAGGCAACATCAATTAGGGAAATATTTTGTTAGAGAGAGGTTGGCCTTATTATTTGACCCCGGGACATTCGTGGAACTAGATAAGTTCGTGGAACATCGCAGTAATGAAGCGGGAAAGACCAGCGCCCCTGATGACGGTATAGTTACTGGATACGGTCACATCGACGGACGGCTGGCATACGTTTACGCCGATGATTTTACCGTATTGGGTGGTTCGTTAGGGGAAATGCATGCTCAAAAAAGATGCAAAATAATGGAGCTGGCTTTAAGAAACCAGGCGCCGGTTATCGGATTGAGTGACTCGGGAGGGGCTCGTATCCAGGAAGGGGTAGATTCCATGAAGGGATATGGCCAGATCTTCTACCTTAATTCGAGAATATCCGGAGTAGTTCCTCAAATTTCGGCAATAGTCGGGCCCTGTGCGGGTGGAACGGCATATTCCGCTGCCTTGACTGATTTCATTATAATGGTTGACCAAACCAGTTACATGTTTATTACCGGGCCGGCCGTAATCAAGGAGGCCATCGGTGAAGATGTTCCAGTAGAGGAAGTGGGGGGGGCAAGAGTACATAACGAACGAAGTGGCGTATCCCATTTTGTAGTAGCCGATGAAAACGAATGTTATAGATTGATTCGAACTCTCCTCTCCTATTTACCTTTAAATAATAGCGAGCGCCCTCCAGTAATTCGTGCCAACGATGATCCTTTTCGTTTAGTTGAAGAATTGCTTCAGGTTGTGCCTGTAAATCCCAAGCTTTCATATGATATGAAAACGGTGATCGGATTAATAGTAGATAATAATTCTTTTTTGGAGGTGCATAGTAAATTCGCGGCGAATATTATCACTGGTTTTGCTAGATTAAATGGACAATCAATAGGAGTAATTGCCAATCAGCCTAGTGTGTTGGTCGGTTGCATAGATATCAATGCTTCGGATAAAGCAGCCCGCTTTATCCGTTTCTGCGACGCTTTTAATATTCCATTAGTTACCCTGGTCGACGTACCGGGCTTTTTACCGGGGACTGATCAAGAATTTGGTGGCATCATCAGGCATGGGGCCAAAATGTTGTATGCCTATTCGGAAGCGACCGTACCTAAGATAACCTTGATAATTAGAAAAGCTTACGGAGGCGCTTATAATGCCATGTGCGGTAAAGACCTGGGGACCGACATGCTCTTGGCTTGGCCCATAGGGGAGGTAGCTGTTATGGGGCCGGAAGGTGCAGCTAATATAATTTTCCGCACAGAGATCCAAAAATCAGAAAACCCGGAAGAGACAAGAAAACAAAAGATTGCAGAATACAAGGAAGAATTTCTTAATCCATATGTTGGGGCTAAAAGAGGGTTGATTGATCGGGTTATAGAGCCCCAGAACTCCCGCAAAGAGTTAATTCAGGCCTTGGAATCATGTAAAAATAAGCAAGATAAATTACCCTATAAAAAACATGGTAATCTACCGCTCTAATATCGGGATAAAAAAAACCATACAGGTGAAAAGCACAAAAATTACTAATGGGGAATATGAAACTGAATTTAGGTGAGCTTCAAAAAGAATATCGGGGAGGGAAACATGGGACCCTTAGACGGGATTGTAGTACTGGATCTATCCAGAGTTTTGGCTGGTCCTATTTGTACAATGCTTCTTTCGGATTTAGGGGCCAATGTAATAAAAATAGAAGCATATCCTGGTGGCGATGACGCCAGGAGTAATCCGCCTTTTGTCGAAGGGGAAAGTTCATACTTTATGAGTCTGAATAGAGGGAAGAGAAGTATAGTAATTAATTTGAAGAAAAATGAAGGTAAAGAAATATTACTAAAAATGGTACCCGGGGCGGATATTCTGGTCGAAAACTTTCGTCCGGGTACTATGGAAAAACTGGGTTTGGGTTATGAGACCCTGAAAGAAAAAAATGAGAAAATTATCTATTGCTCTATTTCAGGATTTGGCCAGACTGGCCCCTATAAAGATCGTCCGGCATATGACATTATCATTCAGGCAATGAGTGGCTTGATGAGTATCAATGGTCAACCGGATGGTCCTCCCACCCGGGTAGGAACCTCGATCAGTGATATTGCGGCTGGTTTTTGTTCCGCTGTGGGGATTTTAAGCGCCTTGCATAAGAGAGAGAAGAATGGCAAAGGACAGCAAATTGATGTCTCGATGCTGGATTGCACGGTTTATTCCCTGGAAAACGCCATCGCCAGATATTTTGCCAACGGGGTAAATCCGGGCCGGATAGGCAATAGGCATTCAGTTTGTACTCCATTTGACATTTTCCCGACCAAAGATGGCACCATCGCCATTGCGGTACAGAATAATACACTTTGGGAGCGATTCTGTAAGGGTATAGGTGCCGAGAATTTAATTAAGGACCCGAGATTTGAGACCAATGCCTCCAGAACCGCAAATGAGAAAGAATTAAAAAGCCTCATCGTCCAGCTTTTGTCAGACAAGACTACGGACCGCTGGATTGACCTGCTAATCGCGAATGGAGTCCCTTGTGGTCCGATAAATAGCATAGCCGACGTTGTGACGGACCCCCATATCTTGGAGCATGAAATGATTGTAAAGGTACGGAATAAGAAAGCCGGCGAAATAAAAATTACCGGGGTCCCCATGAAATTCTCTGACACTAAGTGCGCCATTACAACGGGGCCACCCATTTTAGGAGAACATACTGATGAAATATTAACCGAAATGGGTTTTACTCTTGATGAAATTAATTTGTTTAAGTCGTCCACTGTTGTGGCCTAGAGCGGCTGCTAAGGCATCCAGAGCTATTAGGCTATTGCCTAGATATTCCGAAGGCCACCCTATCACAAAAGTTAGCAATATTAACAAGCTCCAAAAAGAAATCTAAGGAGGTTATTAACATGGCAAAAAAAAACGTGGATGGAAGCGGGGCGCAGTCTGTTCAGGAGCGGGGTTATTTTGATTCTTTAAAGGACTTAGGACTTGCCCTTACAGACTGGACGATGCGTTATGTTCCTGAACCCTGGGTGATTGCCGTTATCTTGAGCGTTATCGTCTTCCTGATGACCATGACCTGGGGCGGGGTGACGGTGACGGGAGCTATTGCTGCCTGGGGTAAAGGTTTTTGGACTATGCTGACCTTCATGGCGGAGTTTGCCTTCGCAATCATGGTTGCTTACGCATGTGCCGCAGCTCCAATCATGTCCCGTTGCTTCGATTATCTGAGCTCCCGTCCTAATCCTGACAAACCCTGGCAAGCCACGCTTATGATGGCTGTCTTTTCCTTGTTTACCGCCTGGCTCAACTGGGCAGTTTCCATCACCATGTCAGCCATGTTTGCCCCATATATTGCCAAGAATAACGGCAAGACTGACTTTCGTTTGGTGGTAGCCGCGGCTTATATCGGCTTTGCCACCATGTGGGCCTCCGGCCTTTCCAGTACGGCTCCCTTGCTCCTCGCTACCCCTGATAACTTTGTTGTCAAAGCCGGCATCATCAAGCAACTTATTCCTGTTGATCGTACCATAATAACTCCAACTAATTTTCTTATGATCTTAGTGTCATGTGTGGCCATGTGTGTCATGTTTGTTCTAATAACTCCCCGGCCTGAAAAAGCCTATACCCTGACAAAAGAACAAGCAGGAAAACTCATTCGGGTGGCCACTGTTAAACGGCCTGCCAATCCGACCTTTGCCCAGAAGTTAAACTGGTGGCCGGGTTGGAGCATTATGATGATTTTCGCCTGCGTAACATTTATGATTATCTCTTTTAAGACGATAGGTGCCGGCGCCTGGACCATTGACATGTATAATCTAACGTTTCTGATTCTAGCTCTTATATTAAACTGGCGCCCTGCGATTTTGTTCGACGGTTTCAAAAAGGGTATCACGGGTACGTGGGGTATACTTTCCCAGTATCCTTTATACGGTGGTATTTTCGGATTGATTGTTTTCACTGGTCTCGGTAAATTCCTTACGCACGTGTTCACTAGCATCTCAACAACCCATACATATATCCCGATCATTTACTGGTATTCCGGTCTGCTGAGCTACT
Organism: Desulfobaccales bacterium; assembly: GCA_049580385.1. Classification (GTDB taxonomy): domain Bacteria; phylum Desulfobacterota; class Desulfobaccia; order Desulfobaccales; family 0-14-0-80-60-11; genus JAPLJC01. Next base: position 396,597 of record JBAUPV010000030.1, on the reverse strand, counting down.
TTGTGCCCTCTGCCGGTGCAAAATTTGCAATGGAGGCCGGTTATATCCTTCCTGCCGGTCAAACCCTGGGGATTAGCGCGGCTTCGGTGACTCTGGCCTATACCTGGGGGGATATGCTGACCCATCTGATCCAGCCCTTCTGGGCCATTGCCATTCTGGACATTACCGAAACGCATTTCGGTCAGATCGCTGGTTTTTGCGCCTTATTGTTCATCGTTTACGCCATTCTCATGTCCGGCATGATATTTCTTATCCCCTTACATCTATAAAATCGCATTACGCAGAAGGCGCGGTGGCTGGGCGTTGACTTTACCGGAAAAGGAGACTTATTCGATCGTTAACCGAGCCTCTTAGCCCTCCCATTAAGGGACAAGGGTGACTCGACCGGATCACCGCCTTTACCCAGGCTGATCACAGGAGTCTCAGCGCCTGCTGGCGCTGGGAGGTAAGGAAGGCGGATAAGAAATCTAATTTTAGGGAGGCTATCACGTGATAAAGTTTATAGATCACATCGGTTTGGTGGTCCAGGATATTGAAAGTTCATTGAAATTATTTACTGAAGCCCTTGGTTTAAAACTTTCTGAGGTTGAAAACAATGACCGATTCAAGGTAAGGATTGCCTTTTTGCCGGTGGGAGATACATTGGTCGAACTTATCCAACCTACGGCTGAAGGAACCATGATGGCCAATATCTTAAAAGATCGGGGTGAAAGTATTCACCATATTGCCTTCAGGGTTGATGATCTGGAGGCGGAATTGGCCAACCTGAAGGCAAAAGGTGTAGCGCTGATACATCAAACCCCCCAATCGGGAGGGTTAGGAGCCCGGATAGCTTTTCTGGATCCGAGCGCCGGCAACGGTGTATCTATTGAGCTAGTGGAGAAGAAGCAGACCTGAGGGATGGTGGCAAGTCCTTCCGGGTTAATCGGTAACTGTGCTTTTATCCCTGGTGGCTGGAATTACCTAGAATGACCGCAGCGGCAGAATTGTCCAGTCGCAGGCGATTTTCCCAGGGATGGCAGAATCTTTATCTGACCTAAAAGCTATCCTGGGAGTTTGCCAGGCAAATAAATTCGACCAATTCATTAACGGGGGGGCCGAGCTAATGCTGACTGAAAAGGCTTACGTGATGGATGCCGGGTTGCTTTATCTGGATAAGAGTATCTTCACCAGTGGCCGCGGTTTCGGGACCACACTGGAAGGTACAGTCCACATGACCTTACTTAAACAAGGCCCCGATTGGATCCTGATAGATACTGGATTAAATCCAGTGGGAATAACAGATCCCGAAAAGGCTTGGGGACCGCGTGCCAAAATTGTTAAACCATTGATAACGGAAAACAATGATATCAGGGTCCATCTCCAGCAACTTGGGCTAAGTGTAAATGATATTAAATATGTAATCAACACTCATCTGCATTGGGACCATACCGGGGGAAACAAGTATTTCAAAGAGTCCACTTTCTTTGTCCAGAAAGCCGAATATCGATTTGCCTATTGTCCAAGCAAGTTCTTACAGGGGCCTTATATGAAGGACCACTTTGACTGTGGCGTTAAGTACGAGTTGGTGGAAGGAGACGTAGAGATATTTCCGGGCATTTTCCTAATCCCCACTCCGGGGCATACCCCCGGACACCAGTCGGTGCTGGTGAAGCTGGCTTCCGGGAAGCATTTCATCATTGCCGCAGATGCCATCTACATGCAAGAGAATTTGGCTGAAGTCATTCCCCCCGGAAATTGTTGGAGTCAGGAAGACGCCATTGCCAGTATAAATAAAATCAAATTAATTCAGACCTTAACTGAAGCAGCAGTACTTCCCGGGCACGATCCCAATTTATGGAGAGAAATTCCCAAGTCACCTGCGTTTTTAAGCTAATTCAGCAACCGCGGGGCCGCTGCTGGCAGAAAGATAGCGAGCTTTGGCTTTATTTGCAGGCGCAACCTAAATGTGAGATAATATTACTATGAAAACCGCTCAGCAGTATGAGGATAGCTTACGCCAGCTACATATGAAGGTTTACTTTCAGGGTGAACTGATTAGCAATCCTGTCGATCACCCCATCATTAAACCATCCATGAACTCCGTCAAAATGACCTATGGGCTGGCGGAAGACCCGCAATACGAAGACCTGATGACTGCGACCTCCCATCTGAGCGGTAAAAAGATCAACCGGTTTTGCCATCTGCACCAAGGTACTGAAGATTTAGTGAACAAGGTCAAGATGCAGCGGCTGCTGGGCCAAAAGACTGCTTCTTGCTTCCAGCGCTGTGTTGGCATGGATGCGATTAACGCAGTCGACAGCGTTACTTTTGAAATGGACCAGGGCTTAGGCACTAATTATCATGAGCATTTTCTCGAATTCCTGTCGCAGATGCAGAAAGAGGACTGGACTGTCGATGGCGCCATGACCGACCCGAAAGGGGATCGCGGTCTGCCGCCCAGTAAACAGGCCGACCCGGACCTATTCGTCCATGTCGTGGAAAGGCGCCGGGATGGCATTGTGGTGCGGGGCGCCAAGGCCCATCAAACTGGCGCCATCAACTCCCACTGGATCTTGGTCATGCCCACCAGCGCCCTGCGCAGCGAAGATTCTGATTATGCCGTTTGCTTCGCCTCGCCCGCGGACGCCGAGGGCATATTCTATATTTATGGCCGTCAGTCCTGCGATACCCGCAAGCTCGAAAACGGCTGTATCGATGTAGGTAATAAACAATTCGGCGGTCATGAAGCCCTCATGGTTTTTGATAATGTCTTTGTTCCCTGGAAAAATGTCTTCATGTGCGGTGAGCACGAATTTAGCGGGATGCTGGTGGAGCGGTTCGGGGCGTATCATCGGCAGAGCTACGGCGGTTGCAAAGTCGGCGTCGGCGACGTCTTGATCGGGGCCGCGGCTTTGGCAGCCGATTACCATGGAGTCTCCCAGGCATCTCACATTAAAGACAAACTGATAGAGATGCTCCATCTGAACGAAACCCTGTATGCTTGTGGTATCGCCTGCTCAGCCGCGGGGCGCCAAACTGCTTCAGGCACCTATCTCGTCGATCTCCTATTGGCTAACGTCTGTAAGCAGAACGTCACCCGGTTTCCTTACGAGATTGCCCGGCTGGCAGAAGATATTGCCGGCGGCCTATTGGCCACAATGCCCTCCGAGCAGGATTTGCGCCATCCGGTGATCGGCAAGGTAATCGAAAAATACTTAAAAGGGGTAGCTTCGGTCCCCACGGAACATCGTCTGCGGATTGTGCGGCTGATTGAAAATCTTACTTTAGGAACGGCCGCCGTCGGTTATCGGACTGAGTCCCTGCACGGGGCTGGATCGCCCCAGGCTCAGCGCATCATGATTTCGCGCCAAGGCAACTTGGGGCAGAAAAAGGAACTTGCTAAAGTCATCGCCGGTATTTCCGCCGCCTCTCCCCCAGAGCAATAAAGAGATCAGGAGCTATTGCAAAACCCCGTTTTGCCCAAGAATGTCATACTGAGCAAAGCGAAGAATCCCTTTTGTTTATGGCCTCGAGATCCTTCTCTTCGTTCAGGATGACCATGAAATCGGTTTTGGCAATAGTTTCTATGTTGGATTTGACCCGATAAAGAAAACGATTATTGATAGAAGTGTATACAGGATTAGTGCCTTGCGAGCCAAGGAATTTGCTATGATATTAAATTACGAGAAGTGCCAATTGATAGCAATCGCCGGGCGGAAGACGCAGCAGAGATAATACAGAAAGCAAGGGGCCGGGAATGCCGTCTTACAGAACTGTACCAGGCGTTTACTGAGCTTTTACAATTTAATAGGCAAGGTCGCGGTTAAGCCTTGAAGACCTGCTTAAAGAGTTTTTCGCTCTTTATGAACTTCGATACCGGAAATCGTATAAAATAGAAGGTAAACAAGTTGATTGGATCTTACTTTTGGCGGTTTTGATAATTTACTCGAAGCTCGATCGCGTCAAGAGAAACCTGCGCTTAATGACCTATTGGCATTCAAGGGGAAAGTCAATCGCAAGATCGAAAGCACCCGAGGTATCGTTGCGTCATGTTGGGATTTGACAATAATATTATTCAAGGTCTGAGAGAAGTGTGGTCCTGCTAATCTTATCCTGATTGATGGATAGAATTTAGTCTTGATTCTTGAGGGTGGCGTGATATATTAAAATGATAAATAATAAATCAAAACAAATTAGATCAAAAATCAGCGATATTAAGAAGTTAAAATCACTTCATCGAGTGGTAGAGAAGATTGCAATAAATTTGTCTGAATTAGATATCATTAGTTACATAACAATATCAGTTAAGTTTCTGAAAGCTTCCAGTGAAACAAGAATAGAGTGTAATAAAATACCGATCACAGAACCTTGCCATCCGACGGCTATCGGACTTTCATTAATACTTCAATTAAATCACAAAATAATTGAATTTTATGAAATTAATTCTCCTATCAAAGGGTATGGATCAAGAATGGTCGATACAGTAATAGGAGCTTTGCCAGAAGATTGGCGTGCTGTGGTAGTTTTGGATTGGAGTGGTGGTTTTTGGGAAAAAATGAGCAAGAAGTATAATAAAATAGTGATTTTATAAGCCTAGATTTTGAGAAAGTGCGAATCTTCGAGCTAACCCAGACAGTTAAAGATAAACCATATACCTGCCCTCATCCCGCGCGGGGCCCTGCTCCCGCAAGCCCTGAGCATCGTCTCCTACCTGACCCGGGAGGAGGTCGGCCACTTTGCGGCCGCCTGCCAAGGAAGGAACCGCCTCCGGGATGAGCTCCTGATCCACACCCTCTTCCAAACCGGGATGCGCATCTCCGAAGTTTTGAGCCTAACCCCGCGACGGATCGAGAGCCATGAGGGCAACGCCGCCCTGCACATCCAGGGAAAAGGCGGCAAGGCCCGCCTGGTAGCCTGTCCAGCCGCCCTGGCCCATCGCCTCAAGAGCTTTGCCTTCGGCGGTTTCTGTTGAGACAAGAAAGGTCTTTGACCCATCCTCTGGCGGACGCATTCGGCGGAGACCCTCATGCCTGGAAGTAGAATGACGAAAAGAGGATGTCCGTGACACCTGGCCGGAACGAAGCTTTCTCCCGAGTTCCGATCGACAAGGCGTTCGAAGCGAGCGGCTGGGACCTGCTCAACCCTCAGCAGGTCCAGTTCGAGCTGAATATTGCGAGCGGGCGCGCGGACTACCTCCTTAAGGATACGCTCGGGCGGGTTCTTTGCGTTCTTGAAGCCAAGCGCGAGGATCTCGACCCCTAGGACGCGAAGGAGCAGGCCCGGGTATATGCCGAGAATCTGACTGCCCCGTTCGTGATCCTCTACAACGGCCGCGAACACTAGTTTTGGAACTACGAGCGGGCCGATCCGGGCCAGATCCGGGCTAAAACCGGACTAAAGGCCAAAAGAAAAGGCGCAACTCCTTGGAATTACGCCTAAAATATTAATATGGTGCCGAAGGCGGGATTTGAACCCGCACGGGTATTACCCACCACCCCCTCAAGATGGCGTGTCTACCAGGTTCCACCACTTCGGCACTGAATTAAGACGGTTCATTTGGCCGGCGGCCCCGGGGCGACCGGGGTGGCAGGAGCAGGCGGTGCATAGGGGCGGGCCGGAACCGCGGGCGCCTTCTGGCCCACCCCGGTCATCACTGAAGCCGCCTGCTGGCGCCCCATCAAGGTGAGTCCCAAAGAGGTCACCATGAACAGAATGGCCGCCACCGCGGTCAGTTTGGCCAGAAATGGGGCGGCGCCGGTGGAGCCGAAGACCGTCTGGCTGGAGCCGCCGAAGGCCGCGCCGATCCCGGCGCCCTTGCCGTGCTGCAACAGGACGATGACGATCAAGCCCAGACAGACGAGGATATGGATGGTGATCGCGAGGGTCATCATAACATTTTTAATATAAACGACTTAGCGGAGGGATGCAACCCCGGAAAATTAGCAGTCAGCTTTTAGCCGTCAGCTATCAGCTTTTAGTTTTCGGTTTTCGGTTTTCGGTTTTCGGTTTTCGGCTTTTTTTCTGGTTCCCAAGCTCCGGCTTGGGAACCCAATTTTAATACGAAGCTCCTGCTTCGCTCAGAAACCGGCTTTTCCAGATGGCAGGCAGGCTCTTGCCAAGCGGAGCTTGGCGCCAAGGGTGCGTTCCCAAGCTGGAGCTTGGGAACGAGAGAATAAAAAGAGATTACTTCCCCCTCACCCTAACCCTCTCCCCCATTGGGGGAGAGGGGATAATGCAGGAACTCCATTTCTGCACTCATCAATAAGTCTATGGACATACCCATCCGCTGTTAGCCGTCAACATTCGGCCTTCGGATTTTGGTTTTTGGTTTTCGGCTGATCGCTGAATGCTGATAGCTGATCGCCACGTTCCTATCCGGCCGCGGCCGCGATGCCCAGGAACGAATCGGCCTTAAGCGACGCCCCGCCCACCAGGGCGCCGTCGATATCCGCCTCGGCCAGCAGGGTGGCGGCGTTGTCCGGGGTAACGCTGCCGCCATAGAGCACCCGGATCGCCGCGGCCGCCGCCCCCAGAGACTCCCGCAACCGGCTGCGGATAAAGGCGTGCACTTCCTGGGCTTGCTGCGGAGTGGCAGTGAGGCCGGTGCCGATGGCCCAGACCGGCTCATAGGCCAGCACCAACTGTTCGCCGGTGAGCCTGAGGCCGCCCAAACCTCGGGACAGTTGGCCTCCCACCACATCGAGGGTCAGGCCCGCCTGGCGCTCCTCGATTTTCTCGCCGATGCACATGATGGGGATCAGCCCGGCATTCACGGCTGCCAATAGTTTCCTGTTGACCGTCTCATCGGTCTCGCCGAAATACTGGCGGCGCTCGGAATGCCCCACGATGACGTAGCGGCAGCCCACGTCCCGGAGCATCAGCGTAGAGACCGCCCCGGTAAAGGGCCCTTGCGGCTCCCAGAAGGTATCTTGCCCGGCCAGGCCGATGGCTGAGCCGGCCAACTCGGAAGCCACCGCGGCCAGGGCAGTGAAGGGCGGGGCCAGGGCCACCTCCGCCTGCGCCCCCGGGGCCAGCCCCAGGCGAACTTCCCTGGCCAGGGTCCTGGCCTCCTCCACGGTTTTGTGCATCTTCCAGTTAGCCGCGATGAAACGCCGGCGCTCAGACATCTGGGTGCCCCTTGGCCCATTTTTCCAGGGCCTGAATCCCCGGCAGCTTCTTGCCCTCCAGCAGCTCGATGAAGGCACCGCCCCCGGTGGAGACATACGAGAACTTCTGGTACTCTCCCGCCTTGTGCAAGGCCACGTCGGTGTCGCCGCCGCCCACGATGGTTAAGGCATAGGAATCTGCCACCTTTTGCACCATGGCCATGGTGCCGCGGCTGAAAGCATCGTATTCGAAGGCCCCCATGGGTCCGTTCCAGATGATGGTCTTGGCGTTTTGCAGGGCCTCCCCGAAGAGGGTCACCGTGGCCGGGCCGATGTCCACGATGAGCCAATCCTGGGGAACCTCCTGCACCGGGGTGATCTTGGTTTCCGCGGACCTGGCCAATTTGTCGGCAACGACGCAATCCACCGGCAGATAGAATCTCACCTTCTTTTTCAGGGCCGCGGCCATGATCTCTCTGGCGCCCTCCAGAAGGGAATCTTCCACCAGGGATTGGCCCACCTCATAACCTTTGGCCTTGAGGAAGGTATTGGCCATGGCCCCGCCGATGATGAGTTTATCCACGTTTCTCAGCATATTTTTCAGGGCCGTCAGTTTGCTGGAGATCTTGGCGCCGCCGATGAGGGCCGCCAGGGGGCGGGCCGGGTCCTCCATGGCCCTGTGAAAATAGTGGACCTCATCCCGCATCAGGAAGCCGGCCACGCAGATGGGGGCGTATCTGGTCACCGCCTCCACCGAAGCATGGGCCCGGTGCGCCACGGCAAAGGCGTCGTCCACGTAAACATCCACCCCTTGCATCAAGTCCCGGGCAAAGTGGGGGTCATTCTTTTCCTCTTCCTCATGAAACCGCAGATTTTCCAGGAGAAGCACATCTCCGGGCTTCATCAATGCCTTCTGCCTGTCCACCTCCAGCCCTACGCAATCCGGGGACAGGATCACCTGCTTATGCAGCCGGTAGGCCAAACGCCGGGCCACCGGCGCCAAAGACAATTCTTCCTTCCTGCTCCCTTTGGGACGCCCCATATGAGAGGCCAGGATCACCTTGGCGTCGCTTTCCAGGCAATGATGGATGGTGGGCAACACCGCCCGGATACGGGTGTCGTCGGTGATGTTGAGGTTCTGGTCCAGGGGCACGTTGAAATCTACCCGGATAAAAACGGCCTTTTCCTTGATATCCACTTCGTCGATGTATTTCACCGGTAACTCCTGTGAACGGCGCTTGGCAAAGGGTGGCATCCCCCCGCGGCTTGAAGTATCGCCGTTGACCTGGCGCGGCCGCCCCGTGGATCGCGGCCCTAACCTGTATTCTACCCTCTTGCCGCAGGCCGCCGCGGCCGGGCCCTTGCAACCCTGGTTGCCGCTTTAATGTAATCAGAGTCGGTTTGGCCGTCAATATATTTGTCCCGCAGGAAGAATTTTCCGGAAGGTAGGCTTGAGTTTTCCTGAAACCTTGATAAGCTTTTGCAGATTGCCTCCGATGATACGTTCATTTAAGAGATAAACGGTATCCCATGCTCCAGTTCATTCGGTACTTGGGCGATTGGACCTTGGAACTGGTGCGCGAGGCCGGAGCCATGCAGCTCTTTCTGCTGGAGGCCCTGGCCCTGGCCTTCGTCCCGCCCTTCCGTCCCCGCCGCCTCTTGCAGGAGATTCAGCTCATCGGCGTCAAGTCGACCCTGATCATCCTGCTCACCGCCGCCTTCACCGGCATGGTGCTGGGGTTGCAAGGGTACTATACCTTGAAAAAATACGGCTCGACAGGGGCCCTGGGGTCGGTGGTAGCCCTGAGCCTCATCCGGGAAATGGGTCCGGTGCTCACCGGGATTATGGTATCCGCCCGGGCCGGCTCGGCGGTCACCGCGGAAATCGGCATCATGCGCATCACCGAGCAGTTGGACGCCCTGGATACCATGGCCGTTAACCCGATGCAATACGTGGTGATGCCCAAGCTCCTGGCCGGTCTGATCGCCGTGCCCCTGCTCACCGCCATTTTCGACGTCACTGGCATCCTGGGAGGCTATCTGGTGGGCGTGGTCATGCTGGGGGTGAGCTCCGGCGCCTATTTCTCCAGCATGGTCCAAGCCGTGGTGCCCCTGGACATCAACGGCGGCGTGGTCAAATCCCTGGTCTTCGGCCTCACCATCATCCTGGTGGCCTGCTACAAGGGATACAACACCGAACACGGGGCCGCGGGCGTCAGTCGGGCCACCAACCAGACCGTGGTCCTCTCCGCGGTTCTGGTCCTGGCCTGGGACTATATTCTCACCTCCTTCTTCATGTAAAGTGGAGGTTTGGGTTGCGAGTTTCGACCTATGAACCGGCAAGCTGATAACTGACTGCTGAAAGCCACATGATCCAAGTCATCGACCTGTACAAATCTTTCAACGGCCAAACGGTGCTGGATGGCATCAACCTAACCCTCCCCACCGGCCGGATAACCGTGGTCATCGGCAAGAGCGGGGTGGGCAAGAGCGTCTTGTTGAAACACCTTATCGGCCTTCTGATACCCGACCGGGGCCGGGTTCTGGTGAACGATGTGGACATTGCCACCATCCATGGCCGCGACCTGCGGGATTTTAAAAAGCTCTTTGCGGTGCTCTTCCAGGGGGGCGCCTTGTTCGACTCCCTCAATGTCTTTGAGAACATCGCCTTTCCCCTGCGGGAGAAGACCCGTCTGGCGGATGCCGAGATCGCCCAGCGGGTGAGGCTGCGTCTGGAGCAGATGCACCTGACCTCCGAGGTGGAAACCAAGTTCCCCGATGAGTTGAGCGGCGGCATGAAGAAACGGGTGGCCCTGGCCCGAGCCATGATCCAGGAACCGGAGATCATCCTCTTCGATGAGCCGGTTACCGGGTTGGACCCCCCCATGACCAACACGGTCTTTCACCTGATCGGGCAGACCCACCAGGAGAGCGGCTACACCGCCCTGGTGGTGGCCCATGACATCCCGGAGGTCTTCACCATTGCCGACCAGGTGGCCATGCTCCATCAGGGCCGCATTGTGGCCTGCGGCACGCCGGAGGAGATCCAGGCCAACCCGGACCCGGTGGTGCAGAGTTTCATCAAGGGTGAAGTCGATTTCCTGGGAGAATAGGCGGAAGTTATGAGAAGGGGCAATCTGGAATTGGTGGTGGGCGGCTTTGTCCTGTTGGGTCTGGTTTGCCTGGCGTACCTGGCTGTCCACCTGGGCAAGATGGAGGTCTGGGGAGGCGGCTTCCGGGTCGTCGCCAATTTCGATAACGTCTCCGGTCTCGAACAGGGGGCCCCGGTGGAAGTGGCCGGGGTGCACGTCGGCCTGGTGGAATCGATTCGACTCACGCCGGGAGACCGGGCCGCGGTGACCATGAGGTTGGACCCGGGTCTCAAGCTGCACGAAGACGCCATCGCTTCCGTCCGCACCAAAGGCATCATCGGCGACCAGTTTATCCAGCTCTCCCCTGGCAGTTCGGAAAAGCTCATTCCTCCGGGGGGTACTATCCAAGACACCGAGAGCGCCATCAATTTGGAAGAATTGCTCGGCACCATAATTCACGGCAAGATCTGAGTCCGGTTTATTTCCGCGGTGACACAGATGCTGTATTGGTGCTGGGAGAGCAGCCGCATCCACGGCAAGGTCCGGAGCCCCCGCGGCCACTTGATTTTGTCCGCTAAAGACTTAGATTATGCTGTGTGCAGACGACCCGCCGGGAGAGGCGACCTGCCGGCCTCCGGCGCCGATCCTCGCCGACGGTTTTTGAAAGGAGTTGCCTAGTGTCTAACTTGCTTAAACAGACCCTTGCCTTGCTTGCCCTCATCAGCCTCCTGGCCGTGGCCGTCCCGGCGGCGGCTGCCGAACCTGAGCAGGTGGTGAAATCCGTTATTAACCAGGTGCTGGATACCTTGAATAATCCGGCTTACGCCGGCCCGGCTCAGGAGCAGGAGCGGCTCCGGATGGCGAAACAGCTCGTGGACCCGCACTTCGACTACCGGGAGATGGCCAAAAGGAGTTTGGGGGCCGCCTGGAATAATATCAGCAGTGGTCAGCGGGATGAATTTGTCAGCCTCTTTTCCGAACTTTTAGAGGCTGACTATGCTGGCAAGATCCTGCGGTACATCAAGAAAGTGCGGATCGATTACACCGGCCAGTATATAGATAACGGCTACGCGGAAGTGCGCACCGTGGTGGTGCTCCCCAACGACAGGATCCCCATCACGTATCACCTGCTAACCGTCTCCGGCAACTGGATGGTTTACGACGTGGTCATCGACGGCGTCGGCCTGATCAGCAACTACCGCTTTCAGTTCGCCCGGGTGATTCAACAATCCTCTTACAATGCGCTGGTGGACCGCCTGCGCACCCGGGTGCAGGAGATGCGGGCCGGGGGCTAAAAGGCGGTTGCCGGTTGGCGGCGGCCCTAGCCGGGAGTAATTTGGCGCCAGCGGGCGGCGGTTTGCCAACGGCAAGGTAGCCCTCTCCCTGAGCCTTCCTTCCCCGCTGGTGGAGGTTCTGGTAGCCGCAGGTTTTAGCCTGCGCTATTTTTTTTAAGGATACGAGATTCTTCGCTTCGCTCAGGATGACATATTAGGGTAATCAGATATTTTACAACAGTTTCTAAGAACCCCCTAAAGGCAGCGGCTGCTCCTTACGGTAGGCCAGGGCCTGGCAGGAGGCCACCAGGCTCCCCCGGGGGTCGGTGACTTCGATGAAGTAGGTGGCGGTGCGCCGCCCGGCGTGGAGTTCCCGGGTCCGGGCCGTCAGGCGCTCCCCCATCCGGGGGGCGGCGTGGAAGGTAAGATTCATAGAGAGGGCTACCGCCACCGTGCCATGGGCATTGACGGCGGCCTGGAAGGCCTCGTCGATCAAGGCGAAGATCGCGGTGCCGTGCACCATCCCCAGGATGTTGCCCATCTCCGGGCGGCAGTCCATGCCCACCCGGGCCTGCCCAGGGCCCAACTCCTCCAGTTCCAGGCCGAAATGGCGGCTGATCCCCTGGGCCTCCACCCGTTCCCGGAAGGCTGCTAAAAAAGTTTGGTCGGCTTGACTCATTTCTCCCCCGCTGAAGATGATTTTCGAGTTTCGGTTTTTGGTTTGCTGGAATTGATTTCCGGCCTGGCAAGCCGGGCGCATCTCAGGCGCCTTTTTCTGGCAAGCGCACCCGGTTCAGGCTGACTTTTCGGTTTCTGTCAAAAGTGTTTCTGCTGAAGGCTGATAACCCTCTTCATAAATCTCCGGAAACTGGTTTTTCCAGCGCCGATGGAGCCACAGCCACTGAGCCGGCTCGGCCCGGATCCAGGCTTCGATGGCCCGGTTCTGGAGCTCCAGGTGCCGGATCAGGTCCGCCTGCGCCGACCCGCTCTTCACCATGGGGATGGCCGGAAAGAACACCAGCAGATGACGCCCGCCGGGGAGCCTCCGGGACAGGCCGGCCAATACCGGCACGCCGCGGGCCCGGGCCAGCAGCGCCGCAATCGGGGTGGTGCGGGCCGGATGGCCGAAGAAATCCACCAGTAGCCCCTCCTCTGCCGCAGTGTTCTGGTCGATGACGATCCCCACGATCTGGTTCTGTTTCAGAAAACGCAGGATCTCCTTCAGACCTCCCTGCTTGGACACCATCCGGTTGCCGCCCCGCTGCCGCAAATATCTGGCCAGCCGCTCGGCCCAGGGGAGGTCCAACTCCCGGCCCACCACCACCACTGGCTTATACTTAAGGCCCAAGCCCAGGGTGGTGTATTCCCAATTACCGGCGTGGGCCGCAATAGCAATCAGCCCCCGGCCCTGCGCCAGGGCCTCATCTACATGCTCCTCTCCCACAATGATTACCCGGCGGCGAATCCGGGCCAGGGGCGCCAGGAGCAGTTCCAGGATCTCGAAGCCAAACAGGACAAACTGGCGGAAGACCTCCCGGGCCAGGCGTTCCCGGGATTCGGGGGCCAACTCCGGCCCATAGGCGAACTCCAGGTTTCGCAAGGTGATGCGCCGGTGCCGGGCGTCCAGCCCGTACCAGAAGCCTGCCAGGACGCCGGCCAGTCTAGTTTTCCAGGGTTGCGCCACTGTTATTAAACCCTAGCCCTGCCGGCCATAGAGGACCATGGCCTCTTCCCCCACCAGTTGGGCGATGCGGGCCAGCAGCAGTCGCCGGGCCAATTCATAGGCCCCCCTCCGGCCCCAATAAAATGGACTGTTATAATTGAAGGCCGCCCAACTCCATACGGCCAGCCGGTTAAGCCGATGGTCCCTAATGAAACGGCTCACCGGGTGATTTCTCACGTTTTGATAAACTCCATAGTAACGGATAATCGATTGCAGCTCCACGTCCTTAAAGACGCGAATGGGAGCGGTTTCCAGCCAGATTGCCAGCCGGCTTCCCACCCGGTTATGGAGAGCCAGCAGGTCCGCCAGGGAGGCCTTGAGCTGCGGCTCCTCCTCTAGGGGGTAATAGACGCCGGCAACCTCCTTGATAATCGTAAGTGCCATCTCCTGAATAGCGTTAAAGGAGAGGGCCGTATCGGGCCAGCGGCTCCAGAGATAGCGCCTGCGGCGGCTCCGGATAATCTCCAGGGCGGCCCGGTCTTCGGGCCGCTGGCCGCTGGGGCGGGGCAGCTCGCAGCCGCCGGGCCGGGCCAGGAAGTCCGCCAACATCCGCCTCCTGGTCCAGAAGCGCATGGCCACCAGGGAGGCGAGCCAGAGGATAGCCAGGCCCGCCGCGGCAAAAATGATCCAGTGATTTCCCATTAAGTTGCTAGTCCCACGGGTGACATAAAATCTGATGATGTATTAAAAATACTGCTGGCGGCCTTCCGGCCGACACCCAGAGTCGTGTTTACCGGTCATTGGCCCAGCCCCTGGTACACCGCCTCCACTGCCGCGGCCATCTGTTCCACGGAAAACTTGGCCGCCACCAGTTCCCGGCCCCGCCGGCCCAATTCCCGGCGCTGGCCCGCATCCGCCAGCAACCGCCGCAGGGCCAAGGCCAGGGCGGCGGCGTCCCGGGGGGGGGCCAATAAACCCGTTCGGTCTGGCAGCACCACCTCCGGGATACCCCCCACCGCGCTTCCCACCACCGCCTTGCCCATGGCCATGGCCTGGAGCAGGGACTGGGGCACCCCTTCATTGGCATAGGAGGCGAGGATCACCGCGTCCATGAGAGCCAGCCAGGGCGCTACCTCCTCCTGGTAGCCCACCAGGCGCACCCATGCCTCCAGGCCCAGTTCCCGAACCTTCTCGGCAATCACCACCCGGTAGGGCCCCTCCCCTACTACCAGCAGATAGGCTGGCTCCCCGGCCCGGACCAGATCCGCCAGGGCCTCCAGTAGATAAAGATGGCCCTTCCAGGAGCGCAACACCGCCACCGTCCCCAAGACCGGAGCCTCTTCCGGAATCTGCAGCCGGGCCAGCATCTTGGGGTCTTTTGCCCGGGGGCTAAATTCCTCCAGGGAGATCCCCGTGGGAATGGAAAATAACCGGCTGGCCGGGACCCCCAGGCGCTGCCCTAAAACCTGGCGGGTGGCTTCGCCGGTCGAGATCACGGCCCCGGGGGCCCGGTATAGCCAGCGAGTGGGGAAATTATTCTGCACTCGGGTGGAGAGATGGCGCGTGCGCACCAGATGGGGACGCTTTCCCAGACTGCGCCAGGCCAGGGAGCCGATCCAGGAGTCCAGGGAACTATGGGTATTCAAGATGTCTATCGCTTGCTCCCGGAGCAGACACCGCAACTGCCGCCAGGCCAGAAGCGAGTGCCTCCCGCCGCAGGTCAGGGGAAAGCTGGGAAACCCCCGCCCCCGGGCCCGCCGATAGAGATCCCCCCGGGGATCGCAGGCCAGGAGCAGGCGGTGCCCCCGCCGCTGCATGGCCTCGGCCTCCGCCAGGATGCGGCGCTCCTGGCCCCCCCACCCCAAGGAGGACTCGGTGTGCAGGATGGTATAAGTTGCCGCAAGCTGCCTGGGGGACATCAATAATCCTCATTTGGGGCTGTCAGCCGTCAGCTTTTGCCCCTCAGCCAATGCCTTTTTGGCTATTATTTTTTTGGTCTTGATGTTTTTACTGATTACTGATTACTGACCACTGCTGTCTGCTTGGTCTTGGTGCTGTTCTTTTACTGACTACTGACTACTGACCACCGGCTACTGAATACTGTTTTTCCGCCAAAGTTCCAGATAAAGCTGTTCCAGCCCGGCCAGCATCGCTTCCAGGGAATAGTGCTCCCGAATGGTGAGGCGAGCCGCGGCTCCCAAACGGGCCCGGAGTTGCGGCCGCCGGTAAAGCTCCACCAGGGCCCGCCCCAGGGCCTCCGGCTCTGCGGGGGGAGCCAGCCGGCCATTGACCCCATCCTCAATGAGCTCCAGGGCGCCGCCCACCCGGGTGGCCAGAACCGGCAAACCGGCTCCCATGGCCTTGAGGAGGGACAGAGGCAATCCCTCCCAGAGAGAGGGTTGCACATAGAGGTCCAGGGCCCGATAAATGAGGGCCAGGTCCCGGCGGGTTCCCAGGAACCGAACGCGGGCGTCCAGCCCCAGCTCCCGGGCTTGGCGTTCCAGTGCTTGCCGTTGGCGGCCATCACCCACCAAAATCAGGGTCGCCTCGGGAATCTGCCGGCTAACCCCAGCCATGGCCGCCAGGAGGTTCTGCTGCCCTTTTTGTTCCTCCAGGCGCCCCACCACGCCCAGGACGAACCCGGAAACCGAAAGAAGGCCGCGGGCTTCCTCCCGGCTGAGGTCCGTTTCCAACTCCGCCAGGTCGATCCCATAAGGCAGGAGCAGCAGGCGGGAGGCCGGCACGGCGTCATAGCGGCGCACGTCCTCCCAGACCTGGGCGCTCCCCACCAAAACCCGGTCCGAGGCCCAACCCAGTAGATGATTCCAGAGGCGCCGATGGAATTTCACCCGGGCATAGGAGTTGTGCACCGCGGCTACCACCCCAGGCAAACCCAGACCCAGGGCGGCCAGGCGGCCATAGAGATTGGGGTGGTACAGGTGGGTATGCAGGATGTCTGGCCTGATTTCCTTCAGGAGGCGTCGCACCGATGCGGCCAGCCGCCAGGCGGAGGCGTGTTTGAGATCGAGGCCCAGGGAGTGCACCGGGTAGCCGGCGGCGGCAAGCTCCGCGCCTACCGGCCCGGGAGCCTCGAGACAGGCCACCTCGGGGACAAAGCGCCCGGGAGGCAGGCCCCGAATGATGGCCGCCACCAAGTCCTCGGCACCGCCTACCGGCAGGCTCGCCAGCAGGTGCACGACCTTGAGGGGCCGCTTCGGCAATGGGCTCTGCTTTCCCACCATCAAATAATTATAACAAAATTCGCTGCCGGCCGGCGGCAATTTCGCGGATTTGGTAGTGGGTCATTTTCAATTTGAAGGGGAGTAGATTTTCTTGCAAGCCTGTGGCATAATCTATTCATGCCTGATCGCTCACCAAAGAGACCTAAGCGCCCTCGGGATTTGAACCTCCTGGCGAAAAGGATTGTCGAGATCGCCACGGAAGGCGAAGCCCTTGAACCTCCATCCGAGAAGAACCCCCACGCCGTAGCTCTGGGCCGCTTAGGTGGCATCAAGGGCGGCAAGGCCAGGGCTGAGAAGCTCACCCCGGAAGAACGGAAAGAATCTGCCAGAAAAGCTGCTAAGGCCAGGTGGGCGAGGAAGGCGACCTAATTATTTCGACAAAATCACTTCTAACTTCTTTAGTAATTCAAGGTGCTTGTCAGTTTGTAATGGAGCGCCTGAATAATAGCTGTCTTCTGCAAAAGGGATATTTAACAATCTTTCGAAAATGAATGAAGCTGGTCTTGGAACAACGGATTGCTCTGGCCAAAAATGTATTCCTCCAACCTCAAAATGAACCTTTCCCATACCTGATATATTTTCTGTTAAGTAATTAGCAATTTCTTTTAATGCAGGATTAATTGACGGTAATGATATTTCTGTCTTAACATGAAGTTGGCTAAGATAGTTTTTTCGTGTTATGATGTCCTTATAATGAGGCAATTTCAGTTCGACTGAAAATCTTATCATTAATTCCTCCAAAAAATCATCTGAGTCTTTAGTAGAAGAACGCGTATCTGCAACTAATCCGTCAGGGAAAATAGTCAAACTTACAAAGACTGGATTACCTTCCTGATTTACAAATTCACCCGCTCCATATGTTATCCCTTTGGAATCATCAATGGCTTCTATTGCTGAGGGGACTTTTACAAATTTATAAGATTCAATTAATAAAGGGGTTATAATTGGGTATAAATTAACTCCCCTAGGATTAAAATCTTGAGTACGACCAAACCAAAGCGATCTCGCTAAATTAACTGATAGTAATTTCATTGGATAGCCCTCAGCAGTTCGTCGTATAATGGCATATCTTTATCTTTTTGATATGCATCCATCCTGGTTTCGATAGTCTTTTTTTGTCCCACATCTACTAAAAATAATCTCCTTTTTCTTTCGATCTTTGGAGATTCTTGTTTAGTTTCTTGAGACTCTAACGACATGGAAGAACCCAATAATAATCCAAATTGTGCAGGAATGGTGATGGGTGTAGGCTTGAAGTAGGGGTCTTCCTCAAAACTTACTGCCTCTAACCTCTCGGGCGATAAAGCAAGTTCCCATTTTACCAATTCGCTTATTGGTGCGAACCTAACTATCAAAGCAACATCAAAGGCAGATGCGACCTTCATCAATATTGACAATGTAAATTTATGTTTATAATTAGGATTTTCGATAGCGGATATTCTCTCTTGTTTCATTCCAGTTAGTTTTGCTAATTTTTCTTGAGTCCATCCTCTTTGTTTGCGTAGTGCCCTAATTTGTAATGGTATTCCTATGTTAATATGTTCTGAAACATAGAAGTCCCTGATATCTTTATTTTGTAAATCTCTTGTTAAGCTTTCTTTATTTCTTATCGTATTCATTTATGTGTTTCCTTTCGTTTCCCCTTTTTTCTTTTCTTTGCCTTTCTTTGACGAATTAATTTAACCATCTTCATAGCAGTATTTTTGGCATCTTTGGGGTCCCAAATACGTCCCTTTTTTGTCGCTCCAACTAGTAGGGTAAATTCGTTTTCTCCTGGTCCATAGCACCCTAATGGCCGATATTGGATATTGTCGCAAGTAATAATCAATTCATATATATCATCACAGTCTGTAAGCTTTTTAATATATGGTATGTTTCTCCAACTCCGCTGTCCTGCCAAATAAGCCAAAATTGTCCCAATCCTAAGCCCTTCTTTTTTAGGCAGTCCAGAGAGCCACTCGGCTATCAAATCGGGTTTTATAATCATATAACAAATATATTATAAAATCAAGAGGAAATCTGTTGACGAAATATAATAAATTTATTATATTAGGAAAAAAATGGCTCACCGCCTAGGTTAGGGGCCAGAGCGGCAAGCCATTTGGGGCCGTAGTTCATCGGACAGAACCGCGGACTACTAATCCGCTTGCAGGGGGTTCAAATCCCCCCGGCCCCACCTTTGTCCTCAGACTATTGAATTTTTTTTTGATTGTCAATCGTTTTTCTCTTGACAATGCGCAAGCGCTCTCGTATATTGGTCATTAAGAGGGCATCGCGATGAACAAGCTAAGCATAGAACGGCGCGCGAGGATAATCGGCTGCCTGGCAGAGGGCAACAGCATCAGAGCCACGTCCCGCATGACTGATTCTGCAAAGAATACTGTGGTCAAGCTGCTGGTAGATGTCGGCAAAGCCTGTGCCGAATACCAGAGTCGGACCCTGGTGAATCTGCCCTGCAAGCGGGTCCAATGCGATGAAATCTGGTCATTCTGCTACGCCAAGTCCAAGAATGTCCCGGATGAGAAAAGGGGTCAATTTGGTTATGGCGATGTTTGGGTCTGGACGGCGATCTGCGCCGATACCAAGATTGTCCCCTCCTGGCTGGTGGGCAACCGGGATGCTGAAACCGCCCAGATGTTTATGGAGGACCTGGCTGCCCGTCTTGCCAATAGGGTTCAGCTAACCAGCGATGGATTGAAGGCATACATAGACGCCGTGGATAATGCTTTCGGGATAGATATTGATTATGCCATGCTGGTAAAAATATATGGGGAGAGTATGGAGGCCAAGATGCAAAAGCGGTATAGCCCCGCGGAGTTTACCGGCAGTAGAAAAGACGCCATGACCGGCAACCCCGAGCGCAAGTATATCTCCACCAGCTATGCCGAACGCCAAAATCTCACCATGAGAATGTCCATGCGCCGTTTTACCCGCCTCACCAATGGATTCTCAAAGAAGGTGGAGAATCTGGCCCACGCCGTATCGCTATATTTCATGTATTACAACTTCGCCAGGATTCACCGGACCCTCAGAGTGACCCCGGCGATGGAGGCGGGTGTTTCAGATCATGTTTGGAACTTGGAGGAGATTGCAAGGTTGGCGGATTAATCAAAAATTTATGAAAAAAGTTCTTGACAAGCATTTCCTAGTGCTTAAAATGTGCTCACGTATACATAAAGGCGAGGGTGCGTCCCAAGCCAACTAGAAAGTCGGCGGGAGATTGCGGTCTCCCGCTTTTTTTATTCTTAATAGGGGGGCAGCCCATGGAGAATAAAGTTTGTGTTTTTGTAGATGGGGAAAATTTTCGTAAATCTATTGAGAAATTGTTTGAAAAAGAATTTGATAAAAACGATTATTTACCCAAAAACGCAGATTGGGGAAAATTGTTTGATTGGGTAGTAAAGGAGGCGTCTGCTGGTGACGGCAAAAGGTTTAGAACTTATTGGTATGTTATACAGTATATTGATTTTTGTCCAAATAAATTCCCATATGCGGAAATACATGCTGAAGAACTTAAAAAATTATTATCTAATCATACTCCCTTCAAAGACGAATTTGATAAAATAGGAGATGAAGAGTCTTTAAAAACAAGAATGATTGAAATTAGAACAGACCTCTCAGAAATAAGAAATCGAATGACAAAACGCTTTAATGGCTGGATTACAATACAGAACGGTATATCACAAAAACATCAATCTTTGGAATTTAGACGAGCCGGTGCAATTTTATATAATCTATTTGATAAGACGCTCGGGAGAGAAAAGGCAGTTGATGTTAAACTCGCAGTGGATTTGATTGCTCTACATAATATTTATGATATGGCAGTTATAGTTAGTGGAGATCAGGACTATGTTCCAGCCGTCCAAATTGTTAAGGATTTGGGGAAGAAAGTAATAAATGTTGCATTTACAACAAGAAGCGGAGAGTTAATGCCTGGCGGGGCAAAAAGGCTTAACCATATCACTGATTGGAGCATCAAAATTCCATATGCCCAATTAAAGGGGTTTTTAAACCTTTAAGTGGTCTCCGGGTCGCTTTTTCATTCCGCAAACTAGCCAATAATTTCCTGCATTCAAATTTGAACGAAGACCCCCATCCTCTCCTAGATTACGTCATCCAAGATTTTCAAAATGACCCACTACCGCGGATTTCAGGCCCTTGACAGGCCCGCCCCCTTTTGTTAAAAAAACCAAATGGGCGTGGGGCTGTAGCTCAGTTGGAAGAGCGCTTGAATGGCATTCAAGAGGTCCGGGGTTCAACTCCCCGCAGCTCCACCAAAACTTAAGTAGAAATAATAAGGGGTTGGCGACCGGGTGGGGTGCCAGCCCCTTTTCCTTTATGAGTGGTTGGAGCCAGTTTTGCCTCCCCTTCATGTCGGCGCCCTGCCCACCGCGGCCCTCACCCCCGCACCCATTGGCCCGGTAACCTGGGCTCATTGAAATCAGTCGGTTTGATTTCCAAGCAGATATCAGGCTTGGTAAATATGGGCGCCTGCCTGATTTCTGAAGGCGTTGCGGGTATCCACGATGAGGTGCGCCTGGGAGGCGATCCAGGCGTAGTCGTAGTGGGAGTGGTCCGTCACCAGCAGGACCAGGTCGGCTTCCTGAAGCGTCTCGGCCGTAAGGGGCGTGGACTCCATGTCAAAGCCGGGATAGTGGCGCATCCCGGCGCAGTGGGGGATGTGGGGATCGTTATAGCTAACCACAGCCCCCTCCTTGCTCAAAAGTTGAATGATCTTTAGGGCTGGGGATTCCCGGTTGTCGTCCACATTTTTTTTGTAGGCAATGCCCAACACCAGGATGCGGGCCCCTTTCAGGGGCAAGGCGTATTTATTCAGGACCTCGGACACCCGCTGCGCCACAAAATAGGGCATGTTGCTGTTGATATCCCCGGCCAGTTCGATGAAGCGGGTGGAAAAGTCATACTCCCGGGCCTTCCAGGTCAGGTAGAAAGGGTCGATGGGAATGCAGTGCCCTCCCAGGCCCGGGCCGGGATAAAAGGCCTGGAAACCGAAGGGCTTGGTCTTGGAGGCCTCAATTACTTCAAAAATATCGACCCCCATACGCAGGCACAGCATCTTCAGTTCGTTCACCAGGGCGATATTCACCGCCCGGTAAACGTTTTCCAGCAACTTGCTCATCTCCGCCGCCCGGGTGGAGGAAACCGGGATGACCCGGTCGATCACTTTGCCATAAAGAGCTACTCCGTGCTCCCGGCAGGCCGGGGTGATGCCGCCCACCACCTTGGGAATGGTCCGCACCTCAAACTCGGCATTCCCCGGGTCCTCCCGCTCCGGCGAGAAGACCAGATAGAAATCCCGGCCCACTTGCAGATCGCCGCTGAGCATGGGCAAGACCAACTCCTCGGTCGTACCGGGATAGGTGGTCGATTCAAGGGAAATCAACTGCCCGGGACGCAGGGCTGCGGCAATCTGCCGGGTTGTGGAGGTAATATCCCGCAGGTCCGGCTCCCGCTTGGGCGTAAGTGGGGTCGGCACGCAGATGATCAGGACATCAGGCTCCCCCAGGCGAGCCATATCTGAAGTCGCCTCGAATTGCCGGCCATTCCGGGATGTCAGCAGTTCCCCCAGGCGGGCCGACGGGATATGCATGATGTAGGATTCGCCCCGGTTTAGGGCCTCCACCTTGCGGTCATCCGTGTCGAACCCCAGGACCCGGAATCCTGCCTGGCAAAAGCGCAGCACCAGTGGCAGTCCCACATACCCCAGGCCGATGATGCCCACCAATGCCTGGTTAGCCCTGATCTTAGCCAGCAAATCCATTCGTGGAGCTATCCTTTGCTTCCGAGGGTGATATTGGCCTCATTTGCCCCGGCCTGCCTGTGATAGTCCAGGTACCACTGCACGAACCGGTGGACCCCCACCTCGATGGAGGTCGTGGGTTGGAAACCGAGCTTCTCCCTGGCCCTGTCAATATCCGCATAGGTGGCGGGGACGTCCCCCGGCTGGATGGGTAGAAGGTCCTGCCTGGCCTGCACGCCTAGTTCCTGCTCCAGGATCTCAATGACCCTGGTCAGTTCCTCGCACCGATGGTTGCCCAGGTTGATAATCTCATAAGTATCCAGACCCGTCGCCATTAATGCCGCCAGGACACCCGTGACGATGTCGTCGATGTAGGAGAAGTCCCGGCGCATCCGGCCGTAATTAAAGACTTTAATGGGCTTGCCCGCAAGCATCGCTTCGGCAAACAGCCACATGGCCATGTCCGGCCGGCCCCAGGGGCCATACACCGTAAAGAACCGCAGGCCCACGCTGGGCAATGCGAATAGGTGGGAATAAGCGTGCGCTATCAGTTCGTTGGCTTTCTTGGTGGCGGCATAAAGACTGATGGGCTTGTCGACCCGCTGGGTTTCGGAAAAGGGCATCTCAGTCAGGCCGGCGTAAACGCTGGAGCTGGAGGCGTAAACGAAGCGCTCCACCCGGGTTTGCCTGGCCAGTTCCAGGAGGTTGAGAAACCCTTCCAGATTGGCCTTTTGGTAGGCAAAGGGATTGATCAGGGAGTAGCGCACCCCGGCCTGGGCGGCCAGATGGCAGACCTTCTGCGGGGAGTGGTTGGCGAACAGCGACTCCAAAAGAGAAAGATCGGTCAAATCCCCGTTAATCGAGACAAAATCGGGATATTTCCGAAGTTCCCGGTCTCGATCCCGCTTTAAGGCCGGGGAGTAATAATCGTTAAAATTATCTATCCCAACCACCTTGGCCTGCCGGCTGAGCAAGGCCCGGGCCACGTGAAAGCCAATGAATCCAGCGCTGCCAGTGACCAGGAAACAATAATTTTTAACTTGAGAGTCCCAATCCATTAAGCAAACTTATCAAAACCATTCGCGGAACTCAACCCTACTGGTTGGGCCGGCTGCTGGCAGCGGTTAAGATCTCCCTTCCTCAGGCCAAATGGGGATTTAATTTTCGGAGATTTAAGCTGGTAAGCGCCCCGGAACCAGCAACCCTTCAGTATCGGCACTGCAAACCATGGCCTCCAAGTCTTTATCTTGCGCAAGAATTGGTGGAAATTGCCATAACTATATGATATAATAAGCTATATTTAGTAAATCGGGGGTCTCCAAGATGCTCGATAGTGGTGAAAGCCGGGAAGAGGCAATCCGACCTGATTTTAACCGCAGCATCATGATAGATTTCCATGGCGTCACGATCACTTCAGACGTTGGTTTTCTCCTGATGCGAGAGATCGATGACCGTTTCAAAATTATTGCCCCTATGGGAGATTGTATGGAAGACTTGAGATGCCCCAAACATACAAGACACTCCCTGGTGTAGATGATTCGGCAAAGAGTTTACCAGATAGCCACGGGCTATGAAGATTGCAACGATGCAGATTATCTCCGCATCGATCCAGCGCTCAGGCTGGCGATTGGCAAAAACCATAAGGTGGGGGCCAGGCAGTCCATGCTTTCCGGGCTGGAGAATGACGTTCTGGGCAATGTGGCAGGGTTAACGGCCTGGAGGCCGCCCTGACCCGGGCAACTGACGCCCTGTTACGCAGGAAAAACAAGCGTCGCATGATCATCGACCTGGATTCCACCGAGGACCCGGCCCACCGCAAGCAGGAGGGGGTTGCCTACAATGGCCATTTTCCCAAGAACTGTTTCCATTCGCTTTTTGGCTTTACCGGTGAGGGTGACTGTCTGGGGGCCAGGCTGAGGCCGGGGAATATTCATTCCGCCGACGGTGTCCTGGAGTTCATCAAGCCCATCGTGTAGCGCTACCGTGCCTGGTTCAAGCTTTTCTGGTTTCGGGCGACGCCCCTTTGCCAAACCTGAAATCTATGAGTATTGCGAGGAACAACGCATCACCCACTTTATCAGGTTGCCAGCCAATGGAAATTTGATGAGCCTGATTGGACCTCACCTAAACAGACCGGTGGGCCGACCGCCTAAGAGCGGCATCCAGGTCAGGATTGTTGACCTCCACTACCAGGCCAAGAGTTGGGCCCGGCCTCGCCGGGTGGTGGCCAAGATCGAGTGGCACCGGGGCGAGCTTTTCTCTCGGATCGGTTTTGTGGTCACCAACTCAAGGCTCCCTGCCGCCAAGGTAACCAGAGTTTACATTGGCCGGGCGACGTAAAAAACCGTATCAAGGAGGGCAAAAACACCCTGCGCTGGGACAAAACCAGTTGCCAAAGGTTCGAGGCTAACCAGGCCCGGCTTAAGATGGGGGTTCTGGCCTACAACCTCCAGCATATGATCCGGCAGTTCTACGTTTAGGGTGAAGAAGTGAAACGGTCCATGGAGTGGCTGATCAAGCGTTTAATCAAAGTGGGCCCCAGGGTTTCTTATCATGCCCGGGGGTGGTAGGTGGATGTAGCCTCGGCTTTTCCTCTATCGCACCATTATCGGGCGGTGCTGGCCTGGGGTCCTTAAGCTACATGGCAGTGAGGTATCTTGGTTCTGGGGTGTGGTAAGCTCAAATTTTTGAAAAAATTACTTTTTCAAGGAAACTTGTGCTATCATGGCATCGTCGAGAGGATTCGGCTTCGAGAGCATAAACTTTGGGGTATTTTCCCTGGGCCAAGAGGTCCCCAAAACCGTTTTTTGACTGCGGTGGCCAAGCCTGCCGCATAATCTCGGCTAGATTCTTCGCTTCGCTCAGAATGACATTTTTCGGGAGACTGAGGTTTCGCAATAGCTTCTAGATTCTTCACTTCGCACCGAATGGCATTTCTGGCAGACCGAGGCTTGGCAATAGCTTCCAGCGGTTTGGCTGCTGCTGCCGCATGTTGAAGAACATCCCGCAGAAATCCAACTAAATGAAAGGGCATCGGGCTTGGGGATCTCGCTTCCGAATAATAGGACATTTCTGAGGTACTGGCTGCCGGTCCTAATTTGGTGCGGGGTGATGTTATCCCTCTCCGGGGACCTGGGGTCCGACAAGAATACCGGAAATATTTTGCACTGGTTGCTGCCGAACCTGAGCCAGGCCAACTTCGATTTGATCCACTTTTATCTGCGCAAGGGCGTGGGCCATGTCTTTGACTACGGCTTCCTCTATTTTTTATGGTTCAGGGCTTTCCGGGGCGGTCTCGGTTATCGGAGCGGCGGCGCCTTTCTTTGGTCTCTGGGGCTCTGCCTGGGCGTGGCCCTCCTCGATGAAGGCCACCAATCCCTGTTTGTATCCCGCTCCGGGAGCCTCTCGGACGTGGCCTTGGACTTGGCCGCCTCCTGCGCCGCCGCCTTGATCCTGACGATTTTCAGGGCCTTCAGGTCAAAGGCCCAATCCGTGCGGGCGGCATAATATCGCTTTATAACCATGATCGATATCCACTCCCATATCCTGCCGGGCCTAGATGATGGCGCCAAGGACCTGGAGCAGGCCCTGGAGATGGCCCGACTGGCCGTAGCGGACGGCATCCGGGTAATGGTAGCCACCCCCCACCTTTTGAAGCACCAGTCCATGGAGATGGACGCCATCAATGAGAAAAGGGTCATCCTAGAGCACCTGGATAGGTTCAGGGACAGGTTGGCGGCCGAAGACATTGCCCTGGAAATCCTTCCGGGCTGCGACGTCCCCTTGAGCGTCGATGCCTTGAGCCTGTTGGCGGAGGACCGGGTGCTGACGGTTAATGACGGGAAACGCTATCTCCTTTTGGAACTGCCCCATTTCTCCATTCCCCCTACCCTGGAGGATATCTGTTTCCGCCTGCAATCCCTGGGGATCACCCCTATCATCACCCACCCCGAGAGGCAGCCGATCTTTCTGGAGAGGCCCGAAAGACTGGCGCGCCTGGTAGAGCTGGGGTGCCTGGCCCAACTGACCGCCGGCAGCCTGACGGGCACCTTTGGGCGGCAGGTTGCCAAGGCTTCCCGAATATTGGTGAAGAAGGGCTATATCCACCTGCTGGCCTCCGATGCCCATAACACTCGGGGCCGGCCGCCGATACTCAGCAAGGCGGTGAGTGAACTTTCCAAGCTGATCGGCCCTGAACAGGCCCGGGCCATGGTCACCCGGACCCCGGAAAAGATCATCAAGGGGGAGCCGGTTCCATAACCTATCCGCCAATTATAGGGCCTACGCCATTCCTCTGGCACTCCACTGGCGATCAGTGCCGGCCTGGGGTCCTTTTGGGGAATATTGACTTTGCGCCCTGCTTTTTGTTATCTAACCACCTGTGAGAAGAATTGGCCTCGACAAGGGGATTGTTTGGGAGATTTTAGTCGGAGCAAGAGGCTCTAAAAACTCATAGGGACGGAAATAGCTGCGGAAGCGGCATAATCTTTGGTTATTGAATCGAGAGATACCATTCCATGACTTCACGGCCCAAAACTTTCATCTCCTTTTCGCCTCCCTGTCTGGACTCCGACGAAATCGATGAGGTTGCAGATACCCTCCGCTCCGACTGGATTACCACCGGACCGAAGGCGCATCGCTTTGAGGAAGAATTCGCAAATTTTATCGGATCCCCTGCAGCTCTTGCAGTCAGCTCCGGTACGGATGCCATGCTGGTGGGGCTGGCGGCCTTAGGCATCAGGCCGGGCGACCAGATAATCACGACGCCCATGACGTTTTGTTCTACCGTGCATGTCATTGAGCACCTCGGGGCCCGTCCGGTGCTTGTTGACGTTGAACCCGATACCCTCAACATAAACCCCGAGCTTATGGAGCGAGCTGTCACCCCTCAAACTCGAGCGCTGATGCCGGTGCATCTCTACGGGCATCCTTGCGAAATGGATTCAGTCATGGAGGTTGCCCGCCAGCATAATCTTTTTGTGGTCGAAGATGCCGCCCACGCCCTTCCTGCCCTCTATAAAGCTCGCAAAATCGGCACGATTGGAACCCTGACGGCGTTCAGCTTCTATGCCACCAAGAACCTGACCACGGCCGAAGGCGGCATGGTAACCGGCACCCCCGAACTTATCGAGCAAGCCCGCCTTTGGTCGCTGCACGGGTTGAGCCGCGACGCCTACAAGCGTTACAGCGCCGGGGGGTCCTGGTACAACGAGGTAGTGCTTCCCGGTTTCAAGTGCAATATGACGGACATTCAAGCCTCATTGGGCCTGCATCAGTTGCAGAAGCTCCCCGCCTTCCAGGCCCGGAGGCGTGAGGTGGTCCAGGCCTACCATGCAGCTTTTCGGGACTTCCCGGAACTTGAGCTTCCTGGCGAGCGGCCGGAGGTTGAATCTGCCTGGCACCTTTATGTTATCCGGCTCAATCTCCAACGCCTGTCCATCGACCGGGCCCGCTTTATTGAGGAAATGAGGGCAAGAAATATCGGCACCTCCGTTCATTTCATCCCGGTCCACCTTCACCCCTACTACCGTGACAAGTACGGTTTTAAACCCGAAGATTTCCCTGTGGCCTACGAGAATTATCAGAGAATTGTCAGTCTTCCTCTCCACCCCCGGCTCACTGCGAATGATGTGGAGGCTGTGATAGAAGCCGTTGCCGACGTGGTGAAGAAGTTTCGAAGGCCGCAAAAGTCCGGGGGTTGGCGAGATGATGGTTAATATATCGTAAGCCTTAATTTTCTGATTGCCAGGTTGGCGATTTTTGATATATTTTTATCAAAATAAGTTTATATATAATGAAGGAGTTATATTATGACTTTAAATAACGATAAAACAACTATATTAGTAACAGGGGGAGCTGGCTATGTAGGCTCTATACTCCTCAGAAGACTTTTGGACCATGGATACCGAGTTGTCTGCCTCGATAAGCTGCTTGTAGGTGGAGAATCCCTGTTGGGCCTCTGGGACCACCCCAATTTTATTTTTTATAAATGTGATATTAACTGCAAAAATGAGCTCGCTCCTATAATGAAACAGGAAAACTATTTTGCAGTAGTCCATTTGGCTGCCATAGTAGGTGATCCGGCTTGCAAAATGGATCCCGAACTATCTACCCTGACCAATTGGACCAGTTCGAAAAATCTTTTACAGCTTTCCCAGGAATTCGGGGTGGAAAAATTTATCTTTGCCTCAACTTGCAGTAATTACGGGAAAATGGCTTCCCCGGAAGGCTTTGTCAACGAGGATTCG
This sequence comes from Desulfobaccales bacterium, assembly GCA_049580385.1. Classification (GTDB taxonomy): domain Bacteria; phylum Desulfobacterota; class Desulfobaccia; order Desulfobaccales; family 0-14-0-80-60-11; genus JAPLJC01. Next base: position 368,229 of record JBAUPV010000030.1, on the reverse strand, counting down.
CCCTTGGCGCCGGTGTCTCTGTACGCCGAATTAAAGGTAAAATTTGAAAGGCTAATTCTCGAAGAATTAAAACGGACGGAGGAGTTCTGTCCAACTGCCTTGAGGTTTGCTACGGTTTACGGCATTTCCCCTAGAATGAGATTCGATCTGACGGTTAATGAATTCACCAAAGAAATTACCCTGGGAAAGGAATTGATTGTTTACGGGGAGCAATTTGGGCGCCCTTACTGCCACGTAACCGATTTCTCCCAGGCAATAATTGCAGTTCTGGGGGCTGCTAAGGATAGAGTCGCCTACCAAGTCTTTAATGTGGGTGATACTAAAGAAAACTATACCAAGAAAATGATCTTGGATGAATTATTAAAACATTTTCCCAATGCCAGAATTACCAGAGTTGAAACCAAAGAAGATCCCAGGGATTATCGGGTGAATTTTGAAAAGATTAGGACCCATTTGGGCTTTAAAATATCAAAAACCATCCCGGATGGTATCGACGAAATTAAAAGGGTTTTGCAAAGTGGAGTTATTAAAAACCCTGAAGGACAACGTTATTATAATATTCCGCATCAGAACTGAATTTGGTTCTTCGGGTGCGGATGAAAAGAGGAAAAATTGAGCCTGTGGAAAGTTCCCCTGGGGGACGTCACCCTTGGTCACGAGGAGATCGAGGCCGTTACCGAAGTCCTGAAATCGGGCTGGCTCTCCATGGGGCCCAAGACCGAGGAGTTTGAGCAGAAGTTCAAAGAGTTTTTGGGTGTCAAACATGCATTCGCCGTGGCCAATTGCACCGCCGCCCTCCACCTGGCCTGTGAATCGGTGGGGCTCAAAGAAGGCGATGAGGTCCTCTGTCCCGCTCTCACCTTCGTGGCCACCGCCAATGCCATCCTCTACACCGGGGCCAAGCCGGTCTTTATCGACGTCAACGGTCCCCACGACCTGAATCTCTCGGTAGCGGACGCCGCCGCCAAGGTGACGGAGAAAACCAGGGCGATCATGGTGCTCCACTATGGGGGCTATCCCTGCGACCTGGACGGAGTGCGGACCCTGGCCGCCAAATATGATTTAAAGATCATCGAGGACTGCGCCCATGCCCCCGGAGCCGTCTATCATTCGAAGGACGGCCCTCAAATGGCAGGGACCATCGGCGATGTCGGCTGCTTCAGCTTCTTTGCCAACAAGAATATGACCACGGGTGAAGGCGGCATGGTGGTCACCAAGGACGACGGCCTGGCGGAAAAAATCGGGACCAGGCGCTCCCACGGCATGACTACCCTCACCTGGGACCGGCATAAAGGCCACAGCTTCAGCTACGACGTGGTGGCTCGCGGCTACAACTACCGGCTGGATGAAATGCGGGCGGCGCTGGGCCTGGTACAGCTCCGCAACCTGGCAGGGAAAAATGCCCGGCGCCGGGAGCTAACCCGGCGCTACGAGGAAGGCTTGAAGGACTGCGAGCAATTAGTCCTTCCTTTCCCGGCGATGCCGTCCGGCTCCACCCACCATCTTTTCCCGGTGCTGGCCGACCCCAGCCGGCGGGGGGCCTTAATGAGCACCCTGGCAAAAGAGCGAATCCAGACCAGCATCCACTATCCGGCAGTGCACCGGTTTTCTTATTACCGGGAACTCTGGCCGGCTAACCATTCCCATCACCTCCCCCAAACCGAGGACATAGTCGCCCGGGAGATTACCTTGCCTCTCTTCCCAACAATGACGGAAGACCAGTTGGGGGAAGTGATCGCGGCCGTGCGGGCCTTTTTTCTGCAATAAGTTGAATCGAGATTTCCTCTTACCAGTTCTTACTATCCGTCGGCCGCCAGGGACCTCGGCAGAACCCATCCCCCTTTTTCATTAATCTTCTCTCCTGCGAATCCTCAGCCGCAGCAGGCCTTGACGCTTTCCACGATTATGGAAACATCGTCAGCGCTTAAACCATGATGCACCGGCAGGGCCAGGATATGCTCGGCCAGGTATTCAGTGTGCGGCAGCGTGACGGTACCATACAGCTCTTGAAAAATCGGCTGCTGGTGCAATCCCCGGGGATAATGCACGCCGCTGGCGATGCCCTTTTCCTGAAGGCGCTGGGCCAGGGTGTCCCGATCACAGCCAAAGGCCTGCGGATCTACCAGGACGCAGTACTGATGCCAGGCATGGAGAGATTCGGGGGTGAGGCGTTGGGGTTGGATCCCGCGAATGTCGGCCAGGCCGGAATTAAGCTGGGCCCCGTTGCGGCGGCGGATGGCCAGCATGGCGTCAAGACGTTTCAGTTGCTCCCGGCCTATGGCCGCTTCCACATCGGTCATCCGGTAATTCAGCCCCAGCGTGGTGTGCAGATATTTGCCGGTTTCCCCGTGGCTGCGCAGATAGCGCAACTTGGTGGCATATGCGTCATTGTCCGTGCAGGTCATGCCCCCTTCACCCACAAACATATTCTTCGACGGATAAAAAGAGTAGGCGACGAAATCCCCAAAGGAGCCGACGTCTTTGCCGCGGTATTCCGCACCGTGGGCTTGAGCTGCATCCCAGACGATGACCAGGTGGTGCTTCTTGGCAAATCTCTGAACCGCGTCGATATCACAGGCATTGCCGAAAAGATGCACCGGCGAGATAGCCCGGGTCCGGGGCGACACCTTCCCGGTCGCATCTTCCAGGTCCAAAAGGAAGGTTCGCGGGTCCACGTCGCAAAAAACCGGCTTGCCCCCCGCCATGTTCACCATGCTGGCGGTGGCCACAAAAGTGAAGGAAGGCACCAAGACTTCGTCCCCCGGCTGCAAAAAAGCCAAATAAGCCAGGTGCAGGGCCGCTGAACCATTGGCGCTGGTCACCGCAAATTTGGCCCCCACCCTGGCCGCGAACTCTTCTTCAAAGGCGTTGCACTCTTTCCCCTGGCGCAAGGCCCCGGAGCGCAAGACCCGCACCGCAGCTTCGATCTCCGCTTCCGTGAACTCGATTTCCGCCATGCCAATTTTTTTCATCATCCATTTCCTTAGTCGATTTTTTCCAGGGCTGCCAACGGCGGTACTGAATGTTTTATTGTACAACGTCCAGGCTGAATCCGGAAACGGACAGACCGGGCAAACTCTGCCGCTCGCGCTTCAACCTAAGAGTCATCATTCTGTGCTTAATGGAAATCGAAGGTCTTGATAACAGCTAACCAGGAGGGAAGCCGGCGACCGGCAGTCGCCACCCTTGCCGCCCATCCCCACCGCGGCCCTCACCCCCGCACCCAATGGAGACCCTCCAGCAAGGTGGCCAGGGACAGGAAGTTATAGGGGTGAAGCAGGGCGCCCAGGCCTTGGAGCCATTTCCCCTGGCGCAGGGCCGCCAGACCGTCGGCCACCGACACCGCCAGGTACTGATAGACGCTCGGGTCCCGGTAGCAGTCGATGGCGCAGGCCTGGCAGCCATCCCGGATGGGACCCAGACGGTGGATCTCCTCCAGGGGGCCCAGGGGGCTACCCTGGTAATGGCAGCGGGAAACCTGCAAGTGCCAGTCCACGAAGAAGTACTTGTATCCCGCCAGGCAGGGGAAACGGCCGGGCCGCTGTTGCAGCTGGCGCTGCAGGTCCGTCAGCCCCAGCCTCGGATTGAGGATGGCCAACGGGGAGATGGCCTTCAATTCCTTGATCCGGCCAAACCAGCGGTACAGTTCCTCCGAGGTGAAGTCCACGGAAGGGTGCTCGGCGAACCCCAGATAGGAGGATTGCAGCCGGGTGACTGGATAAGAAAAGGTGACCCGCCGGAAGCCCAGTCCCGCCAGGAACCGGATCATGCCTTCCAGGTCGTCCACCATGCGGCTCAAGGTTACGGAAGCCACCGGATCGAGGCGGTGCCGCCGCAGGAGCGGCAGCAGGTCCCGGATATGGTCCGTCAGACCCGGCAGGCCCCGGTGGCGGTCATGCAAGGCCGGGCTGGGGGCGTCCATGGAAATGATCAGGGTTTCCAGGGCGGCAGCCCGCAGTCCTTGAACCAGGGTGGGGGTAAGCAGGGAGGCATTGGTGCACAGGAGGGTATGAATCCCCAAGGCCCGCGCCTGCTGCAGCGCCGGGAGCAGCTCGGGGTAAAGCAGCGGTTCCCCCCCGGTGAAGCAGAGATATTGGATTCCCGCCTGTTTCAGGGCGGCCAGGCCTTTTTGCAGACGGCACGCATCGGCCATGACCCGGGAGGCCGGCGGCACCTGGGGAAAATTGCAGAAGCGGCAACGGGCGTTGCAGGCGTTGGTGAGGGCGATCTGGCAAAAGCCGGGACCGCCCCGGAGAATGAGGTGAATGATCTCCTTCGCCGTTATCGGCAACTATCCCCGGCCTCCGCCTCGACTCCGGGCGCCGGCGGCGCCGGCACCCGAAGTTTAAAACCACCGCCCTTCCCAGTCAAAAAACCTGCCGGTTAGTTGGGGAATTTCTTCGATTAAAAATGATACTCCAAGCCCCAGACAATTTTTTGATTGTCAAAATCGAAATGGACGGTCTTGCCATTACTTTTGGTACCATTAGTAAGAAGGCGCATATAGTCGGCCTCCAGATATTGCTCCCCCAGTTGCACATCCCATTGTTTGAAATAATCAAACTCTACAAAGGTGCCAATGTTTTTAGTGATCATATATCTTAAACCTGCCTCGCCATTCAGACCAAAATTCTTGGCCGAATCGTTTTCAAAATAAAGAACCCCCACTCCGGGGCCGATACCGATATAGGGTTGCAATCTCCCAAAAGGAATATCCTTATCCGGATCCGGAAAGAAGCCATAGCGGCCCACAATATTGAAGGCCATGATCCAAATCCGGCTGTTCTGTTCTTGAGTAATAATAGGCGGAGCCAACGGCGGCTTTGTATAGATAAACTGGCGAGGCCGATAATTACTGGCAATACTACCCTCGCCTTCGAAACCCAGGTACGGGATGCTGTCTAAAAAATAACCCGCCTTTACGCCACCTACCAATCCCGGATCAGTCATGATATTTTTGGCTGTAACATTTTCATTTAGCTGGCTGGTGTTCACTGTTAGAGGTTCAAAACTCCAATTAGCGGTATTTACCAGAGATACGCCCATAAAACCGCCAAAGTAGAATTCTCCGGGACCACGGTACCCCTCCCTTCCCAAGGCATCCGGGGGCTGGGAAAGCCTATCCTTCCATAGCATATATCCGGTCAGGGAGAGGAAGGCGATGCTGGCGGCGGGCACCGCAGTAAGTTCCAGTTCAGTCCCTAGTTTGTTCGCCAGGGCCCGAGATCCCGGACCTGGGACTAGGCAAAAGGTAAAAAATCCGAGGATGGCCACTGCCCAGCAAAGCGCTTTTCTCACAATACCCCCGAAGTTAGGCGACTTCCCCTGGCCGCCTTAAACCAAAAATGGTTTTGGATTATTTCTTCCTAGGTATAAAAAGTGTCCTTTTTAAACCGGAATTGTCTTGCGGAAGGCATGATAGCACAAACTCGGCAGAAATAGTATTTTTTTTAGTGATTTTTTGCTTACCACCTCCTTTGAGCAGATTCTCCATGACCAGCGACCTGGGCCCATTGAAATCAGTTGGTTTAATTATCTGGATTTATTGCCTGCTGCAAAGAAAGACCATATACAACTAGTGGCTGGGGATATCACCGGTCAAGGGCATTGACTATAAGCAATTATTTCGTTCGATTTTTTAACATCGCTCCCATTAATTGCCTCTAATTCATAACCTGTTGATTTCAAAAAAGCGCAACATTGATCATGTATTAATTCACCATGGGTAGCTAAAAATATAGTGGGGTGGAAATTTGAAAGAATCTTTCGGGCTCCAATGAAAACCAACATTTCAGCGCCTTCGACATCAATCTTAATATATTTTGGAATAGGGATAACTTCTTGTTCATATAGTTGATCTAAACTAACTATCTTAACAATAAGATTGCCATCTGACGATATTCCTCCCTTGTAGCGAGAAATTCTGTTACTTTCATCAACAAAAAACTTAGTCGAACCATTTCGATCTGAAAGAGCTGCTTCAATCACTGCTACATTTCTAATATTATTTAATCGTAGATGTCTTTTTAAATAATATATATTTTTAGGAACCGGTTCAAAAGAATATACCATACCTTTAGGGCCAACTAAAATTGAAGCCAATAAAGAATAGAACCCAACATGTGCCCCTAAATCAAATACGACGCTTCCACTATTGATCATTTTTTCAAATACAACTCTTTTTTTATTTTCATAACTACCAAGCCAGCAACCATGATCACTTGACCCGACTATCCATTTTTTTCCTCTTAATCTTCCCTGTAGTATCGGCATTATTGTGCCTGGCGGGATCAACTTTAATGGCAAACGAAGGATTTGCCCCAATAAAGAATTACCGGATATCCCTGAAAAGTTCATAGTCCTACCTTCTAACAAATCGATAAATGCTGAAGTGATTTTATTGACCTTGATTAAAGTTCTTTTACTGTTATATGATCGCAGATTTAGGCCCCCAGCCTTTTTCTAAGGATTTCTGGGCAGTTCTGCTCTTCGAGGGGGCGCAGGCCTTCCAGGTAAAACCGCAGCATCCCTTCCGCCTTTCCCAGGGTGGGGTTGCCGGGAGTCAACTTCAACAGATTCCGGACCAGGGCATGGCTCAGGCGGTTGATAACCGGTTGGATCGACGGATGAAAAACGACCCGCTGGCGCACCGGCTTGGGGACATAGCCCATCCGGAATTTGAATTCGTCGACTGATGCCGGCGCATCCAGTGAGTGCAGCCCGTAAAGAATGCTGCGTATAGCTTTCTGCTCTACTAGCCATTTAGTCACCGTGAAACTCAGAGCATTGTTCACATGGTCCTGAATATAGCGCCGCTGACATTGCTGGTAGAGCATATATGCGCAATCATCCATCTGGAAGGTAACGACAGAGGCAGCCAACTCCCCCTGGACCATTGCTCCCCACGCTTTGAAACCGCTCAGGTCAACCATCGATAAACAGAGGTGCCCCCATCGCCTGGCTGACATGGGAACCTTGCGGCCTTGCCGATCAAGGGTATCTACCTGAAGTTGCCACCCTTCCCCGGCGAGCCTGGATAATGAAATCTCTTCAATCTCACAATTTTTCAAACCGCGCCGGACATTCTTTCTCGCCCATTTACCCAGGTTATTCAGGTCGTAAGAAGGATTGTCATAGGTTGCGTGATAGCTAAGACAGCCCACCGGCGCCTCTAACAGTGTGGAATACCTGAGAGCCAGGGCCTTTTGGGATTGGATGAATTCCTGCAGCTCGGCTTCTGCGGGCTGAATGAGCCAGTGGTAGGGGAAGGCCTGATATACCCGTTTACCCAGGTTCACCCAATAGCTGCTCTCGGTGCGGGCCACCTGATAACCCTGCCGCCGGAACCATTCGGCGAAAATTTCGGCGTTCATGGGGAGGTGCCCATCCGGTTATAAAGCCAAGTTTGATCATCCCCGCCACCGGCTGCCGCATCCACCAAGTCCAGAAAATGTTCGAGGACCACCTCTTTCTCAAAGTGCTTCAGGAAAAACCGCCGGCCGTTGCGCCCTTCTAATTCACGGGCCCCGGGATGTCGGTAGTAATATAAGACCGCCTCAGCCAGCGCCTCTCCTTGGGCCGGAGGCGCCACCAGACCGCATCGGGCCCTTCGGATGAGTTCGGCCGTATCGCACTCCTCATCCACTGAGGCGATCACCGGTCTCGCCGCCGCCATATAACCCATCACCTTGCTGGGCACCGAGGTTTTTCCCCGCCTCGGGGCCAGGGTGACCAGGGAGACCTCCGCGGTGGCTTGGACTTCGCTCAGACGCTCCCGGGGCTGGAAGGGCAGAAAGCGGAGGTTTTGCAGGCCGCGCTTCCTCGCCTCCGCTGCCAAATGGTCTTTAGCCTGACCCGCCCCTACCATCAAAAACAATATGTCGGGATAGGCCTCCAAAAGCCTGGCCGCCTCTAACACTACCTCTGCTCCCGAAACCAGCCCGATGGTGCCCGCATACAGGACCACAAATTTCTCCGGCCCAATGCCCATCTTTCGCCGCCAGGGGTTATCCCGAGCCCCGGGGACAATGTCCCGGCTATCGAGCCACACCGGAATCACTGCCACTTTTGCCGGATCGAGACCTTTCTCTTGAATCATCGTCCGGCGGAACCCTTCGGACAGGACGACTACGCGGTCGGAGGCGCGATAAATAAGGCGTTCCAATTTTCGAGCGGCTTGAATCAGAATGGGGTTTTGCAGTTTCCCCATTTCCAGCAGAATATCGGGATAAATGTCATAGATTACGTTGATCAACCTGGCCCCGGTTGCCCTGGCGATAAGGCTTGAAGTCAAGGGGCCGATTAAAGGGGGACCGTAAGAAATTACCAGATCAGGCCGTTGGCTGTTTAAAGCGCCCCAAAGGAACCCGGCGCATTGTGAAGCCATAACCAGGGCCCGGATAATCATTGCCGGGCTGGGGTTAATCAGGTGCCAGCCCCGCACCACCCCATAGCCATTCCGGTTTTCAATTTTGAGCCATTTCTTGCGGAACCCGGGATAGAGCCGCCCGTATGGATGGTGGGGATAGCCGGCCGCCACCGTGACCTCCATCCCGTGTCTGGCCAGATGTTCCGCAAGTTCTCTCACCATAACCGAAGAGGGGTGAACTTCTGGCGGGAACACCTGGGTAGTGATCAGCACCTTTTTCAGCATGACATAATTTCGGGTTCAAACTCGTTGGGCCGCCAGCACAAAGTGAGACACCAAATCTAATTTGCAACCTGATATTTTGTTTAGAGCTCTTAGAAAATAAAATTCTGACCAGGTGAGAAAATTTTTTCCAAGCTTTCTGCTCCCTACCTGATGCCCCGGCAGGTAAAAACGTTCTACAACTTTTAAACCAACCTTGGCCAACAAATTCGTTAAAGTTACCGGCGTGTAAAAATACATCCAGGTATCGGGAAAATGATGCCCTATCCAGCGATATACCCGTCCCCGATTGGCAAAGTTCGAGCATTCCACCAATACCAGGCCACCCGGCTTGAGCAAATCCCTGAGCCGCCCCAGGTCACTTAAAGGCTGGTGCAGATAATAAACGGTATCCACCATGGTGATGACATCAAAGGACTCATCCGCCAACATGGCCTCTCCCAGGGAGGTGTTAATAATAGAGGCATTGGGCAGGCGCTCCCGCGCTATTTGGCAGGCGGCGTGAGAAGGTTCTATTCCAAAAAGGCGCCAGGATCCGGGAAATTGCTCCAACAAGGTCCCATAGCTCGAGCCGATATCTAGAATCGCTCCTGGCGAGGGATGCCATTTTAGAATCCAATCTACTACGCGCCTTAAATTTTTGGAACGGTACTCTTCCAGTTGGAAAGTCGGCCGGGCCTCGGTCCACTCTTCCTTGAAGTGCTTGATATGATCATCTTCTCGCCGCCTGGGGCTCCGATAAACCAGGTCGCAGCGGTGGCAGCGCACGATATCGCCTCGCTCGCGGTCAGGCCACACCGGGATAGTTTCCGTCTGTTTTCCGCAGATAATACAGTCAACTTCTTCCCAACCCCCGGCAGGCAAGGACCGAATCTCATTTAGTTTTACCAGGTCCAAACGTTTCTTCATTAATGTCCCTTCTGCGAAACTTGACAGCCCTCCCGTTCCAGCACGAATGGTCCCATGACCAAGACGTCCATGCGGGTCCGTAAAAAGCAACTCAGGGCCTCCTCCGGGGTGCAAACAATGGGCTCATTCTCATTGAACGAAGTATTGAGCACCACCGGCACCCCGGTCAGCCGGCCAAATTCCTCAATAAGCCCGTAATATAGGGGGTTCTCTTCACGGCTCACGGTCTGCAGACGGCCGCTGCCGTCCACGTGGGTGACCGCCGGAATGATCTCCCGTTTTTCCGGCCGGATTGGATAAACCTTGATCATAAAGGGGTCTGGGTAATCTATTTCAAAATATTCCGAGGTGGCCTCTTGCAAAATTGAAGGAGCAAATGGCCGGAAGGGCTCCCGGCGTTTAATCCTGGAATTGAGAATGTCTTTCATCTCAGCACGACGCGGGTCGGCCACGATGCTGCGGTTGCCCAAGGCCCGCGGCCCCCATTCCGCCCGCCCCTGGAACCAGCCAACGATCTTTCCATCTGCAATATGCTGGGCCGTCCGGCGCACCAATTCATTTTCATCATCAACGCGACTGATAATGACTGCTTCCATTTGATTTTGATGGCGGCTTATGGTTGCTCCAATTTCATCCAGGGTAAACTCTGGCCCCCAATATGAGCTCTTCATCACAAAGCGGCGCTCATGTCCCAAAATAGTATTGTAAACATAATAGGCCGCTCCTAAAGCCCCTCCCCCATCATAAGCCGCGGGCTGGATATAAATTTCCCTAAACGGGGTTTTTTCAAAGATTTTTCCGTTGGCTACACTGTTTAGGGCGCAGCCTCCTGCCAGACAGAGGTTAGAAGTTTTAGTCTTTTCATAAAGCCGATTTAATAAACGAAAAAACACTTCCTCATAGCAGGCTTGCAAGGATGCGGCCAGGTCTGCATGGTTTTCCGCGATGGGCTCCGTGTAAAGTCTGGCAGGTCCTAAAGCCTTTTCCAATCCTGGAGAATAAACATCTTCAAAGGAAGGCTCGCCTCCTTCCCAGAGATAGGCAGGCTCTTGCCGGTGATGCTTAAAATATTGCAGATTAAGCTCAAAACCGGCGGAGCTGTTCCGCACTATATCCTGCATGATGTGCAAATACTTCGGTTTCCCCAAGGCCGCCAGTCCCATGACTTTATATTCATCTCCATACTTCTTGAAGCCAAGATATTGAGTAATGGCAGTATAGAATAACCCCAGGGAATGCGGGAAAAATATTTGCATATTGGTGGTAATCCGGTTTCCTTGGCCCATGCCCCCCATAGTGCTGACAAAATCCCCAAAGCCGTCCACGGATAACAAAGCAGCCTGCTCAAAAGGCGAAACCAGGAAGCTTGAGGCTAGATGGGCCCTGTGGTGTTCTATTTGGTAGGTGCGGGCCTTGAAGCCGGATTCGTTAGTAGAAAATTGGCTTGCCAATAATTTGGGCGCGGCGCCCGGCTCAGTGGCCGCCTGCATCCGCTCCCAAATAGTTTTCAAACCGGGCCGCTGGGACAACGCAAACCAGGCCTTGCGGTGCAAGTTGGCCCAGGGCCGCCGGTTCAGCGCAAGAAAATCGACTTCAGTTATCCCGACGCCGGCGGCCTCCAAACAATACTTGATGGATAAGCCGGGGAAACCGGCCCAATGTTTAATGCGGAGGAACCTCTCTTCTTCTACTGCTGCGATAAGTTCGCCATCTTTAATGAGACAGGCTGAAGAGTCGCCATGGAAAGCGTTGATTCCCAGGATGAGCATTATTGATTTTTCCCCCTCGAATTTATAGCTTCGCGATAAAAAAGGATAAGGGCATTAGCAAGGCTTAAGAATGAAATGGGTGTCATGAAAATCTTTTAAGTTAAGTAACATATCCCAGGGTTGGGGTTTCCATTTTACATCATCATGTTCGCACTCTACCTTAAGTTGGCATTCTTTAAAAATATTCTTCCATTGCAGTTTAGATTGGAAACAAACACCGACTCCAGCCGAGAGCGCACCACATTTTCTTATTATCGGTTTTATTAAATTGCTTGAGGTCAAGCAATATATGAGGTAGCCGGGCAGGTTGTCAATAATTATTCCATTGCAGCATTGCTCATAAATTGAGATTATTCCATTTATAGAGCATAAACTTGTGGCTATTTGAATAGCCTCTTTAATATTAATTACGGATAGGCGATAGCTACTTGCAACTAAATGATGCAGAATCCAATTCATATTTATTAGATCAAATTTTTCCACCTTATTATGAGCCCTTTTGGCCCAGGTAAAAAATTCTGAATAGACCAATTCTTTCCGGGCATTTTCTTTATTTTTATTGATCAGGAATTTAGATGCATCGACAAGCATGCCACGTGACGCAGGAAAAGCTCCCAGCAGGTTATCCAAAAATAAGCCGCTGCCGCCGCCGATGTCGAGGATAGAAAAGCTTTTATTGCCAAAATATTGTCGCAAAAACGCAATTATTCGGTTCGTATTTTCCAGATGGACATATTCGGTATCAAACATGCCTTGCCCTGCAATTAATTCTTCATTCGCAGGGATTGTTTTGACCTCCGATGTAAACGGAAACATTGCCGTCCCTCCCAAGTGATTTGTACTTCTTGATCTCCAAGAAATATCTTCCTTGCTGCAGCTATCTCTGACGCTTACCACAATGATTAAAACATTAGTTAATCGAGTCTCGAGGAAAACCGGCCCAATGTTTAATGCGGCGGAACCTCTCTTCTTCTACTGTTGCGATAAGTTCGCCATCTTTAATGAGACAGGCTGAAGAGTCGCCATGGAAAGCGTTGATTCCCAGGATGAGCATTATTGATTTTTTCCCCTTGAATTTATAGCTTCGCGATAAAAGCTAATAGTTTGCTTCGCCACGACTTCCCAGGTGAAGTGCTTCTCGGCCACTTTCAGGGCCTGGCGGGCGCATTGCCGCCGGAGGTTGGCATCGCCCAGCATGGCCCGCATGGCCTGAAGCAAGGCGGCTGGCTCCGGAGGCGCCACTAACCCGGCGCCCTCAGCCCCCACCTCCGGGACATAGCAGGTGGTGGTGATTATCATGGGCAGACCATAGCCCAGGGCCTCGGCCACCACCATGGGAAAACCCTCGGAGTAGGAAGGCAGAACAAAGAGATCGGCATGGGCCAACAAGGCCGCCTTGGCCTCCCCGGTGACCATACCGGTAAAGGTGACTCGCTGCCCCAGCCCCAGGTCCCGGGTTAATTGTTCTAAGTGCGCCCGGTAGCCCCCCTCATCTGGCCCAGCCAAAACCAGGAGCCAGTCCGGAAACTCCCCCGCCAGCGTTGCAAAAGCAGGGATAAGCAAATCCAAGCCCTTCTTGGGGTGCAGGCGGCTGAGAAAGAGCAAAAAAGGCCGGTTTTCCAAGGCTGGGAACAAGGCTGCCAATCCTTCCCGGCCAGATCGATTTTCAGTTGGCGGTATGTCCACCCCCCAGGGGATCCTGCGAATAGGCCGGCGTACGCCCAAACGCCGGAGCATTTCGGTTTCGGCATCATTGCATACCACTATCCCGGCCGCGCTCGCCAATATCCTTTTTTCCAACAGTTCCCAATAAATTCTTTTTTTCAAGTACTTATGCTTAAAGGCCCAGGGTTCAAAGGCACCGTGAGTGTAATGGATATAAGGAGTGCCGGTGCGTCTACTTGCGGCTGCCCCCATCCGCCCCGGGTCGCAAAAGAGGGCATGGAGGAGGATCAGGTCAAAATCGCCCGGCTGCAAGCGGCGCAATTGCCATCCCAGGGCCGGGCTGAAAAAGAGGTGGCGGGGTTTCTGCACCCGCCCGAACCACCAACGGGGGAAGTAGGTCACCGGCAGGCCGTCCACCATCACCGGCTGGCCACAGGAGACCGCCAAATCTCCGGGGCCGTTGGCATCGGTGGTATAGGTGGTAAGCCGGTGGCCTAATCTGGACAACGCCAGCGACCTTTTATGAATGCTCTCCACTGGGCCGCCATAAAGAGAAGCCGGTTGGTAATAAGAAGATATAACCAGTAAATTCATCGTTTGTTATTCTTTAAAAGGAGTTAACGCAGGTATTATACCTGGCGGGGTAGGTCTTAGGTTCCCCTTTTGCATCACCCATGCCCCCCATTTAAAGATAGCAGCGTCAATTCAATATCGCGCCGCAGACAATTTTTTCAATTTTCAGACTTTCCCTTATTTTCTGGGGCCATGGCAAGCATTATTCTGGGAATATCTTGGTTTTTGCTTCCCATATTTTTTTCTTGAATAGTTTAATATATATGTAGGTATCCCAAACGCCGTTAGTCGTCCTGATACAACGATAATCCTTAACCTTTTCAAGAAATTTGCCCCATTCAAGAGAATAGGGGGGTTGGGATAATTTTATTGCCCCAGGGGATACTGAATCAGAAGGTATAAACCATTCTGCATTATCGATTATTATAATTCCGCCATTCTTAACAATCTCAATAGCAGCATTAGCACAGAAGCTACGGTTCGCGCCGTCAACAAGAACGAATTCCAAACTATCCGGTTGAAACATTTTAATTATTTCATTGTATTTTAAAATATCCTTACTGTCAGTCTGTCTTGCCTCTGGCAAACACGAGGTATCCTCTAAATATATTAAAGTGACATTGTGTATACCATTACAGTTTACCGCTTGTTTAACTTTGTCAAACCATATTGAATCTGTTTCCACGCTAGTAAGATGTGAAATACGCTTGGCAAACCAAAGCGTACTCCTGCCGCTGCCAAATTCTAACCCAACGTCACTTTTTTTTAGATAGGATGAAAGAAATTTAATCGCATCCTCAGTAAGCCAAGGATGATCCGGATATTTTTTTTGATATAGCATAACCTTAATTCGATTAGCTACATATCTGGGAGTCCAATGCCCGAATGATCTCATTATCTTTTCCTAAATATGTGATATCTCTCCCGACAGCAGGGAGAACTAGAACAACCTAAATGAATAATATTTTTACCCCTGCAATAATTCAAGAGAACTTCATCGCGATTAACCAATTCAAAAGACCTGTTTAAAAAAAACCTTTTTTTTCCTTAAACAAACAGATATTGCTTTAAATAAATTCTGCGCAAAGACTTCCGGGGTCCATTCTGCAATGATCCGCCGGGAGGCCTCTCCCATGGCCTTCAGGTCAGCTTCACCGGAACTCATCTTCACCATCAGGCGGGCCAGACCTTCCACATCATAAGGGTCGAAAGTGAAGCCGTTCATCCCGTCCTGCACCAGGTCCGGGGCGCAGCCGCAGGCTCTGCTCACCAATACCGGCAGCCCCGCAGCCATGGCCTCATTGACCACCAGGCCCCATTGTTCGAAGTGAGAACTGGGCATAATAAAAGCCCCGGCCAGACCATAGTATGCCGGAAGTGCGCCGGCCTGTTTAAAGCCGGGGAAGTTCACCCCAGGCAAGGCAGCCGCAATTTCCCGGAGTTTGGCCTCCAGCGCCCCGGAGCCGCACAGGACCAAGTCCCAGGGGGCCTGAGGGTGCAGCTGCCGATAGAGACCGTAGGCCGAAAGTAGGCGGACCAGGTTCTTTTTTTCGATAAAGCGGCACACCGTGAGAAAATACGGAGCAAGCAGACCTAGTTCCCGACGCAGCCGCGCCTCCTGGGCCCGGGCAACTGCCGCCCCCCGGGCGAAATGCTCGTTATCCACCACATCGTAACCCACAAAAACCCGGTCCGGGGGAATACCCAGGGATACAGCATACTCCTTTTGAGGCCTTCCGCCCACCAGGGCGGCATCAAAATGGCGCACCAAGAGGCGCTTCAGGCGTTCCTTCCAGCGTCGGCGGGGCTGATCATCGGCCTTACTCTCCGACATGAGGATGACTATTTTACCGTTAATTTTTGCCCAGACAAAGGCGGTGAGCATGGCTGTCTGCTCATAGCCGGCCAAGGCCAGGATATCGGGCTGCAGGCGCCCCAGCGACTGCCAGGTTTTCCTGGTATACTCCCAGGGCGAAACATCCTCGACGGCTTTTTCTGGGAACAGAGTAACTATGTGAGGTTCCAGGTCATGGGCCTGCCAGGCATGGGTGTTTATCCGGCCAGCCAGTTCAAGACCCATAACCGACCACCCTTTTTTTTGCCCTAATGTTTGGGACGCTTGCAACCTGCCCAGAATATAAGGGCCAAAGTTAGACCACATAAGTAGCAAATGGTTGGCATCGGTGGTATAGGTGGTAAGCCTGTGGCCTAATCTTGACAAGGCCAACGACCTTTTATGAATGCTCTCCACTGGTCCACCATAAATATATGCCGGGCGTTAGTAAGGGCTTACTACCAAAAGGTTCATGCCTCTTAATGTCCTCCGATTCTCAGGTTCTCTCGTAAACGGAATTTATGTTGAGCCAACCTATATGACTTTGCTTTGATGCGATGATCAAAATGATAAACTATAAAAATAGGCAATCCGTAAAGAAGCATCCAATCCGTCCACAAATACCAAAGAGAATCCCTTCCGAAAAGAACGCTATATCCCAGAGCAAGCCCAAAAAGTGCCGAAAAATATGGGTTGCGATTGGAATACCAAAAACCGTCATCAATTGATCTCGTTATCAGTCCCTGGAGCAAAAAGAAGAAGACTATCGCCACAAAACCGAATTGCTCATAAGCCCAACCAACGCTTCCCGTAACGTCGCCCACCCGCGATGGGTCGTAGAGCCCTTCGTACCCCCAGGGTAGCGGCTTACCGGGCCACAGCATTCTTGGAATGGGCGCAATGAAGTATCGATAGACCAAATCTTCACACCACAGATAATTCCGATGTGCAGGATAAGTATAAAGCATATATAAAGTATCATCAAAACCTCCGATGAAATCAGATGAGCTCCCTTTATTATTTAACTGTTGTTTCAATACACTGGCTATATTAGATGAAGATGCTTCATGTTGTCTAAAGAAAAACCTATTACCTTGAATAATTGGCATTATTACAACGACCATAATTATTAATAAAGCCATTATTAAGATATTGGATAATTTATATCGTAGTTTCTTATTATATTTAGCTATATAAAAGACACTAACTAAGGCAATCACAAATGTCACAATTACATTTCTACTCCAGCCTATATAAAGACGAACGAGCAGCCAGGGACCAGCAACTAAAAGTGTAGGTAGCACCTTGCCAGTAAGAGCGAAAATAATTATTGCCGCAACGCCTACCAAAATGTTGGCTATAACAAAATAGCCAGTGGTATCCGTGTAGATACTACCGCCCGCAGTGTGTCGCATTGCGATGTCTTGAACTCCTAACAAGGGGTTGGCGTTGAACTTGAGAAGTGATAAGTAGCCTAAGACGATGAATATGCCAATGGTCAGCCAAACTTTTTTGGAGATTAAATATTTTTCATCGTTTTGCTTTTGAAAATCCGGCTTTCTTTTTCTTCCTCTGATGGCATAGCCGATGGCAAAACTCAAAAAGGCTAACGAAACTGCAAGAGTAATATCGGGCATCAAACTACTTTCCTGGACCGACGAAATATACCCTGGCAGATCCGAAAAATGCCAAGAAAACCTATCCATCGCCGGCTTCACAAAATAAGTCAGAAACATTATCGCAAAGAAGGAGGAACCGAGGCGTAGCTTCGGTGTTGACCTGAGCAGTCCTGAGATAAGCAGGCTTAAGGCAAAAACAATAAGAAAAACGAAGCAATAAATTATGAAATTTCCCTGATCCATTGGTTTCCCTTGATATCAAGAAAAATTAATGCAGTTTCTTACATTTTATGTTCATTCACCCCGGTAGCGAATGATTTTTGCCGGGCACCCGGCGGCAATAGCACCTATGGGAATGTCTTTAGTCACTACGCTGTTAGCTCCGATCACCGCGTGATCACCAATGGACACTCCTTTGCAAACAGTGACGCACCGTCCTATCCAAACGTTCCTCCCGATATTGACTTCCTTAGTGGTATATCCGGAATCATAAATGTGATCTTCAGTCCCCGTTATGGCATGGTCATGGTCCCGTACCCCGACACATTCCGCAATACGGGTATAATCGCCTATGGTTACTCTCTGGAGGGAAATTATTACACTGAAATTCCCCAGAGAAACGTGCTCTCCTATGCTTATTTTTGCTTGGCCATAGGCAGACAAAAAAACATCTCTCCCAATCCAACTTCTGTCTCCAATTGCTATATCTCCAAAGGGAAAGCCAACGCGTACCGGTCCAAAAAAAGTTATTCCCCGGCCCAATTTTCGAAAATACAGTTTTCCGCAAAGTCTGTAATGAAAAAGCCTGATTTTAAACCGCATAATTTCCATGGACCGGTAAACCATCACTACTGGAAGGCGCCATCCATAAAGTTGAAGCCCTCGACGCAATCTAACCCAAAACGAATCATCGAGGAATTCTAAATTTCTCATAAGTTCATCAACATGTTTTCGAGCCGGGTACCATAATGGTTCCAGGAAAACTCTTCGGCCCGGGCCCTGGCATTTTGCGACATCCAAACCAACAGCTCCCGGTCACGAAGCAAGATTTCCAGCTTCTCGGCTATGGCCCCGGCATCACGGATAGGGACGATGAAGCCATCTATTCCATCACGAACCACGGAACCGGCATTGGGAGTGGTAATGATGGGGAGTCCTGCGGCCATGGCCTCGTAGGTTACTGTCGCAGAACCTTCGCAAATCGAAGGGAAAATAAAAACATCTCCCCAATGGTATTGTTCAGGGATCATGGACCGGGGCAATAGGCCTGTGATTTCAACTAATTTTTGGAAACGCCGAAGTTTATCAAGACGTATATTTGACTTACCTATCAATCGAGTTACTACCCCCCCTTTAGGAAGCCGACTTATAGCCTCGAGCAAATAAGGAAGGCCCTTTCTTACTCCTAACTCACCCACAAAAATAATTCGTAATGGACCTTTATGAGGCTTTCTATCAATTTTTGACCATTTTCGCGTATCAATCCCATAAGGAACTATAACGATTTTTTCCGGAGAAACTTTTAAACTTTTTAGCCCGTTAGCCACGAACTCCGATGGGCAAATAATTTTATCAGCCAACCCCCATTCCTCTTCTTCTCTGGCCATACGGTTGGCCCAATCATACTTTTCCGAATAAGATAACTCCCAATCAGGCCAGGCTTCGTACTCTTCCGCTAGAAGTTTAGATGCTATTTTCTTGGCAGCTACTGATTGTTCAACCAGCCCGGTTAATCCTTCCTTCTGGCATTCAGTTAATAGTTCTAGGCCATTAGATTCAAAAGTATAGACAATATCGGCGCCATTCAAACCTTTCTTAACTATTTTCTCGCAAAAACTTTTGGAAATATTTATATATATAGTCTGTTTCTCTGATAAGGTTTTCGCTCTGGATAACCTAATTGAGTATTTGAAACCTAACCAATTAAAAGCCGTAATCTTATTTACTGGAATTTCAGAGTCGCAACGACTGATCAAACTTGTTAAAGGATTTCCCCACAATTTTTTGGGCAACATACTAGCAACTCTTAATGGGTAATGCAGCCAACTGCCAGGCCCCGAGTAGGCGTCGGTATAAAAATGGGCCAGCATCCCGGCCCGCTGAAGCAATAATGGCACGGCATAATGCATCCGAGCTCCTATTTGGGCCACGATTACCTGGGGAGGGGTATCGGGCGTCATTATTTGAGCTCCTTGAGCAGTCCGCCGCTAGGAGGCAAGAGGGCCAGGAGGCGGCCGGTAAGAATTTTAACCTCTTCCCGGCGCAGGCCCCAAAGATTGGCTGGTTTAAGCGGAAGAAAGACCATAACCGCAGTCATCAGCACCAGGAGTTGCACCAGAGAGCCGCACACGGCGGCCCAGGCCAGGCCCTTGATTCCATACAAGGGGACCCAGACCCAGGCGGCGCAAGCCACCACCCCGGCACCCGCCAGTTGCCCGGCGATGCCAGGAGAGATAGTGCCCCGCCCCCGCAAGCCCTCGTTCAAAACATCCCCCAAGGCATTGAAGGAAGTGGCCAAAGCCAGGATTGCCGCCGGGGCAACCGCCGGGGCAAAGCTGTGACCGAATAGAGGCACAACACATAACGGGGCCAACAAGGCAACGCCGCTCCCTGCCCCCACATAAAGGAGGCTGGCCTGACGGAAGACCCCGGCCAGATACTGCCCCTGGCGATAAGGATCAGGCTCATTGGCCAGGGCAGCGAAAGACGTCACCCCCAGGGCCCGGCCCAGGGAGCCATGCGCGGCAGCAAAGGTAAAGGCCGCGGCATAACAGCCCACCTCCGGCGCGGACAGCAAGCTTACCACCAGGGTCTTATCCATCTGCAGGGCGGCCACCCCGCTGACCGCGGCGAGAAAGAAGGGAAGGCCTTGTCGAAGGATAGAGAGAGCCTCCGGCAGGTGAACCAGACCCCGGCGGATTTCGGCCCGCCCCTCATATAGACGAAATGCCGCCGCGATCACACTGCTGGCTAACAGGGCGATGACGAACCACGATACCCGGTCCACCCGGGCCAGCCAAAACCAGAGGATGCAGAGGAAATAAGGGAGGATCACCATCAGGCGCACCAGATTGTAGCTTCCCCACCGCAACTGGCCCTGGTCCAGAGCGAGAAGATTAAGGCAGACGAAGTTGAAGGGTAGAAATATTAAGTAAATGCGAGCAAGGTTGCTCAGGTGCTGCTTGTCAGCCGGCAACAGGTGCGGCACCAGGAAATAGCCCAGGACCATAAACAGGGCGGCTTGAAGCACACCCAGGACCACCGCGGCGCGGGCCAGGTCGGCTTCTTTCTCTGGATGGGCGGCCGCATCCCGGGTCAGGGCCCAATTGGTGCCCAGGATGCCCAGTGCAGCCAGGATGGATGGCCAGAGAATGATCGCGGCCAACTCCCCCCGCCCTTCAGGTTGCAAGATCCGGGCGGTTAATACGCCGGTGACCACATTGCAAGCCTGAATGGCCAGGTTCGTCAAAAAAACCTGCCAAATCGCCCGGGAGTTAACTCTTTTCATTTATTTAGTAATGGTTTTCTGCAAAAGGCAGTTAAGATAAACAAATCATATACACATAGCAATTAGCATTATACTTTTTGACCGAGGAGAGCCACATGACTCGCAGTTCTATAAAAATTAATACCACCACACTTTGTATTAAGTAAATTTACAGTATTACAGTATTTCCTGATTTGTTTATAGTTGTTAAATACAGAATACGAATAACTAAGCCCATCAGCTTCCCCAAATGAATATCCTTTACCTTTCGTTTTAATGAAATCTACTGCCTTCCATAACCCAAATAAATTAATAAGTTGCTTAATACTTCGATGTATTAATGATCCCTGTCCAAAATTATTTGAATCGGACAAGAATATTGCTTTGTTGGCGACCCTAAGCATTTCTGAAACAGCAATTTCCGGTGTCTTGATATGATGTAGCACCCCAAAGGCGCAAACCAAATCAAATTCACCATTTTTAAACTGTAGTTTCAATGCATCACCATCAATAAGTTCTTTTTCTGAAAGGCATTGCCTGTATCCTATCTCACGCATTTCCTTTACTGGCTCAACTCCCACTATTATTATCTCTGGCATTTTATCTTTTATATACTTAATTATCCTTCCTGTTCCTGAACCTATTTCAAGAATAGACTTAATGTCTAAGTAATCCAACGCGGCCAACATAAATGATAGTGCAAAAAAATGCTCCTCATCTTTAACATGCATTTCATTGTATCGATGGGCGGTTTCAGCATAGTAGGCTCTTTGGATTTCAATTTCAGTTTTATCATAAGATACCATGTAGTCCCCTTTATCTGAAATTATGTGGACTTAAAAGGACGGAGGAAACTTCTATTCCTAATACTGGTTTCTTACCAACTAAATTATATCCTAATTTGTTATTATTTTTCAGTTAGTTTGATAAACTTCATAATCTATGCTTCAAAGACCTGAATCAGTTACCAATATTTCTTGATAGCAAGGGTAATTTGGTCATAAGGCCTCATCTCAAATAAATCTAGAAATGGGAAAAATAATCTAAAAATAAATGATACACAATAGCCTATCGGCCTAGTTATTGGAAAGTTTCCAACTCTATTTTCGAAATAAATCAAAGATTTTATAATCGAGTTTCCATTATAAATCCTCCGTAAGGTAAACATTCCAACATCCTTCAGCATCTGATCTAATTCTGGACCATCGTAGCCAACACGCACATGTCCGCCATTTTCGTCTATTTCGACCGGCTGAATTGATAATTGGCCATAGGAAGCTGTTGGTGTAGAAAGAATTAACCGTCCTCCAGGCAACAACCAATTGGAAATACGTGTCAGTGCCGACCGATCATCCCTAATATGTTCAAGAACTTCACACATTAGAATTTCATGAAATTTCTCCTTTAGATTCACTTCTAATATATGTCCTGTCAATCCAATATGTTTATGTTCGAATCCATGCCTTCTTACACGATCAAGTGTTTTACATGCAACTTTCTCATCAATTTCAATTGTCGTCACAAAATTGTCGCGACGTAACAATGATAAAGTTTCTATACCGCCGCCAGTCCCAATATTCAGAACTTTTATTCCTCCTATAATCATAAATTTTTCTATTAATCTATGACGGTACCATGTATAAGCATTCCAATGCAAACAATACTTATCAATTAAATAATATAATATAGTATCCTTGAGCTTGACACTCAATTTGTTTCTCAAAATATGGGCCTCAATAATTTAAACGTAATGTCGTCAATTATTATAAATAGTCTTGAATGTATTGATTAAAATTTGCCGAAGCTTGAGCGTAGTCATCATGCCGGCCGATGTCCAGCCAGTAGCCGGTAAAAGGGTAGAAATTGACCGGGAGGTCGGCCTGAAGGAGGAGCTTCACCAGGTCCGGGAAGTCCAGGTAGCTAAGCCCATTGATAAATTCCAGAACCTGCGGTTCGAAGACATAGACCCCCATACTGACCAGGTGCTTGGTAGTAGGTTTCTCCACATAATCCTTGATGCGTCTGCCGTCATCTTTGATAATCACCCCCAAGTCGATCTTGACTTCCCGCTCATAGGCGCCGATGGTGGCCACGCCGCCCTGATCCCGATGGTAGCTGATTAGTTTATTATAGTTGATGTTGGTCAGAACATCGGCGTTCATGACCAGAAAGGTGTCGTTAAGGCCGTTAATCATGGATAGAGGACCGGCGGTTCCTAAGGGTACTGATTCATACGAGTAATCTATTTTCACCCCAAATTTGCTTCCATCCCCGAAGTAGGCCTGGATCAGGTCGGCCATGTAACCCACGGCCAGGGTGATGCGTTGGAAGCCTTGGCGTTGGAGTTGAAGGATGACGATCTCCATGATGGGCCTGCCGGCGATGGGCACCAGCGGCTTGGGAATGACATCGGTCACCGGGGCCAGCCGCACGCCTTTGCCGCCGGCCAGGATTATGGCTCGCATGGTTGTTCCCCCTTTTAAACAGGATCGCACGGAGGAGGGGCCTTTAAGACCCCTGCTTCGTTATGCACCCCTGCGAAAAATAGCCATTGGCCCGGATGAAGTCCCCAGGGGGCCGAGGGTCGATTTCTTCTCCTTGCATTTCGGTCCTAGCCAAAAACAATTGCGGGCTTAAACTCAAATCGCGGCAGATTTTTACAATAGTCTGCAATTCATGCAAGGGAGTGGCGCAAATCGCGATAAAAATTTGCTGAACCTTATACAGTTGAGAAACGGTATTAAGGTGGTGGCGATCCCCCAGGATCTTCACCCCCCCCAGCCTTTTACCCCGTTTTCTGGGATTATCATCTATAAAGCCCAGCACCTCATAGGACGGCTGACGCTCTTTCTGGAGAAAACGCAGGCAGAGCTCGCCACAGTCTCCCGCCCCCCAGATGATGACCCGGGTTTTCTCGCCATTGGCAGAGGTTTTGACCTTGTACCGCAGGTATAATTTTTTTGCCAGGGCCCGATACCCTATGAGCAAGGTGGTGAGGCAAAGCCAATCGAGTAAAAATACTTCCCGGGAATATCGCGCCAAACCGGATAGATAAGCGACAGTTATCAAGGCTATGCTGGCCATCGTCACCCCATTGAAGACTCGCTTGAAATCATAGAGCCCCAGATGGCGGATCAAGACGTAATAGAAGCCGCAATATATAAATATCGGCAGGCGGACCAGCACGACCCAGGGCAGGACCCGGTAACAAGCCGCCATAGCCTCGGCATTAAACCCGTCATATCTCACCAAATGGGCCAGGATGAAGGAAATTAGGCATAAGGCGGCGTCGGTCAGGAGCAGAAAAATCTGACTCAGATTATCCGACAAATGGCGGCGGCTAATGGCCCCGGTTATGGTCACCAGGGTGCCCTGGATTAAGAATTTAAAATTCTTGAGCAAAGATTGGTCGTCAATAAATTGTAGGTCCAGGGGAAGTTTCTGGGGCAAGATCTGATCGATATAGAATTTCTGCGGGTCCACCCCGGGGGGATAGAGCTCTTCTTCATTGCGCCCCAAAATCTGGTTGGGACCGATCAGCCCGGGTTTTACCGAAAAAATCTTTCTGGCTGCCGGCGGGTAAGCGGCGGCCAGGTCAGGAGTCTCGGGCCGGGGCCCCACCAGGGTCATCTCTCCCTTGAGCACATTGAGGAACTGGGGAAACTCGTTCAATTTCAAACGGCGCAGCACCCGGCCTACGCTAGTGACCCGGGGGTCCCCCTGGGGCGAAACGCTGGGTCCCTGAAGATCCAGGGTTTCATGCATGGTGCGAAATTTATACATCCTAAAAATCTTGCCGTTTAAACCCACCCGATCGCCTAAATAGAAAACCGGTCCCCTGGAGTCCAGCTTAATCAGCAACGCCACAAACGGCAGCATAATAATTAAACCCAGCAATCCGAGCAAGGAAAATAGAATATCCATCATTCGCATAATCATAGTATTACCCGGGATGAAGGGTTGAATCCGCTATTATAGAACCTGCTCAGAATTTTATTTTATTATTGTGGAATCTCCAGGATAGTAATAGGAATAATGCTTATAATTATAGCCTCCAAAGCGCTGGCCACGAGTGTCAACGCAGTTCAGCACAGCGCCCAGCAGGGGGGCGCGGATCTGGGTGAGGCGCTGTTGGACCAGGCGGCCTGCGTTCTTGTAAGTGCAATTATGCCTGGTTACCAGTAACACCCCGTCGGTCAGAACGGAAATGATCAGACCTTCGGAAAACCCCAGGATGGGAGGCGTATCGATGATAATGTGCTTAAACCGCTCGCGCAGTTGCTCGAGAAGATCCTTGAACCCCTGAGAATTCAAAAGAATGCCGGGGCTGGGGGGGTGAGTTCCCGCGGGCAGGACTGACAAGTTGGGGATGGAGGCGGGGCGCAGGATCTCTTCCAGGGTGGCGCCGCCGGTGAGGTAATTGCTGAGACCGGGCCGGAGACCCATCTGAAAGGTTTTGTGGATCCTGGGCTTCCGCAGGTCGGCATCGATCAGGAGCGTTTGCTGTCCGTCGAGGGCGAAGGTCAGGGCCAGATTGGTGGCGACCAGGGTTTTCCCCTCACCGGGATTGGCGCTGGTAACCATGATGGCAGCTGGAGGCTGGCCGGATGTTGAAAGCATGATAGCGGTATGAAGATGACGGATGGCATCGGTCACCTGGGATTGGGGTTGTTTAAATACTATTAAGTCGCCATTTTCGGCATCTGCAAGGTCCTGACCCCGGCGCCGGAGGCAGGGGAGATAGCGCCAGACACCCTTACCCTCAGATTTTTCAAGATGGTAATGGCGCATCTGACCGTTGCTGCCCAGCAAGGGTAACATCCCCAGCGAGGGTAAGTTGCAGGTCCTTTCCAGGTCATCAATGGATTGGATGGAATCATTCAAGCTTTCCAGCAAAAAGGCCAGGCCCGCGCCCAGGGCCAGGCCCAGGATGGCGCCCATGGTCAGGTCGCGCCGGGTTTTGGGCAAAAAAGGCACTTGGGGAAGCTGCGCCGGGTCAATGACCGCTATGTTGGAAGGCACCATGCTGCTGGCGATGCTGACCTCTTTGACCCTGGCCAACAAGGCCTGGTAAAGCTGCTCATTGGTCTGGGCGTCCCTTCTCAAAATCTGAAAGTCGGTAAGGTTATCCTGCAGTTTGGCCATCTGCCCTTTTTGTTCCGTAAGGCTGTCGTTCAGGAGTTTTTCCGTGCGGGTGGCCGCTTCATAATCCGCTTTGACGCTTTCCTGTTGACGTTTAACCTCAGCCTGCAGGCGGCCTCGCAATTCAGTCAGGTTGGCCTGTTCAGCCAGCATTTCCGGATGTTGGCTGCGATAAACCTTCTGCATAGCCGAAATCTTGGCCTCTTCGCCCACCATCTGCTGGCGTAGCGAGGCAATCAAACCGTTATTGACAATCAGGGGGGCATCGGGCCCATCTTGCTCAATCTGCTTAAATTGAGCCTCCTTGGCCATTTGCTCGGCCTGGGCCCTGGTGAGCAGGCTGCTCAGGTCGATGAATTTCTGCACCACTACGTTGTTTTTATCTTCCAGGGCGTAGATATCGCTCTTTTGCCCGAATTTATAGAGCTTCTTCTGGGCTTCCTGCACCTTGGCCGCCATTTCTTCGAGCTGTTTATTCAGCCATTTCCTTACCAGTGTAAAGGACTCATTGCGCCGGTCGATGGAGAGGTACATGTATTCGTCAGCGATGGCATTGACCACTTTTTGGGCTACCGACTTGTCGGGGGATTGACAGGCCACCTCCACCAGATAGGAATTGCGCACCGGGTTGACCTCCAGGTTCCAAGCCGTATCCTTTGGCAGGTTCAGAGCCTGGGTCACCCGCTGGGCCAATGATTGGCTCTGGAGAATATCGTATTGGGTCTGCTGGAACTTCTCTGTGTCTTCGTAGCCAAACATCTCGGGAAGTCTGTCGCTCGTGGATACCTGGGAACCGGGGTTATCATTAGTGATCTGCAACGTGGCGCTGGCGCGGAAGATGGGGGTGCAAAAAAAAGTATAAAGTGCTACGGCCAGGAATATGGTGAGAAAGGTGCCGATAACCACCCATTTGCGTTTCCACAGAATATAAAGGTAACCCAGCAGATCTGGTCCCTTACTCTCCACATCGTAGTAATCCAGGGGCGGAAGCGGAGAGGAGATGGTCAACGGGGTTCCGGGCGGCGGAACCATTAAGGGGTGCTGGTCATAGTTTGACATAAGATTATATCCTCTGAGTCATTTTTGCAGTTAGAAAGCTGAGCCAACACTATAACCGCCGCTTACCGGCAGTATGTTCTTGAAATACCATAAGGCCTTTTTTACGGAATTTTCCTTAGCCACCACCACATCATTGGTTTTGATGGGGATATCCGGTTCCTTTCGGGCTTCGATCCTGCTTAGATTAGCACTAATAGCGATGGGATTGCCATGCTCATCAAACCGCATGATGGTAATATTGTAGTTCGCTAACATGGGGTCGATATCTCCTGCCAAGGCTATGGCCTGGGACACGGTCAAGTTCTGCTTCACTACGATAAGCCCCGGCTTTTTTACCGCACCCAAGACATAGGCGGTGCCGGCATTGGGCACATAGACTACGTCGCCGTTGCGCACCATGATGTTCGACCGTGGGTCCTCTCCGCTCATGAGCCGGCGCAGGTTAATGACCATGGTCTCGGTTTTCGGGGCAAAAGGCTGAACGGCTCCAGCTTTGATCGTTTTATCCAGCTCAGGGGCGTTCTCGTGGCGGATTACATCGACCACATCACCTGCCAGGGCCCCGCCGCCGCCGCCGGTTGTGCTGCCTTGGTTCGCAATACCGCCAGCCATTGCCAAGACCTCCAGCAGTGTGCGGGGGCCGATGAGTTCGTAGGAGCCTGGTTTCATGACCGCGCCGGTGACGGCTACCCTTTGGTGGCGATATTCCCTGACCTCCACCGTAATCTGTGGATTAACCAGGTAGTTGGCGTTATATAAATCGCTCAACCGCTTTTCGATTTCCTGGGTGGTCAGCCCCGCCACCTTGACCACCCCCACCAGCGGCATGACAATGTCGCCCTGGCCGTTGACCCTGAGCGTCCGGTTAAGGGCGTCCTGGCCATACACGACAATATCCAGCTGGTCCTCCGGCCCCACCTGGTAATCTTTATAGTTGGCCGGTGCGGCCTGGGAGCCCTTGACCATCAATTGGTTCTGCAGGTTCTGGTTGGCGTTGGCCTTGGCCATGGCGTTGACGTTGACGGTGGGGTTGGGGTTAACGTTGGCGTTGGGGGTGGGATTGGGAGCTTCCGTCTGGGTTAAGGCCTGGGTGTAAGGCACCCACTTCCCGCCCTGTATTATGTACTTACCGCTGGAGGATACTGAACCTTCAGGACCGGCGGCGCAACCGCTCAACAAGCTCAATGCCATCAATCCTATTACGACTCGGGTCCACATAGAGTTTCCTTCCGGTTGTGAAGATTTAACTTAATCCCATCCTCCGGATTTTCGGCCTGGAGTGGCTGTAAATCCTGCGATCAGTTTCTGAAACGGAATGGTCTGCCTAATGGATTTGTTGGGGTTTTTCCAGAAATGGCATGATAGCCTCCTAACTCAAGCTAAATTTATTAGAATTCAGGAGAAGTCTCGCCATTAAGAGGCAGATCGTCTTTGGGCTGACCCTCACCCCCCCGGTTTTCCCCTGCTAAACCATCACCGTGCAAAGACCTTAGAAGATATCCGTCCAAAAATGAGGTCGAACCAGAACTAGAGCCCTGACCGCTTCCCATGCCAAGGTTCCTTCTGGGGACGCCAATCTGCGGCCCCCTGGCCTGCTGCATTCCATATTGTCCGGAGGCAGGTCCAAAAGAATCGGGCCCAAAGGAATAGGGCTTGGAACCGGCGCCTTTGGCACCATTTTGGATACCAGCGGCCTTCGGGGGCACTTGTTGAAGTTTAGCTTTGGGATGCATTAATTGGTCATCACCGAGACCTGGCTGTTTATGTTTCGCCAGATCGCCTTGCAAGGGTTGCGGTCCCTGCCCCGGGAGACCGTTTTGCAAGGGTTGCGGTCCCTGCTCCGGGAGACCGTTTTGTAAGGGTTGCGGGCCCTGCTCCGGGAGCTCATAACCACCCTGGCCCCTGGCCACCCCGGCAAATATAAATATGGTTATCAAGAAGGAAAGGACAGCTAGCCGCAACTGTGACATTTAAAATCTCTCCTTCAAGCCTGAAAACCTGAATACATATTGGTTGCAGAACCTAGTTCGGGGTAAAAGCCGCATTACTTTAGCAAATATTTCCCTCTGGTGATCTTGTAGTCGCAAACTCTATCTTGCTCTAATTTTATTAAGGATTTTCGCAAGCTAAAGCTTGCGGCCACATTCTTAACGCTTAAAGAGGATGACATTTTCCATCTTCAGTTTGGTACCTTGTACTTGTGGTTAAGACGAAAGGACAACAGAAATATGGGGATCCCGGTGACCTTGGAGATGATTTCGGCTATCCTAAACTCGGGGATGCGGAGGCCCCGGATGTAATGGGTCAGACTGGCCTGCGTGAACTTCGGATATTCGTTCTTGATGGCTGCAAAGAGGCGGCGTCGTCCTTCAGTCCCCTCAACTTCGATCCACTGTAAAAGAGTGTTCACTGAGTCCCCCGGAAAACCCGAGCTGAAACATATAAAAGGAGATATTGGGTTCGCTGGCTTATCCGCTCGTTTTGCCTTTGCCTATCGCTTCCCACAAGGTCTTAAAGATAAACAACCTGTAAATTAATGTCAAGTGGGAAAACCCCCCAGCCACCCCATAAAAATCAAACAGGCAGTGGTGATATCGGTAAAGCCAATTAACCCAAAATTGCATCCCCCCTCTGATGGTTGGAATATTTCGGATATCTTTAGCGAAAGGTTCTTCTGAAAACCCGGGCGGAAACTCACGGTACCCGCCTCACTTCCGGGCGAGAAAATAAAGGGTAAGGATCCTGCTAGGGTAGGGTTCACAGAATGTTAAAGGGTCCCAGCCGCCAATCCTTAGCCAGAGGTGGTGAGTGAACTTTCCAAGCTGATTGGCCCTGAACAGGCCCGGGCCATGGTCACCTGACCCCCGAATAGATTATCAAGGGGGAGCCGGTTCCTTAACCGGAAGACTCTATTTAAACAAAGGGTTCAATTATGGGAATGATCTTTTTTCGCCGAGGCATATATACTAACCAGAGTTCCTGCGAATTGAAGACAAGCGCAAGCGCCGGGAGACCGCCTCTTCGATAAATGCCTCAAGGCCTCTAATGCAGGTCATGTCCCGGTAAAGCTTCCATTTATTCCCGGCAATTTTCTGGGTCAGTTGCTGCCGCCAATTCCTATCGGCGCCCAGCCGGACGGCCAGGGATACATAGTCATCCACCGTAGCGCCTATGGTCTCCGTCACCCCCATCATGGTCAGAATAGCATAGCTTTGCCTTCCGCGCATAAATTTTCCTGGAACAGTGACGACAGGTAGATCACAGCTTATGGCGTTCTGGGTTGTCGTAAAACCAGAGTAACCAATACTGTCCAGAAATATATCGACCAGACGATATAAAGCGTAATAGTGGGCATCCTCCAAATTAGGCAATAGGGTTACGTAATCTTCACTGTCCAAGCCGTAGTGAGCGAATGCCTGGGATAGGCGTTGCTGGAATTGATGAGTAATCTGCGGCGATTGATAATGTTTTTTAAAAACAAAGTGACATTTGCCTAAATCTTTAACGATGCGCGGGAAAACTTCGTCATATTGGGGCAAGTATTTCCACAAGGCTTGGGCGCAGAGAAAAAGCACGCTAGCGGCGGGCAGGCCAAGACCAGCGCGATCTCCGTGAATTTCGGGGACGTCAGGTGGGGTGTAATGGATGGAGAGATTGGGCAGCCTCACCAGGCGTTCGGTGTAATGGGACTCTGCCCCTGGCGGTTCCATGAGTTCGCTGCCCAAAAAGTAATCCATCGTAGGCAATCCGGAAGTAAATGGCTGTCCCCAGGAGGTACATTGAATGGGAGCAAGTCTTAAGGCAGCCAAGTTACCTGCCATAATATTCATACCAATTTCGGGATAAATCAATATATGCAACCGGTCATTGCGAATAATCCGGGCAAGTTTTTCTAAAGAATAAATATTTTCCACAAAGAAGGAGAATGACTGTCTCGCCACCTCTGTGTGTCCATCTTTCTGATGACCGGCATGGTAACCAAAAAGACGATAACGCGCCCTATTCAGGTTGCAAATCCACCCCTTTATTATGGCGTGCCAGTTAGCATGATTATAAAATTGGGAAGATACAAACCCGACTCGAATCTGTTCTCCGGGTTTGATAGGTGTGAAGGTTGGCGCCCGGTTAAATTGAGGATACCTGGCCATCTGGATCCGGCTCATCACTTCGCCATAGGTACGTTGAAGTTCGCAGTCATTATGGCCCTGATAAGGCAAATAAAAAGGTCGTAAATGCTCCTTAGCAGCCTCTTCCCTCTCACTTTGGCTATCCAGGGTGATGGACCCCTGCAGATTCTCCAACTCCTGCCGGTAGCGGGCACGGCTCCGGAGAATTTCTTCTTCCTTCTGGTATAAGATAGGAATTTGGGCAATACAATGATTGAACCGCGCCCTCACAAAGTCAGGTTTTATGCTGAATGCTTTCTTAAAACAGTCGATGGCCTCTTCTTGCTGCCCAAGACTATGCAGCGCCAATCCTAATTTATTAAATGTGTTAGCATTATTATCGTCCAGCTCCAATGATTTTCTATAAAATGCGGGAGCTAAAAAGGCAAGCTCGCTATAAAGACTAATATGGGCATCTCCGAGTCTGATATATATTAGAGCATCATTTGGCTTAATCCTGCGGGCGGCGCTAAAGCATTTTATAGCTTCCACTGTATTGCCAGTATTAATTAAAAAATCCCCCAACTTTATATAAGCATCATAAGTGGGTTTTTTGTCTATTATATCCCTAAGGATTTGTTCCGAAGGGTTATTATCTGTTTCTATGTTAGGCATCATTATAATCCGAAAGTATTCTCAACCAAATGGAACAACACAAGGGAACAAAGGCTCCCCTCTTTAGTTACAAATGCAGAGCTTCTCCGCATAGCCCCCGACTATAGTTAATCTTGTGACTTATCTTCTATTCCTCTCACCTTTCTATAGTAAGCTAATTTCTCACCGAGTTCACCTATTAAACTCTCTAAATGGTCCTCGAACCCTTGAATAAAACCGGAGATGTTTCTCGAATGAGCGTCTTGATTTTTTTGTCTACTTCCAAACCTGAGATCTCTTGACAAAGAACTGCACTTCCCCTTCTTAGCCCTGTTTCTTCCGACGCATCCACTGCTGGAAAAAAGACAGAGAGCTTGTGAGCCGACACTACTGGAGCTATGTAACTTAGATTAAGCACCTTCCCCGGCCCATACTCCGTAAATTCATAATCAGCATTTGGCACCTGGAAGTCATCTATCATAACAATAGGCCTTTTCCATTTTGAGAAAATAATTTCCAATTCCTCACGCAAGGGCAAATCCCCTTCCCAACGCGTGTCCAAATAGAAAAACACATCTTCTTTGGCAACCGAGCTGTTTTCACGTATGTCTCTAAGAAAGGAGCGAGAATCAGCCTGATATAGATGGATATTGCGGTTGAACAGAAAGCGCATCTTCGCATAGGCAAAGCAATGAGGATGGCTTTCAACGCTATAAACGGGCAAGCAGGTCAAGCCGAACAAAGCCGTAGTCGTTCCATGGAAAGTGCCAGTTTCTACAATAGCTTTGATCGGAAAATAATATAAGAGATCAAAAAAAACGCGCTGCCTGAATTTCTGGCCGTTAAATGGACCTCCCCAGCCATCTTGCAGCTCTGGATGTAAGAAAATATCCAACCGCCCAAGGGTGCCTTCGCCGACAACCCTTTTCACTAGGTCTCTAATCATCTTCAAACGGATACGAGCCTCGACCATCGTTTATTGAAGTAAGGAAAGTTCGAAGCAACAGGCATCGGATTATCTCCATAACTTACTACGACGACAATCCTAAAACGTAAAGGGTTTTCAGCTAGTTGTTCAGTGTCCAAATTCTCCCCCCGATACTGGTTAACCCAAAAAGTTACCCGGGAGTTGAAGGCAAATGCAGGCGCCGGGAGACTGCCTCTTCGATAAATGCCTCAAGACCTCTAATACAGGCCATGTCCCGGTAAAGCTTCCATTTATTTCCGGCAATTTTCTGACTCAGTTGCTGCCGCCAATTATTGTCGGAGCCCAGCCGGACGGCCAGGGCTACATATTCATCCACCGTAGCGCCTATGGTTTCCGTCACCCCCATCATGGTCAGAATACCGTGGGTTAGCCGCCCGCGCAAAAAATTTCCCGGAATAGTGACGACAGGCAGATCGCAGGCTATGGCATTCAGGGTTGTCATACAACCGGAATGACCAATGCTGTCCAGAAATATATCAACCGCACGATATAAAGCGTTATAGTCCGCAGCTTCCAAAGCAGGCAATAAAGTTACGTAGTCTCCACTGTCCAAGCCGTAGCGAGCGAATGCCTGGGACAGGCGTTGCCGGAATTGATCAGTAATCTGCGGGGATTGCAGATGTTTTTTAAAAATAAAGTGACATTTGCCTAATTCTTTAGCGATGCGCGGGAAAACTTCGTCATACTGCGGCAGGTATTTCCATAAGGATTGGGCACAGAGAAAAAGCACGCCCGCGGCGGGTAGGCCAAGATCGGCGCGATTTCCGTGAAATTCGGGGATCTCAGGCGGGGCGAAATGCATGCAGAGATTGGGCAGCCTCACCAGGCGTTCGGTGTAATGGGCCTCTGCCCCTGGCGGTTCCATGAGGTCGCTGCTCAAAAAGTAATCGATCGTTGGTAATCCGGAAGTAGTGGGATGTCCAAAGGAGACACATTGAATGGGAGCAAGTCTTAAGGCAGCTAACTTATCTGCCATACCACCAACACCAACTTCGAAATAAATCAATATATGCAGCCGGTCATCGCGAATAATCCGCCCCAGCTCTTCCGGCGAATCAATATCTTCCACAAAGCGGGAGAATGCCTGTCTCGCCACCTCCGTGTATTCATCTTTCTTATTGCCTGTATAGTACCCAAAAAGACGATAACGCCCCTCATTCAGGTTGCTGATCCAACCCTTTATTAAGGAGAACCAGTCAACATGCAAAAAAAAACGCCCAGATACAAAACCGACCCGAATTTGCTCACCGGGTTTGATCGGTGGGAAGGTTGGCGCCTGGCTAAATTGAGGATACCTGGCCGTCTGGATCCGGCTCATCAATTCACCGGAGGTACGCTGAAGATCGCGGGCATTATACCCCTGGAAAGCCAAAAAAAAAGAATATAAATACCCCTTGGCAGCCTCTTCCCTTTCATTCTTGCTATCCAGGGTGATGGAGCCCTTCAAATTCTCCAACTCTTGCCGGTAGCAGGCGCGGCTCCGGAGAATTTCTTCTTCCTTTTGGTATAAGATAGGAATTTGGGCAACACAATGGTTGAACCGCGCCCTCAGAAAGTCCGGCTTTAGGTTGAGCGCCTTTCTAAAACAGTCGAGGGCCTCTTCCTGCTGGCCAAGACTATGCAGGGCCAATCCTAACTTATTAAAAGTTATTGCATTATTATGATCTAGCTCCAATGATCTCCTATAAAATTCGATAGCTAAAGAGGCGAATTCGCTGATGAGCTTGATATGAGCATCTCCGAGCCTACTATATGTTAGCGCATCATCCGGTTTAATCCTGCGGGCGGTGCCATAGCATTTTATAGCTTCTAAGATATTGCCACCATTTGTTAAAAAATCACCCAGTTTTATATATGCATCATAAGTAGGGGTTTTCTCTATTATATCCCTAAGTGTTTGTTCCGAAATTTTACCATTTGTTTTTATCTTAGACATCATGATAGTGCGTCCAATTACCCCGTCCGGTTCAAATCTTGCGGGAGCTAGCACAAATTTCCCTCAAAAGGTAACTCTATTTTGGAGACCAACTTTCGGCCGAGGAGAACAAGGTGGAAAAAAATTGCCGGAAAAAACGAGTCCGATTGAGATTTTTATAATTAGCTGCCAGGTACTGAGGCTGAGGCCAGAGCAAGGCTCCGATATAAAAAGCCCAATCTTTAAGATTACGATGCTGGTAAAGGCAGATGAGATGATGCGTGAGATAACCAAACAGGCGCCGCAGCGCGATCCTTTCGACCAACGCAGGGCGGTAATTTGCCAACTTTTCGGAAATTGGGGAAGGCATTTCCCTATTCAAGACCTGAAAAATTTCTCGAAGAACCAGGTAAACCGGCGCTTGACACCCAAGATAGCTTACCTCTTCAACAAAGCCCTGCCAATCCATGGGCAGGTGCTGGATAACCAGAATTAAATCGATTATCTGCCGAGCTACGATATGCTCGTGAGGTTCAAAAATATTAAGGACTAGCAAAATTATAACATGTTCAGGAGATAAAACCTTGACTGGCAGGTCACCAAGCATCCAAGGAATGGCTTTTAAGTTAAGCCGTCGATAGCTTAAATTATAAAAGCCCGCCGCATAATTAAGTTGCCAATGGAGGTCGATTAGGAAGGGCAGGCCCGGGGGAGGGTTAAAGTGGATTCCATCTCTAAATTTGCTTCGGAACCCGGGCCGGGGGTCATGGCATTTGGGTTGGAGGTTAAAGCCCAAGCTTTCCAAGACTGATTCGGCTCTAGACACTTGATCGGAAGAAATGAGCAAATCCAAGTCGGCCATGCGTCTGACCGCCGTTTCTCCATAGAAACGGAGGCGCAGGTCCGCGCCTTTGAAGAGGATCACCTCTATCCCGGACTCGACCAGCGCGGTGAGCACATACAAAACTTCGCGGTCTTCTGAGACGCTATCCCGCAAGGCCAACATATAATCCTGGCGCAAGGTCTTCAAGGAGCTGGGATCAAGATGCTTATTCCAATTCTTGCGCATCACTTCCCGGTAAAGTAATGGCGTGAGGCCTTGTTGTTGCAGGATTTTAATATCTAAGAAATTTAAGCTCACATGAGACTGACGGAAATCCAAGCCACCCTCATCCAAGATGGTAGGGACAATCTGCCTAAGAACTGTCATCAGGTCAGGTTGCAGCAAAGAATTTGATCTAGCGTCCAAGGACCAATTAATCATGGTTAAGATATATCTAGTCTCCGGTTAGAGATGCTCAGATCTCCAGCAGCTATTTCCGGTTCAAACGGTCATACTCTAAGACAAATCCCCCTCCCGGGCCAGCCGTAGCCATTGCGGATATAAGCATGGATCATCTTGACAGACCCGATTTTTTCACCGGATAATGGCCGCCGGTTTGGAACTGGGAAAAATCTTTCAGGATGGCCTCGCAGAGTCCGGTCAGGTAGGCGGGCCCGGCCCGGGGAATGAGGCAACGCACCGGCACCTCCTCCAGCAGGCGTCCCAGGAACTCGAACTCCCGGGCCCGCAGCTCCTTATCCAAAAACTGCCACCCATAGGTGTTGGCTATAAGCAGCAGCAAACTTAGCCGGGATGGGAGTTCTTCCACCCGGGGACCGGCATCATCCTGCCGCTTTCCCAGGATATAAATAGCCCCCAGGGGGAGAGGCCCCGATTGAAAGCGGTAGTCGGGGCCTGTCAGGTTCAGCCACCGCTTGTTCCATTCGGGATCTAAGACATTATGCGCAATCACCGGAGGCAGGGCCGTGGGTGAGCCGTATAAATAGTCCACCGATTGGGGCCAGAGACAGACGTTGGGGTCCCCCGGGAGCACCAAAAAGGCGTCTTCCCGCTCAAAGAGAACCGTAATATCATCGGTGAGCACCGGGAAGCCCAGGCAGGCAAAGGCCGCGGCGGTAGTGGATTTTCCGGCGCCCGGAAAGCCGAGAAAAGCCAGGGCCTGATCTCCCGCGGCCACGGCGCTGCCGTGCAGACAGGGCGTCCCCCGCAGACGCAGGAGTCGCCCCAGGACCGGGCCTAGCAGGTAGGTGGCGAGATATTCCGGATTCGCGCCTTTGGGACCCGAGACCCACAGCCGCGTATACTCCCGGTCCATGACGAATTGGCAGCCGTCACGGTATCTCAGCCGTACGTATTGACCTCCAGCTACCTGCCAGGCTTTATATCCGGGTTCCCCGCCTTTTTTGTCCGGGAAGCCGATATGCCACAATTCCTGGGGCATCTCCAGGAGCCGGCGCCACCACCCGGCTCCGGCTTCCCAGCATACCTCCAGATCTATGGCTGCCGTCTCCGGCTGGGCCACCAGACCCGGTATAGGCAAATCTGACCTGAGCCGCAAGCCGAAGGCCACATAAAACCAGGGTGCAGCCATCATAAGCGGTATTTGGGTTCCTAAAAATCCTTAGCCGGTCCGACTAGTGAGTTCTATTGGTAGGATACGTCCCCCCGTCAGTAGTCGGCGAGACATGGCTTACAGCCATGCAAGTGATCTGCGTGACACTGCCGTAATCGCTCACCTGAGGCGTGTGATAAGCCAGCCGCTCTTTTTTGGTGGTTTCCATGATGTTCCTCCTCCCAGTTTTTTGATTGGCGGTTTAAGTTCTAGTTACTTGACAATCTATGGGGACAACCTGCATTCAGATTATCCAGCCAGAAATTGAGACTTACAGGACGCAGGTTCATCCACAGCCGCTGCTGGTCGGTCTCGGTGGTGAGCCGGGGAATGGACCCGCGCCGGACATATGCGGAAAGCTCCCGGCAGGGCTCAAAGCCATCCAGCCACCGGGAGCCGGGCCGACGCACCAGGTCCAGTTCGGGAGAGCCGGCCAAGGGCGTTTTGGGACGGCGGCGGATAAGGTCCGGCAGGCGCCCCTTTGCCAGTTCCCGGGACATGATCTTATCCACGCACCAGGGGAGGGGAGGCAGCGTCAGGGCATACCGCAGCAGGCGCAGGTCCAGCAGGGGATGGCGAAATTCTACCGGCGCCCCCGTAGTCCCTGGGTCATAATTCTCAAAAAACCCCTGGAGAAAAGGGTTGGCGACAAAGGCGCAACCCTCGGGCCGCACCGGGTGCTCCAATGCAGTAGTTCGCCCCAGTTTCTCCCAGCGCTCCCGCAGATTTAAGCGGGCCGCAAAGTCCGGATTGAGCCACCCCGGGAACCCGTCGCCGGGCCGGCTGTGGCCTTGGCGCAGCCACCCCAAGGCGGTCTTGAACCCGACCTGGGGCACGCGGCCATAAAGGAAGAGGCAACGCCCCACCCCCGCAACCAGGGGAGGAAGGCGCAGGCCCCTGGCCAGTTTGTAGATATAAGACTTGGAGGGATAGAGAATCTCGTCGCCTCCCTGGCCGGTGAGGCACACCCGGCTGCGGCTGGCGGCCAGGTTGACCAGATCCGCCGAGGCCGCTCCCCGGGGATCATGGATGGGCTCCGGCTGGCGCAGGTCGGAATGGCGTCCGAAAAGCGCATAATCATCCAGCGGCAGAAACTCGAGGGGGACCTGCAAATGCCTGGCCACCACCCCGGCATAATACCGTTCTTGATCCGGGATCAAACGGTCGAAGACCGCCGTAAAGCACCTGAGGTCCAAGGGGGGCCGCGGCGCCACCGGCAGTTCCCTGGCCATGGCCGTCACCAGGGGAGAATCGAGCCCCCCGCTCAGAAACACCCCTGCCCGGCGGGTGCGTAGGCGGTCCGCAACCGCTTCCCGCAGCAACTCCTGGAACCGGTCCACATAGTCCCGCTGGCGCGCATAGCGCACCGGGCCTTCCATGGGCAGGCTCCAGTAGCGTCGCAGTTGAGCCGCGCCGCCTTCCTGCCAGGTGAGGGTGTGAGCCGCCGGGAGGCGCCGAATGTCGGCAAAGCTGGTGGTGGCCGTGTCCTTGTTAGCGCCGAAGAGCAGGAAATCGGCGATGGCCAGGTCGTTGAGCCGGTCGGAAATGTCCGGATGCCGCCGGATACAGTTCAGGGTATTGCTGAACACCAGGCTCCGGCCCGACTCCGCATAATAGAAGGGCTTGATGCCCAGGTGGTCCCGGGCGGCAAACAGCCGGCGCCGGGGCCCGTCCCAGATGGCAAAGGCGAAATCGCCGATAAGGTGCAGGACACAGTCTTCCCCCCAGGCCTTATAGGCGTGGAGGATGAGTTCGACATCGGGAATATTCTTAAGGTTGGCGCACCCGCGTGCTTCAAGCTTCCGGATGAGGTCGGCCCGGCCGTCTATCCGGGCGTCGGCGGTAATCCAGATCTCGCCGTCCTGGCTGCACGGCTGGCATTCCGGCGGCGTATCCTCGGCAGTTTGGAGCAAGGCATGACCCAAACCCACCGGGCCGTCGTGCCAGACCTCCTGCGCGTCGGGGCCCCGGTCCGCCATGAATTCAGTCATCTGACGGAGCAACTGCTGATCCACCGGTTGACCGTCAACATTGATGAAGCCCACCATGCCGCTCATCTTTCTCTCAATGCGCCTAACGGAGTGTGATACTTGTCTTTAATAAGCCGTCGCAAGGGGCCATAGGAAAGTCGATTCGCTTGCCGCAAATACCCGGGAATCGCTTCACTCCTGCCCAGACCTCCCGGATAGCTCGTCGTCTCTGCCCCTGTCTAAGTTAGAGCCGAGCCACGCGGTTCCGGATAAAGGAACGTCATATTCCCTGTCTGTTAGAGGATATAAAGCTTTAATATCGTCTTGTCAAGTGCATAAGCCCCATAAAAATTTACAGGATGGCATGGATCTGGAAATATTCGGTTAAGTTGGCCATCGGCCTCCGGGGCACGTTTAAATTCTGGGCTTGGAGTCGGGACCAGGGCGCAGCCTATGGGCTTCCATGGCTAAAATTACCCCCCAAATACCTTAATTAAACAGGGCCTGCCGTAACTACGGATGACCAAGGAATAAGTTTATATTTATCTCAATTATCCTCAAATTAAAACACTTCCGGCAGTCTGTTTGGTAATTCTTCCCATTCCGCTATCTGTTTCAACTCATGCATCTCTTTCTGGAGATTGGCTATGTCTTTATTCCCTTCCAAAGGATAATTTTGA
This sequence comes from Desulfobaccales bacterium, assembly GCA_049580385.1. GTDB lineage: Bacteria > Desulfobacterota > Desulfobaccia > Desulfobaccales > 0-14-0-80-60-11 > JAPLJC01. The sequence goes on along the minus strand of JBAUPV010000030.1, from coordinate 328,753 downwards.
TAAAGAAACTCGAACACCCCTTCAGCGCTGCCGCCTTCCTTATATAAACGCCGCCAACACTCTGTGAAGATCTCGCTCCAGGTGTTCACCTTATAAACCTCTGCGTTCATCGGCTCCAGGTTACTTGCCATTACTCCTGCTGCCTGGTTTTTCAGCCTTACTACCGGTTCAGAATAACTGAGGGTCAGCTCGGCTGTGGACCAATCCACATAACGCAATAAATCACTATGGATAGCCAATTCGTTTTTCCGGTCATGACATGCCCATAGGACCGATGGACAATTATCCTTCTCTAAGCGCTTCACCATACTTAAAATTTTATCCTGGGAATCGACCACCCGAAATGATCGGATGTAGGCAGCATCGGTGAGTTCCTCACAGCCTTTCAGCGCCACCCTACCCCTCCGTTGGCGTACGTCCAGACCCTGGAATCGGTTCTTATAAGCGCAGCTACAATAGTTGATGGGTAGGTTGATTTGATTTTCCTTGGCATACATCAGTAATCTCAAGGCGCTCGTTTCTGATTCCATAACCGGAACGCTGGGCTGATGGAGAAAGTGGTAATGACGTTTTAATAATGCCTTGTAATTATGCTTGGTAGCGTGTAACTGATGCAAATTAAGAAAGTTAACCCCAATCACCTCCATTTTCCCCAGCAGATTTTTTAAAAGATCAAAATCTTCCGGGATGGCCGGTATCTCCACGGTTACCGTAGGAATAAATTCTTTTGCCAGGACGACCGGGGCCAAATTATACGACCGGGCGCTCAGATCAAACCTGATTTCATCCAGGCCAGCTTGGCGCAACTTCTTCAAAACCCCCCGGTTGACCAGATCACCATTGGTGTAAATCCAGAGATACAAGGAGTCGCCGAATTCTTGCCGTATAGCGGAAATATGAGCTAACAACCTGTCCAATACCAGCAGAGGTTCCCCTCCGGAAAACCCAACCCCTTTAATGTTGAAGGTCTTCATGAAGAGAATATGCTCCGATGGGTCTTTAAATAAAAACCCTTCGGTTTTTGACTCAGATTCTTTATTTATAGCGCGGTCTTGGGGGCAGTAAAAACAATCTCTGGTGCACTGCCTATTAATAAAATTACAATCCCAGCCGCCGTTACCACAGATGAGACAGCCGGGAGAGAGCGGGCCGCAATGTACCTTGCTACCCTTAAAACTGAAGGTTCCCCAGCCAGAGAGCTCTGCAACCAACCTGTTGCGTTGTTCATCTGCCAGCTGGGCCTCTTCGTCTGAAAGCCATAGCAAATCAGAGTAAATCCATCCAATCATCTTGCGGACGAATTCTTTTAAGTGTTCTTTTCTATTTTTATCCATGATTACGTTTAGCGGTGGAATTTAAATAAATTAAGCATGCTCTAGCGGTTGCACCGATTGGCGGGATTCGTCCACTATGTAAAAATAACTAGTAATAATGAGATAGGGTTGTTGCAAAGGAATCAGTCAGTCAATATGTTGGTCTGAAATATTGTTAGCATATTTTTCTATTTAGAATTGCCCCATTTGGACCATGGATAGAATCGCCTGAGGGCAAATAAATCGAACTATAGGCGAATCAAGTTAAGAAATAGAGGGGGATCTAAGGGATAATCTCCCCATTAAACGGCGCAAAGCGTTGATACGCTTTATCGCTATCACTCAGGATGACGCCCTGGAACTCCACCCAGGCGTGGGCTTCCAACCGGCCCGGATCAGGTTTCACGCCGATACGCAGCTCTCCGGCAAGCCCCTGGCGGCGCAGCAGCCACCAGAGGACCAGGGATTGGGGGAGACAGCTGGGCCGAAAGAGTCCGTAACGGACCGCGGCCTGCACCAGGCGGGCGGTGGCCCGGGCCTGATCCCAGCCGCCCCCCGGGACATTCGAGTATGGGGCCTTAGCCGGTCCCTGGTCCAGCCTGGCATGGAGCCGGCGGAATCCCCAGCAGCGCAGCCCTAAAGCCACCAGGGGGAGCGCCAAGAAAGCCTGGGCCAACAACCAGAGCTCTGCCCCGGAAAGCTGCCGGGCTTTCTTTAGATTAATTTTCGTGGACTTCCAGCAACCCACGTTCCACCATCTTGGCCACAAAATCACTCAGGTCCTGCCGCAGCTGCGATGGATCCACTTCATAGTCAGCCAGCAGCTTCTGGTAGGCGGCCTCGATATTCTCGCTGGAGGTCAGAGCCTGGCACATGCGTGAGCCCACGTCATCCAAACCGTGGTAACATTCGGTGTCAAGATTGAGGAGTACAGATTCGGTTTCGAAGGTGCGCACCAAAACATTTTTGGGTAAGGTAACGCGCATCTGCATTGACAAAGTCATGAAATCAATTTCCCTTTTTTTTAAATTTCATAGATTTTACGCAATTCTTGCGCATAATCGAGGTTCAAAACAGTCTTTTTCCGTTATCGCGGTGCGGACTATGATTTGTTTCTATGATATTTAAGACTATTATCATCTTTTGTCAATGACGAAAAAAACAATTTATTTCTCCAATCCGATTAGGTCTAAGGTAAGCGAAGGTTGGTTTGGTTCTGTCGCAGCAAAGGTATCTCGCCGGTACCTCCGGCTGCACTGAGGTTTATGGTTCTTCGATTTGATTTTTCCGGGCGAGGGACAGGGGGATGCGCTCCGCCCATCATCCCTTGGCAAAACGCCGCGAGTGAAATCAGGAAGGCAATGAGCTACATTCAAGGGATAAACCCGATTTAATCAAAATAGATATTGAGCGGGATTCGTTGCTGATCAGCGATAAGAGGTCGCCTGGATTTGGAAAAGCTGGGCATACTTGCCCCCTTTTTGGATCAACTCTTCATGGGTGCCGCTTTCAGTGATGATTCCATCGGCCAGCACATAGATGTAATCCGCCAGCCGCACCGTGGAAAAGCGATGACTGATGAGGAGGACCATGTTCCCCCGAAACCGCGGCCGCAAGTACTTGAACACCTCGTATTCGGCCCGGGCGTCCAGCCAACTGGTGGGTTCATCGAGAATGAGCAGTTGGGCCTCCCGCAGGAAGGCCCGGGCCAGGGCCACCTTTTGCCATTCACCCAGACTGAGTTCCCCCTGGTCCTCAAACTCGTGGCCCAGGATGGTGTCATAGCCCCGGGGCATCTTCCGGAGAAATTCATCGGCCTGGGCCTGGCGGGCCGCAAGGTAGATCTTATCATCCTCGGGCTTCAGATTAATATCTCCCAACCAGATATTTTCCCGAGCCGTCAGGGCGTAACGGGCGTAATCCTGAAGGAGTATGCTCACCTGCCTCCTCAAGTCCTTGGGATCGAATTGGCGCAAGTCGATGCCGTCAATGGTAATCTTCCCGGCCACCGGATCATAGAGCCGGCACAACAGCTTGGCGAGGCTGGTCTTCCCCGAGCCGTTTTCACCCACCAGGGCCACCACCTGGCCCGGCAGGATCCGGAGATTGATATCATTAAGCACCGCTCTTTCTCCGGTGGCATAATGAAAATGGAGGTGGTCCAGGGAGATGCCTTCTTTGATGGGCAGTGGAAATACCGCGGGGTGGGGGGGCGCCCCCAGTCTCGGTTTGAGATCCAGAAATTCATTAAAATTAGCCAGAAAGAGGTTGTCTTCATAAAGGCGGGTGAGGCTGCTCCAAACTTGCTGGAGGGAGCTTTGGGCCCTTTGGAAGGCTCCGTAGTACATGACCATGCTCCCCAGGGTGATGGCCCCCTCCACCGTCTGGTAGGCGATATAGGCCAGGGCCCCGAAGATGGCCACAGTGGCGCTGGCCTGGCTAGTCAAATCCGCCAGGGAACGCCGGCTGGAGATCTTGAGCATATCCACCCGGAGCCTCTGGCGCAAGGCCCGGAACCGATCGCGGAAGAGCGGCCCCAGGGCAAAGACCCTGATTTCCTTGGCATGGCCGCCGTCGGTCAGCATCCAGTGGAAATAGGAAGCCCGCCTTTGGTCCTGGGTGTGCCGGCGCTGCCAATCATACAATTGGTCGGAGTATTTCAAGCGCAGCAACACCCCGGGGACGGTGGCCGCAAAGAGGATGACGGGCACCCACCAGCGGAAGGAGACCAATAACCCGGCCAGGGCCACCAGGGCGATGCCGCTCTGGCCCAACTGCATCAGGCCGTCCATGGTGCTGGCCGGCCGGTAAGCAGCCTCCTGTTGGGCCCGGTGCAGGGTATCATAATACTTGGGGTCTTCGTAATACTCCTGATCCACCTCCACCGACTGGCCATGGACGACATCGGCGATATGGTCGGTGATCACCTGGGTTTGGACTTCCTTGACAATCTCCGCCAGGGAGCGGCAAGCCGCGGTGAACAAGGCCACCGCCGCCGCCGCCACCACCAGCAGCAGCACGTCCCGGAGCGCCCCGGATTTCACCGGGGCCGCCACTCCGGAGGTGACCGCATCGACTATTAACTTCATCAGATATAGGGAGGCGAGGGGCAGCAGGCCCTGGATGAAAATGAGTCCGAAATTGGCCGCGGTCCACCCCGGAGCGCTTTGCCAGACCAGACGCAGGGAGCGTTCCAAGTGCAGACTGTGCCTGATCTTCTCTTTGATGGTCTTTGCAGGATTCATAGACTGCGGCTTCTGAAATATCCCTACTGGCTGCGGCGACTCCTGATCCGCTCAGGTTTCCTAGCCATTAACCGAAGATTAGGCTACAGACTTTGGCCACCGCAGTCGATAAGGGTTCGTTGAGCCCTCTCAACGATCCCTAAGAGCGACCAGGTTCCTCTTTTTTTTAGCCTAATTGTCCAACCACCGCGATGATAGCATAATTTTCAAAGAATTGGTCAGCCAACCCGCCCCCCAGCATCAGGATAGCCCAATGTGGTGGACTTTAAGAATCGCAGGCCGCCTTATGCCATTAGTTATCGGCAGATAAAAACTTGACATTAGATATTTTTTTTATTAGACTCATTATAGTTTAGCATGTCAGACTGAAACCAGGGCCACCAGTCCTGGGCAAGAATCGGACGGGGGTGCTAATTCCCTTCCGATTTTTTTTTGCTGACTGCTGTGCGCCCTGCTTTTTTGGCAGGTACATCTGGCAGTATCAAAGGAAGAGGTTTCATCATGAAGGAAACAGGTAAGGTAAAGTGGTTTAACGACTCCAAGGGTTTCGGCTTCATCACCCGGGAAAACGGTCCGGATGTGTTTGTGCATCACACCGCCATCCAGGGCGAAGGCTTCCGCTCTCTAGCGGAAGAACAGGACGTGGAATTTGAAGTAACCCAAGGTCCCAAGGGGCCCCAGGCCCAGAACGTGGTAAAAATCTAGGCGGAAACCGCCTGACGGGGAAGGCAAAAGTTGAAGGCGCAAGGCAGGGGATTAAAAAAAACTTTTTAGTTCCTGCCGCCTTATTCCTTTTTACTTTTGCCTTCCACTCCGCTGGTCTTGGGAGCGTGAAGTTCCGGCGCCCCGACTTGATAGAGGTTCAACTTGGCTAAAAATCGTTACGGCTGGCAGAAACGCGCTAAAGAGATGGCCCGCAGGGAGAAAAACGACGACAAAATGAAACGTCGCCAGGGCAGAACTATTACCCCGCCGGCGGAGGACCTGCCGGAAGTGATAATTGATTCCTAAAAAGGCTGGATAGGACCGACCCTGCCGGAGCCAGCCTCCAGCCGGGTTCATAAGGGAGAAGCAATGGCTATGAAATTATATGTGGGCAATCTGCCCCACCAAATGACCGAAGAACAACTGAACACTCTTTTTTCGGAGGCCGGCCACGTGGCCTCGGCCAAGATCATTACCGACAGGCAGACGGGCCAGCCCAGGGGCTTCGCTTTTGTAGAGATGGAAACCAAATTGGAAGGACAGAAGGCCATTTCCATGCTCAACGGGCGGGCGGTGGAGGGGCGGCCCCTGGCCGTCAACGAAGCCAGGCCGCAGCAGAAAGGCTCATTTGGTGGAGGGGGCGGGGGCGGCGGCCGTTACCGCTAAAACCAGGATGAGGCGGCCTTGGGGCCGCTTTTTTTATGCCGCGGCAACCGGTCAGCATGCAGTTGGGTTCGCAAGTTCTCCTTCATTGACGATAAGCCGGATCTTCGTTTTGGCCACCCTGCCAGCATGCCCGATCCGCTGCCGCCTGCGCTCTCCGGAATTGCAGGAGCGCCTTTCCCATGGTTAGAGGCCTGACGCGGTTCGACCTGGAAAATATGACCGGATCATGGCAGCTGGTTAAGAGGTATTGCCCAACAGTCTCCCTTTAGGTTCGCTTGACTGCCTCAACCCCTGCAAGTGAGTAGCTGTTCCTGAAAATTTCCACTCATTAAAAGAAGGCTATGAACCCTATCCTCAAGCAGCGCAAAGAAGGCTTTGTCTGCGTCTGTATAATATCTCTGCGGTAGGTTGCAGTCTGAAAAATCTAGATCCATTATATTGAAATGGAAGAAGTGTTTATTAATTTCCGCCTGGTATGACTGCGAACCGCTCAAGGCATCGATATTCGGTAACGAGTCCGCATTCACCAGGCCCTCAAGCAACCCGAGACACCAAAGGAGGTAGAAGGATAGATAGCTCTTCCCGGCTGCCAGGCGGTTGCTGGTGCTGCCGGATCGCCAGAGCGAATGGATAAAGACCGGGATAGAGCTGCCTTGGCCATTGCCTCTCTTTTTCCTCAATTTGCTCTTCCTGGCTACCATCGGTTAATCTATCTTATAGCCCTTTTGAAGGGCCGGCAGAACCAGGTTTAAAGCTTTAAGGCCCGCCAATATTCGTTTCAGGCTCTCCTCCGGGCTTTCTTCATCTGTTTTTACCATGATTTCCGGACGAGATGGCGTTTCGAAGGGATCATCAATGCCGGTGAAGTTGCTAATCTCTCCGGCCAGGGCCTTATGGTATAACCCTTTGGGATCGCGTTGGATGCAAATTTCTATGGGGCAATTGAGATAAACCTCGACAAAATCGCCTATCTGGCATCGCAGCTCTTCTCTGATGGCCTGATAGGGGCAGATCGCTGCAACTATAACTATTATCTGTTGTTGAATCAATGAGTTAACCATAGAGGCAATCCGCCGCAGGTGAGTTTCCCGGTCAGACTTAGTGAAGCCCAACTCTTTACTCATGGTGGATCGGACCACATCCCCATCAAGCACCTCTACTATTAAACCCAAATCCACAAGCTTCTTATTTAGGAGGTGGGCCAAAGTGGTCTTACCGGAGGCGCTTAAACCCATCAGCCAAATACAAAACCCTTTGTTGGATTTTTCAGCCGTCATTTTGCTTGCCCGTGCGGCCGCAGGGCCTGGGCCCGGCCGCAGAAGTGTATTGGGTAATCAGTCTTCAGCCCCAGGCGGAGGAGCAGATGCAGGGCGCTAGCCCGCCAGGCTGGCGCTGGACCGCAGGCCAATGGAACCTGACCCCTGGAAAAATCTCCCCAAGTTTCGGTTCTTGAAGACCATTCCATTCAGTGATGGTATTATATTATAGATTTCAAAGAATTTATCGACCCATTACCGGGACATAGTAATTTTTTCAAAAATTTAGCATCCCCGTTCTTAAGACCCGGATAACTCAAAAATGTGGAGCTTAAAGACTGCAAATCAGGACTAGGCGCTCACGGCCATTAAAGGACTAGGCCCAATGGATGAGGCGGGGAATTCGCACCGGGGTCGAACCGCAAACGCCGGAAAACCAGACTTAAGAGAATTAGCCCTGTTTTTCCTGCGTCTGGGAACTACCGCTTTTGGCGGACCTGCGGCCCACATCGCCATGATGGAGGACGAAGTGGTGCGGCGCCGGCGGTGGGTCCCCCGGGAGAAATTCCTCGATTTATTGGGGGCCGCCAACCTGATCCCCGGCCCCACTTCGACGGAGATGGCGATCTACATCGGCTACCTGTGCAGAGGTTGGGCCGGTCTTTTGTTGGCCGGCGTCTGCTTCATCGCTCCGGCCATGGTGATCGTCACGGCATTTGCCTGGGCCTACGTGCGGTTCGGAAACCTTCCCCAAATCACCTGGCTGCTCTACGGGGTCAAACCGGTGGTAATCGCCATCATTCTGCAAGCGCTATGGCAGTTGGGGCGCACCGCGGTAAAAAGGCAGTTCCTCGGGGCGGTGGCCATAATTGCTTTGGTCTTGGATTTCCTGGGGATCAACATACTGGCAGTGCTTTTCGGCGCCGGCTTGCTCTCGGGATTGCAGCGGGGCATTATTCGGGACCACTTCCAAGACCGGAGGGCGCTGCTGATTATGCTGCTGGCAGCCGGGGCTTTTGTCTGTGCAGCTTATGTCGCTTCGGGGTTATATTCCACGAGCCGGGTGGAGTTAGGCTTGCTATCTCTCTTTCTCTTCTTCGTCAAAGTCGGCTCCATAGTCTTTGGAAGCGGCTATGTGCTCCTGGCTTTTTTGCAGGCCGATCTCGTGGCGCATTGGCATTGGCTCACGAGCACTCAGTTGTTGGACGCCATTGCAGTGGGGCAGGTGACTCCCGGTCCGGTCTTTACCACCGCCACCTTCATCGGTTATTTGTTGGCCGGATGGCCGGGCGCCCTGATTGCCACCGCCGGCATCTTTCTCCCGTCCTTTGTCCTGGTGGCGGTCAGCAGCCCTCTTATCCCGCGAATACGCAAGTCGGCCGTGGCCGGAGCCTTCCTGGACGGAGTCATCGTGGCCTCCCTGGCCCTCATGGCGGTGGTCACCTGGCGCCTGGGGCGGGAGGCGATCATTGATCTTCCCACCGCGCTGGCGGCCGCAGCCAGCGCCGTGCTGCTGATGCGCTGCCGCTGGAATTCGTTGTGGCTCCTGCTGGGCGGGGCAATAATCGGGATAGCGGTTCACATGATAAAATAGGAATATCCACAGTAGTAAACAGGAGCGCAAGATGGGAAATGAGCTAACCTTCCAAGACAAGCACCGCATCGAGGAGAGTATCCGGCAGAAATACCTCAAGGCCGCCGCCAGCCCGGAAGGACTCTTCCGGTACCCCACCGGGCGGGCCGGGCTGGAGGCGCTGGGCTATGCTCCGGAATTGGTCCGCGACCTTCCGGAGGTGGTGGCCGCTTCCTACTGCGGGGTGGGCAACCCTTTCATTTTAGGTCCTATCCAAGAAGGCGAGGCGATCCTGGACATCGGTTGCGGCGCCGGGGTCGATTCCATCATTGCCGCCAGACTGGTGGGGCCTTCCGGGGCAGTGACCGGGATCGACCTGGTCCCCGAGATGCTGGCCCGGGCGAGCGAGAATGCCCGCCTGGCGGGCCTCGCCAACGTCACTTTCCGGGAATCCTCCGCGGAGCAGTTGCCCTTTCCTGATAACCGCTTTGACCTGGTGATCTCCAACGGAGTCTTTAATCTGGTGGTGGATAAAATCCAAGCCCTGGGCGAAGTCTTCCGGGTTCTGAAACCGGCGGGGCGGTTCTGGTTGGCCGACCAGGTGCTGGCCGGGGAATTGCCCAAGGAAATTAAAACTCGCCTCGAGAGTTGGGCCGGGTGAGAAGGCGGAGCCATACCGGGAAAGGTTTTCCTGGCATTGTTGGAACAGGCTGGTTTTAAAGGGTCGGAACTGATGAGGGAAACCGGCTGCAACAGCTCCCCGGTGACCAAAGGGGTGCTGTTCCGGGCAGTCAAGCCTGCGTCGGCAGCCGTGCGGAAGAGGACAAAGCCAGGCCCCCATGCGGCCCTCGGCAAATAACCTCAGACCAAGAAGATGGTGCCTGGGGCCGGACTCGAACCGGCACGGAGCGAACTCCGAGGGATTTTAAGTCCCTTGCGTCTACCCATTCCGCCACCCAGGCATCGCCTTCGGCCAATTTATTATATCAACGGCAAACATTCAAGTTCTTCTGAGGGCTTCCGCGAGCTTGTGCCCCTGTCGCTATTCTGGGGGGCAGTGCCCACCCTACACAGGCGGGCCGCGCCCAACCGGCCCGGGAAACTGGGCGGCGAGCACCTTGACAAATGGGGGTGTCTCGGATTAACTTGAAACGGCAAGACCTTGAATTTTTGGGGGTTTCCGGATGGGTCCCCGGCGGCTGCCGCCGGCGCCTGATGGCCTTGCCGCAGGCGGGAGGCCAGTCGGCGGGTGGGACGCCCTCCCCACGCGGTAATTTGGTGGGTAAGAGACGCAATCCAGGCAATGGTGGGCAGTGCCCACCCTACAATTCCGTTTTTTGCGCAGCTAAGGGGCCTTTGGCTTTGATTTTGCCTTGCACAGATAACGGATAACCGCATTTGGGGGGCGATCATGGGAATCCGGAAACGGATGCTGCCGGCCGGCTGGTATCCCGGCAGCGCCAGCGGCTGCCGGGAGGAAATCGAGCAATTTGTGGCAGGGGTGGCGGCGCTCCCCGCAGGCGCCCAGGTCTTGGGCGGCATTGTCCCCCACGCTGGCTGGTATTTCTCCGGCAAAGCCGCGGCCCGAGTGTTTGACCTCAGCGCCCGGGCGAGCCAGCCCCAGGTGGTGGTGGTGTTCGGGGGGCACCTGGGCGGCGACTCCCCTCCCCTGCTGGTGAGCGACGAGGCCTGGGAGACCCCCCTGGGGACCATCCCCCTGGCCACCGAATTCTACCGGCCTTTAAGGGAGCGCCTCACCCTGGCCGCAGAATACCCCGGGGACAACACCATTGAGGTGCAGCTCCCCATGGTGAAATACTTTTTCCCCAACTCCAAGGTCCTGGCCATCCGGCCCCCTGCGTCCCCCAAGGCCCTGGAACTGGGGGAGGCGGTGGTGGCGGTGGCCCGGGAGCTGAACCTCTCCCTGTTGGCCTTCGGCTCCACCGACCTGACCCACTACGGCCCCAACTACGGTTGGGCTCCCCAGGGGATCGGTCCCCAGGCGCTGAAATGGGTCAGAGAGGTCAATGATCAGCGCCTCCTCGGTGAAGTTTTGAAGCTGGATGGGGCCGGCCTGCTGCGGGCGGCGCGGGAAGACCAGAGCGCCTGCAGCGCCGGGGGAGCCGCCGCCGCGGTGGCCGCCGCCCAAAAACTGGGGGCCCGAAAGGCCGTCCTCCACGATTACTATACCAGCTACGAGATCATGCCCGGTGACAGTTTCGTGGGCTACGCCGGGATCTTGCTGGAAAGGTGAAAATTAGTATAGGCAAAGTTTGGCTAGGGTAGATTAAAACCCGCGCCTACTGAGGGCATGCCCAAGGATTTGATTCAGATTATGTGGCTTGAAGTTCACATGCATGAAGCTCTCCCGTGGCTAATCCTGTCTGCCGCCGTCGTGAACCTGGTCCTGATCATCATAGTCCTGGTCCGGGGGTCGAAGGCTTCCCAGACCTCCGCAAGGGATATGCGCGACGAGTTGCGGGCGAGCCGGGAAGAATCCCGGAGCGCAGGCAAGGAGCTGCGTGAAGAAGTATCCGGCGGTCTGAAATCGACTAACGAAGTGCTGTCCAACACTCTGGAGAGCATGGGCAAGATTCAACAGGGGCAACTGCAAGGAATGACCAAGCAGTTGACCGAACTCACCGAGTCCAGCCAGCGCGCCCTGGATCGCATCCGCGGGACCTTTGATTCCCGGGTCAAAGAGCTGCAAGAGGGGAACGAGAAGAAGCTTGACGAGATGCGCAAGACGGTGGACGAGAAACTACATGATACGCTGGAAAAGCGGCTCGGAGAGTCATTTAAACTGGTGAGTGACAGGTTGGAGGCAGTACACCAGGGGCTCGGGGAGATGCAGAATCTGGCAACCGGCGTGGGGGACCTGAAGCGGGTTTTGACCAACGTGAAGGTGCGAGGCACGTGGGCCGAGGTTCAGCTCGGGGCGATCCTGGAGCAAATCCTCACACCGGAGCAATTCGGGAAGAACGTCCGGGTGAAGGCCGATTCGTCGGAGAGTGTGGAGTATGCGGTGCGGCTGCCAGGCCCGCGGGATGATCCTGATGCCTGCGTCTGGCTTCCCATTGACTCGAAGTTTCCTCAAGAGGACTACCTGCGCCTCCAGGAAGCCGCGGAGAGAGCCGATCCGGGTGCAGTTCAGGCTTCCCTGGACGCCCTGGGCCGGGCCGTTCGGTCCGCGGCCAAGGATATCCACGATAAATACCTGGACCCACCCAACACCACGGACTTTGGCATCATGTTTTTGGCTACGGAAGGGCTATATGCAGAGGTGATGCGGCAGCCGGGTTTCGTTGAAGACCTGCAGCACCGGTATCGGGTGGTAGTGGCTGGTCCCACCACGTTGGCGGCGATTCTGAGCAGCCTGCGCATGGGATTCCAGACCCTCGCCATAGAGCAGCGCGCCGTAGAGGTGTGGAGGGTCTTAGGGGCGATCAAGACAGAATTCGGGAGGTTCGGGGAAGTCCTGGACAAGGTCAAACGCCAGCTCCACACCGCCAGCCGGACGATTGAAGAGACCGGGGTGCGGAGCCGGGCCATAGAGCGTAAGCTCCGTTCAGTGGAGAAACTGCCAGAGCCGGAAGCCTTGGAGGTTCTTGCCTTGCCTGCAGCAGGCGGGGAAGATGAGGGAGAAGACCCCGCGGTGGCAGTAACGGCCACCGAGCCCCAAAATGAATAAGGCCAGGCTCTCATGATAATGGTGCAGGCTGCAGCCGGCATTGGCACGGGCGCGACGCCCGGGCTACCGGTTTGATTCCGACCTTATGACTGATAAAGCGGCAGCGGCGGAGATTGGGTTCCTGGGCCGCCTGTGCGGCATCGCCCCGGAATATTGCGACAACTTTGGCGGCCGCCACCCCACTCCGCTGGCCACCACCCAGGCCTTGCTCAGCGCCATGGGCGTTCCCTGGGATGAACCTTCGATGCGCCGGCAAGAGATGGGACGGCGCCGCCTGGGGCCCTGGGGCCGCTTCCTGGAGCCGGTGCAGGTCCTGGCGCCATCCTCCCCCGGAAGGCTGAATTTTTATCTTGGGGCGCCCTCAGCCCACCTGCCTACCCTTCTGCGGATCGAGGCCACGGTGCAGGGCGAGGGCGCCTCCGGCCAGGTATTGGCGTGGGAGGAAGAATTAGCCTCCCCGGCAGCCGCCGCCAGCAGGGCCGTGCCCGGCGGGGTGCGGCACCGTCTGGAGATGCGCCTCCCCCGGGAGCTGCCCCTGGGATATTATGAGCTGCAATTGCGGGTTAAGACCGCTGGCCGGGAGGAGTCGGGACGGAGCCTCCTGCTGGTGGCCCCGGACCACGCTTATTTTCCCGACTGCCTGGCGGGCGGCCGGCGCCTCTGGGGGTTCAACGTGCCCCTGTACGCCCTGAGGAGCGCCGGCAACTGGGGCATCGGCGATTTTCGCGACCTGACCACGCTTCTGGATTGGGCCGCCACGTTGGGGGCCGCCTTCGTAGGAGTCAACCCCCTGCACGCCCCAGCGCCGCTGCCGGCAGCCGACCCCAGCCCTTATGCCCCCACCAGCCGCCTTTTTCACAATTTTCTCTACCTCGATCTGGAGCAGGCCCCGGAAATGGAGTTCTGCCCGGAGGCCCGGGAGCTGCTGGCCAACCGGGATTTTCAGGACAGTCTGGCCCGCCTGCGCCAAGGGCCGCTGGTCCCTTATTCCCAGGTCTGGCGTTGGAAATTGCTGGTTCTGGACCTGCTGTTCCAGGCCTTTGAGGACCGGCACGGCGTGCCGGGGGTGCCTGGCTCCCGCCGGGGCGAGGAGTTCGCCTTATTCCTGCGACAGGGGGGCTCGACTCTACAAAGGTTCGGAGAGTTTGCCGCCCTGGCGGACCATTTTCAGCAAGGGGACTGGCGCCACTGGCCCGAAGATTATCGCCACCCCGGCAACCCGGCGGTGGCCGCCTGGGCCCGGGAACGGCCGCGGCAAATCCGCCTGCACCAGTATGCCCAATGGCTGGCGGCCAATCAGTTGCAGGAGGCGATATCTGGTGCGGCCCGCAGGCAGGGGCTCCCCTTCACCCTTTACCAGGACCTGGCCCTGGGGGCCGCGGCCGGGGGCTTCGACACCTGGGCCCACCCCGGGTTGTTTGCCCAAGGAGCGGCCATCGGCGCCCCGCCGGACGCCTTCAACCCCAAGGGCCAGAATTGGGGTATCCCCCCGATAATTCCCCAAGCCCTGCGGGAATCGGGCTACCAACTGTTCATCGACTCTCTCAGGGCCAACGCCCCGGCCGGCGGCATGTTGCGCCTGGATCACGTCATGGGGCTCTTTCGGCTGCTGTGGATTCCCTCCGGTGAGGGGGCCGGCCAGGGGGCCTACGTCCATTATCCGGCCCGGGAATTGCTGGCGATCCTGGCCCTGGAGAGCGTACGCCGCCGCACCCTGATCATCGGTGAGGACCTGGGCACCATGACGGCCCGGGTGCGCCGGGAGCTGGGGCGCCAGGGAATCTTTTCCTACCGGGTCTTTTACTTTGAGCGGGATGCGGCGGGCCATTTCCTGGCCCCGGAGGCCTATCCGGCCCAGGCGGTAGCCACGGTCACCACCCACGACCTGCCGACCTTAACGGGGTTCTGGCAGGGACGCGACCTGGCCTTCAAAAGGCAGGCCAACCTCTATCCCGATGTTAGCCTGGCCAAGGCGGAGGCGGCGGCCCGGCAGAGCGACCGCCTGGAAGTAATGGAGGCTCTGAAAAGTCGGGGGCTGCTGGCCGAAGGGGCGGAAAATTTCGACCCCAAGGTTGAACCGCCAGCCGCTGCTCCAACTCCGGTTGCGGTTGGGGAAGGGGTCCTGGAGTACCTGGCCCAGAGCTCCGCCGCCCTTTTGGAAGTGCGCCTGGAAGAGGTTTTCGGCTGGCCGGAGCAACAAAACTTCCCGGGTACTGATACGGAGCACCCCAACTGGCGCTGCCGCCTCCCCGGGAGCCTGGAGGAGATGGTTCGGGATCCGGCGCCGGCCCGCCTGGCGGCGCGGTTAAACAAGTACCGGGAGCGCCAGTTTTAGGGGAGGCGGGGTGACGTTGAACTCCCCTCCCGGAAAGGTTTCCTGACAGGAGGATTCCCCATGCCCGAGCCTACCTTGATTTATAACCTCTTTCCCCTGCTGGTGGGGCCGATTCCCCGGTGGGAGAAGCACCTGGACCTCATCGGCCGCATGGGATTTACCTGGATCTTCCTGAATCCCATCCACAATCCGGGGATGAGCGGCAGCTTGTATGCAGTCAAGGACTATTTCAGCCTCAACCCCCTCTTCTATCCCGCCCTGGGGGAGGACCCGGAGGCGGCCCTGAGCCATTTCCTTAAAGAAGCAGCCCGCCGCAATCTCAAGGTGATCCTGGACCTGGTGATCAACCACACCGCCATCGACTCTCCCCTGGTGTCGGAGCACCCCGAATGGTACGCCAAGGATGAGAAGGGGTTCATTAAGCACCCAGGGGCCATCGATCCCGCTGACGCCACCCGGGTCACGGTGTGGGGCGATCTGGCGGAGCTGGAATACTGGCCGCTCCCCGACCCCGAGGGCTTGGCGCGGTACTGGGAGGCGGTGTTGGCCAAATATCTGAAGCTCGGCTTCCTGGGATTCAGGGCGGACGCGGCTTACAAAATTCCCGGAGACTTCTGGGGCCGCCTCATCGCCCAGGCACGGAAATTGGAGCCGGGGGTGCGGTTCTTCGGCGAGACCCTGGGCTGCCGCCTGGAAGAATGCTCCCAACTGGCGACGGCGGGATTTGACTTCTTCTACAACAGCTCCAAGTGGTGGGATTTCAAGGAAGACTGGTGCCTGGAGCAATACCGGATGTTCCGGAGGCTGGCCCCTTCGGTGAGCTTCCCGGAGAGCCACGACACCGAGCGGCTGGCCGCGGAAAGCGGCGGCACCCCGGAGGTGGCCCGGCAGCGATATCTCTTCGCCGCCTTTTTCTCCGCGGGCCTGATGATGCCCATCGGTTACGAATACGGCTTCAGGAAGCGGCTGCACGTGGTGAAGACCCGGCCCGAGGATTGGGAGACGATAAACTACGATCTCTGCCGTTACATCACCGCGGTGAACCTGATGAAAAAATCCTGCCCGGTGCTCCTGGAGGAAGGTCCGATGGTGCGGGCTAACCCCGGGGGCGAAGCCGTGGTGCTGCTCCTCAAATCCCGGGAGCGCCAGCCGGGGCGGGTGCTGGCCATAATCAACTCTACCCGGGAAAGCGCGCCGGTAAAGCTCGCCAACCTGGCGGAATTTCTGGGGTCTCCGGCCCGGGCCTGGCTTGACCTGACCCCCGACCTCGATCCCTTGCGCCTCAAGCGCCAGATGGCCTTCGACCTGAAGCCTTCGGGGATGAGGATCTTTTACAATCCCAAGGCCGCGCCCCTGGTCGAGCCGGACCAGGAACAATCCGGGACAGAGACCTGATGACCCAGGCACTGGCGGGCTTCAATGAGCACGGGGTGATCATGGCCACCGACAGCCGGGCCAGCCGTTTCGATGCTGCGGGGCAACCGAAATATTTCCGGGTCAAGAAGCTGTTGCCCCTGGGAAGGCAGGCGGCCATCCTGAGCGGCGGCGCCGGGGTGGGCCTGCCCCTGTCCCAGGCCCTGCACCGGGAGATCGGGCGCCAGCGGGGCCTCGACCACCTGGAGGACATGGTGGACTTCGCCCTGGGTTTCCTCTCCCTGGGTTACGAGCGATTTTTGGCTCGCTACGGGCCCGAACCGGAGGGTTTCCGCCGCCTCTACTTCATCCTGGCGGGAGCGGTGGCTGGAACGCCGGGGTACTCGCTCCACCTTTTGGGCAGCGAAGAAAACGAATTGCCTCTCCGCAACCTGCCGGTATCCAACCTGGTGGTCATCCCCCGGAACCTGGGGATGGAGATGCGCCTGGCCAAGGCCCTGAACCAGGGAGCGCCGCCTTCAGGACTGCTTAAGGAGAGCCGGGATTTCCTGGTGAAAATGGCCGCCGCCACCTTGGAAGTGGGGCCGCCCTTCTATTTCGCCACCATCACCGCCGGCGGCTACCAAGAGGTCGACGCAGGGGGGACCTGCAGTGCCTGAGGGGCGCAGGCTAAGGGCTGCATGCCATCCCGCCAACGACAGGTCGCACCAATGCAAGGGGCGGCTGCACCACAGGCTGAAAGCCTGTGCCGCGGCCGCCCCCAGTTTTCCTTAATAAATGATGGTGTGCGGAGCGCACCACCATCGATCGCCGCTGCTAACGGTAACCGCCACCCCCGCCGTAGCCGCCGCGCCCGCCGCCGCGGCCACCACCGCCACGGCCGCCGCCACCGCCGCCAAAGGAGCTTTTCTGCTGCGGCCGGGCCTCATTGACCGTCAGGGGCCGCCCTTCCACGGTGCGGCCATTGATCATGGAAATGGCCTTCTGGGCTTCCACCTTGGTTTCCATCTCGACAAACCCGAAGCCCCGGGGCTGACCCGTCTGCCGGTCGGTAATGATCTTGGCCGAGGCCACGTTGCCGGCCTCGGAAAACAGGGTATTCAATTCTGCTTCGGTCATGGCGTGGGGCAGGTTGCCCACGTATAGTTTGACACTCATTTCTTCTCCTTATGAGTCTTGCCGGAGGCTGAGGTTAGCCAACTCGGTCTCGGGCGAACTATTCTGGTTAAGATCGTCAACCGCCTCCGGATTTTCCTCCGTGGCCGGCACCCCGGCCTTGCCCTGGCGGCGTTTCATCTTTTCGTCGTTTTTCTGTTTGCGGGCCATCTCTTTGGCCCGTTTTTCCCAGCCGTACCGATTTCGTGCCAAGTCTTTACCTCTCCAAGTTGATATGCGAATTTGCTAAACCAGCCCCCACTCACTCCGCCAGGAGAAGAATAACCCGGCCACCCGTATTTTGAGACTTTGCTGAACCTCGGTAAATTGGGATATAAAAAAAGCGGGACTCCAGTGCTCTGAAGAACGCCGGAGTCCCGGCCAACACAGGCGGGAAACCGCCTAGAGTTTGCTTACGTTTTGAGCCTGGGCGCCCTTGGGACCCTGGACCACCTCGAACTCCACCTCCTGGTCTTCGGCCAGGGTGCGGAAGCCTTCACCCAGGATGGCGCTGTGATGCACGAAGACATCGGGGCCGCCCTCCCGGGAGATGAAGCCATAACCTTTGGAATCGTTAAACCATTTTACTTTGCCAGTTTCCTTCACTTCAAACCTCCTACCGGTACTGCTGAAGATATGCCTGCCCAAAAAGCAGGGGCGCAGTCAGGCAAAAAAAAGCGGCGGGACTCAATCCCCGTCCGTTCAGAGACCAGCATCTGCGGCCCTGCTTTCAGTCTGACCTGCTAACCGTTATAATTATTTATCATAAAAATCGCTCCTGTCAAGACCCGGCCCTTGCCAAGCCCGGCGAATTCCCGGCTAAAACCACAGGCGCTTCGCATTCGCCCCACACAATTTTGTTGCCGGACAACTACTGCTTAAACCCTGGCTCCCGACCACTAATAGGGGTTTCGTAGGGCGGCTTGGAGAATCTGTCGCTGAGCTTCGCCATGAGCACGAAAAAGACCGGCACAAAGGGGATGGCCAACAGGGTCGAGGAGAGCATGCCCCCAAAGACCACGGTGCCGATGGCCTGCTGGCTGGCGGCCCCGGCTCCCCCGGCGGTCAACAACGGCACCACCCCTAAAATGAAGGCAAAGGAGGTCATGACAATGGGGCGGAACCGGCGCCGGGTCGCTTCAATAGCGGCCTCGGTGACGGACTCGCCGCGGTCGTGCAACTCCTTGGCGTATTCCACGATCAGAATGGCGTTTTTACTGGCCAGGGCGATCATCAGCACCAACCCTATCTGGGTGTACAGGTTATTGTCGAACCCGCGCACGATGAGGCCCAGGAGCACCCCCACCAGGGCCAGGGGCACCACCAGGACGACCGCCCCGGGTCTCGTCCAGCTTTCATAAAGGGCGGCCAGCGCCAGGAAGACCAGGGTGATGGAGAGGGCGTAGATGAAATAGGCCTGATTGCCCACCTGCTTCTCCTGGTAGGAGGTGGCGGTCCAGTCGTAGCCCATTCCCTGGGGTAAGGTATTTTGGGCGATTTGCTCCATGAGATGGATGGCCTGCCCGCTGCTGTACCCGGGGGCGGCGTTGCCGTAGATCTGGGCCGCGGGATAGAGGTTGTAGCGGGTGACCAATTCGGTGCCCAGGACCTTACGGACGTGCATGAGGGCCCCCAGCGGCACCATCCCTCCCTGGCTATTCCTGACATAAAGATTTCTAAGGGAGGCCTCGGGGTCCATACGATATGGTGCATCGGCCTGGACATAGACCTGGAAGACCTGGTTGTACTTGTTGAAAAGATTGACGAAAGACGAACCCAGGTAGGCCTGCAGGGTGTCGAAGACATTGCTCAAGGGGACCTGGAGCGATTCGGCCTTGGTCCGGTCGATGTCCAGATAGAGCTGGGGGCTGTGAGAGCTGAAGGTGGAGGCCAGGTTGCGCAAACCGGGCTCAGCGTTGCCCGCGGCAACGATCTCCTGGGTGACCTTGAACAGTTCGGGGTAGCCCAGGCCCTGGCGATCCTCGACCATCATCTGGAAGCCATTGGATTGGCCCAGGCCCCGGATAGGCGGCGGCACCGCCACAAAGGTGGCGGCATCCTGAATGGCGCCCAGTTTGGGGCGCAGGGCCGCCAGGATGTTATCCTGGCTCAGAGCGGCGCCGCGCTTAGCCCAGCTATCATAGACGATGAAGCTGCTGTTGATGTTGGAGACATTGGCGAAGTCCAGAAAGGAAAAGTCGCCGATGGTCACCCAGGCCAGCAATCCCTTGGTATTCTTGAGAATCTCGTCGACCTTCCGGTAGGCCGCCTGGGTGCGCGGCTGTGAGGCTCCTTCAGGCAGGAAACTGACAATGGCGGCGAATCCCTGGTCCTCAGTGGGCAGGAAGCCGGTGGCATGACGAAGGAAGCCGACGCCGGTGACCCCCATAATCAGCAGAAACACCAACAGCATCAGGAAAGGGCGGTGCACCATCCAGGAGACCAGGGCCACATATCCATCTTCCAAGACCTTATAAACCACGTTGAAGCCGCGAAAGAAGAGGTTGGGTGGTTTATTCGACTTGGGGCGCAGCCACAGGGCGCACTGGGCCGGCTTCAAGGTGAGGGCGTTGACGGCGCTGATAATGGCGGTGGAGGCAATCACCAGGGCGAATTGCCGGAAGATCTGGCCGGTGATGCCCGGCAGAAAAGCGGCCGGCAGGAAGACCGCGGTAAGCACCACGGTGATGCCCATGACAGGGCCGGTCATCTCCTCCATGGCCTTGATGGTCGCCTCCTTGGGAGGCTGCCCCTGTTCGATATGGTAGGCGGAGTTCTCCACAATGACGATGGCATCGTCCACCACAATGCCGATGCACAGGATCAGAGCGAACAGGGTCATCAGATTGATGCCGAAGCCGAGAAGGGACATAGCCGCAAAGGCGCCGATGACGGTGACCGGCACGGTGGTGGCGGGCACCAGGGTGGCCCGCCATTCCTGTAAAAAAACTACGATGACGAGGAGCACCAGGAGGCCGGCTTCCAACAAGGTCACGTAAACATCATGAATCGTCTGTTCCACGAACTTGGTGGTGTCATAGTGGCTTGACCAGGTGAGCCCCGGTGGAAATTGTTTGCTCATGTCAGCCATGGCGCCGCGCACTTCTTTAGCGACCTCCAGGGCGTTGGCCCCTGGCTGGGTGAAGATGATAATCTCGGCTGACCAATGGCCGGTCTCCCGGGTGAAATTGGCGTAGCTCTGCTGGCTCAACTCCACCCGGGCCACGTCCCGGATACGGACGATCTGGGCGGATTGGCTCCGCTGGCTCTTGATGATGATGTCCTCGAATTCCTTCACGTCGGCAAGCCGGCCCAGGGCGTTGACGGTGAACTGAAAGGCTTGATTGGCAGGCGCCGGCGGCCCGCCCATTTTGCCGGCCACCACCTGGACGTTTTGGCCGCTGATGGCAGCCATGACGTCCGCGGTGGTCAAACCGTAGGAGAGCAGTTTGTTGGGGTCCAGCCAGACCCGCATGGCGTAGGGGCCGGCACCGCGCACATAGACGTTGCCGACGCCGGGCAGCCGGGCCAGGGGGTTTTCCAGATTTATGACCGCGTAATTGGAGAGGAAGGCTTCGCTATATTTGTTGTTTGCCGAGAAGAGGCTGACCACCAACAAGATATCGGTGGAGACCTTTTTGACCTGGACTCCCTGGCTCTGGACGGCGGGAGGCAGCTGGGCGTTGGCGCCGGCCACCAGATTCTCCACCAGGGCCACCGAGGAATTGAGGTCCGTCCCCACGTCAAAGGTGATGGTTAAGGTGTAACTCCCATCGCTGCCGCTGACGGAAGACATGTAAATGGAGTGCTCCACGCCATTGACTGCCTGTTCGATGGGAGTCCCTACGGTAGCCGCCACCACTTCGGCGCTGGCCCCCGGATAGCTGGCCGAAACCTGGATGGTGGGCGGCACGATGGGAGGAAATTGGGCTACCGGCAGGCGGTAGAAGCAGACCGCCCCTATGATAATGGTGACGATGGCGATGACGTTGGCGAAGATGGGCCGCTCGATGAAAAACTTGGAGATCATTTGGGGCTCGCCCCCGCCTTGCCCTGGGGCGTGGCGCCGCCGGCGGCCGCAGCCTTGGGCGCGCCCTCTTGGACCGGCGTCACCGGCTTGCCGGGAATGGCATGAATCTGCCCGTTGATGATCACCTCTTCATCGCCGTTCAACCCGGTGTCGATCACCCTTTGGTCCCCTACCCGGGTGCCCTCCTTAACTTGACGGCGTTCCACCACATTTTTGGCGCCCACCACCAGGACGTAAGGGCCCAACTGGTCAAAGCCGAGGGCCACCTCCGGCACCACCCAGGATTCCTGTGACGGGCCCAGCACCGGGGCCTCAATGCGGGCAAACAGACCCGGCAGAATCTTATAATCCGCATTGGGAAAAATGCCGCGTAACTGCAAGGTGCCGGTGGTGGAGGTGACGCTGATGGCGGCAAAATCGATGAAACCCTGGTGCGGATACCCGGTTTCGTTGGCGAGACCGAGATATAAGGGGATCTTCTCTTTTTCGACCTGTCCGGGCAGGTTTCCCGTCTTGCCCATGACCCGCAGCAGGTCATCCTCATTGATGGTGAAATAGACGTAAATGGGATCGATCTGACTGATCTGGACCAGGGAGGTGTATTCGCCGGCCCCCACCAGGTTGCCGGGGTCCACCAGGCGGCGGTCGATGCGGCCGTCAAAGGGCGCAGTGACCCTGGTATAGCCCAGATTGAGCGCGGCCAGGTCCCGGTTGGCCTTCGCCGCCAGAATCTGGGCCCGGCTGGAGTCCCGCTGGAACCGCCAGTTGTCCAGGTCCGATTGGGCGCCGGCCTTCTGTTGGACCAATTTGATGTAGCGGGCCACTTGGATCACGGCGTAGCGGTAATTGGCTTCATACTGCAGAATTTGCGCCGCGGCCTGGTTCAGTTGGTACTCATAGGTGTTGCGCTGGATCAGGAATAATAACTGTCCTTTTTTTACCCGGTCGCCATCCTGGAAAAAGACCTTGTCCAAATAACCCGGCACCCGGGCCCTGAGGGTCACCGTATTGATCGCCCGGGTGTTGCCGGTGAATTGGAGATACCCGGTAACCGGGCGGCGCTCCGGCCGGGCCACCGTGACCTTGGGTGGCGGCGGCGGCTTGTAGACGTTGGACTCGCAGGCGGTGAGGGTCAAGAGGAGGCCGAGCCCTACTCCGGCCAGGGGCTTCCGCAGAAAAAAAGCGAGCTTACCGGCTGTCATGCCATGATCTCCAAATGGTGCCCCCTCCCGGAACTCATTAGTGCAAAGTTCAGCGTAAATTGCTTAATCAGTTCAGGCTTCGCCGGGCGCCTGCCCGGTCGGTTTACCAATCGGGGGCCCGAATCAACCTTTTTTGCTGCTCCGGCGTCGGGGGCTTCTGGGCCGCCGGGGTCAGCAATTTCCCCCAATTAGTCCTCTTCTCCATGGCTTCCGCGGTCTCAGGAGGCACAAAATCGTGCCCTTCCCGGAGTTCCCAACCGCCGCCCAGGGCCCGGTAAACTCCCACGAGGTCGCCGGAAATATTGCCGCGGGCGGTGGCCAGATTATCCTGGGCGCTCAACAGAGACTGTTGGGCGGTGAGGACGGTGGTGAAATCCGTGATCCCCTCCCGGTATTGAACAACCGCCAATTTGAGGGAATTAGCCGCGGCGGTGGCGCCTTGTTCCAGAAACTTGGCCTGCTCCTGGGCCCTCAAGAAGGCTATCAGGTTATCCTCCACGTTCTGCTGGGCGCTGAGAACGGTATTTTGATAAGTAATGAGCAACTCTTGGAAGCGGGCATCCTGAACCCGCACCAGGTTGGTGATCTGACCGTAGTTCAGGATATTCCATGTCACCGAGGGGCCGATGGAAGCCTGCCGGTTGCGCCAGTCGAAAAGATTGCCGAGCTGATCTTTGCCCACGTCGGTGGATAGCAACCCGAGATTGCCGGTCAGGGAAAAAGCCGGGAATAGCTGGGCTTTAGAGACGCCGATCTGGGCGCATTGGGCCGCGGCATTGTATTCGGCGGCCCGGATATCCGGCCGCCGCCGCAGCAATTCGGCGGGGATGCCCACCACCACCTGGGGCGGTGGCACCGGGATCACCGCCTGTTTTTGGCTCAGAGCCGTCAGCCGCTCCGGCGGCGTTCCCAGAAGCACGCTGAGGGCATCCTGGGCCTGGCGCAGTTGGGTTTGCAGCACTGGGATGGTCGCCTCGGTGCTGGCCAGGACGGTCTTAGCCTGTTCCACGTCGCGCTCCGAGGTGGCGCCGTTCTCAAAACGGGCTTCGGCGATTTGCAGGCTCTCCTTTTGGGTCGCGACGTTATCCCGGGCGATGTCGAGGCGCTTTTCTAGCGTTCGGATGGAGATATAGTCGCTGGCCACGTCCGCTGTGAGGCTCACCAGGGCGTTGTCATAATTGGCGACGCTGGCCAGCAAGCCGGACTGGGCGGACTCGATGGCCCGGCGGAATTTGCCCCAAAAATCGACTTCCCAACTGGCCGTCAGGCCGACCTGGGATTGCCAGTAGCTGAGGCCGCCGAATTTGGGCGACGAGATCCCGGTTCCGACAATCGGGGTTCCAGAGCTTTCCCGTTCTTTAAGCACCGAGCCGGTGCCTTGCTGAGTCTGGGGATAGAGCTGGCCGGTGACGACCCCCAGTTGGGCCCGGGCCTCCAGGACCCGCACCCCGGCAATCCGCAGGGTCAGGTTTTCCCGATAGGCGGTCTCTATGAACCGGTCCAGGATGGGGTCCTTGAAGGCCTGCCACCAGGAGCGGTACTCCGCCGGCTGGTTGGATAGCTGGGGATGGCCCGCCTCCAGCCAATCTTGCGAGACCTTGGTTTCGGGCCGCACGTAATCTGGCCCCACTTTGGCGCAGGCGCCGCTTAGCAGGATGAAAATCAGGAGGATGGGGGACCAGATGCCGCGATACATGGGGACCTGCATTTTCGGTTTACCCTGCCGCCGCAGCGCGTGAAGGGCTGCCTGCATCCGGGGCCTTAGGCGGAGAGTTCAAGGTTCGTCAAACTATCAGAGGTGTTTTACGTAATTTCTCCCAAAAAGTCATCCTAAATTAAAGGCTGGCAAGACTCTCCCGGCCAATTCCTCTGAATGTTTGGTTTAATACCGCGGTGGCTTTAAAACCGGGTTATTCCGCAATGGTTGATGAAAATTGGCATAACAAGGTGATATAAGTGGGTATATTTGACAATTAGGCGGGGATTATAAGCAATTAACCTTAGCGGTCCTGGATAAAATTCACTCTATAATTTCTGCCAGCCGATCTTGGGCGAGTATTTCCACGGTTTGTCCGGAAAAGTGTACCAGGTTTTCATGTTCCAATTCCTTAGCGGTCCGGTAAAAGGTTTCGTGGGTCATACCCAGGAAGGTTGCCAGTTCTTTACGGGGGACGGGGAGGGCCACGCGCCGGGAGCCTTGCATTTCTACCAGGAGCAGAAGGTAGCCGGCAATTCTCGCCTTGGGGTCCTTGAGGGTCAGGTCGACCAGACGCCGGCGGACATGAATAAGCAGGTGGGACAACAGGCGCATCCATTCAACCGCGAAGCCCGGGTCACCGGTTACCAGGTCTAAAAATTCCTTTTTCTTGATGAGATAGAGGCGGCTGTCTTTCAGGGCCTCGGCGAAGCACTGATAGGTTCCGGAAAATGGGCTGGCCAGGGCAAAGGCGCTCAGTTCACCGGCGATCTCCTGGGTGATCTCTTTGCCCTGGGAAGACATGCCATAGACCCGGATGACACCCTCGAGCACCACGTAGAACCCGCGGGATCGATCGCCGGGGCCGAAAAGCTGCTCTCCTTTCTTCAGGAAAACCTCCTGGGCTATGTCTTCCAACTTGCCACGCTGCTCCGGGGAAAGTTGGGCGAAGACCGCTTCGAGCATTCCTGCCGCCGCCAAAATTATTTTTCTCCCTGGAAGATTATTTGCCTTTCTATGATTCAAATCATACTCCTTTTTCCGCTTACCGCCTATCATTACTACCAGTAAAGGTGGCTGAGGCGATCAGACCTGAACCTGACGGCTCAGATTTGAGGGCGCTACAAGCTGTGCCCACGATGAAATAATCTGGCCCCTGGGAAAAAACTTTCGGCAATCATAATAAATCCAGCAAGAGAAAGGTCCAGGGGCGTCCCAAGGAGGCCGACTTGCAGGAAATTTCCGAAAAGGTGGTGGGCATCCTGCGGGTTTAATATCCGGCCTGGGGAGCACAGGAGGTTTTATGGATAAGGATGAGGCGCGCCGGAAGGTGCTGGTCTTAGGACTGATGGCTTTCTGGTGCAATGGCGACAATTACGTGGCGGCGCCCCTCATCGTGGAGGTAGCCAAGGCCTTTCACCTCGACATCAGCACGGCGGCGATGATGGTCACCGCCTACATGTTGCCTTTCGGCCTCTTTACCTTGATTTTTGGGCCGCTGGCCGACCGTTACGGCAAAGCCCGAATCATCAACCTGGCGGCCTTCGGCTCCGCCATTTTCTGCGGCCTGGGGGCGCTGGCCACGGGTATCGTCTCCCTGAGCCTGATTCGGGCGGGGAGCGGCGCTTTTGCCGCCGCTATTCTGCCGGTGACCCTGTCCCTCATTGGCGACAGTTTCGGCCACGAGCCGAAAGCCCTGCAAAACGCCTTGGGCCAGGTGCTGGGCATGATGTTTCTGGGCGGGGCTGCCGGTCCGATCATCGGCGGAGCCCTGGCCTACCTGGGGTCCTGGAGGTTCGTTTACCTGGTCTATAGCCTTGCCGGCCTGATAATCGCCTTTATCATGCTAAAAACCATAGAGAAGCAGCCGGGAATCACCTCCGAATTTAATCTCAAGATCGCCTACCAGGAAGCCTTTGCCAATGCCGACCTGTTGAAAACGGTGTCCATTATCTTTCTGATGGGGGCCTCGGTCTTTGGCAGCTTCACCTATGCGGGCAAATTCGTGGAAACCAGAACGGGGTACAATATTCTTTGGGTCGGGCTAATCCTTTCTTTCTTCGGGGTGGCCACCGTCTTTGGCGGCCGCCAGGCAGGGGCCTGGAGGCAGAAACTGGGAAACCGAATCCTCCTTTTCGGCGGCCTCCTGGGTTCGGTTGCCTGGGCAGCCATGGGAGCCTGGCACTCCGCGGTACTCATCTCTCTTTCTTTAGTAGGATTCGGACTCGGATTCATTCTTATTCAATCGAGCCTGCTGACCACGGCCCAGCAGTTATTGCCCCAGCGGCGCGGCACCGTCATGTCCCTGGCGTCTTTCAACATGTTCGTGGGCGGCGGTTTGGGCACCTTGATGAACGGACATATTCTCACAAAATGGGGGTTCCCGCCGGTATTCCTGGGAGCCGCCGGGCTGATTTTTCTAGCGGGGTTCATTGCCGCCCGGCTTCTGGGCCGGCTATCGCCGGCTCTCATCCCCAGAGCATGATTACCCGTCGAAGGTGCAGGTAGTAGGGTTCAAGCCACATTTGAGGACAATCTGTGAAACGCCGGATTTCTGCATCGTTGGAGTTATAAATATTAAGAACCAATGTTCATAAAATAACAATGAAAACTGTAAACGAACCATCGATTGCCGATATTGCCTGCGCTTTTCTGCACCTGGGGCTTACCGCCTTCGGCGGCCTGGCCATGGTGGAGCCCCTGCGCCGGATGTGCGTGGATAAGCAGAACTGGCTGCGCCAGGAGGAATTCTTGGATGGCCTGGCCTTGTGCCAGATGCTGCCCGGAGCCACGGTGGCGCAACTGGGAACTTACATAGGATACCGGCTACGACGAGTAAGCGGCGCCATCACCGCGGCCGCGTCGTTTATCCTGCCGGCTTTTATCCTGATGCTGGCGCTCTCGTTTCTATATTTCAGGTATACCGATATCTCTTGGGTGCAGGCCGTTTCCAGGGGTATGAGCTGCGTAGTTATCGCGCTCCTGTTGCAAGGCTTGTGGCGCTTGAGTCAAGCGATTCGGAAACATTGGCTCGATGCGGTCATCGCCCTCCTGGCCTTGGGGGCCTTTGGGCTCCGGATCAATTTTATGTTGGTTTTCCTGGCAGCCGGTCTCCTCAGAATGGCCTTGGGTCTTTGGCTTTTACCAGGCCAGGGGCCTGGAAATCCTGCGGCTGCCACGGTGAAACCAAAGCTGGGCCGGACCCTGGCCCTAGTTACCCTGACCCTGTTCGGGGTTGGGTTGGGGGTCTGGGGTTTGGGGTGGTTGCAACCCGACCTGGGCCGGATGACCCGGATCTTCCTCAAAATCGGCGTCGTGAGCTTCGGGGGCGGCTACGCCATGATCCCGATTTTACAATGGGAGGTGGTGAATGCGTGGCACTGGCTCACCCTTAAAGAGTTTATGGACGGCATCCTCCTGGGGTTCATCACCCCCGGCCCGATTATCATCCTGGCCACGTTCGTGGGCTACCGGATGTACGGGCTCTTGGGGGCGGGGGTGGCCACGCTTGCCGTATTCCTGCCGCCGATTTTGCTGATCATCTTCGTGACGCCGTATTACCAGCGGCTCAAAGAGGCCCGGTGGATGCGCCCGATGATTCAAGGCATCCTGGCGGCCCTGGTGGGCATGCTGGCCCTGGTGACCTTGCAGATGGGGCAAACGGCCCTCACCGGCGTGCCGGATTTGCTATTAACCGCAGCGGCCACCGTCCCCCTCATCGTTTTTGGGGTGAACCTCTTATGGATTGTACCGGCAGTGGCCGGTCTCTCCCTGTTCATCTTCTGAACTTGGGGCCGTGCCGGATCATACTCTCAAGGTGGAGATTGGCAATGTTGTTACCATCAAAAAGCTTGAAGACTATTTTCCTCATCCTCAGCGCCATGCTGTTATGGACGGGTCAGGCCGCCGCTGCAGAGAAGGATTATCAGAACTTGAGCCTGGATGACTGCTTATCCCTGGCCCGGCAGTACAATCCGGTCATGGCTGCCAGCCGGGAGAAGATCCAGGAACTGGTGGCGGATTATCAGGCGGCCCGCTCCGAGTTTTTCCCCCGGCTGACATTAACCTCATTCTATGATCGACAGCCGCCTAATCGGTTTCCTCCGGGGGGCAATTTAACCGGCAAGGATTTATTCAAGAGAGAAGGTACTACCGGCGTCTATGGCAAGGAGATAATATTTAACGGCTTTAAGACTTTTTACAATACCCAGGCGGCCAAGTCCGGCGAGCAAGCACAGAAGCAGGACGTCCAAAAGACCGCGGACGAACTGGCCTTTACGGTGACCCAGGCGTTCAACCAGTTGTTAGAGGCCAAAGAGAACCTTAAAGTGGCGCAAGAGGCCCTGCAACAGCGCCAGGAATTCGGCAAATTGACCGAAGCCTTTTACAGAGCCGGAAAGGCCACCAACCTCGATTATGTGCGAGCCCAGTCCCAGGTATCCGAGGCCGAGCAGGCAGTCGTGGAGGCCCAAAACGCGGTGCGCCTCGCCAAGGAAATTCTGGCCCGCACCCTCGGGCTGCCAGACCAGGTGCAGGTGGATATCCGCGGTCAACTCCCCCGGGACTTTGTTGCGGCCGGCAAGGTCGACTCCTTGTGGCAGGAAGTATTGAAAACCAATCCTGAAATTAAGGAGCTGGACTTGGATATCGCCCAAAGCGAGACCTTAATTAAAGCAGCCCGGGGCAGTTACTTCCCGGAAGTCAGCTTGCAGGCGGGCAGCGACGCGCGCCACCGGGACCTGGGCGGCACCAAGCCGGAATGGATCGCCGGGGTCTTTATGGAATATCCTTTCTTCGAAGGCGGGCTGACCAGGGCCCAGGTAGCCAAGGCATCCTCCCAATATCGGCAATTGCTGGATAAGAAACGGGACCGGCTCGACGGCCTCAAGGTGGACCTGACCACGGCCTGGAAGGACCAGGAGGACGCCCGCCAGGGGGTGGCCACCAGCAAGCAGACTGTGGTCACCAATGAAGAGGCCTATGCCAGCGCCCAGGCCCTGTACCGCGTCGGTAAGGCCATCGGTCTGGACGTCCTTCAGGCCCAGGTGGATCTGACTGGTTCCCGGTTCGCCTTTATCAAATACGCCGCGGCCTACGCAATCGCCAGGGCCAGGGTCAAACAAATCGTCGGCGCCGGGCCGTGGGAATCTGATCAGCCAGCCAACGACAGGGGGCAAAAGCAGTGAAATTACTTGCGAGTAAAAAAAGCATAGGGGTTGTCATAGGGGTCATTATTCTAGTTTTCCTGGCACACCGTCTAATCTGGCATCGTCCGCAGGTGCCGGTGGTGCGGATCAAGAAAGTGGAGGTCCAGGGCAAGGTCCACGGGCCGGGCACGGTGCAGTCCAAGGTGCCGGTGACGGTGAGCGCCAAGATCACCGGGATTTTGGAGAAACTTTATGCCGATCAGGGCGACCGGGTGCAGAAAGGCCAACTTCTGGCGAAGCTGGACGCGGTGGAACTGAGGGCCAGGGAAGCGGCCGCCCAGGCCGCTAAAAACCGCTCCCAGCGAGACCTGGCCCGGGGCCAGGCCGACATGGTCAAGGCCCAGGCGAACCTGGGCCTGGCCCAGAGCAACTACCAGCGGGACCTGGAGGTCTTCAAGCCCGGCTATATCTCCCAGGCGGCCTTTGACACCACCAAGGCGCAGTTGCGGGTGGCCGAAAGCGAAGTCGCCGCCGCGAGGGCTACCGTTACGGCCCTGGAGGCGGCGGTCAAGCAGGCGGAATCGGAAACCCACGCGGCCGCCGCAATCCAAAAATATACAGACATTGTGGCCCCCATGGACGGCCTGATCACGGTACGCAAAGCAGAAATCGGCACCACCATAGCCCCCGGCACCCCCATCTTTCAGATGGTTGACCTGGACCAGATCTGGGTAGCCGCCTGGATTGATGAGACCCAAATTGCCCAACTGCGGGAAGGCCAGCCAGCCACGATCACACTGCGCTCCGGGCGGATGTTCAAGGGAGAAGTCGTTCGCCTCAACAAAGAGGCCGACACCGTCACCCGGGAATTGGAAGTGGACGTGAAATTCGCCCAACTGCCTCACCCCCTGGCCATCGGGGAAGAGGCCGAGGTGGATATTGACACGGGCCACCAGACGGCCTTGGCGGTGCCGCTATCGGCAGTGTTCACCAGTAATGGCGGCAAAGGGGTGCTGGTGGCTGATAAGGGCCGCGCCCGGTTTCAGAAAATTGCCACCGGCCTGAACGATGGCGAGAAGATCGCGGTTCTGGAAGGTTTGAAGGAAGGAGACCTGGTGGTAATCAATCCCGTTGGCCTGAAGACGGGGGAGAAGGTGGACCCCCAGGTTACTGCTCCAGCAGGCGGGAGCAAGTGATGGATCTGGCCATCCAGGACATCAAGCAGCACAAGGGGCGGTTCCTGGCCACCGTCATCGGCGTGGGGCTGCTGTTCGCCTTAGTCCTGTCGTTTAACGGTATCTATCGGGGCTTCCTGTTTGAAGGGCTCTCTTTCATCAAGACTACCAATCCCGATCTTTGGGTGGTGGAGCGCAATAGGGGCGGCCCTATCGATGAGGAGTCCATCGTGCCGGAGTTTTTTCATTACAGCGTCGCCGCCATTTCCGGGGTCGCAAAGGCCAGCCCCATCATCTTTTCTGACGTGGAAAGAGAGATACTGGGGAAAAACCGGCGCTTCGCCATTGTTGGCTATTATGTCTTCGATGGGCTGGGAGGGCCGCAGAAATTCGTGGCCGGCCGGGGAATCAGGCGGGCTCATTACGAAATGGTAGCGAATAAGAAACTGGGGGTGAAGGTGGGAGACCGGGTCCGCCTGGGCCTGCACACCTACACGGTGGTGGGCCTGACTGCCGAGGGCACCGACCCGGAGGGGGAACCCCTGGTGTATCTCTCTTTGCCCGATGCCCAGGAAGTGCTGTTTCAACGGGACAACGAAGAAATCCGCGACGAGCGGGAACGTTTATTACAGAGCCTGACCAGCCTGGGAGCTTTTTCCTCCGGGGAAGCCGAAAAGTACCTGGACCGTCTGCTCCCCGACACGCATCTGGCCAACGCCATCGTCGTCAAGCTGGCCCCGGGAGCTGATCCCGCCGCCGTCGCCCGGCGCATTGAAAAATGGCTCTATCTTTCCGTTTATACCACCAACCAGGAAATAGAATTGATGTTAAAGGGGCGGTTGGCCAAAGTCAAGGCGCAGACCGTGATGTTCCGGGTTATCCTCATCATCGTCGCCATAGTGATTATTTCCCTGGTCATCTATACCCTCACCATGGAGAAGATCCGCACTATTGCCGTCATGAAACTCATAGGCGCGCCCAACCGGGTAATCATCCGCATGGTATTGGAGGAATCCGTCATCTTGACCACCGCCAGCTTTCTCTTCGGCCTGGTGCTCATCCACAACACTTACCAGGTGTTTCCCCGACTCGTCGTATTGTACCTCAGTGACGACTTTTTCACCTTCGTGATCGCCCTGCTGGGAGCCATTCTCGCCAGCTGCCTGGGGGTCACGCAGGCCTTGAAAACCGAACCCTCCCTGGCTCTGGGGGAACAATGATGGAAGTCCTCAAGATAGAAGGCCTGAGTAAGATCTTCGGCTCCGGGCGGCTGGAGGTGCGGGCTCTAGAGGATATCAACCTTACCCTCTCCTCGGGGGAACTGGTGGCCTTGCTGGGTCCCAGCGGCTCAGGCAAAACCACCATGCTGCTTTCCACCAGCCTGATCCTCGAACCCACGGCGGGCAAGATCGTCTTTGACGGCCAGACGATCTTTCAAAAAAATGGCTGGTCCGGGGGGATTGATATTCGGCGCCTCCGCCGGGAAAAGATGGGCTTTATTTTCCAGTCCCACAATCTCATCCCCTTCCTCACGGCCCGGCAAAATGTCCTCTTCCCCTTAACCCTGGTGGGCCTTAAGGGCGAGGCGGCCCAGCACCGGGTCATGGAACTCCTGGAATACATGGAGATCGCCGAGCGGGCCGATTACCCGCCCGCCCTCCTCTCCGGGGGCGAGCAGCAGCGGGTGGCCATCGCCCGGGCCCTGGCCAACAACCCCAGGCTCATTCTGGCCGACGAACCCACTGCCTCTCTGGACACCATCCGCGGCAAAAAGGTCATGGAGCTATTAAAGAAGATTGCTAAAGAAAATCAGTCGGCAGTGATTGTGGTGACCCACGATGTCCGGATGATCGAGGGGTTTGATTATGTTTACCATCTGAAAGATGGCCGTCTCGACATGCAATCAGTAACTCACTAAGGTTGCCCCCTGGAGATTACAAAACTGACGGAGGATCATCATGAAGACGCAAATGTCGTTGTCCAAGAAAATAGCTGCATTCGGCGGGATCATGGTTTTTTTCATCATGGCCTTGGAAGTGATGATCATGATCAGCCCCTTCGCCTTTTTCTTTTACTCGGTTTTCAGCCCCTTTTTCAACTTCCTGGGTCAGCACGCCGCCACCCGCTGGGCCATCGCTTTTTTCCTCCCCCACATGATCTTGCCGCCCACCGTCTTTCTCAAGACCGTGCGGATCGCCGGCTCGTTTTTCTTTGTCATTGGGTTTCTGGGCTTCTGCATCTGTGCCCTGCAGGTCTATTTGGGGAAGATCTTTAAATGGGGCATAGCCTCCAGGGGCCTGTACCAGATGATTCGGCATCCCCAGTACCTCATGCTGGGGGTCTGGGGCACCGGCATGGCCATCCTGTGGCCCCGGCTCATCGTTCTGGCCAGCCTGTCGCTGATGTTCGTCCTCTACTACTTCCTGGCTCTTGACGAACAACGGCGCATGTTGAACCAATATGGAGATTCTTACCGGGAATACATGAACAGCTCCGGGATGTTCCTGCCCAGGGCTCTGGAGCGGCCCTTGGCCGCGCTGGTTCAGCGGTTAATCCCATCTACCGCGCTGCGGCACGCGGTTATCCCGGTCTTCATGGTCATCCTGGTGATGGGCAGCGGCATTCTCCTGAGGGAAATTACCCTGGCCTCCCTCCCATTAACCACTGCCAATAACCTCACGCTTGTGCCCATTCTCCCGGAGGACAGCCCCTTGGCCGCTGAGGCCATCAAGGGCATTGTCACCGCCTCCAAGGCCGGGGAAGTCCCTTTCCTCAAGGGTGACAAGGATTACCTCGGCTATCTTATGCCCGCGGACTATGTGATGCAAGGGATGATTGCCGACACGGGAGACCAATCCCACCTGTTCAAGATGCATCATACCGTGGCCTTGATCATTAATTGGGTGTTTCACCCCTTCGCTCATCTCCGCAGTTCGCCGATGGCGCACATGGCGGCCATGATGGGGGTCGACCCGGCGCTGGCCCGGCGGCATTACTGCCCTTTAGGACTGAACCTGCCTGAGATGTCCTGCGACACCTGTCCTTACCGGCGGGTTATTCTGGTGGAGGCAGACAACGGCCAGGCAGGGCGTATCTCCGGGAGCAGCCTGCTAGCCATCGGCACCGTGAGGACCCCGGTGGGTTTCATTGACCTGGACACCCAAACCGGGAAAATCGTCCAAATCAAGCCGGTGGCCAAGGATACGGCGTGGAAAGATGTGCCCACGCCGGATTTTTAAGGTTTTCTACTGATTGCCATTCAACCATTTAGGGTAGTAGGGAGCTTGACTTTGTGCGGTAGGCCCTTAAGTTAGAATCACGCGACCAGTTGAGGTTTCGCCAAGAAAGAGGGCAAAAGATGCGCACCAAGAGGATGCTTCTCAGTCTGGTGATGGTAGTGCTGCTCCTGGTGGCGGCCACCTCCGGAACCGCCCGGGAGCAATACTACCCGGTCGGTACGGTATCTATTGATATGACCAGCGTGGCCGCGGGGGTCGGTTTCAGTTCGGGGAGCGGCGTTTTGAGGTACAACGGCGAACGTTATCTCTTCCATATCGACGGCCTCAGCGTGGGCAACGTCGGCTATGCCTCCATCAGCGCGGTGGGCAACGCCTACAACATGACCGATGTTTCCCAGTTTGCCGGCAACTATGCGGCCCTGGGGGCGGGCGTTGCCCTGGTCGGAGGCGAGGCCGGTCTGACCATGCAGAACCAGCGCGGCGTTATCATCAATCTGAATGCGGTGCAGCAGGGGGTGGAGTTGAACATCGGGCCCCAGGGTTTCAATATTACCATGCAATAGAAATTCGCCCGGCGGAACGGGACCGCCGCCGCCTGCCGGCCCGGTGAGCCCTGGCGTTTGCAAAAAATCCCTCCCAGGGTCATAATCTGAGCCAGGAGATTATGATCCATGTTGCCGATCCTGCCGCTCACCGACGCCTTGAAAGGCTACACCTACGACCAGGACAAGCTCACGGCCCCGGAAGCCACCATCCGCCGGGTGCGGGAGCGACTGGCCGGCCTCGATCTGGAGATCCTGGCGGAAACCATGCGCATCGACTCCGGGCGCCTGGACATCCCGGTCCACATCAGCCTCCTGGGAGCCGATGCCCGGCGGGTGGTGCCTACCCAGAAACAGATGGGCAAAGGCGCCACCCCGGCGCAGTCCGAGGCCAGCGCCCTCATGGAACTGGTGGAGCGCTTCAGCTTCTTCACCTTTATCGAGAGCGGCCCGAAACGCTATGGCCGGGTCCGGGACCTGAAGGGCCAGGCCCTGCCCTTCTCCTACCTGGCCCGCTCCCTGTTCGACAAATCCCCGGACGTGGAGGCCGCCGCGGCCCTTTACCAGGACTGGCCCCTCCATTTCGTCCCGGCCACCAACCTCAGCACCGGGGTCCCGGTCTATCTGCCCCTGTATTGGTTCTATCTTATCGAGGAGTACAATGGCCCGGCGGCCGGCAACGGGTACGAGGAGGCGGTGCTCCAGGCCCTGTGCGAGGTGGTGGAGCGCCACGTGGGCACGGTCATCACCCAGGAGCGCCGGCCCACCCCGGCCATCGACCCGGATTCGGTAACCGACCCTGCGGCCCGGGAGTTGCTGGATAAATTCTGCAGAAATGGCATCAAAGTTTACCTCAGGGATTTCTCGATGGATACCGGCATCCCCACGGTGGCGGCCCTGGCTTACGATCCCGTCAGCTTTCCCGAATCGAGCGAAATCGTCTTTGCCGCCGGCACCACCACTGACCCCGCCAAGTCCCTGATCCGGGCCTTAACCGAGGTAGCCCAACTGGCGGGGGATTTTCACCGGCGCACCTCCTACCGCCCTACCCTGCCCAAATACGAGTCCCTGGAGGAGGCCGCCTATCTCATGGCCCCAGGACCGCTGGTCCCCCTCAACAGCCTCCCCAACCTGGCCCACGACAATCTCAAGGTGGAGATTGGCAACTGCCTAAAGGCCCTGGCCCGCCTGCACCTGGAGGTACTGGCGGTGGATGTCACCCATCCCCGCATCGGCATCCCTGCGGTCTACATCCTGATCCCGGGGACCCACTTCCTGGAGCGCACCCGAGGCACCACCGTCGTCTTCCACCTGGCCAAGACCGCGGCCCTCTACGCCGAGCCCATGGATGGCCTAGTGGCCTTGCAGCAGCTAAACCAGACCTTTCCGGAACGCTTCGAAGTAAACTTCTTTCTGGGCCTGGCCCTGGCCAACCTGGGGAGCACAGACGACGCCCTGCGCCATTTCCAAAAGACCCTGGCCCTCAATCCCCCGGCTCACGAAGTTCCCAGCATCCACGTGCACCTGGGCAACTGCCACAAGGACTTGGGCGACTATCTGGCCGCCGCCACCGCCTTCCGGCAGGCCCTGGAGCTGGACCCCAACCTGAAGGAGGCCCACCATTTCCTGGGATTCTGCTTCTTCAAGCTGGAGGAATATCAGCAGGCGGTGGTCTGCTTCGAGAAGGTAATCGAACTGGACCCCGGCTCCGCCATCGACTATGCCAACCTGGGCATCAATTTGCAGCGCCTGGGCCACCGCCAGGAGGCGGCCTACGTCCTAAAACAGGCCCTGGAACTCGACGCCAGCCTGGGGTTCGCGGCCCGGGCCTTAGAGGAATTGAGCTGAAGATAAGTTCAAGGTTCAAAGTTAAAAGTTCAAGGTTAGGGGAGTTAAACTTTTTGACTTTTAACCAGAAGGTCGCAGAAGGGTGATATGCCAAGGTTGTAGCCCTGGCTACCGAAGTCAAAGCCGATTGCCGAACTACCGACAAAAAGACGTCAGGCTTAAAACTTTGAACTTTGAGCTCTCCCCGCGCCTACACCCCCAGCGGCGGCGGCCCGAAGTTCTCCCGGTAACGCTCCCAGAACTGGGAGATTTCCAGCCGGTGTTCCTGGGTGCCTTGTTCCTCCACGCAAAAGCTGGCCAGGACCGCTCCCAGACGGGTCGACTCCTCGCAAGAGAGCCCCAGAACCAGCCCCTTGAGAAGCCCGGCCCGGTAAGCGTCTCCGGCCCCGGTGGGGTCCTTTACCTGGCTGGGGCGTACTGCGGGCACCAGGCACCGGCCAGCGGCGGTTATGAGATCTGATCCTTCCTCGCCCCGGGTGACAATCAGCGCGTGCACTAACTCCAGAAGCTCCTGGTCCTTGAGGCCGGTCTTTTGCCGAAACATCTCCGCCTCGTAGTCGTTGACGATGAGGGCCAGGGCCCCGGCAACCATCTCCCGGAGCCGGCCGCCCTCCCAGGCGGGGATGCTCTGGCCGGGGTCGAAGATATAGGGCAGCCCCAGGGCCTGGTAGATCCGGGTATACGCCAGCATGTCTTCCAGGCCGCCCGGAGCCACGATGGCGTAGGCGGCGGCCGCGTCCACCCCATCGAAACAATAATCCGAGAGGTGCTGCATGGCCCCGGGATTGAACCCGGTAATCTGGTTGTCGGAGAGGTCAGTGGTGATGTAAGCCCCGGCGGTGTGCTCCCCGGGAATCTCCTCGATCCCGGTCAGGGGCAGGCCGAGCCCGGCCAGCCATTCCCGGTAGGGCGCGAAATCCTTGCCCGCGGTCGCCAGGATGACCGGCTTTTCCCCCAGCAAGGCCAGATTATAGGCTATGTTGCCGGCGGTGCCGCCGAAACGCTCTATGAGGCCATTCACCATGAAACAGACATTCAGGATATGGATCTTCTCCGGCAGGATGTGATCCGCGAAACGGCCGGGGAAATCCATGATGCGGTCGTAGGCCAGGGACCCGGAAACGAAGATTTGCATAAAGACCCTTGAGTTTTGAGTTTCGAGTTGTAGGGGCGACCCGCTGGGTCGCCCCGTTTCGATTTTCGAAAAATAAAGAACAAGAGTTACATGATCGGGATATTTTAACCTTGAACTTTGAACCTTGAACTTTAACCGGCTGGAAGCCTGGGCCGCTGCCGACCTTACCCGGCACCTCAGGATTCGACACCTTGAAAATACTCCTTCGCCTCCCCCACAGTGAAGAGGGAGCCGGTGACGACGATGCGGTCCCGGGGGCCGGCCAGGGTCTGGGCCCGGCGGATGGCCTCACTCACCCGGGGAACCTGGATCACCTCCAGAGCGTAGGCCTGGGCCCGCCGGGCCAGATCCGTGGTGGCTGCGGCCCGGAAGTACCGGGGTTGGGTGAAGATCACCAAATGGGCCAGTGGCAGCAGACGGGCCAGAATGGCGTCCACATCCTTATCGGCCATGATGCCCATCACCAGGAACAGCCGGCCGTTGCCCCGGGAAGGTCTCGGTTTCAAGGCCTGGGCCAGGGTGAGGGCGGCGGCGGGGTTGTGGGCCCCGTCCAGAAAAATGCGGTGGTCCTGGGCCACCTGTTCCAGGCGCCCCGGCCAGCGGGTGTTCGCCAGGCCTTCCCGGATGGCGGCCTCGCCGATGGCCCAGCCGCGCTGCTCTAAAAGCTCCAAGACCGCCAGGGACACCGCCGCATTACGGTACTGGTGGCGTCCCCGCAAGCTCAAGGAGAGACCCGACATGACCCGGTTAAGCCCCTGATAGCCAAAGCGCCCGCCGGAAGCCCCCCGGGCCCGGAAGTCCACTCCCCCCAGAAACAGCGGCGCCTCCAGTTCCCGGCAGCGGCGGCGGAAAAGGTCCAGGACCGAGGGTTGCCGGGCATAGGTAATCAAGGGCGTCTTTTCTTTGATGATGCCCGCCTTCTCGGCGGCGATGGCCAACAGCCCCCGCCCCAGGTAGTGCTGATGGTCCCGGGAGATGTTGGTGATAACCGTTAGGAGCGGGGCTACGATGTTGGTGGCGTCCAGCCGCCCCCCCATGCCGGTTTCCAGGATGATGGGGTCCGCCTTTTCCTCCAGGAAATAGAGAAAGGCCATGACGGTGGCGAATTCGAAGAAAGTGGGAGGCTCGCTTGGGTCCACCACGGCGCCCACCTGGTTGATCAGCGACAGCAGGCGGTCTCCGGTGATTTCCCGGTCTCGCAGGCGCAGGCGCTCCTGAAAGCTCACCAGATGCGGGGAGGTGAAGAGGCCCACCGGGTATCCGGCCCGGGTGAGGACGGCGCTGAGGATGGCCGCCACCGAGCCCTTGCCGTTGGTGCCGGCGATGTGAAGATAACGGCCCTCCTGGTAAGGAAGGCCCAACCGGGCCAGCAGGTCCAGGGTCGAGGACAGGCCGAATTTGACGCCGAATTTCTGTAAATCAAAAACCCAGGATAGCGCCTGGGCCAGGTCGGCGAAGACCGTCATCCGGCACCCCGCTAAAATTCCTTATAGTCGTGGCTCATCACGGTGTTGCTGTCGGGTTTGAAGCGGATTTCCAGGCTGCTTTTCAGGATTTTGCCCCCGTTCGTTACCACCGGCTTCTTTCTAACCTGGTTGTCCTCAAGCAAATAAGGGGTGGTGGACTGCTGGTTGGGCTCGCGTTTATTCGGGTCATAAGGCAAGGCGTCGGCGTCCTTATAACTGAAGTACTTGTAAACCAGACCATCGGGGGTGCGCTCGATCTCCTTGGGATCGCCAAAATAGACAAGGACTTCCTGTTTGGTGGTCTTGCCGTCCTGGATTTTGTTCACGTAGGAAGGGTTGATGGTCAGGCCGCTGGCATCCTTCCAGGACCACCCCAGGAGCCAAGGGATGAACAGGACCAGCAGAACCGGCGCCCAGGGATGCCGTACCCGGGCCCTCAGGCCGGAGAGGGCTCCAGTCAACCGCGATGGCACTTGGCTGAATAGTCGCCTCATTAATTTATCCTCCCCGAAAAACATAAATTCCTTAAGGTAAAATTATAACCCATTTTCCCGGGTTGGGCCAGACCGATTCCCTAACTTAGCAAAACCGCGACGATCCCCCCGAAGAAGATGGCGTCGAAGGTGCCGGCGCCGCCGATGGAGGCCACCGGCGCCCCCAGTTGGGGGATCTCCCCCAACCTCAGGAGGTCGGCGCCCACCAGAATCCCCAGGGTACTGGCGATGTAGGCGCAGGGCGCCCGGAGGTCGGGAGGGCATAGGAGATAGGCTCCCAAGGCCGCCAACAGCGGCGGAACCAATCCGGGCACCGCGATTCCCAATCCCCTGACCGGGCGGGCCAGGCGGTTCACCACCAGGGTCACCAGGAGCACCAGGACCGGTAGATACCAGCCGAAGGGTATCCTCCAGAGCAGATAAATACACAGGCCCAGCGGGATCAGGGTCCCACCCACGTTGACGGCCAGCACCGTTTGGTGGCTCGACCCCATGGAGGGCGGCCGGAACTGCATGCCGAAATAGGAGATGATCTGATCTCCCTGAACCTCCTGGCTCTCGAAACGATAGATGGGAATGTTCACCAGGCTGCCCACCAGGGTGGAGATGAGCAGCCAGAAGATCAGGCCGGGGGGGAGCCCCAGCCGCGAAAAGGCCGCGCCGATCATCCCCAGCAGCAGGAAGGGCAGCATGATCAGGGCCACCACGAAGAAGGCCAGCATCAACAGAAAGATCAGGGGCGGAAAGAACATGATAAATCCCTAAAATTTAGTTTTATATATAAATATAAGCTCTTTGGCTGTCCCGACTCTGGCTGCAAATCCTGCCCTATTTGCCCACTCCATAAGACCGGAGCCTCAGTTCCAACTCCTCCAGGGAAATCCCCAGGATCTCCGCGGCCGCCTGCCGCTGGCCATCCACCTTTTCCAGGGTACGGCTGATCAATTGCCGCTCCAGTTCCGGCAACGCCGGTTCCACCAGGTACTCGGGCGCGGTCTTGCCGGCATGCAGCAGGTGGTCCGGCAGGTCCCGGAGGGTCAGGGTGTCCCCCAGGCAGACGATCACCCCCCGTTCGATGACGTTCTCCAACTCCCGGATATTTCCTGGCCAGGGATAATCCTGGAAAGCCTGGAGCACCTCAGTGGATATAGATTCGATTTTTTTACGGTTTTTCGCGGCAAAGGTCCTCAGAAAATGATCGGCCAAACGCGGCAGATCCTCCAGCCGCTCCCTTAAGGGAGGCAGGACGATGGGAAAGACGTTGAGACGATAAAAGAGATCGTCCCGGAAACGCCCCTCCCGCACCCTGGCTTCCAGGTTGCGGTTGGTGGCCGCGATGATCCT
Source organism: Desulfobaccales bacterium (assembly GCA_049580385.1). GTDB lineage: Bacteria > Desulfobacterota > Desulfobaccia > Desulfobaccales > 0-14-0-80-60-11 > JAPLJC01. The sequence continues at coordinate 288,122 of JBAUPV010000030.1, read as the reverse complement.
GACATCCACCTTCAGGGTGCGGTTGCTCCCCAGGGGTTCGAACTCCCTGGTCTGGAGAACCCGCAGCAGCTTGGCCTGGATATTGAGGCTGAGCTCCCCGATCTCATCAAGAAACAGGCTGCCCCGGTGGGCCATGAGGAAACGGCCCTCCTGGCGGCTGACAGCCCCGGTGAAGGCCCCCCGTTCATGGCCGAAAAGCTCGGACTCCATCAGGGTTTCGGGCAAAGCGGCGCAGTTGACCACCACAAAGGGCGCGGCGGCCCTGGGGCTGTTAAGATGAATGGCCCGGGCCACCAGCTCCTTGCCGGTGCCGGTTTCACCCAACACCAGGACGTTGGCATCCGAGGCCGACACCAGCTCCAGCAGGTGGAAGATCTCCCGCATGCGTGGCGAGGCGCCCAAGACCCCGGATTGATCAAAGCCGCTCATAGTTCACTGTTTTCTGTTTTCTGTTTTCTGTTTTCTGTTTCCTGGTTTGGCCGACAGGTGTTGGGCCTTTCAGCCCGTGCACTACCCCATGGCAGCGGCAGGCGGTGGCAATCAAGGTCCGGCCGCCCTGGCCGGCCAGGTCCCGGGCCAGGGCCAGCAAGGTCCCGGGCGGGTAGCCCCCCACTCCGGGAGCCAGTTGCCGGCTGGCCACCACCTTGATGGCAAATCCGGGCAAACTCACGGCCGCCAGTTCGTCGGACAGGGCCGCCTTCCGGGGTTCCCGGCTCACCGGACAGACCGACTCCGGCTCATCGCAATCATCCGGGCAGCGATGGGCTGCCCGGCTCAGATACCACTGGCCTTCCGGGCCTCGCCAGGCCACCGGCGCCAGGTCTCCCAATATGTCCGGCGGCGCCGCCGGCTCCCAACCCCGCAGGGGGCCAGCCAACAGCCAGGCCCAGGCCAGGTGCACCGGCACCATGGGGATGAGCCAGTCCCAGGGGGAATCCTCTGCGAGATTGCCGGCCAAAAAAGTGGCGGCCTCCGCAGCCGTCCCTGCCACTCGCGGTATCCCCAGGGCCAGGGCCGCGGCCAGGGCCTGCGGCTGGCGATCCACCACGAGAAAGGTGGCCGCGGCATCCTGGCGGGCCAACCTTTTCAGGGCCAAACAGCCGAATTTTCCCGCCCCGAGGATGAGGTAAGAGGCCATGGAGATCAGTCCTTACGAGGGAACACCCCCACCACGGTGGGCAAAAAGGAGCCCTGGCGCTCTAGAAGGTTGCCGATGGGATTTTCCCACGCGGGCGGAGAAAAATATTCAAAGTTCTTGGTCTTGATCAACAGTTGGGCTTCGCTGCCGCCATCCAGGTTCATGGCGGAGTCGATCTCGAAATTGCTGGCCTTGAGGAATTGGGCCATCTCCCGCAAAGTGAAATAGCGGTTGGAGGTATTGAAGACCAGGATATTACCCGCCCGGTCGGTGGCGATCACCGTGCGGTTGGCATTTTTATCGCTGTCCCGCACCCGGATGTTCCCATTGGAGTCCAGGAGCAGGGGAAAGGATTCGACTCCCTGGGTCCAGGGGAGGGTCTTGGGATTGACCGGGGTGGCCTTTAGGTCCAGGATAGTGGCCCGGGGAAGATCCGGGGAAATTCCTTTGGGTTCCGCCACGAACATGCCGCGCATCCGGCTGTTATTAGCAGGCCCTAAGGTTTTGCCATCGGAGATGATCAGACCTACCGGTTGGTACCCCGGTCCATAGTAGCTGGCGTTGAAGACGATGGGGGCCTGCAGTTCCTGCTGCCAGGCAGTAAGGCTCTGGGGTCCATGGTGAAAAACCCGGAAGGCGTTAGTGGCCGGGTCGATCTTCACCACGGCCAGGGTGGTAACCACCTCCCTTTCCTCGCCCTCCCGGATAACGTCCACCCGGGTGAAATTGAGGCCCCGCCCCAAACTCTGCCATTGGACCGGGGTATGGGTGAGGTCGGCCGCCGCCAAGTTAAGAGGGGCCAACAGGCAAACCCAGCAGATCGCAATCCCCGAAAGAGACGAAAACCAGGTGGACACCGCCGCTCCTTGCAGACCTGGGCAATATTAGATATTTTACCATGACAGGGAGGATTCGTCCATAAGCTCAAAACAGATACCCCTGCGTTTGGCCGACTCTCACGCCCATCTGGACCTGGAAGAGTTGCAGCCTGACCAGGCCGAGGTAGTGCGCCGGGCCCGGGAAGCCGGGGTGGCTCTGCTGATCAACGTGGCCACCAGCTTGGAGGACGCCCCCTCGGTGCTGCGCACCGCCGGGAAATTTCCCGGAGTGGTGGCAGCCCTGGGGGTCCACCCCCATGGGGCGGTAGCCATGACCGAAAAGGATCTGGAAACCCTGGCTTCCCTGGCGGTCCGGCCCCGGGTAGTGGCCATCGGCGAAATTGGTCTCGATTTCTACCGCCGCCGCTCGCCGGCAGAGGACCAGGAGCGCTGGTTCCGCCGCCAACTGGAACTGGCTCAGGCCCTGAAAAAACCGGTGATCATCCACACCCGGGAGGCCACGGAGGTAACTCTGAAGATTCTTCGGGAATACCGGGGCCGCCTTCGGGGCGGGGTCATGCATTGCTTCGAGGGGAGTTGGGAGGAGGCCGCAGCCTTTCTGGACCTGGGATTTAGTCTCTCCTTTTCCGGCACCCTTACCTACCCCAAGGCCGGGCACCTGCGGGAGGTGGCCAGGATGGCGCCCCTGGACCGGCTCTTGGTGGAGACCGACTGCCCCTATCTGCCTCCCCAACCCTGGCGGGGCCAGCGTAATGAGCCCGCCTACGTGATCGCCACGGCCCGGCAGTTGGCGGGCGTCCGGAACCTCACCCTGGAGGAGGCGGCCCGGGCCACTTGGGAAAATACCCTCCGGGTATTCGGCCTGGAAGAAGGGGAGATTGAGGGGATAGACCTTGGTAACCAGAGCGTCAGAAAGATAGCCAGCCGTGAGCCACATCGCCCGTAACCTGGAGGAGGTGAGAGGCCGCATCGCGGCAGCGGCCCGCAGAGCCGGCCGGGACCCGGCCCTGGTGCGCCTGCTGGCAGTGAGCAAGACGGTGCCCCTGGAGCATATCCAGGCAGCTGTGGCCGCAGGCCAGCTCCTGTTTGGCGAAAATTACCTTCAGGAGGCCCGGCCCAAGATCGCCGCCCTGGGTCCGGCCCTTAGCTGGCATTTTATCGGACACTTGCAGAGCAACAAGGCCAAAGCCGCGGTGGGCCTCTTCGATGTGATCCACGGGGTGGACAGCCTGAAGCTGGCCCAAGCCCTGGATGCCGCGGCAGCCTTCAGGGGGGACATACAAAAAATCCTCATCCAGGTTAATCTGGCGGGTGAAGCCTCCAAGTCCGGGGCCGCTCCGGAAACGGTCCCGGGGTTGCTCCGGGAGTTGGGGCGGCTACCGCATTTGCAGGTTCTGGGCTTGATGACCCTGCCTCCCTGGCTGGCCGACCCCGAGGCGGTGCGCCCCTATTTCCGGGCCTTGCGGGAGCTCCGGGACCGCCTGGCAGCGGATTGCGGGCAACCCTTGCCGGAGCTGTCCATGGGCATGTCCGGGGATTTCGAGGTGGCGGTGGCAGAAGGGGCCACCCTGGTGCGGGTGGGCACCGCCATCTTCGGCAGCCGGGGATAATAAGGGAGGGGTTAGGGGTTAGGGGTTAGGGGTGATTAGCACTCAAATATAATAAGCTAATTAAGCGAGTATTCAGCCATGAAAAAAGAGGAAGCTCTCCAAGCAATTCTAAGTGAATGGTTTAAGCAGCCCGAATCTGAGCGCAACACTGAGGATAAGGCTGTCAAATTTGCATTTCGCATACTAAAGGAGCGGCCTGATCTCACGAGCTTTCGAGCCAGTGGTGATAAGTACCAAATAATTATAGGATTCTTGTGTCGCTATCTAGTGAGATCATCATAGCACCTTCCCTGGAGAGCAGTCCATCTTGATGCTTATAGGCTGTAGGCCCGCATGAAATCCGGACTAGGCCGGCCGTTGCCGCGGCAAAAAGATATGACCTCAATTAAACCGCTGCCTCCCGGCGCCAGGGTGGGCTTCACCACTACCATTCCAGTGGAAGTGGTGTTGGCCGCCGGCCTGACGCCGGTGGACCTGAATAACTTGTTCATCGCCGACCCCGGGGCCCGGGCCCTGGCCGCGGAGGCCGAAGCCGCCGGTTTCCCCCGCACCATCTGTAGCTGGATCAAGGGAATCTACGCGGCCTTGCAGCGCCACCCGGAGATCGCCGCGGTCATCGTCGCCTGCCAGGGTGATTGCTCCTATACCCAGGCCCTGGGGGAGATTCTGGAGGCTGAGGGCCGCCAGGTGATCCACTTCAAATTTCCCTATCCCCGGAACCGGGTGCAACTGGCCCGGGAGATCGATAACCTGAGGACCCGCCTGGGCGCCAGCGAGGTTCGGGTGGCCCAGGTTCAGAAGAGGCTGGCGCCTTTGCGGCGCGCCTTGCAACACCTGGACCGCCTCACCTGGGAATCCGGCCGGGTGAGCGGCCAGGAGAATTTTGAGCTCCTGATCGCCAGCACCGACTTGGCCTCGGACCCCGCGGCCTTCGAACTCAGGGTCAACACTTTGCTGAAAGAGGCCGAGCAACGCCGGCCCCGTGATTACCCGGTGCGTTTGGGCTTTGCCGGCATCCCTCCCATCTTTACCGACCTGTGGGAATATCTGGAGGAATTGGGGGCCGGAGTAGTATTCCACGAATTTCCCCGGCAGTTCAGCATGCCCCTGGCCGGTCCGGACCTGGCCGAGCAATACTTTCATTATACGTATCCCTATGAGATCGCCGGACGCCTGGCGGACCTTGAGGCCGCGGTGCAGACCCGGCGCCTGGACGGACTGGTGCATTATACTCAGAGCTTCTGCTTCCGCCAGATGTTCGACCAAACCATCCGGGAGCGCCTCAACCTGCCCATCCTCACCATTGAGGGGGACCGCCCCGCACCGCTCGATTCCCGCACCCGGATGCGCCTGGAGGCCTTTGTCGATGTCTTGCGGCCGTGAGGAATTGCCGGGAAAGGAGGCCCCGCGGCCAGGAAGCATCGCTTCCCGGCCCTCCTCCCCTAAACCTGGCCGTTCCGCCTGCGGTCTGGACTTCGGCAGCCGGTTTGTGAAGCTGGTCTATTTGGACCCCAAGGGGGGTTGGCGGCGCCGCCGCCTGGACGCCATCATCTTTTACCGTAATTATCTCCTTCGGGGGGGGCGCCGCCTGTCCATCGATTGGCCGCGGCTGGGCCTCCCGGAGCCGGCGTCTCTGGTGGTCACCGGCTACGGCAAGAATCTCCTGCAGCAAATATTCCCGGCCATCACCGAGATTCGGGCCCATTTTTTGGGAGCCAGGCAGCAAACGGGTCTGGATCATTTTGTCCTCCTGGAGGTGGGGGGCCAGGACACCAAGGTGCTGTACGTCCGGGACGGCCGGGTGTTCGATTTCCTCTCCAATGACCGCTGCGCCGCGGGCACCGGCCGCTACCTGGAAAACATGGCCCGCTTCCTGAAGATGCCCCTGGCGCAATTCGCCGCGGCCCGGCTGGACCCGGTGGAGATTTCCCAGACCTGTGCCATCTTCGGGGAGAGCGAACTGGTGGGACACCTGCTGGAGGGGGTGGAGCCGGCCCGCATCGCCGCGGGCGTCAATGCCTCGGTGGCCCGGCGGGCCTTGGCGATGGTGCGCCGCTACCGGTGTCCTACCCTGGTGTGCGTCGGCGGGGTGGCCCGCAACCGGGCGGTAATCAATTTCCTTAAGGAACAAGACTCTTTTCGGGTGCTGGTGCCGCCATACCCCCAATACATGGGCGCCCTGGGATGCTGCCTGGAGGCCGCCCGGTAGCCGCCGGCAGGGTCCTGTGGCACAGGCATCCCGCCGGTGCGGCGCCGGATAAGGTTTTCGATAAAAGCTCCGTTAGTGCCACAGGCCTCTCGCCTGTATCGAACTCATGGGGCGGGCTGTGCCCGCCTAATTCTGGCGGCCGCAGGCCCTCTAGGACTTGCAATAGGGAAATAGTGCCGCAGGCTTCCGGCCTGGGCCCCAGGACTTTCGCAGTTCGGATCATGGAGACTATCATGAAGACCGTTCTGATTATCGCCGGTTTCGATCCGGGAGGAGGCGCCGGCCTGCAGCAAGACCTGAAGGTGGCCACCCTGTCAGGCGTTTACGGCCTGACGGTGGCCACTGCCCTGACAGTTCAGAACAGCCAGGGGGTCCAGGCGGTGCAGGCGGTGGCCCCGGAGGTGGTGGCGGCCCAACTGGAGGCGGTCAGCAGCGACTTCCCGGTGGCCGCGGTGAAGCTGGGCATGCTGGCCAACGCGGCCATCGTGGCCGCCGTGGCCGCTTCCTTAAAAAGGCTGGGTCCTGCCCCGGTGGTGCTGGACCCGGTACTGGCCGCGGGCGGCGGCTTCCCACTCTTGGACGAGGCCGGAGTCAGCGCCATGCGGGAAGAGCTCTTCCCCCTGACCTTCCTTTTGACCCCCAATGCCCCGGAGGCCGCCCGCCTCACCGGGCTTAAGATCAAGACCCCCCAGGACCTGGAAGAGGCGGCCCGGCGGCTGCAAGCCCTGGGCCCCCGCTGGGTCCTGGCCAAGGGCGGCCACCTGGAAGGGACGCCGGTGGACGTGCTCACCGACGGCCACAATAGCTATCATTTGGCCGGCCCGCGGCTGGCAGCCCCCAATCACCACGGCAGCGGCTGCGTGCTGGCCAGCGCTTGCGCCGCCGGCCTGGCCCGGGGCCTCCCCCTCCCGGAGGCGGTGACCGAGGCCCGCACCCTCACCTTCCAGGCGCTGAAGCACGGCTTGCCCCTGGGCCGGGGGACGGGTCCGGTGAACCCTTACGCCCCCTGGGCCCGGTCCCTGAGCCGTTTCCAGGTCCTGCAAGATTTGCAGGCCGCCGCCGCCCGTCTGCAAGCCGAGGACTTGAGCCCCCTGATCCCCGAGTCCATGAGCAATCTGGCGTTCGCCACCCCCTATGCCGAGGGGCCTCAAGATGTGGCCGCCTTCCCGGGCCGCCTGGTAAAAAGCGCCGCGGGGCTGCTCATCCCGGCGCCGCCGGCCTTCGGCGCCTCACCTGAGCTGACCGCCCTCATCCTCACGGTCGCGGCCAGCCACCCGGAGTGGCGCAGCGCCATGAATATCCGCTTTCTTACGGATATGACCGAACTGGCCTCCATCCTCCATCTGCGGATGACTTCCTGCGGCGGCCCCGGCCGAGAACCGGAAAGAGACTGGGACCGGAGTGGCGGCACCTTGGAGATGGAGGCGGCTGCGAGTTTGAAACCCGGTGAGGCGCCCCCGGACCTCATCTGCGATCAGGGCGGCTGGGGCCGGGAAGCCCAGGTGCACATCCTGGGGCCCACCCCCATGGCCGTGGCCGAAAAGGCCCTGGCCCTCAAGTACGCCTTGCAGGCCGGAGGAAAATTATAGATGGGGAGGAAAAGACTGCCTGCGGCGGACAATCAGGGCGGATGAGGATGAATGTCAGGAAAGATATGGAAATTAATCAAGATTACCATCCTCTCTTCCTTGACAGGAAGCCGGCCCCTCCTTAATTTTTGACCATTAACCTAAAATCGAGGAGACTGGGAAAAATGAAAGGGAAATTGACAGCCCTGCTGCTGGCGATGGCGGTGGTCTTGCTGGCGGCGAGCGCCGGTCTGGCCGCCAATGTGGTTTTAGAGGACAAGTTCACCACCCTGGATCCCGCCTGGGGGGTTGAACCCAGTGCTGATGTAAACGCCAAAGACGGCAAGCTCACCATCACCACCCCCATCAAAGGAGAGACGAACCTACTGAACGAGTCCAATATCTTGCCCAACGACATGGAGGCGAACTACACCATAGCCTTTGTTAAGGCTGGTTCCCCCCGCGCTGGCTCTGGCTTGATCTTTTGGGGTAAGGACACCAACACCTATTATGCCTTGCAGATTTCCAACGAGGGCGGAGTTGCCGTATTTCGCGAGTTAAGCGGCCGCGTGCTGATGCCCGTGGCCTGGCGGCAGGACGCCGCTATCAAGCAGGGGGTTGGGGCCGAGAACCAGATCAAGTTGGTCACCAAAGGCAATCAGGGCACGATTTTCATCAATGGAAAACAGGTTGGCACCTTCGTCGGCGAACCGCCGGAAGGAGGCAGCCTGATCGGATTTGAAGTGGACTCAGGACCGGAGGGGCAAAATACAGTGGCCTTCTCCAATTTTAAAGTGCTGGGCCCTTAAAGGCCACGCGGGGCCTGCGGCTGACCATCAGTGGAGATGAGGCGCGAGCCTGCAAAGAGAGCGAAATGACGGGAAAAATTAGTAAATTAATCAAAATTACTCCCCTCTCTTTCTTGACAGGAAGGCGCCCTCTCCTTAGTTTTTGACTACTAACTTTTTCCCAAGGAGGATTGACGAGATGCAAAGAAAATTGATGGCTCTAGTAATGGCGATGGCGATGGTCTTGCTGATGGTGTCCTCCGTGCTGGCCGCCAAGGTGCTTTTTTCGGACAAGTTCACCAGTCTGGATCCCTCCTGGGCGGCTCCCAGCCCTCTCATTAATGCCACGGCTGGGAAGCTCACCATCACCCCTGACAAAGACATGACTCAAACCTACATTAACCAGGCCAATTTCTTGCCCGACGACGTCGAGGTCGACTACACCATGGCCTTTGTCAAGTCTGATGACCCCACCTATGGCAGCGGCATAGTCTTTTGGGCCACGGACTACAACAGCTGGTATAGCATCTTGATTAACAACAACGGCTTTTTTGCGGTCCAACGGCTGGTCATGGGCCACTACCTGCTGCCAGTGGCCTGGCGCGAAGACGCCTCTATCAAGAAGGGGGTAGGGGCCGAGAACCAGGTCAAATTGGTCACCAAAGGCAATCAGGGCACGCTTTTCATAAATGGCAAACAGGTTATCAGCTTCACCGGCCAACCACCGCAAGGCGGCCAACTGATCGGATTTAAAGTGGCTTCAGGACCGCAGGGACAAAATTCTGTGGCCTTCTCTAATTTTCAGGTGTTGCAACCTTAAAGACGATAAGGGATAATTAGGGCAAGTGGTGCGTAGCCTTACAAGGGAGGGAAATGATGGAAAAAATACGGAAATTAATATCTTCCCGGCTGGGAGCCTTGATGGCTGGAACCGCCGGACTCCTGTTCCTGGCTATGGTGACTGTGAGCCAGGCGGCAACGGAACCGCCCAAGACGGGAACGGGAGAGCAGAAGCCCATTCAGAACCAGCAATTGTGCCCGGCCCCGGGAGTCAAAGGGCAGTGCAAGGTGGAGATCGAATGTCCGGCGCTCAAGACCCCGGGGAAGACGGTCTGCCAGGCAACCATCGATTGCCCTGCGGCTGCTCCGAAAAAGAAGTAAAAATGAAACTCGCCTCGACCCGGGACTGACCTCGGGTCAAGGCTGGCATCCCTAAAGGCAGGAAATAGCCTCGATTAAGTAAGACGAGGTGAAAACCCTGCCTTTTCTTTGCAAACATAAGCTCTGGGCTTTCTGGCAAGCCGCGGCCCGGGTACGGGCTAGCCGCGGCTTTGAGCCATGATCCCCCAATCCGGTAATTATTGCTCCCTCAGGATCACCTGGTACAGGGATATGCCCACCATGAGGTCGCCCACCAGGATAGCGATATCTGCAAAGGTCGTCTGCAGCAGCCAGCCGAACAGGCTTACTCCCGGCATGACCTTAACCTGCCCGGCCAGGGTGGCGCTGATGGAGTAATCCGCCATCATGATAATCCCCAGATAAGCCAGGAAGGTGTTGAGAATGACCGCCAGCAGGGCGGTCCGCCGGTCCAGAAAGAGCAGGCTCACCACCACCAGGTGGATCCAGGAGAAGAGGTTGGGCCAGAGATAGGTGAGGGATTGAGGGGGGTGAATCCGCAGATGCAACATGGTGGACCCTAATCCCAGGACCACCAGGGCTATCCAGAGGAGATGCCTCGGACTTTTCATGGGGCTGCCTAAAATTTCAGCGAATACCCCAGGAGGAACAAGAGGACGACGGCAGTGGCGTGGAGGATGAACCACCCCAACCTTGGCCACAGGACGTAAGAAAAGTAGCGCATCATCTCGTCACCCCTTAAAATAGGCGGCCGTCAGGCGGCCAGCGGCATAGACCAGGGCAAACCCCAGGAAATGCACCCACCACCAGCGCCGGGAGAGAAATTGCCAGCCCGCTCTCATGGGCCAAGACCTCTTAGGCTTGCTTCTTTTTAAGAATATTTTGGAAGTTAAGCACGGTGGTAAGAAAAATCCAGGCTCCCTGCCAAAGAAAAAAGTCCCGGCGCCAACGGGTTGGAGGTGTTAGAACCCGGAAAGGCGGGCGATCTGTTCCATGAGGCCGGAGGTGAGAAATGATGCCTGCCCCGGTTGGACGGCCCGCATAGGCGGGCCCACCGAGACCTGTACCCGGCAGCCCCAAGCCAGGGGCAGGTAAGCGACCCCCACGGGCACGAAGGGCAGCAGCCCCAGGCCATCACGGTTTTGCAGCTTGAGGAGCAACTGGATGAAGCGGTGCTTGCCCGGCCCCACCCCGCCCCGGAAATAGGTGCCTTCGGGGAAGAGGACGACGTAGGCCCGCTCCCGCAGCAGGGGCGCCAGGCGCTTGAAAGAGGACAGGGTGGCCCGGGGCCGGTTGCGGTCCAGGGGCACCCCGCCCCAGGCTCCCAACCATTCCCGGATCAGCGGATACCGAAAAAGCTCCGCCTTGGCGATATAGTGCAGAGGCGGCGGCAGGGCCATGCCGATGAGGGGGATGTCCTCCCAGCGCTGGTGCTTAGGGCAGATGATGGCTGGCCCCTGGGCCGGCAGGTTTTCCAGCCCCCGGACCTCCAAGGAGAAATAGCGCCCCAGGGTCTGCCGGCAAAACCAGCGGCCCAGGCGGTAGAAATTGGGAGAAAGGGTATGGCTCATGAGAGATAACGGCCGCCGGCGGTCCTAGGATTGCCCGCCGGCCAGGCCCTTTTCATGTTAAAATAGCAAAGGTTGAAAGGCGGTGTCAATCCGAGAGGGCCGCGAGCCCACAGGAGGGAAGGCCATGATTTACCTGGACTACAACGCCACCACCCCGGTGGCCCCGGAGGTGGCCCGGGCCATGCAGCCCTTCCTGGGGCCGGAGTTCGGCAACCCGAGCAGCGATTATCCGCTGGGGCTCAGGGCCGCCGAAGCCATGGGCCAGGCCCGCCGGGAAGTGGCGGCACTCTTGAACTGCACCCCGGAGGAAATCGTCTTCACCAGCGGGGCCACCGAAGCCAACAACACGGTCCTCAAGGGCGTGGCCCTGGGCCGGGGAGGCGGGCGGATCATCACCGCAGCCGGCGAACATCCCTCGGTGCTGGCCCCCTGCCGGTTCCTGGAGTCCCGGGGTTTTTCGCTGACGGTGCTGCCGGTGGACGGGCAAGGCCGGGTGGACCCGGATGACCTGCGCCGGGCCTTAAGCCCCGACACCATCCTGATCAGCATTATGGTCGCCAACAATGAGACCGGGGCGCTCCAGCCCCTGACCGAGTTGGCCGCAGTGGCCCGGAAGGCGGGGGTGCTGCTGCATACCGACGCCGCCCAAGGCGTGGGCAAGGTCAAGGTGGACTTGAAAGAGCTGCCGGTCGATTTTCTCACCGTGGCGGGGCATAAGTTTTATGGTCCCAAGGGGGTGGGGGCGCTGTTCGTGCGCCGGGGCCGGGAGCCCGCCCTCACCCCCTTGCTGCACGGGGCCTCCCAGGAAGGCGGCCGCCGGGCCGGCACTGAAAATATCCCCTATATGGTGGCCCTGGGCGAGGCCTGCCGCCTGGTCCGGAAGGGAGGAGCGGCTGCCGGCGCCGCCCACCTGAAAGACCTGCGAGAGCTGCTCTGGGTGCGGCTCCAGTCTGGCTTTCCGGGGCTCTCCCTGAACGGCCCGGAGACTGAGCGCCTGCCCAACACTCTGAACGTCTCCTTTCCCGGAATTTCCGGGGGCGAGCTGCTTGCCGGGGTTCCGGAGGTGGCCGCCTCACTGGGGTCCGCCTGCCACGCCGGCCGGGAAACCGTCTCCCCGGTCCTGGCAGCCATGGGGGTGAGTCCTGAGAGAGCCCGGGGGGCGGTGCGCTTCAGCGTGGGCCGGCCCACCACCCGGGCCGAGGTGGAGGAGGCGGCGGCCTTGCTCATTGCGGCCGGGCGAGCCCTGGCCAGCAAAAACTAGGGTCGCAACCAATCACAGGCTGGAAGCCTGTGCCACTATGAGACCCTAAAATGCCTATGGATAGCTGCATCCGGGGCGCAGCCCTATTTTTCCCCTCTCGTTCCCAAGCTCCTGCCTGGCTGTGATTGGCTCGATGCTGGGCAGTCCTTTTTAGAGGAATTGGTGGGCAGTGCCCACCCTACGCACTGCGCGTATTGTAAGGAACCCGCAGAGGCGGCGCAGACTAAAGCCTGCGGCCACCAAAATTAAAAACTAGATTCTTCGGTCGCCTCGGCTCCCTCAAAATGACAAAAAAATCATTTTTTCTCTCGTTCCCGAGCTCCTGCGTGGGAACGCCCTTTTCCTTGCCAGGCTCCTGCCTGGCCGGCCAGTATCGGCGGTGCTGGCCTCGGTGGGGCAGGCCGCAGTAATCGCCATCATTTCCGGTAGCACAGGCGTCCCGCCTGGGTAGTAACTGGGCAGGTTATCTCACACAGGCCAGAGGCCTATGCTACCGAGTCCAAGTGGCACAGACGTCCCGCCTGTGTAATTATAGGGCCTCCGTGCCCACCCTCTCACCGCTTCCAGATCAACTCGGCGATGATGGCCTTTGCCAGCTTGCCGGCATCGATCTCATAGGCGCCCTGTTCGATGGCCTCTTTCAATCGCGCCACCTTTTCCGGGCGGACCTCCGGGATCCGGTAGAGGACTTCCCGGGCCAGACTCCGCAAGCGGGCCTGACCGTTGGGGCAGTCCCCTGAATCAGCCGCAGCCGGCCCATCTTGCCCGGGCCCGGGCGGCTGGCTGGCCCGGTCTTTGGGGTGCTCACTCATGAATCACCGATTCCCGGCTCAACATTCCTGCCTCACCATTTATGGTAGCAAATCGGGAAGGCGGCATAACCCTGGCCAAGACACTCCTCTACCGGTTCTTATCGGCTTTGGCGGCCCAGACCTGAAATTATTAAGTTGGGCGGCAAAGAGATTAAATTTCCCCTCACCCTGACCCGCTCCCCCATCGGGGGAGAGGCGATAAATAAGTGACCCTGAAACTTCCGGTAGCTCAGGTCTCGCCGGCCATCCAGAGATAGAGAAATTGAGGTCCGGCGGCCTCCAATTCGGGGAGCAGGGAATAGATGTTGGGGCGGTAGCTGTCCGGACGCTGGTAGCGCACCACCCGGGCGCGGGTCAGCCCGGCCCTCTCCTGGGCCTCTTTAACGGCGTCATCCAGATAGCCGATCTTATCTATTAGCCCCAGGTCCCGGGCCTGCGGGGCGGTGAAGATGCGGCCGTCGGCCACCTTGCGGACCTCCTTTAGGCTCAGGTGCCGGCCCTGGGCCACCGCCGTTATGAATCCCCGGTAAAATTCCTCGATGATTTGCTGCATCATCTCCTTTTCTTTGGGGGTGGCCGGCCGGAAAGGCGACCAGAAATCCTTCCAGGCCCCGGTCTTCACAATGTCGGTATCCACCCCCACCTTGTCCATCAGCCCCCGCAGGTTGAATTTCATGGCGATGACCCCGATGGACCCGGTGATACAGGTGGGATAGGCCAAGATGGTGTCCCCGGCCTGGGCCACGTAATAGCCGCCGGAGGCGGCCAGACCCTCCAGGCAGACCACCACCGGCACCCGGCGCTTCGCCTTGAAGGTCTGCAATTCATGGAGGATAACGTCCGCGGCGCTCACCGTGCCTCCCGGGGAGTCGATCCCCAGGACTACGGCCTTGATGTGGTCGTCCTTGGCGGCCTTATCCAGCTCTTCCTTCACCCGGCTGGGGGTAGTGACCCCCTTGGTGAAGGCCAGGATACGATGGGGGCCCTCCACGAGCATGCCGGAAATATCGAGAAACAGGATCTTGTCACTGCCGGAGCCGGAGATGGTCTTCTCCTTCAGGGGCTTGGGCTCCTCGAGGAGGCTCACCTTGACGGTGACGCAGCCGGCCAGCGCCAGCAGCAGGATACCGGCCAGGACCAGGGAATTCATAGCTTTGGCTTGCATAAACGGCCTTTCCGGAGCTTTGCCGCCGGCTCCTCCGGGGTTTAGGTCCAGGGCGGGAGGCGCCCTGGGAAACCCTAATTACCTCTACTTATAAATTATGTGGCTCACGAGTGCAATCTTACTTTTTCCTAAGAAAAACCCTTGACAGTTTCGTTACAAATGATAAACCATAGCCGGTTCAGAACTATCACCTTATCGCCCTCGTCACTATTGGAAACGCGACTGTTAAGGGTGGAGGTTCTCAGCGATAGGTGTATCTGACAACGGGAGGAGGCGAAATGCATGCCCGGCGTCAGGGTAAAACCCAACGAACCTTTCGAGGTTGCTTTAAAGCGTTTTAAGAAGCAATGCGAAAAGGCCGGGATTCTCTCTGAGATTCGTAAACGGGAACATTACGAAAAACCCAGCATCAAGCGGAAGAAGAAGGTCCTAGCGGCCAAGAAGCGGGCTTTGAAGAAGCTGCGGAAGATTGAGGGATCATGACGTCCCTTTATCTGCGGCTGGAGCAGGCGTTCAAAGAGGCGCTCAAAGGACGGCAGCCGGTGGCGGCGTCCACCTTACGGCTGCTCAAAAGCGCCATTCGCTATCGGGAGGTGGAATTGAAGCGCAACCTTTCCGAAGACGAACTGCTCGCGGTGGTCGCCACCCAGGCAAAACAACGTCGGGAAGCCATGGCCGAATACGCCAAGGCCGGGCGGCCCGACCTCACCAAAAAAGAAGAGGAGGAGCTTAGCGTCCTCCTCTCTTTTTTGCCCAAACAACTTAGTAGCGAAGAGTGCGAAGCTGAAGTATCCTGGATCATTGATGAATTGGGGGCATCGGGGCCCAAGGATTTGGGCCGGGTGATGAAGGCCGTTATGGCCCGCCTGGCCGGTCGGGCCGACGGCAAGATGATCCAGGAGATGGCGCGACGGCGCCTTAGTGCTTAACCCTTCCCATCCTTTAGACCTGGAGCGCTATGGCAGAGCAATCCTTGAGCGCCCTGGAGTTTCCAGGGCTCATCCGGGTTGTGCAGCACTACGCGGTCTCTTCCCTGGGCCGGGGTTTTCTCCAGAGCCTCGCCCCAGTGGCCGACCTGGGCGAGCTTCAGGCAAAATTTCACCAGATTCGGGAATGGCAGGAACTGGAGAGCCGGGAGGGAGCCGCTCCCCTGACCGATTTCTCCGACCTGGCCTCCTGGCTCACCAAGGCCACGGTGCGTGGCAGCCTCCTGCCCCCCGAGGCCTTCAACGAGATTTTGCTGGTATTGCGCCTCTCGGGGCACTTGCGCCATTATCTCGGTCTGGCGCCGGACCTTACTCCCCACCTCTCCCGGCTGGTGGCCGGGCTTAAAGACTTCTCTCGCCTCAAGTCCGCGATCCAGCAGTGTATCAGCCCCAATAATTTTATCCTGGATGCGGCCAGCCCCGCCCTGGCGAAGGTGCGCCGGGAACTGACGGACACCCGCCATCAAGTCAACAGTCTTCTCAAGCAGACTTTTTTCCGTCCGGAATACCAGGAGGCCCTGCAAAACCCCATCATCTCCCAGCGTCACGGGCGCTACGTCATCCCCCTGAAGGCCGATCACCGGGGGGCCATCCCCGGGATCATCCACGATCAGTCCCAGACCAAGGCCACCCTGTTCCTGGAGCCTCTGGCCATCGTAGAGCACAACAACGCCCTCAACCTGCTGCAAAACCGGGAAAAGCGGGAAGAGGAGGCAGTCCTGCGCCGCTTGACGGATCTGTTGCGGGACGGTTTGGCGGAGCTGCGGGAGACCCTGGCCACCCTGGCGGCAGCGGACGCCATCCAGGCCAGGGTGCTCTTTGCCCGGGACTTTGGCTGCCGGGAGCCCATCTGGCGGAGCCGCGGCGGCGTCGATTTCAGGCTGGCCCGCCACCCCCTGCTGGTGCAGCGCCAGCGGCAGACCCCCGGGGCCCCCCAGGTGGTACCCATCGATCTGGCGCTGACCCCGGAGAGACGCTGGCTCATCATTTCCGGAGCCAACGCTGGCGGCAAGACCGTGGCCCTGAAGACCTTGGGTCTCCTGGCCCTGATGGCCCAGAGCGGCATCCCCATCCCGGTGGCCGAAGGCAGCGAATTCTGCCCCTTTGGGGAGGTCTTTGCCGACATCGGCGATACCCAGGACCTGCAACAGTCCCTGAGCACCTTTTCGGCCCATTTGCAAAAGGCCCTTAGCATGCTCGATTCCCTGCCGGAGCGGGCCTTGATCCTCATGGATGAGTTGGGCACGGCCACCGACCCCACTGAAGGCGGGGCCCTGGCCCTGGCCCTGCTCCAGGCCTTTTACCAGCGGGGCGCTTATGGGGCCGTCACCACTCACCTCCCCTTGCTCAAGGGCTTTGCCCAGCGCACCCCGGGATTTGAGAACGTGGCGGTGGTCTTCAATGAAGAGACCCGGCGCCCCACCTACCGTTTGGCCTACGGGGTGGTGGGCGCCTCCAATGCCTTGAAGATTGCCCGGGAACTCGGTTTGAGTCCGGAGATCCTGGCCCAGGCGGAGCGTTATCTCGACCAGGACGAACTGCGGGCTTACCGTCTGCTTTCGGAAGTGGAGGCGGCCCAGCAAGAGCTGGCCCACCGGGAGGCGGAGCTGGCTGAGCGCGCCCGGGAGACGGAGTCCCAGAGGCAGGAGTTGGAGGAAGAACGCCGCCGTTTGGAATTGGAGCGGCAGCGCCTCGAAAATGAAGTGAAGCAGGCGGCCCGGGCGGCCATCCAGGAGGCGGAGCGGCAATTCAAGGAGATCGTCAAGCGCCTGCAGGGCGGCGGCGAGTCCTGGGGGCGGCTGCGCCAGGAGTTCTCCCGGCGCCAGGCCGATCTGCTCAAGGAGCTGAGCCCGGCGCCGGCCTCGACGCCGCCGCCCCCCCGGGAATACGGCCCCGGCCAGAAGGTCTTTTTGCCGGCCCTGGGGCTGACCGGGGAAGTTCTGACCAGGGACGGCCGGGATGGGCGTATGGAGGTGCAGGTGCGCCAGGTCAAGCTCCGGGTGGCCCCGGAGGAGGTCACCCCGGCCGGGGCCGAGGGCCGGGGCAAGGGGGGGCGGGCCGCCACCTCACCGCTCGTCTGCCTGCCGCCCCGGGAGCTGGTGCAGAGCCTGAATGTCATCGGGCTCCGGGTGGACGAGGCCCTGCCCCTGGTGGACCGCCTCATCGACCAGGCATTGTTGCACGGCTCGGAACGGGTCGACATCATCCACGGGTTGGGCACCGGCCGCCTGAAAAAGGCGGTCTGGCAGCACCTGCAGCGCCACAGCGCGGTGAAGGAACTCCATGCCGATGACAATCCCGGGGTCACCGTGGTGGATTTGAAGGACTAGGGGAAAAGGGGAAAGGGTTAAAAGGGGAAAAGGAAAAGATGTAGAGTGCGCACCGCGCATCAATGTAGGTTGGGCCCACCCTACCACCGGTTAAATGGCCAAGCAGGAGCTTGGGAACGAGGATGGAAAGAGTCAGAGACAAAAAGTGGAAGACTATGCCTGAACAGACAACCACATGTTTCGCGGCAACCCTGGGCTTGATAGGAGTTATTGTTGGAGCGATTATTACTGGAATATTAAAAATCATAGAAGAATGGTTCAAACAAAGGGCCGAAAAAATGAAAGATGAGCCAAGAAGACAGCTTCTAAAGAAAATGCTTCAAGATAGGCGATACGAATGGCGTAAGGTGGATACTTTAAGTCATGTTATTGGCTCAGATCCCGAAACAACAAAAAGATTGCTTATCGAAATTGGAGCACGAGCATCAGAAAATGGCAGGGATTTGTGGGGCTTAATAGAGAATCATCCTCTGGGAAATATAAGTGAATAATTAATGGAAATTATTTTTAAGGCGTGCACAGAGGCCCGCCCCACTGCGGCTTGAAGGGCCAAGCGGGAGCTTGGCAGAAAAGGGCATTCCTATGCTGGAGCTTGGGAACGGGAAAAAAGTATTCACAAGGTGTCACTTATGGATACGATCTATACTATTTGTGTGGTATTATTGATCACTTATATGATTGGTATAATATCCTTTAAGTCACATCAGCTACTATATAAATTTTTAATTAATTTGACTTCGTATATATTTATTGTTTTATCATCTGTTTATGTGTATTTATATACCTCATCAATTATATATACTATTATATATATCCCAATAATTTATATTATTATTATTTTGTTAGCATTTATTATTGGAGCGATTCGCGGAATCTACAAAGCTAACAAAAATTTAACTATTTTTGATAATTTTGAAGATAAGTAAGACTTCGATAAAATTATTTTCGGTTCCCAGGCTGCGCTCGGGAACGTGAAGAAAGATAAAGTTACCTCCGCCTTGGACGGGCGACAGCGGGTAGGGGTGGCAAGGCGTTTGATTCCCCCCTCACCTCAGCCCTCTCCCCCCGTTGGGGGAGAGGGGGAAGAGGAAAATGGGGACCGTGCCCGGCTAAGCGTATGAAGCACACTGCGCCACATTAAGACGGCGGGCACGGAGGCCCGCCCCACCAAAGGTTGGCAGGGCCAGGCAGGAGTTTGGTAAGTCAAGGGCGTTCCCAAGCTGGAGCTTGGGAACGAGGGTAAGACGGTGGTGGAGTTGCGGGAGTAGTAATTATGTCCGAATTAGGTGAGGCGCGAGGTTTTCTTTATGGACTGGCCCGGCTTTTAGGTTGGTTTCAGATCTTTATAGATTTGCTTACCGGGCATACCAAGAAGGGCTGCAGATTGCTAGCCAATAAATTTATGGGGCGTAGGATTGGTTCTAAGATTTATTTTAAATAGTCAAGTTGTAGATTATTAAAAAGACTATTCGGGTAGTAACGTTAAGCCTTAAGTATCCACCTCTAAGAGGGGGCGTTCCCAAGCCGGAACTTGGGAACGAGGCCTAGCAAGTGGTGGGCGGTGGCCACCCTACAACAACCAAAAACCGGCAAAGGAATAAGTAACCCGAAACCGACTACTGACTACCGACTACTGACTACTGACTACTGACCACTGGCGACTGACCATGGCGTTTATCCCGGAAGACAAGCTCCTGGAGATCAAGGACGCGGCCCGCATCGAAGAGGTGGTGGGCCAGTACGTCCATTTGACCCAGAAGGGCAAGAATCTTCTGGGGCTGTGCCCCTTCCACGCCGACACCAGCCCTTCTTTCACGGTGGCCCCGGAGAAGGGCATTTTTCATTGCTTCGGCTGCGGGGCCGGGGGCAACGTCTTCTCCTTCCTGATGCAGCATCAGCGCCTCAGCTTCCCGGAGGCGGTTGAGGAGCTGGCCCGGCGTTACGGCATCCCTCTGACCTTCAAGGAATTGGGGCCGGAGGGTTCCAGGGAAACCCGGAAACGCACCCTGGCTTATGAGATCAACCAGGTGGCGGCGGGTTTTTATGAAGCCACCCTGAAAAGCGCCGCCGGCCGCCCCGGACGAGACTACCTGGCCAAACGGGGGCTCACCCCGGAGGTCATTAAGGCCTTCCATCTGGGATATGCCCCGGATGAATGGGACAGCCTGCGCCGCCACTTGCAGAATCGGGGCCTTTCCCTGGAGGCAGCGCAGGAAGCGGGCCTGCTGGCGCCCCGCAGCGGCGGCGGCTTCTACGACCGTTTCCGCAATCGTATCATCTTTCCCATCTTCGACCGCCAATCCCGGGTGCTGGCCTTCGGTGGCCGCATCATCGGCCAGGGGGAGCCTAAGTACCTCAATTCCCCGGAGACCCAGCTTTATCACAAGGGCCGCACCCTCTACGGCCTGCCCCAGGCCGCCGAGGCCCTGCGCCAAACCGGGGTGGCCCTGGTGGTGGAGGGCTACCTGGACCTCATCGCCCTGCAAACCCACGGGATCGCCGACGTCCTGGCCTCCCTGGGCACCGCCCTGACCCGGGAGCAGGTGCGCCTCCTAAAGAACCTGGCGCCCAAGGTGGTGTTGGTCTATGACGGCGACGCCGCCGGGATCAAGGCCATGCAGCGCGCCTTCCCGTTGTTCGCCCAGGAGAGCCTGCCGGTGCGGGCCCTGGCGCTGCCCCCGGGGCAGGACCCGGACGACTACGCCAAGAGCCGCGGGGTGGAAATCTTTAAGACCGCCTGGGAGTCGGCCCAGCCCTGGTTCACTTTTATGCTGGAGGGGCTCATCAGTAGCCACGGCCTGGAAGTGGAGGGCCGGGTCCGTATCCTGGAAGAGCTGCGGCCCTACTTTCAGGCCATCGCCGATCCGGTGGAACAGGACCTGTGGCTCAAGACCGCGGCCCAGCGCCTGGGAGTAGATGAGAGCGTCCTGCGGCAGAGCCTCGCCTCCTTCGCCACCATCACCGCCAGCAGGCTCTCGCCGAGGGCGGCGGTGGCCATCAGCCTGGAAAAGGGCCTGCTGCGCTGGGTCCTGGGCCATCCCCTGATGGTGGCCCTTCAAGATTTGGAACAGTGGGCCCCGGAGTTCGAGGACGGGGAACTGCAGGAAATCATGCTCCTCATCATCGAGTGTTACCGGGAGCACGGAAAATTGGACCACGGCCTGTTAGTGCAGCGGGTGGAGAGGGAGAACCTGCGGCAGCTAATCTGCGCCTTAACCTTCACAGAGGAGGAGGGGAGTGGACTGAGTCCGGACGTCCTGGCCGATCATTGGCGCCGGGATCTGGAAGTCAGACGCTTGAGGAAGGCCCGAGCCAAACTGCGGGAAGAAATCAGAAATGCCAATGACAAAGGAGGGTTGGCGGCACTGCAAGTTAAATTGGGTGAAATCGACGGTCAACTGAAAGAACTAGCGGCTGTTTAGCAAAAGGAGAAAATGGATGAACAAGGGAATCGGAATGGATGGGTTTAAGGAAAGCGTGCCCATGGGGGATGACGATACCTTGATCAGCGTGGATAACCTGAATGACTCATTGTCTCCCGAGTCTCTCTTGAATGAGCAGATGAGGGACATCCTGATCTTCGAAGAATTGGATTTGCCGGCTGCGGAGGTCAGCAGTCTCTCCATGGCCCGTCCCCTGGAAATTAGTGAGGGGGGCGAGGGGGATCCTGGCCTGGAGAGCGATGGCGGCGCCAAACTGGATGATCCGGTACGTTTATACCTGAAAGAGATGGGCACCGTTTCCCTGCTCACCAGGGAAGGGGAAGTGGAGATTGCCAAGCGCATCGAAGAAGGGGAGAAAGAGGTGCTTTACTCCCTGCTGGAAGTGCCCGTCACCCTGAAGATGATCATGGATCTGACCCAGAGGCTGGAGCAGGAAAGGCTGGCGCCCCAGAACGGCCTGGATGATTTTGACGAGGTGGACCCCATGGAATTGCCCACCCAAAAATCCCGGGTCCTGAAATTGGTGCAAAGGCTGCGTTCCCAGGATGGGAAAATTCACCAATTGCAGAAGGAAGCCGCCGGATTGGCCCGCTCCGATGAGAGCCGTCCCCAGGCGGAGCAAAAGATTGCCAAAGAGCGCCGCAAGATGACGGACATCTTGAAGGATTTACGGCTGGAGCGGCACCACCTGGAACTGGTCCTCAACCGGTTGCGCCTCTATGGCCGCTTGGTCCGGGAAAACCAGCAGCGCCAAGAGAAATGCCTGGCGGCGGAAGGGCTGACGGTCACCAAGCTCCGCCAATTGAAGCGCAGCCGCAAAGAAAATGGAGACTGCCCCCTGCCCGCCACCGCGGCGCCGGAGCGCCTGGGAGAGCTGGAAGAGGTCTGGAACCAGGCCCGCAGGCGCCTGCGGCGGATAGAGGCTGAGACCGGGATGGCCGCCGGGCGGCTGCTGACGACCCTGGTCAGAGCCGAAAAGGCGGAATACCAGGTCGAGAAGGCCAAGCGGGAACTGGTGGAGGCCAACCTGCGTTTGGTGGTGTCCATTGCCAAGAAATACACCAACCGGGGTTTGCAGTTCCTGGACCTGATCCAGGAGGGCAACATCGGCCTGATGAAGGCGGTGGAAAAGTTCGAGTACGAAAGAGGTTACAAGTTCAGCACCTACGCCACCTGGTGGATCCGCCAGGCGATCACCCGGGCCATCGCCGACCAGGCCCGCACCATCCGTATCCCGGTGCACATGATCGAAACCATCAACAAATTGATCCGCACCTCACGCTATCTGGTCCAGGAGATTGGCCGGGAGCCCACTCCGGAAGAGCTTGCCGAAAAGATGGAGTTTCCCCTGGAGAAGGTGCGCAAGGTGCTAAAAATCGCCAAGGAGCCCCTGTCCCTGGAAACCCCCATTGGCGACGAGGAGGACAGCCACCTGGGCGATTTCATCGAAGACAAAAAGATTTCCACCCCCATGGAGGCGGTGGCCAACCTCAATCTGGCGGACCAGACCCAGAGGATGCTGGGCACCCTTACTCCCCGGGAAGAAAAGGTGTTGCGCAAACGTTTCGGCATCGGTGAAAAGAACGACCACACCCTCGAGGAAGTGGGGCGGGATTTCGCGGTCACCCGGGAGCGCATCCGCCAGATCGAGGCCAAGGCACTGCGGAAACTGAGGCACCCCTCCCGAAGCACCCGGTTGAAAAGCTTTATCGAGAATTGACTTTGGAGGGTTCCGGGGCCTATTGAACAATTGGGGATTGTAGGGTTATAATAGGAACAGGGGCGGATTGAGCCGCCCCTGCCAAGTTACTGAGCCAATGCTTAGCGGGCCCATAGCTCAGCGGTCAGAGCAACCGGCTCATAACCGGACGGTCCCTGGTTCAAATCCGGGTGGGCCCACCATTGATCAGGGGGACACGGGTATAATCCGAGACCGACAAGGAGCGGCAGTTCCTGAGGGGCATGACCCCGGGGGTGCATTCTGCGCACCCCTTTTTTATGTCCATGAGCGCTAGCCTGCAAGAGATCATCGAGGTGTTGGCCAGCCGTTATCCCGCGGCCTGGATGGCGCCCGGCGACCGTAGCGGATTCCAGGTGGGGCACCCGGATAGCCAGGTAGCCACAGTGCTGGTGGCCCTGGAGGCCTCCCCCGGGGTGGTCCAGGAAGCCCAGGGCCTGGGGGCCCAGCTCCTCCTGACCCATCACCCCTTGCTTTACCAGCCCTTGGCGGAGGTGCGTGAAGACCAGCCCGGCGGCCAGTTGCTCAGCGCCTTGATCCGGGCCGGACTGGCTTCGTTTTCCTGCCACACCAACCTGGACGTGGCCCCCGAGGGCCTTAACGAGTACCTGGCCCGGAGGATGTCCCTCAAAGAGGTGGAGGTTCTGGTGGCTACCGGCCGGGAGGCCCTGTACAAGCTGACGGTGTTTGTGCCTCTCGATTATGAGGACCCGGTGCGTCTGGCCCTGGCGGAGGCGGGGCTGGGGAGCATCGGCCGCTACTCCCATTGTTCCTTTGCCGCCAGGGGCCAGGGGAGTTACCATCCCCTTCAGGGGGCTCATCCCTTCGTGGGGGAGGCGGGAAAACTCTCCCGGGTGGAGGAAGTCCGCCTGGAACTCCTGGCGCCCGAGTCTCTCCTGCCCGCCGCCCTGGCCAAGCTGCGGCAGGCGCACCCTTATGAAGAAGTGGCCTACGACCTGTACCCTTTGCAAAATCCCGGCAGGCCCCGGGGTTTCGGCCGTCTGGGCCGCTGGCCGGCATCCCGGCCTTTCCCGGAAGTGGTCTCCCTGGTCAAGGGGATCTTTCAGGTGGCCACCTTAAAGGTCTGGGGACGCCCGCCCCAAGAGGTGCAGCGCCTGGCGGTAATGGGAGGCAGCGGCGGCGATTTTATTCAAACAGCCAGGGAAAAAGGGGCCCAGGTCTATATAACCGGGGAGGTGCGGCACCACCAGGTCCCGGCCGGCGGCTGGGCCGATTTTGCCGTCCTGGAGGTGGGTCATTATGCCAGTGAAGCGGTTTTTATGGGCCCCTGGGCTGAAGAACTCAGGGGCCTTTTCAAGGCCGCCGGGCTGTCACTGCGGGTGGAGGCGGCGCAATCGGACACTGCTCCCTTTGCATTTTGGTGAGGGCCACCTTGATCTTTAATCAATCGATATTCCATTGTTTTTAACCGAAAACCGTTATTGCGGAGGTCGAACTTGTTACCGGAGTTAAGCAGGCTCATCGAAGTCCAGGAGTTGGATAAGGTGATTCAGGAGGTCAACGGAGAGCTCTTGCAGCTCCCGGGCGGACTCAAAACCGAGGAAGCGGCCCTGGAGGACCTGAGGGTCCAGCAGGCCGCCGGCCTCCAGGAACTGGAGGACCTGCAGAAGCAGCGGCGTGACACGGAGGCGGAGATCGCGGCCATGGAAGACGGCATCAAAAAGAGCCGCGGCCGCCTGATGGAGATCAAGAGCAACATCGAATACAAGGCGATGCTCAAGGAAATAGCCTTCAAGGAGGATCAGCGGGACCAGTGCGAAACCCGCATGCTGCAACTCATGGAACTTCTGGAGGAGCGGAAACGGCTCCTTAAGGAGGCGGAAACCCTGATCCAGGAGCGCCAGGCCCTCCTGGGGCAGCGGGCCGCAGAGGTGGCCGCCGCGGTGAAGGTCCTGGAGCAGCGCTTCAAGGTCCTGGAGGAGCAGAGGAAAGGCCTGCGCAAGGGAGTACCGGCGCCGCTCCTGAAACGGTATGAGTTTATCCGCCAGCGCCGCAACGGCACCGCCATCGCCCCGGTGCAGGACGGCGTCTGCTTCGGATGCCACATGAACATTCTCCCCCAGCAGTTTATCGACCTGCAGAAGGGGGAAGAGATCCTCCAGTGCCCCCATTGCCAGCGCATCCTCTACTGGCAGGAAGAAGCGGAAAGCGGTGGGGAGACGGCCGCCTAAGCCTGGTTCTGAGGTGGAAAATGGCGAGAGCAGCCAGCCGGGCCGCCATCTTCCGGGCCCTGGCCCAGGGTCTGGACCAAAACCGGGTGCGCCAATCGTTCCACCTTGCTGAGGACGAGCTCCGGACCTTGTTCCAGGAGGCGGCCGACCACTACGGTTCCCTGGAGGAGGGTATCTGGTCCGTTTATTGTGACGGCGCCTCCCGGGGCAACCCGGGCCTGGCCGGGGCCGGGGTGGTGCTGGTGGCCCCGGACGGCCAGGTTCACAAACAACATCACGAATTCCTGGGGCAGACCACCAATAACGTGGCGGAATACCGGGGCCTGCTCCTGGCACTGAAACTGGCCCGGAGCCTGGGGATCAACAGAATCAGAGTCTACTCCGACTCCGAGTTGCTGGTTCGGCAGATCAACGGCTCCTACCGGGTGAGGCAACCTCACCTCCTGGCTCTCTGGCGGGAAGCCCAACAGGAATTGCAAAAATTCGAGAGCTTTGAGGTCTCCCACGTGCCGCGGGAAATGAACCAGCAGGCCGACCGTCTGGCCAATCAAGCCATTGACCAAAGACCCGAGCCGCGGTAAGATAATTGGGGGCGGGCCGGGCCCGCCCGGACGAATAAGAATCCCAAAGGGCCGCGGAGCAGGCCAGATGATCGCCGGCGAGCTCATCAGCCGCCGGAGGAAAGTCCGAGCTCCACAGGGCAGGGTGCTGGGTAATCCCCAGCGGGGGCAACCCCAGGGAAAGTGCCTCAGAGACCAGACCGCCGTGGTTCGCCCACGGTAAGGGTGAAAAGGTGAGGTAAGAGCTCACCAGCGGCAGTGGCGACACCGCCGGCTTGGAAAACCCCACCCGGAGCAAGACCAAATAGGGGAGCGCTTGAAGGTGGCCCGCCTGAAGCTCCCGGGTAGGTCGCTGGAGACCCCGGGCAACCAGGGTCCTAGAGGAATGATCATCACCGGGGCAACCCGGGACAGAACTCGGCTTACGGCCTGCTCCGCGGGTTTCTTTGGGACCACCGCCCTTAAATGGCGGTGGGCTTTTTTTGTCAGTTTTTGGCAAGCGTCTCGCGCCACTTAGTCCGCACAGGTTTTTTTCGAGGGACACCTGTGCCATCAATTCTCACACGACTTTTCAAGGCAGGGGCATTGTTTCGCGGCAGGTTCCCGGGCGAAGCCAGGATAGCAGTCTAATTAATAGTTAAGGGCATCATCCTTATGACCCACCAGGCCGAATCCCTGGATCTCTCCTCCCCGGAGCCTTACGTCTCGGTCGTTATCCCCGTTTACAACGAGGAAGAGAACCTGCGGGAGTTGGGGGAACGCCTGATGAGCACTCTCACTGCCATGGGGCGCCCCTTCGAGATCATCCTGGTGGACGACGGCTCCACCGACCGCTCCTGGGAAATCCTCACGGAACTTAACCGGCGTTATCCGCAAAACCTTCGGGCCTTGCGGTTTCACCGTAATTTCGGCCAGCACCCGGCCATCTTCGCCGGCTTCCAGGCCTCCCGGGGCCGGGTGATGATCACCCTGGACGCTGACTTGCAAAATCCTCCCGAGGAGATCCCCCGCCTGGTGGCCAAGCTGGAAGAGGGCTATGACACCGTGGGGGGCTGGCGGGAGTCCCGCCGCGACCCGCTGTTGCGGAGACTTCCCTCCCATCTGATGAACGTGGTCATGTCCAGGGTCACCGGGGTCCGGCTCCGGGACTACGGCTGCATGTTGCGAGCTTACCGCCGGGAAGTGGTGGACTCCATCAACCAGTGCCAGGAATCCTCCAGCTTTATTCCCGCTCTGGCCAATATCTTTTCCCGGCGGGTGGCGGAGATACCCGTGAGCCACTCCCAGCGAGAGCGGGGCAAGTCCAAATACAACCTCATCAAGCTCCTCCGCCTCAACTTCGATCTGGTGACCGGGTTTTCCAACCTGCCCATCCATGCGGTGGCATTCATGGGGGTGGCCATCGCCGCCTTGGGGCTGCTCTTCGGGCTTTTCCTCTTCATCCGCCGCATCTTCGTCGGCCCGGAGGTGGGAGGGATCTTCACCCTGTTCGCCATTCTGTTCGTCTTCGTGGGCCTCAACACCCTGGGCCTGGCCCTCATCGGGGAATACGTGGGCCGCATCTACCGGGAGGTCCGCTGCCGCCCGCGCTACGTCATCCGGGAGACCCTGGGGCCGGGTGCGGATCAGTCATAGAAATTTTTTTTAACCGAGAGCTGTATTTATGCGCCTCATCTTCATGGGTTACCACAACATCGGCCACGCCTGCCTGCAGGTGCTCATCGACCTTTGCCGCCAGCTGGGCGACGAGATCGTGGCGGTGGTCACCCATGCGGACGACCCCAACGAGACCCGCTGGTTCGCCTCGGTGCGGGATCTGGCCTTGGAAAATTACCTGCCGCTCTACCAGCCCCGGGACCCCAACGATCCCAAATTTGTGGCGGCCATGCGGGCCTTGAAGCCGGATTTTCTCTTCTCCTGCTACTATCGCCTCATGTTGAAAAGGCCGCTGCTGGAGGCGCCCGGGCTGGGGGCCCTGAACCTGCACGGCAGTTTGCTGCCTCGCTACCGGGGCCGCTGTCCGCTGAATTGGGTCCTGGTCAACGGGGAGCGCGAAACCGGCGTCACGCTTCATTACATGGAGGAAAGGCCAGACCGGGGCGACATCGTTGGGCAGAAACGCCTGGCCATCGAACCGGAGGACACCGCCCTGACACTGTTTGCCCGGATGACTGCGGCCGCCGGCGCCTTGATGCGGGAGACCTACCCGCTATTGCGGGCCGGCGCCGCCCCCAGGGCCCCCCAGGATCAGAGCCAGGCCTCCTATTACGGCGGCCGCGGGCCCGAAGACGGCCTCATTTCCTGGGACAAAGAGGCGGTGGCGGTATATAATCTGGTGCGGGCCGTCACCCACCCCTATCCCGGAGCCTTCACCCACCTTAGGGGAAAAAGGGGCAAAAAAGGCAAGAAACTTTACATCTGGGCCGGCAAAGCGCTGGCAGCACCGGCGGATCCCCAGGCCGCAGACGCCGGTCCCGGGAGGCCGGGGCTGGTGGCGGCCCAGGTGCCGGGAGAGGGGCTGCTGGTGACCGCCGGCCAGGGAAATTTCCTCATCACCCAGGCCCAATGGGAGGGAGAGCCGGAGTTCCTGGGCCCCGTCCTCGCCACCTGGGATTATCTGGTGGGGGATGTTTTGGGCTGATGATTGCAGAAATAAGGTCATCTTGAGGAAGGTGGGCAGTGCCCACCCTACACCTCTCGACCCTCTCTTAGTCAAATTAGATGATTTTCGAAAAATGATAAAGAGTTGAGGTAACAAATTGACCTAATTGCATAAAGAAATTTAATGGAAAACTGGCTTTTCACGGAAAACGGGAAACGGAAAACGCCTAATTAAACCCTTAGCGGATAAATAATGAAGATACTGATCCTGGGAGTCAACGGCTTCATCGGCAACGCCCTGACCAGGCGCATTCTCACAGCGCGAGACTGGGAGGTCTACGGCATGGACCTCTACTCCAACAAGCTGGACCAGGCCCTGAACCACCCCCGCTTCCACTTCCTGGAAGGCGACATCGCCATCAACAAGGAATGGATCGAATACCACATCAAGAAATGCGAAGTGGTCCTGCCCCTGGTGGCCATTGCCACCCCGATGACCTACGTGAAAAACCCCCTGCGGGTCTTTGAACTCGATTTCGAAGAAAACCTGCGGATCGTGCGCCAATGTGTTAAGTACCACAGCCGCATCATCTTTCCCTCCACCTCGGAAGTTTACGGGATGTGCCCGGACCAGGAGTTCTCAGAGGACTTAAGCAGCCTGGTGTTGGGGCCCATCCACAAGCAGCGCTGGATTTACAGTTGCTCCAAGCAGCTCCTGGACCGGGTTATCTGGGCCTACGGCCAGGCGGGACAATTGCAGTTTTCCATGATCCGCCCCTTCAACTGGATCGGCCCCAAGCTGGATGACCTTTACGCCGCCAAGGAGGGGAGTTCCCGGGTGGTGACCCAATTCATCCTCAACCTGCTGCAGCGGGAACCCATCCTGCTGGTGGACGGCGGCCATCAAAAACGCTGCTTCACTTATGTGGAAGACGGCATCGACGCCTTGATGACCATCATCGAGAACCCCGGCGGAGTTGCCGACGGACAGATCTTCAACCTCGGCAACCCTGATAATGAGGCTTCGGTAAAAGAGTTGGCCCACCTCCTGCGCGACCTCTTCCGGCAGCATCCGGACCATAAGGATGATGGGGTCTATTCGGAGATTGTCGAAACTCGGCACGAGGACTATTACGGCCAGGGCTACCAGGACATCACCAGCCGCAAGCCCTCCATCGTCAAGGCGCGCCAGCTTCTGGGCTGGGAGCCGAAGACTGACCTCGACGCCTCCTTGAAGATCACTCTGGACGCCTTCCTGGAGGAGGCCCGGAGGAATACGCAGTTAGCAGCAAAAATCGACTAGTATCGGGCTTCGCATACAGCACGGCATTGAAACAAAAAAACCTAAATTCCAATGGTATTAAAGTCCCCCTTGGAAAAAGGGGGATTTAGGGGGATTTCAAGAGGTTAAACTAAATCCCCCTATCCCCCTATTCCAGGGGGGGGTAAAAATCAGTCATTTTAAATAGATAGTCAATTGCGGAAAAGACCGCTAGGTTAGCCAGGGCATCGGCTCTGGCAGGTGCTGGCAACAGCAACGATTAAGATATGGCCACCACGTCATCGCCCAAAACCGGAAAGATCAAACCCAAGACCGATTCTCCACCGCGCCTGTGCCTCAAGGTGGACGTCGATACCCTGGAAGGCTATCGAAACGGGGTGCCCGCCCTGCTTAAGGTCCTGGAGGGGGAGGGGGTCAGGGCCACGTTCTTTCTGGCCCTGGGGCCGGACAACTCCGGCCGTGCTATCTTTCGGGTTTTCCGGCAACGGGGATTTTTCCAGAAGATGTGGCGTACCCGGGCTCCCGCGATTTACAGCCTCAAGACCATGTGCTACGGAACCCTGCTGCCCGCGCCCTTGATCCATGCCGCGGCCCCGGAGATCCCCGGCCTGATTATTGCGGCCGGCCATGAGCTGGGGCTGCACGGCTATGACCATGTGCGCTGGCACGACCAGCTTTTCCGGCTTACCTTCGACGAGATCTCCCAGGAGATTGCTGCGGCCCAGCAAACCCTGGTGGCGCTGACGCGGCGGCCGGCCAAATCCTTTGCGGCCCCGGGCTGGCAGTGCAGCCCGGCCAGCCGGGCGGCTTTGTACGCCCAAGATTTTCTTTATGCCAGCGACACCAGGGGCTTTACCCCTTATTTTCCAAGATTCGCAGAGACCGTCACCCCGGTCCTGGAGATCCCCACAACTTTGCCCACCCTGGATGAGCTTTTGGGAGTGGACGGCTGCCAGCCCGGGGATTTTTCCGAGATGGTGCTGTCCCGCCTTAACCCGGAGCACCCCCAGGTGCTCACCATCCACGCCGAGCTGGAAGGCGGGCCGTTCCTGGAGGTATTCGCCGGCCTCTTACGGGGTTGCCGCCGGCAAGGGGTGGCCTTCTGCCTCCTGGGGGATTGGGCCCAGGGACTCCTTAGGGACCGGAGCCAGATTCCCGTGGCCCCGGTGGCCAGTTGCCGCCTGCCCGGGCGGGCCGGCTCCGTATCCTGCCAGAGCCGGGGGGAGGACTTCCCATGATTGCCGCCATCGTGGCCGCCGCCGGGGTTGGGGAACGCATGGGCCACAAGGTCCCCAAACCCTATCTGCTGCTGGCGGGCAAACCCATCCTGGCCCATACCCTGGGGGTCTTCGAGCAGATCCGGGAAATCCGGGAGGTCACCCTGGTGGTGCACCCCGAGGAACTGGACTATTGCCAGGAAAAGGTGATCTCCCCATATGGTTTCAAGAAGGTCCTGCGCCTGGTGCCGGGAGGCAAGGAACGCCAGGACAGCGTTTACAATGCCCTCAAGGCCTTGCAAAACGAAGATGATTTGGAAATCGTCCTGGTGCACGACGGGGTGCGGCCCTTCGTCACTCCGGATCAGGTCCAGAAGGTGATCCAGGCGGCCCGGAGCCACGGCGGTGCAGTCCTGGGACTGCCGGCCCATGATACCTTGAAGACCGTCAATGCCGCGGGGGACATTCACCATACGCTGGAGCGCAAGGATATATGGCAGATACAAACGCCCCAGGCGTTCCAGGCGACCCTGCTGTGGCGTGCCTTTACCGAGGCCTACAGCCGCAATTTTTACGGCACCGACGAGTCCTCCCTGGTGGAGCAGCTCCTGCAGCCGGTGGTGGTGGTGGCCGGCTCGCCCCTGAACCTGAAGATCACCACCCCCGAAGATCTGGCCCTGGCGGAGGCGATTCTGCACCTGATGCGAAAGAGGAGGCCGCGGCGTGAAAGTCGGTCTGGGTTATGACGCCCACCGCTTTACGGAGGGGCGCCCCCTGGTCCTGGGGGGCGTGGTTATTCACTATCATCTGGGCCTCCTGGGACACTCCGACGCCGACGTCCTGAGCCACGCCATCGGCGACGCCTTCCTGGGCGCCGTGGGGGCCGGTGACCTGGGCCGCCACTTCCCTGATCATGACCCGGCCTTTAAGGATATCTCCAGCCTGGAGCTGCTTAAGAAGATCATGGAAATTGTCAGGCAGCGAGGCTACCAGCCGGTGAACCTGGATGCCGTGGTGGTGTGCGAGGCCCCCCGCCTGGGGCCGCATTTCCAGGAGATGATTGCCAGGCTGGCGCCCATTCTGGGCCTTCCCCCGGAGGACCTCAACCTCAAGGCCACCACCACCGAAAAGATGGGCTTCACCGGGCGGGGGGAAGGGATCTCGGCGTATGCGGTAGTATTGGTGAAAAAACTATAATTTGAGTATTTTTGCTGAAAAATAATGAGCGAGAGAAGACTAAATCATTACAAAGGTAAGCTATCCGCCGCACAGATAGCGGAAGGAATGAATGCGGCAGATCAAAACGCGAGGAGACTTGCTGAAGATGCCGAATTATTGCTTGAAAACAAAAGATATGCGAGTGCTACGAGCTTAGCCATTTTATCCATTGAAGAGTCAGGAAAGGAATCAATTTTAAGAGAATTATCAGTCGCAAGAAATGACAAAGAGATCAAAGATGATTGGAAAGATTATCGGTCCCACACAAAAAAGAATGTCGCATGGATTATTATAGATATGGTCAAAGCTGGTGCAAGGAAATTCGATGATTTCCTTCCGATGTTCAAAGAAGATGCCGAACATCCTTATATCTTGGATAATTTAAAGTAAATTAGTTTTTATACCGATTGTTTAGGTAATGCTCACTGGTCAATTCCTGATGACGTTATTGGTGAAGACATTGCAAATATGGTAATTAAGTTGGCTAAGATATTTTTATCTAAAAAAGAGGTAACCGAAAAAGAAATAGAACTATGGATTAAACACTTGGGATCTGTCTGGAAAAAAGATATAGGATGGATGAAACAAGCCGTGGAGAACTGGTACCACGAGATGCAGGAATGTGGTTTATCTTCAAAAGGCCCCAATAAAATCCGAAATTTCATTAAAACAGGTATTAAAATTCCACCGGATACTTTATGATTCGCTTTCCACTCGTTGCTTCAGACCATAAGGCATGATAATGAACAACAAATTATGGCGGCCACAGGCCGCCCTATAACCGCACACATAGGCGGGATGCCTGTTTTACCATGGTGCTTATAAGTGAAAATCAATTCAAATCCTCAGGTTGCGAATAGCAATTCTATCTTGCTCCCCACCTACGACGACTGCCTGGCCCTGATGGCGGCCCACGGTATGCTGCCCAACGTCCGGGAGCACAGTTACCGGGTAATGCAGGTAGCCGATTTTTTGGGGCAGGCCCTGGCAGCCGCGGGCCTGGAGCTGCACCTGCCTCTGATCAGCACCGGGGCCTTGCTCCACGACCTGGGGAAGACCCCTTGCCTGGGAACCGCCCAGAACCATGCCCAATGGGGCGCTGAGATTCTGTCAGCCCTGGGTTACCCGGGACTGGCCCAGGTGGTGCGGGAGCACGTGCGCCTGGAAGAGGAATTGGTTGCGGACCCGCGGCCGCTGCGGGAGGCCGAGGTGGTCAACTATGCCGACAAGCGGGTGCTCCACACCCGGGTAGTGAGCCTGGCAGACCGCTTCGCCGACCTGAAGGTGCGCTATGGGCGCACCCCGGAGGCCCTGGTCCGCATCAATGCCATGGAGGTGAGCAGCCTGGCCCTGGAAGAAAAATTGTTTGCGGCCTTGCCCTGCGGCCCTGAAGATCTTCTCGAAATTATCCCTGACAATATAAATGATTTCGCATCTTCAAACCCTGCAAAAACCGCAAAATTCCCTCCCCCTCCGAGGAGGGAGGGTTAGGGGGGGTAGCGTTTTTGATTTTTAGCGGCGACAGGTTGCCACCTTCCCCCCAGCCCCCTCCCCTCTCAGGGAGGGGGAGTTTACCAATCCACAGGTCCAGAATATTGATAGATTAATGAAAAAATAAAGGGCCTTTACGTATATCGATTTCTCCAAGACGATGTTCTGATAGCTGTTAGCTGGTTCCTGTCAATTATGCGTCGGAGGGAAGCATGGCCAAGATGCGGCTGGCCCTGATCGCCGGGGGGAAATCTTCAGAGCGGGAAGTATCCTTAAAGAGCGGCGCTCAGGTCTTCGAGGCCCTGGATAAGGGTAAATATGATATCCGGCGCTACGATCCTCTCACCGACCTGGGGAGGCTAGTGGCGGACGCCCCGGAGCTGGAGGCGGCCCTGATCATCATGCATGGACGGGGCGGAGAAGACGGCTCCATGCAGGGTCTGCTGGATCTCCTGGAGATTCCCTACCAGGGCTCCGGAGTCCTGGGCTCGGCCCTGGCCATGAACAAGGAGTTGAGCAAGGCCCTCTATCAACGGGCCGGACTAAAGGTACCCGCGGCCCTGGCCTTTCCCCGGGAGCAGGCCCCCAGCCCCCGGGAAATCGAAGGAAAGCTGGGGTTGCCGGTGGTCATCAAGCCGGCCAACGAGGGCTCCAGCATCGGCATCACCCTGGCCCGCAGCCTGTCGGAACTGGAAGCAGGCCTGACCGCGGCCTTTTCCTACGACTCCCGGGTGCTGGTGGAGGAGTTCGTCCAGGGCGTCGAGGTCACCGGCGGCGTCCTCGGCAACCGGGACCCTGTTTCTCTGCCCCTGGTGGAGATCATCCCCTCAAGCGGTTACCGCTTTTTCGACTACGAGGCCAAGTATCAGCCCGGGGCCTCCCGGGAAATCTGCCCGGCCAGGCTCGAACCGGGGCTCACATCACAAGCGCAGCAGTGCGCCCTGGCGGCGCACACCGCCCTGGGCTGCCGGGGCTATTCCCGCACCGACATGATCGTCCGGGAGGGGGAAATTTTCGTCCTGGAGACCAACACCATCCCGGGCATGACCGCCACCAGCCTCTTCCCCCAGGCCGCCAAGGCCGCGGGCCTCGACTTTCCGGCCCTCCTGGACCGGCTCATCACCCTGGCGCTGGAGAAAGAGTAAGCAGTGAGCAGTGAGCAGTATGGCGGGGGAAAAATGGGCAGGGTGGTATGCAAGGGGAATTAATTGGGACCCTTTCTAAAACTCTTTTTTGTCAAATTATGATTCTTCAGTCGCTTCGTTCCGTCAGAATGAGAGAGCGGTCACGGCCTACTGCTCACTGCTCACTGCTTACTGCTCACTGATTACTGATTACTGATTACTGCTCACCACTCACTACCATGTCTGACCCTTTCACCCCGCTGACCCGGCTCCTGGAAGATGGCTTAAGCGACGGCATTTACACCGCCGCGGTGGCCCTTATTGGGGTGGCTGGCGAGCTCCGCTGGCAGGCCGCGACGGGCCGGGTCTCCCGGGACCTGGAGGCCCAGGCTGTCGGCCCGGACACCGTCTTCGATCTGGCTTCCCTCACCAAACCCCTGGCCACTGCCCTGGCGCTGCTGCTGCTGGTGGACGATGGCAGGCTCACGATTGCCTCCACTCTGGGGGAGTTTCTGCCCGAGACCTGGCTGCCGCCGGACAAACGCCCCTTGAGCATCGGGAGCCTCCTGGCCCACCGGGCCGGACTGCCGGCCTGGGAACCCTTTTATCAGGAAATTCTGAAGAACGCCCCGCAGGCCCGCCGCAGCCTCCTGCCTCGCCTGGCCGCGGGCGTACCGCTGGTCCAGCACCCGGACACCGCCACCCTTTACAGCGATCTAGGGTTCATGCTCCTGCAGGCGGTGGTGGAAACCGTCTCCGGTGTGAGCCTGGACCATTTCTGCGAAACAAGAATTTACCGTCCCCTAGGGCTGGAAGTCCTGGGCTTCAACCCCTTACCCATCCCAGATCAAGCAGATATTACAACCGAAAACCGAAAACCGAAAACCGAAAACCGCTCCTACGCCGCCACCGAAACCGGCCTCATTGCCGGGCGGCGCATTTCGGGCGAGGTGCATGACGAGAACGCCTGGGCCGCGGGGGGCGTGGCCGGGCACGCCGGCCTCTTCGGCCGGGGAATCGAGGTTTTTCGCCTGGTGGCCGCGCTTTACCGGGCTTATCTGGGAGAGGCCGGCAACTCACCCTGCTCCCCCGCCTCGGTGCGCCGCTTCCTGACCCCGGTGGCCTGGGGGGCCCGGGCCTTGGGGTTCGACACCCCCGGCTCCGACGCCGCCCGGCGTTCGGCGGGGCGCTATTTCTCGCCCGCCGCGGTTGGCCACCTGGGCTTCACCGGCGTCTCTTTTTGGCTGGACCTGGAGCTGGGGCAGATGGTAGTCTTACTCACCAACCGGGTGCATATGGGCCGGGACGCCTTGGCCGGGATCCAGACATTCCGGCCCCGCTTCCACGAAGCGGCCTCCCGGGCCCTGGGGTTTGGCCAGGCCGGCTAAATCCGGCAGTGAGCGGTGAGCAGTGAGCAGTAAAAAGTTTGGCAAAGAGGCCAAGCAGGAGCTTGGCAAGACCAGGGACGTTCCCAAGCCGGAGCTTGGGAACGAGAGGAAAATGTAGGGTGGGCACTGCCCACCATTTCCCTAAAAACTGACAACTCGAAACTGGGTGACCCAGCGGGTCGCCCCTACAACTCGACACTCGAAACTCGAAACTCGAAACTCGAAACTCCAATGCACATCCACCTTCTGGGCATCTGCGGCACCGGCATGGCGGCCCTGGCCGGCATCCTCAAGGAGCAGGGCCACCGGGTCAGCGGCTCCGACGAACACGCCTACCCGCCCATGAGCACCTACCTGGCCGGGTTGGGTATTGCGGTGCAAAACGGCTACGCCCCGGAGAACCTGACGCCCCGGCCCGACCTGGCGGTGGTGGGCAACGTCATCCGCCGGGACAACCCCGAGGCCCAAGCCCTGCTCGAAAGCGACATCCCCCGCCTCTCTTTGCCCGAGGCCCTGAACCGCTTCCTGGTAGGGGAACGCCGGAGCCTGGTGGTGGCCGGCACCCACGGCAAGACCACCACCACCGCCCTGATCGCCTGGCTGCTCTACGCCCTGGGGCTGGACCCCGGCTTCATGGTGGGAGGCCTGGCCCGGAATTTCGAGGCCAACTACCGGGTCGGCCGGGGCCCTTACGTGGTCCTGGAAGGCGATGAATACGACACCGCCTTTTTCGACAAGCGCCCCAAATTCGTCCATTTCCAGCCCCACGTGGGGGTGCTCACCTCCATCGAGTTCGACCACGCCGACATCTACGCCGACCTGGACCAGGTCATCCGGGCCTTCGAGTCCTTCCTGGACCAGGTGCCCGCCGAGGGCCGGGTCCTGGCCTGGGGGGATGCGCCCCTGGTGCGGCAGGTCTGCCGGGGCGCGGCCGCGCCGGTCGCTTTTTACGGCCAGGGCCCCCACTGCCACTGGCGGCTCGCGGACCTCTCCCCCCGGGCCGGGGGCCTGAATTTCACCGTCCTCCGGGACGGGAAGGGCTGGGGCGAATTTTTCCTGCCCATGCTGGGGACCCACAACGCCTTAAACGGGCTGGCCGCCCTGGCGGCCCTGGCGGCGGTGGGAGCCGAGCCCGGCGACCTGCGCCAGGCCCTGGCGGGTTTTCAGGGGGTGCACAAGCGCCAGGAAGTGGTGGGGGAATATCAGGGAGTGCTGATCGTGCAGGATTTCGCCCACCATCCCACCGCGGTGGCGGTGACGCTGGCGGCGGTGCGCCAGGGGTATCCGGGACGCCGCCTGCTGGCGGTCTTCGAGCCCCGCACCAACACCTCCCGGCGCCGCGTCTTTCAGGAGCCTTACGCCGCGGCCTTTAAAGACGCGGACCTGGTCCTGGTGCGGGAGCCGCCGGACCTGTGGAAGGTGGAGCCGGAGGAGCAGTTTTCCTCCCGGCAACTGGCCGCGGACCTGGAGCGCCGGAGCCAGACCGCCTTTTATTTTCCCGATACCGACCAGCTTCTGGAGGGACTGCTGAAGATGCTGCGGCCCGGCGACCTGGTACTGATCATGTCCAACGGCGACTTCGACCACCTGACGCCGCGCCTGGCCGCCGCCCTGGGATGAGGGAAGTTACTTGATCGGAAGATGGTTTATTTCCAAACAGAATCTTGATCAACCTAACTAATCTTGGGGGGCCTTAAGATGTTTAAAGGAGGATTTTTCAATGATGCCCCGATACTTACCCCGGAAGACGACCGCTTCGGAATTGATCGGTTCGCACAAGCTCTAGCTCAAAGCTTCAAAAACATCGAATTGCCAATAGGTGCCACTATCGCTCTCAATGGACCTTGGGGATCAGGTAAGAGCAGTGCTGCGAATCTAATCCGCCACCACCTCAAAAGTGAGGTGGAAGAAGGCAGACTTGAAATTATTGACTTTAGATGTTGGTGGTTTCGGGGCGAGGAGGCTTTAACTCTGGCATTCTTGCAGGAGTTGAATTCATCTCTCCAGAAGAGCCTCAGCGATAAGGCGAAAGAATTGATACCACGCATTGGTAAAACATTGCTGCAGGCTGGACCCGTTGTTGGACCTGCCATAAATCTAGCTACAGGGAGTCTATTGGGATTTTTAACAGCCAGATCAATGGATTTCGCCAAAAGGTTTTTCCCAGAGGGTGAGGGCATTGAAAAGCTTTTCGAACGCCTTTCGAAAGCCCTAGAAGAGCAAGACAAACGATACCTCGTGTTGATAGACGATATTGATCGTCTTACGCCCAAAGAAGCACTGCTTATATTCAGCTTGGTCAAATCTGTAGGAAGACTGCCAAAAGTCATGTATCTGCTCGTTTTTGATCGCCTGCTTGCTGAAAAAGCTGTCACGGAAATGTACCCATCTGAGGGTCCACATTTCCTCGAAAAGATCATCCAAGCCAGTTTCGAATTGCCCCTTCCGGCACGCGATGATTTGAATTCGGCGGCTCTCTCTCAGATCATGGAGCTCTGTGGACCGGTGAAAGAAAGAGATCAACTGCGTCGCTTCATGAATTTGTTTTATGACGCGGTTTCTCCGTACATAAATACTCCGCGCGATTTAACTCGATTATCGAATGCGATGGCAGTGAGTTGGCCAGCGGTTGCGAGAGAAGTAGATATTGGAGATTATGTAGCCCTTGAGATTATGAGACTTTTTGAACCTCTGTTGTATAACGCTATTCGTATGAACAAGGACCTCGTATCTGGTATTAGGTCAACATACGACAGGGGTGAGGATCCCAAAGGAGCAATAGAAGAATTTCTAAAGCTCGTCCCAGAGAAGCATAGTGGCGACGCCCGGCTTGCCCTAATGCGGTTGTTCCCTCGCTTCGAAAATGTGGGCTACTCAGACAGTTTCTTGGAAGGGTGGGAAGCCGAGCGCCGCGTATGCACGGAAAAGCATTTCGACACATATTTCCGAATGGGCATTGGTGATGAGGCATTACCAGCCTCTGAAATTGACGAATTTATAGAACATGCCGGTGATGAAGAATATATCGAGCAAGCCTTCCGCAAAGCCTTTGCTTCAATTCGTAAAAACGGCAAATCGAAAGTGCCATTATTATTAGATGAGTTGAACGCCCACGCAGCGAGAATCGAGAAAGCCAAGTTCCAACCTCTTATTTGCGCGATATTCCAAGTCGCTGATGACATTAATAGGGATGAGGATCGCGAGAGGGGTGGGTTTTTTATCGGTACACCTATGCGAATCCACTGGCTTATCCGAAAGTTGACATTCGAAAGATGCGATTTAGAAGACAGAAGTCGAATTTTTTTGGCAGCCTGCCAAAAAGCCCAACTTGGGTGGCTGGTCAATTTCACAAGCTCAGCCGTCTCAGACATCTTCCCGCGTGAAGGGAAAGTACCAGAACCTCAAGAGAAATGTCTGGTCAGCAGGGATCACATACCTGAGCTTAAAGAGCTTGCGATTAAGGCCATCAAATCTGCCTCTAGGAGTGGAGAACTGATCTCTCATCCCCAGCTACAATCAATCTTGTTCAGGTGGGAGGAATTTGCTGAAACCGATAGTGTCGAGGTCAAGGCTTGGACTAGCGATCAAATGAAAAATGACAAAGCCATTTCAATTTTTGCTAAAGCATTTACTGGCGAGGTCTGGTCCCAAGGGATGGGGATGTTCGGCTTAGCTGATAGAGTTTCCATGCGTGACGTTAGCGCCTCGGATGCAGGTCTTGAACGCATAATTGATGATAATGAATTCCGGCGTCGCCTTGAAGAAATCGAAAAGAACGATACTATCGACAGAAAAGACAAAGAGAGCATATTGATTTTTCTTGAAGCATGGCGCAAGCAAGGAAAAGGAGATAATTGGTAGGTTGACTATACAATAGGAATGGCGGCTGTTCTCCTTATATCAGAGCCCGCCTTTTTTTATGGCGGCCGGGAATGGCCGCCCCTTCTCCATAAAGTGCCAAAATACAAAGGCAGGCCCTGGGGCCTACCATTGTCACAAGCGAAATCCGAAAATTAGGAAATGAGGCCCTTGGATTTGAGGAGTGGGCGCGGGTCCGTCAGGTGGCGGGCAAACCAGCCGTCATAGTCCTGGGCGCCCAGGGCCAGGGCCAGGACCTCGGAGAAGTGCAAGACGGGAAGCTTATTCGGGAGGGTGCACCTGGACTCCAGGTTGAGCTGGCACATGGGGCAACTGGTGACCAGACAGTCGGCGCCCGCGGCCACGGCGCTCTCCATGATCTCGTTAACGAGCGGCGTCACCGCGTCCGCCCTG
Organism: Desulfobaccales bacterium; assembly: GCA_049580385.1. Classification (GTDB taxonomy): domain Bacteria; phylum Desulfobacterota; class Desulfobaccia; order Desulfobaccales; family 0-14-0-80-60-11; genus JAPLJC01. The sequence continues at coordinate 248,179 of JBAUPV010000030.1, read as the reverse complement.
GGGACGGTGAGAAAGCCGCCGCAGCAGCGGTGGGTCAAGACCTTGGTCAGCGGTTCGGCCCCCAGCGCCGCCAGGAGGCCCTCCAGCTCCCCCAGGAAGTAGCGGCCCCGGTTGAGCTCCGGCGGGCCGAAGGTGGTGCAGCCGTAATAAGGCACCGCCTTCAGGCCCTTGAGGGGGTGCGCCAGCTTCGCTTGCAGGCGCTCCAGGCCCAGGCGGTCCAGGAGCTCCAGGAAACTGAGAATCTCCAGGTCCAGGGGGATCTGCCGCCGCCAGTGACGCTCCTCAAGCTGGCGGGCCTCCGGGTCTTCCCGGAGGTGCTGTTGGGCCTCCCGCAAGCGGCTGAGGCAGACGGGGCAGGTGGCCGTCAAGGGGCGTTCCGGAGGCGCCAGGGACAGGTTGCGGGCCGCCAGGGAGTAGGCGGTATCTTTATCGAGGACCTTGGCCGAAGAGGCGCCGCAGCAGTTCCAGTCTTCCAGTTCGATGAGGTTCAGCCCCAGGATTTTGGCGGACTCCAGCAGGGCGAGGTTCGATTCCCGGGCGCTGCTCTCCAGGGAGCAACCGGGAAAATAGGAAACATCCAGCAACTCTGCCATGTCCTTCATTCCGGCCGCCGGGATTGGAATAGCCGCCTGATCTCTTTCAACGCCTTAACCCGGTGGGCTCTCAGTTCCATCTTCCCCCGGGCCAGCATCTTGAGGCCCAGGTCCAGGTCGGTGAACCAGCGGCGCATCCGGACCTTATAGCGCATCATCACCCCCAATTCGTGGGTGCGCCCGAAACGCCTTATGGAGGCGTTGACGGCCCGGTGAAAATCGAGGATGTCGGGTTCGGCCACCTTGACTCCTTCTTTAAGACCCAGTTGCCGCAAGGAGTTCATGACGGCGGCCAAATTGATCTCCATGGGACATTGCACCGAGCAGGTTTGGCAGCCCGCGCAGATCCAGATGGTATGCGACTCCAGGGCCTCCCGCCGCAGGCCCAATTGCAGCAGCCGCAGGATGGCGTGGGGCGGGTAGTCCATGGCCGCCATGAAGGGGCAGCCGTTGGCGCAGGAGCGGCAATGCAGACAGCGGTTGAGCTTGACTCCGCTCAGTTTTTGCAGCTCCCGGTCGAGACCGGGGTCTGGTTTATCGAGGACGATGCCGGTCTCCACTCTACCGGGGGTCTGGCCGCCTGAGGGTCTGGTCATAATCCTGATTCCGATAAAATCAATGAGATCGGGGTGATACCAGGCCGCAAAATTCGCGATCCCGTTTATCTTTAAATTATAAGGCTAAAAAAATCAAGGTGAAGAGATTTATTTGAAAAAAATTCTTGGAAGAAGAATGTGGAAGCCGTCCGTCGGCAGGACCTATCGTCTCGATTAAGCGGGAAGATGGTGTGTAAGGCGCTTTTCGCCGCCCTGGGCGGGGAAACCCCGCCCCTACAGAAACGGGGCGCAGTGCGCACCCTACAAAGACCCGATCACAGGCTGGAAGCCTGTGCCACCAAAGGAAATGGTGGGCTGTGCTCACCCTGCATCTTGCCGGGTGACCCGGCGGGCTGCCTCTACAGAAAATTATGGTGCTTAAGACGCACTCTACGGCTGGGGCGGGCCCGTGGGTCCGCCCTTACAACCCCGCGCTCCTGGTCCACCTAAGCGAGCACAGGCTGGAAGCCTGTGCCACTGTGCACCCCCGTGGTTACCCCGTCAGATAAGCAAATCCTGAAAACGGTCCTTGGGCGGGGTATTCAGGTGGAGGACCGAGGCCAGGCCGGGGCCGGCCACGCTTACCCGCACCGCCGCGGCCAGGGGAGCGTCGCTGTAAGCCGCGGCCAGGCCGGCGGCCTCCTGCAATTCCCCATCTCCAGCCTGGCCGATCACCAGGACCAGGGGGCCGGGATGACCCTCCACCGTCAGCCTGTGGTCCTCGGGCCCGGCCAGTCCGGCCAGGGCCTCGTTCTCCCGCTGGGTGCGCCCCACCACCGCCTTGGCCACCCCGGACAGGCGGAAATGGCGGCCCCAACGGAGCAGTTCCAGGTCCCGGCGGCCCGCCCGGCCGGCCTGTCTCAGGAGTTCCTTGAGGCGCAGGGCATAACCCGGGTCGGTGAGCAGGCAGCCACCGGCGGGGGCTGGATAGCGGCTGATGCCGTAGGCCGCCGCCAGGGCGATCTGGCGCTTGCGCCCCCGGCCACTCAGATTAAGGAGGCGCTCCCGGTCCACCCAGCCCAGGATTTCCGGCCGGGTGGTCTTGAGCAGCCTGGCGCTCAAGGGCCGGAGCAGCCACTCTCCCAGGCCCGATTCCCGGGCCACCAGGTTCAGGGAGCCGCGATTCTGGCTCATGGGCCGCTGCCCCAGAACCTCCCCGGTGAAGACCAGGTCGAAGCCTGCCGCAGCCATGACCGATCCGGCTTCCCGGATCATCAAGGCGTGGCAGTCGATGCAGGGGTTGTGGCCCCGGCCGAAGCCATGGGGCGGCTCATAGAGCAGAGGCTCGAATTTTTCGGTAAGATCCGCCACCATGAGGGGCAAGTCCAGGTGGGCGGCAGACTCCCGGGCCCGCTCGGCGCCATAAAAGGGGGTGACGAAGCAGATGAAGGTGACCTCGAGCCCCTGGGCCCGGAGCACCGCCCCGGCCAGCATGCTGTCCAGACCCCCGGAAAGGAGCCCCAGTGCTCGGATTTTTCTTGGCATGGCGAGTTGGTCAGACCCGAGCACAGGCTGGAAGCCTGTGCCACCAAAGGAAATGGTGGGCTGTGCCCACCCTGCTTCTTGCCGGGTGACCCGGCGGGTCACCCCTACGGCGCCCACCCGGCGTCTGCGGCCGCCAGGGCATGAGGGGAGCCGGTTTATCCGGGCAGATCCAGGGACCAGTGGCCGAAGCCCAGACGCTGCAGGAGCGCATGGAACGGGCCCCGCACCTCCGGGACGAGAAAGGCGGCCCACTCGTCGGCGGCCAGCTCCAGGCGGGCCCGGCCCTCCGCCGGCACCCGCAGGCGCAGCCTTGAGAAGCCCCGGCCCCGCAGCCAGGCCTCCCCCCGCCCTACCCTCTTAAGTGCCTCCCGGGTCAAGGTGGCGCCGTAAGGGAAGCGGGTGGCCAGACAGCTTTGGGGCGGCTTTTGCCAGGGGAGTCCCAAACTCCGGCTCAAGGCCCGGATGGCCGCCTTGTTTAGCCCCGCCGCCAGCAAGGGGCTCTCCACCCCCAATTCCCGGGCAGCCTGGAGGCCGGGGCGAAAATCCCCCAGGTCATCCAGATTGGTTCCATCCCAGAGGACCTCCTGGATCCCCTGCTCCCGGCAGAGTTCCCAAGCCTGGGCAATAATGGCGCGTTTGCAGGCATAACACCGCCTGGGGCTGTTCTCCCGAAAATCCGGCAGGGCCAGGGTGTCTATAGGGCGCCACAGGTGCCGCACCTTAAGGCGCCGGGCCAGGCGAAAGGCCGCGGCCGCTTCCCCGGGGACAATATGAGGCCCCACGAAGGTGATGGCGCACAGTCCCGGTCCCAGGGTGCGGGCGGCCACGGCCAGCAGCAAGCTGGAATCGAGGCCCCCGGAAAAGAGCAGCGCCGCCCGCGGGGTTCGCCGGAGATGGTCTTGCAGGCGCGCCAGCGCCTCAGAAGTTGGGATCATCGTCTCAGCCATACAGATATTCTTTAATTCCTGGCAATCTTTAATCGGCGGCCACAGGCCGCCCTAGAAAATTCCTGGGGCGGGCTGGGGCTGGAACCTCGATTAATTATAACCCATCAGAAGGTCTTGCAAAAGTTTTGGTTCAACCGGTTAAGGCGCAGTAACGGCGAAGTTTTTGCCATGAGCCATGCAGTGGAGATTCTCTTTAACTTAGATAGGCCCACTATCTAAGTATTTCAAAGAATTTAAGAACCTTTCCCACTAGCCTCGGCTAGGGGGGACCCAGCGGGGCGCCCCTATATATCCAATGGAATTCACAAGCTAATTCCCTCTCCCCTCTTGAAGGGGGAGAGGGAAGGGTGAAGGGGGGGGTATGGACTGTCTTATAGGGGCGCACCCATGTGTGCGCCCCCTGCGAAATGGTGGGCAGAAGGGGCGGGGTTTAAACCCGCCCAACTGGACGGACACCTGGGTCCGCCCCTACGAAAAAGCCGATTAAAGCCTGGTCTTCACGTGGAGAGGCGCCCACGCCCATCTCCCAGAAATATTTACCCGCGTGTGGCCTTCTTACCCATTAGCTATAATTAAGATTAATTTAAATATGTTATATTTGTTACTAGTGGTTATTATGGAAAAGCTGCCGCGGGGCGTTCATCCGTTTTTCGGCCCCCGGCGCCCCGGACCAGACGCGGCCTCAACTTCAGCGCCTTCAGACTTCCGGCACAGGCCTTGCATGATTATTCAAGGAAACGCATGGCAGCCCCATCGCAGGAAATCCTTAAATAATTATACGTCGGGTGTGGTGCTGATGGAAAAGTCCGGCACGCTGTTGATTGCCGAGCAGGGCGGTGAGCTGGCCCAGGGGCTCAACTCCTGGCTGCTGGAGCAGGGCCACCCCTTTAAGAAGGTGGACAATATCAAAGACGTCCTCATGACCATCCAGAATGAGAAGGTCAAGGTTCTGGTGATGGACGTGCGCCTTCCCGAGCCCATGGGCTATGAGGCCATCTCCATCATCAAAGGCCTGGACCGCAAGCTGCCCATTATCATCACCGCGGCTGCAAACAATCCGAAACAGGAAATCCAGGTGAGGCAAAAGGGCATCTTTTATTACCACGTCAACTCGTTTGGCATGGATGAACTCATCTTAGCAATTTGCAATGCCATGGTACGCGCATCCCATTAATTTAGAGGGGAGTTCCATGCGATTACGAAAAAAACTGGTTTCCGGGGAATTTGTGATTCTGGCGGAGATGGAGCCGCCCAAGGGCACCGACGTCAGCGCCATGTTGGCCAATGCCACCAGGGTCAAGCGCCAGGTGGACGCCTTTGTGATCCCAGAGTTGTGCAACGCGGTCATGAGGATGAGTTCTCTGGGCGGCGCCCTGTTATTGCAGGGCCAAGGATTGGAAACGGTGTTGCAGTGTTGCTGCCGGGATCGCAACCGCCTGGCCCTGCAGGCGGACTTGTTGGCGGCCCAGGCCTTGGGGGTGGCCAACGTCATGGCCGTCCCCGGGGAAGAGATTACCCACGGCGACCACCACCAGGCCCGGGCAGTCAACGACCTGGACCTGCTGGAACTGTTGGGCGCCATCCAGACCCTGCAGACAGGCCGGGACTTGGCCGGGGTGGATTTGCAAGGCGCCCCCCGTTTTTTTGTGGGCGCCACCGTGAAAATTCCCACAAGCGATGCGGCGCGGCTGGATGAAATCGCGGCACTGGATAAAAAGACTACCGCCGGGGCCTCCTTTTTTATCACCCCGCCGGTGTACGAAGTGGAGGCCCTAACAAAGTTTATCGACCTCCTCCAAGGCCGCCCGGCCCCCATCATTCCCACCGTCTTGCTCCTCAAGTCGGTGGGCATGGCCCGCTATATCAACCGCCACCTGGAGGCCAAGATTCCGGAGGAGTTCATTGAGCGGATTCAAAAAGCGCCGGACCGGGTGCGCGAATGCGTGCAGATTGCCGCGGAGACCATCGCCGCCCTGAAGGCCGCGGGGTGCCGCGGGGTAAACCTCTCCACCCTGGGCTGGGAGGATAAGCTGCCGGCCATCCTGGCCGCAGCCGGGTTGGAGTTCGGGGTTTAAGGAGAGCTGCCGCACGTCTTTAAGGACCAGATTATGTCCAGTAACCAAGAGCAAAAAGTGACAGAGTCCGCACGGGACAGCAAGGTCGGCTCGGTGTTGGTGGTGGGCGCCGGCGTCGCCGGCATCCAGGCCTCTCTGGACCTGGCCAATTCCGGTTTTTACGTCTATCTGGTGGAAAAGAGCGCCGGTATCGGCGGGGTCATGGCCCAGTTGGACAAGACCTTTCCCACCAATGACTGCTCCATGTGCATCATCTCCCCCAAACTGGTGGAGTGCGGGCGCCACTTAAATATTGAGCTGCTGACGTTAACGGAGTTGGAGAGTATTTCCGGCGAGGCCGGCAATTTTACCATCAGTCTGAAACAGCATCCCCGCTACGTGGACATGTCCAAATGCATCGGCTGCGGGGTGTGCGCCGAAAAATGCCCCAAGAAGGTGGCGGACGAATACAATGAAGGATTGGCCAAGCGTAAGGCGATCTACGTCAAGTACCCCCAGACCGTGCCCTTGAAGTACGCCATCGATGTGGATAATTGCATCTATTTCAAGAAAGGCACCTGCAAGGCCTGTGAGAAGCATTGCCCCAGCGGCGCCATCAAATTGGACGACACGGAAAAAATCCTGACGACACAGGTGGGGGCGGTGGTGCTGGCCGCCGGCTTCCAGACCTTCGATCCCGGCAAATATCCTTCATATCACTATGCCAATTTTCCCAACGTGGTCACCTCGCTCGAGTTCGAGCGGATCCTTTCGGCCACCGGGCCCTACGGCGGCCATCTGGTGCGGCCTTCGGACCACCAGGAGCCCAAAAAGATCGCCTGGCTCCAGTGCGTCGGCTCTCGAGACATCAAGACCCACTCCTATTGCTCAGCGGTGTGCTGCATGTACGCCATCAAGGAGGCGGTCATCGCCAAGGAGCACTGCAAGGAATACCCCCTGGACACCGCCATCTTCTTCATGGACATGCGCACCTTCGGCAAGGACTTCGAGCTCTATTACAACCGGGCCAGGGAGGAGAGCGGGGTACGCTTCATCCGCTCCCGGATCCATAGCATCGACCCGGCCCCCGGGGACAATCTCAAGATCAATTACCGGGATGAATCCGGACAGCAGCAATCTGAAGAGTTCGACCTGGTAGTCCTGTCGGTGGGCATGGAGGTGAGCGACACCGCCAGGCGCCTGGCCCAGACCGTAGAGATCAACCTGAATAGACACTCCTTCAGCGACACCGGGCCGGCGGCGCCGGTAGCTTCGTCCCGGCCCGGTATTTACGTCTGCGGCGCCCTCCAGGGTCCCAAGGATATCCCCGAGTCCGTCATGCAGGCCTCGGCCGCCGCGGGCGCAGTGAGCGCCACCCTGAGCGAGGTGCGCTGGACCCGGACCAAGACCCGGGTGGCGCCGCCGGAGTTCACGGTGAACCCAGAGGATGCTCCCCGCATCGGGGTCTTCGTCTGCAATTGCGGCATCAACATCGGCGGCATAGTCAACGTGCCGGAGGTGGCGGCTTACGCCAAGACGCTGCCCAACGTCGCCTTAGTTGCGGAGAATCTCTTTACCTGCTCCCAGGATACCCAGGTGACCATGGCCAAGGTCATCGAAGAACAGAAACTCAACCGGGTGGTGGTGGCTGCTTGCACCCCCATCACCCACGAGCCCTTGTTCCGGGAGACCCTGATCGACGCCGGGCTCAACAAATACCTCTTCGAGATGGCCAATATCCGCAACCAGGACTCCTGGGTGCACATGCAGGAGCCCGTGAAGGCCACGGAAAAGGCCAAGGACCTGGTGCGCATGGCGGTGGCCCGGGCCTCTCTGCTGAAGCCCTTGCAGGAGGTGCCCCTGACCATCAATCAGCGGGCCCTGGTCATCGGCGGCGGGGTGGCCGGGCTGAATGCGGCTCTCAACCTGGGAGACCAGGGCTTCGAGACCATCGTCCTGGAGAGGGAGGAACATTTGGGCGGCAATGCCAAGAACATCCACCATACCATTGAAGGGATGGAGGTGGGAGCCTATCTCGACGGGCTCATCGAGAGGGTGAAATCTCACGCCAACATTCAGGTGCTCACCCACGCCCTGGTGGTGGGCTTCAAGGGCTACAAAGGCAACTTCACCACCGAGGTGTTGGTGGGGCCCAGCATGTACCAACGCCAAATCGACCACGGCGTCACCGTGGTGGCCACCGGGGCCCATGAGTACGTCCCCCAGGAATTTCTCTATGGCCAACACCCGGGGATCATGACCCAGTTGGAACTGGGCCGTCTCCTCCAGGAAAAACCTGAAGAGGCAGCCGCCTGGAAGCGGCTAGCCATGATCCAGTGCGTCGGCTCCCGGAATGAAGAAAATCCCAACTGCAGCCGCATCTGCTGCCAGGAAGCAGTTAAGCACGCCCTCAAGTTAAAGAAAGGCAACCCGGAGATGAAGGTGGTCATCCTCTACCGGGATATGCGCACTTATGGCCTGTTGGAGGATTTCTACCTGGAGGCTCGGGACCAGGGGGTGCTCTTTGCCCGTTTCGATCCGGAGCGCCCGCCTGAAGTGAAAAATGACCAGGGGTCGTTGAGCATCACCTTTTTGGATCACGTCCTGGGACGCCCGGTGACGATGACGGTGGACGCGGTGGTTCTGAGCGCCGGGGTCCGGCCCAATGATACCGAGGAGCTGGCCTCGCTCCTGAAAATCCCCAGGAACGCCGCGGGCTTCTTTATCGAGGCCCACGCCAAGCTGCGGCCGGTGGACTTTGCCTCGGAGGGCATCTTCCTGTGCGGTCTGGCGCACTCGCCCAAGCTCATCAGCGAGTCCATCGCCCAGGCCCAAGCCGCGGCCGCCCGGGCCGGGGCCTTTCTGGCGGACACCCACCAGACCATCAGCGGCGTCACCGCCGTGGTTTCCCCGGAGCGCTGCGCCGCCTGTCTGGTGTGCGTGCGCACCTGTCCCTATGGCGTGCCCCAGATCAACCGGGAAAACGTCTCGGAGATCAACGTGGCCATGTGCCAGGGTTGCGGCACCTGCGCCTCGGAGTGTCCGGCCAAGGTGATCCAATTGTCCCATTTTGAGGACGATCAGTTGAGCGCCAAGATCAAGGCCTTGTATTAGATGCGGTTCCGGAAAGAAGACTAACTTTCAGGAGGGCCTGATGGAGAATTTTGAGCCGAAGATCGTCGGGTTCTGTTGCCATTACTGAGCCTATTCCGCTGCGGACCTGGCAGGTTCGATGCGACTGCAATATCCGCCCAACCTCCGGATCATCGAGGTCCCCTGCACCGGCAAGGTGGATATCCTCCACCTGCTCCAGGCCTTTGAGTATGGGGCCGACGGAGTCATGGTGGTGGGCTGCATGGAAGGGGATTGCCATTATATGGTGGGCAATTTGCACGCCAAGACCCGGGTGCAGCGGGCCAAGGAGATCCTGGAGACGGTGGGGCTGGGCGGCGAGCGGGTAGCGATGTACAACCTGTCCTCCGGCATGGGGGGAAGGTTCGCCGAGATTGTGACAGAGATGACCAACAAAATCCTGGAACTGGGCCCAAGCCCCATTCGCCGCGCCGGGGGCGAGGGCAAGCTGCCCAAAGAGGCCGGGGAGGCAACCACATGATTAAGGCAAAACCCAAGCCGTTAGAAGAAATTATCGATAACGTCAAGGATTTCCATAAATTGCTCATTGCCGGCTGCGACGGCTGCGTCACCGTCTGCGAAGCCGGGGGGCTCAAGGAAGTGAAGATTCTGGCCTCGGCCCTCAGATTATATTTCACCCAGGCCGGCAAAGAGGTGCAGGTGGACGAGGCCAGCCTTACCCGCCAGTGTGAGAAGGAGTACCTGGCGCAGCTCAACGACCGCATGGAAGCCTACGACGCCGCAGTCTCCCTGGCCTGCGGGGTCGGGGCCCAATACTTGGCGGAGATGTATAACCACAAGCTGGTTTTCCCCGGGGTGGATACCTGTTTTCTCGGGGTCAACGAGGAGCGGGGGCTTTACTCCGAACGCTGCCAGGCTTGCGGCCGCTGCATCCTGGCCGAGACCGGCGGCATCTGTCCCATCACCCGCTGTTCCAAGCGCATGCTCAATGGCCCCTGCGGGGGTTCCGACAAGGGCAAGTGCGAGGTCAACCCGGACATCCCTTGCGGCTGGGAGCTGATATATGAGCGCTTGAAGACCCTGGGGCAACTGGACCGTTTTGAAAGACCCGTGGAACCCAAAGACTGGACCACCTCCCGGGACGGCGGCCCCCGCAAGATCATCAGAGAGGACCTGCGCATATGAGCGCCACTACCCCCAGCAAACTCCAGCAGATCATCAATTCCGGCCAATTGGCCGTTACCTCCGAAGTGGGTCCTCCCCGCAGCGCCGACGGTGAGGTGATCGAGCACAAGGCCAAGTTGATCAAGGACTATGTGGACGCCATCAACGTCACCGACAATCAGACCTCGGTATGCCGCATGTGCTCCCTGGCCTGCTGTATCCGCATCAAGCTCATGGGTCTGGAACCCATCCTGCAGATGACTACCCGGGACCGCAATCGCATCGCCCTGCAAAGCGACATCCTGGGGGCCGCTTCCTTCGGGATTCATAATCTCCTCTGCCTCACCGGCGACCACCAGCATTTCGGCGACCACGCCAGTTGCGCCAACGTCTTCGACCTGGACTCCACCCAATTGGCCTTGGCGGTGAGAATGATGCGGGACGAGGGGAAGCTCCTGGGAGGCCATCAATTCGAAGTGCGGCCCCAGATGTTCATCGGCGCCGCGGTCAACCCCTTCGCCGGCCCCAACGTCTTCATGCGGGTGATTCGCATGGGCAAGAAGGCAGCCGCCGGGGTCCAGTTCGTCCAGACCCAGTGTATCTACAACCTGGAAAAGTTCAAAGAATTCATGAAGATAGCCGCGGACCGGGGCCTTACCGAAAAGGTGGCGGTCCTGGCGGGGATTACTCCCATGAAGAACGTGGGCATGGCCAAATACATGCAAAAACGAGTGCCGGGAATGGATGTTCCCGATGAGGTGGTCAAGCGCCTGGCGGGGGTCCCCAAGGAGAAACAGGCGGAAGAGGGTATCGACATGGCGGTGGAGCAGATCGAGGAATTAAAGGGCGTGCCGGGGATTGGAGGCTTCCACCTGATGGCCATCGAATGGGAAGAGAAGGTGCCGGAAATCGTGGATCGCGTCGGCCTCTACCCCCGGCCCCAGATGGGCGGCGGCAGTTAACCGCGGCAGGGGTAATTTATCTTCGGGGTGAGCCCAGCGGTCTAATCCGCCTTGTAATTTATAAACTTTAAGTCCATAATGGGGTGACGATCACTTAGAAAGGGGAGGCCTCATGGCTGAAAAGTACGTGCTGATCGTGGACGATGATCCTGATCTGGTGGAAACCGTAGCGATGATGTTGGAGAGCAAGGGGTTTGAGGTGGGCAAGGCTTACGACGGATTGGAAGCTGAAGCGGCCATCAAGAAACGGCGTCCCGACGTGTTGATCCTGGACGTCATGATGCCCCGCAAGAACGGCTACCAGCTTTGCAAAGAATTGAAGTCGAACAAATGGACCCAGGACATCCCCATCGTTATGCTCACTGCGGTGGGCGACGCGGTGCCCGACACCACTTACAGCCATGCCGAAGGCATGGCCATGGAAGCCGAAGATTTCATCCCCAAGCCGGTGGACGCGGCAACCCTGGTGGCCGCGGTGGAAAGATTGATCTGACGGTTTCTTGATAGCAAGACGCCATGCGCCTGACTAACCTTGGAGCGGAAACCAGAAAGAAGCAGAGTTGGGGGTCTTAAAGTCCTGGAGGGGGGAGCCTGCCTGGTGGCTTCCTTTCCTCAAGATGAGGGTCGCCTGGCCGAGCGGGTCTGCACCCCACTGGCCCTTAACAGCATCAATCTCAGCTTCTTAACCCACATGGCCAGCGATCGCGCTGTCTTGTGCACCGCGAGCCAGTCGGGGGAAGCAGCTTTTACGTTGTTAAGGACCCAAGCCGGTCCGGAGGCGGCCGTGCATTTGCAGCCCGGCACCGCCATTCTCTCCCTCTACCCCCACGACAAACGCCCGGAGGTCATCGGCGATTTCATCCTCAGCCTGGCCCAGGCCAGGGTCATGGTGCACGGCCTGGGCAGCTCGCCGGCGGCGATCTCCGTGGTGTTGCCCGTAAAGAGAGTCAAGGCCGCGGTCAACCGGTTGTTCGATAATTTCCAATTCCCGGCCTTCTCGTCCCCCCAGGAATTCTTTTCGGCCCAGAGTCCCCCGGAGGAACTGGTGCGCCAGGCGGTGGCCAGCTATCAGGAAAAGGTCACCAAGGTCTATTGGATCATGCCCCAGCCAGATCTGGACCTTTGGGGCCTGAGCATCTCCTCCACCGACATCCTGGCGGGCTTTGCCGACGCCCTTCTGGACCTGGGAAGCCTGGGTTTGCAAATCCCCTTTTTGATCGCCCTCCCCGGATTGGAGGGCAAGGAGTTCCTCCTGTCCTTCAGCACCTATGACCCCAAGCCCGGAAGGGAGCGCGGCCCGGAGATCCGCCACATCCTGAGGGAGCGCCTGCCTGGACTCCGTCCCATGCGTCTCACCCCGGTGGCCGGCATCTTCCTGCACGGCCCCCACTTCGGTGACCGCTTCGGTATTGCCCGGACGCTGACGGAGGCTCTGGAGAAGTCCCACATCACCCTGTTAGCCCTGAGCTGCACTATTTCCACCATCTCCGTCATTATCCGGCAACACGAACTCCCCGCGGCGCAACTGGTCCTGGGCCAAACCTTCGCGGCGCCGGTGGCAGGCCCGGCTCCGGCTGCCGCGAGGTCCCGGGAATGAGTATGAAACAGGGCAAGGCCCCAAAGGCGGACGGGGACCGGTCCATCCGGTTGGTCCGGGACGCTTCCAACCTGGGAGTGGCCTGCGCCCCCCTGTTGGTCGATTTTCCCGATCCGGTCTTGATCGCCGACCACCGCTGCCAGGTGGTCTTTTTAAACCGGGCGGCGGCAGAGATCTTCGGCGCCACCCTGCGGGTGGGAGACCCCTGCTCTATCTGCTCCCGGCTCACCGGCCTGCCAGTGAGCGCCGACGGCAAGGTGCGCCGGGCACGCTGTCTCAGGCATGGCGAGAGCCTGCAAGACGCCCCCATCCTGTTAGGGGCGGGCTGGGCCAGCTCCGTTCCCCTCACGGTTACCGCCGCCCCCATCAAAGGCCCCAAGAAGGAATCCGCAGGATGCCTGGCGGTACTCCGGAGGCATGAGGAACTATTGGCGCATCCGGCGGTGCAACAGCAAATCGCCACCCTGGCCAGTATCCTGGAGAACTTCCCCATGCCTTTCTTTATGGTGGACCAGGACCTGGTGGTGACCCATATGAATGAGAGCCTGGAGCGGCTCACCGGCTACTCCCGCCAGGAAGCGGTGGGCCGCATGACTTGCGGCCAGTTGTTGAACACCAGGCAGTGTCACTCCTGCGACTGCATCCTCAAGCAGGTCATGGAACAAAAGAAGCCTAGGTCCGGTTTGCGGCGGCTAGTCCGGAATCGCCACGGCCAGGAGATTCCGGTGACGGTCTCGGCCTCCATGATCACCGACCCGTCGGGCAGGATCATCGGCGGCTTCGAGGCCATCCGGGACATCTCCCATATTGTGGAAGCCGAAGCGAAACTCGATCTCCTCACCGAGCACAGCCGGGAAGGCCTGTTGATGGCAGATGAGAATCAGCGCCTGGTTTACGTTAATTCCCGGATGGCGGAAATCCTCCAACGGCCCAAGGAAGAGTTGCTGGGCAAACACCTGGGCGAGGTTCTCACTTCCCAGCATCTGCACATGGCCCTGGAGTTGGCTCACCTTGTGGACCTGGGCCAGGAACGGGAGTACCGTTTCTGCAGCCTTCTGAACCAGCCGCGCCAGGAAGAGGAAGAACCCCAGATCTTTGAAACCTGCATGACCGTCTCCCGGCTGGGCGCCAAGATCCTCACCTGCCTTTACCTGCGGGATCTCACCGAGCGGATTCAGATCGAAAGGGAACTACAAAAGACCAACGCCTTTCTCCATAACCTTATCCGCAGTTCCGTGGACGGCATCGTGGTGGTGGACACCAAGGGGATGCCCATCATCTTCAACGAAGGGGCCGAACGTATCCTGGGCTATACGGCCGAAGAAATCATTGGCCATCCTGAAAACTTTCGCCGCTTTTACCCGCCCCATCTGGCCGCGGAGATGATGGCGCGGATGCGCAGCAACGAATACGGCCCGCCGGACAAACTGAACACTACCCAGCTCACTCTGATCAACAAGAACGGCGAGGAAGTGCCGGTAAACTTCTCCGCCACCATCATCCGGGAACGGGGCCGGGAGATGGGCAGCGTCGGCATCTTTTCCGACCTGCGGGAAATCTTGAAGGTGCATCAGGAACTGGAGGCTACCCACCACCAGCTGGTGCAGGCGGAAAAGATCGCCTCCCTGGGAAGGATGGCCGCGGGGGTGGCCCACGAAATCAACAACCCCCTGGCCGGAATCCTCATCTATGCGGAATTGCTGGCCCGGGAACTGGAACAGCAGCCTTCCCTGCGGGAGAATATCGAGATTGTTATCAACCAGACCATGCGCTGCCAGCAGATCGTCAATCGCCTGCTGGACTTCAGCCGTCATTCCCTGGGTCAAAAGCGGCTTTTCGAACCCAACGAGATCATCCGCAACTGCGTCGATCTGGTCCGTAACCAGGCATTTTTTCACAATATCCAGATCCGCCAGGAATTGGACCCGAGCCTGCCCCAGATCATCGGCGACCCTGGCCAGATCCAGCAAGTCTTCGCCAACTTGCTCCTCAACGCCGCGGATGCTATGAACGGCTCCGGAGCCATCACCGTCAGCAGCCAGCGTACCCCGGGGGGAGAGGGAGTGGAGGTGCGCTTTACCGACACTGGCTGCGGCATCCCGCTGGATATCCAGGACAAGATCTTCGAGCCCTTTTTCACTACCAAACCGCCGGGGAAAGGCACGGGATTGGGACTGTCCATTGTCTATGGAGTCATTCAGCGTCATGGCGGCACTATCGAGGCAGAAAGTCTCCCTGGGTGCGGCACCACTTTCACCGTGACTCTTCCCTTGGAACTTAAGGACCCAGTACCTGGCCTGGAGTTGGAAGGGTGAGACGTTAACAGCAGCAGGCCCTGGGCTCGTGCGCAGGGCCGACCGCGGTTTGCTAAGCGAATATTTTATGAGGGGTAAGGCACGGTGCAGCAGGATACCATCTTAGTGGTGGATGATGAAGAGGTGCTGCGCCACGGCTGCAAGCGGGTCTTAACCGACGAGGGCTTCCGGGTGATCACCGCCGTTAACGGGCGGGAGGCCTTGGAGCAGTTGGCCACTGAGTCGGTGCAAGTGGTCCTCTGCGACCTGAAGATGCCGGTGATGGGGGCCCTGGAGGTCTTGGAGGAGGCCGGCGTCCGCTACCCCGGGATTCCGGTGGTCATCATGACCGGTCTGGGCACAGTGGCCGATGCGGTGGAATGCATGAAGAAGGGGGCCTACGACTTTGTCACCAAACCCTTCAGCATCGATCACCTCGCCTTGGTGGTGCGGCGGGCTTTGGAGAAGCAAAAATTGCAGGAACAGACCCGCCTCCTGCAAGAGGAGCAGGCCCGCAACCTGTACAATCTGGCCCTGGAGCAGAGCCGCATGCACGCCGTAGTCAACTGCATGGCCGACGGAGTGCTGGTAACCAACAAGGAGGCCGAGGTGGTCTTGCACAATACCTGGCTCCTGCAGCTCTTGGGTCTGTCGACCCCACCGCCCCAGCCCGGACCACTGGAGGCCTATATCGCCGATGCCCCTTTCAGGGAAGCCATCGGAGACCTGCTGGCGGAGCCACCCGACCATCCCAGAAAGGCCGTCTCCCAGGAGCTGAACCTGGGCCGGGTGCAGCTGCGTGCCCTGTCGGCGCCCTTTTGGGGGCCGGACCAGCAGGTGCTGGGGACGGTCACGGTTTTTCACGACGTCACCAGCTTCAAAGAACTGGACGAGATGAAGAACGACTTTGTGCGCATGGTCTCCCACGAGCTGCGGGCCCCCCTGGCGGCCATCAAACAACAACATGCGGTGATCCTGGACGGCTTGGCCGGGGAGACGAGCCCCAAGCAGGCGGAATTGCTTAACCGGGCCCAGGCCAAAATTCAGGGGCTGCTGGACCTCATCAATGACCTGCTGGACCTGGCCCGGATGGAGGCCGGCCGGGGACAGTTGGAGCAGGTGCCCTTGCAATTGGGGGAGGTGTTGCACGAGGTGGTGGAACTCCTGCGGGCCAGGGCGGAGGGGCAGCAGGTGAAGCTGCAACTGGAACTGCCCTCTGAGATGGAACCGGTCCTGGCGGACCGGCGCAGCATGGAGGAGATCTTTACCAACCTGGTGAACAATGCGGTCAATTACTCCCCGGACGGCGGCCAGGTTACCATATCCGCGATCTCCCGCGGCGACTACCTGGAAGTGGCGGTTGCCGATACCGGGATCGGCATCGAGCCCGAAGATCTCTCCCGAATCTTCGACAAGTTTTATCGGGTCAAGAATCCCAAGACCCGGCAGGTGATCGGCACCGGCTTGGGATTGTCCCTGGTCCAATGCCTGGTGGAAGCCCACCTGGGCACGGTGGAAGTGGAGAGCGAAGTGGGCCGGGGCACGGTTTTCCGGGTCTTACTGCCCACTATTTCCGGCAGGAAGGGTGAGGATGCGGGAGAGTGACGCCACCCGCCGGCAGGTGCTGGTGGTGGACGACGAAGAGGCCATTCGCACCGGTGTCGCCCAGGCATTGGCCACGATGGGCCTCAAGGCGGCCGCCGCGGCGGGCGGGACCGCGGCCCTGGAGATTTTGGCCCGTAGCCCTTACGCCGTTGTCCTCCTGGACATCAAGATGCCCGACCTGGACGGTATGGAGGTCCTGAAGCACATCCGCCGGGACCATCCGGAGTCCGAGGTTATCATGATGACCGGCTTCCCCACTATTCAGGGGGCGGTGGAGGCCATCAAGCACGGAGCCCTGGATTACCTGGTGAAGCCCTTTCGCCTCGACGACCTGGAGGCGGTAGTGCAGAGGGCCCTCGATCACCAGCAACAGCGCACCGCGACCGCGGCGCCTGCCGAGCCGGGAAACGGCCGGGAGGGCATGGAGTTCATCGTCGGCGATTCCCCGGCCCTGAAAAAGGTCTTCGCCAAGATCCGCCGGGCGGCGCCCAGCGACAGCACGGTGATTCTTACCGGGGAGAGCGGCACCGGCAAGGAACTGGCAGCCCGGGCCATCCACCTCCTCAGCTCCCGGCGGGACCACGAGTTCGTCCCGGTGGACTGCTCCGCCCTGGTAGAGACCCTCCTGGAGTCTGAACTCTTCGGCCATGTCAAAGGCTCCTTTACCGGGGCCCACCAGAGCAAGCACGGCTTATTCGAACTGGCCAACCATGGCACCTTCTTCTTCGACGAGATCACCAATCTCAGCCTCAATATCCAGGCCAAGCTGCTGCGGGTGATCCAGGAACGGGAGTTCATGCAGGTGGGCAGCCAGAAGCGCATCAAGCTGGACATCCGCATCATCGCCTCCTCCAACCGGGACCTGACCGAAGCCATCAAAAGCGGCGCCTTCCGGGAAGACCTCTTTTACCGCCTCAGTGTCATTCCCATCCACCTGCCGCCCCTCAGGGAACGCTCGGAAGATATCCCCTTGCTGGCGGAGCATTTTCTGCGCAAGTACGCCCAAAAAGGCAACCGCGAGGTCACCGGGATCTCGCCTTCCGCCATGAAGATGCTGTGCAGCTACGCCTGGCCGGGAAACGTCCGGGAACTGGAGCACACCCTGGAACGCATCATCATCCTGGAAGATGGCGACATCATCGAGCCGGAGCATCTTCCCAGCTTCATATCCCAGCGCGTCGCGGAGTTCCAGGTCTTTACCGAGGAAGACCATACCCTGGAGGACATGGAAAAGCGGTACATCCAGTTCGTCCTACACCGCACCCAGGGGCGCCGCCAGGACGCCGCCCGCATCCTGGGAATCAACCGCAAGACCCTGAGCCTCAAGATCGAAAAATATAAACTGCGGGTGAACTGGTAGCCTGCCTGCCGCCTTCAACCTTTCTTTTGCAACTGGTCGGCCACCGATTGAATGGCCCGGGCCACTGCCTCCGGGTCACCCAGGTAATAGTGGCGAATGGGGGTCAGGTCGTCGTTGAGCTCATAAACCAGGGGAATACCGGTGGGAATGTTGAGACCGACGATCTCTGCTTCCGGGACCCCATCGAGATATTTCACCAGGGCCCGCAAGCTGTTGCCATGGGCGGCAATCAGCACCTTCCGCCCCGCGGCCACCGCCGGCGCCACGGTTTCCTGCCAGTGAGGCAAAAAGCGAGCCACCACGTCCTTTAGGCATTCGGTGAGGGGAATCTCCTCCGGCCGCAGGCCCGCATAGCGGGGGTCGCGACCGGGATACTGGGGATCGTCCAGGCTCAGGGGCGGCGGCGGCACATCATAGCTGCGCCGCCAAATCTTCACCTGCTCCATCCCGTGCCGGGCCGCCGTCTCCGCCTTGTTCAAGCCCTGCAAAGCGCCATAGTGGCGCTCGTTGAGACGCCAGCTGTGCTCAACCGGAATCCACATCAGGTCCATCTCCTCCAGGGTCAGCCACAGGGTCTTGATGGCCCGTTTCAACATGGAGGTGAAGGCCACCTCAAAGGTGTACCCCTCCTGGTCCAGGGTGCGGCCCGCCTGGACCGCCTCCTTCAACCCCCGCTCCGAGAGGCCCACATCGATCCAGCCGGTGAATCGGTTTTCCTGGTTCCAGATACTTTCGCCATGGCGCAACAACACGAGCTTTTTCATGTTCCCCTCTCCTGTCCGTTTCCGGGACGGGCAGCCGCGGCCCGCTGATCATCTAATAAACCTTCCGCCAACCTCCGCCCAGGCAAATTAACCGGGCCTTTCTATCATAAGAATTACGTCGGCTTTTCTCAAGTCCTAAGGCCCCTGGACAGATGACGGCGCCTGAGATTTTCCGGCAAAGGAACCGCAGCCGGAGGCTAAAGGGCTTCCAAGGGAATTGCAACCACTAGGGAAACATGGTAGGTGATAATCGAGGGGCGTTTTCAGGTGCAAGGCGGCCGCCTGGACCAGGATCGAAGTTTATGACACCATACAAGGCAAATTTCATTAAAAATCCTCGAGGAGCTGAAGCATGGACAAACTGAGGCGTCTCTGGCAATGGCTCCACCATCCCTTTAACAGAGCTATTGCTGGCTTGGGGGTTACTGTGGTAATCGCGATAATGGGAGGAATCTGGGCTCTCTACACCCATTTCTCTACGCCTCCCGTGCCCGAAATTAAGGCAGATAAGATCTTATCAAAAATCTTCATAGACATTGCGAGTAATAGCCAAAACAATTTAATATTGGCGGGGATGCTTTCGAAAGCTAATGCAGGGGAATTAATCAGCTTCACGAAGAAGTATGTAAAGGAAGTTAGTAAAGAAGATTTGAACATTGATCTTGTAAGAAATGTCGCTTATATAGCATATTTGAAGAGACAGCCATCAGATTCTATTGACCTATATCAAATGCTCCTAAAAATAAAACCGGAAGATGAGACCCTCCAGCATGATTATGGTTATCCTCTTTCACAAGTGCACCAGGATGAAGCCATAAAACTCTATAAGAAATTGATGCAAAATTTTCCAGGCAACCCTTCTCACGAGTACTACTTAGGAATTACTTACATTCGCCTAAGAAACTACGAAGAAGCTTTTGCCCATTTAATGAATGCCATCAAAGCAGGATTTAAAGAAAAGGAGATGTTTAATTCAGGCAAGATGTCGAGTTTGCCCAAAGTCTATATTCAACAATTGGTTACAGAATATAATAATATGCATCCTAACGAAAAGCAATATTACGTGAATTATTCACCATCGGCGCAGGTATCCGGCCAAGGTAGGCCATAATTTCTTTAAAGACGCCCCTGGTCATGGCTGGTGAGTCCTGCCGTCCTCTGGAGGAGCCCTCAAATGGAGCCGTCCCTGGTGCCTGCCAACCTGGAGTTGTTCTTCACCGGTGCTTCCTTCCTCATCCTGCTGAGCTACTACGTGCGGCTGATCAACCGGGTGCGGCGCCGCCCCTTAACCACCTCCATCGGGGTCATCAACCACCTGCAGGGCCATTGGGTGGAGTCCGTTATGGCGGACCAGCGGGATATCCTGGCGGTCCAGACGCTGCGCAACCTGGTGATGGCCTCGAGTTTTCTGGCCTCCACCGCCATCCTCATCTGTCTGGGGGTCATCAGCGTCGCCGCCAGCCCGGAGAAGATGGCGGAAATCACCCCCAGCCTCCAGGAACTGGTTCGGGAGCACCGGGTCCTGTGGCTGTTCAAACTGATGATGATCATGGTCGATTTCTTCTTCATCTTCTTTAGCTTTACCATGGCCATCCGCTCCTTCAACCAGGTCAATTTCCTGATTAACGTCCCTTCCACCCTGGCCCACAAGATCACCCCGGATTACGTTGCGGGTATCCTCAGGCATGCCAGCCTCCATTACACTGCCGGCATGCGGGGTTACTACATCGGGGTGCTCCTGGTTTTGTGGCTCTTCGGGCCTATCTGGATGCTGCTGGGCACCATCGTCCTGATCGTAGTCCTGTACCGCCTCGATTACACCATACCGCTTCCCTCGGGAGATCACCCGGATTCATGGGACGCGCCCGGCCGCCAGCCCTGAGTCATCTTTTCCCTGCCAATGATGCTTATTGCGAAGCTTGAATCAATATTATTTGTGGAATAGGCTAACACTATCTGCCTGTCTTATCGGGACTTCTTTTTTATTTAATTGATTGATTATATATGAGCAGCTAACTTGCCTTATTATTTATTAGAGGGGGTTTGTCATTAAATATTAGATCATTGTTTAGCAATGTGAAATGAACTTGTCTTATCTGTAATCAAATGTGTTACAATTGTTGTCTAATATCTTTTGCACGCCTTCTCACCTGCTCACCGGCACCTGATTTATTGTTTTTTTTCTTTACTTCTTATGAGGGTCTGGTTTAATCTTTCGTAATCTTGGTTTTGGGAAGGGACAGATATTATGAAAATTCACGAATATCAGGCCAAAGAATTGCTCAGGAAATTCGAGGTGCCGGTACCCGAGGGAGCGGTGGCCGGGACCGCCGCGCAGGCCCGCCAGGTGGCCGAAAACCTGCCGGCCGGCCCTTTTGTGGTCAAGGCCCAGATCCACGCTGGCGGCCGCGGCAAGGGCGGCGGCATCAAGACCGCGGCTACTGCCCAGGAGGTGGAGCATATGGCCGGCCAGATCCTGGGTATGACCCTGATCACCCCCCAGACCGGCCCCGAGGGCAAGGTGGTCAACCAGGTCCTGGTGGAGCAGGCCCAGGAGATCGCCCGGGAACTCTACCTGGGGATCGTTCCGGACCGCACCCTGGAACGTCCGGTGATCATGATGAGCGCCGCCGGCGGCATGGAAATTGAAGAAGTGGCGGCCCGCACCCCGGATCTGATCATCAAAGAGGCGGTGAATCCCATCACCGGCTGCCTGCCCTACCAGGCCCGCAACCTGGCCTTCGGAGTGGACCTTGACCCCCAACTGCTGCGCCCCGCGGTGAGTTTTATCGACAGCCTTTACCGGCTGTTCGTCGGCCTGGACTGCTCCCTGGCGGAGATCAACCCCCTGGTGGTCACCAAATCCGGGGCCCTGCTGGCCCTGGACGCCAAGCTCAACCTGGACGACAACGCCATGTTCCGCCACCGCGACCTGGCCGGTCTGGAAGACCCGAGTGAGATGGACCACTTGGAATTTGAGGCCCGCAAGCACCAGATCAATTATATCCGCTTGAGCGGCAACGTCGGCGCCATGGTGAACGGCGCCGGCTTGGCCATGGCCACCATGGACCTGATCAAGGCCGCCGGCGCCGAACCCGCCAACTTCCTGGACGTGGGCGGCGGCGCCTCCGCGGCTATGGTCAGCAACGGCTTCCGCATCATACTGGGGGACCCTCATGTCAAGGGGGTGCTCATCAACATCTTCGGCGGTATCCTGCGTTGCGACGTTTTGGCCACCGGGGTGGTGGAGGCGGTGCAAGAGGTCAAGGTGCAGGTGCCCATTATCGTCCGCCTGGAGGGGACCAACGTGGAGCAGGGCCGGGAGATCCTGAAGAATTCCGGCCTCAAATTCACTGTGGCCACCGACATGCGGGATGCGGCCCAAAAGGTGGCGGCCCTGGTGGCTTGAGCACAATATATGTATGGCCGGGAAATTCCCCCTCACCCTAACCCCCTCCCCCATCGCCGGTAGGGGCGGCGTCTCGCCGCCCGGGCGGTGGAACCCCGCCCCTACCCGGGGAAGAGCGGATAAAGAAGGAACCTTTGTAAAATTCCATCTTCCCCCGGGGGGGAGGGCTGGGGTGAGGGGAGATAAGTGCGGCTCGCGAGCTACTCCTACGAATCGCCCTTTTACTGATTTTCTATAGAGAAGGAAAATTTAAATAAAGAAAATTGAAAGGATACTATCTATAACAAATTTTAAGCACCACCAAAAAATTCGCTGAAGAGGATAGATATGAGCGTTCTGGTAAATAACGACACCCGCGTGGTGGTGCAGGGGATCACCGGCAAGGAAGGTTCCTTCCACGCCCGGGCCTGCGCCGAATACGGCACCAAGATCGTGGCTGGGGTGACCCCGGGCAAGGGCGGCCAGCAGCTGGACGGCGTTCCGGTGTTCAACACCGTGGCCCAGGCGGTCAAAGAGGCCGGGGCCAACACCTCCCTGATCTTCGTGCCCCCGGCCTTCGCCGCCGACGCCATCCTGGAGGCCGCGGCCGCCGGGGTCAAACTGGCGGTGTGCATCACTGAGGGCATCCCCACCCTGGACATGGTAAAGGTCATGGCCGTCCTCAAGGACAGCGGCTGCCGCCTCATCGGCCCCAACTGCCCGGGCATCATCTCCCCGGGCCAGGCCAAGGTGGGCATCATGCCGGGCCAGATCCATAAACCCGGGGGTATGGGCCTCGTGTCCCGCAGCGGCACCCTCACCTATGAAGCGGTGCATCAGATGACCCTTTTGGGCATCGGCCAGAGCACCTGCGTGGGCATCGGCGGCGATCCGATTATTGGCACCGATTTCATAGATATGCTAAAATTGTTCGAAGCCGATCCCCAGACCGAGGGAGTGGTGCTCATCGGGGAAATCGGCGGCGTGGCCGAAGAGGAGGCCGCGGCCTTCATCTCCGGCCACGTCTCCAAGCCGGTGGTGAGCTTCATCGCCGGGCAGACCGCGCCGCCGGGCAAACGCATGGGCCATGCCGGGGCCATCATCTCGGGAGGCAGCGGCAAGGCCGCGGACAAGATGGCGGCCCTCAGCCGGGCCGGAGTGACTGTAGTGGCTAATATCGGCGACTTGGGGCAAACGGTAAAACGGGTCATGGTCCATACCACCTGAAGTCCATGAAGATTTTGCTGCACATCTGCTGCGCCCCTTGCACCATCTACCCGTTGACAGCCTTAGCCGCAAAGGGCCACCAGGTGCGTGGCTTCTTTTACAACCCCAATATCCACCCCTACCAGGAGCATCAGCGCCGGGCTGCCACCCTGGAGACCTATGCCGCCAAAGTTGGCTTGCCGGTGATCTGGGACCGGAGCTATCCCCTGGAAGAATTCTTGCGTAGCTTGGCCTTCCGGGAGACGGAGCGCTGCCGCTTCTGCTACTACCAGCGCCTCAGCGCCGCGGCCCGGGTAGCCCGGGGCGGCAAGTTCGACGCCTTCACCTCCACCCTCCTCTACAGCAAATTTCAAAACCATGAATTGATCAGGGAATTGGGTCAATTGCTGGTCCAGGAGGTGGGGGTGCCCTTTTACTACGAAGATTTTCGCCAGGGCTGGGAGGAAGGCCGGGTTAGGTCCGGAAAGCTTGGGCTTTACAAGCAGCAGTACTGTGGCTGCATCTTCAGCGAACGGGACCGCTTCCAGCAGCCTGCCGCGGAGCAGGCCGGGGTGGGCCGGCCGCTCAAGGGGCAACGGAAACTCTGACCCCGGATGGGGCCGCCACATTTGCCTGAAACAAGAATAATTATCGGTTTCCCAAGAAAATCTGGCGCCCGCCGCCCCTGGCCGCGGTTCCGGCTCGTGCTTGCTGCGGTCTAACCATGGATAATTTCAGTATTTATTTTCCTGGCCCGCCTTGGCACGGTCCTTGGATCAATCCCAGACAAAACCTTTGCCGCCGCTAATTTCAACCACCTTGGGCAAGGAGACACGGATGAGAAACCCGGCTGACCCGGCGGCCCGCCGCCTGAAAATCAGGCTTTCCACTAAATCACATTCAGGGAAACCCCGATTGTCAGATATTCGATTTAACCCTATTCTTTTTGCAAAATCTAATAAAATAGGGGAAAATCGGGGCGATCAGCCGGCGGCTTAAGCGCCGCGGCGGGAAGGGGCGCCTCCGGGAGTATCATCCAGGTGATGGAATCGAGCATGGAAGCACGGGAACTTTATGCGGTTGAGCATCTGAAGCGGGCGGCACTCGCTTGGGCGGCTGTCAGCCGAAAACCGGAAACCCTTTTGTTAGGACTTACACGGCCATGGTCGCCTCCCGTCTGACCCTGACTAATCGAGCGGAGAACGTGAGACTGCTGGAGGACTTCATCAGCCAGTGGAGCAGGGACCGCGGCCTGCCGGCAGCCAGACTCCGGTCCCTGGAATTGGCGGCCAAACGGATCTTCCAGCACTTGTTGGATTACGCCTATCAGCCCGACGAACCCGGTTCCATCGCCGTGGAATTGGAGGAGAAGGGCCCCAGGTTGCGCCTGATGTTCGAAGACGACGCAGTCCCGAAAAATTCCCCGGAGACCTCCCCGGGCAACCCCGGCGGGATGGCTTCCCCCGTGGACGCCCCCCATCTCAATTCATTGGAGCGCCTGGCCGAGAGCCTCATATACTACCGCACCGCCGACGGCAAAAACCGCCTGGTGGTCTTCTTGAATTGAGCGCCCCCTCCTCAAGGAACAGGGTGGATTTTTAGGCGGCGCGCCCGGCCCTAATGCGGGGGACGGGCATACTGCTTGGCCTTGGCAAAGGCATCTTGGGCTTCCTGGTCCTTGCCGCGCGCCTGGAGAAATTCCCCCAGATAATTCCAGCCCTCGGCATAATCAGGCTTCAATTGCACCGCCTTGCGCAGTTCCGCCTCCGCCTCCCGCAGGTCGCCGGCCCGGGACAGGGAGCTGCCCAAAAGGCTGTGAGCCTCGGCCCAATCGGGCCTGATGGCAATGGCCTTGCGGAAGGCGACAGCCGCCTGGGCGTCATGTCCCTCGCCGGCATCCAGCAGCCCCTCCTGCAAATAGGCCTTAGCGGCCCTGTCGGTGGCTGCCTTGGCCTGTTCCTGAAGGTTGTTGGCAGCCCAGCCCGGCGTCATCCCTCCCAGAGCCAGACAGGCGGCCAAAATTATCATGCTTAGCCATCTCACCACGGTATTATCCTCCAGAGATTTTATTTTAGAAGGGGGTCAGATGGCCCCCGTGAGCTCACCCCTACCTAATCATAAAGGTCCCACCGCGGCCAGATATAGGGCCGCTTCCTCGACCCCGTCCACCTGGACCAGGCGCTCCACTTCCCCGTCGAAGAAGGCCCCCACCGGACAGACTCCCAGTTTAAGGGCGGTGGCGGCCAGCATCAGGTTCTGGCAGATGTGGCCGGCGTCCAGAAACAGGTAGCGGATAGCCCGCTCCCGGTATTTCCACATGGCCCGGTTGAGCACCCCGGTCCAGATGAAGACCACGCCGGCGTCGCCCAGGAAGCCTTGAGAGAGTCCGGCCCCCACCAGAGAATGGCGAAAGTCCCCTGCCTTAAGCAGCTCCAGGGAGAAGTCCGGCACCTGGAAGTGCCAGATCCCCGGCTCCACTCCGTCCACCCGGTGTACCACCAGGTAGGTTTCCACCGGGTAGAGGGCCCCGGCCGAGGGCGCCGCCCGGAGGAGATAGCCACGGCTGGAGTAGGTTGCCCCCTGGCTGGCCCAGAGTAGGGCGGCCAGTTCGTCCCGGGTCAGAGGCCGCTCCTGATAGCTGCGCTGGGAGCGGCGCCGGCCCAGGCATTGCCACAGGTCCGCGCCCGTGCGCCCCGCCTCGGGGTCGAGGTGCAGGCGCTTGGGAGCCTCCGGGTAATCCTTGTAAAGCGGGACCCGAGGATAGGAACGCCGCGCCTCTCCCAGGTCCTCCCGGCGATAGCGGCTCGCTGCCAGGTAGCGGCGGCCCGGGTCCAGCTCTCCAGAGTCCCTCATGACCTTCCCCAATAAGACCCAGCCCCACACGGACGCCTAGGCTTGGCCACTCCCCTTGCTGCGCTCTTCCCGGCGGGGGCGGTTTCTTTCGTAAATAATTTTCAGGCCCTTCAGAGTGAGATAGTCGTCCACCATGTCGATGCTTTGGGTTTCCGAGGCAATGAGGCAGGCCAGGCCGCCGGTGGCGATGACCCGGGGCGGGTGGTCCTCCATGGCCTTCTTGATGCGGGCCACGATGCCATCCACCAGCCCGGCGTAGCCATAAATAATGCCGGCGTTCATGCTGCTGATGGTGTCCTTGGCAATGATGCTCTTAGGTCTGGCGAAGATCTCCACCCGGGGCAGCTTGGAGGCCTTGAGAAATAAGGCTTCACAGGAGATCATCACCCCCGGGGCGATGGCCCCGCCCTGATATTCACCTCGCTGGGAAACGACGTCGAAGGTGGTGGCGGTGCCAAAATCGACGACCACCACGGCCCCATGCACCTGTTCAAAGGCGGCCACCGCATTGACGATGCGGTCCGCGCCCACTTCCCGGGGGTTATCGTAGCAAATGGGCATGCCCGTCTTGATACCGGGGCCCACCCACAGAGGCCGAACCTTCAGGTAGCGCTGGGAGAAGCCTTCCAGGGTATTGCTCATGGGAGGCACCACCGAGGAGATGATCAGGTCGGTGCCGGGGTCCAGGGACAGGCCCTGGGCCTGGAAGAGGTTGCGCATCAGGATGCCCAGCTCATCGATGGTGGCCTCTTTTTCGGTGCGGATGCGCCAATCGCTGAGAAGGAGGTCATCCTGATAGACCCCGATTACCGTGTTGGTATTGCCCACATCCATCACCAGCAGCATGAGCTTTTTCTCCTCAGATCAGCAAGGCGCTCAGGGTCTTAGCCAGACCCTGAGCCACCCGTTCCACCAGTTGCCGATCCTCACCCTCGGTCATGATGCGCAGCTTCGACTCGGTGCCGGAGTAGCGCACCAGCAGGCGTCCCCGGGGCCCCAGGGACCGTTCCGCCTCTCGCAGCGCCTGCCGGGCCGGCCGCAGGCTTTGCAAATCCTGCTTTTCCCGGACCTCGAGGTTGATAAGAACTTGGGGATAGTCCTCCATGAAGCCGGCCAGTTCAGCCAAGGGCTTGTCTTCCAGCAGCATCACCGCCAGCAGCCGCAACGCCGTGAGAATGCCATCCCCGGTGGTGGCGTAATCCAGGAAGACCAGGTGCCCGGACTGTTCCCCCCCCAGAATATAGCCCCCTTTCTTCATCTCCTCCAAGACGTAGCGGTCTCCCACCCCGGCCCGCACCAGTTTGATGCCGGCCTTCTTCAGAGCCACTTCCAGACCCAGATTTGTCATTACCGTGCCCACCACCGTTTTGCGAGGCAGCCTTCCCCGGCGCATCAGGGCCAGGGCGCAGATGCCGAGAATATGGTCGCCATCTGCCACCCTGCCGGTGTGGTCCGCCACTATGCAGCGGTCGCCGTCACCGTCGAAGGCTATCCCCAGGTCGGCCCGGTGGCGCTTTACCAGGGATACCATGGTCTCTGGATAGGTGGCGCCGCACATGCGGTTGATATTCTTGCCGTTGGGCCGCACTCCGATGGGGATGATCTCCGCCCCCAACTCCGCGAAGACCTCTGGCGCCACCTTGTAGGTGGCCCCATGGGCGCAATCGACCACGATCCTGAGACCGTCCAGTTCCAGTTTCTTGGGGAAGGTGCTCTTCAGAAAGGAGATATAGCGGCCGCGGGCATCGTCAATGCGGAAGGCCTGGCCGATCTCGGTGGCTGTGGGCCTGGCCCCGTCTACTCCCGGATCGGTCATCAGCCTCTCAATGTGGGCTTCTAACTCGTCGGGCAGCTTGAAACCATCTCCGGAAAAGAACTTAATGCCGTTGTCCTGATAGGGATTGTGGGAGGCGGAAATGACCACCCCGGCGTCAGCTCGCATCGAGGAGGTGCTGAAGGCGATTCCCGGGGTGGGCAGCGGACCCAAAAGCAGCACATCCACCCCCATGGAACAGATGCCTGCGGTGATGGCATACTCGAGGAGGTAGCCGGAAATGCGGGTATCCTTGCCCACCACGATACGTTTCCGGCCAGGGCCGTATTTAATGACGTAGGCCAGGACCTTTCCCAATTGCAGGGCCACCTCCGCGGTCATGGGATAGATATTGGCTACCCCCCGAACCCCGTCGGTGCCGAAAAGATGACGCGTCTCGTTCATTTACCTTCTCACTTTGCCATTATCCTTGCCAAAGCGGCGACTGCTTCAAATATTTACCATAATTGCCCGAAAAGGCCAGCACTCACCTCGTGAAGCGGTTATTTCTAGCCGCTCCAATGGATGCACTGCACCGGGCAGGCTTCAGTGGCCTCCTTGATCTTACCTTCCGAGGCGCCGTCTGGGTTGATCACCTGGACAAAACCCAGATTCTCGTTCAGTCTGAAGACTTCCGGGCACAGCTCTTCGCAGGTGCCGCAGGCGATGCATTCCTCTTCCACTATCTCGGGGAAGCGTTGGGACATGCGCTCCTCTTTCTCAGATCGTTCCGGCTGCCAGTTAGAATTGCAGCTCCACCCGGAAGGTCTGGGCTTCCGCCTGCCGGATTAAGGTGAAACCCAGGCGCTTCACCAGATCCAGCATCGTCTTATTGCTGGATAAGACTTCGCCCCACAAAAGCTTCACCTGGTTTTCCTTGGCGATGCCGATGACCTCTTCCACCAGTTTGGCGCCCAGGCCCTTACCCTGCCATTGGTCCGCCACCATGACGGCAAACTCCGCGGTCTCCCGGTTGGCTTCCATCACCAGGCGGGATACCCCCAGCATCATTTCCGGACCAGGCGGCTGACCTATGGCCATCAGCCCCAGCTCCCGGTCGTAATCATTCTGGGTGAAGCGGATGAGCATCTCGTGGGTCCACTTCTTGATATGGCGGAAATAGCGAAAATAGATGGTTTCCTCCGAACACTTGCCGTAAAAATCGGAAACCAGCCCTTCGTCTTCGGGCTTTATGGGGCGCAGCAGCAACGGGGTGCCGTCCCGCATCATCCAATGGCACTCATACTGGTTGGGGTACGGGGCTATGATGAGGTGGCGGGGGGCCGACACGGCACTGGGGGCCAGCAATATCCGGGCGTCCACGCCCATAAAGCGGCCCCCGGTCACCGACAGGGGGTTGATGTCCAGCTCGCTGATCTCGGGAAAATCCGTTACCAATTGGGAAACCCGCACCAGGATTTCGCTGAGCCGGTCCAGGTTAGCCGGGGGCAGGTTCCGGTAACCCTGGAGCATCTTGGCAACCCGGGTCTTTTCGACCAACCTCCTGGCCAGCAATAAATTGAGGGGCGGCAGGTCCACCATCACGTCCTGAAGCACCTCAGTCAGGCCGCCGCCGGCTCCGAACAGGATCAGGGGGCCGAAATCCGGGTCGTGCTTGCTGCCGATGAGCAGTTCGCAGTCGGGGGGCATCTCCTGCTCCTGAACGGTGACCCCGAGGATACGGGCCTCGGGTCTTTGGGCCCGAGCCTCCTCAGTAATTTCGCGGAACGCGGCCAGGACTTCGGAATCGCTGTGAATGTGCAGGCGGACCCCCCCCACCTCGGACTTGTGGGTGATATCCGGAGAATTGATCTTCATAGTCACGGGGAACCCGAGACTCCGGGCGGCGCTCACCGCCTCCGGCCCGGAAGCAGCCGCCACTGTGCGGTTCATGGGAATGCCGTAAGCCGAGAGAATGGCCTTGGACTCCAGCTCCGTGAGGATGGTCGCCTGGCGGGCCAGACACTGGTCAATAAAGGTCCTGGCCTTCTTGGTGTTGATTTTCAGGTCCTGGGCCATCTGAGGGGGGGTCTCTTGCAGTAAGCCCAGGTGCCGGGAGTAAAAATACATTTCCATAAAGGTATTGACTGCCTGTTCCGGGGTCTCGCAGGTGGGAATGCCGGCAGCGTTAAGGATTTTCACCCCTTCGGCCACCTCTTCGCCACCCATCCACACGGCAAAGACTGGTCGCGCCTGGCCATGCAACTCCGAGGCCAGGGCCCGGGCCACTCCGCTCGGGTCGGTGAGAGACTGGGGGGAGAGGATAATCACCAGGCCCGCAATCTCCGAGGCCTTCAAGGCCAGGCTCACCACCTGCTTATAACGATCCGGCGAGGCGTCGCCCAGTAT
The DNA here is from genome assembly GCA_049580385.1 of Desulfobaccales bacterium. GTDB lineage: Bacteria > Desulfobacterota > Desulfobaccia > Desulfobaccales > 0-14-0-80-60-11 > JAPLJC01. The sequence goes on along the minus strand of JBAUPV010000030.1, from coordinate 218,056 downwards.
GTCCACCGGGTTGCCGCGGCTCCAGTAGGCGGGCAGGATTTCGTCCAGTTTTGCCAAGGTTTCCGGTCCCAGGGCCGCGGGCTCCATCCGCCAGCGGTCCAGGGCGTCCACGGCCATAACCCCCGGCCCCCCGGCATTGGTGATGATCGCCAGTCCGCCGCCGCCAGGCAGCTTCAGCTTGCCCAGGGCCTCGGCGCAGTCGAACAACTGTCCCACGGTATCCACCCGGATGATGCCGGCCCGGCGAAAGGCGGCGCTATAGGCGGCGTCCTCTCCCACCAGGGCCCCGGTGTGGGAGGACGCGGCCCGGGCCCCGGCCTGGCTGCGCCCAGCCTTAACCACGATAATCGGCTTGACCCGGGATACGGAGCGGGCCGCACTCATGAATTTGCGGTGCTGGGTCAGGCCCTCCATATACATAATGATGGCCCGGGCCTTTTCTTCGTTGCCCAGAAAATCGATGAGGTCGCCAAAGTCCAGGTCCGTCATGGAGCCTACGCTGATGAAGTGGCTGAAGCCTATGTTCTTCTGAGCTGACCAGCCCAGGACGGACAGACACAGGGCGCCGCTTTGGGAGATGAACGCCAGGTTTCCCGGCGCAGGCATATGGAGGGCAAGGCTGGCGTTGAGGTGAGCAGCCGGACAGAGCAGCCCCATGGAGTTAGGCCCCAAATAACGCACCCCCGCCTTGACGGCGGCTTCCTGTATGGCGCCTTCGATCACCTTCCCTTGGGGTCCGGTTTCCCGGCCACCGGTGGACACGATAATGGCCGCCCGTATTCCCGCCTGGCCGCACTTCTTGACGATTTCCGGCACATCTTTGATGGGTATGGCTATAATGGCAAGGTCTGCCGGGGCCGGCAGGGCGGTGATGGCGGCCTGGGCGGTAAGACCATGAATCTGCGCGTAATTCTTGTTAACGGGAAAGATGCTCCCGGGAAATCCGCCCCGCACCAGGTTCTGTACCAGGATGGAGCCGACACTGCCCTCTTTTTCGCTGGCGCCGATCACCGCCACCGATTCCGGCTTGAAGAAGCAGTCCAGCAAGATTTTCTTCATTTAAGTCCCCTTTTCATTAATATGACAGTTTACCAGGGGGTTTTCGAGCCACCGTTTCCAGAGCGGCCGCGGCCATAGAAAACGGTGACCCGATGCCGCTCAGGGCCGGTGCGGCCGCGGCCCAGGCGGCTTAAGGAAGACGAGGTCCGGTGCGCCAGGCGCCGCCAGTCCTCCGGGTCCCCGGTGGCGCCGCCGCCCTCCTCCCCCACGATGATAAGATAATGCAAAAAATCCATCTGGCAAATCGGGACCAGGGACTGCCCCGGCGGCGGCCAGGCGTAAAGCACCGCTTCGGGGCGGAAATCCCGGATGGCCTCGAAGGCATCTCCCCGCTCCACCCGGGGATGCACCGGCAGCCCCGATTGAAATTCGCCATCGCCCCGGTCCACGGCCCGAAAAATGAGACCCGCCCCTTGACAGAGGGGAGCCAGGGCCGCGGTGAGGTAGCCCCGGCCGGCGCCTGCTTCCAGGAGCCGCTTGACCTTCAACAGCTTGAGAAACCGCAGGAGGCGGGGCGGCCATTCCCGGGAGGGAAAGAAAAAGACCCCCGTGGCCTGAGACAGGGCCATGAGCCAGGCTCCCTGGTCGGAGGACCGGCTAAGCAGTCCCTGCCAGCGGGCCTCGGGCAACAGGTGATCCAGCGGCTCGGCTCTCGCCTCCGGCAGATGCACCAGGTTGCGGGCTTGCTCCTGAAACCGCCGGTGCTCCCGAAATGTTACCGTGGTGAACAAGGTTTTCTTCTCTTCGGGTCCAGAAAAGGCCCTTTCCCAGGACGGCCCCACCGCCTGGGTTTCCGGGGCCGCCCCCTGAGGTCCTACACTTGTCCCTGGCCGCGGTTAAATTCGCTTAATTTCGAGCCACCGTTCGCTATTATATCCGGACCATCGGCCCGCGGCTCTCTAAAATTGAAGTTTACCCCACAATAACCACTCTCCCGCCCTGCCCTCGCCATTCTTGAGCCACTGGCACAAGATGGTTCCCTGGCTTCCTCCCGCCATTGACAAGCCCCCCGGCAAAACTTAACAGAAAAGGGTCGGAGGGCACTTATTCAGGAGGTGGATCATGCTGCCGCTGGATGTGCATATCGAAGGCCGGCACCTGGAAATCTTGCCGGAGTGGCGGGAGAAGATCGAAGCCGAACTGGCCCGCCTGCAGAATCACCATTCCGGGGCTATCCTGCATGCCCGGACGGAAATTACCGGCACCGCTCACCACCACCTGGGCGCCTTTGAGGTCCAGATGGTGGTCAGTGTGCCCGGGGAGGTCATCACCGTGAAACGCCAGGGAGAATCCGTCCTGCCCTTGCTGGTGGAAACCTTCGACGTCCTGGAGCGGCGGCTGGAAGAACACTGCCACGTCATCCAGCAGAAAGTCAAAACACACGCAGAATCCGCCCGGCGCGGCCGGATCATCCGCCTCTTCCCGGAGCGGGACTACGGCTTCATCGAATCCGACGACGGCCTGGAGGTCTATTTCCATGCCAATGCCTTGAAAAAGGGAGATTTTGCCAGGCTGAATCCCGGAATGGAGGTAAATTTTGGCCAGGAAGAGGGGGACCATGGCCCCCAGGCCACCTGGATCCAGCCGCTGTAGAGACGGTTTTCGGTTTTCTGTTTTCTGTTTTTGGTTTTTGGTTTTTGGTTTGGGGGGAAAGGCAGGCTCTTGGGGCCTGCCTTTTTCATCTAATCTCAGGCGACCCGGGATTAATCCGCAACTTCCAAGGCTGACCCCAAATTCCCCGGCTGCCTCATTTGCCGGCCAGGGCCCAGATGATTTCATAGCTCACCGGGATGGAACCGTTTTGCCCATAACCGTCCCGGTAGGCCTGCAACAGGGCCCTGAACAAGCGGGGGGAGAACGGCCGGGGCTGGGGATTGGTAACCCCCATGGCCTGGAGGGCCTTCAGAAAATCCGACACCGAGGGGTAGCTGGCTGTGACCCATTCCCGGACCAGCTTGATCTCAAGGAAACCGGCTGCGGCCAATATCCGGGACCAACCTGCCGCATCCAGAAAACCTTGGGCGGTGATGGGCGGCTGGCTGTTAGGCTGCACCTCGGCTGCGGCCCGCCCCAGGGAATCCGCCAACTCTCGGAAGGTTCCGGGCCCGAAGGCGGAAAAGGCCAGCGTCCCCCCGGGTGAGAGGAGGCGGAAGTAAGCCGTGAGGGCCTCTGCCGGGTGGGTGAGCCACTGGAAGGCGGCATTGGCCACGATGGCATCGAAGCGGCCCCGGCTCAGGGTTTCGCCGTCCGCCACCAGCCACGCTACGCCGGAGGCTTCCCCCAAACGACGACGAGCTGCGGCGATCAGGGCCACATCCAGGTCCAGGGCCACCAGGGAGGCCCCATTGCTCACTTGCTTGAGAAGTTGGGTAAAAAGGCCGGTGCCGCAGCCAATCTCCATGATTCGTCCGGACCGGGGCAGCAGGCCCTCCAGAAGGGATAGCAATCCCCGGGCCATATAGCTCTGCACTCCGGCATGCCGGTCATAAGACCCGGCGCGCCGGGCAAAATTTCGCCGAATTCCTTGCTTGCTGTCCATCCAAGTCATTCCCGGTAGCTGTTTTCGGAGGCGCAGGCGTTTCGCCTGTGCAGTCCTAACTTTTTCGAAGCAGGAAAGGTCTTGTCCAGTTCAGGGACCGGCTTCACTGAGCAAACCTTTCAAGATGTCGTTGACCACCGTGGTCTGGGTGAGAAAGGGGATATGCCCCGCGGCCGCCAGCAGATGGAGTTCCGACCCCGGCAGACGCTCCTTGAGATCCCGCCCCTGGGCCGGGGGAACTATTCGGTCTTGCTCTCCCTGGATGATGATCACCCGGCCGGAATCACTAAGGGTTTTTTGGGCAAGCGGCAACAGGCCGCGCAGGTCCTTATCCCTGAGATAATCTAAGCCCTGCGCCAGGAAAGCCGGGGCTGCCCGGTAATCGAAGCCGGCCGCGGCCTCCTCCCGGAAGGCTGCCTCTCCCGGGGCCAGGCAGGCCAGGGCGAAGTCGTTCAGGACCTTCGTGGAATCGCTTTGCAAGGCCCGGCGCATGGCCCGCAGCATTGCCGCCGGCTGGCCCCAGGGGTGGTCGGGCCGCCGGCAGAAGACCGGAGGCACGGCCACCAAAACCGTGGCGCCGGCCGCCGGCCCCCGGAGCTGGGCCAGCGCCTCCAGCAGCAGCATGCCTCCCAGGGACCAGCCCACCAGTACGCATTCCTGGAGAGGCAGCTCGCTGAGATATTGCGACAGCCAATCCGCCTCCCACCTGGGAATCGCCGGGGCCAGCACGGCGCGCCCATAGTCGCGGGCTGTCGCCTCAATCCCGCGCCAAAGGCGCCCGGAGGCCCCCCACCCGTGGAGCAGCACCAGCATCCTCATCACCCCAACCCCATGGCCCTGGCCGTATTGATGATGGTGTTGAGGGCCTCTCGCAAATCCTCCCGGCTATGCGCGGCAGACAGGGAAAACCGAACCCTGGCCCGGCCCGGGGGCACCGTGGGGGGCCGTAGGGCCACAGCCAGCAGCCCCTGCTGCCGCAGGCGGGCGGCAAATTCCAGGGTTCGGCCATTATCCCCCACCAGCACTGGGATGATCTGGGTCTGGCTCCCGAGGGTATCTAGGCCGGCCTGCGCCAGCCCCCGGCGAAATCTCTCCGCTTCCTCCTGAAGATAAGCCCGGGGACGAGGCTCCCGGGCCACCACCTCAAGAGAGGCCTCTATGGCGCCCAGCACCGGTGGCGCCAAGGCGGTGGAATAGATGAAGGAGCGGGCCCGGTTGTGCAGGTACTCAATGAGTCGCTGTTCCCCGGCCACGTAGCCGCCCAGCGACCCCAGGGCCTTGGAAAAGGTCCCAAGATGGACCTCAACCCGGGTGCTCAGGCCCAGGGCTTCCGCCAGGCCGGCGCCCTTCCCTCCTAAGACCCCGGTGGCATGGGCTTCGTCAATCATCAGGGCGGCTCCGAAGCGCTCCTTCAAAGCCACCAGTTCCGCCAAGGGGGCCAAGTCGCCGTCTACGGAAAAGACGGAGTCGGTAATGATCAGGCGCCGCCTGGCTCGCTGGCCTTGTTGCAGCAGCTCTTCCAGCCGGTTCAGATCCCGGTGGGGGAAGCGGTGCAGGGTTGCCCCGGAGAGTTTGATGCCATCATAGATGCTGGCGTGGTTGAGGCGGTCGCAGAAGACCGCATCCCCGCGGCTCGTCAGGGCTGCGATCACTCCCAGGTTGGCCATGTACCCGGTGCTGAAGATCACCGCGGCCTGGGTCCCTTTGAAGTCCGCCAGCCGCGTCTCCACTTCCTGATGCAAGGCCAGGTGGCCCGCCACCAGCCGGGAGGCCCCGGCTCCCGTCCCCCAGCGTGCTGCGGCTGCCTGGGCCGCGGCAATGAGCCGGGGGTCCAGGGATAGACCCAGATAATCGTTGGAGGAGAGGTTCAGCAAAACCTTGCCGGCCAGACGCACCTTGCCGCCGGGCAGCACCTCCTCCAATACCTGCAGCCGCCGCCTTAAGGCCTCGGTTTCCAGGGATGCCAATTCTTGGGATAATTGATCCAGCATAGCTCTCAGCTATCGGGTTTCAGGCGATACCAGGGCGAGTCTATCCGAGACTTCAGCCAGGGCCGCCAACAATGCCTCCCGGCTCGCCGCCAGCCTAGGGTTGCCTACCTCCGGCACCCGGGCCAGAATGGGGCAGGCGGTCAGGGCCTCGATCACCGCGGGGTTGGTCTGCTCCACCAGGCCCGGAGATTCCGGGTAGCGGTTCAGGATAATCCCGGCCACTTCCAGACCATGCTGCCGCGCCGCCGCCACCGTCAGGGCGGTGTGGTTGATGGCTCCCAGGCCGGCCCGGGCCACCACCAGCAGCGGCAGCTTGAGCCAGCGCCCCAGGTCCAGAACCAGGAAATTGGCAGCCGTCAGGGGCACGTAAAGTCCGCCGGCGCCTTCCACCACCAGGAAGTCATAACGGCCGGCCAGCTCCCGGATGGCCGCGGCGATGCGGCCCAGGTCCACCGTTCTCCCCTCCCGGGCCGCGGCCACTCCCGGGGCCAGGGGTAGCCGCAGAGTTATGGGGGTGAGGAGTTCCAGTGGCTCGTTTAAACCGGCCAGCTCCCGGGCCAAGGCGGCATCGGTGGGCAGCAGCCGGCCCCCTTCTTCCGGGCAGCCGCTCTGAATGGGCTTAAAATAGACGGCCTTAACTTGGCGGCGCCGCAGGGCCGCGGTCAGGCCGGCGGCGATCACCGTCTTGCCCACGTCGGTGTCGGTGCCGGTGACCAAGACGCCCCGGAATTCAGGTAATATCGGTAATTCCATGATAGTTTTCTTGGTTGCTAAAAGAGTAAACCCCAGTAGGCGATTTCATATATCCGGTAACTTATTTATCATCGGCGGGAGCCGGATTAATTCCCCCTCACACTAACCCTGTCTCCCCTCGCCGGTAGGGGCGGCGTCTCGCCGCCCGGGCGGGGGGAACCCCGCCCCTACAGGGGGAGAGGGCTGGGCTGAGGGGGGCTATGGAAAACGTTACCATATTTAAGAAATCGAGTACTTGGCTCCGTCCCCCCCAATTCCCTATTTCCCCGCCAATTCCAGCCCCAAATCGGCCAGCACCTGCCGGTCCTCCTCAGGCAGGCGGCCCCGGGTGGTGAGGTAGTCTCCGGTCATCAGGCTGTCGGCCCCGGCCGCGAAAATTAGGGAGCTCAAAGAACCCAGGGTTACCTGGCGGCCGCCGCAGATGATGAGGGAGCGCTCTGGAAATGCCAGGCGAAAGGCGACCACCGCCTGCAGGGCGGTGAGCGGGGACAGCCGCGGCCGGTCCGCCAGGGCCGTGCCCGGCAGGGGGTGCAAGAAGTTCAGGGGAATGGCGTCCACTGCCAGATCCTCCAGGGCCTGGGCCAGTTCCCAGCGCTGGGCCACGCTTTCGCCCAGCCCCAGGATGCCTCCGGCGCATACGCTCAGCCCCGCGGCCTTGGCGGCCTCAATGGTGGCTACCCGCTCCCCGTAGGTGTGCGTGCTGCAAATTCGGGGAAAATGGGAGGCCGCGGTCTCCAGGTTGTGGTGGTAGCGGTAAAGGCCGGCGGCCTTCAGGTCCCGGAGAAAGTCAAGCCCCACAATGCCCAGGGAAGCGCACACCTGGATGGGCGCCTCCTGGCGGATGGCGGCCACCGCCTCGATGACGGCCCCCTGCTCCCGAGGAGTGATTAGCCCCCGCCCGGCAGTGACGATGGAAAAGCGGGAGGCCCCTGCGGCCGCGGCGGCTTTGGCCGCGGCCACCAGCTTTTCCCTGGCCAGCAGGGGATAATGGGGTAAGTCGCCCTTGACCCGGCCCGACTGGGAACAGAAGGCGCAGTCTTCGGAGCAGGCCCCGCTTTTGGCGTTCAGGATGACGCAGAAACTGACCCGCCGGCCGAAACGGCGCTCCCGGGTCTGGGCCGATTCCCCCAGCCGGACCCACAAACCCTGCCACTCCCCACTGAAGATCTCTTGCCAATCGGAATAGTTCATCATGATAATCCCGTCTTAAAATCACCCATCTGCTCTTAATTGTCAACCATTGCGCTGATGTCGGTTGACATAGAAAATCTGAAAATCATGTCAAAAATATTGTGAAAACGATGCTACTTATAATCTGTAGACTTATAGTTATCAATTTTTGATAATCTAGATTGATATGGATGTTCTTAAGATTATAGGAAAAAATATTAAATATTACCGGCAAAAGGCGTTGCTATCTCAAGAACGATTGGCTGAATTATGTGGACTTCATAGGACATATGTTGGCGCAGTTGAAAGAGGAGAAAGGAATATTTCGGCTTTAAATATAGAAAAGATATCCATTGCCTTAAAAATTGAACCGTATAGGTTGCTTAAAGAACATTCAAATGAATCCTAATGAAACTTATTTAAATAAGGCTTCAGAGTTCTGGGCTATAGTAAAGTTTGCATCAGAATTACTGGGCTATTCAAATAGATCTGTAAAGTATCCTGGTATGAAAAAATATAGTAAAGCCGATTTTAATATCATTGAAAGCAATTATAATATAGCTTCTAAGACAATCGATGACGTAATAAATTATATGAATTATCGGAACACGGTAATTGAAGATTATATAGCTCCTTTATTAATGAACAGAGATCAAGCTCAGAAGGTTTTTCAAAAGCTGCATTCCAAATATAAGCCCAAATGTGCCCTACCTTATAACAAGCAAAAGGGGCAAAAGAAACATTTGAATTATCTTTCTTGTATTGTGAATATTTTAACAGAGGTCAATTTAAAAGGAAAACTCTTCTGCGATTGTCCAAGGGGTTTATGTCTAATAACTGATAGATATAATAAACCAATAATCACTTTATCAAGGTGGATGGACGGAGCTTATCCAACCATTCATAATCCAATTGCTATTTGGGAAACCAAAGAATATTACGGAACGACAACTTTTGGCAGCAGGGTTGCAGACGGGGTCTATGAAACTCAATTAGATGGTTATGAAATATTCGAAGCCCAAAAAATCTTGGGTAAAAGAATAGAACATTATCTCATTGTAGATGATGAATTCACCTGGTGGATTAAAGGAAAATCATATCTTTGCAGACTGATTGATATGATGCATATGCGCCTTGTAGATGAAGTGATATTTGGTAGAGAAGTTCTTAAAAGATGGCCTGAAATTGTAAAGAAATGGACTTAAATTATAATTACCACGTCAAAAGAAGCCTGTCAGCGACATCCTCTCCAAGCATTCTCTTGCCATTCACCTGAAATCTTTTAAGCATAGAACTTCCACCCTCTAAATATATTTCTCTTTCAAAAATACCCGAAGGAATATTCAGATTTACAACCTTTTTCCCTGATTTTTTCTTTCCATCGATTGATAATACTACCTGTGCCCCTAATTCCTTACATCGCTTAATCTCCTGAACCAATTCCATAAATTCGAAACTTTGCGATCCATATAATATTGATTGTGATTCGATATATGGTGGGTCACAATATATAAGATCACCATGTTTTACCAAGGACATAGTTTCGGAAAAAGTTTGATTTAAAAAAGTCGTCCCTTTAACGCGCTCTCGCCATTCTCTTACTCTCTGCGCGAAGGTTTTTGGCGCTATAGGCCTATGGGGCCCTATGGGTGTGCTCATTTTCCCTTCTTTGGTAAAACGTACTACGCCTCCATAGCAAGTTCGGCTCAAAATTAACAAATCTAGCCCATTGGGTGAGGAATTATACCTTGCTCTAACTTCTTCATATACTCTATCCCTTTCAAAATAATATTTAGTTATAACATAATAATAGTAATCAATCAGTTTATGAGGGTCATCTTGTAATAATTTCCAAATTTCGATAAGTGGTTTTAATGTATCTCCTGCAATCGCTTTTTTAGGAGATAGTGTAGCAAGAATACCTCCGGTTCCAACAAATGGTTCGATAAATGTACTAAAATCAATATCAAAATAAGATATAATGATATGAGCATATTTATACTTGCTCCCAACCCATTTTAAAAGTTGGCCCTTTGGCCGTGTATCAAAAAAAGACATTTGATTTAAAACTGTTGGCATATTGCTAAACATAACACCTTCCCTGAAATTATGCAATGTTCCATAACAAGATAGTATAATAGAACTACGGACTTTTTAGGAAAAACTTTAGAAATTTTTTACCAAATAGTTAATCAAATTCTATGAATGGAATCACCGCCTGGGAATATAGACCTCCCTGGCCTTGACGCCATCGGAGGGGCCGACCAGCCCCTCTTTTTCCATGGTTTCGATGATGCGGGCCGCCCGGTTGTAGCCCACCCGCAGACGGCGCTGCAGCATGGAGATGGAGGCGTTGCGGGTCTCGGCCACCAGTTCCACGGCGTCGGCGTATTTTTCGTCTCTTTCGCCGTTTTCCGCCACTTCCTCATCCAACTCCTTGAGTTCGGTGATGCCCGCCTCGTAATGCGGGGTGGCCTGGAGCTTCCAGAATTCCGCCACCCGGGTGACCTCCTCCTCGGTGACGAAGGGACCGTGGATGCGCTTCAGGCGGGAGGTCCCCGGCGGCAGGAACAACAGATCCCCCATGCCCAGCAGGCGCTCCGCCCCCTGGAGATCCAGGATGACCCGGGAGTCGGCCCGGGCCGAGACCTGATAGGAAACCCGGGTGGGAAAGTTGGCCTTGATGAGGCCGGTGATCACGTCCACCGAGGGCCGCTGGGTGGCCACCATCAGATGGATGCCCGCCGCCCGGGCCTTTTGGGCCAGGCGGATCAGGTACTCCTCCGTGTCCCGGGAGGAGACCAGCATCAGGTCGGCCAACTCGTCGATAACGATCACCAGGAAGGGCAGCGACCGGGGCAAAATCCCTTCCTCCACCCGGGGATCGGCCTTTTTGACCCCGGCCTTCTGGTTATAGCCATCGATATTGCGGGCGCCCAGGTCGGAGAGCAGGGCGTAACGCCGTTCCATCTCTCCCACCGCCCAATGGAGGGCGATGGTGGCCTCTTTGGGATTGAAGACCACCGGGTGCAGGAGATGGGGGATGCCTTCGTAGAGGGACAGTTCAATGCGCTTGGGGTCGATCAGCAGGAACCGCACCTCATCGGGGGTGGCCTTAAAGAGGATGCTGAGGATCATGGCGTTAAGGCCGACGCTCTTGCCCGAGCCCGTGGCTCCGGCGATTAGGAGGTGGGGCATCCTGGCGAGGTCGGTGACCACCGGGGCCCCCATGATGTCCTTGCCCAGGGCCAGGGTGAGGCGGGAAGCCGACTTCTGGTGGGAAACGTCGGATAGGACCTCCCGCAGGGCCACCACCTGGCGCTTGGGGTTGGGGATCTCGATGCCCAGGACTCCCTTGCCCGGCACCGGGGCCACGATGCGGATGGACAGGGCCTTCAGGGCCAGGGCCAGGTCGTCGGCCAGGCCGGTGATCTTGCTGATCTTGACCCCCAGGGCCGGCTCGTATTCGAAGCGGCTCACCACCGGACCGGTGGTGATGTGAGTGACCCGGCCCTCCACCCCGAAATGGCGCAGGGTGAGTTCCAGTTTGCGGGCCTGCTCCACCATGGCCTCTTCCTGGACCTGATTATTCCAGGGTTTCGGGGGATCGAGGAGCTCCAGGGGCGGCAGGGTAAATTTGCCCGGCACCGGCGCCGGCGCCGGCCTTGGTCTGGCTGCGGCGGCAGGAGCGATGGCCACCGTGGTCAGCGACGGCGGCGTCAAGCTCTCCTCGGCCTCGCCGCCGTGGCGGCTGATGAGCGGGGCCTGGGGTTTGGCGGGGGCCCGGACGGATCGGGGCTCCGCCTCCCCCGGCCACTGCCGCCGGTGCCCGCCGCGATGCCAGAGACCGCCAATGATCCCACCCAAATGAGAAATCAACCCCACGTAAGAGAGCCTGGTCAGCGCCATGAAGCTGAGCAGAAGAGCCAAGGCCAGGGCCAGGGCTGCACCCGGGCGATTCAAGACCGCCAACAGCCCCCTGCCCAGCAACTCGCCGAGGATGCCGCCGGGCTCCAGTCCCTCGTTCCCGGAATAATAAGGGCGGACCAGATAAAAGAGCCCAGCCGTAGAGAGGATCATCCCCAGACAGGCGCCCACCTGGCGCCAACCCAGATCTTCCAGGCCCCGGCGGTGCGACTGCCAGGCCAGGCCCAACAGCGCCAGGGGAATCCAGAAGGCCGCCCAGCCCAGACTCCACCAGGCGTAGGCCGCGGCTACAGCCCCGGCCTTGCCCCCGGCGTTTTGCACCGCGGCCCGGTTCCAGGCCGCCAGCAATCCCTGGGGGTCTTGCAGAGAATGGCTCACCAGGGCCAGCATGAATAAGCCCGCCAGTCCCAGCAGCAGCAGGGCGGTCATCTCCTGGCCCAGGCGCCGGGGCCAGGATTGGGTCCGGGACGCCGGCGCGGCGGCAGCCGGTCTGGTCGCCGCCTTGGCCTTCCGGGAGCCGCTCTGCTTCGCCGGGCTTTTCTTGGCCATCGGTGCTCTCCTCAATTCACAGGCTGGAAGCCTGTGCCACCAAAATGCTAATCCTGGTCCAGGGCGCCCACCCGGTGCAGCTCCGCCACCGGGGTGGCCGCCAACCGCCGCCGTGAGGTGCCCTCCTCCAGGCTGGGGATGATGTAAGCTATGGCCTGCGGCGAGACGCGGAGTTGTCGAAAGACCTGGAAGCCCGCCTCCCGGACTGCCGCGTCCCAGAAGGCGTCCCGGGCCGCGTCCTGGGACTCGTAGCCCAGTTCGTAATAGACCCGCTCTATCTGGGCCGTCGCCAGGAGCTTGACGCACACGAAACAGGGCTGCAGGGTGACATAGAGGCTGGCTCCTTTGATGGCCACCCCGTAGCGGGCCGCCTGGGCAATGGCGTTGGCCTCGGCGTGGGAGGCCCGGCAATAGTTATATTTATCCGCGTCGGGGACCTTCATGGCCCGCCGATAGCAATAGGGGGAGCCGTCGGGCATGACCTGGTCTAGGCAATGAGGGGCGCCGGGCATGGAACCGTTGTAGCCGGTGGCCAGCAGCTGCTTGTCCTTGACCAGCACCGCCCCGGTGGGCCGGCTGTTGCAAGTGCTGCGGGTGCTCACCAGCTTGGCGATGAGCATGAAGTATTCATCCCATGAGGGTCGCATAGGGTTTGCTCACTTAGTTGTTAATTAGTCAAGTTCTTGGTGGCACAGGCATCCTGCCTATGCATCTTTTTGCTTTCTTATTTGCTTTGTCTTAATAGCCAGTACTGTCTATCGATGGTCTCCCTTGAGATTATTTCTCCAAAAATTTCATAATCGCCTGCCGGGTGGCGTCCGGTTCCTCCTCCGGGGGGATGTGGCCGCACTCGGACAAGGGGACCAGTTCGGCGCCGGGGATGTCCCGCTTGAACGAAAGGCCGACCTTGAGCGGCACCACCTGGTCTTCCACCCCCCAGATAACCAGGACCGGGACCTCGATGCCCTTATACTGTTCGGTGAGGCGATCGATATCCTTCGGCAGGATCTGTTTTGCCGTCTGGATGAAAGCCTCCCGGGCCCCCGGCAGGCTGCCGTAATAGGCATAGGTGTCGATCTGTTCCTCGGTGATCCGGTCTTTATGATAATAACATTTTTTCAGGACCAGGTCCGCGGCAAACCGGGGCGGCACCAGGGCGCCCAGGATATCGGCCCCGGGAATTCTGGCCAGGCTGATGAACGATGGTAGCTTTTGCGGGTAGCCGGCGCTGTCGATGAGCACGAGCTTGTTTATCCGTCCAGGATCATCCTTCTGCAACTCCAGATAGGTCATCAAGGCCACCCCGCCGCCCAGGGAGTGGCCCATGACCACCAGGTTGCGCAAGTCTTGCCGGCGGATGAATGCGGCCACCATCTTCGCCTGGTCTGCCACCGCGTAATGGCCGTCCCGGGGTTTGTCGGAGAGCCCAAAGCCTTTGAGCTCCAGGGTCAAGACCCGATGCGCCGCGGCCAGCGGCGGGATCAGATACCTCCAGGTGTAGGCGCTGCCCCCGAACCCGTGCAGCAGGAGGATGGGCGGCCCCTGCCCGGCATCGTAGTAGTTGATCTTAATCCCCTGATAATCGAAGGTTCGCTGCGCCCCCCAATCCCGGCTCAGGCTGGCCGGCGGCGCCGGCACCGGGCGGCAGCCCGCCTCCAGACCCAGTGTTAAGCAAGCGAGTAAGATAACCTTATGCAGCTCCATGGCTTATCCACCTTTGATCGGCCCGGCCTTCGGCTTTTGCCAGGGCTTGCCAACCATTCATTTCCTCAAATCGATCACCAAGGGCGAGGTCTCCTGGTCTCGGGCCAGGGATTCCGGCTCCACCAGTTTGACCCGGGGCTGGACCCCGATGGCCTGGGCCAGTTTGTGGGTGAGCTGCTGCAAAAATTCCCGTTGCACAGTCATCTTGTCGAAAAACAGGCCTTCCCGCACCTCGATTCTGACCTCCAGGTAATCGAGGTGGCCCTCCCGGCCCACTACCAGTTGGTAGCAGGGCTCTTCCTCCTCAAGACCGCGGAGGATCTGCCCCACCCGGGCCGGAAAGATATTGATGCCCTTGACGATCACCACTTCGTCACAGCGCCCGGCAATGCGGCTCATGCGGGCTAAAGTGCGGCCACAGGGACAGGGATCCATCATCAGGCGCACCAAATCCCCGGTGCGAAAGCGGATCAAAGGGGTGGCCTCCCGGGTGATGGTGGTCAGCACCAGTTCCCCCAGCTCCCCGGCCGGAAGGATGGCGCCGCTCTCGGGGTCAACGATCTCCGGGAGAAAATGGTCTTCGTTGAGGTGCATGCCCGGCAACGGGCGGCCGGCGCACTCCCCGGCCACCCCAGGCCCCATGGCCTCGGAAAGGGCGTAGTGGTCTAAGGCGGTGAGATAGAGGCGGTTTTCGATCTCGGAGCGCTCCCCTTCGGTCCAGGGCTCCCCGGCCAGCAGGGCCAACTTCAGGTGCAGTTCTTTGGGGTCCACCCCCTGGGCCTCCATCTGGTCAGCCAGCACCAGGGCATAGGAAGGGGTAGTGGCCAGCACCGTGGTGCGGTAGTCCCGCATCACCTGGATTTGGCGGGCGGCGCCGCCGGGGCCGGCGGGGATCACCGAGGCCCCCAGGTGCTCCACCCCATAGTGAAGCCCGAAGGCGCTGGTAAGGAAGCCGTAATTCAGAGCCACCTGGACCACATCGTCGCGGTCCACCCCGGCGGCGGTGAGGACCCGGGCGGCCAGCCTGGACCAGTGGCGCAGGTCCCGGGCAGTATAGCCCATGACTATGGGGTTGCCGGGGCTGCCGGTGGAAGAGTGGATGCGCACCACCTCCCGCAAGGGCACCGCGAACATCTCGTAGGGGTAAGCCCGGGCCAGGTCGTGCCGCGTGGTGAAGGGAAGCCGGGCCAGGTCTTCCAGGGACTGGCAATCCTCCGGGAGAAAGCCCATCTCATCGAACTTCTTCTTGTAGAACTTGACGTTCTTATAGACCCGGGTGAGGGTGGCCTGTAAACGCTCCAGTTGCAATTGCGCCAGTTCGCCGCGGTCCATCCGTTCCGCATCTGGGTCGAAGTCTGCCATGATGAAACCCCGTTTTTACTTTGGTGGCGCAGGTTGGATCACCTGTCGCCCTTGCGGCTGTGCCCAGCCTGTTTGGGTCAACCGACCACCTCAAGCGGGCGACCCGATCGAGGCTTAAAGCCTCTGCCAGGGCCGCCCTTACTGCGAACTGCCTGCGCTCATTCTCCTTCCTTACCCAAATAGGCCTCGATGACCCTCGGGTCCCGGCGGATTTCCCGGGGCAGGCCGCCGGCGATGACCTCGCCGTGGTCCAGGACTACGATGCGATCACAGAGGCCCATCACCAGGCTCATGTCATGCTCGATGAGCAGCAGGGTGGTCCCCAGGCGCCGCAGCTTCTCCAGCAGGGCCATGAGATCTTCGGTCTCCCGGGGGTTGAGGCCGGCGGCGGGTTCGTCCAGGAGCAGCAACCGCGGCTTCAGGGCCATGGCCCGGGCGATCTCCAGGCGCCGCTGTTCGCCGTAGGCCAGAGACTCCGCCGGCCAGTCCTCTTGGAGCGTGAGGCCCACCAGGCGGAGCAGCTCCCGGCCACGCTCCCGGGCCTGGGCCCTGGCCCGCCGCACCCCGGGCAAGGGCAGGAGGGCCTCCAGGACTCCCGCTTTCTGCGCCAAGTGGTAGCCCACCAGGATATTATCCAGCACCGTCATGCCCCCGAAAAGCTGGATATTTTGAAAGGTGCGGGCCAGACCACGGGCCGCCCGGCGATAGGACGGCAGGCCCACCAGTTCCCGCCCGGCCAGCATCAGACTGCCGGCGCTGGGAGGGATGAGGCCGTTGATGAGATTGAAGCAGGTGGTCTTGCCGGCGCCGTTGGGCCCAATGAGACCCAGGATCTCGCCGGCAGCCACCGCGAAGGAGACCCGGTTCAGGGCCTGGACCCCCCCGAAGTTTTTCGTCAAACTATTGATTACTAATAAACTCATCAATTTACCAGCTAAAACCTGAGCTCCGGAAAAGGCTGCCAGCTTGCAGCCGGGACTGCGAATCTTTTTGGCCAACCATCTATCAATGAGAGCTGCTTCTCACTCCCAAACCTCGCGATAACCCTTGCCCAGGTAGGCCCGCTGCACCTCCGGGTCTTCCCGCAGTTCGGCGGCACTCCCATCCATGATGATGCGGCCGGTCTCCAGGACATAACCCCGGTCGGCCACCTTCAGGGCGGCCCGGGCATTCTGCTCCACCAACAAAATGGTAGTCCCGGTTTTCTTCAATTCCGCCAGAATTTCATAGATCTGGGTCACCATGCGGGGGGCCAGGCCCATGGACGGCTCATCCAGCATCAGGAGACGGGGCCGGGCCATGAGAGCCCGGCCCATGGCCAGGATCTGCTGCTCGCCGCCGCTCAAGGTGCCGGCCGCCTGCTGGGCCCGTTCCCTCAGCATGGGGAAGCGCCGCCGCAGCTCCTCCAGATCCCGGCGCACCTCGATTCTATCCCGCCGCGTATAGGCCCCCAACTCCAGGTTGGCAGTGACGCTCAGGGTCCGGAAGACCCTGCGTCCCTCGGGCACCAGGACCAGACCCAGGGCCACAATGCGCTCGGGGGTAAGCCCAGTCAAGTCCTGGCCGGTAAATTCCAGGGTCCCCTTACGGGCCCGGAGCAAACCGCAGATGGTGCGCAGGATGGTGCTCTTCCCGGCGCCGTTGCCGCCGATCAGGGTCACCACCTCGCCTGGCCGCACATGCACGGAGACGCCCTTGAGCACCGGCAGGCGGCCATATCCGGCCTGAACACTTTTTAAGGTAAGCATGTTAGCAGTTAGCAGTCACCAGTGACCAGTGTTCAGTAGTCAGTTGTCAGTTGTCAGTTGTCAGTAAAAAATAAAAACTGCTTTAGTGACATTGTATTCTCGTTCCAAAGCTCCTGCTTGGGGACGTAGTTTTGCAACGCTGTGCTTGGCGACCTTTCATGAACCCCATAAAAATTCCCAAAATTCCTTCTTTACCCCCTCTCTTCCGATGGGGGAGAGGGTTAAGGTGAGGGGGGATTAATCTCTTTTCTGGTCACATTAATAAATTAATAAAACGAAAAACTATTCTTTCTTAGATATGAACTTCAAACTCAACTTGCCTCTGCCCAGCAACCCTTCGGGCCTCAAAATCAGCAGACCCACCAGCAGCGCCCCGTAGATCAGGTCCTGGTAGGACTGAAACTGACGCAGCATCTCCGGCAGGGCCGTCAGGATCACCGCGCCCAGCACCGCCCCCGTCATGGAGCCCATGCCCCCCAACACCACCATGGCCAGGATCAGGATAGAGGTGTGCAGACCGAAGGATTCCGGGTTGATGAAGGTGATGTAATGGGCGTACAGGGAACCGGCCAGTCCGGCCAGGGCCGCGGCCAGCGTGAAGACGGCCACCTTGTAGGCCGAGGTGTTGATTCCCATGACCTGGGCGGTGGTCTCATCATCCCGGATGGCCCGCAAGGCCCGGCCGTGATAGGACTCCACCAGGCGCCAAGTCAGAATCAGGACCAGGGCCACCGCCGCTGCCACCAGCACCAGATAGCGGCCCGCAGGCCGGAAGCTCAGGCCGAAAAAGCTGGGAGAAGGGATGCCCGCCAGACCCTCCGGCCCCCCGGTGATGTCCAGATTGAGGAACACCATGTCCAGAATCACCCCGAATCCCAGGGTGACGATGGCCAGGTAATCCTCCTTCAACCTCAAGGTGGGCAGGCCCAGGGCCAGGCCGCTTCCTGCCGCCGCCAGCATGGCGGCCAGGGCCGCCAGGGGGAAGGAAAAGTGGCCCCTGAGGGCCATGAGGGCGGAGACGTAAGCCCCGACGCCGAAGAAGGCGGCGTGCCCCAGGGAAATTTGCCCGGCGTAGCCGATAATCAGGTTGAGGCCCACCGTGAGGATGATGTAAATCCCGGCCAGGATGGCCAGATGCAGGAGATAGGCGGTCATCTCAGTCTCCTCGCCCCCTCAGTATCCCCTGGGGCCGGAGAAGCAGCACCAGAATCATGATGGCAAAGGCGATGGCGTCCTTGTAACCGGAAGAGATATAGGCGGCTCCCAGGCTCTCCGCCACCCCCAGGAGCAGCCCCCCCAGGATGGCCCCGGGAATATTGCCCACCCCTCCCAGGACCGCGGCGCTGAAGGCCTTGAGGCCGGGCAGCAGGCCCATGCGCGGGTAGGTGGCATTGTAATAGATGGCCATCATAATGCCGGCGGCGCCGCTCAGGGCCGAACCGATCAGAAAGGTCAGGGCCACCATGCGGTCGACGTTGATGCCCATGAGGCGGGCGGTGTCCCGATCCAGGGCGCAGGCGACAATGGCCTTGCCATACCTGGTATAACGGACGAAGACCAGCAGCAGCCCCATAAAGCCCAGGGCTGCAACCAGGACGGCCACCTGCAGGGTGGATACCGTCGCCCCGGCGATCTTCAGGCTGCTGAAGGCGAATTGCACCGGAAAGGGCCGGTTGTTGGGGCCGAATAACAGCAGGGCCAGGCTCTGCAGAAAGATGGAGGCACCGATGGCGCTGATCAGGGGCACCACGGGATGGGAGCCCCGCAAGGGGCGGAAGGCCACACGCTCCAGGACCACCCCTAGCAGGGCGGCGGCCGCCATCCCGGCACCGCAGGCCAGGAGAAAAGGGACCCGCCCGCCGGCCAGCAGTAGCACCGTCACAAAGGCCCCGAACATGTAAATCTCACCCTGGGCAAAGTTGATCAGGCCCAGAATGCCATAGATCATGGTGTAGCCCAGGGCGATGAGGGCGTAAACGCTGCCGCTGGTGAGGCCGTTGAGTAATTGCTGGAGAAACATCGACGCTACCCTGGTTCCCGGAATTGTATTATAAAGTATTCGCCCCTCCCGGGCAAAGCCCGCCTCACCATAACATCGAAACCATAGGGATGACAACCAGGGTTTGCCCGGCGCCCGGGCTGGCATTCCCTTCTCCCGGAGGGGCTGCCCCATAAAAAAAAGCGGCCCCCCAAGGGGGCCGCGGTGAAGTCGGCAGCGCTGCCGTTTAAAAGTGCCCGCCCCCCACCCGCACGCCAGAGCAGGGTTTATTCGGGGTTTGGGTAGAGCGGGGAGCCCATCCTAAACGGCCAGGGACAGCCAGGTGGCCAGGGCGAGGCCCAGACCCACCAGACCGTTCAGGGTGAAGAAGGCGGGGGGCAGGCGCAAATGCTTCCGGCTGGAGAGCAGGACATGCTGGTAGAGCAATATCAGGGAGGTGAGGAGCACCGCCCCGGCATAGACCGCGCCCAGAGCGGCCAGCATGCCGGTGAGGCCGAAGCAGGCGGCCGCGGCCAGGTGCAACAGGGCCGACAGACGCCTGGCGCCCGAGGCCCCCAAACTGGCCGGCAGCGAGGAGAGCCCCTGGCGGCGGTCGAATTCTTCGTCCTGGAGGGAGTAGAGGATATCGAAACCCGCCACCCAAAAGATTACTGCCGCGGCCAACGTCAGCACCGACGGGCTCAGGTCGCCCCGCACCGCCAGCCAGCCGCCCAGCGGGGCCAGACCCAGGCTCGCACCCAACACCAGATGAGTGAGTGAGGTAAAACGCTTGGTGAGGGAGTATCCCAGGATCACCAGCAAGGCGAGCGGCGAGAGCAGCAGACAGAGCCGGTTGAGCTGAGCCGCGGCCCCTATGAAAACCAGGGCGCTGCCGATCGTCAGCATCCAGGCGGCCCGGCGGCTCACCCGGGCTGCGGGCAAGGCACGATCCTTAGTGCGGGGATTGAGGGCGTCCAAAGGGGCGTCTACCAGACGGTTGAAGGCCATGGCGGCAGCCCGGGCGCCTACCATGGCCATCAGGATATAGAAGTCGGTCCGGCCGTCGGGCAGGCCCCGGGCCGCCAGCATGGCCCCCATGAAGGCAAAAGGCAGGGCCAGAACGCTGTGGCCGATCTTGATCATCTCCAATAATTCATAAAGGTTTTGCAGGAATTGGCGCATGGTGGGCAGAGATGGTTAAACTGTATTCTGTTTTCTGTTTTCCGCCGGTCTCAGTTCTCCCCCCAGCGCGGCCCCAAATGGTGCTCCAGTCCCAGCAGGTCCAGGACGCGGCCGGCGAACTGCCGGGACATATCCTCTAGGGTGGCGGGCCGGTGATAAAAGCCGGGGCAGGCGGGCATGACGGTGGCCCCGGCCGCGGCCACGCAGGTCAGGTTCTCCAGGTGGATAAGGCTCAGCGGCGTTTCCCGCACCACCAGGATCAGGGAGCGCCGCTCCTTCAGGAAGACGTCGCCGGCCCGGTGGATCAGGTTGCGGCCGACTCCCTGGGCGATGGCCCCCAGGGTCCCCATGGAGCAGGGGATCACCACCATGGCCCGGGCCTTGAAGGAACCGCTGGCCAGGGGGGCGGTGAGGTCGTCCACCCGGTGCCAGTGAGCGCCGGGAGCCAGCTCCCCGGGGGTCAGCCCCAATTCGAGGGCCAGCACCTGCTCTCCGACAGCGGAGATCACCGCGTGCAGCTCCAGGTCCGGCCGGCCGGCGAAATAGGCCAGGAGTTCCTTGGCGTAAATCATCCCCGAGGCCCCGGTGAGGGCCACCAGGTAGCGGTTCATTTCAGTCCCAGTCTGGGCCACAGCTCGTCCACCTTCCTTTGGATTTCCGGGTCCATCTCGATCACCTGCGGCCAGGGGCGGGTAAAGCCCTCCTCGGGCCACTTGCGGGTGGCGTCGATGCCCATTTTGGAGCCATAGTGGGGCAGAGGGGCGGCATGGTCCAAGGCGTCCACCGGGCCTTCGGAGAAGACCACGTCGCGTTTGGGATCGACGTTGTTACCCAGGCGCCAGAGGACCTGGGCCTGGTCCTGGACGTCCACTTCGCGGTCGAAGACCACGATAATCTTGGTGAACATCATCTGGCCCAGGCCCCAGAGGGCATACATCACCTTGCGGGCGTGGCCCGGGTAGCGTTTGTCGATGGAGACGAAGGCCAGGTTGTGGAACACCCCCTCCACCGGCAGGTTCAGGTCCACCAGTTCCGGCAGGGTCTTTTGGATCAGGGGCAAGAAGATGCGTTCGGTCGCCTTGGCCATGAAGCAGTCTTCCATGGGGGGCCGGCCCACGATAGTGGCTGGATAGATCGGCCGGCGCCGCCGGGTGAGGGCGGTGAGGTGGAACACCGGGTAATCGTCCGCCAGGGAATAGTAGCCGGTGTGGTCGCCGAAAGGCCCTTCCCGGCGCCGCTCCCCGGGGGCCACGTAGCCTTCCAGGACGATCTGCGACTCCGCCGGCACTTGCAAGGGCTGGGTGAGGCAGTTCACCATTTCCACCGGTTCGCCCCGCAGGAAGCCGGCAAAGATGATTTCATCGATGTCCTCGGGCAGGGGGGCGGTGGCTGCATAGGTGACCGCGGGGTCGGCGCCGATGGCCACCGCCACGGGCAGCGCCTCTCCCCGGGCTTCCGCCACCCGGTAGTGCTGGGCCCCTCCTTTATGGGCGTGCCAGTGCATGCCGGTGGTCTTAGCGTCATAGACCTGGAGGCGGTACATGCCCACGTTGCGCCGCCCGGTCTCGGGATGCCGGGTGAAGACCGCGGGCAGGGTGATGAAAGGACCGCCGTCCCCGGGCCAACAGGTGAGGACCGGGAGCTTTCCCAGGTCGATATCGTCACCGGTGAGCGCCACTTCCTGGCAGGGGCCCCGGGAGACCTCTTTGGGGAACATCCTCCCCAGACGGGCCAGCTTGGGGAGGAGCTTCAGCTTCTTCATCAGGGTGTTGGCTTCCACATCCATGAAGTCCAGCAACTCCCCGGCGATGCCGTCCAGGGAGTCCACTTCCAGCGCCAGACACATGCGCTTCATGGAGCCGAAGGCGTTCATCAGCACCGGCAGCGTATAGCCCGGCACTTCCTCAAAGAGCAGGGCCGGCCCGGACCGCTTGCTGATCCGGTCGGTGATCTCGGTGATTTCCAACCTGGGGCTCACCGGCTCACGGAGGCGCACCAATTCCCCGGCCTGCTCCAGGCGTTCGATAAACTGCTGCAAATCGCGATAACCCATGTATTGATCCCTTCGGGATAGCTTTTAGTAGTGAGCAGTTAGCCGTGAGCAGTGAGCAGTGTAGGGTGCGCACTGCGCACCATCTTCTGCCTTTAATTCTTCGAAACAGCATTCGGGGTATCGGTCCACTTCCAGGTAGCTTTAAGTCTATTGCCTTTAGCTGAAAGCTGATGGCTACCCTTCAAAATATTCCAATTGCGGCTCTTCCGGCAGTTCCCCTTGTTCATATAAGTAATGAAAGAAAGTGCGCAAACCCCGTTGGTGCTCCGGTCCTAAAGCATAATCCAATTGCCGGAAATAAGCCAGCACCGCCTCCGGCGTCATGTCGAAGGAGGCCGCGGCCAGGCGGCTCAAGGCCGGCAGCGACCCGAGTCCCCAGGATTTGGAATCCAGCAACTGCCGGTGCAGGGCCAAGGTTTCCCGGCGCCGGGCCTGGGCAAAGTCACGGCGCACCGCCCAGACCCCAAAGACGAAGGGCAGGCCGGTGAGTTCCTGCCAGGCGGCGCCCAAATCCAGCTCAAAGGGCCCGGCCCCCTCTTGTTTGAGCCTAAGGGCTTCATCGCCGATGGCCAGGTCTGCTTGAGCCGCCTCCGGGGAACCGCCGGCCAGGGGACCGCGGTGAAAATGGGCGGTCACCCCGAAAAGCTCCGCCAGCAGCACCTTAAGGAGGGCGGCGCCGCTGGCCGAGGCGGCGCTCACCCGGATGCTCTGGCCATTGAGCTCCCCAAAGGGCACCCGGCTGAAGAGCAGAACGCTGCCCACCGGCCCCCGGGAGCTGATGGAGAGGTCCGGCAGCAGCAGATAAGACCCGGGATGGCGGCCGTATTCCATGGCGGAAATGGAGCCCAGGTCCACCTCTCCCCGGAGCATGGCGGCGTTCAGTTCCGCCGGGGTGCCCCGCACCAGCTGAAAACCGTTCTCCCCAGAGAAGTTCTCCAGGGCAAAATAGATGGGCAGCACGTTGAGGTACTCGATCCGACCGAGACGGGCCTGGGAAAGCATGTCGGCCTCCGTAAGAAAGCGATCAGTGACAGGTAAGGACAGTGGTCAGATTATCCCAGCCAGCGAAATTTCCCTGCGGCCCCGGCCGCAAAAAGTTCCCGCCAGAACTTTTCTCCCGGCTTGTCCAGGGGGATAAACCCCAAAGCCGCCTTTTTACCCGGCGTGAGACTCCCCAGGTCCCGGTCCCTGCCCAGGGCCCGGGCGCCGTTGAGGGTGGCCAGCCGCAGCCACAAATCTCCGGGGCAGGCGGGAAAAGTCCGCTGAAGCCAGTCAATCTCCCCGAAGAGATTCAGGTCCCAGTTGCCCGCCAGGGAGTCGGTGCCCAGGGCCAGGTTGACCCGGGCCTCAAGCAGCCGGTCCACCGGCGCCAGCCCCGCCCCGGTGTAGCGGTTGGCCCGGGGGCAAAGGACCAGCCAGGTGCGGCTTTTAACCAGCAGGCGCCAATCCGCCTCATCGAGCCAGACGCCGTGCACCGCCAGGGTGCGAGGCCCCAGAAAGCCCAGGTGCTGCAAATAGGTGGCCGGGCTCTCCCCCGGGGGCTGAAAGGCATCGAGCCACCGTCCCCGCCGCTTGAGCAAATCTCGCAAAAAGCCGTTGCCCTCCGCCAGGAAGGCCAGTTCCTCCCGGGATTCTCCCAGGTGCACCGTTTGCGGGCGGCCTCCGGCGTCGTTCCAGCGGGCGATGGCTCGAAACAGGGCCGCAGAAACGGAGTAGGGCGCATGGGCGGCGGCGGAGACCCGGGGGTTGGCAGCCACCCTGGATTCGGCCAGGAAGGGAGCCGATTCCCCCAAATCCACGGGCTCCACGACGTTGAAGCCCAAACATTCGTAAAAGAGCTGGTAGGCCAGGCCGCTGTTTTCCAGGGGCTGGAGTGAGGCGCCGGTATTGCTGACCTCGCCCACCAGGGCGGTGCCATGGCGGCGCAGGACCTCCAAGCCCCGGAGGATGCCTATGTCAACTTCCCCGGGGGCCAGTGCCTCCCGGGCCGCCAGGGTGGCCTCCAGCCAATCCCGCCAACGCTCCTGCGGCGGAATCCGTCCGGCCAGGGCGGAAAATTCAAGGTGGGTGTGGCAATTGACCAGCCCCGGCAAGATGGCCCCTGGGCCGTGGTCGCAGATCAATCCCCGGCCTTCCGACCCTGACGAGGAAGGCTGAGAAGATCTAAAAGAGGAACAAACCTCCCGGGCCGGGCCCACCGCCCGGATCACCCCGTCCGCAACCAGCACCGCCCCATCACGGATGGGGGGGCGGTTCACCGGCAGCACCCAGGAAGCGACGTGGGCGATCATAATGGGTCCCGGAAGCAGCAGGCGGCACCAGTAACCGTCATCTTTAACCTCGAATCCAGGCCCGGCCGCCCGCGGAACCGCCCTGCCGGTATTTCTCAGCCTCAGCGCACCCAGGTGCGCCAGTCCGGGCCGAGATCGCCCCGGAGGCGGTAGCGCTCCAGCAGCCGGGGGCAGGGGCATTGTCGCGGGGTGGCCGCCAGGCCTGGCAAGAGACCCAGGAGCAGCCTCGGAAAAGCCGCCTCCACCGCGGCCACCCGGGCCACCTCCTCCGGGGTCGCCAGCCCCTCGAACAGCGTCCCGGGCCGGTAAGGCCGGTCCAGGAGACCCTCGGCATAGTTCACCACGTAAGTGAGGGCGACGTAACAGAGCTCCAGCTCCCGGGCCAGGAAGACCTCCGGCGCCAGGGTCTGGCCCACCAGATCGCCGCCCAGGAGGCGGAGCTTGCGGATCTCCGCGGCCGTCTCCAGGCGGGGCCCGGTGGTGGCCACATAAACCCCCTGGCCGTGGACCGTGAAGGGCGCCCCGGCCAGGCCTCTCAGCAAGGCTTCTCTAAGTTCGGGACAAAACAAAGGGTTATGCCGAATAAACCCCCAGCCCACCCCGGTAAAAAAGGTATGGGGGCCGCCACGTCCTTCATCCAGCACGTCCTCGGGGACCACCAGATCCCCCGGCGCCATTTCTTGCCGCAGGGACCCCGGGGCCACCCAGGCCAGGACCTTGGCCACTCCCAGGTCCTTCAGGGCATAGAGGTTGGCCCGGGCGTTGATAAAGGGGGCGGAGATTTCATAGCCCGCTTCGCCGTGGCGGGAGAGGACCGCAAACTCCAGGCCTTCGTGCCGGAAGAAATGCACCGGGCGGCTGTCGCCGAAAGGGGTGGAGAAGACTCGGGACTGCTGCGGCTTAAGCCCCGCAGCCGCCAGGGCCTGATGGACCCCTACCCGGGCGATGACCGCGATCTCTGGCATCATGGATTTCCTGATGGGGAAGAGGGCAGGAGCAGGGATCTCGCCATGACCCCCTGCCCTCCTCCCGGTTCCCTCACTGCCAATTATACCGATGGTCCCTCAACCGCGGCTGGTAGCCGGCCTGGCGGATGAGGGTTTCGATTTCCTCACGGGGCAGCCGGAAGCCCACCCCGGTGGCGGCCACCACGTTTTCTTCCAACATGGTGGAGCCGAAGTCGTCGGCCCCGAATTTCAGGGCGAGCTGGGCCACCTTGGGTCCCTGGGTCACCCAGGAAACCTGCAGGTGGGACACGTTGTCCAAGACCAGCCGGGAGATGGCCAGGGTGCGCAAGTATTCGACTGCGCCCAGGGGTTCGCCCCCCAGACCGGTGGACCCGGGCTGAAAGGTCCAGGGGATGAAGGCGGTGAAGCCGCCGGTTTCATCCTGCAACTTCCGGATCTTCAGGAGGTGCTCGATGCGCTCGGCCCGGGTCTCCAGATGTCCGAACATCATGGTGGCGCTGGTCTTTAATCCCAATCTATGGGCGGTGGCCATGACCTCCAGCCACTGGGCGCTGTCGCACTTATGGGGGGAAGCCAGGCGGCGCACCCGGTCTACCAGGATCTCGGCGCCGCCCCCGGGAATGGAGCTTAAGCCCGCGACCACCAGGAGGCGGATGACCTCCACCAGGGTCAGGTCCCACTGGTCCGCCCAAAAGACCAGCTCCGGGGGTGAAAAGCCATGAACCGCCAGGCCGGAGTCCCGGATGGAGCCGATTAGCCGCTGGTAATACGACGGCCCCAGTTCCGGGTTGAGGCCTCCCTGGAGGAGGACCCCGCTGCCGCCGTGGTCCTTGAGTTCCTTAAGTTTGGCAGCCAGGTCGTCCCACCCCAGGACGTAGCCGTCCGGGGCCCCGGGGGGGCGAAAGAAGGCGCAGAAGCGGCAGCCGGAGACGCAAATGTTCGTGTAGTTGATGTTGCGGTCGATGACGTAACTGACCCGGAGCTCGGGGTGCAGGCGCTGGCGCACCAGATCGGCGGCGCTCCCCAGGGTGAGGAGGTCCAGGTCCCAGAGGCGGTTGGCTGCCCGCCGGTCGAGGCGCTTGCCGGAAATCATTCTTTCACCTGATTAGATTGATCAGGGGTCAGAGGCCAGGGAAAAGTTTTAGAGCCTATTGTTTGATTCATGGTCTTATCAAATCCAGGTCACGCTTCCTTTACTGACCTCCAAAACTGTCACTTTCTAAACTCCCAAGAGATATTGGCCACCTAAACCTGATAACTGGCTACTGACTACTGGACACTGTCTACTATCTGATAAAGGGTGTCCCGTTCCACCGGCTCACAGCCGGCTTCCCTGATCAGGGCCCGAAGCTGGGCCCGGGTCAGGCCCTGGGGGGTCTGGGCCCCGGCCATGTGAGTGATGCGCTCCTCCATGACGGTGCCGTCCACGTCGTCCACCCCGAAACAGAGCGAAATCTGGGCCAGCTTGGGTCCCAGCATCACCCAGAAGGCCTTGAGATGGGGAAGGTTGTCCAAAAGCAGGCGAGAGACCGCCAGGGTCTTGAGGTCATCGATGGCGCTGGGGCCGCTCAGCTCACTGAGACCGGTGTTTTGGGGATGGAAGGCCAAAGGGATGAAGGACAGGAACCCTTGGGTTTCATCCTGCGCCTGGCGAAGTCTGATCAGATGATCCACCCGCTCTTCCAGGGTCTCCAGGTGGCCGTAAAGCATGGTGGCGTTGGAGTTGAGCCCCAGGCGGTGGGCGGTTTGGGCGACCTTAAGCCACCCTTCCGGGGAGAGCTTTTCGGGACAGAGATTTTGCCGGATGCGGGGGCTAAAGACCTCGGCGCCGCCGCCGGGGAGGGAGCCCAGGCCCGCCTCCTTCAGGGCCAGCAGGGTGTCGGCGACGCTCAGCCCGGCGCGGTCGGAGAGATGGGCCACCTCCACCGCGGTGAAGGCCTGGAGGTGCACTGCGGGGCGCAGCCTTTTGATACCCCGGAGCATTTCCAGGTAAAAGGAAAAGGGCAGGTCCGGATGGCAACCGCCGACGATGTGAACCTCGGTGATGGGTTCGTGGCGCCGGGCCTCGACCTTGGCGAAGATCTCCTCCAGGGACATTTCGTAGGCCCCAGGCTCTCCGGCCTTGCGGCTAAAGGCGCAGAACTTGCAGCCGTTGATGCAAATATTGGAGTAGTTGATGTGCTGGTTATAGATGTAATAGGCCCGGCGGCCGTGGAGCCGCTGCCGCACCATCTGGGCCAGGGCCCCCACCCCCAGCAGATCGGCGCTCTGGAACAGGGCCAGTCCATCTTCCCGGTCCAGCCGGACCTTTGCCGCCACCTTGTCATAGATGGACCTCATATGGGGGTCCTGAAACTTGGGAAGGGCCATCCCGGGACTCCTTTATGACCGACTGGTCATTTATAAATCATTATATAGCTATAAATGTCTGCTTTTATGTAGCCGCAGGCTTTAGCCTGCGCTAAATTTTCCTAATTATTTCGCAAGCTAAAGCTTGCGGCTACCTTTAAAGTGCCTATGGATGACGGTCCTAAGCCGCTAGGCCTTCGCTCAGAAGTTGCACCAGTTCCTTGACCCGTTTGCGGATGACCGCCTCCGGCGCCTGGTTCAGACCCAAGGTGACGTCCAGGGCGGGCACGGCCACGGCCTGGAGGAAGCGATCGAACAGGGCGTCCAGGAGGAAGAGGACCGCAGCCTCCGGCACTCCGGGCCGCAGTTCCCCCCGGGCCTTGGCCCGGCGTACCAGGGAGGAGAAGTAGTCCACCGCGTGGCGGCGCACCGTGCTCAGGAACTCCTCCCGGTAGGGGACGTTCTGGTCGAACTGGATCTTTAAGTAGAAGTTGAAGATGCGGGGATGTTCCCGCAGGAACCCCACCCCGGCCAGCAAGGATTTCTCCAGGCGGCTGAAGAGGCCTTCCTCCAGGGTATCCTCCTTGACCGTGAGCAGGGTGCGCCGGACCCGATCCAGGGCAAACTGGAACAGGTGGCGGAAGATCCCTTCTTTATTGGGAAAATATTGATAGAGGGACCCCTTGGCAATGCCCGCCCGGGCCACCAGACGGTTCAGGGAGGCGGCCTGATATCCCTGGTCCGCGAACTCCGCCAGGGCGGCGGTGAGGACGCGTTCCTGCTTGTCCGGCGGCAGTTGCCGGAAGGTGGCCAGAACGGCTTCTTCGTGCCTCAACATGACCACTTGGTCATATCAGATCTTTGGGCGCCTTTCAAGATAAATCCCAGTGCCCCGGGGGGGCGGGCCTTCGTATTCCCTTGACATGAAAGGGTTCTCATGTTAGTTTGCAATGATATTAAATAGTTAGATATCGGGAGGTAGGGTACCGGGTTGCCCCGGGCGAGACGTCCGGGATACCGGGCCCCTTACCACCCTTCCCTGACACATCCACAAGGACCACCATGACGGAAATTCTCGACAAGGTTTACGATCCCTCCCGGATCGAGGAAAAGTGGTACCAGTATTGGCAGGAGCAGGGGCTGTTCCGGGCCCGGGCCGACGGCAGCAAACCTCCTTACTGCATCGTCATCCCGCCCCCCAACGTCACCGGCCTCCTGCACATGGGCCACGCCCTGAACAATACCCTGCAGGACATCCTGGTGCGCTACAAGCGCATGCTGGGTTTTGACGTACTGTGGATGCCGGGCACCGACCACGCCGGCATCGCCACCCAGAACGTGGTGGAGCGGATGCTGGCCGCGGAGGGCAGCGACCGCCACGCCCTGGGCCGGGAGGCCTTTATTGAGCGGGTCTGGCGCTGGAAGGCGGAATCCGGCGGGCAGATCATCAAGCAGTTGCAGCGCCTGGGCTGCTCCTGCGACTGGAGCCGGGAGCGCTTCACCCTGGACCAGGGTTTGTCCCGGGCGGTGCGTGAGGTCTTCGTGCGCCTCTATGACGAAGGCCTCATCTACCGGGGCGACTACATGATCAACTGGTGCCCCCGCTGTCTTACCGCCCTGGCGGACCTGGAGGTCGAGCACGATCCCCACGACGGCCATCTTTACCATATCCGCTATCCCCTGGCCCAAGGCCGCGGCCACCTCACCGTGGCCACCACCCGGCCCGAAACCCTGCTGGGCGACACCGCGGTGGCGGTCCATCCCGAAGACAAGCGCTATCTGGCCTTCCATGGAGTCACCCTGCGCCTGCCGGTACTGGGGCGGGAGATCCCGGTAATTACCGACTCTTACGTCTCCCAGGAGTTCGGCACCGGCGCCCTGAAGATCACCCCGGCCCACGACTTCAACGACTTTGAGGTGGCCCGGCGCCATCAGCTCCCGGCCATCCAGGTTATCGACCTGGGCGGCAAGATGACCAAAGAAGCCGGCCCCAAATACGTGGGTATGGACCGTTTCGTCTGCCGGGAGCAGATCGTCAAGGACCTGAAGCACCTGGGCCTCCTGGCGAAGGTGGAGCCCTACGTCGTCCCGGTGGGCCATTGCTACCGCTGCAAGGTCATCGTCGAGCCCCTGGTCTCCCGGCAGTGGTTCGTAAGGGTGAAGTCCCTGGCCGAGCCGGCCATGGAAGCGGTGCAGGACGGCCGCACCCTTCTTATCCCGGCCAACTGGGACAAGAGCTACTTCGACTGGATGACCAATATCCGGGACTGGTGCATCTCCCGGCAGATCTGGTGGGGCCATCGCATCCCCGCCTGGACCTGTAAGAATTGCGGACAAATCCTAGTCAGCCGGGAGGACCCCACTGCTTGCCCCCAATGCGGCGGCGCCGAACTGGCCCAGGAGACCGACGTCCTGGACACCTGGTTCTCCTCGGCCCTCTGGCCCTTCTCCACCCTGGGCTGGCCGGATGCCACCCCGGAGCTGAAAATCTTCTACCCCACCAGCGTTCTAATTACCGCCTTCGATATTCTCTTTTTTTGGGTAGCCCGGATGATGATGATGGGGATTCATTTCATGGGGGAGGTTCCCTTCCGGGAGGTTTATATCCACGCCCTGGTGCGGGACCCGGAAGGCCAGAAGATGAGCAAATCCAAGGGCAACGTTATCGACCCCCTGGACCTGATGGAATCCTACGGCACCGACGCCTTCCGCTTTTCCCTGGCGGCTTTCGCGGCCATGGGCCGGGACGTGCGCCTTTCCGAGGAGCGCATCGCCGGCTACCGCAACTTCGCCAACAAGGTATGGAATGCCTCCCGCTTCACCTTGATGAACCTGGAGGACTACGACCAACAGGCCGGCCCCCCGGATGAGACCGGCCCAAACCCTTTGCGGGACGAAGATGCCTGGATCTTAAGCCGCCTGCAGCAGGTCGCCCAGGAGACCCGGACCCGCCTGGACGCCTACGAGTTCGACCAGGCGGCCAACAGCCTTTACCAGTTCACCTGGCACGAGTTCTGCGACTGGTACCTGGAGCTTATCAAGCCCCGGCTCTATGATAAAGAAAACCCAAAGGCCCGCCGCCACTGCCAGGGAGTCCTGCTGGGCCTTTTGAGCGCCGTGCTCAGGCTGCTCCATCCCTTCATGCCCTTTATCACCGAGGAGATCTGGCAGAAACTGCCCGGGACCCGGGGCTCCATCATGGCGGCGCCTTACCCCGAGGCGGATGCAGCCTTGATCGACCCTCACGCCGAAGCCGAACTGGCCATGGTAATGGGTTGCATTATTGCTATTCGCAATTTAAGGGCGGAAATGAATGTTCCTCCTGCCGTGCAGGTGAAGGCCTATATCCATAGCCCGATTGATCAAGCCATCCAGGGATTGCACAAACACCGGCAATCGATCTCCCTATTGGCAAAGGTTGCAGACCTTCACTTTAACGACGCTTCCGGACCGCCTCCCTCTGCAGCCAGAGCGGTTGTGGGTAATGTGGATATCTACCTGCCCCTGGCCGGGATCATCGACTTTACCGAGGAAGAACGCCGCCTCAGCCGGGAAATCGAGAAACTGGGAAAAGACCTGACGGCGGCCCAACGCAAACTGAGCAATGAGGACTTCCTCGGCAAGGCCCCGGCCCAGGTGGTCCAGAAAGAAAAAGAAAAGCTCAACTCCTGGACCGAAAAACTCACCAAACTCAAAAACCACCGGGAGCGGATTAAGGAATTGATGGGGTAAGGGGGCGGGCGGCCTGCCTCTTTTCCCTAATACAACTTAAAAAGGTGGATGGGAGGAAGATAAAATGATTGTCAGTGTCAGTGGCAAGATACCGTATGTCACGGTCTTTGGGGATGGCAAAAATGAGGCTACCTGCGATACGGCTCCTGATAAAGGAGGGAGCGGCGCGGGCTTTCGTCCCGTCGATCTCCTGGAGGCGGCTTTCGCTTGTTGCCTCAATGTAACCATTCGCAAGTACGCGGATATACACCAAATCCCGCTCTCTGAAACCAAGGTGAGCGTCTCCCTCCATAGAGACGATCCTAAGGAGACGGTTTTTGAATATGCGATTGAACTTAAGGGTGATCTGACCCCGGCGCAAAGGCAAAAGCTGATGAAAATGGAGGAATTATGCGCGGTTAGTCAAGCGCTTTCAAAGCCGATATCTTTTCGCAGCTCGCCATGATTCAGGGCGACCCGGCGGGTCGCCCCTACGAGGATTTGGACTGATGGCCGCTTTCCCCGCCTGGCCCTTCGTTGACCGCCTCATCGACCTGGCCTTGGAAGAAGATCTGGGAGCGGGCGACGTCACCACCCAGGCCTTGATTCCCCCGGATCTTCAGGGTGAGGCCCACCTGCGGGCCCGGCAGGACTTGGTGGTGGCCGGCCTGCCAGTGGCCGGCCGGGTTTTTGGCAAGCTGGATGCCAGTCTCGCCTTTGAGCCGCAGGTGGCGGAAGGGCGGGAAATTGCCGCAGGCACGGTGCTGGCTCGCTTGCGCGGCCCGGTGGCCGGAATCCTTACGGGCGAGCGCACTGCTCTCAACTTCCTTCAACACCTCTCGGGCATCGCCACCTTCACCCGGCGCCTGGCGAGCTTGATTGAAGGCTCCGCCGCCTCCCTGGTGGACACCCGCAAGACTACACCGGGCTGGCGGGCCCTGGAGAAATACGCGGTGCGCCTGGGCGGCGCCCGCAACCACCGGGCCGGGCTCTACGACGGCGTCCTCATCAAGAACAATCACCTGGCCGCGGCAGCCTCCCTCACCGAGGCGGTGCATCAGGCCCGCCAGCACTGCCACCACCTCCTGAAGATCGAGGTGGAAGTCACCGACCTGGCAGGCCTGGAAGAAGCCCTGGCCGCCGGCGCCGAGGTCATCATGCTGGATAATATGGATGAGGCTGCCATGAAAAAAGCCGTGGCCATCGTTGCCAGCCGCGCCCTGTTGGAGGCCTCGGGCTCCATCAACGCCGAACGCCTGCCCCGGGTGGCCACCACCGGAGTCAATCTCATCTCCATGGGCCAACTCACCCACAGCGCCCCCGCCGCGGATATCCATCTGAGACTGATAAAGACCTGGAGATAGAACTAGTTGGGTGAGACAGCCAGCGGGATTGCCGCGACCCCGGCAATTGAGCTGTGACGTTGAACGGCTTCGTCACCAAGGTACATCATGATGGCAGATCTGACAGCAATCTACCAGGATAAGTCTCCTTCTCTAGGATCCAAGATCACTTTAGTTTGCCTCCATCTGCTGCTCTTGGTCATCGTAGGGTGGCTGGTGCTTGGAGGCGGGATAGCCGTGCTCGATAATTTTTTTGGACGTCCGCATCAGCTTGCGTCAAATCTCCGGCGGGCCGCGCTGGTGACTGCTGCGTCCTTCTATTTCCTGCGCACCCTGGCAACCATCTTCGTCTTCCTGAAACGCCGGATGCCGTGGTCCGAAGTGGGTATGATTGCCTTGTGGGTAGCTTTGATCGATGTGCTATTCGCCTACTTCGGGGGACGCCATGAGGGTCCATTCGGGCCAACAAGCGTCCTGGGGGTGGTGCTGGTATTGGCGGGATCGGCCATCAACAGCGGGGCTGAGTTGCAGCGGCATCTCTGGAAACAGCGGCCCGAAAACGCGGGTCATTTGTACACGGGCGGCCTGTTTCGATACGCGCGGCACATCAACTATTTCGGAGACGAAGTTTTGTTCACCGGCTGGGTGCTGATGACGGGCCAACTGGGATTACTCATCATCCCGGTCATCATGGCGTTGTTATTTATCTTTGGAAACATCCCGGCGTTAGATCGATACTTGGAAGATAGGTACGGTGATGAGTATCGAGTTTACGCACGGACCGTGAAGCGCTTTATTCCGTATGTCTATTAACGCCGTCCAAGCAAGTGTCCGACGGTGTCCCGGTCGATGCCCTGCATAAGTCATTAATAATTCCCAAATCCTGGTTCAAGTACTCATTGGGCAGGCCAAAGCCCGACTTCCCCGGCCCATTTATGGGGGGTTGGGAGTGGAGTTTGAGTGAAGGGCGGGGGACTCGCCTCCCCCTGCCATCCCCTCAACTTAACCTCAAATCCTCACTCCTTCCCCAACTCCCGGGATCGGCGGGCCGCGGCTTCCACGGCGCTCATCACCAGGCCCCGGAAGCGGCCCTCTTCCAGGACGTGGAGGCCGGCGATGGTGGTGCCTCCCGGAGAGGTCACCAGGTCTTTCAGCATCCCGGGGGTGATTTCCTGTTCCAGGCAGAGGCGGGCGGCACCGAAGACGGTCTGGCTGGCCAGGAGCAGAGCCAGGGGTCGCGGCAGGCCCATTTTGACGCCGCCGTCGGTCAGGGCTTCCAGGAACACGGCCACGTAAGCCGGGCCGCTGCCGCTCAGGCCGGTGACCGCGTCCATCAGCTTCTCTTCCACCACCACAGCCCGGCCCACGGCCTCAAAGATCTCCAGGGCCAGCGCCAGGTCTTCCTGGGTGGCCCGGCTCCCCGGGGCCAGGGCCGCCATGCCGGCCCCCGCCAGGGTGGGGGTATTGGGCATGGCCCGGATCACCCGTGACTGGGGCAGGGCGGTTTCCAGCGCCTTCAGGGTCACCCCGGCGGCGATGGAGATGATGAGGTGGTCGGGACGGGCGGCTGCCTGGATCCCTGCCAGCACCTGGCCCATTACCTGGGGCTTGACCGCCAGGAGCACCAC
Source organism: Desulfobaccales bacterium (assembly GCA_049580385.1). GTDB lineage: Bacteria > Desulfobacterota > Desulfobaccia > Desulfobaccales > 0-14-0-80-60-11 > JAPLJC01. The sequence continues at coordinate 183,751 of JBAUPV010000030.1, read as the reverse complement.
CTGGGCCTCCATAACTGCGGCCGGGGCCTTTGCTGCCTGCACCCCCAACTGGTCCATCTGCTTCTGCCGGGTCCGCTCCGGGTCGTAATAGACCAGGTCCTTCCCGGCTACCCGGCCGCCGGCCAAGAGTCCCTGGATAATGGCCCCGCCCATGGCCCCGGCGCCGATGAACCCGAGTCTCACTCCCTTAAGTCGTCCGCTTCCCGTTTCTGCCATTGACAAAGCCCCTATCCCACGTCATAGTTTCATTGGAACCTATTTTGGCACATATCCCCCGGAAAGTGCATGGAAAAAGTGCAAGGGGAATTCCTCAGCCCTGACTGTCCTTCCAGTCTGCCCAACTTGTGGGCGGACAACCTCAGAGGCGGGGATAACTCATGAAATTGAGTAAGATAAACAGAGCGCTCGGATTGGCGCTGGCGCTGTGGGGGTGCCTGGCGGTCCCGGCCCTGGCGGCCCCTGCGGTTGAGGCCGCGACCCCGCCGCGTTGGGCGGTCTATTTTTCCCCTCAAGGCGGCTGCACCAAGGCCGTCGTCGCCGCGGTGGACCAAGCCCGCAGCTCCCTCCACATCGAGGCCTATCTCTTTACCTCCCAGCCCATCCTCAAGGCGGTCATCGCGGCCCAGAACCGGGGGGTCAAGGTGGAGGTCATCCTGGACGCGGGGGAGGCGAGGGATCAATATTCCGTTTTGCGCAACCTGCTGGCGGCCCGGGTGCCCACCTGGCTTGACGCGGCCTATCAGATCGCCCACAACAAGATCATCATCATTGACGGAGAGACGGTGATTACCGGGTCCTTCAACTTCACCCGCAGCGCCGAGGAGTACAACGCCGAAAATCTGCTGGTGATTCGGGACCCATTCCTGGCGGCCCGCTATGAAGCCAACTTTCAGGAGCAACTGCGCCGTTCCCAGCCCTGGAGTCCGGGCCGATGACCGAAGCCCGAGCCATTACTGAAAAACAGCGCCCCATATTGGCCCTGAGCATGGGAGACCCGGTGGGAGTAGGGCCTGAGATCATCGTCAAGGCCCTGGCCGACACCCGCATCTACCAGCTCTGCCGGCCCCTGGTGCTGGGGGACTTTCCCGCCCTGGAGCGGGCCGTCCTTGCGCTTTCCCCGGCCCTAACCATTCACCTGGCGGAGCGGCCCGAGGCAGGCCGCTATAAGGCGGGAACCCTGGACCTCATGGTGCTTTCCCAACTGCCGCCCCGGGATCTGAAGTTCGGCCATCCCACTCCGGACAGCGGCCGAGCCATGGTCTCGTATATCCTGCGGGCCATCGATCTGGCCTTGGAGCAGCGGGTAGCGGGGCTGGTCACCGCGCCCATCAGCAAACTCTCCATGAACCTGTCTGGATACCCCTATCCCGGGCACACCGAGCTGCTGGCGGACAAGACCGCGGCAGCCGAGGTGGCCATGATGCTGGCCGGTGAAGATTTCCGCGTCGTCCTGGCCACCATCCACTGCGCCCTGGCCGAGGTGCCCCGGCGGTTGAACATCGAGGGCCTCTATCGTCTCTTCGCCCTCACCTGCAAGGCCCTGGCCCGGGACTTCGGCCTGGCGGCCGCGCCCCTGGCGGTGGCGGCCCTCAACCCCCATGCCGGCGAGGGCGGCCTCTTCGGCCGCGAAGAAGAGGAGATCATCACCCCCGCCATTAAGAAGGCCCAGGCCGCGGGCTTGCCGGTTACCGGCCCCTTCCCGGCCGACACCCTGTTCTGGCGCCATCGCCACGGGGAGTTCGCCGCGGTGGTCTGTATGTATCACGACCAGGGCCTCATTCCCTTGAAGCTCCTCCATTTCCTGGACGGGGTGAACGTCACCCTGGGCCTCCCCATCATCCGCACCTCGGTGGACCACGGCACCGCCTACGGCCTGGCAGGCACCGGCCAGGCGGCCCCCGACAGCCTCAAGGCCGCCATCAAAATGGCAGCCGAGATGGCCAACAGGAGATTGGGGGAGCAGGGCTAACCGGATTTGGCGAAGCGGCCAGGAGTCAAGCTGGCCTCCCCACCCGGGGAATGCCCCGACCAAAAACCTGGAGGGCGGACCCTTGGGTCCGCCCCTTCACAGAAAGAACCTGTTAACGTCAAGTTGAGACCTAGGCGAAAGTCCCCATTTTTGTCATTCTGAGGGCGCGAAGCGACCGAAGAATCTCACAAGTAGTTGAGATAATACGAGATCATTAGCTTCGCTCAGGATGGCAAAGTTGGTATTCGCGGACTTTCAACCGAAGGCCCTGCTCCCCCCAACTCCCTCTTTATCTACAATCCCGGCAGACAAAAAAGCTTTCCAGGGGATCGCCGGTGATCTTGGCCCAGTGTTCCAGTTGCGCCTTGGGGGCGATGTAGGTGCCGCAGACTTTGCAGGGTTGCAGTTCGAATTGGCGGCCCCAGACGGTGCGGATGCCGTCCTTCTCGGTATAGGGGATGACGTTGGTGGGGCAGACGAAAACGCAGGAGCCGCAGCCGATGCAGGCCTCGGGTTCTTCCTTAAAAGGCGTGGCCACTATTTTCTTCGGGGTGCGGAAGGCCATGGAAATGGCGCTCACCCCCACCACTTCCCGGCAAGTGCGGACGCACAAGGCGCAGAGGATGCAGCGGGCCTGGGGGTTCGCCTTTTTGAAGCGGGTCTCGTAGACCCCATGCTCTGCGGCCAGCTTCTGGATGAGCTCGGCCGCCGGCGCCTGGGCCAAGAGCAACTCCAGCACCATACGCCTGGCTTGCAAGACCTTCTCCGAGGCGGTTTGCACGGTCAGGCCGGGCCTCACCGGATAGGTGCAGGAGATCACCAGGCGGGTGCGGCCCGGCTCGCCGATTTCCACCACGCACAGCCGGCATTGGCCTTCGGGCTTGAGATCGTCATGGTGACACAGTGTGGGAATATCAATCCCCTGCTCCCGGGCCGCCAGTAAGAGGCTCAGGCCGAGCTGCGATTTCACCGATTGCCCGTCGATGGTCAGATTCACGTAATTGCTGTTCATGACTCTACCTTAACCGCATCGAATTTGCAGATTTCATAACAGCGGCCGCATTTGGCACAGAGTTCCTGGTCCAGTTCCTGGGGTTCGCCCGCTTCGCCCCGGATCGCCTCCGCCGGGCACTCCCGCACACAGGCCAGGCAACCGGTGCAGGTCTCCGGGTCGATGGTGTATTTCAGCAGGGCCCGGCACACCAGGGCGGGGCATTTCTTATCCCGGACGTGAGCTTCGTATTCTCCCCGGAAATATTTCATGGTGGTGAGGACCGGTTTGGCAGCGCTTTGGCCCAGACCGCAGAGGGAGGCGGATTCCATAGTGGCGCACAGTTCCTCCATCAGGGCCAGGTGCTCTTCGCTGCCGCGGCCTTGGGTAATTTCGGTGAGGATCTCCAAGATTTGCTTGGTCCCTTCCCGGCAGGGGGTGCACTTGCCGCAGGACTCTTCATGACAAAAGGACATGAAATACCGCGCCACGTCCACCATGCAGGTGGCGGTGTCCATGACGATCATGCCGCCGGAGCCCATCATCGAGCCTACGGACTGCAGACTGTCGTAGTCCACCGGCAGGTCCAGATACTGGGCCGGGACGCAGCCGCCGGAGGGGCCGCCGATCTGGACCGCTTTAAAGTCGCGGCCCCCGGCGATGCCGCCGCCCATATCGTAGATAGCCTGGCGCAGGGAAGTACCCATGGCCACTTCCACCAGCCCGGTATGGTTCACCGCACCCACCAAGGAGAAAACCTTGGTGCCCTTGCTGCCTGCAGTGCCGATGTCTCGGTACCAATCGGCGCCCTTGGTGATGATCACCGGCACGTTGGCCCAGGTTTCCACATTATTCAAGTTGGAGGGTTGGCCCCAGAGTCCTTTTTCCACAGTGTGGATATATTTGGCCCGGGGTTCGCCGGGTTTGCCTTCAAGGGACGCCATCAGCGCGGTGGACTCACCGCAGACGAAGGCGCCGCCCCCCTTGTTGATCTTAATGTCAAAGTCGAAGCCGGAACCCAGGATATTTTTCCCGAGGAAGCCCATGGCCCGGGCTTGCTCTATGGCGATGCGCAAATGCTTGACTGCCAGGGGATACTCGGCGCGCACATAGATGAAACCCTGGCTGGCACCGATGGCGTAGGCGCCGATGAGCATGCCCTCCAACACCCGGTGGGGATCGCCCTCCATGATGCTCCGGTCCATGAAGGCTCCGGGATCGCCTTCATCACCGTTGCAGATAATGAATCTCTGATCTCCGGGCGCGTCCCGGCAACTGCGCCATTTCCGTCCGGTGGGGAAGCCCCCGCCGCCGCGGCCCCGAAGCCCGGAGGCCTCCACGGCGTTAATGATCTCATCGGGGGTCTGGGTAGTCAGGGCCTTGACCGCGGCCTGGTAGCCGTTGACGGCGATGGTGTCGTGGACGTCGGTGGGGTCGATCTTGCCAATGTTGTTCAGTACGATGCGCGTCTGGTGTTTGTAAAAAGGGATGTCCCGTTCGTGGGGCACGTGTTCGCCGGTCTGGTAATCCACCGCCAGGAGACGGTCTACCGGTTTCCCTTCCATGAGCGTGGTCGTGACGATTTCGGCCGCGTCTTCCGGAGCGACGTTTTGGTAAAAAAAGCCCGCGGGCTGGACCACCACTACCGGGGCCCGGGAACAGAAGCCGTGGCAACCGGTGGTCTTGATCTGCGGCACCACCTTGGCCGTGATCTTGGCGGCCTGGATGGCCCCGCGCAGGGCCTCGGCCACTGCGGGGCTGTTATTGGCCAGGCAGCCGGTGCCGTGGCAGACGATGACCACGGGCTGGTTGGGGTCGCGTTGGGACAGAATCTGGTCCCGGAAGGCATTCAAATCCTTGGCTGATTGGATTCGCGGCAGCCCTTCGGTCTTGGTTGCTAACGGTTCCTCCGCCTTCACTTTTACTTCCGGTTCTTCTTCTGCGGCCTTGCGCAACTGCTTGACCACCCGGGAGAGCTCGCGGGTGGAGGCATGAGGGTGATATTCAGCGCCGACGGCCACCAAAGGAGCCAGGGCGCAAGCCCCGAGGCAGTTAACGGTTTCCAGGGTGAAGAGGTGGTCCTCGGTGGTCTGGCCCGCGCTGATCTTTAGGTCCCTTTCCAACGCCCGCACCAGACTGGGGCCGCCCTTGAGGTGACAGGCCGTTCCCGAGCAGACCCTGACCTGGTAGCGCCCCTTGGGAACCAGGGAAAACATATTGTAGAAGGTAGCCACGCTGTAAATCTGGGTCAGAGGCACCCTCAGCCTCTGGGCCACCGACTTCAACATCTCCAAGGGCAGATAGTCATAGGCGCCCTGAATGTCCTGGAGCACCGGAATCAGGTCCGCGGACCCTCCTTGATAATGAGACAGTATCGCTTCGAGTTCTTCTAGATTTATCATCTTTGATCAACCTCAGGGATGTGCACCGGGGCGAATTCCGGAAACGGCGACTGGCATTTCTGTAAGAGCACCTCGTAATTGGCTTGAATGTGCTGCTGAATGAAGTTGATCTCCGGGTCCCGCAGATGGCGGAAGCGGCCCTGGGGCTTGAGATAATCCTTCACTGGCCGTAATTGGGGCGGCTCCACGGTGAGGCGAAACTTGCCATCCACCACCTCATAGAGGGGAAAGACACCGGTTTCCACAGCCAGGCGGCCCAGGCGCACGCTGATATCGGTGGCGGAGCGCCAGCCGGTTGGGCACACCGACAGGACGCTGATGTAGGCCGGGCCCGGGGTTTCCAGGGCCTTCCTCACCTTGAAGTAAAGGTCGAAGAGGTAACTGGGCGAGGCGGTAGCCACGTACGGGATGCCGTGGGCCACGGCGATGGCCACCATGTCTTTCTTCCAGTTGTGCTGGCCGATGCTCATCTTGCCCGGGGGCGAGGTGGTGGTCATGGCCCCGAAGGGGGTGGCGCTGGACCTCTGGATGCCGGTATTCATGTAGGCTTCGTTATCCCAACAGAAGTAGGTGAAGTTGGTGCCTCGCTCCAGGGCCCCGGAGAGGGCCTGGAGGCCGATATCGCTGGTGCCGCCATCACCTCCCATGGCCACCACCTTGGGCATGGGGCCGGAGAGCTTGCCTTTGCGACCCAGGACCTTCAAGGCGGCTTCGATGCCGGAGGCCACCGCCGAGGCGTTCTCAAAGGCCACGTGAATCCAGGGGTGCATCCATGCCGTTTGGGGCAGGCCCGAGGAGACGATCTCCATGCAGCCGGTGGCGTGGGCGATGATGGCATCCTTGCCGATGGCCTTGCACACCCAACGCACCGCCAGGGCTTCGCCGCATCCCTGGCAGGACCGGTGTCCCGAGGTGAAGAATTCTTCCCGGGGCAGCAACCGGGAAGCGTAGGTATCGAACTTTTGGCTCTGGGCGTGACCGAATTTTTCCATCAGCTCCTCACTCCCACCAGGTAGAATTCTTCCCCGGGTCCTTGCTCGATTTCCTTGAGGGCGTGGCTCACCATGTCCTTAAAGACCTGGGGTTGCACGTCCCGGCCTCCCAGTCCCACGATATAGCCCAGCACCTGGGGCCGCTTGGCCAAAGGATAGAGGGCGCTGCGCACCTCCGCCAGCACCGGCCCCGCAGCCCCACCCAGGGACAGGGCCCGGTCGCAGACGATAACCAGGTTGGCTCCGGCCATGGCGGCTCGCAAATCCGCGAAGGGGAAAGGCCGCCACAGCCTGGGCTTCAACAGGCCCACGGCCTGGCCCGCCTCCCGCATCTCATCCACCGCCACTTCCGCCACTTCCGCCAGGGACCCCATGAGAAGCAGCAGCACCCTGGCACCCTCGGTGCGGTAGCGCTCCACCGGTTGATAATGGCGCCCGGTCAGCTCGCCCCACTCCCGCCAGACCTCCAGGATGGGGCCATAAGAATTGGTCAGGGCCATCTGATGGGCCATCTTGGTTTCGGTGAAGAGCTCCGGCAAGGCGAAGGCCCCCATGGTCACGGGCTTCTTGGGGTCCAGCTTGAGATACGGGGTTAGCGGCGGCAGAAACCGGTCCACCGCCTCCTGGTCCAGCATCTCCAGGGGTTCCACCACGTGGGTCAGGATGAAGCCGTCCAGGTTAACGATGGTGGGCAGCAGCACCCGATGGTCTTCGGCGATCTTGAAGGCCATGACGCTGTGGTCGAAGGCATCCTGGCCGTTCTCCACGAAGATCTGGATCCAGCCGATGTCCTTCTCCGCCATGATGTCGCTGTGGTCGTTCCAGATGCTCAGGGGCGAGGACAAAGCTCGGTTGGCCACGGTCATGACGATGGGCAGCCGCATGCCGGAGGCGATGAAGAGGATCTCGTGCATCAGGGCCAGACCCTGGGAGCTGGTGGCGGTGTAAGCGCGGGCCCCGGCGGCGGCGGCGCCGACGCTGGCGCTCATGGCCGAGTGCTCCGACTCCACGGTGACGAAATCCGCATCCAGTTCGCCATTGGCCACCAGGGAGGAGAGATGCTCCACAATGTGGGTCTGGGGGGTGATGGGATAAGCGGCGATAGTCTCGGCCCGGGCCAGTTGCACCGCATGGCTCACCGCGATGGAGACTTCCATGCCGACTCGGTGGCCCATTATTCCTCCTCCGGCGCCATGCTGATGCAACCGGTGACGCACTCTTTGGCGCAGATGCCACAGCCTTTGCAATAGTCGTTCATCTCAAAATAACCATCCGCGTCCTCGGAGATGCCGGCTTCGGGACACACGGTCCAGCAGACCCCGCACTGGATGCAGCGCTTCCTGTCCCAGATCGGATACATGGACCGCCATTCCCCGGTGCGGTAAGCCCGGGCCGACCCTGGCTCGGTCAGGACCGAGCCGATCTCCATTTCCTGCCAGGTCACCTGGTCCCATGCTTTGCTCACGGCTGGCGCTCCTCTATGGTAGTAGCCTCCAAGGCCACTTTCAGGGCATTGAAATTCTTCACCGCCAGGGGGCCGAAACGTTCCTTCAGGGGCTCCTCCAGAGACTCCACCTTCACCAAGCCGGTGGCCCGCACCAACGCCCCGATCATGGCGGTGTTGACAATTGGCACCCCCAGGACCTCCCGGGCGATCTTGTTGGCGTCCACCAGGGCCAGGGTATGCTGATAGCCGTATTCCCGGCGGATTTCGGCGGCGCTCCTGGGGGTGTTCAAGACGATGACGCCGTTTTCCCTCAGGTCCGCCGGGGGGTTTTGAATCCTCAGCAGCGAGGGGTCCAGCACCACCACCACATCCGGCTGGAGGATCTTGCAGCGCAGACGGATGCGCCGGTCATCCACCCGGCAGAAGGCCATTACCGGAGCGCCCCGGCGCTCCGGGCCGAAACTGGGGAAGCCCTGGGCGAATTTACCTTCGCCAATGGCAGCCAGGGCCAGCAGTTCCACCGAAGTCACCGCGCCCTGGCCGCCGCGGCCGTGAAAGCGGATTTCGATCATCTCCAATTTCCTTACAGTTATAGAAGGGTTTCCTGGGTGTCTCCGTTAACCTTATCCCGCCGGCAACAAATTGAAACCGGATAATTTGTGATTCTGCTGTCAAAGATTATCTTACAAACCGGCCTGCCGGGAAATCTGCGCCCTCTCGTTGCCCATCTTCATAACCTGGGGGAATGACAGTCCCAATTCTAGTAAGCATAAACCATTTTCAGCTAAATTCTGCTGGTAAAATTTGCCGGGGCATTATCGATCGCTTGCCGGGCACTACGGAGCGCGCGTAGGTATTATTTGGGAATAGGAGCCTCGGTTGGTGTAGAACCGCCGCCCCGGCAGTTCTATTCTTTGGGCAGACGCCGCCGGAGGCGGCGGCGCTACATATTCCCGCCAGGGGGCGGCGGCGAGGTTTTATCCAAGAGGGTTCTTAATTACGATGGTCTCTTCCCGATCGGGGCCCACCGAGACGATCTGGATGGGCACGCCCACCAGTTTCTCCAGTCTCTGGAGATAATCCCGGGTAGCCGCGGGCAGATCCTGGAAGCGCCGCACCCCCCGAATATCTTGCCGCCACCCGGGCAATTCCTCATACAGCGGCCGGCAGCGTCCCAGGTCCTGGATGGTGGCTGGGATGGTTTCCCGGCGCTCCCCCTCCAGGTCGTAGGCCACGCAAATCTTCACCGGGTCCACGCCGGTGAGGACGTCCAGCTTGGTGACAGCCAGGCCCGTGAGTCCGTTGAGGCGGGCGGCATCCTTGAGCACCACCGCGTCCAGCCAGCCGCAGCGCCGCCGGCGCCCGGTGGTGGAGCCGAACTCCACCCCGCATTCCACCAAATGGTCGCCGATGCTATCCAGGCACTCGGTGGGAAAGGGGCCGGCCCCCACCCGGGTGGTATAGGCCTTGACGATACCCAGGACCTGATGGAGTTGATTGGGCCCGACGCCGGCGCCGGTGCAGGCGCCCCCGGCCACCGGGTTGGAGGAGGTAACAAAGGGGTAGGTGCCGTGATCGATATCGAGGTGGGTGCCCTGGGCCCCCTCGAAAAGAATATTCTTGCCGGCAGCCGCCGCCTGGGCCAGGAGGACCGAAACGTTGGCCACCAAAGGCTTGAGCCGCGCTCCCATGGCCAGGTAGGCTGCCAGGATCTCTTCCCCTTTTAAAGGCTGGGCCCCCAGGAACTTTTCCAGGTAGAAATTCTTCTCGGGCAGGATATCCGCCAGCTTGGCCCGCAAGACGTCGGGGTCGATGAGGTCCGCCATGCGGATGCCGCGCCGGGCCACCTTGTCTTCATAGCACGGCCCGATGCCCCGGCCGGTGGTACCGATCTTGCCGGTGCCCTGCTGCTCTTCCCGGGCCACGTCGATCCGCTGGTGGTAAGGCATGATCACCTGGGTCCGTTCGCTGATGCGCAGGTTCTCCGGCCCCACGACAAAGCCCCGCTCCTTAAGCCGGTCCACCTCCATCAGCAAGACCTCGGGGTCCAGAACCACGCCATTGCCGATGAGGCACTGGGTGCCGGGATGCAGGATGCCCGAGGGCACCAGATGGAAAATGAACTTTTCGCCGTCCACCACCAGGGTATGGCCGGCGTTGTTGCCGCCTTGATAACGCACCACTACCTGGGCCCGCGAGGTCAGGAGATCGACGATCTTCCCCTTGCCTTCGTCCCCCCATTGGGTGCCCACCACCACAATATTGGGCAATGCTTTGTCCTCCTTTTCACAAGCCGCTTATATTAAATCACAAGGCCAGCCAAAATCAAAAAGAAAAATCCCGGCCGGGGCCGGGAAGAGATACTCAAGGATAGGTCCGGGGGCGGACTTGCTAAAAAATCCCGCCCCCGGAGGGAGGAAAGGGTTACTTCACCTTGGGGGTGAACTTGTTAGGCATTTCCGGATAGTTCTTCCGCAGGTCCTTTTTGATGATCTTGCCGGTGGGAGTCCGGGGGATGGAATCGAGGAAGACCACTTCCCGGGGCAGCTTATACATGGCCAGCAGGTCCAGGCTGGACTTGATGATGTCGCTGGCCATCTCCTGCGAGGGGGTATAACCGGGTTCCAATTCCACCATGGCCACCACTTTTTGGCCCATGATCTCGTCGGGGATGCCCACCACCGCGTCATCCCGCACCGCCGGGTGCCGGATGATAGCGTCTTCGATCTCGGTGGGCGCCAGGCGGAAGCCGGAGGACTTGATCATGTCGTCTTCCCGGGCCTGGAAGAAGATGAAGCCGTCTTTATCCATCATAACGGCGTCGCCCATCATGTTGAAGCCTTCCTTGATGCCCTTCTTCATCGATTTCAGCAACTTGTTATCCTGGATATAGGGCTTCCAGTAGAGGGTGCCGGTGGGGCCCTTGATCATCATGCTGCCCACTTCGCCGGGTCCGGCGGTGGTGCCGTCTTCCCGCACCACCTTGATTTCGAAACCGGGCAGGGCCCTGCCGATGGAGTCGGGCATCGGGATCTCGCTCATGGTGTTGGAGGTCACCAGGTGCATCATTTCAGTGCCGCCCAGCCCTTCCCAGATGGGCTTGCCGGTCTTGGCCTGCCACATGGCCAGGGTTTTGCCGGTCAGGGCGTCGCCGCCAGTGGTGTACATACGAACGCTGGAGAGATCGTAGTCCTTGAAATTGGGCATCTCCAAAAGTTTCCGGTAGGCGGTGGGCAACCCGGTGATCACCGTGATCTTGTGCTTCTGGATGGTGGACAACATGTCGTCCGGGGTGAACTTGGGCAGCAGCGAAATGGCGGCGCCGCCGGCAAAGGGAATGAGGCAGAAGGTGCCATAACCCGCGGCGAAGGAGACCGGGGCCGAGCCACCCAGGACGTCGCCGGGCCCCATCTTATAGACGTACTTGTTGACCAGGGCGGCCTCGACCAGCACCTCTTTGACGAAATGGACGCAGCCCTTGGGCTGGCCGGTGGTGCCTGAGGTGAACAGGATGACCCCGATGTCTTCAGGGCCCAGCTTGACGTTGCTGAACTGGTCGGAGGCGCTCGCCATCTCCTTGGCAAAGGAGACGTAGCCCTTGGCCTCTACCTCTTCGGGCTTGCCGCCCACCACCACGATCTTGGTGGGAAACTCGAATTCGTGTGCTCCGGCTTCCACCGCGCCCATCAGGGGAAAGCTCACCGCAAAGGCCTTGAATTCGGCGTTGTTCAGAACAAAGGTTACCTCTTCCTTGGCCCACAGGGGCGACACCGGCACCGGGATGGCGCCCAACTTCTCGATCCCGAAATTGATGGCGATGGCCTCCGGGGTATTGGTGAGGCGGATGCCAACCCGGTCCTGGGGCTCGACCCCTATCTTGGTGAGGACGTTTGCGAACTTGTTGGCCATGGCCAGCAATTCTTTGAAACTGATCTTCTGGTCGCCGAACAGGATGGCGGCCTGATCGCCCCGGCCTTCCTTCACATGCCGATCCAGAAATTCTTCCGCAATGTTCCACTGCCCCGAGTGGTACTTCTTGTATTCCTCAGGCGTGGTATACTGGGCCCAGAGTTCCTTAGGTGGCAAATAATCCGCAGGGATTTTACTCATTTACTACTTCCTCCTTAAGATAAATTGATTCTAAATTCGGCTTCTGGATAATTCCTGAGGCAGGACTATGTGAAGCATATTACAAAGTCCTGGCCCGGTGTCAAGAAATTTATGACATCATAGCCAATGGGCTCGTTTCCATTAGCTTTTCGGATCATCACCCCCCAACGGGGGAATTACCGCCAGGCCCCTGAGAAGTTTAAATAAATCTGCTATACTGAATTGAGAGTTAGGCTCCTGAAGGCGTTTTGCCTTTCGAAATTTGAAATTGGGCGACCCATCGGGTCGCCCCACAACTCAAAACCCGAAACTCAGGGCGGACACATGGGTCCGCCCCTACACCTCGAAACTCGATGCCTTCTGTGGCTCTCGTCGGACCGGAGCTCTACCCCATCCCGCCCATCCGGGGCGGCGCCGCCGAGCTGTTCATCGATAAGGCGGCGGCCCGCCTTAAGGGGTGGCGGCCGCTGGTCATCGGGGTTTCGGACCCGGAGTTGCCGGCGCGGGAGGTGCGCCAGGGAGTCGAATATTTCCGCATCCCTTTACAGGGCTGGCGCAAATGGCTCTACTGCCGCGACCGCCGGCATTTTCCCCTGTATGACCGGCAGGTGGCCCGGCTGCTGGCCCTGCTGCAACCCGATTTGGTCCATGTGCACAACCGCCCTCTGTTGGCCTGGCAATTAAAAAGGTGGCTCGCCCCCGGGATTCCGGTGATCCTGCACATGCACAACCTCAGCGACTCTCTGGGGAAACGGGAGAAACCCCGGCCCGGAGAGGGGTTCCCCCTGGAGGGCTTCATCGCCTGCAGCCGCTTCGTGCTGGAGCGGGAAAGCGCCGGGTTGGGCGCCGGGGCTCCCATCCGGCGGGTAGTCTATAACGGGGTGGAAGTGGCGGCCTTCGCCTGCCGCTGGGAGGACGAAGAGGCGGTGCGCCGGGCGCGGCAACCTTACGGGCTCAGCGGGGAGCCGGCGGTCCTGTTCGCCGGCAAACTCCGGGAAAGCAAAGGGGTGCAGGTGCTGCTGGCGGCCATGGAGCGCGTCTGGCAGAGCCTCCCCCAGACAACCCTGGTCCTGGCGGGTGGGACGGAATACGGCAAAGGGCGCACCATGCGGCAGACCCCTTTTCTGAAGGATTTGCACCGGCAAATAGCCCGGGCGGCCGGCCGCGTGCTGCTCACCGGCTTCCTGCCGCATCCTGAGATGCCCCGGGCCTATCTCCTGGGAGACGTCTTCGTAGGCCCTTCCCAGGTGGAGGAGGGCCTGGGCCTGGTCTTCCTGGAGGCGGCGGCCGCGGGGCTGCCCATCATCGCCACCGCCAGGGGCGGCATTCCCGAGGTGGTGCAAGACGGGGGCAACGGCCTGCTGCTTAAGCGGCAGGACGACCCCGGGGAACTGGCGGCAAAGATCCTCAAGTTGCTTCGGGATCGGGAGCTGGGACAACGCTTGGGGCGCCAGGGTCGAAAATGGGTGACGGAGAACTTTTCCTGGGAGCAGACCGCCCACCGCCTGGAGCAGGTTTATGCCGAAGTCAGGGGCCGAAGATCAGGCGCCGGGGGTTAACCAAGCCCCAAAACCCAAAAAGACGAGAAAATCAAAATACACCGACCCGGGCCCCTTGAACCTGAGACTTCTGCGACAACCACTTTGTCATTTATGAGATTCTTCGGTCGCTTCGCTCCCTCAGAATGACAACAATGGGAAGTTCGCGAGGTCTCAACCTTGAACTTTGAACCCTGAACTTTGAACCATGACCCATGTGGCATAAGATTTTATTGACCCTGAGTCGCCAATATCTGCGGCGCCGGCTGGCCCGGCGGCCGCCCCGGCCCCTTGCGGACCTGCAGCCGGAATTTCTTGCCGGGGTCCGGCGGGTGCTGCTCATCAGTTCCACCGCCCTGGGGGACACCCTGTTCTCCACCCCGGCCATCCGGGCCCTGAAGGAGCGTTTTCCGGCCTGGGAGCTGGATGTTCTGGGGCACCGGGTCTTCGGGACGCTGCTGGCCCATAACCCCCACCTGGCCCGGCACTATGCCTACCCCGGCCGGCGGCTCCAGCTTCTCCGGTTGATCAGGGAACTGCGGGGCCGGCGCTATGACCTGGTAATCATCTTGCACGGCAACGACCCTGAGGCCACCCTGGTGGCGCATCTGACCGGGAGCCCCGTTATCGTGGGTTCCGCGGCCAGCCCCCTGTCCTTTGCTTATGCGGCCCGGGTGCCTCAGCCGGCGGACCCCTTCACCCACGCCATCGAGCGGCGCCTCGATTACGTCCGCCTCCTGGGGGCTGATACCCCTGACCAACGCATGGACCTCTTCCTGGCGCCCGAGGAGGAGGCCGAGGCCCAAGCCATCTTATCCAGGCATTTCGGGGAGGTCCCTCCCCTGCTGTTGGCCCTGCATCCCTCCGGCTCCGATCCTTACAAATGCTGGCCGGCGGACTCCTTCGCGGCATTGGGGAATTTTCTCGTGGAAAGCTACGGGGCGCCTTTGCTGATCATCAGCGGCGCTAAGGACGTGAGCCAGGCGGAGGCCATCGCGGCCCGCATCCAGGGCCCCAGCCTGGTGACCGGGGGCCGCTTTCCCTTGCTGACGGTGGCCGCCCTGCTCCGCCGCTGCCGCCTCCTGGTGGCCAACGACAGCGGCCCTCTGCACCTGGGCCTGGCCCTACGGGTGCCCAGCATCGCCCTTATCGGCGCCGACCACCCCGCCCGGGTGGGGCCTCATCAGGTGGAATGGGGCGTCTCTCTGTACAAACGGCCGGAGGTTTGCACCCTGGAGGCGTGCCTGTTGAAGAAGTGCGCCGATAACCGCTGCCTGTCGGCCATCGAGGTTTCGGCAGTGGTAAAGCTGATTAAGGAATGGTGGGAGCCGCGGTTTTTTCTTAAGCGAGGCCAAACCTGGGGGCAATGAAGGAAGCGGTTAAGAAAAGTGCGGCCCGACGTCTCTGTCTCCGGCCTCGGAAGGGGGGCCGGCGGCTGGGGAATTTTTCCAGTTGAACAATTATTCCTTGACAAAACTCTGCAAGTTGGCAAATTAGTGGCATCCTTGCAAACCTTGAACAAGAGAAACTGACCAAGGTTAGAACCGGGAAAACCGGCAAAAGCCGGGAAAGTGGAGGGAAAAGCCGTGGGAGACAAAGGTAAGAAGGATAAGGGTAAGAAAGAGGCCAAAAAGCCCAAGAAAGGCGCGAAGAAAGGTGTCCAAAAGGGCAAGGAAATCACCAAGTAATTCTGATAAATAGCCTGTCCTGACCCGGGTTTGATTGGACACTACCCCGCAGGGTGGTTTCTGTGTCTTTTTGCCGTTGACCCGCCTCCAACCCGCCTTTTCGCCATTTTATCGGCATAGCGTCCTCAAGAGTAGCGGGGTTCCATGCCCCCCCACCATGAGCAAGTTTTCTTGACACCTAGATAATAGCACCTACCTTATAGGCATTCTCTAATCCTTTTTGCTCCCCGGCCCCGCGCCCCAGAGCCTGCCATTACGGTAACCGGGCCCCCAGACTTGAAAGACCCAGGCTTCAGAGCCCTTGGGCACGATAGGTTCGTTACCTGACTTCAAGGAGGAGGAGTCCATGTCTCCAACTGATGGCAATAGCGGCATTGGCGTCGGGATCGTGGAGGGGCGGCTGGCGCCGTGCCCGCACAAACCCAACTGCGTATCGAGCCAGGCGGCGGCAAGGGACCAGCAACATTACATCGAGGGGCTCACCTACAGCGGCGAACCGGGGCAGGCGCGGGAGCGGCTCGAGGGAGCCATTGCCGGGATGAAGCGGGCGCAGGTGGTGGTGCGCGCTGCCAATTACTGGCGGGCGGAGTTCAGGAGCGCGCTGTGGCGCTTCGTGGACGACGTGGAGTTCCTGTTCGACGACAACGCCAGAAGAATCGACATCCGTTCGGCCGCGCGGGTGGGCTACAGCGATTTTGGGGTGAACCGGCGAAGAATGGAGGAGATTCGCCGCCGGTTCTCCGGGCGGGCCTGAATGAGAACAATGGCTTTGAATGTAAACCCAAGCCCTAACTCACCAAGGAGGAGTGTCATGAAGAACAAGGTTGTTTTAATCACTGGCGCTCTTACAGGTATTGGCCGCGCCACTGCGCTGGCCTTTGCGCAGGAAGGCGCAAGCATTGTCATTTCCGGCCGACACGACGAAGAGGGCCAAAAGCTGGTTGGGGAACTTCGTAATCTGGGTGCTGAAGCCGAATTCGTGCGCTCCGATGTGCGTCATGAGGACGAGGTGCGCAGCTTGGTCGACCAGACTGTGGCGCGGTTTGGTCGGCTGGATGCTGCAGTGAATAACGCGGGCACGGAAGGCACTCCCGGTCCTGTGACGGAACAAACCGCAGACAGCTACGCCGCCACCTTCGACACCAACGTCCTCGGCACGCTCCTGAGCATGAAGCATGAGCTGCGCGTCATGCTCCCTCAAGGACATGGCAGCATCGTCAACGTTTCGTCTTGCTTCGGGCGGGCCGGCGCGCCGGGCGCCTCCGTTTACGTCGCCAGCAAGCACGCGGTGGAAGGGCTGACGAAGGCGGCTGCGCTCGAGGTGGCGGAAACCGGCGTACGCGTCAATGTGGTCGCTCCTGGTCCGATCGAGACCGGCATGTTGAACCGGTTCACTGGCACTGCCGACAGGAAGTCCGCTTTGATCTCTCATGTGCCGGTCAAACGTGATGGTACGCCTGAAGAGATTGCCCATGCCATCGTGTTTCTCGCGTCCGATAAGGCGTCTTTCATTACGGGCGCCTCTGTCGCCGTCGACGGTGGGTTCTTGGCCGGGTAAGTCCATTCGGATCGGGCGCAACTCAGGGAGATTGCCCGCCTGCTTGATGCAGGGCAGACCGCAGGTCTGTGTACCCATAACTCTTTCCAGCTCGGTCCAGGGAAGGTCTCAGAAAAAGGAGATTTCTGATGATAAACGGATATGCCGCAACTGAACCTAAGGGAACGCTGAAGCCGTTCGCATTTGACCCCGGCCCCCTGGGAGATGCCCAGGTTGAGATCAAAGTCGAGTATTGCGGGTTATGTCACAGCGATCTCAGCATGTTGGACAACGAATGGGGAATGACCCAATATCCTTTGATTCCCGGACATGAAGTTATCGGTACTGTCGCGGCCCTGGGCCCTCACGCCCGGGGGTTAACGGTGGGGCAACGGGTCGGTCTGGGATGGTTTGCCAGCTCAGACCTGACTTGCGAATGGTGTAAATCCGGGAATCATCATCTGTGCGCCTCCGCGGTCGGGACCATAGTCGGCCGCCCTGGGGGCTTTGCCGACCGGGTGCGGGCCGACGCGGCCTGGGTCATTCCTCTGCCCGCGGGGCTCGCTCCCGAAACCGCCGGTCCCCTTATGTGCGGCGGCATAACTGTCTTCAATCCCTTGCTGCTCTGGGACGTGTTGCCCAATGCCCGGGT
Source organism: Desulfobaccales bacterium (assembly GCA_049580385.1). Classification (GTDB taxonomy): domain Bacteria; phylum Desulfobacterota; class Desulfobaccia; order Desulfobaccales; family 0-14-0-80-60-11; genus JAPLJC01. The sequence goes on along the minus strand of JBAUPV010000030.1, from coordinate 166,425 downwards.
GGGAGTAGTCGGCATTGGGGGGCTTGGCCATTTGGCCCTGAAATTTGCCCATGCCTGGGGCTGCGAGGTGACGGCGTTCTCCAGCAGCCCGGACAAGGAGGCTGAAGCCAGGCGGTTCGGCGCCGATCACTTCATCAACTCCCGTGACTCGGAGGCCTTGAAAAAGGCGGCAAACTCTTTCGATTTTATCCTGTCGACGGTGAATACGCCTCTCGATTGGCAGGCCTATATCGAAGCCTTGCGTCCCCAAGGCCACCTGCACCTGGTGGGGGTGGTGACTCAGCCGATTGCAGTGCCGCTTTTTCCCTTGCTTGCCGGCCAGAAATCCCTCTCCGCCAGTCCGACGGGCAGTCCGGCGGCCATCGCCACCATGCTGGAATTTGCGGCCCGGCACCACATCCAACCCACCGTGGAGAGCTATCGGTTCAGTGAAATTAATGATGCCCTGGAGAGATTACGGCAAGGCCAACCGAGGTACAGAATAGTCTTAAAACCCTGAAGTTCAGGACCAGGGAGGAATGTCCGGTTCGATTTATCTGGCAGGGCTTTCCGCCTCAGGTGGCGCCACGATGGTCAAGACCGGACAGGTGGCCTGGCGCACCACTTTTTCGGCCACAGACCCAAAGACCAGCCGCTGCCAGCCTGCCAGCCCGTGGGTGGCAATGACGATGAGGTCCACGTGCTCCTTATGGGCCAGCCGCAGGATTTCCGGAGCTGCTTCCCCGGTGGCCGCCACGGTCCGGGTCCCGACTTTATGATGGGCCACCAAGTCTTTGAGCATTGTCTCCGCCTTGATCACCAGTTCTTGCTCGAACAAGGGCACGTCAAAATTGAAGTCCGCTTCCGGGTCGGGGAACTGATGGGGGACCGGCAACTCCGGAACGACATGGACCACGATTAATTCCGCCTCAAAATGGCGGGCCAGTTCCTCGGCGCGTTTCAGTGCGGTGAAAGCCGGCTCACTGAAATCGGTGGGGCACAAAATTCTTTTAAATGGCAACATTAACCGGACATCTCCCTTCGCGTATTTACCGTATTTTAATCTAACCACCATCTCAGGGACTTGCAAGCGCTTCAGCCGATCATCATCTCGCCAAGACGTTGGTTTAGGGGAGCCATCGAGAAATTCATCGAGATTGGTCAAGTAAACCGCTTTCCCAGGCTAAAGCCTGCGGCTTCCGCTTAATTCCCCGTAAATCTCATTGATCTCCCGGCCCAGGCGCTCCAGGGAATAATGGGCCTTCATGTCGGCGCGGGCTTGCTCCCCCAGCCGCCGGGCGAAATTCGGGTTTGCCAGCAGGCGCTCCAGGGCCCGGGCCAGGGCCTCGGGATCCCGGGGGGGAATGAGCAGGCCGTTGGCGGCGTCGGTCACCACTTCCGGGAGGCCGCCCACCGCGGTGGCGATCACCGGCAGCCCCGCGGCCATGGCCTCCAGCAGGGCCAGCGACACTCCCTCGCTGTGGCTGGGCAATACCAGGATATCCATGGCGGCCAGCAGGTCCGGGACATCCCGGCGCTGGCCGAGGAAGAAGACCTGCGGCCCCAAGCCCAGTTCAGAGGCCAATTGCCGCAGTTCCACCTCCCGTCGGCCGCCGCCGATGATTAGGGCCGTCAAGGGATAGCGGTCTTTCAATCCGGCCAGGGCGATGAACAATTCCCGATGCCCCTTGCCCCAATGGTCCAGCCGCCCCACCAGGCCCACCACCCGGGTTTCCTCGGTAATCCCCAATTCCCGGCGCACTTCGGCCCGGGGCCGGTGTTCCTGGATGCGCGCCAGGTCGATGGCGTTGGCCACCACCCTCACCTTCGCCGGGTCCAGGGCGCACTGCTCGATCAGGTAGTCCCGCACTCCCTGGGAAACCGCCAGGCTCAGGGTGGTACGCCGCCCCAGCAGGCGGCAGATCAGCCGGCGCTTGCGGCTGAAGCGGGTGAAGCCGTGCCAGTGGTCGACGATCAGGGGCACCCCCATCAGGGCCGCAGCCAAACGGGCGTAATTGCCCGGCACGTAACTGTTGGTGTGCAGCAGTTGGATGCGGTAGCGGCGCAGCACCCGGCAGAGGGTCAGGAAAAACCGGAGCCAGACCCAGCCGTTAAGCCCGGGGAGATTAAAATTGATGGGGGTGAGCTGGGGCGGCAGCAGGTTTTCCCGGTCGGGGGTGAGCAGCCCGGCAAAGACCCGGAAGCGCTCCGGGTTTAGCCGGGCCGCGGCCGCCATCAGGACCATCTCGGCGCCCGCGGCCGGCTCCGGCTTGATGATGAAGAGGACGTTGATCTTATCCAGGGCCTCTCCCTCTCCTCAATCAGGGGTCAGGGGGCCTGGCCCCTCAAAACTATTTTGGCGTCTCGCCCCGGCCCGGCAATTTCTTCAGCATCGCCACGGGCAGCAACTGCTCACTGATGATCTGCGCCGCCAGCCGCGAACCGGCGGTATTCAAGTGAACCTCATCATACATGTATTTTGCTTCCTGGGGAATTAAACGGGCCAGATCGATGACCAGGACCCCGTTGCGGCGGCCCACCTCGACGGTGGCCTCATTAAACTTGTCGTAGATCTCCTTGAACTCCTGGGCGGAGATCCCGGTGCCGGACTCGAAGCCTTTCATGGCCTGGCGGATCTTTTCATCCGGGTTGGACTTGTAGCGGTTGAACTGGGTCATCAAGACCGGCGTGATCTGGCGCGCCCGGCAAATATTGATGAAGGTCTGCAGGTTCATCCGGAACTCATCCAGTATCCGGGCCGGATCGAAGACGATCTTCCGGCCCCGCTCCTTGGCGAATTCATCCTCCGGGTCCCTGACCTTCCTTCCGAACGTGGCTGCCACCTTTTTGCACAGGCTGCGGAAGGCCAGGTGCAGGTTGGGGATGTAGGTGTCCCGGGCCAGGGTGGCGATGGCCTTCATCCCGGTCAAATTCTTATACAGCTTATAATCGATGATGGGGGCCCGGGAGGGGTTGTTGCTCCAATAGGTCTGGTCGTAGATCAGGGACACCAGGTCGTTGATATTGTGCATCATCACCACCACGTCGGGGTGCAGGGGGATGAGCTTATTCAGCAGGATATCCAGGGAGTGCAGCGAATTGTTGCCGCCCACCCCGGAGTTGTACGAAGTGACCTTGTCGCCGGTCGCCTTCTCTATGAGGTTGCCCACCAGATAGGGATAGCGGTTCTCTTCCTCGACATAGAGGCAGGCCACGGTGGAGCCCCCCAGAAAGGCCAAGGTGAGGTCGGGGTGGGGATAGCGGTTATAAGGCAGGAGTAAGCCGTTGGCGTCGGTACGGACTCGGTAGGCCTTCTTCACCAGGCTGTCGGACTCAGCAACCTCCTTGTCCGTCGGCGTGTACACCACGTCGATGGAGGGCTGGAACTCCCGGAGGTTAATGTAGCGCCGCTCGGTGAACAGCACCCGGTTTAGGCTATGGTTGTGGTGGGCCAGGACCTTTTCGGCGGCCCAGGTGGCGGCCACCAGGAAGATCAAGAAAATCAGGACCAGGGTCTTCTTGGGATTCTCTTCAAACCAATTTTTCTGGCTCTGCTCTCGTGTTGCGTCTGCCATATCTCTCTCGTCTTGCCTGCCGCTCCCGCCGGGGGGGGCGGCTTCCCGGCCATTAACGGCCCTTTCCGGTCATTATATCAAATTCTGCTTCCTGACTAAGTTCAAAGTTCAAGGTTCAAGGTTTCAGCCGCTCCGGCTGGGGTGAATCACCCCCCGTTTGATACCGATTCCCCCAGGCCCAGGCAGATGGAGCCTGGATTTCTCCAGTAGCAAGCTCTGGCAGACATGCGTTTGCATAAAAAATCATCAGGAATATAAGTAAGATAACCTCAAAGGAGTTAAACGGCGCAATAATCGCGGCATTTGGCACAAATTTAGCTTAAGATACCGGTGGACTAATATGCGGGAATTCCCGCGCCCTGGCTCCCCGCGAGTCGAAAAAACAGACGGAAGGAGGTGCTGGCACCGTAGGAAAAGCGCATGACTGACTGAGATGATTTAACTATTCCTAAGAGGTAATCTTGACTCACCTGTTGAGGAAGGAGGAATTTGAATGTCCGATCTGAAGAAAGAGGTTCAAGAAGCACCATTGCTTTGGCCTCTAACCCCGATCCCCACCTTCGAAGAAGTGTATGATCCCAAGATCTGCACCGAAGCGTCCCGGGAAATTTCCACCATTTTTGAGGGCTGGCTCCATCCCAAGCACGAGATGGCCAAACCCGAGGCCCTGGGCAAGGTGCGGGTGCTGGAGTGCGGCCATGGCGGCCTCCAGGTGAATGCCATGCAGGCCGGCGGCTACCTGGGCGAACTGGGAGCCAACGTCATCATGGTGGAACCACCCGGCGGCTCTCCTCTCCGCAAACTGACGGCCTTTGGGCGCAAACGTTACATGTTCAAGGACAACGTCAACGGCGACCTGTGCGGCGGCACCTTCCTGCACGAGTGCCGCAACAAACAGTCCATCACCCTCGACCTGACCAAACCGGAAGGCCGGGAAATCCTGAAAAAGCTGGTAGTCCACGCCGACGTGCTCATTGAGAACTATCCCGTGGGCCAGTTCGACGCCTGGGGCATCGGCTACCGCCAGCTCTCCAAGATCAACCCCCGCCTGGTTTATGTTTGGAACGGCCAGAAAGGCCAGTGGGGGTCCCTGAAGGACAAGCCGGGTGAGCTTTATCCGTCTTCCCCCTGCGCCTCCGGCTGGTGCCATGCCACCGGGCTGCCCAAGAGCTTCGGCGGCACCCCCCTCCGGGCCGGCGAGCGGGCTGACGATATCCTCTGTGGCAACCTCACCGCCCACGGCACCATCGCCGCCCTGATCTACCGGGATAAGGCCTCCGGCAAGGGCCAGTTCCTGGAGGTGACCTCGTCCGAAGCCCACGCCCGGATCCATGACTATGCCTGGGGCTGGTATGGTATGGACGGATCCTCCAAGCCCCGCTACGGCAACTGGGACCTGGCCATCAACATCTACTCGGTGAACCCGTGCAAAGACGGCTACATGATGGTGGGCGGCGGCCATGACCGCCTCTGGTACCGCATTTGGAAGACCGTGGGCAAGGATCGCCCCGAGTTGGAAGACATGATCCTGGATGAGCCCACCCTGCGGGTGGTCATCGACCGGGTCGGCCACGATCAGCAGGTCAAAACCTGCACCATCCTCACCGACTGGATGAAGGACTGGACCCGGGAAGAATGCCGGGCCAAACTGCTGGAAGAGGAAGTGGCCGCGGGCGGCGTCTCTTTCCTGGACGAAGTGGCGGAAGAGCCCCACTACAAATACCGGGGCATGGTGCGGGCCATTGAGACGGCCCATTACGGCAAGGTGCTGTTCTGCGGCTCGGTGTTCTATGGACACCGGACCCCGGGACGGGTGAAAGACCTGGGCCGGCCGGTGGGCTACGATAATAACGACGTCTACCGCAAGCTCCTGAACTTCGACACCGCCAAGCTGAATGAGCTGCACGGCAAAGGGCTCATCTAATAGAGGGGGTTGGAAATATGTCCGAACACCTGGATAAACTGCCATTTGAAGAATATTGCAAGACCATCTTCAATCAGGAGACGATTTTTGAGAAACCGGAGTGCCTGAAAGGTTATCGGGGCCTGTCCTGCACCCAGTATATCCTGGGGCCGGCGGCCGCCGCCTACATGGGCGAGCTGGGCGCCGAGGTCATCAAGATCGAGGTGCCCCGCCTGGGCGAACCCATGCGCCACTGCTCGCCTTACAACGAGTCCTGGTTCTACCCGGTTTCCCGGTGGAACCCGGGCCGTGGCACCTCCCCGGCCTTCCAGGGCGCCAACCATAACGAATATTTCGTTACCCTGGACTATCGCAAACCAGAGGCCAAGGAGATCTTTTACAATCTGGTGCAGAAGTCGGATTTTATGGTCTGGAACTACCGGCCCGGCACCTTCGACCGCTGGAAGATCGGCTACGGCGCCTGCAAAGAGGTAAACCCGCGGATCGTTTTGGCCTGGTGCGGCGGCTTCGGCGGCTTCGGCCCCGGCCGGAACTGGGCCTCCTACGACATCCTGGGCCAGGCCAAAGGCGGCGTCTTTTCCTTTACCGGCCAGCGGGCCGGCGCCGCGGCGGGCTTCCCCAGCAAGCACACCACCTGGATCATGGACTACTCCATCGGCATGCTGGTCTCCACCGCGACGCTGGCCGGCCTTTACTGGCGGGACACGGTCTCCAACCTGGGCAACTACTTCGAGTGCTCCCAGGTGCAAGGCTCCACCCGCTACACCGAATACGGCCTGCCCCTGTGGGGCCGCCACGGCATCGTCCGCATGCGCTGGGGCAACTGGGATACCGAGATCTGCGTCAACGGCATCTGCAAATGCGGCCACTCCTCTTACCCCGGATCGGATCACCCGGCGGAGAAGGAAGAGGGCTATATCTGCGTCCAGGCATACACCGATCAAGACTTTGCCAAGTTGATGAACGTCATAGGTAAGGCCGACCTGGCCAAGAAATATGCCACCCACGACGCTCGCGTCGAGGCCCGGGCGCAGGAAGAGATCTACCCGGCCATCGAAGAGTTCCTGAAGGACAAGACCAAGGAGAAAGCCCACGAGGCCTTCAGCAAGGCCGGCATCATCTCCCAGCCGCTGCTCACCATCCGGGAAGCTGCCAACTGCGACCACTTCCTGGAACGGGGCTCCCTGGGCTGGTACGACGACCCGTACTATGGCGACGTCTTCACTCAGAAAACCATGTACAAGATGAGCGAGTCGCCACCCCGGTTGAAGCACGTGCACCGGCCGGTGGGCTCCGACAACGAGGAGATCTACCAGCGGGTTTGCGGCCTCAGCCTGGAGCAGATCCGGGAATGCGAAGCCAAGGAAATCATCTAACCGTATGGGAGGCCGATTTCTTGGCAGCCTTCCCGGAGCCAACCTCTTTAGATAAGGGAGGAATAACTCGATATGACTGAATTCAAAATCTCGTTGTTTTATGATTGCCCACATTGCAAATCGCGTAACTTCTTCGATCCCTACAGCTTTTGGGAATATTCGGGGAATTTCAAATGCGCCGGCTGCGGCACCCTCTACTATGCCGAGTGGGAAAACGGCCAGCGGGTGGTGGAGCCGGAAAAGGCCCGGGGCACCGATTACATCCTGCCGGGTTACGCGGAAACTCCAGACCTCAAGCCCCTTTCCGGGGAAGGCAAGACCTCGGCGCCGCCTTTCGCCAACGTCACCTTCCTGGGTAAACCCAAGAACCTGACCCAATCGGCTCGCGGCAAGCTGGTCGCCTGCACCCAGCTCAAACCGGAAGATCTGGAAGGCAGTTGCTGGAAACGCATCAGCGCCCAGCGGAAGTATGGGAAATCCTGGTAGCCGCCGGGTAACTTTGGAACAGAGGAGGAATGCTCGATATGGCGAAGATTCTTTGCGAAGATTGCCGGGATTTCAAATATACCTATGACCCGCAGATTTCCAAGATGCTCTACGGCCACTGCCGGGCCATCGAATATCCTTTCCTGCTTGGCATTTTCAAGGAAGCGCGGCCTGGGGCCTGGACGGCTCCCAAGGAATGCAAATTCTTCCACGAAAAGAAAAAGTAGGATAAGATAAACCTCACACCGGGGGCGCCGCCTGGCCGGCGCCCCCTATCTTTTCGCACCCCCTCCAAACCCATGAAGGATTATTCACTGTACTACCGGGACCAGCGCCTGAGCGAAGCCGAGGTGGTCGATTACCTGGGCCGGGCCTGGAACGAGCTTTTCGACCTGGAGTTCGACCCGGTCTTCGGCGCCTGGCGGGGCATCCACCTGGAGGTGGCCACCGACACGGTGCACATCACCTGGGAGACCATGTATGCCGGACCGCCCCTGATGATTTCCATCTCCAGGAGCAGCGGCACCATCAGAATGGACTTTCCCCGGGAGGAATTTCTGGAACTGGAGGAGGCAGCCATAGAGCGGCTCCGCCAGCAGCCGCCGCAGGGCCGGCGGTAGGGGCGACGGTCCGGGAAAGATAATCACTTTAGCCTGCAAGCTGTGGGACCTCTGCTGAATTTAAGGGAAGCCCCAGGGAAAGGAGAAGCACCGATGGATTGGGGAATGCAAAATCGCTTAGGCCAGCTTATGCCCAATGGCAAATGTTTTTTTATGCCGATTGATCATGGCTATTTTCAAGGGCCGACTCGGGGGCTGGAGAGGCCGGGGGAGACGGTAAAACCGCTGCTCCCTTATGTGGACGCCATCTTTTGCACCCGGGGGGCCCTGCGTGCGGCCATCGATCCCTTAAACAGCAAGCCGATTGTCCTGAGGGTGTCCGGATGCACCAGCATGGTGGGAGAGGATTTGGCCAACGAGGAGCTCACCACCTCCATCGAGGAGATTATTCGTTTGAACGTAGCGGCCGTGGGTCTCTCCGTCTTTATCGGCAGTCATTATGAAAGAGAGTCCCTGAAGAATCTCACCGACATGGTAAACGTCTGCGAGGATTTTGGCATCCCGGTGATGGCGGTTACCGCCGTGGGCCGGGAATTGGAAAAAAGGGAGGCGCGTTACCTGGCGCTAAGCTGCCGCGTGGCGGCGGAATTGGGCGCCAGGGTAGTTAAGACTTATTGGTGCGAAGATTTCGATAAGGTGGTTTACGGCTGTCCGGTTCCGGTTATTATGGCCGGCGGGCCTAAGTGTGAAACGGAACTGGAGGTCCTGGAATTTGTTCATGATGGCATCAAGAAGGGAGCGGTGGGGATCAACCTGGGCAGAAACGTCTGGCAGAGCCCTCATCCGGTGGCGATGGCCAAGGCCTTGAGGGCCATTGTTCATGACCAGGCTTCCGTCAAGCAAGCATACGAAATATTAAAGAAGAGCCAAGAAAAGAGAGCTACCGCCAAGGCCTAGCAGTAGTCAGTAGCCAGTAGTCAGTTCGGGCAGCCTTCCCGCCGCGTCTTTACCTTTATCTTTTGCCTTTACTGGATACTGGCTACTGACTACTGATTACTGGGGAATCCAGGCTCGCAAATGCTCGCAGCCAGATACTACAACAATAACGATATCCGTCTGGAGGAGCTCCCCATCCCGAAGATCGGGCCGGGGGAGATCTTGGTAAAGGTGCGCGCCAGCGGCATTTGCGGCACGGATGTCATGGAATGGTACCGGATTAAAAAGGGTCCCCGGATTTTGGGCCATGAGATCGCCGGGGAGATCGTCGAGTCGAAATCCCGCCGCTACCGAAAAGGCCAGAGGGTCTTTGTCAGCCACCACGTGCCCTGCAACCGGTGCAAATACTGTCGGGCGGGAAACCATACGGCGTGCGATACCCTGCACCGGGGCAATTATGATCCCGGCGGCTACAGTGAATTTGTCCGGGCGCCCAAGATTAACGTCGATTACGGGGTGTACGTCCTGCCGGATCAGGTTTCCTATGCCGAAGGAACCATGATCGAACCGTTGGCCTGCGGGATACGAGGACTGAAGCTGCTCGATCTCCGGGAAGGCCACACCGTCCTGATTCTGGGCTGCGGCATCTCCGGCATTCTGAATATTCAATTGGCCAGGTTGACCGGCGCCAGGGTGGTGGCCACCGATGTTAATGAGTATCGCTTGAGGAAGGCCAAGGAGTTTGGCGCCCATGAGGTGAGGCACGCCGATCAGGACCTGAACATTAAGGCGGAGAGGGTGATCGTCTGTACCGGAGCCCCCCGGGCGGTGGGGCAAGCCTTCCATTGCCTCGATAAGAAGGGGATTATGCTCCTTTTTGCCATCCCGGACCGGGATATTGCCCTTCCCATCCCGGACTTTTGGAGAAATGAGTTTACCGTGACCTCATCCTACGGCGCCGCCCCGGTCGATTTGGCAGAGGCGTTGCAATTCATTGCCGATAAGAAGGTCAATGTCAAAGACACCATAACCCAGAGGCTGCCGCTGGCACGGATTCAGGAGGCCTTCCAGATTGTCAGCGCGGCCCAGGAATCCTTAAAGGTGGTGCTGGAGCTTAAATAACCATCAACCAGGCGGGTTTGGGGCAGGGGGATAGGAGCCGGCAGGCCGGGCCTTTCCCCCCGAATTTTTCTTAGGCGGTGTGCTCTTTCTTGTAGAGGGGCGACATGTCTCGCAGGGTCTGGACGATGCCCGGCATGACCTCCAACACCCGGTCGATGTCGGCTGAGGTGGTCTCCCGGCCCAGGGAAAAGACCAGGGTGCCCTGGGCCAGGGCGAAGTCGAGGCCGGTGCCGATAAGGACGTGGGAGGCCCGGAGCGACCCCGAGGCGCAGGCGGAGCGGGTATTGACGATGATGCCCTCTTCTTCCAACAGCATCATCAGGCTCTCGCCTTCGACGTAGGGCACCGAAACGGACAAAAGGTGTGGCAGGCAGCGGTCGGGATGGCCGTTGATCTTGATCTCCGGGACGCTGGCCGCCAGGCCCTGGCCCAGGCGCTCTTTCAGGGCTTTAAGCCGGGGCAGGCGCTCGGGCATTTCTCTGGCCGCCAGTTCGGCGGCGGCGCCCAGGCCGACGATGCCCACCAGGTTTTCAGCGCCGGCCCGGCGCTTGTTCTCCTGGAGGCCGCCATCCAGCAAGGGCAAGATGGGGGTGCCTTTGCGGATAAAGAGGGCCCCGACCCCGGGGGGACCATAAAACGGGTTGGCCGCCAGGCTCAGCAGGTTGACCCCCAGCTCCTGGACATCCACCGGGATGGCGCCCACCGCGGCCACTGCATCGGTGTGCAAAGCCACCTTGTGCTGCCTGGCGATCCCGGCGATCTCGGCGATGGGCTCGACGGTGCCGATCTCGTTGTTGGCCAACATGACGCTGATGAGGATGGTCTCGGGGGTAATGGCTTTTGCCACCGCCGCCGGGTCCACCAGGCCGTATCGGTCCACGTCCAGGGAGGTCACCCGGTAGTCCACGAGGCGCAGGGTGCGCAAGGAATTGAGCACGGATTTATGCTCGATATTGGAGGTGATCAGGTGGCGGCCCTTCTCCCGGAGGCCGATGGCCACACCCTTGATGGCGTGGTTGTTGGCCTCGGTGCCGCCGGAGGTGAAGACCACCTCCTTGGGGTCGGCGTTGATCAGCGCCGCTACCTGGGCGCGGGCCTTTTCCAGCGCGGCGGCGGCCGGCTGCCCCACCTGATTGTCAGTGGCAGGGTTGCCGAACACGGTCTCCAGGTGCCGGACCATCGCCTCTTTGACCTGGGGATGGAGGGGCGCCGCGGACAGATAGTCCAGGTAGGTCAAGCCCATGATTTTAAAAAATTTCCTCTGGCCGCGGCCGGTTAATGATCGTGTTCATGGGGCAGCTCCTGCCCGCAGGACCTGCAGAAATGGGCCTCATCGTCCACCTTCATCTCGCAGTAGGGGCAGTAGCACTGGCCGGTACCCTTGTGGTGAGGCTCCCGGTCGGCTTCGCCGCCCGACGGCTTGCCGGCCAAGCGGTCCCGGTAATTCTTGATGGCGGAGTGCAGGGCGTCGGCCCCCAGGTTGGAGCAGTGCAGCTTGTTGGGCGGCAGGCCGCCCAGGGCCTCGGCCACGTCGGCGTTGGTGATCTTCATGGCCTCTTCCAGGGTCTTGCCCTTGGCCATGGAGGTGATCATGCTGGAAACCGCGATGGCCGCGCCGCAGCCGAAGGTCTTGAATTTAACGTCCTCGATGCGGTTGTCCACCACCTTGATATAGACGTTCATGATGTCGCCGCACACCGGGTTGCCGACTTCGCCGATGCCGTCGGCATCCAGGATTTCGCCGACGTTGCGGGGATTCTTGAAATGGTCCAAGACTACCGGGGAATATGCCATGAGACGTGACTCCAAACTTTTAATTAAACAAAATTCTTAATTGTTGAATATAAGATCTGCAGGAAAATAAATCAAGGATAAGCCAATGAAGTCCGGATAGTTATGAACTAAGGTTACTTTGGACGGAAATAATTACCAGGGTTGGCCCGGCGGCAATCCTTGATAAATCCTTGGCAACCCCGCCGGGGCCGCCCAAGCCAAATTTTTTTAACCCCCCCAAGGTTCTCAGGAAGCCCTGGAGTGGTATGATTATAGTTAAGGCAGATCCGAGGCATTTGGCCTCAGAAAGGTGCGAGGGTCGGAAGCAGCCGCCCCGGTGGTGGGAGCCGCCGGATAATGAGGAGGAAGGGTGCAATTTGACTGTCCCCGGGTGCTGGCGGATTTTCCGGCCGCAAAGCTTAGGCTGCAGAACCGGGAGCCCGCCCGGCTAATTTGGGATGAACATGCTGGGGCCTGCGTGCTGCGGGTGGAAGGGCTGGAGGTTCTGGAGGCCCCGGAATTCCAAGGGGAGGCGAGTATCTGGCTGGAGGCCCTCCTGCCCCCGCCCGCGTCCCTGGCGGATCTGATCGAGGGGTTCGCCGCAAGGCACGAGCTACGCCTGGAGCCGGCGCCGGCCGCGGCCGAACTGCTGGAGACCCCAATCCTGGCCGCCTGCCACCTTCCCGGTCAAAACCTCTTCATCTTTTGCGAAGCATCCCGGCTCTCGGCACAGCGCCGCGGCCCTGAGCGCCTGGAGCTGCGGGTCAGCGGCGCCTTCCAGACCCGGCGGCTCTTAAGCCGGGAAACGGACCTAATCATCCACCTGACTATGGCCTCCAGCTCCCGGCTGTTGACAAGTCTGCTGGCTTGGAGCCGGGAGGGGGCCTAGAAAAGGCGTCTGGTTAAGGAAAGGGGCAGGGGCTCTCCAGGTGAGCCAACAAATGCAAGGAGGAAAAATAGTTTTTTCTGAAATTTAAATATTATATGGGCGCAGCAGTCCGGCCCCTGGAGGCTGTCATGGAAGATTGGAAGAACAAGCTTTATTTTAGTGATAACCTTGAGGTCCTCCGCCGGCATATCCCCATGGGCAGTATTGACCTGATCTACCTGGACCCGCCGTTCAACTCCAATGCTACTTACAACATGCTGTTCCAAGAACCTTCCGGGGAAAAATCCGCGGCTCAAATCTCCGCATTCGAGGACACCTGGAAATGGGGGCCGCAAGGGGAAGAGGCCTTTGATGAGGCGGTCATGTCAGGTCCGCCGCCGCTGGCCGAATTGCTCAAAGCCCTGCGCCAGGTCCTGGGCTGCACCAATATGCTGGCTTACCTCAGCATGATGGCGGTGCGCCTGGTGGAGATGCACCGGGCGCTGAAACCCAGCGGGAACCTGTTTCTGCACTGCGACCCCACCGCCAGCCACTACATCAAACTTATCCTGGACAACATCTTCAGCCCGAAAAACTTCCGCAATGAAATCATCTGGGAGCGCTCCCAACCCAAGGGCCACACCACCACCCGTTTCTCCCGGGCCCACGACACCATCTTTTTTTATAGCAAATCGGAAAAGTCCGTGTTCAATCCGCAGTTCACGGAGCACGACCCGGCTTACCTGGAGCGCTTTTACCGCCATGTGGAGCCCGAAACCGGCCGGCGGTACCGTTTAGGAGATTTGACTAACCCGAATAAAGAGAGGCCGAACCTCACCTATGAGTTTCCCCCTGGCAGCGGTACGATGCGGGTCTGGCGCTGGACCCAAGAGCGGATGCTGCAGGCCTGGGCCGAAGGCCGGGTGGTGATCCCGGAAGGCGGAGTGGCCCAATATAAACGTTACCTCGACGAAATGTCCGGCACCCTGGTGAAAGACATCTGGTACGACATCGAACACTTGCACGGCTCCCATCATGAATACCTGGGCTACCAGACCCAGAAACCGGAGGCCTTGCTGGAACGCATCATCCGGGCCGGGAGCAACGAGGGCGATGTGGTCCTGGACCCCTTTTGCGGCTGCGGCACCGCGGTGGCGGTGGCTGAGCATCTCAAGCGCCGCTGGATTGGCATCGACGTCACTTATCTGGCCATCGACCTTATCCGGCAGAGGCTGCAAGACTCCTTCAAAGGCGAACTCGCCCCTTACGAAGAAATCGGGATTCCCCGGGACCTGCCGGGCGCCGCGCGCTTGTTCAAGCTTGACCCTTTTCAATTTGAATGTTGGGCCCTGGCCACGCTGGGGGGCCGCAGCGCCCGGGACAAGAGAGGCGCGGACCGCGGCATTGACGGGATCATGATCCTGCGGGATGAATATAGCGGCGAATACAAGAAAATCATCCTGCAGGTGAAAGGCGGTCAGGCCACAGTCTCCCAAATCAGGGATTTGAAGGGAGTTCTGGACCGGGAGCAGGCGGAGATCGGTGTTTTTCTTACGCTTAAACGCCCCACCCGGCAGATGCGGGAAGAGGCCGCGGCGGCGGGATCTTTCATAGATCCTGGATTCCCAGAGCAACGTTTTCCGCGTCTACAAATTCTCACCATTGAAGAGATTTTTGCCGGCGAGAAGATCAAGTTCCCCACCTGGTGGTCTTCAGACACTTTTAAGAAGGCTGGCCGGCGGCGAAAAACGAACCCGGAAAAATCACAAAATAATTTGCTGAAGGAATTACAGGAGCCGTACTTTTCTTAGGGATCGGAAATCAGAAAAAAACTGACCCCCACCCCCTAATCCCTCACCGCTCACCGGTTACTGCTCACTGCTTACTGCTCACTTCTTGGAAAGGTGGATGTAGGTGCACATAGCCTTGGCCACCAGGCGCTCCCCCTGGCGCACCTCCACTTCCCCCAGGGAGATGGTGCGGCCCCGCTTGGCTATGCGGGCCACCGCCTCCACCTCACCCTCCTTCACCGCGGCCAGGAAATTGATCTTCATCTCCACGGTGTTGATGGTTTCCCCTGGCAGCACCAGGCTGTAAAGGGCGTAGGCCACCGCCTCGTCCGCCAGGGCAGCGATCATGCCGCCTTGTAACAGGCCGATGGCATTCGCCAGCTCCGGCTTGAAGGGTAAAAGGAAGCGGGCGTAGCCCCGCCCCAATTGCGGCACCTGGATACCCACGAAGCGGATGAAGGGGTTGGCGGCCAGACGGGCGCGTATGGGGGCTTCCGCCTCCGGCGTCAAGGGTTCAATTTCGCTTTGCATGAGATTCTCCACAAAAAATCTTTAACGCAGACACCCCGAGAGGCAGAACGGTTTCTAAACGTTTATCCGAGGCTCTATGGTAAAATATCCATGATCCAAGGAAATAACTAGCCAGGGGGGATTATACATGAAAATTGCCATCAGCGGCAAAGGCGGGGTGGGCAAGACCACCCTGGCGGCCCTGCTCATCAAATATTTTCAGGACCAGGGTAAAAAGGTGCTGGCGGTGGACGCCGACCCGGACGCCAACCTGGCCCTGGCCCTGGGGGTCCCCGACCCGGAGAACATCGTGCCCCTGAGCCAGATGAAAGAGATGGTGGCGGAGCGCACCGAATCCCAGCCCGGCAAGATGGGGGGCTTCTTCAAACTGAACCCCAAGGTGGATGACATCCCCGAGAAGTTTGCCCGGCAACTGGACGGGGTCAAGCTCATCGTCATGGGCGGGGTGAAGAAGGGCGGCAGCGGCTGCATCTGCCCTGAAAGTGTGCTGCTGCGCACCCTGGTGACCCACATGGTGCTCCTCCGGGATGAAGTGGTGGTCATGGACATGGAGGCGGGGATCGAGCACCTGGGGCGGGCCACCGCCAAGGGGGTGGACTGGCTCATCGTGGTGGTGGAGCCGGGCCGCCGCAGCGTCGAGACGGCCTTGCACGTGCGGCAGTTGGCCGGAGACCTGGGACTGCAGCGGGTAGCGGTGGTGGGCAATAAGATCCGCGGGGAGGCGGACGAAGCCTTTTTGCGCAAAAGCCTGCCGGACCTCCCCTTCCTGGGCTTCATTCCCTTTGACGAGAGGATCATCGGAGCCGACCTGAAGGGCATCCCCCCCTACGAGGCCATCCCGGAGCTGTTGGAGGTGGCCGCGGCCATCGCCGGGAAGTTGAGCGCCGGGTAAGGGTTAAGGGAGTCAGGGGAAGGGCGGCCTCCCGTAGCGAGGCCCTTCGTTACTGTCCCCTTTTAATCCCACCCCAAGCCCCGTAGGGGCGACCCGCTGGGTCGCCCATTGATTCCGGCGGCCACAGGCCGCCCTATATTGCCCAGATTCCCGCAGGGCCCAGTGGCACAGGCTTCCAGCCTATGTTAGGGTCGCTCTGGCTTTTTATCTGATTAAGTAAGTCCGAAAAAAGGCTCGACTTTCTTCCTGCCAGCTTCTAAGTTAATTCCGAGATGCCTCAGGAATCCCACCCCCAACTCTCCGGCCGCTTGAAGATGCTGGTGGTCTTCGTGCTCTATTTCGCCGAAGGAGTGCCCTTCGGCTTCGTGTACACCACCCTGTCCTACTACCTCCGCAGCCGGGGGGTGCCCCTGGAGCAGATCGGCATCCTGAGCCTCATGGGCCTGGCCTGGAGCCTCAAGGTCCTATGGAGCCCCCTGGCGGACCGCTTCGGCTCCCGGGCCGCCTGGCTGGTGCCGGCTCAAGTGGGGGTGATCCTCAGCCTGCTGGGGCTGGCCTGGCTGGCCGCGGCGCCGGTGGGCCCGGCCTTCTGGGTCCTGGTGGGGCTCCTCTGCCTGGCCTCGGCCACCCAGGACCTGGCGGTGGACGCCTACACCATCGACCTCCTGGACACCCGGGAGCTGGGGCTGGCCAACGGCATCCGCATCGGCGCCTACCGGGTGGGCCTCATCGCCGCCGGGGGCGGGGTCTTGATACTCAGCGACCTGGTGGGCTGGAGCCCCACCTTCGTGGGGGTGGGCCTGATCATGACGGCCCTGGTGGTCACCGTCCTGGCCTGCCGCCCCTTCCATCTGCCCCGGCCCGAGGGGTCCCGGGCCGCCTTGGGATCGAGGCCCCCCAGCCAGATCAAGGAGTCTTTCAGGGAGCTGATGCGCCATGCCAATATGGGGGTGATCATCGTCTTTATCCTGGCCTATAAGGCCGGCGACGCCATGTTGGGGGCGATGGTGAGCGCCTTCTGGCGGGACCTGGGGTTCAGCGGCACCCAGTTCGGGGTGGCCTCCATCACCCTGGGCAAACTGCCCGCCATCCTGGGCGGTTTTCTGGGGGGAGTGCTCACGGCCCGCTGGGGCATCAGCCGGGCCCTCTGGGTCCTGGGTATTTTTCAGGCGCTTTCGATTTTGGGATACTGGCTGGCGGCGCTACCGGGGTCCTGGCATTACACCATCTATCTGGCCACCCTGGGGGATAACCTGGCGGGCCAGATGGGCTCTGCGGCCTTCATGGCCTTCCTGATGTGCTTGTGCGATAAACGCTTCAGCGCCTCCCACTACGCCTTCCTGTCCATGCTCTTCGGCCTCAGCGGCCGCCTCTGCGGCTACCTGGGGGGCTGGCTGGCGGCCTCTTTGGGCTACTCCACCTTCTTCTTCCTGAGCTTCCTGGCCGCCTGGCCCGCCTTCGCCCTGCTCCCCTGGGTGCTTCCCACGGTGCGGCGGATCGAGGCGGCGAGCCGCGAGCAGTCAGCCGTCAGCAGCGGCTAGGGTTGCTTACCGGTTAGGGAATGGATGGGTTGCCGGAATTGCTCAGCCAAGCTCGTAAAGGTCGGGCCGGCGATCAGCCAATACCTTCATCTTGCTTCTGATCTCCTCGACCAGATCCAGATCGATGGCGGCGGTGAGGAGCGCTTCATCCGTTTCGCCGGCCTCCACCACGGTCCTCCCCCAGGGGTCGATGATTACCGAATCGCCGCAGTAGGTCACCAGGTTACCGGGACCGAAGTCTTCCCTACCCACCTGATTGGTTCCAACCAGAAACATCTGGTTCTCAATGGCTCGAGCCCGCACCAAAATTTTCCAATGCTCCAGTCTCGGGTAAGGGAAGGCCATGGGAGAGAAGACTATCCTGACGCCCTTGAGGGCATAAGTCCGGAAAAGCTCCGGGAAGCGAAGGTCGTAGCAAACCGCCAAACCGGTCGGCCCCCAGGGGGTCTCGGCCAGACCCAGGGTTTTCCCGGCCGCCATATGCTTTTCTTCGCCTAACAGGCTGAAAAGGTGCGTTTTGCGGTAGGTTGCGGTTCTCTCTCCCTGGGGGTTGAATAAGATGGAGGTATTGGAGATTTTCCCATCTTCGTTAAGGGCGGCCATGGAGCCGTTGATCCAGATACCGTGATCCTTGGCCATGCCGGCGATTCGATCGATGATCTTTTCGTGTTCGGCCGCCAGGCGTTCGTTGTTGGCCCAGTTAAAGCCCGTGGTCCACATCTCCGGGAAACAGACCACATCGCTTCCCCGGCGCGCCGCCTCGGCAATCAAACGCTGGCCTTTGCTGAGGTTCATCTCCGGCTGCGAATTTGCCACCTCAATCTGGGCCAGGGATATTGTGAGTTTCATCCGGAGTCTCTGGGGAACCTGCACCTAAGGGAGCGGCGCCGGGCGCCTCCGGCGCCATCATAATGGCGCCTTAAACGCCTCTCCAAAGTCAACCGCCAGCCTCATACTTTTCTCTCAGACGCCGCAACTTCTCCACCTCCGAATCTGACAGAGGCGACACCGTTCCCTGCAGCCGCGCCGCCAGGACCACCCGGGCGGTGTGCTCCAGCTTTTCCATTTTGTTATAAGCGTCCATCACGTCGTGCCCCACGGTCATGGCGCCGTGCCTGGATAAGAGGATAGCGTCAAATTCCGGGATAAAATCCCGGATGGCCTTTGGGACTTCTTCGGTGCCCGGGGTGGCATAGGCCGCGGTGGGAATCCCCTTTAGGGTAATCACCACCTCCGGCAAGATGGGTTCCAGCAGGGAGATGCCAGCCAGGGTACAGGCAGTGGCATAGGGTAGATGGGCGTGCACCACGGCCCCCGCCTCCGGCCGCAACTCATAGACCAGCAGGTGCATGCGGAGTTCCGAAGTGGGCCGTCCCGTCCCGGCCAGCAAGCGGCCTTCCAGGTCCACGGTGATCACCTGGTCCTCCGCCATCATTCCCTTATTCACCCCGCTGGGGGTGAGGAGGACCTGGTCCCCCAGACGCACGCTGACATTGCCGTCGGTGGCCGCCAGGTAATTTTTTCGGTGCAACATCTGGCAGACCCGGACAATATCCTGCTTTAGCTGAGCTTGGCGCATCGGGGTCGGTCCCGTCCGGAAAGATTAAGCCGCCCCCGATAGGGCTCTCTCGATCTTGGCCAGATTGGCGCGGGCCTCATCTTGCCGGTCCCGCTGCAGCAAGGTGGCCAAACTGTCGATGATGGAGATCTGGCTGGGAAGAGCTGCCAGGCAGTCCGGGGCTGTGGCCATCTCCCGGACCGCGTTCACCAGCACCAGGTCCGCCATCCGGGACAGGGGAGCCAAAGGGTTGCTGGTGATAGCCAGGACCCGGGCCCCGTTGTCTTTAGCCACCCGGGCCGAGGTCAGGATTCCCTGGGTGCCGCCCGAGTGGGAGATGGCCAGCAGGACGTCTTCCCTCCCCAGGAGGGCCGCGCTCATGGACATCTGATGGGCCTCGGTAAAGCAGTGGAGGTCCATCCCCAGGGGGGCGAAGCGAATGGCTGCATATTGCGCCGCCAGCGCCGAGCCCCGCAAGCCGCCAATGATCAGCCGCCGGCAATTTTCTATGACCTGCCCGGCCTGGAGCAACTGCCGCATCTCCAAAACTTCCAGGGTTTCCTCCAGGGCGGCGACGTTGGCCTTGAAGATCGACCGCACCAGGGTGGCGGGACCCGCATCTTCCGGCAGCCGCGTTGGCGGCGCCACCAGTTCCCGGGCCATGGCGATCTTGAAATCCTGAAAACCCTTAAAACCCAAGGTGCGGCAAAAGCGCATGACGGTGGCCTCGCTGACCCCGGCAGCCGCCGCCACTTCATTGACCGAGGCATAGATGACCATCTCCGGCTGCCTCAGGATCAGGCTCGCCACCTTCTGCACAGCCGCTTTCAGGGAAGGATACACCCCGCGCAGGCGGATCAAGGCGCCGCTCTGAAGGTCCCCTCTATCCTCCGGGTTGGACCTTTCCATGGGCAGGTCTCCTTTGGGAACTTAGTAGCATTATAAAATTGTTAATGCAATTGATACCAGAATTTTTGTATATTGTATACATTCATTATTTTTCGCGGCACCATTCCCCTGCGCCGCCAATGGTTCCGGGGGCGGCCCCCCTACTCCAGCAAGCGGCGCACCAAGCCGAGGGCCTCGTCCCGGGTGCGCACCATTCCTTCCCACTGGGCCTCCTGCACCGCGGTCAACAGGTCTCGAAAGCGAGGGCCGGGCTCCAGGTGAAATTCCCGTATCAGGTCGTCGCCGCTGAGCAGCCGGGGCAGAGATTCCTGGGGCTCCAGCTTCTCCTTGAGGAAACGCAAGGCCTCATCCGCCAGTTCGGCCAACACCGCCTCGGAATCCGCAGGTTTCGTGGGCCCCTGACCCGCCAGGCTGTCGGCCATGGCCAGGACGAAGAGGCCGGACAACTCTGGGCGCGCCGCCCGCACCATCCGCCCCAGGGCCCGGAAACTCAGCTCCCGGTCCCGAAAGGCGGTCAGCAGCAGAAAAGGGCGCATATGCAGCCGGATAAGGGTGGTCACCACCTTGGCTTCCGCGGCGCTCAGACGCAACCTCTGGACCACCCCGGCAAAGATCTCTATACTCAGCTTTTCATGAAAATAAAAGGTATAACGGTCCGGATCCTGGCGCCGCTCCCGAACCCTCGGTTTACCAATGTCATGGAACAGGGCCGCCAGTTTGACCAGGGCCGGCCAGGGCGGCGCCCCCCCCGCGGCTACTGCCGCAGCCATTTCCCCAAAGTACCGCTTCGGCTCCGCCAGCACCTCCTCCAGGTGCGACACCACAGCCAGGGAGTGCTGAAACACGTCGAGGTGGTGATAGCCATCCTGCTCTACCCCTCTCATCTCTTCCAGCTCCGGAAAGATCCGGGTGAGGAGGCCGACTCGATCCATCCGGGCCAGAACGGGGGCGGCCCGGGGTGCTCCCAGCAGGAGAAACAACTCCTGGTGGACCCGCTCGCCGGCTACCCGGGAGAATTCCCGGGCCAGCCCGGCGATGGCGGCCTCGGTCTCCGGCGTCAGTTCCAGGCCGTGGGTGGCGGCAAACCGGTAAGCCCGCAGCAGCCGCAATGGATCCGCAGCCAGGTTCTGCGCCGCCACCATCCGGATCGACCCCCGGGACAAATCCCCCAGACCCCCCAGGGGATCGAGGACCGCGAGAGGAGCCAGACCCAGGATGGCGTCCAGGTCCAGGGCCACCGCATTAATGGTGAAATCCCGGCCCCTCAGATCCCCTTCCAGTCCGGGGGCCCTGAACTCGGATAGGTCCAGGATCTCTCCCTGCCAGACGACCCGGGCGGTGCGCTCCCCTTCGTCCAGGAGCACGAAGGTGCCTTCCAGGGCGCCGGCCAGCTCCCGGGCCAGTTCCAGGGTTTGCCCCGAGACCGCCAGGTCCAGGTCCGCAGCGGTCCGCCCCAGGGCCAGCTCCCGCGTTGAGCCCCCCACCAAATAGACCTTGGCCTTCCGGGCCGCCGCCAGCTCCCGCAACACTCGCAAAGAACGCCGACCTGCCAGCCCGCCGGCTCCAGCCACCAGCTCTTGGCGCAGGGCATTGACGGTGATCTCGGACATCCCGAACCCAAATCCCTTTTGGATGAGAGATTGACCCGGTTTTGTTTAAAAATCCGGGTGCCGGCCGGGGATTCGCTGGCCTATCCCATTATGTTTTTTTACCATATATTTAAGGATAATAAATTCATAAATCCCGGCCGCCGCGCAAATTTAGGTTATATTTTATATAAGACCCTTGCAGGGGCAGCTGTCAGGTTTGGCTGGGCAGCGCCACCCACATTAGGACTCACCTGGCCTTGGCTCGATGGCTAGATCCTTGGAGTATCTCATGGAAGAGCAGGTGCGACGCACTTTGAACCTCATTTCAGGCGAGGACCTTGCCGCCAGCGTCTCTCCTGGCACTCAGGCAGGCCCGGGGGAGGGCTCGGACCTGGAACTCCTGGACGCTTACTCCCGGGCCATCGTCAAGGTGGTGGAGGAGGTGGGTCCGGCGGTGGTGGGCATCACCACCGGCAGCCCCTCGCCCAGGCAGGCTGCGGAGCAGGCCGGGGCCGGCTCGGGGGTCCTAATCGCCCCGGATGGCTATATCCTCACCAACGACCACGTAGTGGCCCAGGCCCGGCTCCTCCAGGCCACCTTGGAAGACGGCCGCACCCTGGCCGGCGAGATCATCGGCACCGACCCCGCCACCGACCTGGCGGTGATTCGGGTGAACGCCGCGGGCCTGCCTTTTGCCAGCCTGGGGGACTCCGCAGCCCTGCGGGTGGGCCAGGTGGTCATCGCCATCGGTAACCCTTTCGGCTTCCAGTCCACGGTCTCCACCGGGGTGGTGAGCGCCCTGGGCCGGGCCTTGCGGAGCCGGGCCGGCCGCCTCGTCGAGAATATCATCCAACACTCCGCCCCCCTCAACCCGGGCAACTCCGGGGGGCCGTTGGTCGATTCCCGGGGCCGGGTGGTGGGGGTCAACACCGCCATCATCATGATGGCTCAGGGCATCGGGTTCGCTATCCCGGCCAATACCGCCAAGTGGGTGGTGTCCCAACTGCTTACCCACGGCCGGGTGCGCCGGGGCTACCTGGGACTGGTGGCCAGGCAGCGGCCCCTGGAGCGCCGGCTGGTGCGCTTTCACCGCCTGGGCGCCGAATCGGCAGTGGAGGCCATCTCGGTGGACCCCCAGGGACCGGCGGCCCAGGCCGGTTTCCGGGAAGGCGACCTCGTCGTCTCCATCAACGGCCAACCCTTGCTCAGCGTGGACGACCTGCACCGTTTCCTGGCCGAGTGGCCCATCGGCGAGCCGGTGACTCTCACCGTCATCCGGGGCCTGGAACGCCAGGACCTGGAGGTGCGGCCCCGGGAGGCCAAGGCCTAAGAATATGGGACTGCACCGCCCCCCTGCCGGTGCCGGTTGAAGGTTTCTCATTGTCTTTTGCGCCTGAGATCAAGTAAGATCAAACAAGATCTTTTGTTCAGCATCACCAATATATCTCCAAGGACTATCGCCTCCATGTCCCGGGCCGGAAGACCGGTGTTTGTCTGCCAGCAGTGCGGCTACCAGGCGGCCAAATGGCTGGGGCGCTGCCCCGAGTGCGGCGCCTGGAGCTCCATGGCCGAAGAGGAAATAGCCCCCGTGGCCCCCGGCCTGGCGCAACTGCCTCCCCGGCGCGGCCAGCCCCTGCCCCTGCTTAGCCTGGTTGCGGCCCCGGAGGTGCGCCGGACCTCCGGCATCCAGGAGTTCGACCGCACCCTGGGAGGCGCGGTGGTCCAGGGTTCGGTGGTGCTGCTGGGCGGCGACCCGGGGATCGGCAAATCGACCCTCATCCTCCAGGTCCTGGACCGGCTCAGCCGGGGAGGCCTGGTCGGCCTTTATGTTTCCGGGGAAGAGTCCGAAGCCCAGCTCAAACTTCGGGCCAATCGCCTGGGCCTCACCTCCGGCGAGCTGCTGGTGGCCACCGAGACCTGCCTGGAAAACATCCTCAAGATAGTGGAAGAGGTCCGGCCCGCCTTCCTGGCCCTCGATTCCATCCAGACCATGTACACCGCCACTATCCCCGCGGCCCCCGGGTCCCTGAACCAGGTGCGAGAGACGGCCTTTCGGCTGGTGCAGCAGGCCAAACTCACCGGGATCGCCACCTTTCTCATTGGCCATGTCACCAAGGAAGGCGCCATCGCCGGCCCCATGACCCTGGAACACCTGGTGGACACGGTTCTCTATTTGGAAGGGGACCGCAGCCACGCCTTCCGGCTGTTGCGCACCGTGAAGAACCGCTTCGGCCCTACCCAGGAACTGGGGGTCTTTGAGATGCAGGAGGCCGGCCTCCTGGCGGTGGACAACCCCTCGGGCCTTTTCATGGCGGAGCGCTCCCTGGAGGTCCCCGGCGCTGCGGTGGTCCCCAGTCTGGAGGGCTCCCGCCCCATCCTGGTGGAGGTCCAGGCCCTGGTGTCCCCCTCCTCCCTGGCCCTGCCCCGCCGCCAGAGCATGGGGGTGGACCCGGGGAGGGTGTCGCTGCTGGTGGCCATCTTGGAAAAGCGGGTGGGCCTGGGCCTGAGCGGCCAGGATCTCTTTGTCAACGTGGCCGGCGGGGTCCGCCTCTCCGAACCGGCCTCGGACCTGGGGGTCTCCCTGGCCGTGGCCTCCTCCTTTCTGGAGCGGGCGCTGCCCGCGGACACCCTGATCTTCGGAGAAGTGGGCCTCACCGGCGAGGTCCGGGCGGTCAGCGCCCCGGAGGTGCGCCTCAAGGAAGGGCATAAGCTGGGGTTTCGCCGGGCCCTCCTGGCCCTGCGCCAAAAAGAGCGCCTGGGGGACTACCCCGGGCTGGAACTCCTGGGAGTGGAAACCCTGGCCGCGGCCATCAGAAGCCTGTTTCCCAAGTGATAAGAGAAGATTTTTGGGGGGCCGGGGAGCCAGGTTCCCTGCTTTCCCTCCCGCATAAGATAGATTCTTAAGGAATTGGTGGGCAGTGCCCACCCTACACACTAAAAGACCGGATATTTATTTTGCTTAAGGCGGCGGGCCCAGCCCGCCCTATAAGCAGAGAGATAGGATTTTAGAGGGCGGCCGGTGGCCGCCGATCATCGTGGTGCCGGCGTCCGGTGCTCGAAATTTATGGAAACGGCTAATCAAGAAAAAATGTTGAGTGGGCACTGCCCACCGATTCCTTATATTCCGCCGTTTGGCTTTGGCTGGCGGCCATCAAAAGAAAAATCGAGGAGCATGGCCATGACCGATATGAAAAGCGAAATTCAGAAGGCCTTTGATATGGTGGACCGGCGGCAGAACGACGCCGCCTTGCAGGTCATCGAAGCAATCCTGGCCGAACTGGCGCCGCCCAACCGGGTGGAGATTCCTGCGGCCCGGCAAACCATCTACGACTGGCTGCAAAAGGCCAGGCGGGGCCTGGCCGGAGAACCCGAAATCGTGCCCCCCAAGGCCGCCCTCAGAAGCGCCCTGGCCTTGGTACATTAGTATTTGGGTGGGGCGGCCGTCCCTGGCCGCCCATTAAAAAGGCGGGCACGGAGGCCCGCCCCACCAAATTCTTTTCAGTCTGGATACAACAAAAATTCTCGCCGCCTCTCCATGAACCCGGCCAGCTCCCCCTGCCAGGAATCTTCCAGATCCGCGGAGCTCCGCCCCCGCTCCAGTCCCTGGCGGATGACGGCGTCCCCGGTGAGCAGGTCGATGGACAGGAGTTTTTTGACCCTCTTTGACATGATTTTAGGTCGTTTTTCCTCGTAAAACTCCCCATTAGTGCCCCGCACCCAGATTTTCCATACTTTTCTAAAAAGTGTGTAGAGTTGTGCCCTGCGCCACCTTGCACCCTCCGCTCCGCTACGGGTGCGCCCTGCTGACGCAGGGGCGGTGGCTGCGGGCTAAAACCTTTCCGAAAGGTTTTATCGGAACTCTAGAGAGACCGCTTTTGCCCCCCCTCAAAAGCGGTCAGGTTCCTTGACCTGCTTTGTGGCTAAGCTTAAAGTCCGTTGGGACGAGGGAGGCCCCTGCAAGCCCCGCTTGTGAAACGCAGTTTCAGGCCGACCTAAGGAATGAAAAAACTATGGCGGCAACAACATCTATTACAATAAAGACCTGTGCTAAGGCACTACCTGCGTGGTAAACCAAGATATCTGGGAGTCTTTTTTAGATACTTTCGATAAGAATCCCCATACTTCTCGGTCAAAAATTCCTCTTCAAGCGTGGTTGTCCAGTAGAAATAAAACAAGGTTACGATTAAGTATATTGCAAACAGGATACTCCAGATTGACCCCGACCAACCAATTATAGTTAAGCCGAGCAGAATAATTGTCCATACAACATACATCGGATTCCTGGAATATTTAAGAAACCCTTTGGTGACAAGCCCGCTTTTATTGGCGTAAGAGTAAGCAGCAAATCCTCCCAAAATCAAACCTACAATACTAACAAGTATGCCGGCATAGAGTAATATTCCAGAATTCACTCGCACAAAAAGGCTAATTACGAATCCGCTTGCTATCCATGTTGCAGCTATGGCGACAAGCTTCTTACCATGCTTTCCATGAATTAGGAATTCGGGGTCATCGACAGGCGCTCCCCTCTTTTTGTACGACCACACCTGCATAGAATAAGCAATAACATAGGCCAGTGCGTAGAAGACCCAGAGATTGTTAATACTTAAGTCAAGGTTCATGTTGATCAGCACCTATCTCGATTGAGGTATGGGAAGTAAAAGGTTTTAAACCTGTTGGTCGTTTCATTAATGGGTTTATGAAGTCAATAATTTCAGCCGAAAGCGTAACAGAAGGCCATCCGGACAAAGTTGCAGATATATATTGGTGGGGCGGCCGTCCCTGGCCTCCCGAGCAAAGGGCGGGCATTGCTCCCCTACCCCAGAACCTCCTGGATTTCCTGTAATATCAGCCGGGCCGCCGCCGGAATGGCTTCAGCCACCTCCGGAGAAAGTGTCTGCCCGACGCCAAAGTCCCGGCCCTCGATGCCATAGACCACCAGATAAGGCGGTAATTGCCGGAGCGCCTGCCCCAGGGCCACGGCCTGGCCGATACCCCAGGCGTGGGTCGAGGCGGTGGGAAATAGCTCTGCCGGCAGGGCGGCCTCATGCACCGGGATACGGTAAATCTTGCCGGGCGGCCCGCCGCCCCGGACAGCGTCAACCAGGATAACGGCGTCGGCCCCATCCCAGCCAGCCAGCAAATCGCTTATCGCACCGGAGGTTTCCAAAACCGACACCTCGGGCCGATTTGCCATCCAAGAAGCGGCGGCCGTTGCGGGGACGCCCCCAGGCGGCCGTCCTCCCGGGGCCGGATCACCAATTCCGCCCCCAGGGGTCCGGGTCGGTTTCAAAAGCCGCGCCACCAGCAGTCCGGCCGCGTCGTCGCCCCGCCACTCCTGGCCGACACCGATGATCTGCAGTCGAAAATTCTGGGGAGAAGCCACCTCGCTCCTCTACTGCCGCTCTATCCGGGTTTTCAAAAAGTGGGTGGCGCAGGAGATGCAGGGGTCGTAGTTGCGCACCAACTGTTCGCACTGCCAGGTGAGTTGGTCATCAGGCAAATCGAGGCGCTTTTCCACGAACCGCCAGAGGTCCTGTTCGATGATCTTCAGGTTCTGGGAGGTGGGCGGCACGATCTTGGCCTCCAGGATGGCCCCGGACTCGTCCAGGCGATAGCGGTGGTAGAGCAGGCCCCGGGGCGCCTCGGTGGCGGCGCAACCTACCCCGGAGCGGGGCTCCACTTTGATTGCCGGTTGCTCGGGCCGTGAGTAGGCCGCGATGATCCTGAGAGCCTCATCCACCGCGTACAGGGTTTCCACCGCCCTTACGATGATGCTCTGGAAGGGGTTGCGGCATTCCCGGCTCAATCCTGCCTCCTGCGCGGCTTCCTGGGCCAGGGGCGAGAGGCGGTCGTAATTCAGATGGTAGCGGGCCAGGGGGCCGACAAAATAGAGACCGCGGCCCCGGCGCCGCGAGTGCAGGGCATTGGAATAAGGGACCTGCTCCTCGGCAAAGTGGGCCTCGTAGTCCTGAACCGCAATATCGAGGCCCTGGTTGGAGGCCAGCCGTCCTTCGTTGAAGGGGTATTCCTGGCCAGGGCGCAGGGAGACGAATTCGTAATCCTGCTCAAACTCCGGCATGGGGAGAGCCGCTACCCAGCCCACCGTCTTCAGGGCCGCGTCCCGGGCCCACTTGAGTTCCTCCGCCAGCGGGGCCAGTTCCGGTTTGGTGGGCACGCGGTAGAAGCCCCCCACCCGGACGTTGATGGGATGGATCTCCCGGCCCCCCACCAGGGTGACCACCTCGTTGCCGATCTTTTTGAGCCGGAGGCCCATCTTGACCACCTCGGGGTGGTCCTGGGCCAGGCGGATGGCGTCCTGATAGCCCAGGAAATCCGGAGCATGGAGCAGGAAGATGTGGAGGGCATGGGATTCGATCCACTCACCGCAATAAAGGAGGCGGCGCAGGTCCCTCAAGGGGCCGGTGACCTTCACTCCCAGGGCGTCTTCCATGGCGTGCGCCGCGCTCATCTGATAGGCCACCGGGCAGATGCCGCAGATGCGGGCGGTGATATCCGGGGCTTCGTGGAACTGGCGGCCTCTTAGGAAAGCCTCGAAAAACCGGGGCGGCTCGAAGATCTTCAACTTGACTTCGGCCACGGCGTCGCCTTTGAGCCGGAGGTACAGGCCGCCTTCGCCCTCCACCCGGGCCAGCAAATCGACCTTGATAGTTCTACTTTTCATGGGCTTCGCTCTCCCGGCGGAACTCCGGAGCGTTGGCGTAGAATTTACGGAAGGCCTGCACCAATCCCACTTCGGAGATCCCAAAACGCTGACTGAACCAGGCGGCCAGGGAGGCGGTGTTGGGCGTCTCCTTAGGGCCATAGCAGCCGTAACAGCCCCGCTGGTAGGTGGGGCAGAGGGCCTCGCAGCCGCCGTGGGTTACCGGCCCCAAACAGGGAGTGCCCGTGACCATGACGCAGATGTTGCCCCGAGCCTTGCATTGCAGGCAGACGCTGTGGGGCTGGACCAACGGGGTGCGGCCCGCCAGATAAGCGCTGATCAGCTCCAGGAGCTGGCGTTTGTTAATGGGACAGCCGTTGAGCTGGTAATCCACCTTGACATGGGCCGAAAGCGGCGTGGACTGCTCAAGAGTCTGGATGTATTCCGGATGGGCGTAGACCGCCCTGACAAAATCATTGACATCCTTGAAGTTGCGCAGGGCCTGGATGCCGCCGGAGCAGGCGCAGGTGCCGATGGCCACCAAGTATTTGGAGGCTCGGCGCACCTTTTGGATAAGGGCGGCTTCGTGGTGGGTGGTGATGGAGCCTTCCACCAGGGTCAGGTCGTAGGGGCCTTTGGCCTTGGCCCGGGAGGCCTCCGGGAAATAGGCCAACTCCAGCTCTCCGGTGACGGCCAGCAGCTCATCTTCGCAGTCCAGCAGGGAGAGTTGGCAGCCGTCGCAGGAGGCGAATTTCCAGACCGAAAGCCGGGGCTTTTTTTTCAAGGCCATGACTCAGACCTCCCGCCGGTCGAACCAGTCCAGGACCTTATCGTAGCGAAAGACCGGCCCGTCCTTGCAGACGAAAAAGGGCCCCCACTGGCAGTGCCCGCATAGGCCCAGGCCGCATTTCATGTGGCGTTCCATGGAGATGAAGATTTGCGCGGGCGCCAAGCCCCGGCTCAGAAGTTCCATGAGGGTATAGCGCATCATCAACTGGGGTCCGCATACCAGGGCGGTGGTATTTTCCGGGTCGAAACGGGCCCGGGGGATGACGGTGGTCACCACCCCGACGCTTCCCTTCCAGTTAGCCGCGGCGGTGTCCACTGAGACGTGCACTCTGACGTCGAAGCGGCCCCGCCAGTGCTCCAATTCCCGGCGGTAGAGAAGGTCCGCAGGAGTGCGGGCTCCGTAGATCAGCTCGATATTGCCGTAGTCCTGGCGATGCGAGAGCATATGGTAGAGAGCGGGCCGCAATGGCGCCAAGCCTAAGCCCCCGGCCACTATAATTATGTCGTTGCCCGCGGCCACGTCCACCGGCCAGGAGGCTCCAAAGGGGCCCCTCACCCCCAATTGGGCGCCGGGGCGGGATTTGCAAATAGCCCGGGTGACGTTACCGACGTTCCTCAGGGTATGCACCAGGGCGCCGGGGCGGGCCGGGTCGCCGCTGATGGAGATGGGGACCTCCCCTACCCTGAAGGCATAGAGCATGTTGAACTGCCCCGGCGCAAAGGCAAAATCGGTACCGGATCGGGTCAGCTCCAGGGTGAAGGTATCGGCAGTTTCCCGTTGCACCCGTTTGACCTGGAAGATCTCCGGGAGCATGGGGGCAGGATCATCTAAGCTCATTTCCCCAGGTTTTGGGGTCATCTGTTTACCCTTTCGCCGTCGGGGCCTTAGCCGGTCTCTTACACCCAAACCGCTACCCCGCAAGACACCCGCCCTTAAGTTATGCCTGAAACATATCAGTGAGCTGCAGACTAATTGCTCGGAAGCCTACCGCCAATGAATGGGCGTAGCGCTTCATGATTTCAAAGCCCAAATCGTGGTTAGATTCGCACTTGTTGCGAATGCAGTCCACCTTAAGGCTGAGGACCCGAGTCAGGTCCATGGCCCGGGCATCCAGGAACCATTGGTAAGGCTTATCCTCAAACCAGAGCCAGCCCAAAACGTCACCCCCCGCCAGGGTATTGAGAGTCAAGGGTCCCCGCCGGGCGCTGAAGATTTCCAAGGAGACCCGGCCCTGGAGAATCAGGAAGAAGGAGGTGGCCTCCTGTTCGGCCCGGTAGAGGAACTCCCCCGCCGCATAGTTGACCTTGGAGGCGCAGGCGGCCAAGTCCTTGAGGTGGATCGGGGCCAGTCCCCGGAAAAAGGGGTGGGCCGTCAGAATGGGCTCAATGGTCTCCATGCTCGGTCTCCTTGCGAGGGACTTCATTATCCCGAATGGCCCGGACCTCCTCGGTGAGGTCGATGCCCACCGGGCACCACGTAAGACACCGGCCGCAGCCGACGCAGCCGGAGCTCCCAAACTGGTCATACCAGGTGGCCAGTTTGTGGGTCAGCCACTGGCGGTAACGCGACCGGGGCGAGGAGCGGATGCTGCCGCCATGAATGTAGGAATAATCCACGGTGAAACAGACGTCCTGGCGACGCCATCTTGCAGCTACGGCGCCGGTCAAGTCGGTGACATCTTCGATGGTGTGGCAGAAGCAGGTGGGGCAGACCCAGGTGCAGTTGCCGCAGTTGAGGCAGCGGGCCGCGACTTCGTCCCAGCGGGGATTTTCATAATTGCGGTAGAGGAGTTCCTTGAGGCCCCGGGTATCCAGCTCCCGGCCCATACTTGCTGTCATAGCCTTGCAGACGCTGTCGGCAGCCCCGATTTCCGCGGCTGCAGCCGGCCGCTGGGAAACTGACCGGAGAACCCCGGCGCCCCGCCCGGTTCCCACTTCCACCAGGAAGTAATGCTGACCTTCCTCCAAAACCTCGGTGAGCGCCAGATCAAAGCCGGAAGTGGCCCGGGGGCCGCTGCCCATGGAGGCGCAGAAACCGGTGCCGCAACCCCGGCCGGCGCAGTTGACCGCCAGGATGAAGGCCTGCTCCAGGCGGGCCCGATAAACCGGGTCGACGTAAGGGCCTTCCAGAAAGACCCGGTTCTGGACCGCCAGGGTCTGGAGGTCGCAGGGACGGACTCCGATGAAGGCATAGCGGGGGACGTTCTCTACCGGCGGGTTAATCTGAAAACTTTCGCCGTGGCGTTCGGCGCGCCAGAGCAGGTGGCGGGACGGAAACAGGAACTGCTTCCAGGACTGCTGGCCGACCCCGTAGCCGAAGAGGGCCTGGTCGTCCCGGGGTTGCAGGCTGAAAACCCCGGGTTCCTGCGCATCGGTCCAACCCACGGGCAGGTCAGCCACCCCGGCCAGGTCACCGTAAAGCAACTGGCCATCCCGCAGAGTAGGCCCCACCATTTGGTAGCCCAGGCGGTCCAAGGCTGCCAGGAGTTGCGGAAAATCCGCTGCGGCCATCGCCAGTTTGGCGCCAACTGATACGGGGGAAGCCATAGCCAACTCCCCAGGTTCGCAATTTAACGGCTATCTCACTTTATCGAACCAGTCCGTATCCTCTTTACCCTGGACGATATACCCTTACTTGGTCGGGGTCAAGGGAAAGTTGGATAAACCGACCATTGAGTTGGCGAAAAACCAAAAGGTTTTAAGGAGCCGTTTTTTAACGACCGGCGGCCACAGGCCGCCTTATTCCCTGGTGCATCAAGCGTAGGGTGCGCACTGCGCACCATTTTTGCCCGAGAGATAGGAACGGCGGGCACGGAGGCCATCCCCACCAAATTCTTTTCATTCCGGATACAACAAAAACTCCCGCCGCCTCTCCACGAACCCGGCCAGATCTCCCTGCCAGGAATCTTCCAGTGCCGACGCGGTCGAGCCCTGCTCCAGCCCCAGGCGAATGGCGGCGTCCCCGGTGAGCAGGTCGATGGGCAGCCTTGTGGTCTCGTATTCATAGGGTGGCTGGCGCCAGGCGAATTGCTCCGGGTAAATCTCCCGGATCGCCGCCAACAGGGCCAGGGTGGTGAAATAGGGCTTGAAACTCCCCCGGTCGATGACGTGGAGCTGGAAGCCGCAGCACATCTCGCCGCTCCACTTGTGAAAGGTGGGCTCAAAGCAGGCCTCTCGCAGGATCACTCCCGGCAGTTTCGGCAACAGGGCCTGCAGCCGCGCCGGCTCCAGGAACGGCGCCCCGCAGAGTTCGAAGGGCTTGGTGGTGCCCCGCCCCTCCGAGAGATTGGTGCCTTCCAGGAGGACCTGGCCCGGATAGACCAGGGCTCCTTCCAGGGTGGGCAGATTAGGGGACGGCAATACCCAAGGCAGGCCGCTGGCGTCGAAATAGTGGCGCCGCCGCCAACCGGCCAGGGGAATCACCTCCAGGTCGCAGTCGATCTTTTGGATGGCCTGGTAGTAGCGGGCCAGCTCCCCCAGGGTAAGGCCATGGCGCATGGGCAGAGGATAAGGCCCCACCAGAGAGGCCCATTCCGGCCGCAGGATATTACCTTCCACCGCGGCGCCGCCGATGGGGTTGGGTCGGTCCAGAACCACCACCTTTTTGCCCAGGGGAGCTGCAGCCTCCATCATCTTGGCCAGGGTGGCGGCAAAGGTGTAGACCCGGGCGCCCACGTCCTGCAGGTCCACCAGGACGGCGTCCACCAACGCCAGAGCCTCGGCTGGAGGGGCCATCCGGGGACCATAAAGGCTGATCACCGGCAGCTTCAGGAGGGGGTCCACAAAGTCGGCGGAGGAGATCATATTGTCTTGCTTCTCTCCCCACAGGCCGTGCTGCGGACTGAACAGCACCTTGAGTTGTCCGGGAAAGCGGGCCGCCAGGACCTCTCGGGCGGCGGTCAGATCGGCGGCCACCGCCGCCGGATGGCTGAGCAGCCCCAGCCGGCTCCGGGCCGCCCAGACAGGCGGGTCTTTAAGGAAGCCTTCCAGACCGGTTATTACCCGCCCCATGGCTTTCACTCCCTAATCGAAACCCAACCGCTCCCAAGGAGGCCCCGGATGAAAAGGGGCGGGTTTAATACCCGCCCCGGTCTTACCGCGAGCCCATGGCGCCGCCGTTAGAATTCCGCTTCCTCAATTTTCATGACTGGGCGCATCAGCAACACCACGTCGTGGGTCACCCCATCCATGCGGATAAAATAGTCGTCCAGCACCGCCTTATGTTCAAATCCAAGGGTTCTGAAGCCCTTGATCACCTTTTTCAAGTCGGCCACGATCTCCGCCCTCAGCCAATGGAGATTTTCCTTAAAGGCCAGGTCGATCATCTCCTCTAACATCAGGGAGCCCAGTCCCAGGTTGCGGTGGCTGCGGGACACGAAAATCCGAATCTCCCCGATGTGCTTGGACGAGTGTTTACCCCGGTGCAGGGTGGCGTCCGCCGCAATCCGATTGGTTTCCAGGTCCACCGCCAGCAGGGGCAAGACCTTGTGGTAGTCGATGTTATCTATCCAGTAGTTGACCAACTTGGGATCTTTGACATTCTGCTTGAGAAACCGGACATCCTCCTCAGGAGCCTTTTGAAACAACTGGAGCAAGCCCTGGCGATCCTCCTGGTTGAGGAAACGCAACATCATCCTTTTGCCGTTGCGCAGGGTAATGAACTTGCGATACGCGGGATAATTGATCATGGCCGCCCTCAAAAGATTTTCGAAAATATTAGGAATGATATAACCGAGGGGTCGAATTTGTCAAGGAAAGCGGAGGTACAGCCGGCCCCAGGCCCCCGGGCCCTGTGGCGGCTGGCAGCGAACCCGAGACGTGAGAGGCATCCCGCCCAGCCGGTTCCTCCATGATCCCCGCCCCTGGCCGCCGTTTGGATAACCTATGGATATTGTTAATTAATATATTTTGGAGGGATTTTTCATATGCGTGTAGCAGGGATACCGAATTTTGCACCTGATTCTCTTTTCACCTTATGAAAATCGTCGGAAACGATAGCAAACGCGAGATGAACTCAAACCGCAAAGGGACGCCGGGGAGCCTGACAAACCCCTCGGGCCGATGGTTCCTGCTACAAATCATATTGATTTTGCAGGATATTTTGTGGCGTGGGACAGGCCCGCACCACCATTGCCTCTTTGCCCTTCCCCTCGGCTGTTGGCAAAGTGGTCGGGCTAAGGTGCATTTCGGTCCCATCCCCTTTGACTCGGATGGCTCCAAAAGTTAGCATCGGTTCAGCATTTGCACCGGCGGCGGGGGACCATGACAAGCATCTGGGAAGCGGTCAAAGAAGTAATCAAGGGCGAGATACCCTCCTCCACCTTCCACCTGTGGATCGAGCCCCTCCAGGTGGAAGGCAGTCCCGGAGGCGAACTGCTGTTGGCCTGCCCCAATCCTTTTTCCCTGAGATGGGTCCAGGGCCATTATCTGCCGCTAATCCGGCAGGCCCTGGCAAACCTGGGGCAGACGCCGGCGGGGGTGTCCTTGAAATTGCTCAACGCCCCTGCCCGGCCGCAGACTTTGCCGCGACCGGCCCAGCCAGTTTTGCCCCGGATAGCGCCCCCAAGCGCCTGGAGCGGTCTTAATCAAGCCTTTACCTTTGATAAATTTGTGGTCGGTGCCTCCAACCGCTTGGCCTATCAGGCTTCCCGGGCTCTGGCCAGGGATGACACCTTTTATAACCATCTCCTGTTCATCACCTCCAACCCCGGTCTGGGCAAGAGCCATCTATCCCAGGCCATGGGCAACTTCATCAGCCAGACGGCCGGTGTTGGCAGGGTAATATATCTCACCGCGGAGAATTTCACCAACCAAATGGTGCGGGCCTTGAAAAGCGGGCAGATGGCCGATTTCAAGGAGCGCTTTCGCCGCGACTGCGACATTCTGCTCCTGGAAGAGGTCCAGTTCTTAAGCGGCAAAGAGAAGATTCAGGCGGAAGTGTGCTACACCCTGGACACCCTCCTGAGCCACCGCAAACGGCTGGTCTTTACCAGTTGTTATCTTCCTGGGGAGATCAGTCAACTCTCCCAGGAACTCCGCTCTCGGCTCACCGGCGGAGTCATTACCCC
The DNA here is from genome assembly GCA_049580385.1 of Desulfobaccales bacterium. Taxonomy (GTDB): domain Bacteria; phylum Desulfobacterota; class Desulfobaccia; order Desulfobaccales; family 0-14-0-80-60-11; genus JAPLJC01. Next base: position 131,495 of record JBAUPV010000030.1, on the reverse strand, counting down.
CATCGGCCCTCCGGACTTCCCCACCCGGGTGAACATCCTGGCCAAAAAGGCCGAGAGCCGGGGGGTGCAAGTTTCGGTGAAGATACTCGAATACCTGGCGGAATATGTCAGCGGCGACGTCCGCCGCCTGGAGAGCGCCCTGGACTGCCTGCTGGCCCGGGCGGCCTTGCTCGACCAGAGCTTCAACCCGTCCATGGCCCGGGAGGTCCTCCAGGACTTGCAAGCGGTGGCCAGCCGCCTGAGCGTCCCGGAGATCCAAAAGATTGTCTGCGACTATTATGGGGTGAGCCTGGCGGAACTCTTGGGGCGTTCCCGCCAGAAGCGGCTGGTGCGGGCCCGGCAGCTAGGGTTTTATTTCGCCCGCCTCTATTCGGAGAAGACGATGGCGGAGCTGGGGCTCCTCTTTCAAAGGAGCCACGCCACCGTGGTGCACGCCTTGCAAACCCTGGAGCGGGAACGCAAGACCAATAAACGCCTGGCCCAGGAAGTGCAGCTACTGGAGCAAAAGTTGGCCCAGGCCCAGGTCAGGTGGGGGTCGAAACCAGCATCCACTCTTCGCACTGATGCTTGATAACCCTGCCTTCCACGATGAAGACGATGTCTTCGGCGATGTTGGTGGCCAGGTCGGCGATGCGCTCCAAATTCCGGACGATAATGAGAAAATGGTGCAGCCGCCTCACCCAGCGCGACTCCTGGACCATGCACGCCAGAATCTTCTGTACATACTCATCATCCAGCAGGTCCACTTCCACATCCCGCTGACACACCTTGATGGCCAGCTTGGGGTCCTGGTTCACGAAGGCGTCGATGCTGCTGGTCACCATACCCAGGGCCAGGTCGGCCATGATCTTGAGATCGATGGGGACCTGCAGGGGCTCGTTGCTGTTGAGTTCCAGTGCCCTTTCGGCGATGTTCACCGCCTGATCGCCAATGCGCTCCAGCTCAGTGGCGATGCGCATGGCCGCGGTGGTCAGTCTCAGGTCCGTGGCCAGGGGCTGGCGCAGGGCCAGCAGCCTGAAGGCCTGTTCTTCAACGGCCAATTCCATGCGGTTCAGGGTAATGTCCTCGATGACCACGTCCCGGGCCATTTCGGAATTACGGGTAGTCACCGAGAGTATGCTCTTTTCCACCGCGGTTTCGGCCATGTTCCCCATTTTCAGCAGATCCTGTTTGATCTGCTCCAATTCCTGATCGAATTGCCTCGCCATCTTCATGGGGGTCGCCATCATCAGTCCCTTCCTCTGCTTGCAGCGTAACAAATTTTACTATAAATCGTGCCAAAGATAAACAATCTGGAAGGGATATCTGGGTAGGGACCTAAAATCTTTTTCAGGTGAGAGGCCGCGAGACCTAAAAGTTCCTAAGGCGGGCCGTGGCTGCCGGAATGGAAACCATGAAAATCGCCATCATCGGACCCGGAGCCCTGGGTGGTTTGCTGGGGGCTTTGCTATTTGAGGCTGGGGAAGAGGTCACCCTGGTCGATTATCTCCCGGAGCGGGCGGCGAGGCTTAAGCGGCAGGGCCTCAGGTTGCGCACCCCGGCAGGCGCAGAGCGGCAAATCCCGGTGCCCATCAGCCTGCCGGGGGAAGCAGGCCCGGCGGCCCTGGTCATCGTGGCCGTCAAGGCTCACCAGACCCAAGCTGCGGCTTTGAGCCTCAGACCCCTGCTGGCGGAGCATGGTCTAGTCCTCAGCTTGCAAAACGGTCTGGGCAACCTGGAGACGCTGGCTGCGGCGGTGGGACCGCAAAGGCTGCTGGCGGGGGTGGCCATGCTGGGCGTGACCAGGACGGCGGCGGGGGAGATTATTCTGGCCGGTGAGGGGCCGCTAATAATCGGAGTCCCCAGCGGCTCTCAGGTCTCCTCGGAGGAGCTGGCCCGGGTGGCGGCGGCGCTGCGCCGGGCCGGCCTGGACTGCCGGGAGCAGCCTGACATCGAATTGGCTTTGTGGGAAAAGCTGTTGGTTAACGTCGGCCTCAATCCCCTGACTGCCCTGTTGCGGGTGCCCAACGGGGCGCTGCTTAAACTGCCCGAGGCCTGGGAGCTGGCGTTGGCCGCGGCCCGGGAGGCCCAGCAGGTGGCTCGAGCCGCGGGACTCCCCCTGGACCTGGACCCGGAGGAACTCCTGCGCCAAGTGTGCCAGGCCACCGCGGCCAATCACTCCTCCATGCTTCAGGACGTCCTGGCGGGCCGGCCCACGGAAATCGATGCCCTCAACGGCCAGGTGGCCTCCCGGGGGCAGGCCCTGGGGATCCCCACCCCAATAAACCGGCTCCTCACCCAACTTCTCCGGTCTTGGGGTCAGGCGGGACAGTTTCGGGTTGGTTGAGGCGGGGTGCTGCTCCTGGCCTGGACACCGTCAACGAGGAGCGGCGGTCTGGCCCCGGGAGGCCGCCACCGGCCCGGCGGGGGGGTCTGCGGCCGCAGCCACGTTAACCGCGGGCAGCCCGAACTCGGCCCGTTCCGCCAGGATTTTCCGGCAGATCGCCCAGGCCAGCAACCGATGCCCCTGGCTCCGCAAGTGGCTGGTGTCGGCGAAATAAGAAGGCCCGGCCTCTCCTTGGAATACCTCGCTCATGGCCAGATGGTAAACTCCGGGACCGGTCAGGGCGTCGCACATGGCGTCCAGGCCGTCGTCGACGAGGCGCGGCGGCCGGCCTTCATCCCTTTCTACCCGGCACTGGGAGATCAAGAGCAGGGGAATCCGGAGGCGGCGCACCATGGCCACGTTCTCCACCAATTTCTCCCGGGCCAGGTTGATGCGAGCGGCGATCTCCTTGGGGTCCCGGGAGGCGGCCACCTCAGCGTCGGCGTCGTTCACCGCGCATTTCAGGCGGACCTCCTCCGGCACCAGGGGCCAGAAGACCTTCTCTAAATTGGCCTCATAAAGGCGCCGGAAGATGAAGACCTTCATCAGCCAGTGGCTGGGGTGCCAACCCTTGAATTCCTGGCTGCGGCGCCACTCCCGTTCGTCCTCCCACTTGTTGAGGTCGTCGACGTGCAAGATGATGAGGCTGGGCTCGAACTCCATGGTCTTCTTGAGGACGACCTGGCAGCGGCGGGCCCCATAGCCCGGTAAGGCCATATTGTAGGATTCCGCCTGGATGCCCTGCTGCCGCAGGTCCTCCCCCAGCACCCAGGGGTAGGCCTCTTTGAAGCTGGGCCCCCGGGGGACGGAGTCACCCACCACAAAGATGCGGTAGCTGCCCGGAGAGCGATGCCTCTGGAAAGATTGGCGATGGAAGCGGCGGCCGCCGGCCCGGAAGAGTTGCACCGTGCCGTCCCGATGCTCGTCGAATCCCGCCTGGGGATCGTAGCCGTAGGCGAACCGGCCATCGATATCCTTGGCAAAGAAGATGCGGGCGCTGATCTCGGAGAGAGCCAGCAGCGCCAATACCATCAGGAAAGCCGGAGTAACGAGCCTTTTCATCAAAATTGAAAGTAGATGAATTCCTTGTCCTGTTCGCTGGAGGAGACCACCAGGAGCAGGAGCAGCAGATAGACGGCCCCCTTCACCGGCCAGGGCAGGTTCCGGACCCGGGTTTCGTCGCGATACTTAAGGGTCAAAAGCTGGAGCAGAATCAGGGGCCCGGTATGAATCAGCAGCCAGATGCTCGAAGACTGCCAGGGGATGGCCAGGGATGACTGCCAGTGGCCCAGGGCGGCGAACCAGGCCCCCAGTTGGGCCAGACTGGCGCTGCGGAAGATCGCCCAACCCGCCAAGATAAAAAGCCACATGAGGGGCACCGCCAGCAGCGAGCGCCAGGAGAACCCTTCCTTTGTCGTGGATTTGCCCGCCAGCAGCTTAAGGGGCGGAAAGTGGTAGAGGATGAGCAGGACCCCCTGGTAGGCGCCCCAGAGCACGAAGATCCACGAGGCCCCGTGCCAGAGCCCCACCAGGAGCATGGTAACCCCCAGGTTGCGCAGGGTCTGCCAGCGGCCGCCGCGGTTGCCCCCCAGGGGGATGTAGAGATAATCCCGGAACCAGTTGGAGAGAGAGATGTGCCACCTGGACCAGAAGTCCGAGGGATTCTCGGCCAGATAAGGGAAGCGGAAGTTCTCCACCAGGTCGATGCCCAGGAGCTTGGCGGAACCCCGGGCGATGTCGGTGTAACCGGAGAAATCCCCGTAGATCTGAAAGGCGAAGGCGACCACCCCCAGGGCTGCCCAATAGCCGTTCAGATGGGTGGCGGGGTCAAAGACGTAGTTGGCCAGGACGGCGCAGTTGTCGGCCACAAAGATCTTTTTGAAAAAGCCCACCAGGATCATACTGAGGCCGTCTTGCAGAAAGGCGGGCTGAAAGGCCTGGTCGGCCTCCAGTTGGGGGATAAGCTGATGGCCCCGCTCGATGGGCCCGGAGATCATTTGCGGGAAAAAGGCGTCAAAGGCCGCGAAGGTGACCAGGCTGCGGCAGGCCGGGGTCAGCTTCCGGTAAACGTCGAAGACGTAGCCCAGGGATTGGAAGGTGTAAAAGGAGATGCCCACCGGCAGGATGATCTTGAGGAGCACCGGACCGGGCCTCATACCCGCGGTTTCCAGGAGCGACCGGGCCGATTCGACGAAGAAGCCGAAATATTTGAAAAATCCGAGGATGGCGAGACATAGGCAGACGCTGAGGATGAGAAAATAGCGGCGGCGGCGCTCCTCACCCCAGGCCCACAGCAGCTCGTGGGCCGCAAACAAGAGGAGCCCCAGGGCCGCGGCCAGGCCCATGACCTGGAGGGAGATGTGGCTGCCCGGCAGCAACAGATGGCAAACCGCGGTCCAGGCGGCGGGCGCCAGGGCCAGCAGCAGAACCCAACGGGATGGAGTCCTTTCCCCGTCGATACTCAGGGCGCAAAGGAAATCGATGACCGTGGTGGCCATCACCAGCGCCAGGAAGCGCACGTCCCAGGCGGCGTAAAAGAGATAACTGGCCGCCAGCAGCAGCAATAGCCGCTTTTTGCCGGAGAGCTTCCAATAAAGGAGGAAGACGATGGGCAGAAAAATGAGATATTGCCAGGAAATGAACGACATATGGTCGAGAGGTCTCTGGTGCTTTGGCTTCCTAGTCCGCGCCCGTGATCTTATATATTATACACAAAATGGGGCCTCTGGGAAAAAGCTTTCAGCCGCCAGCCAGCAGCAGTCAGCCAAAAACCCTTAGACCGGGCCGCCCCCGCCTCGTTAAGTCAGCGTAGGGCGAGGCTGGCGAGCCTTAGCGGCTGCGTGCGGCGCACCCTACGCCCACCCTGCGGCCATGTCAGGGCCGCTGGGAGCTCACCGCCAGGCGGGGCTCCCCGGAGAGCGGCAGCCGATAAGGCTTAAATTCCAGGGGGTCCAGGCCCAGGAGCCGGCCCGCCGCGGCCGCGGCTTCCAGTTCTTCTGCGGCCAGGAGCGGCCCCTTGAGGGCCAGCGCCAGGCCTCCGGGCAGCAGCAGCGGGGCGGCCAGTTCCAGGAAACGCCCCAGGGGAAAGGTGGCCCGGGAGACCACCGCCTGGAAGCGGGGGCCCCATTCCCAGGCTTGCGCCGGGGTTAGATGGGTGCAGGCCACCTGGACGTCCGGCAGCTTAAGACCGGAAACCAGGTATTCCAAAAAGGCCACCTTCTTTTGCCGGGCCTCCACCAGGGTTAGCTGGAGCTCGGGCCGGACCAGCTTCAGGGCCAGTCCGGGAAATCCCGGACCGCTGCCCAGGTCCGCCAGAGAGAGGCGGTCCCCCAGGAAGGGCAGGACCGCCAGGGAATCGAGGAAATGCTTGACTACCATGTCCCGGTCGCTTTTTAAGCCGGTGAGATTGACCCGAGCGTTCCACAGCTTGAGCTGAGTCAGGTAAAAGCGGAAGTGAGCCAGCGCAGCCGGGGGTAACTCCAGCCCCAGGGCCGCGGCCCCTTCCTTAAGCAGGGTCATAGGGTCAATGCCTGACCGGGTTGGGGCATCATTCGTCAATTTAATTAAACTCGATAAGGCTGCGATTCTTGATGAACTTCAGATCAGGGGGACGATCGCCTGTTCCAACAGGGGAAATTCACCGGGGCGTTCCCCCAATCGCCGGCGCAGTCCAGCCAGGGCCGGGGGAATGTAGCGGGAGAAACCGGACTTCCCCCGCTCCCGGGTGAGGTATCCGAAGGCCCCCAGGATCTGCAGGTTGCGGCACAGGGCCAGGTGCCAATACTGCTCCCGGAAGGCCTGGCGGTCCAGGGCCGGGAGCCGCTTCTCAACCAGGTCCAGATAAACGGCCAGCAGTTCTTCCTGCCGGAGCGGGTTCAGGTTCACATAGGGGTCGATGAGGAGGGCCGCCAGGTCATAGCCCAGAGGCCCGAGACGCCCGCCCTGGAAATCGATGACCCGGATACGGCCGTTCTTGATCATCAGGTTGCGGGACTGGAAGTCCCGGTGCAGGAAAAAGTTAGGGGCCGGCGTCAGGGCCCGGGTGAGAAGGCGCTCCAAGTCCGGAGCCAGATCGTCCATTTCCAGCCTCAGACCGGCGTAGCCCTGTAAATAGGCCCGGACGAAATAGCCGCATTCCCGTTCCCACAAGAAAGGCCGGTGCATCACCGCGGTATCGAAGCACCAGGCCGGATCAAAGCCCTCCTTGCCGCCCACCTGCAAGTTCACCAGGATATCCAGGGCCTGCCGGTACCAGTACCCTAACTGCTCTCCCCCACTTTCCCGGGCGACGGCCGCCGATAGATGGATGTCTCCCAGGTCCTCCAGCAGCAGCCAGCCCTCTTCCCGGCAGTATTCATAAATCTCCGGCACCGGCGCCCCTTGCTTCCTGAGGTGACGGCCCAGGTGGAAGTAGGAATCGTTTTCATTTACCTGCAGGGCCGTTGGCTGGGGATGGTGCAAGAGGACCACGGTGGGGGAGCCCAGCAGCCGGAAAAAGCGGCGGTCGGAGCCGTCCCCGGCCAGGGCCTGGGCCCCCTGCAGGGAGGCGCCCAGGCCGGCTGCCGCGGCTTGCAGCCTGGGGGTCCAAAGAATATCCGCCATGGGCTCCCTTTCCCGTGATCAGGGGGTTTCATAATCCACGGAGACCGTGGACTGGCGGTTGCCGTGCAAAAATTTGACGACCTCGACATGGAGCGGATGGTCCAGGTAGCTCTGCAAATCCCCCAGAGAGTCGAACTTGGCCACCAGGCCCAAATCATACGAGCGCTCCGTAGGGACGATATTGGCCCCTACCTCCAGATGGCGCAATTGGGGAATCTGCCCTCTCAGCCCAGCCAGGGCCGCCCTGGCGGCTTCAATCGATTTCTCATCAGAACGCACCAGTTTAAACAGGACAATGTGGGTGATCATCGGAAAATATCTCCTTAACTGTCAAGTTCTCCCCTCAAGAAAGGAGAAATCGATAAGGTTTCAAACCAGCACCTCCCCCCGGGCGCCGTGCTGCACCCGCACCCCGGAGGCCACGATGCAATCCTCCAGCGCCACCCCCGGGTCGATGGCGGCTCCATCCCACACCACCGTGTTCTTGAGGGCGGCGCCAGCCCCTATTCTAACCCCGGTTCCCAAACAGACGCCCGGACCAAACATGGCGCCCGCCTCGATAAGTGCGCCGGGCCCCAGGAAGGGATCGGCCAGGGGTCCGAAATAACGGTCCAATTGGGGGGCAGCACCAGAGAGTAGCCGGCGGTGGGCCGTGAGATAGGCAGCCGGGGTGCCCAGGTCCTGCCAAAAGTGGCCGGTCGAGACCAGCGCCGCCAGCCGCTCACCCGCGGCCAACGCCGCCCGCCAAGCGTCCAGCAGGTTGCCCGGTCCGCCGGCGGGAAGATAACGCAGCATCCCCGGGCCGACCACCTGGACCCCGGTGTAGGCCAAAGGAGGCCCGGCGCCGCCGCCGTCAGGCGGCTCCCCCACGCTCGCCACCGATCCCTCGGCCACCCAAACATTATTATAAGGGGGGCAGTCATGCAAAACCAGGGTGGCTACCGCCTCCTGGCTGTGGCTGCGGTAAACGGTTGTCAGGTCCAGGTCGGTGAGGATGTCGCCGTTGACCGCCAGAAACGGCCCCCCCCGCAAAATTTCGGCCAATCTCTGCAGGCCGCCGCCGGTTCCCAGCAACTCCGGCTCCCGGCTGACGCTGAGCTGAAACCCCCAGGGCCGGGCCAGAAACTGCAGGACCTGCTCCGCCAGATAGTGAACATTCACCGCCACCTGCAGGAAGCCGGCATCTTCCAGCCGCGCCAGTAACAGCCCCAACAGGGGCCGGTTCAGGACTGGAACCAGGGTCTTGGGTACTGAGTCGGTGAGCGGCCTTAGCCGGATCCCCCTTCCTGCCGCTAAAATGGCTGCTTTCACTGGCAATTCCGGTATTCACCCGTCATCAGCGGCCCAGGCTCCCAGACCGGGAGCCCGGGCCGCCCCTGATTAAATACGGTTATTTCTTATACCCGAATTCCCTCAAGATCTGATGGCGCCAGGCACGGCCGTCGTCGTCCTCCAAGCCCTTGGGGGAGAAGCCGTCCACCACCCCCAGAATGCCCCGGCCCTGGTCGGTTTCCGCCACGATGACTTCCAGTGGGTTGGCGGTGGCGCAAAAGATGCGGCAGACTTCCGGGCACATCTTGATGGCGTTGAGAACGTTGATGGGAAAGGCGCCCTTGAGGAGGATGTTGAAGGTGTGGCCCGCGGCCAGAAGGCCGGCGTTCCTGGTGGCCGCCGCGGTCAGGGTGGGTTCGTTGCCCTCGGCCCGGATGAGGCATTCTCCGGAAGATTCGCAAAAGGCCAGGCCGAACTTGGCCCCCGGCACGGCGCCCACCAGGATCTCATATAAGTCCTCCACAGTCTTGATGAAGTGGCTCTGACCGAGGATAATGTTGGCCTCTTCGGGGATAATCAGCTTGACCAGCTTCAATTCCATGACCCACCTCACGGTTCCCAACCGGAAATCTTTTCCGTCAGGAAATTTTTATGGTATTATACGTCTGTTAAGGATTGGGGACAATATTATCGGGGGAAAATGGCCAAAAGGGGCTGGGGCCCATAGTTGCCGCGCCCGTTTTCGGGGTGTTTCCTTTTTCCCCCTGGCCTACGCCTTCCCCCGGCGCCTCGGTTAGCAGGAGTCCCGGCCAGGCGAGACGCTTGTGCCACTCGATTCGTTAGAGGAAACCCGCGGGATGAAACGAATGCGCCCGGGCTTTTGAAGGTTGGATTTTTGGCGTGCTATGAACCGTTAACTTCACCTTAACAGCATTTCCTTATCACTTTGGATACTAAACAACCACCACTATTCGCAATGGAAACCCGCGCCGTACCCATCAATATCGAGGATGAGATACGCAAATCGTATCTCGAGTACGCCTTGAGCGTCATCATCGGCCGGGCCCTGCCGGACGTGCGGGACGGTCTCAAGCCGGTGCACCGCCGCATCCTCTTCGCCATGTCCGAGGGCGGCAACGATTGGAACCGGCCCTACCGCAAAAGCGCCCGCATCGTCGGCGACGTCATCGGCAAATACCACCCCCACGGCGACACCGCGGTCTATGACGCCATCGTCCGCATGGCCCAGGACTTCTCCCTGCGCTACCCCCTGGTGGACGGCCAGGGCAACTTCGGCTCCATCGACGGCGACTCTCCGGCGGCCATGCGTTACACCGAGGTGCGCCTCACCCGTCTGGCCCACGAACTCCTCCAGGACCTGGACAAAGATACGGTGGATTTCATCGGCAACTACGACGGCTCCCTGAAAGAGCCCCTGGTGTTGCCCAGCCGTATCCCGAATCTGCTCGTTAACGGCTCCTCGGGCATCGCCGTGGGCATGGCCACCAACATCCCGCCCCACAGCCTCGAGGAAATCTGCGACGCTCTGCTGGCCCTCCTTAGTAACCCGGACATCACCCTTACGGAGCTCATGGCCATCGTGCCGGGGCCGGACTTCCCCACCGGCGGTTTCATTTACGGGGCCGAAGGCATCAGTGAAGCCTACCGCACGGGGCGCGGCCTCATCCGCATCCGGGCCAAGGTGTCGGTGGAGCAGAAGGCCGGCCGGGAGACCTTGGTGGTCCGGGAGCTGCCTTACCAGGTGAACAAGGCCCGCCTGATCGAGCGCATCGCCGAGTTGGTAAAGGAAAAAAAGATCGAGGGCATCTCCGAGCTCAGGGATGAATCGGACCGGGAGGGGCTGCGGGTGACCATCCAGCTCAAGAAGGACGAGCAGGCCGAGGTCATCCTGAACCAGCTCTATCTCAACACCCAGATGCAAGTCACCTTTGGCATCAACCTGGTGGCCATTGTCCACAACCGGCCGGAACTTTTGGGCCTCAAGGACCTGCTGCACCATTTCCTGGAACACCGCCGGGAAGTGATTCTGCGGCGCACCCGCTATGAGCTGAAGCAGGCCGAGGCCCGGAAACACATCCTGGACGGCCTGCTCACCGCCCTCGATTTCCTGGATCAGGTCATCGCCCTGATTCGGGCCGCGGCCACCCCGGCCGAGGCCAAGGAACATCTCATGGCCGGGATGTTCGTCACCGAAGCTCCCCAGATTGCGTCCCATGAGGAGATGCGCAAACGCTACGCCCTCTCCGAGATCCAGGCCCAGGCCATCCTGGACATGCGCCTGCAGCGCCTCACCGGCCTGGAGCGCCAGAAGATCATAGATGAGGCCCGGGAGGTGGAGGCCGCCATCGCCCGCTACCGCCTGATCCTGGCCGAGGAGGCCCAGGTGAAGGCCCTGATCGCCCAGGAACTGACGGAGATTAAAGAACGCTATGGCGATGGCCGGCGCACCGAGATCGTCCCCGACGCCCAGGAGTTCACCGCGGAAGACCTGATCGCCGACGAAGAGATGGTGGTGACCTTCAGCCACCGGAACTACATCAAGCGCACCCCCCTGACCATCTACCGCAGCCAGCGCCGGGGCGGCAAGGGGCGCACCGGCATGGCCACCCGGGAAAATGATTTCGTCTCCCAACTCTACATCGCCTCCACCCACAGCTACTTCCTGGTGTTTACCAATAAGGGCCGGGTCTTCTGGCTCCGGGTGCATGAGATTCCGGTGGGCTCGCCTTCGTCCCTGGGCAAGGCCATCGTCAATCTGGTACAGTTGGGGCCGGACGAAAAAGTGGCTACCATCCTGCCGGTCAAGGAGTTCCTGCCCGGGCTCTCCTTGGTGATGGCCACCCGGCGGGGAGTGGTGAAGAAGACGGACCTGGTGAACTTTCAGCGGCCCCGCGGCGGCGGCATCATCGCCCTTTCCCTGGATGCCGGGGACGAAATGGTGGGCGCCGCCCTGAGCGAACCTGGGCAAAGCATCCTTCTGGGAAGCCGCCAGGGCAAGATCATCCGCTTCCCCGCGGTGGAGGTTCGAGACATGGGCCGCTCTGCCCGGGGGGTGAAGGGCATAAGGTTGGCCCCGCACGACGAAGTGGTGGGGATGGAGGTGCTGCGCCCCCAGGGAACCATCCTGACGGTGACGGAGCGGGGCTCCGGCAAGCGCACCGATCCCACCAAATATCCCGAACACCACCGGGGCGGCCAAGGGGTGCGGGGGTTCAACGTCACCAAGCGCACCGGCCTGGTAATGGGTATCCTCCAGGTGAACGAAGACGACGAAATCATGCTGGTGACCGACGGGGGCAAGATCCTGCGTCTGGCGGCCCGGTCCATTTCTCTCATCGGCCGGGTCACCCAAGGCGTGAAACTGATGGACGCCGAAGCGGAAGAGCGGGTGGTCTCCCTGGCCAAGGTGGCGGAACAGACCGATGACGTTGAAGCCGAACCCGAGCCCGACCTTGGACTCTCCTGAGGCCAGGACCGTAGCGGTGGTGGGGGCCGGCAGTTGGGGCACCACATTGGCCAACCTGCTGGCGGACAAGGGTCTGGGCGTTCACCTTTGGGTTCGGGAAGAAGAGGTCTTTGAAGACCTGCAGCGGCACCGGCGCAACGATGCCTTTCTGCCCGGGGTCCGGCTCTCCCCGAACATTGCCTGCAGCCGGGATCTGCCGGCAGTAGTGCAAGACGCCACCCTGGTGCTGATGGCGGTTCCCTCCCATGCCTTCCGGGAGGTGCTGCGAACCTTGAAACCCCGGTTCCCCTCCGGCGGGATGCTCCTGAGCGCCACCAAGGGCATGGAGATCGATTCCCTGCTCACCATGGAAGGGGTGACCCGGGAGGAGATGGGTCCGGAGATCCATTACGCGGTGCTCTCCGGCCCCAGCTTCGCCTGGGAGGTGGCCCAGCGGCAGCCCACCGCGGTGACCCTCGCCTCCCGGCGGCAGGAGGTGGCCCAGTTCTTACAGAGGCTTTGCTCCACCCCCCACTTCCGGATTTATACCAGCCGGGACGTTACCGGGGTGGAACTGGCAGGCGCCCTGAAAAATATCTTCGCCATCGGCGCCGGCATCCTGGCGGGCATGGGCTTGGGAGACAATCCCCGAGCCGCCCTGATCACCCGGGGACTGGCGGAGATGACCCGCCTGGGAGTGCGCCTGGGCGCCAATTCCCTGACCTTGGCCGGGTTGGCCGGGGCGGGAGACCTGATCCTGACCTGTACCGGGAGTAAGAGTCGCAATTTCCAGGTGGGTTTCAAATTGGGGCAGGGGCAGCCGCTGGAGCAAATCCTGGGAGCCATGACCATGGTGGCGGAAGGAGTCAAGGCCTCCCGGGCGGCGCACCTGCTGGCGGAGAGGCTGGGAGTGGAAATGCCCCTGGTGACCGCCATCTACAAGATTCTCTATGAAGGCCTGGCCCCCAAGGAAGCCATCAAAAAACTGATGACCCGGGAACTCAAAGACGAAACGGAAGCCATGAGCGAGACCTGGTAATCCCCATGACCAACAATTCCATCGCTGTCCAAATTCCCGTAATCGGGGAGGCCAGGGTAAATTCCCCCATATCCCGCGCCCCTATGTGCACCCGGGATGGGGTCTGCGTGCCCAAGACCTTTATCCGGGATGACGACCAGGTCCTGATCTACGACACCCTGGATTACTTGAGGGGCCTAGGTCCGGGGGCAGAGCCCCAGACCTTTGAGATGGCCGGCCCCCGGGAAAAGATCTATTTCGACCCCTCCAAGGTGCACTGCGCCATCGCCACCTGCGGTGGCCTGTGCCCCGGCACCAACGACGTCATCCGGGCCATCGTCCTAGAGCTCCATTTCCTTTACGGGGTGCGCCATATCTACGGGGTACGGTACGGTCTCCGGGGATTTATCCCCCATTACGGCCATGAGCTGCTGGAACTCAACCCGGAGGTGGTGGCCGACATCCACACCTTCGGGGGCACCATCCTGGGCAGTTCCCGGGGCCCCCAGGACACCGGCGAGATCGTCGACGCCCTGGAGCGCATCGATCTTCGCATCCTCTTTCTCATCGGCGGCGACGGCACCCTGCGGGCCGCCTACGACATCTACCAGGAGATTACCCGGCGGGAACTTAGGATCAGCGTCATTGCCATTCCCAAAACCATTGACAACGACATCCCCCTGGTGAGCCGTTCCTTCGGGTTCGACACCGCGGTGGAAGAGGCCACCCGCTCCATCCTGGCGGCTCACACCGAGGCGGTGGGCTCCCCCAACGGCATCGGCCTGGTGAAACTCATGGGCCGCTACTCGGGGTTTATCGCGGCCAACGCCACCCTGGCCCTGCGGGAGGTCAACTTCGTCCTGGTTCCCGAAGCGGATTTTGATATCGACGGGGAGTGTGGCCTGTTGGCAGAACTGGAACAGCGGCTCCTGGAGCGGCAACATGCCCTGATCCTGGTGGGGGAAGGCGCCGGCCAGAAATTTTTCCGGCGGGAAGACCTGCCCCGGGACCCTTCGGGGAACATCAAACCGGGAGATATTGGACTTTTCCTCCAGGAGAGGATCAAAGAACACTTCCTTATGAAAAAAATGGAAGTGAACCTCAAATACATCGACCCGAGCTACCTGATCCGCAGCATGCCGGCCAACTACAATGACCGCATCTACTGCGGCTTTCTGGGCCAAAACGCGGTGCATGCCGGCATGGCCGGCAAGACCGGTATGCTGGTGAGCCGCTGGCACGGCCACTACGTACACATTCCCATCCAGGCCGCGGCGGGCGACCGCCAGGAGATGGACCTCAATTCTCCCCTGTGGCGAAGCGTCGTGGAATCGACCGGCCAGCCACCCCTGAAAAATTCCTAAAGACGGGGGGAGCCGCGGCGGGGGGAGGCAGGGCGTGGCCGCGGCCGCCGGGTTGGGGCACTGGGCAACCGTGTTCATTTGCAAGAAGATGGGAAGTACACCTAATGGACCATGCCGATAAATCTCCTGTGTTCCACTGCCGCCAATGCGGCGATTGCTGCGCCGGCCGGGGGGGCATCCATGTGCGCCCCCAGGAAGTGGAGGCCATGGCGGCGCACCTGTCCATGCCGGTAGCGGAATTCAGCCGCCGTTTCGTAGAGGCCTCAGCTACCGGGCCCCGCCTGACGGTGGCCAACGGGGTTTGCGTCTTCCTGCTTGAGGGCAACAACTGCCGGGTGCACCTGGTGAAGCCCTTCATCTGCCGCCAGTGGCCCTTTCTCCCGGCGCTGCTGGTGGAGGCCGACGAACTGGAATACGCCAAAGGCGCTTGCCCGGGTATCGACCCGTCTTGCAGCCACGGCGAATTTGTGGCGGCGGCTTTGAGTGGGGGGCATAAGCCCATCTGAACCCTAACCCGTTGGCGCCGCCGGACCGCCTGAGCATTAATATTTGGAGAGCATATGATCCAAAAGAAGATTTTGTAGGGTGCGTCCTACGCACCATAAATTGTCTTTCAGATCTGCCCAAACTTTTTACTGGTGCGTAGGACGCACCCTACAGGAAGACCATGAAGAGAATTCTATTTGGGATTATGATCGCTCTTGCTCTTGCGGGTCTGCTGCTGGGAGCCGTCCTGGCCGCCAACCAGCCGGAGGCCGTCCCCGGCGCCTTTGCGGAGGGGGTGGCGGCCCTGAACCGGAATGATCCTGCCGCCGCCATCGATAAATTCACCGAGGCCCTGAAGCTCGACCCGAACCTGGCGGAGGCCTACCTCAACCGGGGCGTGGCCCACCTCAGGCTGGACCAGCCGGTGGAAGCGGTGGCCGATTTTGATAAGGTCCTGGAATTGGACCCAACTTCTTCCGAAGCCTTATATAACCGGGCCCTGGCCTATAGCCGCAACCGCGTCTATGACAAGGCCCTGGCAGACTATACCCAGGCCTTGAAATACGCCCCACGGGACTGGCAGATCCTCTACAACCGCGGCAACACCTACCTGGATCTGGGCCAGGCCAAAGAGGCCCTGCCGGACTATGACCGGGCCTTGCAGCTCCACCCCAAGACACCGGACATCCTCTATAACCGGGGATTGGCCCATCTGCAACTGGGCCAGGCTGAGAAGGCCCTTGAGGACGCGGACGCGGCCCAGGAACTCGATGCCGGTTTCGCCCGAACCCAATTCCTCAGGGGCCAAGCCCTGGAAAAGCAGGGTAATAAATATGAGGCCATGGCCGCTTACCGGCAATTTTTGAAGAGCGGCGACCCCGCCAAAGACCGGACCCTGATGCAACAGGCCCTGGAGCGCCTCAAACATCTGGAAGGAGCAAGCGGTAAGCAGTAAGCAGTAAACAGAAAATCCCACGCAATTTGGTCACGGCTCACTGCTCACTATCATGGCCTACTACCTCACCACGCCCATCTATTACGTCAACGCCGAGCCTCACCTGGGCCACGCCTATACCACGGTGGTGGCCGATGCCCTGGCCCGGTTTCATCGCCTCCTGGGGGAGGAGACTCGCTTCCAGACCGGCACCGACGAGCACGGCGACAAGTTGGTGGAAGCGGCTCGCCGGGCCGGCCTGCCGGTCCGGGAGTTTGTGGATCGCATCAGCGCCCGGTTCCGCCAGACCTGGGACGAATTGGATATCGGCTACGATCGTTTTATCCGCACCACCGATCCCGACCATGTGCGGGTGGTCCAGGAGGTCCTTAACCGGGTCCACGAGCGCGGCGACATCTACTTTGGGGAGTACGGCGGCCTTTATTGCTACGATTGTGAAGCCTTCTATCTGGAGCGGGACCTGGTGGACGGCCTCTGCCCGGACCATCGGATCAAGCCCACCTTCCTCAAGGAAGAGAATTACTTCTTCCGGATGAGCAAATTCCAGGACTGGCTTCTGGACTATCTCCACGACCACCCCGGCTGGATCCGGCCGGAGCGCTACCGCAACGAAGTGCTGGCCTTCTTGCGGGAGCCCCTGGAGGATTTGTGCATCTCCCGGCCCAAGAGCCGCCTGGAATGGGGCATCACCCTCCCCTTCGATGAGCGTTACGTCACCTACGTCTGGTTCGACGCCCTCCTCAATTACCTTACGGGCTTGGGCTACCGCCCGGGAGAAGCCGACCCTTTTCAGAAATACCCAAATTTCTGGCCGGGCCAGCACCTCATCGGCAAAGATATTCTCAAGCCACACGCCATCTACTGGCCCACCATGTTAGCCGCGCTCGAGCTTCCGCCTTTCCAGCAGCTCAACGTCCACGGCTACTGGCAGCAGGACGCCGGCAAGATGTCCAAGAGCCTGGGCAACGTAGTGGAGCCCCTGGCCCTGGCGGCCCAATACGGCGTGGACCAGGTGCGGTATTTCTTTCTCCGGGAGATGGTCTTCGGCCTGGACGCCCACTTCAGCCAGGAGGCCCTGGTCGGCCGCATTAACGCCGACCTGGCCAACGACCTGGGCAACCTCCTGGCCCGCAGCCTGGGGATGGTCTTCAAATACCGTAACGGGGTGGTTCCGGCCCCGGGAGCGCCCGGCGGCCCGGACCAGGAATTGATCCTCCTGGCCCGAGAGACCGCCGACAACTTTCTCAAACAATTTCCCGCCCTGGAATTCAGCCGGGCCCTGGCGGGCGTCTGGGAATTCATCAGCCACTTGAACCGTTACATCGTCGCCAATGCTCCCTGGGAGCTGGTCAAGCAGCCGGATGCGGTGCGCCTGGACACGGTGCTTTACCACCTGTTGGAATCCCTGCGCTGGATCGCCGCCTTACTGCAGCCGGTGATGCCCCGGAGCGCCCTCAAGATGAGCGAACACCTGGGTCTGGGCCTGGCCCTGTGGGACCAGCCCCTGCCAAAGGTATTGCAGTGGGGCCGCCTGCTCCCCGGCGGCCGACTAAAACCCGGCCCGCCCCTCTTCCCCCGGATAGAGACCGAAGCGAAGTGATTTTTCGGAGCAGACCCCGAGCGCCATCTCCGGACCCGGTTGGAGTGCGGGTGGAAAATTTCCCTTGCTTCTTGCCAAGTGTGTTATAATCCAGCCAAAATAGCTAGCTAACGACCCAATAAAGCCATCTTAGACCCGAGCTGAAGATTTTTTAGGGGGAGAGTTCGGATGGCCGGGAAAATTTGGGGAGCGGTTGCCATCGTTTTGGGGTTGGCGGTCTTACTGGCGGGTTGCGCCGGGGCCCCCAAGCCGCAGGCGGCGCCTGCGCCCCAGGCCCTCTTACCCCAGGTGCGCCGCAGCCCCCAGGAGGTCGCACTGGAGCGGGCCCTGGGCGAGTTCTACGGCGCCCCTTACCATGCCGGGGGCACCACCCCCGCGGGGGTGGACTGCTCGGGGTTGGTCCAGGCCTTGCTCCAGAGTGCCGGGGTGAAGGTACCTCGCACCGTGGCCGAGCAGTATAATTGCGGGCGGCCGGTGGGGCCCGGAGAATTGCGCTTCGGTGACGTGGTCTTCTTCGACCGCTACTGTCAGCAGAGCCGGGATTTTTACCTGGCCAACCTCCTGCCGTCCTTCACCGCCCAGCAAGTTTGCCACGACGGCCTCTACCTGGGTGAAGGCCGCTTCCTGCACGCCTCCCCCCAGGGGGTTTGCGTCAGCCGCCTGGACGCCGAAGTTTGGCGAGTCTCTTTTAAAGGGGCTCGACGGTATCTGCCCGGGCCCTAGCGGCGGCTCCCACCTGCACCCTCCCGGCGCGGCGCGCTGGCGTCCCCAGGACTTTTCCAAACCGCAAAAACCCGCTTCGCTTTTCCCCATTAATGCCTTAAAATAAATAGAGGCACTTGAGTTCAGCGGCCGCCAGACCTCACCCAAGATCGGGAGCGCTTCCGGCAACCACCATTCCCGGTCCGAAGGCAGAAGAATTTTGCTTGGCGATATCAATTACCTGCGGGTTTCCATCACTGACCGCTGCAATCTCCGCTGTTTTTATTGCACTCCCTGGGGGGGATGGCAGAAACTGCCGTCGCCGGAAATCTTGCGGTACGAGGAACTGCTCCGCCTGGCCGGAGTGGCCGCCGGAGTGGGCATCCGCAAGGTTCGGGTCACCGGGGGCGAACCCCTGGTGCGCCGGGGAGCGGTGGAGTTCATCCGGAATCTGGGCCAGGTCCCGGGGCTCGAAGAGGTCTGCCTGACCACCAACGGGGTGCTGCTTACGGAGCTGGCCCCGGAGTTGTATGCCGCCGGGCTGCGCCACCTCAACCTGAGCCTGGACACCTTGCGGCCTGAGCGCTACCGGCGCCTCACCGGGGGAGACCACCTGCCCCGGGTGATGGCAGGCATCCGGGCCGCGGCGGCCCTGGGATTCAGCCCCCTGAAGATCAACTGCGTGGTGCTCAAGGGCGCTAATGACGATGAATTGGTGGAGTTCGCCCTGCTGACCCAGGACCATCCCTTTCAGGTAAGGTTCATCGAATTCATGCCTACGGTAAGCCAAGAGCGCTGGCAAACCCATTTCTTGCCCATGGCCGAGGTGCGCCGCCGCCTGCAAGGGCTGGGCCCCATGGCGCCGGTGGACCGGCCCGCCACCGCCGGCCCGGCCCGGACCTTCCGCATAAGAGGATTCCAGGGGGAGTTGGGCTTCATCAGCTCCGTGAGCGAGCACCACTGCCCCGACTGCAACCGCCTGCGCCTCACCGCCGCCGGCCATCTCCGGCCTTGCCTGTTTGCGGCCCCGGAAGTCGATATCAAGGGCCCCTTGCGCCGGGGGGCCGACGATGAGACCTTGGGCCGCCTGTTCCAGGAAGCCATGGCGATGAAAAAGTTCAAGGCAGGAACCGGAATGGCCGGCGACCTCTTCCGCGGCCGGGCCATGGTCAGCATCGGCGGCTAAAAAAATCCTCCTCCGGCGGTGACCCTGACAAAAAAACCAAAAAGATGATATTGATTATTTTCAAAGGATGCCTCGAATGATTCTGAGCATCGTCATTCCGGTTTACAACGAAAAAGAGACCCTGGAGGAGATCTTCCGGCTGGTGCAGTTGACCCCCTACGACAAAGAGATCATCGCGGTGGACGACGCCTCGGTGGACGGCTCCCGGGAGATACTCGCCCGCCTGGGGGCGGAGTACGAAAACGTCAAGGTTTTCCACCACCAGCTCAACCAGGGAAAGGGAGCGGCCCTGCGCACCGGTTTTGAACAGGTGAGCGGGGACGTGGTCATCATCCAGGACGCCGACCTGGAATACCGCCCGGATGATTATCCGGCCTTGTTGGAGCCCATCCAACACGACCTGGCGGACGTGGTTTACGGCACCCGCATGGTGGGCGGCCGGGCCCACCGGGTGCTGTTTTTCTGGCATTACGTGGGCAACCGCTTGGTCACCATGCTCTCCAACGTGTTCACCAATCTGAATCTCTCCGACATGGAGGTGGGCTACAAGGTCTTCAAGGCAGAGGTCCTCAAAGGCCTTCGTATTGAGAGCAAGCGTTTCGGGGTAGAGCCGGAACTCACCGCCAAGATCGCCAAGGGGCGCTGGCGCATCTATGAAGTTCCCATTCAGTACCACGGCCGCGATTACGCCCATGGCAAGAAGATCACCTGGAGGGACGGCATCGCGGCGGTCTATCACATTATCCGCTTTCGCTTCTGGGATTAGCCGCTTACCCCAACCATGTCCAGAAATTGGAAATTCTACCTGACCAGGGCGTTTTGCGTGCTTTGGGGCGCCCAACTCATCTGGCTGGCCTGGCATTTCGCCCCGGAGGCCCGGGATATCGCCTGGAGGATCCCCACAGGGGAGGTGGGCGCCGCCGTCCGCCAGGAAGACCCCTGGTACCTGTGGTCCGCATCCTTGTCCGCCGTCATCCCCCCCGGCGCCGCTTACGTCTTCGTGGATAATTATGAGGCCGGCAACGATATCGAGATCGGTTACTTTCTGGCTCCCCGGCGCCACATCCTGGCATCCCCAAAATCGCCCGCGGCCTTTCTTTTTCACGCCCTTAACGAGGAGCAGGCTGCTTATTTGATTGTGCGGGACCACCCAAAGCCCCCCGGACCGGGGGTCCAGGCCGCCATTCGCTCTCAGGCACTGCTGCCCCTTAAGATCTCAGGGCCCGGGCAGGCCTATCGGGTGGACTACCAGCGCTTTCATTGGGGCTTCTATGATTGAGGCAGCCTTGAGTCTGCTGCGGTTGCTGGGAGGCCTGGCGGTCCTCTGCTGCTTGGGGTCCGGGCTGCTGGCGACGCTGCTTCCCGAGCCCCGGGAGTTCCGGGCCCTGGAGCGGCTGGTCCTGGGTTTCGGGGTCGGTGTCGTCCTCCTGACCCTGTGGATGCTGGCCCTCACCTGGCGGGGCCTGCCCTACGGTTTGGGGTTGATCCTGGGACCACCCCTGGGGCTGGCCGCGGCCCTGTTCCTCACTCCCCGGGGCCGCCGCAACCTAGCCGGGGACCTGAGGGCCCTGGCCTGGCCCCGGCGACCGGGTCTAAAGGGCTGGGACTGGCTCTTCGCCGGACTGCTGGCGATGCTGTTCCTGTATGCCTTCCTCAGGGCCGGCCTTTACCCCATGTGGGCCTGGGACTCCATCGCCACCTGGGGCTGCAAGGCCAAGGTCTTTTATCTCAGCCGCGGCCTGGACCTCACTTGTATCGACGCCCACAATTACTATCCCAACCTGGTCCCTTTACTGTTGAGCTATCTCTATTACTGTCTGGGCCAGGTCAACGACCATCTGGCGCAGGGGCTTTTCCCCCTCTGGGGGGCGCTGTTGCTGGGGCTGCTCTATTCTCTGGCCCGGCGCCAGGGTCTCTCCCGGCGCCTGGCCCTGGGGCTCACCGCTTTCCTGGGCCTGAACGGCACGGTTTTCGTGGTTCATCTTTACATCGCCTACGCCGACCTGCCCCTGGCCTATTTCACCCTGGGGGCCACCGGCTTGATTTACCTGTGGCTGACGGGACAGGCGCCCCGGGGCAGCCTCTCCCTGGCCGCTTTTTTCCTGGCCGGTATGGCCTGGTGCAAGTACGAAGGCCCGCCCCTGGCCGCCACAGTGATCCTGGCCGCCTTCCTGACCCTGGTTTGGCTCCGTCCCCCCGGGACCTGGCGCCGCCTATTCAGCCTGAGCCTTCCCCTGGCAGGGCTGGCCCTGGGTTATCTGCCCTGGCGCCTCTTTATCAGCCAGCAACATCTCAATGTCGGCGCCGATCATATCCAGAATTTTTATCCACAGCAGTTGGCCCAGGCCTGCGTTTACCTGGCGTCGGTCCTGATCCAGCCTTACTTCTTCGGCTTCCTCTGGCCGGCGGCGCTCCTGGCGGTCATCGCCCTGGGCCGGCGCCTCAGGACCTCCCCTGCACTCTTCCTGCTCCTCTTCTTAAGCGGCAACCTCCTGGCCATCCTCCTGGCCTACGCCGTAGCCCCCACTTCGGCGGCGGAGTTCCCCAGCTACCTTAGGGCCTCCATGGACCGGCTGGTGCTGCACCTCACCCCCAGCGCCGCCTTGCTGCTGGGCCTGGGATTGAAGGAACTGTGGTTTCAACCCAACGTGAAGCAGTCCACCAAGCCAAGCCACCTCAAATCTTTCATCCTTTCCCCTGACAAAAAATCTCCCCCCGTTCCCCCAGGCTGCCCTTTATCTGAAAAGTGGGTCCCAGAAATTGCTCGATGACCCAGAGATTGGTAAGCAGATGGGAGGTGATCTCGGAGGTGATCAGGGTGGAAGGTCCCCGGGCCTGGGCCAGATATAAGACGATCTGGTCCGCCAGGTGCGGGTCCACCGCCCCGCGGCGCTGCCGGAAGGTTAGATAGGCGCCGGCCGCTTCATCCGCCACCTGCTCGGCGGGTTTACCCCGGGCCCCCAAGGCGCTGAAACCGGCCCGGGGCCCCCAGAGGAATACCAGGCTGCCGGGGTCGAGACCGCCGGCCGCCACCTGCTCCACCGGCAACTCCTGCCCCAGGCGTTCCTGGAGGCGGGCCGCCTGGCGCCAGGAGACGTGCTCCGGAAGACGGTTGGCGGCGGAGATGGCCCGGAAAGCCGAGGGGTCCGGCGGGGTTTGCCAGTCGACCCCGGTGAGCGCCTGGCCCGGTTTGATGGAGAGGTGCACCTGGCCGCCGCCCCGGGGATACCAGCCCCAGCCTTCCAAGGCCATACTCACCTGCGCCCCCAAACTGGCCAGGGCCGGGAGAAAGACCTGGATCAGATAATGGGCCGTGGGGCTCCGGGGCACGTGGGTGCCGCCCCGGAGAATCAGGGTGGAAGGCCCATTGCTGAGCAGTGGAGGCAGGAGGGCCTGGGCGATGAGGGTGACAGAACCGGCGCTGCCGGACTTCTCCGCCACGTCGACTAGGTAATGGCCCGGTTGGGGAAGCCGGGGCTTGAAGGTCAACTCCCGACTGTGCAGCTCGGCGCCGGCCACCTCAGCCCGGGTGATTCGGGCCAGGGCCCGCACCGCGGTGAGGTGCTGGGGCCTCAACCCGGGCCGGGGACGGCCGGCCCGGATCTGCTCGAGGCGAAACGGCATCCCCAGCCTGGCCGACAAAGAGAGGGAGGTGCGGAGAATCTGGCCGCCTCCCTCCCCGTAAGAACCATCCAGCCGCAGCATCAATCGAGGATAAAGATGACCTCAAATCTTACGCGATAGGTGGCGATTTTATTATCTTTGACCGAAATCCGCTTTTCCAGAATCTTTAAACCGGTAATTCCTCTCAAGCTCTCGGCGGCCCGTTTAAAGCCCACCTGGAGAGCATCTTCGAAACTGACCGGAGACTCGGCGATGGCCTGGGTAACTCTGGCGACATGGTTCATAAGTTCTCCTCCTGCATGGGTGAGGTAAGCCTCTACGGTGGCCTGGGAAAACCTATTCCAGGATGAAAATCACCTCCATCTTCACCCGATAGGTATGGATCTTGTTGTCTTTAACGGAAACCCGCTGCTCCGCGATCCTAAGGCCGGTAATACCCCGCAAGGTCGAGGCGGCCCGGTCAAAGCCGACTTGCACCGCGTCAGCAAAACTTTTGGGAGATTCCGCGATGATGTGGGTTACCCTGGCGACCTTGGTGCTTTCAGACATAGCTATGCCTCCCCTTAGATTTGGTGCGGCCTCTGCCGCCGACCCGAACCTCCCTCGGCTGCCGTGAGGTTCGGCTGGCTTAAAGGTAATTTTCTTTTCCCCGCGATGCAAGGGAGTCAGGCGGTTTTCTTTTGTGGTTTTCAATTTACCGGGTAACCGAATTTTAGTCCTGACCCTCTTCCCGGTCGGAGAAGATTCAATTTTAGACCTATGCGAAAGTCCCCATTCTTGTCATTCTGGGGGAGCGAAGCGACCGAAGAATCTCATAAATACTAAGGAAATACGAGATCCTTCGCTTCGCTCAGGATGACAACGCTGGTTTTCGCAGAGGTCTCTCTTTTCAGGTAGGCGGGAAAGAAGACTGCCGGGCCCGCTGGGGTTTTTTACCGAAAACCGGAAAACGGAAAACGAAAAACTAGCTTTTATAGGGGATGGGGTCGGTCAGGCCCGCGGCGGCAAATCCCTGGAGGCGCAGCCGGCAGGAGGAGCATTGGCCGCAGGCGGCCTCCCCGGCCTGGTAACAGGACCAGGTGAGGGCCAGAGGCGCCCCCAGCGAAACACCCAGGCGGATGATGCCGGCCTTATCCAGCCGGATCAGGGGAGTATAAATGCGGATGTGGGTTTCCGGGCGGGTGCCCAATTCGACCAGGCGGTTGAAGGCCTCATAATATTCCGGCCGGCAGTCGGGGTAGCCGGGATTATCCAGGATGTTGGCGCCGATGAAGACCGCTTCGGCCGCCAAGACCTCAGCCCAGGCCACCGCTGCCGCCAGCAGATTGGTGTTGCGGAAGGGGACATAGGTAGAGGGAATCCCCTCTATTTGCTCCTCGCCCAAGGGGATTGGCCGGCCGGCATCCGTAAGGCTGGAGCCGCCTATAACTCCCAGGTAAAGAAGGTCGGCCTCCAATACCCGGGACGCCCGGAAGAAGGCCGCCAGCTCCCGGAAGGCCGCCAGCTCCCGGACCACACTGCGCTGGCCGTAGTTGGCGTGGAACAGGGCCAGATCGAAGTGCTGCCGGGCCACCGCCGCGGCCACGCAACTGTCCAGCCCGCCGCTCATCAGAACCACAGCCAGGGGAGCGGTTTTCGGTAACTTGTTAGAGGTCATTTTTCCTCTCGTTCCCGAGCTCCTGCTTGGGAACGCCCTTTTTCTTGCCAAGCTCCTGCTTGGCTGTGAAAGCAGGGGCGCCGCGGAGTGCGGCAACCGCCTCGATGCCCTTTCATTTTCCCCGCGCCTCCGGCCCCCAGAGGTATTTGTGCAGTTGCAGATTGAGCCGCAGGGGCAGCCGGCTCTCCAGAATCCAGGCCGCGGCCTCGTCCGCCTGCACCAGGCCGGACACCGGGGAAATCAACAGCGGGAGCCGGTCGCACAAGCCGTGGTCAGAAATCACCTCCAGCGCCCAAAGAAAATCGCGGTGATCGCTCACGACAAATTTAACTTCGTCCCGGGGAGTCAGGACTTCGAGATTCGGCCAGTAATTCTCCCCGGCCATGCCGCTGCCCGGACATTTCAGGTCCAGGATGCGATGCGCCCGGATATCCACCGGGGCGATGGGCCGGGAACCGTTGGTCTCCAGACAGACTTCAAAGCCTGCATCCGCCAGGGCCTTCAGAAGCGGCAGGGTCTCCTCCTGCAGCAAAGGCTCGCCGCCGGTCACCAGCACCAGCCGGGTGGGGCTTGCCGCGGCGGCCTTTAGGAGGTCCGCCGCCTCCAGCTCCCGGCCCTCTTCATAGGCATAGGTGGTGTCGCAGTAGCGGCAACGCAGATTGCAGCCGCTGAGACGGATGAAGAAGGCCGGCAGGCCGGACCGGGTGGACTCACCCATGAGACTAGAAAAGGTTTCGCAGACCTGGAGCGCCATAAGCTAAACCGAATCCGACGGCCGGATAACCTTAAGATCTAAGGATGTATACCGAAACGCGTTCTTTTTTAAGTCGCTGATATCCGTGATTACGATGCCAATAAATTGGCCTCCATTGAGACCAAAGTAATTCAAAACCGGCATTCCCCCAAATAGCATCTATTCTACCAAGTATATCTAATGAACTGAAGGCTCTTGCAAGTGGTGATCCAAGAACGGTTGCAAGGAAACCTCCAGGCTTCAAAAGTTTTGAAGCTTTTTGTGCAAATTTTTCCAAGTTAGAAAAATATTCTTCCGATGCTTTGTTGGGGCTGAACCGCATCCTTCTAGGGCCGATCTCCCTTTTATAGTCTATTTCTAGCGATTCAGGCGCTATCCAGTAGTAAGATAATCTTTGTCCTAATGTATAGTCAGACATGCAAAGATAGGGTGGTGAGGTAATAATGGCAGCAACTAAGCGTTCTTGTAGTCCATAGTCCAAAGGGTTGGCGCTTGTTGCATCAACTTGAATGACCTTTGCACGACATAATTCTTCTTTTGGATCACGCTCGTCTTTTTCAATAAATGCGTAAAATTGTTCTATGACGGAAATGTTTCTTTTTATCCTGTCCACGAATAGTTGTAATGCATTTTGCCGGGTTGGAATCTCCTGTCCGATAGGAAGCGGTGCATTATCGGCAAAATATCCATGCTGCTCACCTCTTCTGCCTGTACATGAAACGATTATTGCTGAAAAGCAAGCCGTGAGAAACTGGGACTTAGTTCTATCTTGGCATGAGTCAATGAAGTTACGAATGCGACACAATTCCTTCAAGGTACTAGGATGGAACCATTTATCAATTAAATTAAAATTGGGTGGATTCCCTGGATCATACTCTAAGAAATCATTTTCTTCGATGGATCTCAGCTCACTTCGACGGTCTGATGAAAGGTACGTTAGTTTTGCCCTGGCAACTAAATTTGCTATAGTGTTAGAATCGGCTGAAATAGCTGACCCCCCATATTTGACCGCCTCAACCGCAGTTTGGCCTGTTCCCCCAAAAGGATCTAGGACCAGTTCACCTCGGAGACCTAAACTATTAATTAATGTTGCTGGTATGGCATGGACGAAGGTACTCGGATACGGATGCATATTTTCGTTTCTTGAAAGTCGAAAGCTCCAATTTCCCACACTCGATAGGTTCGAGAGAAGATTATCTTTACGATCAGGGGTCATGGTCATCCATGGTTTTTCATGAATCCATATTTGGGTTCTCTTGCCGAGAATCTTTGATATCATCTCCAGCAATTTTTTCCCACTCACGTTACCGGGGATTTCATTTTTAAGCCACTCTGGTAGCTGTTGCTTTTTTAACCCTGCACTTAACTTAAAAACCTTTACCGCTCCTGGGGCTGGATTAAAAAGAACTTTTTGTATGGCTTGAGATGCAAATCTTCTTAATAAAACAATAACAAATGGTTCCAGACTAGAACTTGAAAGTTCCTTTTCCATCCATGCTGTGGCCCTAGCAGATCTCAAAACTCTTACAGCTTCTTCCGTTTCAAGATCCACATTTGCAATCAAATATGTAGGTTCAAGTAAGCGATATCTCTGAACCATCTCTTGCAGAGATGGAAATGAAACATTGTATTTCGCTTCGTCAAGAGATTCCATTGTGGAAATCAGGGATTCATCAGTTTTCCATATAAGGGAAGCTCTTGGTAAACTGGCATTAAGACTTCTTCTCATCAAATGACGCAAAAATGCTTCTCTACCAATCTCTTCGTCAGATGAATTATAAAATTGTGAGTACAATTCACTTCGATATTCGATCCACTTACAGACTGCTGGTTCAGTTACATTATTGAGGTCTGGTAGATAATCTTGAGATGCTAGCCACTCTGCTAATCTAATCGGGATAGCCTTGTCGACATTGACCCCTAAATGCAAACATGCCCTAATAACATTATCGGCATTATCGAGGTCAATGCTGCCACAAATAAGAAATCCCAAGTTTCCATCTCCAATTACCATTCGTGCTACTTCATCTGGGTCAATTTTGATATTTATTTTTCGAGATAATGACTTACAGACATGATAAAATTGTGGTAATTGAGATGCAAAGACTGGAAAATCAGGTTTGAAGTCACCATCTACAGAAGCCCTTAGAACCCGCTGACTTTCTAGTTCATGATCAAAATTTTCCAGAACATATTCGGCAGTATGTCCAAAAGGCGGTGTAGCTACATCATGAAGAAGTGCAGCTAAAGAGAGATGGATTGTCTCACGATTGGAAAGACCGCGCTTTTTTGCACATCTTAAGGCTAAAAATGCAACGGCTATACTGTGTTCCCATCTAGTAGGACCGTTGAGATCTTTGAATTGATATGAATCAACATTTGATAGTCTGACCCCGCGTAAACGCACGAATTCGGGTAATCGGATAAATGGAACCATCCAATCTGGTATTGCAATTTTGCCATATATCATATCTGAAAATTCAACCATTGTGATTACCTATTTTTCCTAAAATACATTAACGATATTACAAATGCGCAAATAAAATTTGGACCTAAATCTGCTATATTCTTGTCTGTCTTTAACCAGTATTCTTTTATTGAATATATTATTAAGGTCAATGCAATTATCATTCCAGCGTAACCTACCCATCTCGCACTAAGAGCATTGCGAATCCTATCAATTTGATAATAAACCCAGTACAAAAACTGTCGATTTAATTCTTTTTTAACTAAAGATAGAGTATCATAAAGTATGGCATTCGTCCGGGAAGATGACATCTTACCAGAATGAGGATATTTAAAGCCGTTTCCTTTGGCAGATTTTATTGTCGCTTTCAATCGATTTCTAATTGCCGAAGAACCAAATATGAAGGTAGAAAGATGAGATGCCAACGCAATTAAATACAATTGCCAAGGTACCCTGACATAGAAAGTTGTGGCCACGAAAGAATACTCAATATTTTGCTCCAATTCTTGAGATAGTAAAGGTTCGACTGATTTCCAAATTGGCGATAACAATTTCAAGAGCTCAGATTTCTGATCAGCACCATTTCCTTGTTTCACAAATGCAATAGTGAACAGCGAAAGAATCTTGGTCATGATATCGAAATCAGTAGAATTAATATCTTTGCTCGGATTTGCCTTAAGCCTGCTCAAAAGATATTGAAGCGGGGCTTCAAATTTCCCTCCAACAGATGCAAGACCTCTTATTGCATACGCAGTTGGTAGAAGGTCTATTTCTCCATTAGCTGAATTTAGAAAAAATCCCCAGCCTTCTTTTCTAATGCAACGCTTCTCCAATTTATTAGTTAGCTTAGAGACTATATGATCTGTGGGACATACGGCTTTTTTTACAAATGAAAGAGAATAAAGAATCTCGCTAATTTTAATTACATTATTTTCATCTAAATTGACTTTTTCTTCAAGGCTTCTATGTTTTTCAGTATTGCCAACCTTTTTTTCTAATTCCAAGCGGTTCCCAATGTAATTAACTAACTTAGGCACCAAACTACGGGCTTCCGGGTTATCTGAATCGGCTAACACTCTTAAAGCTGCCGCGGTACCATGAAGTCCTCGTTGTGGTATTTGGCGTGCATTTTGACCAATAAATTGCCCGCA
Organism: Desulfobaccales bacterium; assembly: GCA_049580385.1. Classification (GTDB taxonomy): domain Bacteria; phylum Desulfobacterota; class Desulfobaccia; order Desulfobaccales; family 0-14-0-80-60-11; genus JAPLJC01. The sequence goes on along the minus strand of JBAUPV010000030.1, from coordinate 102,826 downwards.
CGCTGAAGCATTTTGTTCTAATAGGCCCTTAGCTTGCGCCCCATTGGTGCATTGATCAATGAACATGGCAATAATTTTCTCTTGGACAATTTCAATGTCCGATTTAAAAACATCTATAGTTTTGTGCCACATAATTTGCCTCCTCGACCAACAATGAGCCTTTTGCAATTAAATCGGACTTGTTTTATTAAAGCCAGCCTTACTAGAAATTTTCTAGATTCTTCCAAATTTCAATCGTCCTATCAATTAGGTCGTAATGGGGGTATATCTTCCAATCCCAATCATCTCTTCCCAGCACCCTGCATAGAGCCCTTCTTATAGCTTGGCAAGGTAAGTCAAAAGCTTCATACAAACGTATCGGACGTCCTGTGGCTCTTATTAACAAATATGGTTTCCTTATTCTCGATAAATCTGTTAACTTGTTTAATGGAATCCGAGCCAAAATTCCTTCAAAAATATTGTCATAATTAGATAGGCTGGGTATTAGGTGTATATGAGTATGCGTCACACATGCACCAGCACAATAATCTTCTGTAGCACCATGCTCTACTTCCAGAATCCCTTTATTCTTATAAAATGACGTTAAGGATATTGTCTCATACAAGTCTTCATATTCTCTTATACTCTCGATCCCCATTGAGGAAAGGCTATCATAGTGACCTCGACTAACAACCATTACATGTCCAATTGTTAGAGGCCCAATACTTGAAAGGACTACAAATTTGTTAGATTCCAACAATATGGTATTACAAGATTCAGCAGACTTAACGCTTCCACTACTCTTCAAGACACTACATAGGGGGCAATTGTTCTTAGAAATTTGCATGTCTTAATACATCCAAAAAAGATTATCTATTTGTCTTTTAATTATATATTATTCGAGATAATACAGTAAAGGGCGACATCGCATCCCATAAACATTTTTGGAAGCTTTGTTTCCGAGTTTAACCTCGCAGGGCTCCTTCATTTTATGGCGTAATTGTCTCTTGGGAGTCACCTATCTGCGGCGACAGGCGAGATCAACCCTGGTAAAAACCGGACAGATTATTTTTTTTGCTTTGACCATTGTAGACCTACTTTGAGATCGGATAATTATGTTATCTTCCTTATATCAAATGGTTAGACTAATTTCCATCATTTCTTTCGGATTATCCGGGACAATAATATTTTTTCAAAAGACGCGATGGGGATACCCACTCTCCCCGGCGTCTCGACGCAGGCAGTCCTGTCTGTGCCATCATAAGGAGAGGCCCTGGGCGCGCCTGCCTTTGAGCTTCCCCGCGTTTGGTTCTAAATCTTCTCTCTTCTACCCCTTAATAAGATAGCAATAATGCGTAATTTCACCTAATTTTCCCCTTGCCTTCCGCCAATCCCTGGCTTAAAATTGACAGCGTTTCCAGGAGGGGGAATGAGCCGGCCGGGTCCGCCGCCGCCGGTAAAACCGGTGGTCAGCTTAATTCTGGCCCGGCAAGATTTGGGTCCGGCCGTGGTGGAGCGTCTGAGCCACTATTGGGGGCCGCCGGACCTGGTGGGTCCCTGGCGGCCCTTCACTGCCACCGGCTATTATACCCAGGAGATGGGCCCCGGCTTGGGGCGGCTCCTGGTCGCCTTCCTCCATCTGGCCGATCCGGCCCAACTGGCGCAGTGGAAGATCTTTACCAACGGTATCGAAGAGAGGCTCAGCCTGGCTGGCCGCCGGCTGGTCAACCTGGACCCGGGTTACCTGACCAGGGAACGGCTGGTCCTGGCCACCGGAAAAAACTTCTCCCACCGGCTCTATCTCGGTAGCGGCATCTACGGCGACCTCACCCTGTTTTACGCTCAGGGGGCCTTTCAACCCCTGGCCTGGACCTATCCCGATTACGCCCGGGGTGAGCTTCCGGAATTATTACTCCTGGTGCGGAAAAAATATCTGTGGCAACTTGAATCGATGGGCGGCTGATGATCAGGAGCATGACCGCATATGGCCGGGGGGAGGCCGAGGGGCCCAGCCAGAAGTGGGTGGTGGAATTCAGGAGCCTCAACCACCGCTTTCTGGAGCTCTCCTTGAATCTCCCCAAGCGCCTCTGGAGCCTGGAGGACCGGTTCCGGAAGCTCATCAAGGGCCGCATTTCCAGGGGCCGGGTGGAGATGCAGCTCACCTGGGAAAGCACCGGGGAAAAGGCGCTGGCCCTGAACGTGGACCAGGCCCTGGCCCGGCAGACCGCGGCCATGCTGGAGGAGGTCCGGGCGGCGGGCGGCCTTACGGAGCCCCTGCATCTGGAGGATCTCCTGCATTTCTCGGACCTCTTCCTCATCAAGGAGACCCAGGAACTGGCCCTGGAGGAAACCTGGGAGACGGTCTCCAGGGCGGTGAGCGAGGCACTGGAGGTCCTGGACCGGATGCGCCTCACCGAAGGCGAGGCCCTGGCCGCCGACCTGGCTAAGAGCCTGGGGGGCATCGGCTCAGAGTTGGAACGCATCCGGAGGCAGGCCCCCCTGGTGCCCCAGCTTTGGCGAGAGAAGCTTACGGCCCGCCTGGCGGAGCTGGGGGGCGAAACCGGGGTGGACGAATCCCGGCTGGCCCAGGAGGTGGTTATCCTGGCCGAACGCCGGGATCTCTCCGAGGAGTTGGCCCGCATGGAGAGCCATCTATCCCAATTTGAGGAAACCCTGGCGGCCCTGGAGCCGGTAGGCCGGAAACAGGAATTCTTGGTTCAGGAGATGCTGCGGGAGGCCAACACTATCGGCTCCAAAGCCGGCGATCTCCTGGTTACGCAAGCGGTGCTCGAGATCAAAGGCTACCTGGAGCGCCTCCGGGAGCAGGTGCAGAATATCGAATGAGTTCAGCGTGGGGGAGAATTTATGGAAGGCAGGTTGATCAACATCGGTTTTGGGAACACCGTAGTTTCCCACCGGGTAGTGGCGGTGGTGATGCCGGGATCAGCACCCATGAAACGCCTGCGGGAGAAGGCCACCCGGGCCGAACGACTCATCGACGCCACCCAGGGCCGCAAGACCCGCTCCATTATCATCACTGACAGCAATCACGTCATTCTCTCGGCGGTCCATGCTGACACCCTTTCCCTGCGCCTGAACGGCAATAACAGCATCGGGACGCGGCCGGACCTGGAAAAGGTCGACTGAGTGCCAGGAGAAGTCTTCATCATCACCGCCCCCTCCGGAACGGGGAAAACCACCCTGTTGAAGGAGCTGCTGGCCGGCGATCCTTGCTTGCGCTTCTCTATTTCCTTTACCACCCGCCCCCCGCGCCCCGGAGAGGTGCCAGGAAAAGACTATTTCTTCGTCACCCCGGAGGAGTTCGCCCGCCTGCGGGACCGGGGCGACCTGGCGGAATGGGTGGAACAGTACGGCTACGGCTACGGCACCTCCCGCCAGCGGGTGCAGGAGACCCTGGACTTAGGAGCAGATGTGGTCTTCGACATCGAGCCCCGGGGGGCCAAGGCCCTGAAGCGGGCCTTTCCCCAGGGAACCTTCATCTTCATCTTGCCTCCCAGTTGGGAAGAGTTGGAGCGCCGGCTTAAGTTGCGGGGCCAGATGGAGCCGGCGGAACTGGCCCGGCGGTTGGAGCGGGGCCGCGCCGAGGTTAAGGAAGTCTCCTGGTACGATTACCTGGTAATCAACGACAACCTTAAAACCGCGCTTTCGCAGCTCAGGGCCATCGTCACCGCCAGCCGCTGCCGCACCGCCCGCTTGTGGCCCGTCCTGGCCCCGCAGTTTTTCCCTGCCTAAGCAGGCAACCCCAGGAGGTCCCGGACCCGCTGGCTGCGACTCATTCCTAATTAACCTTACGGACTTGACACGATTTTCTTGTTGCACTATTGTAGTGTTATGAAGAACGTCACCATCACCTTGGATGAAAAAGTGGCCCTCTGGGCCAGGATTCGGGCGGCAGAGCGCAACACCAGCGTCTCCCGCCTGGTGGGCGAGCTGCTTAAGGAAAAGATGCGTGAGGAGGAAGACTATCGCCTGGCCATGGAGCAATACCTGGCCCAGGAGCCCCAGGTGTTGAGAAAGGCCGGAATCCGTTATCCTCAACGCGAGGAACTGCATGACCGCTAAGGTCTTTGTGGATGCCAATGTCCTGGTTTACTGCCGGGACGCCTCCGAGCCGGACAAACAGGCGCGGGCCCTGGCGTGGATGGCGGCGCTGTGGGAATGGCGCAACGGCCGGTTGAGTTTCCAGGTGCTCCAGGAATTTTATGTGACCGTGACCCAGAAGCTGGACCCTGGTTTGACTCGGGAGATGGCGCGGCGAGACGTGCGGGCCCTGGCGGCCTGGAACCCGGTTGCCATGGGCGTCCGGGTGATGGAAGAGGCCTGGCGATTCCAGGACCGCTTTCGGTTTTCATGGTGGGATGCCCTCATCGTTGCGGCAACCCAAGCGGCCGACTGCAGCTATCTACTGAGCGAAGATTTTCAGGACCACCTGGAACTGGGAAATATCCTGGTGGTCAACCCCTTTCTTTCCCGGCCTTCCGACCTGAGGCAGTGAATTTCTCCATCCCCAATACCCATGAGACTGCAAACCGATCCGGGGCGAGCGAGAATCTCAGGGTGGTGGCAGGGAGCTAAGACCAAGATAGCTGGCCTATGCCCGGTGCGGCTCCCCAGTCATCAGGCTGCGGTCGGTCTGGGGCGGCTCCCCGTTTTTTGCCCGCCCTGATTCTGATATATTGGAGACGTGAGGTTTGGCGGCGCGGGCGGCGGCCCCCACCACCCTCCCTGGAAACCCTTTTTCAGGAGTCAGGCCATGCCAGAGCAAGCGGCCGTGGAGCCGGCGGACCAGGACCGGCAGAAGTCCTGGGAGATTGAGCACCGGCGGGAAATCAATCTCATCAACACGATCGCCACCATCAGCGCCCATAGCCTGGACCTGCAGGAAATCATGGACAAGGTCCTGGCCGCGGTCCTCGATTTCTTTCAGATCGAAGCCGGGCTCCTGCTCCTGTGGAGCCACAAGCGGCAGCTCCTCAGCTATGCGGCCTCCCGGGGCTTCCCCGGCGAATACCTGGTGAACATCGCCCGGAGCGGCCTGGAGGCAGTGGTGGGCTCCAATATCTCCCGGGCCGGCCGGCCCCTGATCATCGAGGACGTGCGCCAGGACCCACGGCTGCACACCTCCTCCTTTACCGAACTGATCCGGGAGGATCCCCGGTTCCGGTCCCTGGCGAGCCTCCCCCTGAAGTATCGCGAGGAGGTCACCGGCTTCCTCAACCTGGCGGCGGAGTCCGCCAGGCCCTTCCACAGTTTTCGGCGCAAACGCTACTTCCTCAGCGCCCTGGGCAACCAGATCGGCCTGGCCATCGAAAACGCCCGCCTCTATCATGAGCTGCGGCGCTCCGAGCACCGTTACCGGCGCATCTTTGAAGGCTCCAAGGACATGATCTTTGTCACCGACCGGGAAGGCCGCCTGTTGGACCTCAATCCCGCCGGGGTGGAACTCCTGAAATTCCCCTCCAAGGGCGTGGCCCTGGACCTCTCCCACGTCCGGGAGATCTTTCACGACCCCCGGGATTGGGAACGCTTTCAGCTCCAGGTGGAGGTGAAGGGCTATATCCGGGATATGGAGTTGACGCTGAGCACCCAGGCCGGCAGGCTGGTGTACACGCTGCTTAGCGGCATCGTGCGCCGGAACCAGGATGGGCGGATCACCGGCTATGAGGGGATTTTTAAAGATATTACCGAACGCAAACGGGGAGAATGGGAAATCCTGCGGGAGAAGAAGACCACCGAAGGCATCCTGGAGGGCATGCCGGTGCCCACCTTCGTCATCGATCGGAGCCACCGCATCATTTACTGGAACCGGGCCTGCGAAGAGCTGACCGGGTTTTCCCGCCAGGAGATGGTGGGCAGCTACCGCTACTGGCTGCCCTTTTACACCCATGAGCGCCCCAGCATGGCCTCCCTGGTGGTGGAGCAAAACATCAAGGCCCTGGAGAAGTTCTTCGGGGACAATAACTTGAAACCGTCCCCCAACCTGCCGGGGGCCTATGAGGCTTATGAGTATTTTCCCAATTTCCGGGGCCGGGAGCGTCACCTGTACCACACCGCCTCGCCCATCTATGACGAGGAAGGCCGCATCCAAGGGGCGGTGCAGGCCATCCTGGACATGACCGAACGGGAGCAATTGTCCCGGGAGTTGAAGGATTCTGAGGAAAAATTCCGACGCTTGGTGGAGACTTCCCTGGACGGGATCGCCCTGCACCGGGACATGAAGCTGGTCTATGTCAATTTGGCCTGCCTGGAGATGTTCGACTACCAGGAACCCTCCCAGATGCTGGGGCGCTCCCTGCTGGAGTTTGTGGATCTCAGCTACCGCCAGGCGGTGTCCCGCTGGCTGGGGCAGATGGAGCGGGGGACGCCCCGGCCCCGAATCTTTGAGATGAAGGCCTTAAAGGGCGACGGCCGCAATTTCGACCTGGAGGGGGTTTCTTTTCCCACCACTTATGAAGGCTTGCCCGCCATCCAGACTCATATCCGGGACATCACCCACAAAAAGCAATTGGAGGAACACCTGAGCCGCACTGAGAAGCTGGCGGCCCTGGGCCAACTGGCCGCCGGGGTGGCCCACGAAATCAATAATCCCTTGGGAGGCATCCTGGTTTACGCCTATCTCCTGCTGGAGGATCTGGAACCGGGAAAGCCGGAGCGGGAACAGGTGGAGAAGATCGTCCGGGAGGCCACCCGCTGCAAGGAGATCATCCAGGGGCTGCTGGAGTTCTCCCGGCACATGCCCTCCAAGATGACCCCGCTGAACCTCAACACCGTCCTGGAGGAAGTCTTTTCCCTGGTAGCTGATCATCTGTTGTTCCAAAACATCGACCTGGTGCAGAGATTCGACCCGCAACTGCCTCTGGTCCTGGGAGACAAGAACAAGTTGGAACAGGTCTTCATCAATCTCCTGATGAACAGCGGCGAGTCTATGAAGGGAGAAGGACGGCTGCTGGTCACGACGGCGCTGACCCGGGAACAGGGGACGGTGCGCCTCGGCTTTGAGGACAACGGCCCCGGCATCCCGGCCAACTATCTCAGCCGGCTCTTCGATCCCTTCTTCACCTCCAAAGAGGTGGGCCAGGGAGTGGGATTGGGGCTGTCCATCAGCTACGGCATCATTCAGAAACACCTGGGGCGGATTTACGTGGAGCGGACTGGCCCGGCGGGCACCACCTTCACCATCGAACTGCCGGTCTACCAGGGTGACCTGGAAATCGAGGGCGCCAAGACTTAAGGAAAAAATGCACAAGTATCTGCTCCGGTACCGGTTCCGAAAGCCCCTGCACTAATCGCCCCTCAGGATAACTATCAAATATTTTTATTCTTTTGGTTAGTGACTTTTCTTCCAGCCGGGCCCCAAAAATCATTTGACTAACTTTCAGGGGTATGATAGGTAGGCACATGTGAAAAGAATCATTTTCTCCCGCCTCGGCTCCGGGGGTTTTCTGTAAGGGCGCCTTTGAAGGAAGATACCAAAAAGTATTTAAGAGAACTGTTTCAGGGGAGTTACCGGGCCAGCACCATCGGCCTGGTCCTGGTCATCTCCATCCTTATCGGCGGTCTCCTGGGCTACTGGCTGTACACGGTCTTTAACAGCGTTATTTTTTTCATCCTCGGGCTCATCGTGGGGATTGTCGCCGGCTTCCGGCAAGTCTACCTCCTGGGGCAAAAATATAAGTAGGTTCCCATGGAGATCCTGACCCCGGGGCGGCTGCAGATAGCCAGCTGGCTGGTCTTGGCCGTGCTGGTAGTGGCCGGCTTCATCTGGCAGGGGCAAGAGTTCGCCCTGGGAATCCTGGCGGGCGGCCTGGTGGCGGTCATCAACTTCCACCTGCTGCACCAGGCTTTGCGCGGCATGTTGGAAAGGGCGGCGGCCGGCAGCCCCGAGGAGGCCCAAGGGCGGGCCCGGGCCTTTTTTGCGACCCGGCAGTTGTTGCGCTTTTTCGCTTTGCTGCTGGTTATCTTTCTGCTGGTCAGTCGTGGTTGGGTAAACATTTTCGGGTTGGTGCTGGGCCTCTCCACCGTGGTCTTGACCCTGATCCTGGCCGCCATCATCGAGGTGTTTAAGCTTAAGAAGGAGGCAAACAAGTCCCATGGAACATCCGATTCTCTTTCTTGATCTATTCTTCGAAAAGTTCGGATTGAATATTCCCCCGCACGTCAGTTATGCCGTGTTGGTGGCGCTGATTCTGCTGGGATTGGGCTGGCTGGCTGCCCGCCGTATAAGCCTGGTGCCCAGTGGCGCCCAGAACGTCTTTGAATTGGTGGTGAGCGGTCTGGAAGAGTTCATGGTGGACGTCACCGGTGAAGAGGGCCGGGCCTTCTTTCCGTTCATCGCCACCATCTTCCTGTTCATCCTGCTCTGCAACCTCATCGGCCTGATCCCCGGGTTCTATTCTCCGACTTCCAATCTCAATACCACCCTGGCCCTGGCCCTGTGCACTTTCGTCTATACTCATTATTTGGGGATCAAGTATCACGGGGTTAAATACATCAAGCACTTCTTGGGACCGATTCCGGCCCTGGCGCCTTTGTTCTTCATCATCGAACTCGTCGGCCATGTTGCCCGGGTGCTGTCCCTGACTTTGCGTCTCTTCGGCAATATCATGGGAGAGGACATAGTGCTGGCCCTGCTGCTGTTCCTGGCCGGTATGTACCTGGCCCCCTCCTCGATCTTCATGTTCTTGATGGTCTTCACCGACGTGGTGCAGGCCTTTGTCTTCACTTTGCTCTCCATGATGTACTTCGCCGGGGCCATGGAGCACGCCCATTAAGGCAGTGTCCTTAAAATCTGGAAGAAGGCCAATCTTCATATATCCAACATCTTTGAGGAGGTTTTAGACTCATGAGAAAATCCCTGGTAGTTGGTTTGAGCTTGCTGGTCACCTTGCTGTGGACCTCTCTGGCCATGGCGGCTGAAGCCGGCGGCGCCTCAGCCCCCGGTTTGGGCACCTTTTTCAGCTATGCGGTGCTCGCCGCGGGCTTCGGCATCGGCATCGCCGCCTTCGGTACCGGCATCGGCCAGGGCCTGGCAGTGAAGAGCTCGGTGGAAGGCATTGCCCGCAACCCTGAGGCTTCCGGGAAAATCACCGTGACCATGCTGATCGGTCTGGCCATGATCGAATCCCTTTGTATTTATGCCTTGGTGGTGGCCCTGATCATTCTGTTCGCCTACCCCATGGCCAAACCCATTGCCGCGGCCTTGGGAATGCATATCTAATCTTTTTTGCTATGAGGGGGGCTCAGGCCCCCCTTTATTTACCTTGAATATTGTGCCTTTATACACAAGTGCGGTAAGACCGAACCACCAAGGATAATGCCCCCGGCCATGAAATTTTCCAAAATTCCCACGGCGACCATCACCCGTCTTTCCATCTATTCCAGGTATCTTGAGGCCTTGTCGCAGGAAGGGGTGAAGATTATCGCCTCGGACAAGCTAGCCCAAAAATGCGGCATCAATCCGGCCCAGATCCGCAAAGACCTGGCTTACTTCGGTGAATTTGGCATCCGGGGCGTGGGTTATTTTGTCAGGGAATTGCTCTTCGAAATCAAGCGCATCCTGGGTCTGAATAAGACCTGGAAGATGGCCCTGTTGGGCATCGGCAACCTGGGCTCCGCCCTGTTGGCCCATCAAAACTTCATCCGCCAGGGTTACGAATTCGTGGCGGTCTTTGACGTGGACCCGGCCAAAGTGGGCCGCCGGGTGCCCAGCGGCCAGATCATCCATCACATGGACGACCTGGAAAAGGTGGTCAGAGAAAAAGGGGTGGAGATCGGGGTGCTGGCCACTCCCGCGTCCAAGGCGCAAATGGCGGCCCTGCGGCTCATCGCCTCGGGCGTCAAGGCCATCCTCAATTTCGCCCCCATCCAGTTGCAGCTCCCGGAAGGCACGGCGGTGGAAAACGTCGACTTCACCGTCAAACTGGACAATCTCGCTTATAACCTGACCATGGCCGAAGGGTAGTCGCAAGGGTGACGCTGGCACAGACTTCCAGCCTGTGATCGGATCGTTTGGTTTCGAGTTTGGAGTTTTGAGTTCTCTGTTTGTTATGTTTGATCCAATGGAAGAACAGCCGCCTGCGGCTGTTTTTTTTGCGGTTTTACGGGATAAGAGGACAGCCCCAAGGCAGGCATGATATGATTACCAGGTACAACCAAATAGGCGCCATGGAGGGAAGCATATGTCAAAAGTCCTGATCCATCCTGCTACCTATGAGAATGTGCGCCAGGCAGTCGACCGCGCTTTTGAGCTTTTCCCCCTGGAAATCCGTGGCAAAACTGTGTTAATCAAGCCCAATGTGCTACGGATCTCGGAAGCTGCGGAAGGCATCGTCACCCATCCCGCGGTGCTCCGCGCCGTGGTGGAAAAGGTGGAAGCCATGGGGCCCGCCGCCATCGTAGTCGGCGACAATCCTGGCCTGTTTAATTATGGGGCCAACGAGGAGTGCTTTCAAAAGACCGGCCTGATGGAAGCAGCTAAGGGTTATTACCAGAACATCGGCAACGATTCCCTGCAGGTTGACTTCAACCCTGATTTCATGCCCACGCTGAGCCTGTCCCGGATTGTCCGTGAGGCCGACATCATCATCAGCCTACCGAAATTCAAAACCCATGGCCTGACGGTCATGACGGGGGCCATCAAAAACAGTTACGGTCTTTTGCCCGGCGCCCAAAAGGCCAAGCTTCACAAGGCGGCGGGCAACCCCGAACGTTTCCATGAAGTGATCGTCGAGGTGTTCCGGCTGCGGGTCCCCGATTTCTTTCTGGTGGACGCGGTAGTGGGTATGGAAGGCAATGGTCCGGCTTGCCCCGACTTGAGGGACATCGGTCTGATACTGGCTTCTGACAATGCGGTGGCCCTGGATGGCGTCATAGCCACAATGATGGGCTGTGAACCGGGGCTGTTGCCCTTCCTGCGCAAGGCCAGGGAAGCGGGCTTGGGGGACTACGACCTGAGTCACACGGAGATCATCGGGGAGTTGAAACCGCTGGCCAATTTCAAATTGCCGCCGTTGGGCGGTGAAGCCATGATTCACAACGAGACCATCCAATCGGTCATCCACGAGCGTACGCTGCTTACCCCCCAGGCTAACCCCGACTGGTGCACCGGCTGCGGCACCTGCATCGAGCAATGCCCGATGTCGGCTTTGTCCATGTGCGACGACCTGCCCCAGGTGGACCCTGAGGCCTGCATCGCCTGCTTTTGCTGCCAGGAAATCTGTCCTGAAAAAGCCATTACCCTGAGATAAGAAAACCTCAAAATATGGAGGAACTCCAGAATGGATTTTAACCTGACCGAGGAGCAACGCCTGGTCCAGGAACAGGCCCGCCGCTTCGCGGAAAATGAAATCCGGCCCACGCTGGCAGCAGATGAGAAGGACCATCGGTTTCGTCCGGAAATAGTGCGGCAGATGGGGGAACTGGGCTTTTTCGGTTGCGCCCTGCCGGAAGCGTACGGCGGCAACGGCATGGGGTTTCTGGAATCGGTCCTCATGGCCGAGCAAATTGCCAAGGTGTCCCCCTCCTGGCGGCTGCCCTTCAACATGCAAAATCTCGGCCCGGCCGTGACCGTCAACCAGTTCGGCTCGGAGGAGCAGAAGCGAACCCTGATCCCTAAATGGATCTCCGGGGAAAACCTGGGGTTTTTCGCCATCACCGAACCCAATACCGGCTCAGATGTGGTGGCCATGGGGACTACCGCCAAAGACCTGGGGGACCACTGGGAAATCAACGGGCAGAAGATGTGGATCAGCAATGCCTCCGTGGGCGATACGGGGCTGGTCTACGCCTTCACGGACCGGGAGAAAAAATATAAGGGGCTGACGTGTTTCCTTGTGGACCTGAAGAAGACCCCGGGAATCACCACGAGGGCGATTGAAACCAAGTTGGGGCTACACTGTGCGCCCACCGGGGAAATCTCTTTCGAGGGGGCCAAAGTCGCCAAGGACGCGGTGTTGGGCAATCCCGGCGATGGCTTTCAAATCTGCATGTGGATGCTCAACAATACCCGGCTCGGTTGCGCCGCCGGGGGACTGGGGGTGTCCGGCGCCTGCGTCGATTTGGCGATTAAGTACGCCAATGAAAGAACCCAGTTCGGCCAGCCGATTGCCAAGTTTCAAATGATCCAGGCCCAAATCGCCGACCTGGTGGCCGAACACCAGGCCGCCCAATTGTTGGTGTACCGGGCTGCCTTCCTCAAGGATCAGGGCCAGTCCAATCAGATGCAGACTTCCATTGCCAAGCTCTATGCCTCGGAAGCCGCGGTGCACGCGGCCAATGAAGCCATGAAAATTTTCGGTTCCTACGGCTTTTCCACGGAGTATCCCATCGAGCGTTTCTATCGGGACTGCAAATCGCTGCAGGTGGTGGAAGGAACCTCCAATATTCAGAAACTCATCATTGCCGGCATCGCCTGCGGGCATCAGCCGAATCGCTAAAGATAAAGCCGGCTGCCTCCCGGGGCTGATCAGCCAGGGAAGCTGGGGCCGCTGGCAGGCGTTAGCGGATATCTCGACCACGGGGGATAAATAGCATGGAGTATCGAGAGATCATCTTCGAACAAAAGGAAAGTATCGCCATTGTCACCTTAAACCGTCCGGATGTGCGCAACACCGTTACGGAAAAGGAGATCATCGAGGAGATCGTGGACGCCTGCCAGCGAGTGCAGGAGGACCAATCCCTTAAAGTGATGATCCTCACCGGGGCGGGCACGGCCTTTTCCGCGGGCGGCAATGTCAAGGATATGTATAACCGGGCGGGGACCTTCGCCGGGGACCCGGACCAGATCCGCAACAATTACCGCCAGGGTATCCAGAGGATTCCCCTGGCCTTTCAGCGCCTGGATGTGCCGACCATCGCCGCGGTGAACGGACCGGCCATCGGCGCCGGCTGCGATCTAACCTGCATGTGCGACCTTCGCATCGCCAGCGACCGGGCCCGCTTCGGTGAGACCTTCGTTTCGGTGGGCCTCATCCCCGGGGATGGCGGCGCCTTCCTCCTGCCTCGGATCATCGGCTACTCCAGGGCCATGGAGTTGGCCTTCACCTGCCGGGTAATCGACGCCGCCGAAGCCCTGCGCATCGGCCTGGTGAGCGAAGTGGTGCCCCCGGATAGGCTGATCCCGCGCTCCCTGGAGATCGCCGCAGAGATCGCCAAACAGCCCGGCCGGATTCTGCGCCTGGCCAAGCGCCTGTTCAGCCTGACCCAGGGGAAAAGCCTGGAGGAGACCCTGGAAATCTCCGCCTCCTTCCAGGCCCTCTGCCACCATTCGCCGGAGCACGTGGAGGCCCTGGAAGCCTTCTTTGCCAGGCAGAAGGAGCGGACCTCCAAGTAGCGGCTGTTTTAGTTCAAAGTTCAAAGTTCAAGGCTAAGGGCTAAAGACGCAATAGGGTCAACTTGAGACCTCTGTGAAAGTCCCCAATTTGTCATTCTGAGGGAGCGAAGCGACCGAGGAATCTCAAAAATAAAATGGAAATACGAGATCCTTCGCTTCGCTCAGGATGACAAAGGTGGTTTTCGCAGGTGTTCAACTTTGACCCTTGAACTGATCAGCCGATGGTGGACACCGGGCAACCGGCCTTCAAGATCACATCCTGAGCGGTGGAGCCGAACAGGATCTTGCCCACTTTCGATTTTTTCCAGACACCGACAATGATCTCGTCGGCGGCGATCTCCCGGGCAAACCGGACCACGTCTTCCCCGGAGCTCAGGCCGCGGATCAACAGGTGGGTCTCCGCGGCAATCCCGTTTCCTGCGAGCCGGGCGGCGGCCTGATCCAGGTCAGTCCGGGCTTGCTCGATGACTTCCTCCGGGGTTTCGGGGCCCCCCACCAGGGAAGTTACCAGATAGACCCGCGCCGCGGACTGCCGGGCTCGCTCGCTGGCATGGGCGAGAACCTTTTCACCGAGTGCGGAGGCGCGATAGGCGACCAGCAGTTTCATAGGAACTCCATGATTGGGGCGGCTTTAAACCAGAGACTTTTCGCCCACCTCTTTGATAAAGGCGTCAACACTGCCTCCCCAGGTGATGCTGCCATGCTCCAGCAGGTAGATTCTCTCTGAATGTTTCAGGGCAAAATGGAGATTTTGCTCACCCAGCAAGATCGTCACGCCCATTTTCTCATGGAGCGCCGCCAGCGTCTCGGAAATCGTATCGAGCACCACGGGCGCCAGCCCCAGGGTCGGCTCATCGAGGATCAGCAGGGAGGGTTTTTGCATCATGGCTCTGGCGATGGTTAACATCTGCTGCTCGCCCCCCGAGAGGGTATAGGCCGTCTGCGCCAGGCGTTCTTGCAGTATCGGGAAAAGCTCAAAAACATAAGCCAGCCTCTCTTTCAGCGCCGCGGGCTGCAACCGGCCGCCGCCCAACTCCAGGTTTTCCTTAACCGTCAGGTAACGAAACAATTCTCTGGTCTCCGGCGCAAAGGCAATCCCCAGCCTGACAATCTGGGCGGTGGTCAAATTTTTGGTGGACCGGCCCTGCCATTTCACGTCGCCGTCATAGCCGACAATACCGAGAATTGCCTTCAGCAGGCTCGATTTGCCGGCGCCGTTGAGCCCGACCAGAGAAACAAACTCACCTGCGTTGATGCGGAGCTGCACTTTCCGGAGAATCTCGGCCTGCCCGTAACGGATCGAGCCGATGTCAAGGTCCAAAATCGGCTCTTTCCTTAAGGAAACGCTTTTTTCAGTGGCGGGGCCAGGCTCGCTGGCGTCCATACTCTTGCCGATGAAGACCCGGCGGACCTCCTTATCCGAAATAACGTCATCGGGCTTGCCTTCGGCGATCTTGTTGCCCACGTACAAAGCGATAATCTTATCGACAAAATTATAGACTGCTTTAATGTTGTGATCCACCAGCACAATGGCTTGATTCTGCTTCCGGAGAGAGAGAATCAATCTGGTCAGTTCGGTGATCTCGGAAGGCGTCAAACCGGCAAAAGGTTCATCCAGGAGCAATAACCTGGGATTGAGGGCCAGGGCCTTGGCAAGCTCCATCCTCCGGATATGCCCGAATGGCAGCGACGAGGGGTAAGAATCGGCCACATCTTGTAAACCGACCAACTCCGCAATCTTCCTGGCTTTTGCTTCCAAGTCACCCGGGTAATAGAAATTGAACAGCCTGTCAGGCAGGATGGCTAGTTTAATGTTGTCCAGAACGGTTTGCCGGTTTAACGGCCTCGAATGTTGGAAGACTATGGCAATGCCGTTTTTTATTCTCTTGTTGATGGGCCAGTCCTGAATCTCTTCCCCGGCGAAGCGGATGGTGCCACTATTGGGTTTATGGACGCCTAGCAGCAGGCCCAGCAAGGTAGACTTTCCCGAGCCATTGGGCCCGATCAGGCCGATGATCTCTCCCTTTTCCACATTAAAATCGACGTTATTGACCGCGTGAATGCCGCCAAATCTTTTCTGCAAACCCAGGGCTTCAAGTAGTGGCATAGTTTCCCTTACGAAAAGAGCAGCAAGTTCCTTATCCCCTCTTTAAGAGCATTCCGGCGATGCCGTCGGGGAAAATGAGAAGTATGATCAAAGCCAGGAGAGAAACCACCGCATAATCGAGTTGTCCCAGGTATTGGAGCCATTGGCCGGTTAAAATGATAAATAAAGAACCCAGGATAGGCCCGATAATTGTGCGTCTGCCGCCGATAATCACCGCAATGATAATCTGCAGGACCACGGAGATGGATACCACCACACTTACGGAGGCGGTGCCCAGATAAAAAACCAACATCGCCCCGGCTAAACCTGAAAAAAAGGCACTGACGCCGAAGGCCAGGACTTTGTACTTGGTCAGGTTGAACCCCAGGCTTTCCGCCTCTATGGGATCCTGAGCGCCTGCCTGCAGGATGAGACCGATGGGCGAGCCCGCGATGGTGAGGAAAATAATGGCACTGATGACCATAAACCCTAAGGCCAAATAGTAGTTAACGAGATTACTGGCGGAAAGCATGCCGGGAAGGGAGATGCCGATCTCGCCTCCGGTATACTGGGCAAAGATGGTGATAACCTGGTCCAGTATGAGCACCGAGACCAGGGTGATCAAACCGAAATAAGGCCCCCGCAGACGCAACGCCGGGGCCACCAGCAACAGACCGGCGATGACCGCCACACTGGTTCCCAAAATGATGCAGACCACCACGGGCAAGCCGGTATTGACATTGAACAGCGCCGCGGTATAGGCGCCCACGCCGATGAGAAAGGTAGGACCGAAATTGACCTCACCGGAGTAGCCGAAAAGCAGGTCCCAGGACATGGCGAAAACGGAGAAGTACAGGGCGATAGTTAAAGTGCCCAGAAGATACAGGGACAAGAACCGTGGTAGAACGGCGAACCCGATGATGGGGATCAGGCCAAACTTGAGGATATTGGTCCTGGAGAGCTGCAATTGCATATGAACTTGTCCTAAAACCTCCCGAAAAGACCGCGCGGTTTAATAAAAAGTATCAGTATGAGCACGAAAAAAGCCGGCAGAGTGGTATAAGCGGGCGATATGAGGTAGGCCGTAATGGTCCCCAAATAACCTATGATATACGAGGCAAAAAAAGAACCGGTAATACTGCCCAAGCCTCCCAAGACCACTATGGAAAAGGATAGGCCCGTCAAATCCGGAACCGCGGAGGCCGAGGCGCCCAGGAAGGAAGCCAGCAACACCCCCGAAACTCCGGTAAGCAGACCATAAATTCCCCACAGGAGAATGTAGACCTTCTTCAGCTCGACGCCCATAAGGGCCAGTCCCGTATGACTCATAGAGGCTGCCAAAAGCAATTTTCCCGTCTTGGTTCGATTAATAAGAAGGTAAAGCAAGCCTATGACAGTTAAAGAAACTGCCGCCACGATAACCTCGTTATAAGTGATGCTTATGTTAAAGACGTGCAGCGTCCCGGGAGTGAAGGGCGGAATGACAATAGGGGTGGAACCGAAGGTATAGTCCAGCAGGCCTTGAATTATCATGGACCACAGCAGGGTCGCGGTCAGGATGAAGACCTCTTTTTCTTCTCTGGGAATCTTCTTGGATCTGTCCAGGGGATGCGCCACCAGGAAGAAGAGAAGATAGGAAACGATTACGGAGGCGAGAACGCCAAGGGCTATGCCGGCTACTAAAGGCAATTTTAAATGACTGATGAAAAACCAGGCAACCATCGCCGACAGCACCAAAAAGGAGCCATGGGCAAGGTTCAAGATGCCTGCTGTGCCAAATATGAGAGAAAAGCCGACGGCGCCCAGCGCATAAATAGAGCTGATGATAAAACCGTTAATTAATATCTGCAAGAAAACTTGCATGTGCCTTTCTTCTTTTTCCGTAGAAAAGTTGAAGTTAATAACATTAGAAGTGTCGATGGGGGCAGAGGTGAAGATGGCGGAAACTGACCGGAAAGTTCAAGTGATCCATAACCTTTCGGGCCGTGGGGTCGGGCCAGGGATGGTAATGAGCCTATGCGGACCAGCACAGGCTTACGGCTCCTGAAGTCAGGGGTTCGTCAAACCGTAAGCCTGTGGCCTGATCGAGACCAACTTGGTATTATTTAGTTGCACCTGCCTTCTGCACAAAGCTGGGGACGATTAAGGACCCCGTGGCCGCCTCTTTAGGCCAGACCGTTACCAGTTGGCCCTTCTGCCATTGCAGCAGTACGCCCATCCCGTAACCTTTGCCGAATTTGATCCCATGAGCAAAGGGGCTGCTCTTGTCATAGAACTCAATATTCCCGATGACGCCGGTATAATGGGTCTCCTCCAGGGCCTTGATCAAGGGATCGGTTTGGGTGGATTTGGCCTTCTCCATGGCTTCTTTCAAGACATAGATGGCATCATAAGTCGTGTAGCCGGCATATGCAGGGCTGATGTGAAACTTATTCTCATAGGCTTTCACGAAGGGGATCGTTTTGGGGGTGATGGGGCTGGGCGAACCTTCGGCTTGGGTGATAATGCCCTCGGTGGCGCCGTTGGTTTTTTCCCAGAAATCCGTGGTGCTGGCCTGGGCGTCCACCCCGGCAATCAGCAGGGGGATTTGTTGTTCATGCCACTGCACCGTCGGCTTTAGACCCACATGGGCCCAGCCGGTGATGAGGACGTCGGGATGCTCTTTCTCGATGGTGGCGAAAATGGGGGTAAAATCGTTGGTGTCGGGGGCAAAGCGCATATGGCCGACAACCTTCAAGCCCGAGGACGGCAAACATTTGAGATACTCATCGTCGAGAGGCTCGGTCCAGGCAGCATTCTCACTGGCCACAAAGGCTGTCTTATACCCCAAAGTCCCGACCAGGTCATCATGGGCAAAGCTGCAGACCATTTGCGCCATCTCGGTGGCGTTGTATTTCAATTGAAAAACATACTTGTTGGCATTGTAGTCGTCGTGCACCAATTGGGTTATCTTGGGGGAGGCGGCGCCGGTGGTAATGTAGATGGTATGCAGGCGGGCGGCCCAGGGCTCCAGGGATAAGGCGACCTCGCTGATCCAACTGCCTACCACTGCCACTGCATGATCGTTATAAACCGCCCTTTGGAAATCTTGAACTGCTTCTGCAGACTTAACCTGGTCATCGTAGATGGTCAGCTTTATCGGCTGCCCATTGATGCCGCCTTTGGCATTGATCTCATCGGTCGCCAGCTGCGCCCCATTCACTATGGCTTTGCCGACGAGCGTGGCTGATTCCGCGATGATGACGATGTTAACGGGCTCGGCTGCTGGCGCCGGAAGCACTAAACACATGGAGGAGAACAGGATTCCCAGGACCATAAAAATTGACGACTTTTTAGCCAAAATCCTCATGTGAGCCTCCTTTAAACAGGATCGGTTAATAATAGATTTTAAAAAGCTGCTCCTCTATTTCCCTCGACGGCCTCAAAGATTAATAGGGATTAAGTCCGTAGTGCCTTCACCTCCGGTTAATTTCGGACTCTTCAACAAATCCTGGTGGAGAAAAACTTTCGGATAACTGGCAGCGGTGGTCAGAAGGTGCCTGGCGGTCCATAATATGACGCCGCTTCTTAATTTGATTAATAGACGAACGAGTTTCCCCTTGTCAAGCAAATCTTTGGGCAAGATTTGCTGGAAAAGGCCTCTGCCCGCGCTGGGCTCGGTTTCGGGAAACATAACCGGACCTAAGCACCGATATGGGCCACAAAAGAAAAGGGATCGGCTCTGATAGAACCAACCCCTGGTATTTTCTGGCTCCCCGGGACGGACTCGAACCGCCGACCAAGTGGTTAACAGCCACCCGCTCTACCAGCTGAGCTACCGGGGATTGATGTCTACTGCTGGCTGGGGGACCAGGATTCGAACCTGGATAGGCAGATCCAGAGTCTGCAGTCCTGCCGTTAGACGATCCCCCAGCGGCTAAGCACCATTTTTTATATGAAAGTGGCGGGGGTTTGTCAAGGAGTCCCTCCGCATCCGGATAATCCGTAGCTGGCTGCCGCACCTTTCCTAAATCCGGTCACAGAACAGGGTGACACCCCTGCCAGGACGATGAATTCTCAGGCTGCGGCTTAGCCAATAGATTCCGAGCCGGTTTCTGCCCTTTTGCCCATAAGGCGGCCCCTTCGGAAAAGGAATCAACCTGAAGATCCGGCTTGGGCCGGCAAGGTCTTAACCCCAGCCTCCATCCCATTTAAGGAAAATGTGCTAAAATTCACAAATACCCTCTTTTAGAGTTGACATCAAGGCTCTTTTGGAGAAATAATCTAAGCTCGAGGGCGATGAAGTCCGCCTCAATTGTTCACGGTGGGCCGTGGGCTGATGACTTCTGCTCATTCATGGGGCAGAAGTTTTTTTTGCTCCTCATAACAGGAGAAGTTATGGGAGTTTACCGGGAACTGAAAGAAGACCTGGAAGGGGAGCTGAGCCGGCTGGCGACGCTGCCTGAAGTGAAGGGGCCGCTGCTGACGCAGCTTTTGGACAAGCTGCGGCAAAACCGCTTCAATCTGGTGATCCTGGGCGCCTTTAAACGGGGGAAAAGCACCCTGATCAACGCCTTGATGGGTGAAGCCGTGCTGCCCACGTCCATCATCCCCCTCACTTCGGTGGTTACCATCCTGGGTTACGGCGAACACCTGGAGATCTGCGTCCATTTTCAAAACGGCCAACGCACCGTTATTACCCCGGAGGAATTGGCGGCTTATATCACTGAAAAGGGCAATCCCAAGAACCATAAAGGGGTGCGGGAAGTGGAAATCGCCTATCCCTCGGATTATCTCCGGGACGGGGTGCGCATCATCGACACCCCGGGGGTGGGCTCGATCTATAGCCACAATACCGAGGTCGCATATAATTATCTCCCCCAGGTGGACGCCGCCGTCTTCGTGGTTACCGTGGACCCGCCCCTGTCCGCCGCCGAAGAGGAATTTTTAAAGGATATCCGGGAATTCGGCCACAAGCTCTTCTTCGTTCTCAATAAGATCGACTATGTGGCCGAGGCGGAGCGGCAGGAGGCCCTGGACTTTACCGCGGAGGTCCTGCGCAACAACCTGGCCGCCCAAAAGGTGATGATCTTCCCGCTCTCCGCCAAGCTGGGTCTGGAAGGCAAGGCCGATGGCGGCTCCGCCACTTTAACTGCCAGTCTCCTCCCCCAATTTGAAGAATACCTGCGCCGGTTCCTTTACCAGGAAAAGGGCCGGGTATTGCTGATTTCCTGTATCAACGGGGCCCTCAAGGCCCTGAATGACTCCACCCTGGCGCTCAAGGTGGAACGCCAGGCCAGTGCCATCCCTCTTAAGGAGCTGGAGGAGAAAATCGCCCGCTTCAACCAGGAACTGCAGGGATTGGAGAAGGAGCGGGAGATGTCCCTCTTGCTGTTGGATGGGCGGGTCAAAGGGGTATTGGAGGAGTTGAACCGTGACCTGGAATCCTTTAAGCGGGAAACCGCCGCCCGGCTGGGCCGGGAAGTGGAGACCGAGTTCCAGCGGAAAAGACGCCTGTCCCTCGACCTGCGGCAGGAGATGGAGGCATACCTGTTCGGGGCGTTGCGGGATGTCTTCCTCGATTGGCGGCTCCGGGAGGTCGAGAAACTGACACTGTCGCTGGCCGACACCCAGCAGGAGTTCGCCGCCCGGATTAACGCCATCCTGGAGCGCCTGACCCAATTGACGGCGCGGATCTTTGACTTTTCCCTGCAAGGTTTTGCAGCGGAGGAATCCCTCACTGAAAAGAGCCGCTTCGGGTTCAAATTTAAAGATGAACCGGTGGGGTTGGAAATTTTGCAAATGACCGTGGCTTCCTTGCTTCCCCGTGCCCTTACCAAGGGCCTGCTGCTCAAAAAACTTCTGGAAAACGTGGCTGAATTGGTGGATAAACATTGCGGCCGCCTGCGTTATGATTTCCAGCAGCGGCTCCAGGAATTGACCCGGAATTTCCGGAAGGAATGGCTCTCCCGGATCGATGACACCACCCAGAGCATCCGTCAGGCGCTCGAGCGGGCCAGGGCCCAGAAGCAGAACAGCGCCCAGGCGGCGGCGCGGCGGGCCGGAGAAATGGAGCAAAGATTAACCGAAATCTCCCGGGGTGAAGACGCCTTATTGGGATTGAAGGCCCGGGTTGAAAAGTCTCTCCCCTGAGTTAGAAAATATCTAAACCAGGGCGAAAAGAAGGAAATTTACCCTTGATATTTGGGAACCCAATCTTATTGTTTGGGCAAGCCCCCTAACCACTATTCCCCTGGAGGTGACCTATGACAGAGTATGCAGAAATCACGCGGCAGCAGAAGCTCCCCAAGGTGGGGTCGGTGGTGCGCAGCAAGAAATTCGGCACCGAATGGCGCGTCATGGAGAAGAAAGAAGTTTGGCAGAACATCGACCCTGATCCCCAAACCGGGGAGACCCGCATGGTCCCGGCCGTCTATCTCAATTTCTGGAAGGTCCAGGAAGGGGTCATGCCGGGGGTGGGCAAGATGATGGGCTTTTTGTACACCCTTTACGACAACACCTTTGAACTCAATTGGGACGTCGTCTGATAGGGCGCTCACCTTTCAGGCCGATTCATGGCGGGGCCAGTTTCCCAAATTTGGCCCCGTTTTTCATGATTTCTCATATTTTTCATTTTTTTCCCAAACGGAGGGCACATGACCCGGATCATCCTGGTGCGCCACGGCCAGACACCCTGGAACAAGGATAAGATCTTTCGCGGCTCCCGGGACATCCCCCTGAACGACACCGGCCGGGAAGAAGCCCGGCTGGCGGGGGAATGGCTCAAGGGAGAGTCCATCCAGGCCGCCTACTGCTCCCCCCTGTCCCGGGCCCGGGACACCGCCGAGGCCATCGCCCGGCACCACGGCCTGCCCGTGGAAGATTTGCCGGGATTGACCGATATCTGCTACGGAGAATGGGAAGGCCTGCCCCTGACGGAGGTCAAGGTGAAATACGCCGACCTCTACCATCGCTGGGAGACCGCCCCCCACACTGTGCGCTTTCCCCAGGGTGAAACTCTGGAAGAAGTGAAGGAACGAGGGCTGGCCGCGGTGGCCGCGGTGTTGGCCCGCCACCCGGACCAGACCGTCCTGCTGGCAGCCCATCGGGCGATGAACAAGGTCCTCATCGCCGCCTTCATCGGCCTCGATAACTCGCACTTCTGGCGCATCGGCCAGGACACCACCGCCATCAACCACTTCCATTGGACGGGCGGCGTCTGGCAGATCGTGTCCCTCAACGGCACCTGTCACCTGCGAGGCCTGAGTCGCGGCGAGTACGTCGATTTTTAGAAAGAAAGGGGGGATTCCGGGGAGAGGCCCGGGGACCCCGGCTCCTCCCCGTCATTCCCGCGGTCTCCCCTTCCCCCGGGGCAAAACCTGCCTATTCCTCCAACTGCCTGAATAATTAAACCCGACAAGTAGAAAATGGAAAATTAGGCATTAACTTCAAAAATGATTTCTAACTGAATTAGGAAACGGCGATATTACCGGAAAATCACGGCTTCCTGAAAGGAGAACCCGCCGGGGTGCGTCCCCTCGGGAAAATCACCAGGATAGCGGCTGGCTGCAGCTGGTTCATCCTCGTCCCGGAACCAGGGGCGCCACCCAGAGAGGCGAGCTAAACGATGGAAAGATACAAAGAACACAAATGGAGTGGAGAAAAAGGCAAAAAATTCGGCCATGCCGGCCGGGTCAACGACCCCTACGAGCTGGCGGCTGGCCAGGAGGCGGCGGTGTGCCAGGACTGCCATGCCGTCTACCAGAGCAAGCGCTGGTTCTTCGATGGGAACCTTTACGACAAACTGGCGGGCGCCGGCAAGGTGCGCCACGTGGTCTGTCCCACCTGCCGCAAGATCAAGGACCATTACGTGGAAGGCTACCTTACCCTGGGCGGTGAATTTTGGGTCCAGCACCGGGAGGAGATCGTCAAACTGCTGGAAAAGGAAGCCGCCAAGGTTGGGAAGCGCAGCTTCGCTGACCGCATTGTCCAAATGATTTCGGAGGCGGAAGTCAAGCTGATCGTTGAGACCACCACCGAGAAGCTGGCCCAACACCTGGGCCGCGCCATCTTCAAGGCCTACAAAGGCGACCTGAGCTTCCGCTGGAGTGAACCCAACCGGTTCGTGCGGGTTTACTGGACCCGGTAAGAGGAAAGTTTTCAGTTTTCAGTTTTCAGTTTTCAGTTTTCCGCATTGAGGAAAAGTCTTGTGGGAGCCGCACCCATGTGTGCGCCCTTATGAAATGGCGGGCAGTAGGGGCGGGTTTTAAACCCGCCCCTACTGGGCGGACATCCAGGTGCGCCACTTATTAAACAGGAATAGATTTTTAAGGAATCGGTGGGCAGTGCCTATTTTTTAAGGAAATGGTGGGCGGTGCCCACCCTACATGAGATTGAGCTTCCGCTGGAGTGAACCCAGAGAATCCAGGTCTTCAGGCCGATGAGATAGTTATCGCTACTCGCCCGCCTGGCCGTTTTTGATGCGCTGGATGAGGTTCGAGACCGATTCGGGTTCGATGACCGGGAGGAGCCGGACCTCCCCGCCGTAGGCCTGAACAATCTCCCGCCCGGCCACCTGGGCCTCCGGGTAATTGCTCCCCTTGGTAAGAATGTCCGGTTTGAGGCTTGCCAGGATTTCCGGCAGCCGGGAGCTTTCGAACAGGGTAACGTAGTCCACCGCGGAGAGGGCCGCCAGGATGCGCAGGCGTTGAGCTTCGCCGATGACCGGGCGCCCCTCCCCTTTCACCAGGCGCACCGAGGCGTCGCTGTCCAGGGCCACCACCAGCAGGTCTCCCAGGCGCCGGGAATCCTCCAGAAACTTGATGTGGCCGGCGTGGAGCAGGTCGAAGCAGCCATTGGTGAAGACCACCTTCCGGCCCTGGGCCTGGAGATGGGACACCTTGAGGCCCAATTCGGCCAACCCCAGGATCTTATCCTCCAGACCGGCGGACCGGCGTCCCAGCTCCCGCTCCAGTTCCGCCCGGAAGATGGGGGCGGTGCCCACCTTGCCCACCACCACGCCGGCGGCGATGTTGGCCACCCTGGCGGCCAGCACCGGGTTGCCCCAGCAGGCCAGCCCCAGGGCTACGACCGCGGCCACCGTGTCCCCAGCCCCGGAGACGTCGAAGACCTCCTGGGCCCGGGTGGGAATGTGCAGCTCCGGGCCTTCCCGGGGGAATAGGAGCATGCCCTCGGCCCCCAAGGTAATCAGCAGCTGGTCCAGACCCAGGTCCTCCCGGAGCCCGGCCCCGGTCCGGACGAGTTCCTCCCAGTGGGACAGGGAGTGGCCGACTGCCAGTTCCGCTTCCTTGCGGTTGGGGGTAATGACCGTGGCCCCGGCGTAACTGGAGAAATCCGGCCCCTTGGGGTCCACCACCACCGGCGTCCCCTGACTGCGCCCCCGCCTGATGACCTCCTGCAGTAAGGGGGCGGTTAGGGCCCCTTTGGCGTAATCAGAGAGGACAATGGCGGAGAGCCGGGGCAGACGGTCCCGGAGAAAACCGGAGGCCGCCGCCAGGAAATCCGGGCCGGCCGGGCTGCGGGATTCCCGGTCGATGCGCACCATCTGCTGGGTGTTGCCCATGACCCGGGTCTTCCGGGAGGTACGCCGCTGCGGGTCGGCGAAGAGTCCGGCGTCGTCAACTCCCAGCCGGTTAAGCTCACGGCGCAACAGGCTGCCCGGATGGTCATCGCCCACCAATCCCAGGACCTCCACTTGGGCCCCCAGGGCCACCAGGTTGTTGACCACGTTGCCGGCGCCACCCAGCGTGCGGGTTTCCCGCTCCACGTCCACCACCGCCACCGGCGCCTCCGGGGAGATGTGCGCCACCCGCCCCCAGAGGTACTCGTCCAGCATGAAATCCCCGGCCACCAAGACCCGCAGGGCGGAGAAGCCGGAGAGGTCCAGGCGCCGCAGCTCCTCCCCGCATCCTTCACCTTCGCTACTGCTGCCTGACTTGCTCCGGAACACTGCCGCCTCCGCTTCTTGCTGCGTAATCGAGGGCCCAGGCAGGGCGTAGGCTCAAGATGCGTTCCCCAGCAATAGCAGGGAACGAGAAACCGAATTGCCCAATCCTGGCCGGACGCTGCTGCGGTTAGCCCGCCGGTCCCTCGGCTTATTGGCCGGTCCCCGGCTGGCCGATGTAAAAGTACTTGAACCCCAGTTTGGCCATCTTTTCGGCCTGATAAAGGTTGCGGCCATCGAAAATCACCGGGGCCTTCAGCATGGATTTGATCCGGTCGAAGTCCGGCTCCCGGAACCTGGCCCATTCGGTACAGATGATGAGAGCATCAGCCCCCTCCAGGGCCTCGTAGCTGGAATCAGCAAAACTGATGGCCTGCTGGTCCCCTAGATATTGGCGGGTGGCCGCGATGGCCTCGGGGTCGTGCGCCTGAAGGCGCGCCCCGGCCTCCGTAAGGCTGGCAATGAGGGCCAGGGCCGGGGCCTCACGAATGTCGTCGGTCTGAGGTTTGAAGGAGAGGCCCCACAGGGCAAAGACCCGTCCCTTCACATCCCCGTGGTAATAATCATAAATGCGTTCAAAGAAGATCCGCCGCTGATCCTGGTTGATGGCCTCCACGGCTTCCAGGATGCGGGGAGTGTAGCCCCGGGACCTGGCAGTGTGGATCAGGGCCTGCATGTCCTTGGGGAAACAGGAACCGCCATAGCCCAGGCCCGGGAATAGGAAGAGGGGGCCGATACGGCGGTCGGAGCCGATGCCCTGGCGGAGCATTTTGATATCGGCCCCGGTACGGCTGCAGATGTTGGCCATTTCATTGATGAAGGAGATCTTGGTGGCCAAAAAGGCGTTGGCGGCGTACTTGGTGAGTTCGGCGGAAACTACGTCCATGAGGATAATGGGGGCATTAGTACGCACGAAGGGTCCATAAAGCTCCTTCATCAACTCCCCCACCCGGACGTCGTCACAGCCCACCACCACCCGGTCCGGCTTCATGAAGTCGTCCAGGGCGGTGCCTTCCTTGAGAAATTCCGGGTTGGAAACCACGTCAAATTCCAGGACCTCTCCCCGGGTGGCCAGTTCCTCCCGAATAACCTGGCGCACCTGGACCGCGGTGCCCACCGGCACCGTGGATTTCTCCACAATCACCTTGTAGCCGTTCATGTGCCGGCCGATCTCCCGGGCCACTTGCAAAACCATGGACAGGTCGGCTGAGCCGTCCCGGTCCTGGGGAGTGCCCACGGCGATGAAGCAGACCAGACTCTGCTGCACCGCGCTGGCCAGGTCGGTGGTGAAACTCAGGCGGTGGTCCCGGACATTGCGTTTGACATAGTCCTCCAGCCCCGGCTCGTATATGGGGATGTGCCCCTGCTCCAAGGCCTCAACCTTGGAGACCTGCGCGTCCACCAAAATGACATCGTTACCCATTTCGGCGAAGCAGGCCCCGGTCACCAGACCGACATACCCTGCCCCGATGATGGCCAATTTCATTAAAATTTACCTCTCTGGCAATTTTCAGGCGCCCGCTGGCGGCGCCGATTTAAACCTGAAAAAGCCAACACATGCGAGACGCCTGTGCCACCTCTTCTTCACAATTTTTCCAGGCAGATGCCGGTTAAACAAAGTTAATCTATCAGTTTGTCTAAAAAAAGCTATCTGCCGATCCTGACATCGCAGAACTCTCATTAAAAGAAATCGGGGGCCTCCTCTTTGGACTTGATTCCCGAGAAGTGCACCGGGGAGTAATTCGTCTTTTCTCCCAGGCCGGGGATGAAAACGAAGGCCGACACTCCCTTGTCGTTCGGGCGGTCTCTAAAGGTGATGGCCACCCCCCAACACTGGCGCTGAAAAATGATCCCGTAATTGTTTTCCAATTGTTGATTGGTCTGAAAGGTATGCCCGTAAGTGAACCAGGTCTTTACGGATTCCATCAAATTCAAATAGGTTTGGACGTTTAGCTGGTTAGCGAATCCTTCGAGGTAAACATAATTCACACTAAAGAAGTTTTGCCGGTTGGCGTCCAGGAGGGTCAGTTTGGCATTGGCTTGGTCTAAACCTTCGCGGTAGGGTGAGAATGCCATATCTAGCCCCAGGGTGACCTGCCGGCTGGGATAAACCTCCGTCTCCCCCAGAAAGTCGGAAAAGAGATGATGGCGCTGGGGTGTGCCGTCCAAGCCATAGAAATCCCTGTCAAAAAAGCTGCTCTGGCTTAGGCGGAACCAGACCAGGTCCTTGACGTTGGCCTGCCCATCCTTGGTAAGGCTCCGCCAGAGGATGCTGTTGGAGATGCCGTAGGTCAAGGCATTGACGCCGCCGATGGGGTCGTCCCCCTCCTGTACCGGCAGGTTGCGGTTGGCGTGGGTCGTCCAGCCCACGTCTTCGAGGTCAAAGTCCGGGTAACGTTGGGGGTTATAGTTGCCGATATTCCAGTAGGTCAATTCTGGCCGGATAATGTGCCGGAAGTAGCTGCTGGCCCCATCATCCCGGCCGTAATCCCGGTCCCAGGCGCTGGACAGCCCCACCCGGGAATCGAATATCTGCCGGTTCAGGAACCCTTCCTCCGGGCTACCCGGAACGCTTTGGTCGACTCGGAAAACGGTCTCCCGGAACCCTGCCTGGGAATTGAAGGCCACTGCCGGCAACGGCTGCCCCTGGAGGGTGAACTGCGGATGGAGATCGAGGCGGTCGCCGTCCAGGCCCTGGTGCTGCAAGAAATAGTCATAGCTGCCATTCATCCCGAAATATAAGGGCAGATCAGTTACTAAGGGCAAATTGGCCACCGGCAAGGGCAGGGAGGTCAGGGACATCCCGGGGAGCCGGTGCCAGACCATGGGGTCGGCCGGGTTAAGCCGGTCGTAATAGCTGGCATAGCCGGTGAAGTTGGCCCAGGAGTAATTGTGGCTCAGTTGGAAGGTGGAGACCCGGGTGCTAACCTCCTGCTCCTCCAGATTCCGGCCGAAAGTGTCCAGCAAGTTCCGGGAATATTGGTTCAGGCCCATATAGCCGAAGTTAAAGTCACTGAGATAATCGACGTCGCTCGTCCGGTCCACCGTGGTGCGCAACCTCCAGTCGTCGGGCAGCTGTTGGTTTACCATCCCCGCTAGCCAATAGCGGTGGTCGGTGGGCTCATTGGGTTTGCCGTCATCTAGGTAGAAAAAACGGACATTAACGGCCGAGTCGTCGTGCCCCTGGTAGCGGAACTCGGCCCCCTGCATATAGCCTCGATTCGAAAGCAGGGTCTGATACAGAGTGGCGTCAGAGTTGTTGCTGATGGCCCAATAAAAGGGGAGTTCGACTACGGTGCCGCCAGCCTGGTGCTCCCCGAAGTACGGCAGCAGAAAGCCGCTCTGGCGTTCATTCATCACCGGCAGCACCGCAACAGGCAGGCGCAGGACCGGCAGCCCCCCCAGGTTGAATCTGGCGTCCCTGCCGATGCCATAACCTCCCACCGTCACCGCCAACTTCGGGACCGAAAAGCTCCACACCGGACGGTCGGTGTCGCAGGTGGTCACCGTGGCTTCTTCGGCAGTATAGGTGTTGTCCCCGGTGCGGCGGATGACTTTGCCAGTCACCCGGAAATGATTCCTTTGCAAGAAGAGGCGGGCGTCCTCCAACTCGCCGTTGCGGGTGGCCAGGTTGAAGCGGCCCTTAGTGCCGGTGAAGACGTCTTCCTCCATAACGATGACCACGTTGCCGGTGAGGGTCGCCACTTTGGTGACGTCGTCCACCCGGGCCTGGTCCGCGGTGATGCGCCGGTCGGCCTGGCTGATCTCCACCCGTCCCCGGGCGACATAGACGTGGTTGGCGGCATCATAGGTGAGGGTCTCGGCCTTGATGCGCCAGGGGCCCCCCTGGAAGCGCTCGGCCTTGAACAGATCCATTTCTGCGGCGCCCGCCAGCCCGGCCCAAAGCAGGATGGGGAGAACCCAGCAGATTTTGACCCAGCGCCTGGCCATACCCATCCCTTGTGTCACCCGCTCCCCGGAATCGGTGCATCATACCATGCCCCCCTGCATCTTTCAACAACCGCCGGGCCGGGGGTTGCGGCAGGGATTGGCGGCCCTTTCCGGTTATTTTTTGATCTTTTTGGGGTGCCGCCCAGGGATTATCTTTTTCTCGTAGGGCGCGTCTCATGCACCAATTTCCTGCATCGGGCGGGGGTGGTTGGGAGGGTTTTCGGTTTCCGGTTTTCGGGGAAGGCAAAATCAAAGTCACAGGTCCTTTACCCGGAGACAAAAACCAGAAAACGGGAAACCGTAACCAGAAAACGGCCTTCCCGCTCCCCCTTGCGCCCCGGGCAAACCTGGCATATTATTGTCACCAATGGGACTTTGGCCCCGATTAGGCGTGATGTGTGATGCGTGAGGGTAATGGGTGAGGCAGGGTGGGTGATGGGCAATGGGGTCCATCACTCCTAACTCATCACCCATCACCAGCCCGGGCGGGTTGCAGGCGCCGCCCGCCTCAGGTGGGGCGCGTCCCAGACGCCAACTGCAAACGCACCTTTTTCTAGAGGCAACCTCGCGGCCCTGCGCCCCCGTAGCTCAGAAATGGACAGAGCAAAGGATTCCTAATCCTTGTGTCCCGAGTTCGAGTCTCGGCGGGGGCGCCAATATAGGTAAGGGCATAACAGATTTGGGTAATCCTTTTTTTCGGCAGGAATAACCCAGATTTGCGCCGGGGAATGCCAACCCCGGGACGAGACTCCTGCCCCCCTTTATTTCAAGCCTAAGAGTTTTCGGACTTTTATTTTTATTAATGATCCCGAGTGGTGGATTTGGAGCAGCGTCTGGCTAACACCGACCAGCCGAAGAATTTACGGTGAACAGAGGAGCGGGATATGCCACTGTCGACCCATAAAACCAAGATCGTAGCCACCATCGGCCCCTCCTGTGAATCTCCCGAAGTGCTGAAGGAGATAATCGAGGCCGGCATGAACGTGGCCCGGCTCAATTTTTCCCATGGCGATTTCGCCACTCACCGGCGTCTCCTAGAGAATGTGCGGGCGGCAGCCGGGGCGGCGGGGCGGCGGGTGGCCATCCTCGCTGATCTCCCCGGTCCCAAGATGCGAATAGGTCAGATCCGAGGTGAGCCCATCGAGTTGAAACCAGGGGATGTTTTTACTCTGACTACAGAGGCGATCATGGGCGACGAACGCCGCGCCTCGGTGACCTTCACCCGCTTACCGGAGGTAGTGAAGCCCCAGGACACCCTATTTTTAAATGACGGCCTCATTCAGCTCGAAGTTTCCGATATTCAAGGAAATAACTTGATTTGCCGGGTGATCGTGGGAGGCGAACTGCGCTCCCGGAAAGGCCTCAACCTGCCGGGCATCTCCTTGGGAATCAGCGCTTTCACCGACCATGACCGTGAGTGCTTGCAGTTTGCCCTGGAACACGGAGTGGACGCGATCAGCCAATCGTTCGTTGAGTCCGGCAAGGATGTTGCGGCTGTGCGGGAGGCCGCCCAGGCTCTCGGCCACCAGCCGTTCGTCATCGCCAAGATAGAGCGCCTCAATGCCCTGAAAAACCTGGACAGCATCCTCGAGGCGGCGGACGGCATCATGATTGCTCGGGGTGATCTGGGGGTGGAAGTCCCCATCGAGCAAATTGCCGGGGTGCAAAAGCAACTCATGCGCCAGGCGAACCTGCTGGGTAAACCGGTGATCACGGCCACCCAGATGTTGGAGTCCATGGTGGCCAACCCCCGGCCCACCCGGGCGGAGGCCACCGATGTAGCCAACGCCATTCTGGATGGCACCGATTGCGTCATGCTTTCAGAAGAGTCGGCCATGGGCAAATACCCGGTGGCCGCGGTGGCCATGCTGGCCAAGATTGCAGCCGCCATCGAGCCTTATCGGCCTGGACAAGGGGTAAAAAAGATTCTCCGCACGTCCGGGAAGGGTAGCCAAGTCGGGTTCACAGACCTGATCGCCTTGAGCGTGGACGCGACGCTGGAAAAGATGGTCCCAGCCGCAATATTCGTGCCCACCCGCAGCGGGGCTACGGCCCGGAGCCTCGCCCGTTTCCGGCCGCCGGTGTGGATTGTGGCAGTGAGTTCCCAGGAGGCCACCTGCCAGCAACTCCTCCTGACCTACGGCGTCCACCCCGTCCACGAACCGAACCACCCGGAGGACTGGAAAACCTATGTAAGCTGCTATTTGCAAGCCAATGATATGACCGGCGACCTGGTGGTCCTGACCGAAGGCCCTTCCTCCAAGGATCCCGATGCCAATAACCGCATGGAACTCATTAACCTGAGGTAGCTGGAGACGGGCGGCAGGGATTTGCCTCTCCTGTGTCATCTTTTGTTGCCAAAGAAAAAAGGGCGCCATTAAAAAAATCGTTTTGCTCCCCCACGGCGAGGCAACTGGGAACGAGGAGAACCGCTACGTAGCCATATCAGAAATAGGGATGGCGGCGACGACTGGCTCGGTTAGAGGTCTCCCAAAAAACTTTATGCGACTGCGGAGCGCCAGCGGCCGCATAACCTCAGTTGCAATCTCTTAAGCCGGTCCTATATTCATAGGAGTGAGTGGGCAGGGGAGCGGCGAAGGCTGGCCCCTGCACCCCTGACTCAGTCCCGAAGTTCCTGCCCCGGTTATCACCAAGGAGGAAGCGATGAGCACTGAATGCCAGGAGGATCCATCCCGAGCCATTTGCACCGGTTACTGGTGCCACCTTTTGACCTTCACGGCGAACACCGCCCGGCGGGCCCGGATCCTGGGCCGCTATGCCTTGGCCTGCTGGCTGCAGCAAAAGATCAGGAAAGCCACCCGCCTCCTGGGCGAAAAGACTTATCAGGCCCTGGAGCGGGGCGAGGCTAATCCCCTGGTGGCCCCTGAAGTGAGTGAGGCGGTGCAAAGGGCCAAGGACTTGAAGGATCTCAAAGATAAGAATTACCGGGTCATTGCCGCCATCCGGGAGCAGATTCGCTGCTCCTGTGCCATTGCCACCCCGGAGGAACCTGGGGACGTAGAGGATAATCCTCCGCAGTCCTGAGCCCCGGTCAGCGGCAAGCCTCCTCCCTATCACTCCCCTAAGGCCCGCCCGCTTTTGACCCCGGGCGCGCCGGGGGACGATTTGGGTTTCCTTTTTTCAGTTTCGGGAAGGACTAGCAGAGGACTGGCTCAGGCAATTTTTGGCCATAATGGCTACCGTTGGTTTGCCCAGGCATAAAGGCTGTCAATTTCATGGAAAATAACCCAGGGGCCAAAGAGCCCTTACCTGCGCCGGCCAGCCTGACCGAAGGCCAGGCCGCAGACCAGGCGGAGGCGACCACAGATCCGGCTACGTCCGAACGCCCTCTGAATGATTATGTAGAAGAGGTATCGGAGCAGACCGATGTTCGCGTTGGTTTGCCATTGCCTCTGAGAACCTATGCCAGCGGGGAAGGAGTGAACTTTGCGTTTTCCAGCCGGCACGCCAGCCGCGTGCGCTTGGAGTTGTTTGATCATCCCGAAGATGCCACGGCCGCCAGGGTGATTGACCTGGATCCGGCGCGCCACCGCACTGGAGACGTATGGCACGTCTGGATTAAGGGAATTCGCCCTGGCCAGTTGTATGCCTATCGCGTGGACGGCCCCTATCAACCCGAGGACGGCCATCGCTTCAATTTCCACAAGCTGCTCCTTGATCCCTTCGCCACTGCGATCTCGAGGTTGCCCACCTGGGAGTTCGGCCCGGCTCGGGGATACGATCCCTCTCTGCCCGACGGAGACTCGGGGTTGTCGCTGGTCGATGATGCCGGCGCCATGCCGAAATGCGTATTCACGCAGGAGCATTTTGACTGGCAGGAGGACCGTCCGCCCAGGCATCCCTGGTCGGAGACGGTCATTTATGAAACCCACGTGCGCGGCTTCACGATCCATCCCAGCTCCGGTGTGGCGCATCCCGGCACGTACCGGGGCCTGATGGAAAAGATCCCCTATTTCCAAGAGCTGGGGGTGACGGCCGTGGAACTGATGCCTGTGCTGGAATTCAACGAAAACCAGGTGACAGGCATCAATCCACAAACAGGCCAGCCAGTCAGGGATTACTGGGGTTACGATCCCGTGGCCTTCCTTGCGCCTAAAGCTTCCTATAGCAGTAGGGGAGGCGTGGGTCAGCAGAAGCTGGAATTCAAGGAAATGGTCCGAGCCTTTCATGGGGCGGGCCTCGAGGTGTTCCTGGACGTGGTCTTTAATCATACGGCCGAGGGGAACGAAAAGGGGCCTACCCTCTGTTTCCGCGGAATTGATAACCAGATCTTCTATATGCTGGCGGAGGATAAGCGTTTTTATAAGGACTACACGGGCACCGGCAACACCATTAATGCCAACCATCCGGTGGTGCGGGAATATATCTTGACCGCGTTGCGCTACTGGGTGGTGGAGATGCATGTCGATGGCTTTCGTTTTGACCTGGCCTCAGTGCTCGGCCGAGGCCGTTCCGGCAAATTGCTGGCCAATCCCCCGCTTCTCGAGAGAATCGCCGAGGACCCGATCTTAAGGGATGTAAAGATCATCGCCGAGGCCTGGGATGCCGCCGGAGCTTATGAGGTGGGGAGCTTCTCCGAATGCCGCTGGGCGGAGTGGAACGGTCAGTACCGTGATGACGTCCGCCGGTTCTGGCGCGGCGACGATGGCTTTCTGGGTTTATTCGCCCAACGTATCTGCGGCAGCGCCGACATTTATTCCAAGTCCGGCAAAGGCCCCGAGAGCAGCATCAATTTCGTCACCTGTCACGATGGCTTCACGCTGCATGATCTCGTGAGCTATCGACAGAAGCACAATGAAGCCAACGGACAGGACAACCACGACGGGACGAGCGAGAATTTCTCCGAGAATTACGGCCTTGAAGGCGAGACCGCGGATGGCCAGATCGAGTCCATCAGGAAACGCCAGATCAAAAACTTCCTGGTGACTCTGTTAATCTCGCGCGGGGTGCCGATGCTGCTCGGCGGGGACGAATTGCGCCGCACGCAAGGCGGCAACAACAACGCTTACTGCCAGGACAACGAAACGAGCTGGCACGACTGGAGCCGCCTGGAACGGCACGGGGAAATTTTCCGCTTCACCCGTGGCCTGATCGCCTTTCGGCGAGCGCATCCGGTTCTCAGTAAGGAGAAATTCTACACGGACGCCGAGATCCGTTGGTTTGGCCCGCAAGGAGGATTGCCCAACTGGGCCGGCCCCAAAGGAAAACAGTTTGCCTGTCAGATCAATGAAGATGAGCAGTGCGCCCTTTTCTTGATGTTCAATGCTGGCGCCGATGCGGTCGATTTCGGTTTGCCCCCTTTACTGCCGGAGGCTCGGTGGCATTTAGCCGTTGACACCTCTCACGAAGGGCCCCAGGATCTGTTTGCCGCGGGCGAGGAACCGCTATGTGAAGACCCACAGACTTACCACCTGAGCCCCCGATCTATCGCCATACTTCTGGCGCGAGGAACGGACCTTTAAAGGGACAGCAAGCCGCGAGCCTTTAGAAGCATAATGTACTGGCAGAAAGACCGAGTCATTTGCGCCAATGCCTACGCCTCAGGCCAGGCACGTAGGGGATTACTTCTCTATCCTGACCAACATCTCGTTACCGTGCGATCTCGAACCAGAGTCCGGCGGTCTTGATAGGTTGTCATCTACATGAGAGGAGGATGGTGTCCATGGTTATCCCAGAGATCACCAGTGACCTGGCCCAGCAACAAAGCGCTGCAGAGCTTTGGGCTACCCTTGCTACTTCTTCTCAGGGACTCTCCGGTGATGAGGCCCAGAGGCGTCTGGCCCAATTTGGCCCGAATGCCTTGGAAGAAAAAAAGGTTAACCCGATCTTAAAATTCCTGGGTTATTTTTGGGGGCCTATTCCCTGGATGATTGAAGTCGCCGCCATTCTCTCCGCGGTCGTCAAGCATTGGGATGATCTCATTATTATTTCGGTCTTGTTGGCTTTCAACGCCCTGGTGGGTTTCTGGCAGGAATTCAAGGCCGCCAATGCCCTGGAGGCCTTGAAAAAGGAGCTGGCTCTCAAGGCCCGGGTGCTTCGAGATGGGAAATGGCAAGAAATTGCCGCTGAGGACCTGGTTCCCGGGGATATTCTCCGCCTCCGCCTGGGGGATATCATCCCCGCTGATGTTAAGCTCTTTGAGGGCGACTATCTCAGTGTGGACCAGTCGGCCTTGACCGGCGAGTCCCTGCCCGTAAGCAAAAAAGCGGAGGACATTGCCTATTCCGGATCGGTGGCCAAACAGGGGGAGATGGTGGCGGTAGTGACCGGGACCGGCGCGAACACCTACTTTGGCCGCACCGCCAAGTTGGTCCAGGCGGCCGGAGCCCCTTCCCATTTCCAGAAAGCCGTTTTGCAGATCGGGGATTACCTGA
The DNA here is from genome assembly GCA_049580385.1 of Desulfobaccales bacterium. Classification (GTDB taxonomy): domain Bacteria; phylum Desulfobacterota; class Desulfobaccia; order Desulfobaccales; family 0-14-0-80-60-11; genus JAPLJC01. Next base: position 67,121 of record JBAUPV010000030.1, on the reverse strand, counting down.
TCTACCTGAGCCTGGGGTTGGTGGCCGTGCTCATCCTGGTGCAACTGGAGCGCGGCGCCCACCTTCTTACCCTCATTCAGTTTGCCCTCATCCTCACGGTGGCTTCCATTCCCGTGGCCTTACCCGCGGTGCTTTCGGTGACTATGGCAGTGGGAGCGCTGGCTCTGTCCAAGATGAAGGCCATTGTCACCCGGCTCGAATCCATCGAAGAGATGGCCGGCGTCGACATCTTGTGTACGGATAAGACCGGAACTCTCACTTTGAACCGGCTTACCTTGGGAGACCCGGTAATCTTCGCGGCCCGCAACCCGGAAGAGTTGGTCCTTTATGGGGCTCTGGCTTCCAAAGAGGAGGATCGGGACCCCATCGATTTGGCGGTGTTGTCCGGGCTAAAGGATAAGGAAGGGCTGCAAGGATATACCCAGGTTCAGTTTGTGCCTTTCGACCCGGTCCACAAAAAGACTGAAAGCACCGTCAAAGATTCAGAGAATCGAACCTTCAAGGTAACCAAGGGCGCCCCCCAGGTCATCATGGCTCTCTGTGAGCTGGACCAGGAAACTCTTGCTAAGGCTAACAAGGTGGTAAATGAGTTGGCGGCCAAAGGGTATCGCACCCTGGGAGTAGCCCGCACTGAAGATAGCGGTCCCTGGCAGTTTTTGGGAATTTTGCCACTTTTTGATCCTCCCAGGGAAGATGCTGCCGAGACCATTGCCGACGCCAGGCAGCATGGCATTCAGATCAAGATGGTGACCGGAGATAATGTGGCCATCGCCCGGGAGATCTCCCAGCGTCTGGGCTTGGGCACTGACATTAAATCTACTTCCCAACTGCTTAAAGATTGTGCGGACGTCTGCCAAGTGAACCCGGAGGTCGCCAGGGAGATCGAGGCAGCGGAGGGATATGCGGAAGTCTTCCCGGAACATAAATATGGAATTGTCCGGGCCCTGCAGGCCAGGGGGCACATCGTCGGCATGACCGGCGACGGCGTCAACGACGCCCCCGCCATCAAGCAAGCCGACGTGGGCATCGCCGTGAGCGGCGCCACCGATGCGGCCAGAGCCGCAGCCGACCTGGTGCTCACCGGCCCCGGTCTCTCGGTGATTGTGCGGGCGGTGGAAGAAGCGCGCCGGATCTTCGAGCGCATGAACAGTTATGCCATTTACCGCATCGTCGAGACCATCCGCATCATGTTCTTTGTAGTACTGGCCATGATCTTTTTCAATTTCTATCCGATAACGGCCATCATGATCATCTTGCTGGCTTTTTTCAATGATATCCCTATTATGGCCATCGCCTTCGACCGCACCTTGGTGGAGCCCAACCCGGTCAAATGGAACATGCGCCGGGTGCTCACTCTCTCCACCGTCCTGGGACTTACGGGAGTGCTGGGGAGCTTTCTGATGCTGATCGTCGCCAAGAATTGGCTCAAACTGGATATTCCCCAGATCCAGACCTTCATCTTCCTGAAGATGGCCGTGGCCGGACATCTCACCCTCTTCGTGACGCGTACCCCCCGCATGTTCTTGAAAAAGCCTCACCCGGCGCCCATTCTGTTCTGGTCGGCGGTTATCACCAAGCTCCTGGCCACACTTTTCGTGGTTTATCCCTTCGGTCTCATTACCCCCATCCACTGGAGAGGCGTGGGGGTCATTTGGGCCTACTGCCTTGTCTGGCTCTTCATGGGCGATCTGGCCAAATTAGCGGTCCTGAGACACATGGATATGAGCAGCCCGCGGCACCAGACGTTTCTGCACCTGTTGAAGAGCTGCACCCATCCTTTTTGCGCGGTGGGGAAAGATTCCTCCAGCGCCCCCCCTGCAGGGGGCCGGTAAGAGGAGCGTTATGGGGAGACAGCCATATTCTGACTATTAATAGCGGTTCTGGAATAATTAGAGCTCGGGTCGTTAATCGAGCCATCGGAGGAACCCGTAGACTCCTTCGAAACCCGGATAAAGGGTTATTCCCCAAATTGTTACCCCACCGTGAGGCGTCTAACTGGTCCTGTCGGACCCATATTTTTTCCGGTGTCCGGGTGTTTCCTTAACCCCACAAAAAGCATCAGGGCAGAGAAAATGATCAGGGGCACAGCAAGCGGCTTAAAGGCAACGGGGTCGAGGAGACCCGTAAGGCCGGGAAGGGCGCCGAGCAGCAGGGCCAGGCAAGGGAGGCCGAAAGCCAACCCGGGCCATCGGGGAAGGGCGAGATAGACGGCGGCCAGTGTGACCGGCATGGTAAACTGCAAGACCAGCATGCCGGTCAGGGCGGTATCGAACCGCTGCAGCCCGGCGGCCACCAGCGGCGCGGCCAGCAGCAGGGCGAGTATACTGGAGCTTCGCCAGCCGAGGCGGTCACTCCAAAGCCCGCCTATACATTTGCCGGCCAGGGCGGCCGCGGCCAGCGCCAAGGCGGCCAAGGCCGGAGTCCGCCAGGAACCGCTCAACCAGCCGCCAATAGCAGCTCGGACAGCTACGGATCCTAGCAGCAGAGCGACCAGGAGGGCGAGCCAGGATGCCGAAGCTCGGGGCCGCGGCCCGGCAGGAGCGGCCATTGAAGGTACGAGGCGCGGCAACCACAGGCTTGAGCAGAGGAGCAGGGCAACGAACGGCAGGCGCCAGAGAGCTGAGTTGAGGCCAAGCCAGAGGCCCGTGACCAGCCCGAGCGCCCCTGGGCCTACAAAAACGCCGGACTCGGCGGCGCGCCCATAGGACTGCCGCAACACCGCGGCCCCGGCGCCCACATGGAAACAGGCGTTGCCGATCCCCGCCAGGGCTGCGCCTGTCCATGGATTAAACGGTTCGGCAACGGCAGCCGCCGCGATGAGCAGCGTCCCCACAACGGCGGTGTACCGGTAGGCACCCTTCAGGTCGGCCAGGATGCCCACCAGCCATTGGGAACCGAAGGCGAGCGAGTTATAGAGAAGCACCAGCTCGACGAGCGTTGTGTAGGGGAGCCTAGCCAGGGCCACCTCGGCATAGAGGATCGCCGCGCAGGTGGCATCGACCAGGGCGTGGATCAGGCCGAGCCTTAACGCCAGCCCCATGGCGCTCCTGCCCACCAGGGCGCGGAGGGCCTGTGCCCCGAGGCGATTCCAGCCCAGTCCGGGTTCCTCCAGGTCCATCACGTCCCTGTTAAGGTTGGGGGCCGGGCACAATTATGAGCCGCAGGTCTTCGGCCGGTTTGGCGTTCGTGATTTTCCAGGTGAGCGAAGTATCGGACCTCTGCTCGGGCCGGAGCGCCACCGGGCTGAGTACTTTCAGGCGCAATCCCGGATCGGCCGTAATGTTAATTACCTCCTTGCCGATGGGTCCATCCCAACGGGCGCCTGAGCGCAGGAAATAAATGAACTGAGCCTGGCCTTCCTTCTGTGGCAGGACAATGGCATACTGCACAATGGTCCGCCGCTTGGCCCCGCCACGGAGACCCGTCAGGCGCCAGGCATAGCCCCACAGGGTACGCGGTCTATTGTTCTCCTCCATTACCGACAAATTATCTTTTTTTACCTGCGCAGCCGGTTTGCCATCGATGGCGACCTTGAAACGCAATGTCACGGGGGGCCCTTCATCCTCATAAGCCAGGGGAAAGAAGACGTCAAGGGCCTTGCCCTGGGGCACTGCGGAACAGACCAGGTCGAATTCACCTTTGACCAAGGCGACCAGCCGTGAAATTTTCCCACCCGTTCCGGCGGCGGCTTCTTTCTTTATACGTATCTGCACATCGGCCGCCGCCAGCGCGACCCCGGGTTCTGAGGCGGTCGCGGGCGGAATCCCGGCAGTTGGGGCCTCGGGAACTTTCCCATTGAGCGGAGTTCCCAACAGGTTTTTCTCCGGCGGTTGCGGCGGCAGGTTCGGATTTCGGGGCCCAGAGGGTCTCTGTCCCCCCGGTACGGGAAGTATATCCGCCCAGGTACAGGTCACGGTGAGGCTCAGCAGGAGCAACAAAAGGAACCTGATAGTTCGCATCGCTTGACTCCTTTGCCGCAATTATATGGGAATGGGACCAAAAGTTGCCCCCAGGGGGTGTCGCTTACCCCCTTAACCGCATTATTACTGCCAAATTTTGCGCAAGCTCGGCAACCCAGTCCAAAAATGGTTTGGGGACTTCTCAGGCCAGAAAATCCCCCCGGTTTTCTGGTTTTGAAGTCTATCCGCTCACCTTGACCATCATAGAACAAATTCCTGGAAACTGGAATTTTTCTCTGATGGTTAAGTCGCTTTCATTTAAGCCACTCACTCTTCTAGTCGCCGATTCCCAGATGAGTTTTTCCGCTCGTTAGGTGGCTCATATTGCTTCGGGTTTTCCCTTACTTAGCGGCAAAATAGCAGAAGGCATAGCCGGGGCAGGGTTGGGGAAAAACCAGGAAGACCCTCTTTGGGGCTTTGAAGGCTGGAGCCATGCTCCCGTTAATACCCAGATTAACCCAAAGATGTGAACAGATTGTTGAGAGGGCGCACCTTAAGGAAGTAGGTGCCTTGAGGGGGAAAAAAACGAGGGGGTGGAGGTCGTGATCGGTTGCCATCCCCACCTCGCTGGCCGCTCGGAGGGGAGCCTGAAGTCCTGCCGTAACTATGGTGAGGCCACTCGAGGCCAATCAGGGAAGACACCACGATTGGCCGATTAAGCGGTTGCAGATGGATCCGACAAAGGCCTGGCTGCGCGATAAACCGCCAGGAGCACTATGGCCACCAAAGCCGTCACCTTGAATGGGAAATTCATGGCCCAAGACAGTATCCAATGGGGACCCAGAGTGGACCAGGCTAAAAAGGCCCAAACGAGCAACAGGAATGCTTCTTGGAACTTCGAGCCATGTGTATAAGCCTCCCAACCAAGCCAGATAAAGGGCAGGGCGAGGATGGCCAGGTCATAATCGAAGGCATAGGGGGTGGCCAGAAAAATTCCTGCGGCCAGCACTGACCCCCGTATCGGCAAGGGAGCGCGCCGGAACCAGACCCAGCCAACCGCCAAGATAATGCCGCCTATGGCAACTGCTTGCATGGTTGTGGCCAATCCCGGGCTTGCCCCATTCAGCCGTGAGGCCGCAAAGACTGTCGGCATCTTTCCCCAGAGCTGAGCGCGATTCATCAGACCGGCGGCCAGGGGCAAATCCTTGAAGAAGGCGATCCAGACGCTGGAGCCCAGCACCAAAAGACTGGCCAATGCCAGACCGACCGCGGATATAACCGCCCCGAGCAGTGCCTTCCAATACCTGCCCGCAGCCAGCGCCACGGGGATTAGCCACGCTAACTGAGGTTTATAACTGAGCAGGCCCAGGAGACAGCCGCCGCCGAAGGGGTAGCGCTCGGCCAAGATCAGGCCGCCACCCAAAATAGCGGCGGAAAGAAAGCCGTTCTGCCCATACAATATATTATTGACTGTGCCGGGGAAAACCATTACCATCCAAGTCAATGGAGTCTTGGGAATGAGTCGTTGGATCACATACACAAACCCGGATCCTGTAACAGCTAACCAGCAGATGAAAGAGATTGCATAAGGCAAAAACCCAAAAGGGAGGAGCATTAGCAAGAAAGCGGGAGGGTAGTGCCAGACCATGGGATTGATCTCGGCGCCGATAACCCTCTTCTCCCCCGTATAGATCTCCTGCCGAGAAAAAATCGCGGCAGGGTCCCCGGCCTTGGCTAACCTGGAGGCAACCCAATAGGGTAGAAAAGAAGCTCCAAAGGGCCTTCCTGAGAGATCAATAAGATCAGATTTGTTTAAACCTCCCGCCGCAACATAACAGCCAATGACAAGATAAAAGGCCCCAAGAATCAAGAGGTGTGAAACAAAGAGTATGCGGAAGTATCGCCAAAAAATTGGCATATTTGAATCCGGCCTTTGAATCATGACAATCTACTGGAGTGGTGGTATCAATATCGCGCAAGCAAAAGCAGAATAACAGCTATATCAGTTATTTAATGGAGTTATAAATAGCAACTCGCGAAAGTTGAAAAAAGAGGGACAGGGTATTTACCCTGCCCCTCCGCCACTCACCGGTGTGAGCATCGTAATTAATGTGGTATTTTTCTCTTCCCTAACAAATTAACTTCCTGGAGGCGGCGGGGCAGCAGGGGCAGGGGGACCGTCTAAAAAGACAGACCAATTGCTCAAATTGGCACCGCCTCCCCAACTCAGCGCGGTTAAAGTAAGTGTTAAGACCAGAGTCACCATAATAAACAGGACGAATTTTTTCATTCCTTAAACCTCCTCAAATAAAATTTAATCGGTTTTGATTTTTTGTCAAGTAAATTTATCCAATAGATTATCATGCATTAAAAGTAGAGTTATTTTGGTGAGTTGGCCATATCAGTTCCGACTGTGAATTTTGGAGGCAGGATCAGGTGAAAATCAGCACCCTCTCAAAAAGAACTTGGCGCCATGACTATTTTTTTTTCGCCAAGGCAATAGGTTTATTGTGTTTGCTTTTTCTCTTGCTGTCGACCCAGGCTCATTCTCTAATTGTTAAAACCGACTCCGGCGAGGCGCGGGAATTAACCGAACAGGAACGCTGGGTACTTGCGCAAATAGGGCAGGGGAAAGAGGCGGACCTGAAAAAAAGGTTTGGGGAGGAGAAAAGCAAGTGTTTGCTAACTGGAGGTTTTTTGGAGAAATTACTTACTGGCGGTTTTAAAAATTTGCAGATTTCTCATCATGGGATAAAGATTGCCAATGCCAAGATAGAGAGTGCCTTGAACCTGGAAAATGCCGAAATAAATTTTTCTGTTTATTTGATCCATTGTATTTTTCAGGCCCCGGTAAATCTGGAGAATAGTCATTTTAAGAAAAATTTATCTTTTCAAGGTTCCGAATTTTTAAAAAGTGCAAGTTTCAAAGCGATAATAATTGATGGCTTCGCCATCTGCGATGGGACTATCTTTGAGGCTGACAGCGTGTGGAGTGATGCCAAAATTGGGATAAGCTTCAACGCCGATGGGTCAGAGTTTCGCAGTGTCACGGGCAAGGCTGACTTTAACTCCATGAAGGTAGGTGGCAGCGCCTCCTTTAGTTCTGCTAAATTCTATGGGCCGGTCGACTTTGTGTTAGCTAACCTCGGCAGACAGTTTAATGCTGATGGGGCACAATTTCTCAATCCGAAGGAGCTCGTCGGTTTTGCTGGAATAACCACAGGTAGCTCTATCTTTTTCCGCAACGCTGAATTTCACGGGCCAATATTGTTTGAGTTCGCGGTAATTGGGGTAAATTTCCGGGGAACGGGGGTCAGGTTTTTAAATCTATGCCCAAAAGACTTTTCCCAAATGAAGGTAGGCCAAACACTTTTTTTGGATGGAGCATCCATCTGTGGCGATGTCGACTTGTCTTATGGCAACTTCTTTGATCTGATAATAGATGGAGCGCCAAGAGTCGGGGGCGAAGAAATATGTTACGTTCCCTATTTAACCAATTTAAACCTGACAGGGAGCCTGGTTCACCGTGATCTAGACATTGCTAATGTAAGCATCGATGAATTAGAAGCTAAGCAAATACAAGTAAAGGGTCGTGCAACTATTAAAAACGTTCAAATAATAAAGGTAGCGGACTTTCACGATGGCAGCTTCCAGGCACTCGAGTTTGAAAATGTCACATGGCCGCGGGTTGGCCCAGAAGGGTCGAGAAGCGATGAAAAAAAGCGGTTACTATACAATGTAAATTTATGGGAACTTAGTTATAATAGCATAAGTATCGATAAACACGAATCAAAATTGGGCGCTAAACGGGGTGCTATTGACTATATTAAAGATGATTATGATAAAATTACAAATTTTGTGGATAATTGCCCATTTACTACCCAAAGTTATGTCCAACTTGAAACATTTTTTAAGCGGATCGGTCGCGAAACGTGGGCTAATAAAGTTTTTATGCGCATGAATGATAGAGAGCTCGCGGAAAACATGAAATGGTATAATCCGGTCCGGTGGCTCGAGTGGCTTTTCTGGGGAAAGATCGCCGGTTATGGCCGCGCCCCTTTCCGGGTTTTTTTCCTCGGCCTGGCATTTATCATTTTGGGCGCCTTTTTGTTTAGCCCGGTATATTTGAAAGAGTGCAAGGTACCGCAGGGAGGCAAGAGATATCGATCCGTATTTATCAGGTTATTTATCAGTCTGGACCGATTCCTGCCTATAGAACTGGGACTGGCGAAAGATTGGGATTTTCAGGACCGGGGGTTTTTCATCTGGGTCTATTTTTTTCTGCACCAGGTCCTGGGCTGGATTTTGATTCCCATAGGCCTGGCGAGTATTTACTCGCAGCTTAAATAAAAGCCAACGGCGCCAACTGGGGATTTATAGGGGATTCTCCTCAGCGTGGCCGCACGGAAATTCAACCGCAATCTAGGCCTAAGGGCCGCGGCCAACCCCCTCCTCGCCGCCCCGGACCTGCCGGTGGCTCTTAATCTCCCAGGGCCTTTTTTACCGACCTTTTCAATTCATCGATCTTCACCGGCTTGGGAAAAAAATCGAAGATGCGTTCCCGGATGGCCTCGATGGTGGCGTCCAGGGTGGCGTAGGCGGTTAACATGATCACCTTGGTGTTCGGATAGAGACGGTTCACTTCCCGCAGGATATCCATGCCGCTGACCTGTTCCATCATTAAATCGGTGACCACCAGATCGTAGGGCTTCTGCTGGAGGGCTTCCATGGCCAGTTGGCTGTCGGTGAAGGTCTCCACCTCATAGCCTTCTTTTTGCAAAATGACTCTGGCCATGTCGCCTACGATCTTTTCATCGTCTACCACGAGAATTTTTTTTGCCATCTTCCGCCCCCTTCCCGGTTACTGCGGGTAACTTGATAATAAATCTGGTGCCCTTGCCCTCTTCGCTTTCCGCAAAAATATCGCCGTGATGCTCATGGATGATGCCGTAGCTCACGGAAAGGCCCAAACCGGTCCCCTTAGTGCCTTTGGTGGAGAAAAACGGATCGAAAATGTTGGGTAAAATCTCTTTAGGAATGCCGGTCCCGGTATCTTTCACCACCAGGATGAGATTGCCGGTCTTGGAGTCATAGCGGGCGCTGATGAACAGGTCTCCGCCCTTGGGCATGGCTTGAGTGGCGTTAATAAACAGATTGATCAGAACCTGCTCGATTTGGGAGACGTCCACGTAAACGGGGGGCAGGTTCCGGGGCAGGTCCACGTGCTGGTTGACCCCGCCCAGTTTCAACTGGTTGACCACCAGGCGGAGGCTGACCTCGATAATTTCCTTTAACTCCGCTTCCTTAAGCTCCTGTTTCTTTTGACGGGAGAAATCCAGCAGCTTTTCAACGATCTTGTGGATCCGCTCCGTCTGGGTATAAATATCCCCCATATAAATCTTTTTCTCTTCATCCCCCAGCATATCGTAGATGCTCAAGTAGGTCTGAGCCATCAGAGAGATGTTGTTCAGGGGATTGCCCAGCTCATGGGCGACGCCGGAGATCATGACCCCCAGGGAGGCCAGCTTCCCGGCTTGCAGCATCTCTTCTTCACGCTTGGCCAGTTGCCCGGCCATGTCGGCAATGGCCTTGATGGCTATTTCGATTTCATTATGGGGGGAGATGGTTTTCACCGCCACCTCCTGGAACCGCCCTTCCGACACTATTTTAATCAGGCGCGCCATTCTATTCAGTTCTTCGATAATCAGCCTGAAAAAGTACTGCCAGAGGATTAACTGAATAATAAAAATAATTACCAGGGCGGCTATCAGCATTAAGGCGTTGTGATTTACGGTGCGGCTGACGTTTTCCCGCTCCAGTTTGAGAAGCCCCTCGGATACCTGGGTTAACTCCTGCCCCCGGCTCCTCAACTCCTCCCCGAATTCCCGGGGAGCCGCCTTGCCCCCCACGAGGCTATCAATCAGGGAGCGGTATTCCTTGAGGATAACCAGCAAGCGGTCATAGGTCTTCCGGCCCCGGTCGCCCAAGATCCGCCCCATGGATGATTTGGATGACAGAATAGTCTGATATTCTTCCTCCCCCAGCTTGGCCGATTCTTTCAAGGCATTAATGTCGTTATATAAAAAGTAGTTCTTCTCCGCCTTGCGCATCTCCAAAAGGGCAATATTGATATCATCTATTCTTTCCACGGACCGTAATTTTGAAGAAACATCTTCAAACGAAAAATAGACAAACAGGCCGATGACGCAGATCATGAGCGCCTGGATCAGGACCGAGACGATGATTCTTTGTCTAATCGTCATCTTGGGGAAATGAGGAAGTCTCATGAGCCTCGGGCCAAAGTCACAGCAATTGCGAAACCGACGTTAGGGACGTCTAAAAGCCACTGAAACGGTGGGTCTGGGTGGCCTCTTCCAGCCTCTTCTCCATCGCCTCCGGGGCCATCTCCTTTTCCAGTTTCTGCGTCAGCTTTTTTTCCACCTTGTAGGATTTGAGAAACAGCTTGACTGCCATGCCGACGCTGCTAAGACCCGTCAGGGTGATGATCAAATCGATGATGGACCAGTAGCCCAAACCGAACATGCGGGTGAAGATGGTTCCAATGGCGATCAAGGTCAGGCCGGTTCTTAGATAAGAAAGTTCCGTGCGCTGCTTGGCCAGGATGGTTCGATATTGGGACAGATTGGTGCGGGCCTGGGCCAGACTGGTGCGGCCGCCGCTCATGCGGGTGCGGACTTCGGCGAGCTTATTGCGCATTTCCGCCCATTCGGTGCGGCTCTGGGCCCAATCGGTGCGGCTCTGGGCCAGGACAGTGCGTCCCTCCGCCAGGCTGGTCCGCTTCTCGGCCAGATCGGTGCGTTTATTGGCCAGCTCAGTGCGGCCCTCGGCCAAGTTGGTGCGCTTTTCCGCCAGCCCGGTGCGTTTCTCTGCCAGCTCCGTGCGGCCTTCGGCCAATTGGGTGCGGCGGTGCGCCAGGGCGGTCCGTTCCTCCGCCAGTTTGGTACGAAACTGGGCCAGTTTGGTGCGGTCTTCGGCCAGATGCTCCCGCCGGTCGGCCCATTCCTCCATGGCCTTGATGAGGTCTTCCCCGGCCAGAGTTGAAATATCTTTGGTTTCGTCGTCGGTCATGGCCTAATCCGTTTAACCCGGTCCATTGCTAGCCCGGTTATTTCAGGGAGGGGCAGGCGTCCCAGGTGTCCGCCCTTCCGGAGGCATTTCCCTTTGCTGCCCTTGGGAGATGCCTTCCCGGTTGGAATCTGAATTTAGTGTTTCAGAAAAACCTTGAAAACAGAAATCGTTCTTATCTCCTCACCCAAGAGGGGTTGGCGCTGCTTGGGGTAATTAGGTTGGGGCGTCTCAAAAGGTTATCATTCTCCCCCAACCTCCTCCCCGCTCAGGGGTGGAAGTTTTCGGGCCAGGATATCGAAGCATATTCCCGAAAGGCGATACCGGCGGTTAATACAACACCAGCATCAAGGGCGACTTCACCTGGCCCAGCCATTGCAGCCTGGGGCTGTCTTTCCTGACGGCCCGCTCCAGGGCCACCACCACCAGGCCGTAGTCCTTGATGACTTCCGGCGCCGGGCCGCCCTCTTCCAGGCGGTCATCAACCAGCAGCTTAGTCTCGCAGCCGGCATTCTTTAATTGGTTCTGTCCTGCCGCCACTTCCTGCTGCATCGCCTCCCCAGCCCCGGGGGGCGCCCAAAAATGCACTGGCGCCTTACAGCCCGCCCAGATTTTTTGCAAGGTTTGGACCTGGTGCCTGGTCCCGGGGGGGTCGAAGCAGGGGGCCAGCACCTGGTTGATCTTTCTCAGCATCCGGAGCCAGATGAGGGGCATCCCGACCCGCTGATAAAACCTGGCACTGAGCCGCCGCTGGATGTTGGCCGGGGTGAAGGGGTAAGGCGCCCCTTCCACGTACAGGTCGAAGGGCTCGTGTTCCATGATCTTGAGGAGCTCATATTGCCGGTCCCCATAGAGCACGCGGGGCGCCTGCAGTTGGGGGCAGGAATCCGTCTCGCCGGCCAGCATCTCCTGAATCTCTTCCTTGCCAGTCTCCACGATTTCCCGCTCCCAGGTGTGCCGCACCCAGCCGGTGCCGATGGTCGGCACCTCGGGCGGCGGCTCTTTCACATAGATGGGGTGCAGCTCCAGTTCGATTACGCTGCCCAATTGACAGGCGTAGCGGATCGCAAGGCTGGAGGCCAGATCCACTTCGATGGCTACCAGGGTCTTGATCATATTTCGTATCCTTTCAGATTAGAAGGTTACTTATCTGGGGCAGGCGCCCTCCCCTGCCCGGCAACACCACTCTATGGCTTGCTCCCCCGAATCTTGGCGGCGGCCCGGTTCACCACCTCTTGAATCTCGCTCAATTTGAAGGGCTTGGCGATGAAATCGAACACCCCCATTTGCAAGGACTGTTTGGCGGTTTCCATGGTGGCGAAGCCGGTGATGACGATGACTTCCGTGCCGGCATGGCGTTTCTTGGCCTCGCTCAGGACCTGCATGCCGTCGATCTCCTTCATCTTGAGATCGGTGATGATGATGTCGTAGCCGATCCCCTGAATCTGATGCATGGCCTCAGGGCTCTGGGTAAAGGCGTCCACTTCGTAACCCAGCTTCTCCAAGGCCGGCTTTAACCGCTTGCAGACGATGGGCTCATCGTCCAGCACCATGATTCTAAGCTTCTCCGGACTCATATTTTCCTCCTGTATCGGGGGGCTCCGACCCTAACATTTGCTGAAGGAAGGCCTCCGCATATTCCGGAATATCATCGTCGTGGCGCAATTGGATGTCGAGTTGGCGGGTGAATCCGATGAGCCTTCCCAGGATCTTGAGGCGCTCTTTGACGTCCTCCGGGGGCAGGTGCAGCACCTTGGCCACGACTAGGTCTCCCTTGGTGTCCACCTTGAAGTGGTACTGGGAGAGAACCTTGGCCAGGAACTGGGAGCGGCGGGACCGCCGGGTCAAGTCCGTAACCCCCCCCACAAAGCGAAAATAGATGTGGTTGCGATGGGGTTCGGTATCCATCCTGGCGTCTATGAGGTTGAAGTGATAGCCCAGGTGCAGGTGCAGGTTCAAGTAGGTCTCGTTGATCACCGCCAGGTTGAATCCCGCCGCCGGGGCGGCGCCGGGGGTCGCGGCCACGGTCTTGGTGAGACTGGCCATCATCCCCCTAAAGTCCACCGGCACCGGCTCGGTGCTCCACACCCCCGGTTCTGAGAGGCCCTCCCACAGGGCCTTAAGGGGAAGCGACCTGATCTGTTCCGGGAATAACTTGGAGCCGTGAACCTCTGCTTCGACCCCTCCGCCCAGGTCAATGACTTTGAGGCCCAGCGGTATATCCGAAACCAAAGTCCAGATCAGCACCCCTTTGAAGCGCTTGACGAAGCGGGGCAGGTCCATCAATTCCGCCACCGCCTTTTCATGGATGAATCTGATCACGTCGTGGACGGTTCTGCAGCCCTCCGGGGTGAAATCCGGTTCCTGGGGATCGGTCAAATAGAGGGGGGCGATGCGGGTCAGCAGACGCCTCAAAAGACGGAACTCCGGGGCGTCTTCGAAGGCCATTGCCTGTATCAGTTCAAATTGCAGCAGTTCTTTGACCCGGCCGGCATAAATGATCCGTTGCTTGGTGTCCACCGTCACCTTCATGCCTTCCGTCAGGATTTCGCTGGCCCGCTCCACTCCCACCAGGGCGGGGACCCTGAATTCCCGGGCTATGGTGGCCAAATGCCCCGCGGCCGAGCCCCGTTCCGCCACGATGGCCGCGGCCTTGGGCACGATGCGGGCCAGCCAGGGAGCAGTATATTTCGCCACCAGGACCGCCCCCTCAGGAAAGCGGTTCATACCCTCATCATCCTGCACCACGCAAACCGGCCCGGAGCCCACGCCGGCATGAACCACTACCCCGGTTTTTTCAATGAGAATCGGATAACCAGCACAGGTTTCACAAATATCCTGTTCAGCCGGGGAGATGGTCTTGGAAATCTGCAGTCCCCGGGACTGCAGGAGCCAGCAGTGGCCAGATTCGTCCAGTGCCCATTCGATCTCCTGGGGCCGTTTGAAGTAGCGCTCCAGGGTCAAGGCCCAGTGTACCAGGGTTTGGAGGGTTTCCTCGGAGAGGCTGGCCCGCTCCTGGGCATCCCCCGACACCGGCGCCACCTCCTCACCCCCACCCGCCGCGGCCCGGGTCAGGGTCTCCTTCCGGGCGATCTCCTGGCGCCGCAGGTGGTAGGGGGAGTCCCGTTCCACCACATAGCGGTCCACCCCGCCACTGCCCTCCACCACGGTGCGGCCCAGACCCCAAGAGGCGTAAATCACCAGGCAGTCCGGTTCCGAGCCGCTGACATCCATGGTGTGCACCACCCCGCTCACCTGGCTGGCGACCATTTCCTGAAGCAGCACTGCCATGGCCGCCTCCTCCCCCAGCATCCTCATCGCCTGCCGGTAAACCAGGGCTTCAGGCGCAAAAAGGCTGGCCAGCACCTGCTTATAGGCATCGAGGAGGCCCCTGGGCTGAACGTTGAGGAAGCTCTGGTGCAGGCCCGCAAAGGTGATCTCCCCATCCTCCCCATAGGCGCTGCTGCGCACCGCCCAGGCGCCGCCTCCCTTTTCTGCGTGGCGCCGGATCTCCCCGGCCACCTCCGTGGGCACCACCCCTGCCAGGATGCTGTACTGGAGCTGCCGGGCGCTCTCGGTTTCGTCGCGCTCCCCCGCGGCCCAGGCTTCCAACCAGCCGTGAATCCGCTCCTCCAGGTGGTTGTCCTCCAGGAAGCGGCGCCAGGCGCGGGTGGTGATGACAAAGCCCGTAGGCGCCGGCAGAGAAAGGTTTTGTATGATGATGGTCAAAGAGTTGGCCTTGCCCCCGAGGAGTTCAGGACGATCCGGGGTCGCTTCTTCGAGGGAAACCACGTAAGGCATATCCCGGGACAGGTTCAAACGGCCCCGCAGCTCTGCCTCAATGGGGATAAAGATCCGGTCGATGCTGGAATAGAGATCCAGGTAGCGGTTGGAACTGATGAGGTTGACTCCCTTGACCATGCGCAGGATCAGGTTCTGCATTTCGTTGAGGGTGTCGGCGAGGTACTTGCGGTCGAAGATGAATTCCCCCCCGGATTTCTCCCCCAGGTCGGCAATCAGCTCCATAACTTGCTGGTGGTCCTCGAGCAAAATTTGGAACTGCTCAAAGAGTTCCGGAAAGCCCACCAGGTCGGAGCTGGGCTTCACCAGCTTCATTAAGGAATTCCGGAGGTCCTTGAGAGATCGCCACATATGCTCAATTCGCCTGTGTAACCGGCAGACAGGGAAACGGGGCCAAAATGTGAGTCCTTCTCATTTTGCCGTCTTCCCTTGCCCCCCGGCGTCAACCGGCCAAGTTCTCAAGATCAAAATAGATCCGGTCCCGCCCCTCCCGGGGCTGACTAATGCCCGCCGCCCCCCTTGAAGATAAAGCCTATGGCAAAGCCGGTGACGATGGCGATAACCACCGCCAAAATACCATAGATGGCGCCATGCTGATACGCCATTGTAGCAATCGCGGCCGGAAAGCCTACCATCTCCACCTTAAGCTCCCCGCAATCCTTGGCGGTTATATGCCCTTCCTGAATCACCGAGAGGCAGACTTGGTAGCTGCCCGGCCTGACCTTGGTTGGCAGCTGAAACTCGCCCTGCACGGGGACCAGACCGCCGGTAGCCCCGGATTCCTTGATAGGCTCTCCAAAGGTTTTGTAAAGCCCTTCACTCTCCTTCATCTGCAGGAACTGGTTGAATAATTCATCCCGCTCCTGGTCCTGGACCAGGCCCGACATGGTCACCTGCTTCTTCAGGGCCGGGAAGCCCCAAGGTTCCGCCGCCCCACCGGCTTCCAAAAGTTTGGGGGCGGTGCTCATGGCCATATACAGGGAGGGGGCGCCGTGGAAATCGATCTCGCCCACGTTCATCCACAACCCGCCCCTGCGCCCCTTGCGCATCAGGTGCTCGTCCCGGGTCTGGCCCACCACTTCCATGACCGCCTCGGCCCCCTGGGGGATCATGGCTGTCACCGTCACCCGGGGGCCCCGGAAGAAGGCCCCGATTTCCACCTGGGGCGGAATGACCTTAAGATCCAGGGAGGCCCCCCAGACCAGGGAAGGCAAGCTCAAAAACAGGAGCAGCAAAGGGGCCGCCATCAACCTTTTTCCGAAATGACCCTGGGCCCCCATCTCAGTGCCCGCCCTTGGGCGCCAGCATCAGATGGGGCGGAATGATGAGGCTGGCCAGCATTTGCACCATGACGAGGAGGACGATGGAGGCTAACAGAATCTTTAACTGGTCGGCCTTCAGCCGCCGGCTCAGACGCACCCCGAACTGGGCTCCCAGGGTGGAACCCAGCAGTAGAATAAGTGCCAGCACCAGGTCCACGGTAAAATTGGAAATGGACTGCATGATGGTGACGTCAATACAGGTGAAGAGGATCTGGAACAGGCTGGTGCCCACTACCACGTGCATGGGCATGCGCAGCATGTAAACCATCACCGGCACCATGATGAAACCGCCGCCCACCCCCATGATGGCCGCCAGGATGCCCACGAAGGTCCCCAGAATGAGGGGGAGCAGAGGCGACAGGGTGACCCCGGACTTGTCGAATCTCGTCTGGTACGGCAGGGATTGGATGAAGCGGTTGTACCGGGAAACCTTGGCGGGCTCAACAGGCCGCCTGGCTTCCAGCGCCGGCTTCTTGCGGAGGGCCTGGAGGCTTTCCATGAACATGTAGCCCCCAATCACCCCCAGCATCACCACGTAGGTGATTTTGATGACGAAGTCGGCGTTCCCCATGGAGCGCAGCACCTTGATGAGTTGGACCCCGAGGGTGCCGCCGAAGACCCCGCCGATGAGCAGGTAGAGCCCCATCTTGAAGTCCACGTTCCCCAGGCGGTAATGGGCGTAGGCGCCGGAGGTGGAGGCCGCCACGATCTGGTTGGAATCCGAGGCCGCGGCCACCGTGGGGGGAATGCCGACCATGATCAAAAGCGGGGTCATGAGAAAGCCGCCACCCACCCCGAAGACGCCCGAGAGGAAGCCCACCGCGCCCCCCAATCCGAAAAGCAGCAGGATGTTGATGCTGTTGCCGGCCAGTGGAAGATAAAGACTCAATGACATGCCAAGTTCCCCCTTCTTTGTTGTTGCCCTGCGATATCCGTGAGACCCACCACTTTTCCTGCCCCCGGACCAGCAGAATCTCTACTTCGAATTGCCGGCGCCAGTTCTTTAAACCAGGGGGGGGCGCCCTCCAGGCCGGTTCCCGGGCATCCCCGGGGAAGCGCCCAACGCTCTTGGAAGCCGTCTTAAAACCGCAATTGCCGTCACCCGGGCGCCGCGCCCGGGTCCCTGCTCACCCCTGGCGCACCGGCAGCACCACGCTGAAGGTTGATCCCTTGCCCTTTTCGCTCTCCACCTCGATACGGCCCCCATGTTTTTCCACGATGCCGTAAGTCACGGAAAGGCCCAGCCCCGTGCCCCGGCCCACCTCCTTGGTGGTGTAGAAGGGGTCGAAGATGTGGGGCAGGTGCTCGGCCGTGATTCCCATGCCGGTATCCGTCACCTGCACTTGCAGCCATTGGCCGTCCGGAGTGGGATAGGCCCGGACGGTGAGGCTGCCTCCGTCCAGCATGGCCTGGATGGCGTTGATGAAGAGGTTTAGAAAGACCTGCTGCAGGCTCTTGCGGTTCCCCTGCACCTGGGGCAGATTCTGGGGCAGGTCCAGGTCCGCCTGGATGCCGGAGAGCGACAACTGGTTGCGCACCAGCTTCAGGGTATCCTGAACGACCCCGGCGATGTCCAGGGGCTCGATCTCGGGGCGCTCCGACCGGGAAAAATCGAGGAGGCCCTTGACGATATCCGCGGCCCGCTCCGCCTGCCCCATGATATCCTGGATCAACCCCAGGGCCTCTTCCTGACTCAGCTCCCGGAAGTCCTCTTTGAGGACTTCGGCTGAGAGCACGATATTGTTGATGGGATTATTGAGTTCATGGGCGATGCCCGAGGTGAGGGTGCCCACCGCGGCGATCTTGCGCGATTGCACCAGTTGTTCCTGATGCACCTGCAGTTCGTGGGTCATGCGATTGAAGGCCCTGAACAGGGCCGAGAACTCCTCCGGGGAGGACTCCGGTTGCGAAATAGGGGCGAAATCGCCATGGGCAATCTGATCCATGGCTTGCTGCATCTGGGAGAGGGGCCGCACCAGCATGCGGGTGAGATAGAAGGCCACCAGGACGCCCAGGGCCAGGAAGACCACAACCGAGCCGACGAACAGCTCCATGGCGCGCTTGAACAAGCGGTCGATCTCGAGCCTTTGCTCCTTCTCCCACCTTTCGGTAATGTTCAGCAGGTTCTGCCCCAGGCTGCGCATTTCGACTTCTTCTGCGGCAAAATTGCGATTGCCGGCAGCGGGCCCCTGGAGTTCTGTTTGGATCCTGGCCAAAACTTCTTGATAACGGTCGAGGGTTTTACCAAACTCCGGCGCCTGGGGGTCTTTCTTCAGCCGCAGGATCTCCGCTTCGTGACTCTGATAAAGTTCAACCACACGCCCCGTATAATGCCCGGCCTCCTTTAGGCTGGCAGGTTCATGGTAAAGGAAGAAGTTCTTTTCAAAACGGCGCATCTCCAGCAGGCTTTGAAACAGGTCGTCAGTGAGTTCCAGCAGCCGCAAGCGTTGGCCGATTTCCCGGTGCACCTGGAAGCTGAACCCCGCGAAAACCAGCACCGCCAGGACGCTGAACAGAAAGGCCAGGATGATCAGGCGCCGAATCTTGTAGGTGGCTTTTTTCATGAAGGATTTTTCTCTTCCTCGATCTGCCCAAATTTAGCAGGGAACGAGGATTGAGACAATTAAAAGTTTCATTTTGATTACAGATAAACTGGTTGGCCGACTTTGCGAAGCCTGCTGAGTGGGAATTCAGGGGACCGCTGGTCAAGGCGGCGGGTGCAGCCCGCGCCAGTTTGGAAACCAAAAAAAGCAGGCCGGGAAATTTCCCGGCCTGCGTGGTGAGCCGTCGTTAACTGGCTGCCCTTGGCTTTACAAGATGGGCAGGTAGCGATCGATCTCGTAGGCGCTCACGTGCGTCCGGTAGGCGTCCCACTCCATCTTCTTGTTTTCCAGGAACTTGCTATGGATGTGCGCTCCCAGGGCCTCTTTCACCAGGGCGCTTTTTTCCACCTCGGCCACCGCTTCGGAGAGGCTGCCCGGCAGTTCCTTGATCCCATAGCGCTTCCGCTCGGCTGCGGTGAGGTGGTAGATATCCATTTCCACCGGTTCCGGCAAGTCGTACTTGCCTTCGATGCCCTTGAGGCCGGCGGCCAGCATTACCGCAAAGGCCAGGTAGGGGTTGCAGGCGGGGTCCGGGGCGCGGTATTCGCAACGGGTGGCCGCCTCTTTGCCGGGTTTATACATGGGCACCCGCACCAGGGCGGAACGGTTGCGCCGGGCCCAACAGATGTACACCGGGGCCTCATAGCCCGGCACCAGGCGCTTGTAGGAATTCACCCACTGGCTGCAGATGCCGGTGATTTCCCGGGCGTGCTTCAGCAACCCGGCGATGTAACTCTTGCCCTCGGCCGACAGATTATACTTGTCATTGGCATTATACAGGGCGTTTTTCTTGCCCTTGAAGAGGGACTGGTGGGTGTGCATGCCGCTGCCGTTGATCCCGAAAATGGGCTTGGGCATGAAGGTGGCATAAACGCCGTTGACCATGGCGATGGCCTTCACCGTGGCCCTGAGGGTCATGGTCTTGTCGGCCATGGTCAAGCCATCGTCGTAGCGCATGTCAATTTCATGCTGGGAGGCGGCCACTTCGTGATGGCTGTATTCGATGCGGACGCCCATGCTCTCCAGGCCGAAGATGGTGTGGCGCCGCAGATCGTTGGCCATGTCCAGGGGCGGGGCGTCGAAATAACCGCCGGCGTCCAGGGTCTCGGTACAGGTGCTGTCCCGGAAGTAAAAGTATTCCAATTCCGGCCCGACGTAATAGGTGTAGCCTTTCTCCGCCGCCTTGGCGAGCATGCGTTTCAGGGCATAGCGGGGGTCGCCGGGATAGGGGGTACCGTCGGGTTGCAGGACGTCGCAGAACATCCGGGCCACCGGCCTCTCATCCGGCCGCCAGGGTAGGATCTGGAAGGTGGTGGGGTCGGGCTTGGCGATCATGTCGCTCTCTTCGATGCCGGCAAAGCCCTCGATGGAGGAACCGTCGAACCCCATGCCTTCGCTCATCGCCTCTTCCAACTCGGAAGGGCGGATAGAAAAACTCTTCATCACTCCTAAAATGTCCGAGAACCAAATCTGAATAAAGCTAATTTCCTTATCCCGGACGACTCGGAAAACGTCTTCCACCGTTTTGCAACTCAGCACGTTAGACCCTCCCCTAAATCAAGGTTATTTTGACAATTAAAAGCAATTTTTATACCAGATTTATTTTAAAGTAAAATCAAAAACTTAACGAGATGAAGGGTTACATTTTTGTTAAATCCCTCGAATTTTTGCTCACAAGTTTGTACATATCACGGGCCGGTAAGGTGCATCAGGGCAATCAGGGTCGGTAAGGGGTAGCCCCGCCTGCGAAAATCGTGAATCACGTCTTTTTTTTTATATTATTCATTAAATTTCTCATTGACAATCGGCGATGGGGATTTTTTCAAAAAAATTCGCCCCCACCCTCTCTTTCCGGGGGAGCTAAAAGCGATTTGGGGCCGCGACGGCTGGTTGCTCCGGGGCAAACCTCCAACTTGAGCGTTCTATGAAAGTCCCCCTTCTTGTCATTCTGAGGGAGCGAAGCGACCGCAGAATTTCATGGATGACCAAGTTTGATTTTCGCAGAGGTCTCAACTTTGAAATTGACTTGGTTCTAGAGGCTGAGGGCCGGATAGCCCAACAAGCGGTTGACTTCCTCTGCCAGCTCGGCTGTGGGGCTAAGGCCCAGGTCGGGGGGCAAGGCCAGGACCGCCTCCTCCCTGGCGTCCAGGAAGTGCAGGAAGGCCGGAACCGGTCCGGGATGGCGGCCCAGAACTTCCTTGAGTTTGAGCAGCTGCTCGGGGGTGACGCTGGCGGCCTGGACCTGGAGGTCCAGCCTTTCCGGCCAGCGGGTCAGGGCGGCCTCCAGGGGAGCGATCTCCAGGGCCCGCAGTTTGGTCCCCTGTTCTTCCTGGAGCACCGCACCCTTCAGCCAGAGGGGGAGGCTGGGTTGCTTAAGCCATGAGGCCGCCCGCTCATAAACCTCGCCGAAGACCAGGACTTCCACGCTGCCGGCCAGGTCCTCCACCGTCAGGATGGCCAGGTGGCCGCCTTTCTTGCCCACCTTTTCCTTCAGGGACGTGACCACCACCCCCAGGTTAACCTCCTGGGAATCGGGGATTTCGGCCAGATCGGCGGTGGTGACCTTGGCCCGGACCTTGAGCTGGCTGCGATAAGCGTCCAGTGGATGGCCGGAGAGATAGACCCCCAGGGCCTCCTTTTCCCTGGCCAGCTTCACGGACTTCTCCCAGGGTTCCGCCTCCGGCAGCCATTCGTCGTCGTTGTGGGACACGGCCAGCCCGGCGAACATGGACATCTGCTTGGTGTCCTGGAGGCGTTTCAGGTTCTGGGCCTTTTCCAGGGCCTGGTCCAGACCTGCCATGAGGCGGGAACGCCGAAGCTGCAAGGCGTCGAAGGCCCCGGCCTGGATCAGGGATTCCAGCACCTTGCGGTTCACCTTGCTTAAACTGATCCTTTCCAGGAAGTCCCGGAAACTCTCGAACCGGCCCGGGCCCCGGGCTTCCAGGATCTCCTGGATGGCCCCCAGGCCCACGTTTTTCACCCCGGCCAGGCCATAGCGCACCTTGTCCTCCGCCACCGTGAAATCCCGGGAACTCTTATTGATGTCCGGCGGCAAGAGCTCGATCCCCTCATCCCGGGCCTCCATGATATGCCTGGCCAGGGCCGCAGTATTGTTAATTTCGCTGTTCAGGACCGCCGCCAAAAACTCCAAGGGATAGTGGGCCTTGAGATAGGCGGTCTGATAGGCCACCAGGGCGTAGGCGGCGCTGTGGGACTTGTTGAAACCGTAACCGGCAAACTTTTCGATCAGGTTGAAGAGTTCCTGCGCCTTGGCCTTGGGGATGTCATTCCCCGCGGCCCCGGAAAGGAAGCGGTGTCGCTGGGCCTCCATAACTGCCGGGTCTTTTTTGCCCATGGCCCGGCGCAGTAGATCCGCCTCCGCCAGGGAGAAACCGGAAACCACCGCGGCGATTTGCATCACCTGTTCCTGGTAGAGGATGACCCCGTAGGTCTCTTTAAGGATGGGTTCCAGTTGCGGTAAAATATAATCGACCTTGGCCTCCCCGTGTTTGCGGCGCACGTAGTCGTCGTGCATGCCGCTTTCCATGGGGCCCGGCCGGTAAAGGGCCACCAGGGCGATGATGTCCTCAAAGGCCGTCGGCCGCAGGCGCACCATCAGGGCCCGCATGCCGGCGCTTTCCAACTGGAAGACCCCGGCGGTGTTGGCCGCCTGGAGTAGCTGGAAGCTGGCGGCATCGTCCAGGGGGATGGTGTGAATATCAAAATCGGCCTGGTGTTGCCGTTGGATGAGGCCGACTGCCTGGTCGATGACCGTCAGGGTGCGCAGTCCCAGGAAGTCGAATTTCACCAGGCCCACCTTTTCCACCCCCTTCATGTCGAACTGGGTGACCAGCTCCCCCTTGTTGCCTTTGTAGAGGGGAAGGTAGTCAATCAGGGGACGGTCGGCGATGACCACCGCCGAGGCATGGGTGGAGGCGTGCCGGGGCAGGCCCTCCAGGACCGCGGCGATGGCCAGGACTTCCCGGACCGTGGGGTTGGTGTCCCGCAGTTCCCTAAGACGCGGCTCCATCTGCAGGGACGCCTCCAGGGTGATGTTCAGTCTCTCCGGCACCAGCTTGGCGACCCGGTCCACTTCCGGGTAAGGCACTTCCAGGGCCCGGCCCACGTCCCGGATCACCTGGCGGGTCTTCATGCTGCCGAAGGTGGTGATCTGGGCCACGTTTTGCCAGCCGTAAGTCCGGGAGACGTAGTCGATGATCTCCCCCCGGCGCTCGTAACAGAAGTCCACGTCGATATCAGGCGGGCTCATGCGCTCCGGGTTGAGGAAGCGCTCGAAGAATAAGCCGTAGGCCAGCGGGTCCAGGTCGGTGATCCCCAGGGAGTAGGCCGCCAGGCTGCCGGCCGCGGAGCCCCGGCCCGGGCCTACGGGGATCTGCTGATGCCGGGCATAGGCGATGATGTCGGCCACCACCAGGAAATAACCGGCAAAGCCCATCTTCACCAGGATATCGGTCTCGTATTCCAGGCGCTGCCAGTAGGCCTCCTCCGGCTGCCGCCGCGCCTCCGCCGGAGCGGCCGCCAGGCGGGCCGCCAGACCCTCCCGGGCTCGCTCGCTCAGGAGAGACTCCATGCTCTGGCCGTGGGCCGCTGGGTACACCGGGAAGCGATAGTGGCCCAGGTCCAGGGTGACGTCGCAGCGGGCCGCAATCTCCCCGGCGGCGGCTAGGGCGGCGGGGTTGGGGATGGCCTGGGCCATCTCCGCGGGGCTCTTCAAATAGAGCTGGTCGGTCTGAAATTTCATGCGGCCGGCGGTGTTCACTGTCTTGCCCGTCTGGATGCACAGCAGGACGTCCTGGGCCCGGGCGTCTTCGGGGCGCAGATAGTGAACGTCATTGGTGGCCACCAATGGAATCCCCCAGCGAGGCGCCAGCGAAAGTAAGGCCTGGTTCACCTTGAGTTGCTCCGGCAAGCCGTTGGCCTGGACCTCCAGGTAAAAGCGCCCCGGGAAAAGCTCGGCATATTCCCGGGCCGCGGTTTCAGCCCCCCGGGGGTCATCTTCCAGCAAACGCTGGGCCACCTTGCCGTGGAGGCAGGCGGACATGGCAATCAGGCCGCCGCCCAGCTCCTGCAGGAGTTCCTGGTCCACCCGGGGGCGATAGTAGAAGCCTTCCAGGTGCGCCCGGGTCACCAGACGGATGAGGTTCTGATAACCCTGGTTGTTCTCGGCCAGCACCACCAGGTGATGGTGGTCCGCCTTCCCCTTGCGGTCCTGCCGGGAGCCCGGGGCCACGTAGAGCTCGCACCCCAGGATCGGCTTGATGCCCGCGGCCTTGGCCTTCTGGTAGAAATCGAGGACCCCGAATAGGGTGCCGTGGTCGGTGATGGCCACTGCGGGCATATCATAGGCCTGGGCCTGGGCCAGCAGGTCCTGGATGCGGACGGCGCCGTCCAGCAGGCTGAAGGCGGTGTGGACGTGGAGATGGACAAAATCGGATGGGGGCATGGTCTCCCGGTCTGCTATAAGTAGTGTTTCAGGATATTTAAAAAAATATCCGGGGGTTAGGTAGCCGCCGCAGACTTTAGCCTGGGCTCATTTTTCCTAATAATTTCGGAAGCTAAACGTCCATGAAGACCTACCGCCTCATCCCCGGCGACAGGAAATCCCTTTTCTCCCCTCCCCCTTGAGGGGGCGACACCGGGAGGGGGTGATTAGTTGTTCTGTTATCTCCAAATGTTGCCACCCTCCCCCCAACCTCCTCCCCTCGCAGGCGGGAGTTTTGGGCCAAGATATCAAGATATCTTAAATATATTCCCGAAGCCGCTGCTAGTTTAACTAGATAAAATTATAGCAAATTTTATGGAGAGCGGGGAGGTGTCCCGCGCTGGCCCCTATCATACCGCGAAGCACCGGGCCGGGGCAAGGGGAGAATGCGATAGCACTGATGGTGGGGCGGCCGTCCCTGGCCGCCTCTAGTTGGCGGGCACGGAGGCCTGCCCCACCAATGCTCGCATACCTTTGAGCCTCCGGGGAGAGAAGGGTTCTGCCGGAACGCCAGGCCATGGAGTTCGAAGTGGCCGGAGTCTTCTACGCGGCGGTCAAGGTCGGGCGGGCCTGCGACAGGCAACCAGCTACGCCCGGGGGCAGCCCCGGCCCGGTTGATCATCAGACATATCCATTTCATACCTGCAATGTTTCCCACCCCTTGATATAGGTCTATTGTGGCAAGATAGTCACTATTCTGCGCGGAATTCTCAGGAGTACCCAATTCCCCTTGTCTCCCCACCGTTATCGGGTCCGCTTGACATGACGATATTAGCCCCTATCTTATAGTCAGTCTCTAATACCCTTTCTTCACAGGCCCCGCGATCCCGAGCTCTCCTTTACCTAAACCGGGCCAACGGATTCCGGGAATCAAGGCTTTTAGATCACCCGTTCTCCACGTTCGGAATCGTCACAAGGTGCATCCACTAGAATTCTAAATTAGGAGATATTCTCATGACGAAGCCACCTACAGGCAAGGTTGCCCTGGTCACAGGCGGCTCGCGGGGAATCGGCGCGGCGACCGCATTAGTCCTCGCGGAGCGGGGGTTTCGGGTGGTCGTCAATTATCACGCCAGTGCCCCGCAAGCAGAGGAGGTGGTGGCGGCCATCAGCGCGGCTGGTGGCGAGGCCGTGGCGATTCAGGCCGATGTCACCGCAGCCGATGATGTCGCCGGCATGGTGGGCAAAATCGATCAGCGGTGGGGCGGCGTGGACGTGCTCGTGCACAACGCGTTGATACCTTATGCCATCACCTCGTTCGCCGATCTGACCTGGGAACAGCTAGGTGGCAAGCTGGACGGAGAGTTGCGGGCCGCGTTCCTGTTGACGAAAGCCCTCGTGCCGGGGATGATTTCCCGCGGCTACGGTCGGTTAGTCTATCTCACCGCGGTGTTGTCCCGCCATCCGCGCAACGGGATGATCTTGCTGGGCACCTCCAAGGCGGCGTTGGACCAGTTTGTCCGGTTCATCGCGCTCGAGTTGGCGCCGCACGGAATCACCGCGAACCTCGTCGCACCAGCAACAGTGGAGGGAACGACGATGAGCCGGCACTTGACGCAGGAGCAGATGCATGAGCTCGCTGCGGCCACGCCGATGGGGCGGCTTGTCCGGCCCGACGACGTGGCCAGGACGGTGGCGTTCTTCGCAAGCGACGATTCTGGCTTCACCACCGGCCACTGCATCCCGGTCAACGGCGGGGTTGAAATGGATTGACCGGGACTGCGACGCACCGGATCGGATCGAAAGGAGGGCTGTCTCCCCATGCACACCATCGACTTGGCCTATGCCGGGCGTGGGCTCCACGAGGAACTGGTCGCCTATGTTGCCGACCAGGAGGGCTATTACACGGATGAGGGCGTCCACGTTGCCATCCGCGATGGGGTTAAGTGGAAAACGGAGCGTCTGCGCCTCGGCGCGACGATCGGTCTGGGTCGGTCCCTATTGTCGCGGCTGACCGACGGCATCGGTTGGAAAGTGTTCAGCGTCAACACCCATCGTCCGCTGTTCTGGTTTCTCGGCGGCGCCGAGGTGACATCCATGGCGGATCTTCGCGGACGCCGCCTGGCGGTCCACGCCGCCCACACAGCCCCCGGTTGTTTCGCGCGGATCGTCCTGCGCAAGCAAGGCCTGGACCCCGATCGTGACCTGGAATGTGTGGTGAGGGTTCCGGGGGACTATCAGATGGATCTGCGACGCCTTCGGGACGGTTCCATCGACGCCGCCTACGTAGGCAGCACACTCTCACCCGAACAGGTCGCCGAAGAGGAGGGGTTCCGACTGCTGGCCTGGGTCGGCGATCACTTCCAGGTCCCTACTGTGGGCATCGCCGTGGACCCCGTCCATATCCCGCTCGACAGCCCGGCGTTGCAGGCGCTGGTGCGGGCCAACAAGCGGGCCCTCCGGACAATCGCCGAACAGCCCAGCCTGGCCGTCGACTACATCGCCTCGTTTCTCAACCGGCTGACGCGTGATGAAGCGCAGCGGTACTATGAGCGCTACGTCGGCCCGTACTTCACCCCCGACGGCCAAGTGGACCTCAACATCGCGCGGCAAGCGATCGACGCGGTCGCGGCCGAACTCGGCGTAGCCTCAGTAGCCGCCGACGAAATCTATCTGCCGGCCCAGTGAACGCCAGAAGGGTTCGACCTCATTACCAAGCCGCTATCTACGCACAGCTCTCTATCTCCTTCTGGGGACGCCTCGTAGGCGTGAAAATGAGGTCGGGTCGCTTTAGACAACACCGATGCCTCTCAAACTTGGGGACCCAAGCTTTTGGATCCTCGGTAAGCGTCAGATGTAAGTGATTATTTTACTTGCAAATTAATGACTTGGAGAGATCCTATGGAAATATCAGACAACCTTCGCTTAACAAAGCTCGCGCTCAATAACGGCCTTGCCTTTCCTGCCCTTGGTTTTGGCACACTCATTCCTGATGCCACTGATACTAAAAATGCCGTTATAGCCGCCTTAGAAGTAGGATTTCGCCAATTCGACTGTGCTGAACGTTATCGTAATGAAACCGCGGTGGGCGAGGCATTTCAGCAGATGTTCCAATCCGCCAAAGTCAGCCGTGAGGAGGTGTTCATCGGCGCGAAGCTCTGGAACAACAATCACCGACCGGAACGGGTCCGACCCGCCTTCGAAGCGAGCCTCAGGAGACTCCAGCTCCAATATGCCGACCTATATTCCGTTCATACTCCATTTGCCTTCAAACCCGGAGACGAGCAGGACCCCAGAGATGAAAGCGGCAATGTTATTTATGATGAGGCCGTAACGTTGCTGGATACCTGGAAAGCCATGGAGAGTCTGGTAGAGACGGGTAGTTGCAAGGCCATCGGCCTGTCGGACGTCAGCTTGGCGCAGCTCCAGGAGATTTTCGCAGCCGCCAGGGTAAAACCAGCAGTGCTGCAGGTAGAATCCCATCCGTACCTGCCGCAGTGGGAAATGCTGGATTTTTGCAAACGGCATGGCATCGTGATGCAGGCTTTTGCGCCTTTGGGCCATGCCATCGAACCAAAATTGCTGGAAGACCCGGTGATCACTAACATCGCCAAGAGGGTCAACCAAACCCCGGCCCAGGTTTTGCTCGCCTGGGCTCTCCAGCGGGGTACAGCCCTCCTGACCACCTCGAAGGCCCCTAGCCGCATTAGAGAAAACTTCGAGGTTGCCACCCTTCCGGAAACCGCCATGAAAGAAATAAGTGAGGGTATCAAAACAGAGTATAGATTTAATCCCGTCACACAGACCGGTATTCCCGGCTTCATTCCCAGAGGATGATGAATCAAGTCTACAAAGAAGAGCGATAGAGCGCGCACCCAGATACTAAAAGGGGCGGAAATGGAAGCCTTCCAGGAAAAGCGCCGGAACAGGTAATAAAAAATTAGGGTAATCTGATTAAAGCCGATCGGCTATTTACAGACGGTCTTTTTTCCATCTGTCATTGCTTAGGTGGAGACATAAAGATGAGAATGACGTCAAAGAGATTCATGTACAGCGAGCCAGCATGATTTCTATGAGTTGTCGCAACCTCCGATCCACTTCCAGGCTGGCAGAGTCCACCACCACATTTTCTATCCCGCAGTTGTGCAGGTACCGGTGCAGCCAAAAACCATCTCGTCCGGCCTCATAGCAGCTTACCGCGTGCACCTCGTAACCCATGCCGAAATGCCGCTTGGCTCCGATAATCACTCCCTGGACTTGGGCCAGATCCCCAGCAGTTACGGTCATATGCCGTAACTTGCTGCCATCACTGCATGCCATCTTCCAGGTGCTGTTAGCCAGTTCGAAGGCGACATACAAAACTGGACTCGGAGCGCTGTTTCCTTACTCAAGGGTTCCCTGCTTGTGGTCCATGGTAAGCCTCCTTTCTCTGTCTTTCTGGTGAACCTTCACCTTTTATATCAGGAGGCCTGCGCAAGGAACCTTTCATAGCATCTATAAATCAGCTATTTACTCACCAAATATATTGGTTTTGATATGCAAATTATATTTAAATAAACGTGAGCCCACACCTGACTTCCTTTTAATGGCGTCCTCCAGTAACCAGGCCGCATGGGCCGAATTAAGAATCCTACGGCACTTCATGAATAGGATGAAGACCTTCACTCCTCCGGGCCGGGGGCGTCCAACTCGATGGGCCGCAGGCCCAGCTCCCTGCGAATGATCCCCGGGCCAGGTCCACCACCCATTTTTGCCCAAGAAATGTCATTCTGAACGTAGCGAAGAATCCCGTATTTTATGGACCGGAGATCCTGCATTTCGCTCAGGATGACAGTGAAATCAGGTTCGGCGGGAGCTCTTATGCTGCGCTGTCGCGGAAAATTTTGCGGGCCAGGCGAAAGCTGTCCACCGCGGCCGGCACCCCGCAGTAGATGGCGGTCTGCAACAAAACTTCCATGATTTCTTCTTTGGTGCAGCCGTTGTTCAAGGCGCCGCGCACGTGCAGTTCCACTTCATGGGGCCGGTTCAAGGCCGTGAGCATGGCCAGGTTGATCAGGCTGCGGGTCTTGCGGCTGAGGCCCGGCCTAGTCCAGACGGCCCCCCAGCAATATTCGGTCACCAGTTCCTGCAAGGGCCGGCTGAAGTCATCGGCCTGGGAGATAGCTGCATCTACATACTCCGCGCCCAATACCTCGCGGCGCACTTTGAGGCCGGTTTCGAAAAGTTCCTTGGTCATTATCTCCTCCTTCATGTTCGCAAAGGCTTGATAAAATGGGCCCAGGCTAAAGCCTGCGGCTACCAGTTTATTATTTAGTATCCCAGATTCTCGCCAATTAGTTTCACATGGATGCGGCCTTTGATTCTTTGGCCTTCGATGATGCTCCAGAGATTGCAGACCCGCCCGGGCGACCGGCAATCGGTGCACAGGCCGTTGGCTGCGCAGGGGGTGTCCCGGCCGGCGCGGATAGCATTTACCGGTGCGGCGTAGTGTTTGACCCTGCCCAGGGCCGAGTCCAGGTCGGGGGCGACCTTATTCATTCCCACTATCAGAATGACCTTGCTGGGGCCGAACATCATGGCGGCCACCCGGTTGCCGGCGCCATCGAGATTAACCAGCCTGCCGTCCAGGGTAATGGCGTTGCAACTGGCGATCATCAGGTCCGCCAACAGACCCTGGCGCCGGATCGCCATGCTCTCCTCCGGAGCCAGACCTGGCTGAAATGGATCGAGGAGTTTCAGTTCCGGCCGGGCAGCTATCCTCCCCCAGAGTCCCATGGCCGTGGCCGTAACGGAGCCGCAGCGAAAAATCGTCGCCCCTGGCGGGATCATGGTCAATACTTCCTCCAGGGCCTGGCCGGCGTCAGCAGCATAGCTTCCTTCCATCCGGCGCTTCTCCAGGTTTTTTATGATAACCTGGGCGGTTTTTTCATTCCAGGCCATCTGGTGCTTATCCATGTGCAGTCTCCTCATGGTTTTCTGGTTGGAAGGCCCAAACCTCCTCTCCCTCGGGAGTGACCTGGACCTGGAGGTGCCCCAGCCATTGTTGATCATCCTGCTTCGGGAAATCTTCTCGAAAATGGGCGCCCCGGCTCTCACATCTCCTCAAAGCCCCCGTGAGGATCAGGGTAGCCGCCTGGAGGGCGCCGCGCCGTTCCACGGCCCTTTTCAGATCAGGACTTCCCGGTCCCGAAGTCGATCCCCGGGCCTCGGCCGATATCTTTTTTACAGCATCCAGGGCTTGAGTAAGCCCTTCCCGGTTTCTCAAGATCCCCCCATCTTCCCACATGATCCTGGCGAGTCTGTCGCCCAGAGCGGGCCGGCCGGATACTTCTCTTCCCCAGGCGTCTGCCAGTCCCTGTAGTTGCCGTAAAACTAATTTGGGGTCGCCCGCGGATACTGCCGCCGCCCAACTGGCGGCAGCGGTCCCCGCCCTGGCGCCAAAAACCACGGTTTCGCTCAGGGCGTTACCACCCTTGCGGTTGGCCCCATGCAGTCCTCCCACAATCTCTCCGGCGGCGAATAGTCCCGGGACTGAGGTGGCTCCCAGAGGATTAATCTTTACTCCCCCCATGACGTGGTGCGCCGCGGGAGCAACCAGCAAAGGCCGGCTCAACGCCCCATAGCGCTTGGTGAAGATAGACCTGATGGCCGTGCTGAATGGGTCAATCCGCCATTGGTCCTCCCGGAGATGGCGCAGATCGAGCCAAACCTGCCGGCCGCTTCGATAGATTTCCTGATAGAGAGCCTGGGAGAGATAATCCCGGGCCCGCTCCGCCGCCGGACGTTCCTCAATGCCGTACTTCTCGAGAATATCTTCTTCCAGGTCGTTTACCAGGCAGCCGCAGTCCGCCAGTTTCGGAGGGATCACCAGCGGTGGGCATCCCGGTTCCGCCAGACACAGAGGATGGAACTGCACGAATTCCAGGTCCTGGAGTAGGGCCCCGGCCTGCAGAGCTAAGCGATAGCCATCCCCCAGCATCCCCTTGGGATTATCGTGGCGCAGATAGAGGGCGGCAGCCCCGCCCGTGGCCAGGATCACGGCCTTGGCGGTAATAGCCAGCCAGGCGCCCGCGGCGGGCCGGCAGGCGTTCACCCCGGCGACTCCCTGCCCCCATGCCAGGTCAGTTACCAGCAGCTCCCCCATAAACTTGGTGCCCAGGTCTCTATTTTTCTGGAGGAGGCAGTGGATGATGGCCTCTCCCAAAAGCGGGGGGCGGCCCAGGGCATAGAGATAGCCATTCTGAAATTTGGCCTGAATACCCCAATTCATGAGTTCCTGTAACCGTTGCGGAGCCTCTTGCACGAGCACCTCTACGAGTTCCCTCTGGTTGAGGCCGCGGCCGGCTTCCAGGGTGTGCTCCAGGTGGGTCTCCAGGGCGGCCCCATTTTGCGAGCCGGCGATGACGCCGGCGCTAAACCCGGTGCAGGTCGATTTGCCGGGCTTTCCTTTCGAGATCACCAGGACTTCAAGCCCGGCCTGGCGGGCCGCAATGGCGGCCCTGAGGCCCGCCGCGCCGCTTCCCAGCACCAGTACATCGCAGGAAAGATATTCCATACTGGCCTCCTCAAACCTACCTTCCCACAACAAGTCAGGAAGGGCTATCTTTAAATTCGCCCAGGCTTACAATCCACGAGCCGCACTGGTTCAATGGCGGAAAAAGTATGTTTATCCCAAAGGCTTGGCTAATCGTACCTCTGCTTAAGGCAAATAAGTACTAGTGCCAGTTCCTCTGCCCGAGTTCGAGGATCAGGATCGGATTGGTCACCACGCATTGGCGACGCGAGATATCCGTTGCCACAGGCCAAGTTCCATCGGCTGCAACGGGCAACCGGCGCGGCGCGTTCGCGGCCAAAAACGTATCAAAATAGGAAAGCGAGGAGTGGCAAGATTGCCGCCAGGCAAACCACCCAAATCAGCAAATCCCTAAAGGTGCGTTCGTCGCCATCCACCTCCGCCAGCACCAAGGCACCCCCGATGTGAAATGGGCTGGCCGTTATGGCCACAATGCTGCCGGATAAAAGAGCCAATCGCATAGCAACGACTAAGGCGGGCGAACCGCTTCCCATCGACTTGATAGCGACCGGGATAACGATCCCTAGTACTCCAATTGATGAGGACTCGAAATTGGCGATGATGGTGCCAAGATAGCTAATTCCGACTCGAACCAGCGACGGCCTTTGCAAACTTACCAGAAAATCCCCAATAATGCGCAAGACCCCGAGCACCTCTAGAAGACCGACATACATGAGCACGCCCGCAATCATAATCGCGATGTTCCATGGCAGCTTGGCGATTGCCTTTGGCGACGACCCGCGGAACATTATCTGCAGCACCAGGCCTATGGCGAACGCAGCCATCCCGATGTCAAACTTCATTAGCACCATGGCGACAAAGGCGCACATGGCAACCAATGACGCAAATTGATAACGCGTAAATGGAGATGGGATATTGGGGATAGTCATGGCTTGCTGTGCCGAGGTCTGGAGCGACGAGGCCCGGCGAAACAGTTCGGCGCCGCCGAAGTAAAAGAACGCTGGGAGAGCGATAATAGGGGCCAATACTATGTTGAAGAGGAAGAAATAGCCGCCAAGGAGTTGAATATGGCAGCGCGCAGCCTCAGTGGCAACCACATTCGTCCACGGGGTGAAGGGCGAAAAGCCACCGATACCTACACCCTGGATAGTTACAATTCCCATCAGCGCCGTTCGTATGCGCTCGCGCTTGGCGATCTCGATCGCCACCGGCATAGTTATCGCCAGCGCCGCGGCGGGTAGCGCCCCGACGGCACAGATCAGCGCCGTTAGTATGCACATTGCCCACGGCAACAAATAGACCTTGCCGTGCACGAAGGCAACAGTTTTTCTAACAAGCAAGTCGGCCAGCCCGCTCTCGGACACCTGGTTCCACAGGTACATAACGCCTAGGACCAATATTATGAGTTTGGTCGGAAAGCCCGCATATAATTGCTTGCTAGAGAGTCCTGCAATTTCAGCGAGCACAAAGACGGCGGGGATCATCGCGAGTCCGAGATTAATACGTCGCCATAAACTAACCGCGAAGATAAAAGCGAGCCAGGCGAGGGCGAAAATTTGAATAGATGTCATGAAAATGTCTCCCTATTCCCGGATCACGACTTTTGAGTGCGTCGAAACGGACCAAATGAATGGCGGTCGGTAGTGGTCTCCGTCACCGCCATTGCAAATAATTGCTGCTCTGCGAAACCTAGCCCAAGGCCCGGTTCGGTCCGGAAACTGAAAAATGTCCGCCCACAGATTCGCTACCCGATGCCGCTACGAGGTCAACCGCCTGACCGATTATCCGTTGCTTTTGGTTCCCGGATAGAGCATTGACTCGGGAATCAACCAGTTACCGCCTCCGAAACTCGTTTGAGCAACCGTTGATCGGGATCGATACTAACGAAGTCACCCGTGTGAAGCAGTTCGAGGGCGTTCGGCGACCAGCCCTCGGTGATCGGCAATTTGGCAAATACCGCACCCTGAACCATTACCGGGTTCAGTTTGCCAAAGACGAGCGCTCTTGGCGCCAAGCCTCTATGGAGCAAGTCGAAAAAGGCCCAGCCAGCGGCCACGCCTCCCTTGGCGGTGGGGATCACTAGAATCTTGTCTTTAATCGATTGGCCCTCGGCGCTATGGCCGCGCTTGGAAATCATGCCCGTTGTCCTATCGAGGTCATACCGCGGACTGAACCCTTCGCGGAAGACGATTATTTCACCGCTGACTGGTTTGCCATAGGCTCGCTTCACTTTGATGGTTTGGGTCATTTCAGTTCTCCTGTGCAGGCGATTTCTACGCATTCGCTGGTCTTGCGTAAAACGGTGTTGAAGCGATGGGCGGTAATGGTGTTCACGATCTTGCCGGAGTTGGAGACGAGATTCGTCCAACTATTCTCTTCGCGAATACGGGACAGGCCCTGCAGTAGGTAAAAACAGCAACCTCCCATTATACAAACGCCCGCGTCCTCGAGACTTTTCACATAGCCAAGACGGCTGGCATTGGCCAAGACGCTTTGATTGGTGGTAATGAACGAATGCATGCCCTTCGCCACCTTCCGGCCACGGAAGAGCTCGGCGAGCCGCCTAAATTCAAAGATCGAAAGTTGCGGACCTGAGAAAACGACGAGGTTCTCGGGACCATCGATATATTTGTAGCTGCGGTAAACGTCGTCTAAGTCCTTTTGGGTAATAGTCATCGACTGTGCCGGAGCCTTCCCGGCGAACGCCGCCTCGGCCGTAGGCGCTTCCGGCGAGACGCCAACCATGTGATACATGGCCATGGAGCCGTAGCTGGCCAACGCACACCCCAGGTGTTTTAGATCGTCGGGCGAGGGACGCTTGCGAACACCCTTAAACACCGGGACGGCGAAATAATCCTGATTCGGATGTCCCACTAGCTTGCCGACTGCTCCCCAGTCAGCTATGTCTTTCATATCCGCCAACAGGTCCACAGCAATAGTCCCGCGTCGGCAGTCGTCGAGGTGAAAACCGTATGCCGGGGTGCGCCCGGTCAGCGACGCGGCGAGGCTGGCATTACCCCCCTCATAGTTAGTCCGCGCGCCAAAGATGGAGTTAGCGTAGATGACCGTTCCCGTATCGCCCCAAGCGACGTGTTCTCCAAACGACGGTTGATAGGCCGTCTGATAGTTGATGCAGGTATCTATGACTACCATACCCATGTCCTGTAACATCGCCACGATTTCCCGCTCTTTCGTTATTTCTGGTGCGTCTTGGCAAAGAGATTCAGCATGCGCAAAATCCGTGCAAATCGCGTTGGTCGTCGTTTCGACCATGCACTTCGCCTGCTGCTCCTTCAGGCGGCGCAGATGATCGAGTCCGGCATCGCCCATGACCTCGATGTCACCCATAAAGTGCGCGTTGCCGATGGGAACAAAGCGTTTGGCGCCAAAAAAGTTTCCAACTTCAATCTGGAAGGCAAGGGCTTCCTGGACCGCTGGCCCGCGATCGCCGCGAAGCATACTTTCTTCTTCCGCTGTGAGTTGCATTGTTGCAGATTGCATTGGGCCTCCTATGGATGTTTGGTCTTAACTTGCCAGTCACTTGATCAGCGTGGATTAGTAGTACATGTTGTCCGGCTTATGCCGGATGACGAATACTGATCTCATGACCCTGGGTCTCTACGGCTAGTTGCGAGATTGTCTTTCAAGACAACGCTGAGCTGGTACACGTCTGGCCGCAGAAAGTGAGTTGTCATCTCCACAGGGCGACCATCCTGGTCGCGGGTTATGCGTTCCAGTACGAGCAAAAAGGCACTTTGAGAAAGTTCGAGGATTCGGCTGATTTTGGATGATGGCTGTCTGCAACTCACGAGGAATTCGGAACGCGCTGGCTCAATGCCCCTGTTCCTCAAAACGCTGTAAGTGGGATTGGCCTCGATTTCAGCCTGGCTGATTTCCCGGCCAATGTCATAAGGAAGAAAGACCTGGGTAATCGCATGAGGAACGCCCTTGGAAATGTAAAGCCGCTGATATTGGAGTACCGGCCGCCGCCAATCGTCAAGTTCCTTGGGCAGCTCTGGGTTCGGAGTCAATCTGAACTCAATCACCTTCGTTTCGAGGTCTTCCCCGTTGGCGCGGAAGGTTTCCATAAAGGGCGCCGTCCGATCGATTGAGTGAACGATCTTCGGTGTGAGGTGCGCAACGAACGTACCCTTCCCCTGGCGGCGGACCAGGACGCCCTCGTCCACAAGGCGCTGCAAGGCTTTGCGTATAGTTGACCGCCCCACGGTAAAAATCTGGGTCAGTTCGGCTTCGGTCGGCACTTGCGCTCCAACGCTCAGCTTGTCCAGGTGGCCGCGCATCCGGTTGGTCACTTGTTCGTAAAGTGAACAGGCGCTCTCGCGGTCAAGATGCCCTGCTATTCTATCCATGGCTATTTCCGATTTAAATTGTATGCTATGATGAGCTTACAATTGCAGACAAATATTTTTGTTTTGGTACTATCTTTCCGTTCGTTTTTTGTCAAGAGAAATATCCATCGGGCCAAATTATTTGTGAAAAATTCTTAAATAGAATTGGTGGCGCGGATAGATTTCCACAACTGGGGAGGAAATCATAATAATATAGGAGGCTTAATGGAAACGGGGCAAGCTATCGTCTCAGGCGCGCCTGAATAACTCGGCTGCATTTTCCAGTTTCTCCAAGCTCAGGACACCGGCCAAAAGGGCCTCCACTTCCGGTTTAGCCCTCGCCTTGGAGGCCAGCCGGCGAAACTTGGCTATCAACATTTCAGCAGCGGCAGGATTCTCAGGATCTCCCAGGGGGAAGTCCGTCCGGCCCTGGTGAACCTCACCCGACGTCAGCGTTAGCGTTACCAATGCAGGCCATTTGGCAGGATGGAGAGAATCGAAGCACGCATCACTGGCGAGCCGCACTCGCCCCATGAGATCCCGGATTTCCGGATTGTGCAGGTTCTCTTCGCTGAAATCTTCGAGTCCACAAGATCCCTTCGCCAGGGCCAGCGCCGCGCAGAAAGGCAGGCTGAACTTCGCCGCGTAGATCGTTTGCGGATCAAAGTTGCCGGTAATGTCCAGGGCCACCTGGTAAGTCCTAACCTCCAGTCCGGCAACCTGCGCCGGGTTGATATGATGACGGGCCGAGAGGTCGAGGACGATGTCTACGGCTGGGTGGGTATGGCGGCAGGAAGAGTGAATCTTGAAGGAGTTGCCCTCAATTCTGTAAGGGGGTTTACCCAGGGAGTCGGTAATCAGCGCCAGGTTGAACTCAGGAGCCATGGCCTGGCAAAAGCCTTTCTCGCCCTCCAGGATCGCTGGCGCGCCGGTGAACCCCTCCTTAGCGAGCAAAGCTGCCAGAAGTCCGTTTTGGGCCGCCTTGCCAGGATGCAAGTGCTTGGACATGGCGCCGTCCGCCAGGAATTCCCAAAGGCCGGCGGCCTGGGTGCCGGCATTCCCCAGGGCCCAAACTATCTGCTCCTGGCCGAGTCCGAGAAGTTTGCCCGCGGCGGCGCAGGCCCCGAAGGTGCCGCAGGTTCCCGTATTATGCCAGTACCAATAGTGCGAAGGAGTCACAGCTTCACCGATTCGGATCGCCACTTCGTAGCCGGCCACGATGGCTTCGATGAGCTTCCGGCCGTTGGCTTGGAGCATTTCCGCGGTGGCCAGGGCCGCCGGCATGACCGCGGCGCCGGCGTGAACAATGGATCCGCGGTGGACGTCATCGAGTTCCAGGATGTGGGAGGCAATGCCGTTTCCCAGGGCGGCGTTAAGGGCAGAGGTCTTTTCTCCGGCAGGTATAAGCGTTGCCTGGGGGGACCCTCCCTGGGCGCCCAATACCCGCAGCGCCATGACCGCCGGTTTCTCTCTGCCGCCGCCCAACGCCGACCCGAGCCAGTCCAGTAAAGACAGCCGGGCCAGCCGGATGGTTTCCGGCGGCAGCTCCTCGTAATGGACACCTTCGATAAATTCGGCTAATTTCCGGCTCAACATACAGGCTCTCCTGACCAGGTTGGTTCCACCTGCGAG
This sequence comes from Desulfobaccales bacterium, assembly GCA_049580385.1. GTDB lineage: Bacteria > Desulfobacterota > Desulfobaccia > Desulfobaccales > 0-14-0-80-60-11 > JAPLJC01. Next base: position 29,452 of record JBAUPV010000030.1, on the reverse strand, counting down.
ATCTTAACGTCTTCCGTAAGGGCATACGTACAAACACAATCCGCACGCCTCGGTTTCGGCATCTCTCTCCCGCATTTTAGCAAAGTTCCGATCACATTTAGCGGCGTTAAAACGAACCGCCCGCGGTTCTCCGGCCCGAAAGGGCTGCCCCGTGAAGGCCTTAACCGGGCAGATGTCGACACACTCCCGGCAGTCCCCGCAACGTTCGGCCAGCGATTGCCCCGTCGCTTGCAGGGGCGCGTCGGTCAGGACGGTCCCCCACCGCACTCGCGGCCCCATGTCCGGGGTAATCAAAAGACAGTTCTTCCCTATCCACCCCAATCCAGCCAGGTGGGCGCTTAATTTGTGGGAAAAAACCCCGCAGATCCGGTCTTTATCCACTCTCCTCGACGCCGCCACCGGGACCGCTCTGTAACCCTGATGCTGTAAGACACTTCCTAAACGGGAGGTTATCTGGTCAAGGCGGGCATTGATTATGTCGTAACAGTGGGATCGATAACTGATGGCGGCGGCGGGGGTGGGTCGTGGCCATAACTGATCCACTATTGGATGTAGCAGGCCGACCCCAACTGAGATGGAGCGCGGATATGCGGCGATTTCTGCCCCGCCTTGTTCGAAGATGGCGTCGCGGGCAGGGGACAAGTCGGCAATGCCGAAAAAATCCGCACCCCAAAGCTCGGCGACTTCCCCTAGTTGCTTTTCCAAGTCCATTTCTTCCTCCTCATTGAAGACGCCTGGAAATTTTCCCCCGCCACCCCGGCCCTCTATCCGGCGTCAGGCTCTGACCGGGCTTGCCGGATAGGCAATCAAACTCCCAGGTACGCTTCCTTTATGTGGTCGTTGGTGATCAGTTCCTCACTGGTCCCTTTAAGGACGACGCTCCCCGTCTCCATGATGTAAGCGCGGCTCGAATGCTTAAGAGCGTGCACCACATTTTGCTCCACTAACAGGATGGTTATCCCCTCCCGGTTAATTTGATCGATAATCTCGAATAGCCTTGATACCAGCAGGGGAGATAGGCCTAAGGAGGGTTCATCCATCAGCATCAGCCTCGGTCGAGTCATGAGCCCCCTGGCGATGGCCAACATCTGCGCTTCGCCCCCGCTAAGGGTTCCGGCCTTCTGGGAGATCCGCTCCTTGAGCCTGGGGAACAGGCTGAAAGCCATTTCCAGAGAATCCTGCCGCTTCGCCCTGGCCTCCGGGATAAACGACCCCATTTCGAGGTTTTCCAAAACGGTCATGTCAGGAAAAAGCCGTCTGCCCTCGGGCACATGGGCGATTCCCAAGACTGCCATGGCGTAATCGGGCGTTCGGGAGGTCTCCTGGCCTTCAAAATAAATTTTTCCCTTAGCTGGCCTGAGCAACCCGGAGATGGTGTTCAAGGTGGTCGTCTTACCGGCGCCGTTGGGCCCGAGCAGGGCGACGACCTCTCCCTGCTGCACTGAGAAGGAGACGCTGCGGAGCGCCTTTACGTCTCCATAGTAAACATCAATGGATTCGACCTTTAGCATACTCAGCTCCAAGATAGGCGGCGATCACCTCCGGGTGGCTCATGACCTCCTGCGGCTTTCCCGTGACGATCTCCTGGCCGAAATTTATGCACATGACCCGGTCGGAAACCCCCATGAGAAATTTCAAAACATGCTCGACCACCAGGCAAGTTATCCCGGACTGCCTGATCCTCATGACGATCTCGAGCATCCTTTCGATCTCTTTGAGGTTGAGCCCGGCAGCAGTTTCATCGAGCAAGAGCAGTTCCGGATCGCTGGCCAGCGCCCTTGCCACTTCCATGCGCTTCTTGTCGGCGATGGGTAGATCCTTCCCGAGCATATCCTTGCGGTGGCTCAGTTCACAGGATTCGAGGACCGCGAGGGACTTTTCCCTGGCCTGTTTCTCATCGTTCGTGTGCAGAAAAGCTCCTGCCATGACATTATCGAGAACCGTGAGCCGCTTTAAGGGCTTGACGATCTGAAAGGTCCTGGCAATCCCCAGCTTGCAGATCCGGTGAGTGGGAAATCCGTCGATACGTTGACCCTTGAACAGGATCTGGCCTTGGTCCGGCGTGCAGAAATTGTTGATGCAGTTGAAAAGGGTGGTCTTGCCGGAGCCATTGGGGCCAATCAGTCCCACGATTTCTCCCTTCTCAATGGACAGGTTGATGTCGTAAAGCGCCATGAGGCCCCCAAAGGATTTGGCCAGCCCTTTAATCTCAAAATAACTCATAATTAGGCCTCAGGCTTTCTCCACTCTTTCGCTTCCGGGCCCGGTTCCTACTGGCCGGCAGCGGAGTCCGCCGCCGCCTTTGGCCTTGCAAAGCAGCGGCTCACTTTATCCCAGCTGCCGACAATTCCATCCGGCAAGAACATGATGATGCCGATGATGATGATGGCAAAGGCCAGCAGGTGGACTTCCTTGACCACGGGAATCGTTCGGAAGCACTCGGCCAAAAGGACATAGACGGTGGCTCCCAGGGCTGGCCCCCACTGCGTCCCGGCGCCTCCCAGCATCACGCAGAGTATCATCATGATGGAGATGTCGGTGAGGTCGAAGACCACGTCCGGCTGAATAAAGGCCATGTAGTTCATATAGAAGGCGCCGGCCAGAGCCGTGAAAAAGACGCTGGGTATGAGGGCGTATAACTTGTATTTGGTCGAGTCGATCCCCAGGGCTTCGGCGGCCTCCTGATCCTCTCTAATGGATAGGAAATAGTAACCGAACTTGGAGCGCACCAAGCGCCTGGTAACGTAAAGCGATAGAGCGGCGATCGCCAGGATGATGGCGTAATAGGGCAGCTTATTTCCTCCCCAGGTACGCGAGATCATGATACCGACGGCGCCGTTGGAAAACGAGGTCCAACTGTTGAAGATGATTCTGGCGACTTCGGCCACCGCCAACATGGCCAGGGCAAAATAAGGCCCCCTCAGCCGGAAGGTGATCAAGCCGATGGGGATGGCCACGATCACGGCCCAGATGGGGCCTACCAGCATGCCCCACCAGGTGGAGATTCCGAAGAAGTAGAAGAGCAGCCCGCCGCCGTAAGCCCCCAGGCCGAAAAAGAGGGCGTGACCGAAGGATACCTGCCCGGCATAACCTCCCAGCAGATTCCAAGACGTAGCCAGGGTAATCCACAGCAGCACCAGGATCAGCATGTGCACGTAATATCCCGGGAGTACGAATGGCAGGGCGATGGCCACGATACCCGGAATGATGTACTTTAGCGGCCCTCTTCCCATCACTTCCTCTTGAGCAAGGTTTGCAGACCGCCGGGCAGGAACACCAGCACCAGGAGGAATATGACTAATCCCACGAGATCCTGATATCCCATGCTCCAGTAGGTTGCGGCCAGGGACTCGACGATCCCGAGCAAGACCCCCCCGGTAATCGCCCCCACCGTGCTTCCCATCCCACCCAGGATGGTGATGATGAACGCCTTGAGGGTAAAGGCATTGCCAACCGCGGGATAAAGATAATAGGCGGGGAGCAGCAAGATGCCTCCGGCCGCGGCCAGAGCCGAACCGAGGCCAAAGGTGATACAAGTGACCTGTCTGGTATTTACCCCCATGTACCTCGCAGCTTCCGAGTCCTGGGCCGTGGCCCGGATCGACCTCCCGAGATCGGTCCCTGTGAGAAAAAAATGGAGGCCGGCTATCAGGATCAGGGCGCCGGCAAAGCCTATCACCATCGCATAACTCATGGAGATGCCGGCGAAGTAAAAGGCATTGTCGGAAACGCCGGGGACTTCCACGGTCTGATAGTTGGAGGTGAAGATAGTCCGCAAGAGTTCGATGATGGCCAGGCCTATAGCCAGGGTCAGCAGCACCTGGGTCTCAGGCAAGACTGTTTCGATCTCGGTAACGCGCCTGATAATGAACTTTTGCAGGATATAGCCTACGAAAAAAAGGGCGGGAACCGCCACGAAGATACCCAGATAGACGTTTAACCCAAAGTGTTTGAAAAGAGCGTAGGAGATATACATCCCCATCACCATCAAGGCGCCATGGGCAAGATTGATGATGCGCATCACGCCCATGATCAGGGTCATGCCGATGGCGATGAGCGCATAGATGCCGCCCAGAAGCAAACCGCCGACCAACGCCTGCAGCAGCAAACTCATGAGGGCGCAGGGCCTCCTGTGAATGGCAATGGGAAAACGACCGCCGCAACAGCCAAAAAGAGCCCCCCCCTGTGACCGAAAGAGATTGGCAGGATTGCCAAAACGGGGCGTCAAATTACGGCAAGGGCGGAACTTGAAGAATTCTTCTTGCTCCACCCTGCCTTTTCCCACCAGACCTGCGCCGTACGGTGCTTCCTTTATTTCCTTTGCTCAAAGGGAGGCACCGGGAAGATCAAATTGGCCGTTTTGGCATCCAAAGGCCAGACGACTTGCTGTTTCAGATTTTGCCATTGAATGACATAGGTTAGAGGAAGCCCCTGATTATAATAGTGGTGGCCCATGTTGTCCGTCCAGTCGTGGTTCTGGATTTTTCCCATAACGGTCATCAGGTTCGTCTTGGTGAGGGCCTCTCTGATACTATCTCTGGTGATGGGCTGTGAGGCTCTCTTCAAGGCGTCCATGGCGATCTGCATGGCGGCGTATCCCTGGGCGCCATGATAGTCCGGCGGCCTGTGGTATTTCTGGTTATAGGCCTCAAAGTAATGCTTGACGCCGGGCCAGGGGGCCTGCGGGCTCCAGTTGGTGGTAGAGGCTATATAATTAACGTCCTTGCCGGCGTGATCGACGAACTCCGGCATCGTATAGCCGCCCGCATATCCCATATACAATGGAACATCGAGATGGATCTGCGCCATCTGTTTGGCGAGCATGATGGCATCAGTCAAGTATGACACCGCCATGACCATGTCCGGTTTTTCAGACTTTATCCGGGTGAGCATCGGTATAAAAGTCATGGCCCCGGCCTCATACGGCTGGTCGAATACTAATTCAATGCCTCTCTTCTTAAATCCGGCGACCAACGCTTTTGAGGAACTGGTGCCCCAGTCGGTGTTTTCGTAGAAAAGCGCCACTTTTTTGGGTTTGATCACCTGATCAACCAGGCTCCAGAGGGCGTCGCCATAGTGGGAGGCAGGCACCCGGGGCCCGGAGAATACCCACTTATTCGGTTTGGTCGTGATCTCGTCGGCAGACCCGCAGTCGATGACCAGGGGACAGCCCAGATCTTCCGCCGTGCCCGCCATGGCCGCAGTACACGAGCTCGTGTACCCTCCCACCACCATGTCGACCTTATTCATGGTTATCAGCTTCTCCATGGCGGATTTGGCTGTCTGCGGATTGCTGCCATCGTCTTCCAACACGAATTGGATCGGCCTCCCGTCTATATCCTTGATGCCGAGATCATCAAAGGCCATCATGTTGGAGTTGTGGATCATTTGGCCGAAGTTGGCCTCCGGTCCGGTCAGCGACACAATTACGCCAATCTTGATGGGTTCCGTATCCGCTCCGAAGGCATAGGGAATCGCCATCAAGATTGCCGCCAAGACCATGCCGGCCACCACCAATACCCTCAGCATCTTCATAGTCTGCCCTCCTCCTCTCCGTGTTGGTGGACCAAGCCCGCCAGGGCTTGGTCTCGCTTGGTCCCGCCAGGTTATTCACTTCTTCCAGGCCGCAAACTTGCGGCTGAAGTAGTGACCGGCGTAGATGGCTCCTAGCGGATTGTGTGCCAGGGCCCGATCTTTGACGGCAAAGACCGTTACCGGCGCCTCGGAATATTGGAAAAACAGGGTGTCGTGTCCAACACACAGCCCGAGAAGGATATTGAATTGGGTTCCGGCGCTATTGAGCAGTTTGGCCTGGCAAATGGAGTTACACATGGGTTCGAACTGGCCGGGATGAACCTTCTCGTCCTCCTTGAGTCCCAAGGTCTCTTTGGGAACGGACCCAGTCTTGCACATGACGGATTCGACCTTGAATCCCGCGGCCTTCAGGATCTTGGCAACTTCTGCCGCCTCCTTGCGCAGGCCGGTGCAGAATGCCAGTCCCAGTTTGGTGAAGCCCGCCAGGCGGCTGAAATGGATGATCTCTTCCAGCCGGGTCCATTGGCCGTACCCTGCAGACTCGGTAACGGCTGACTTGCGGGCAAATTCCCGGACATCAGGTTTCAGGTACTCGTTCCTGGCCTCTTCGTAAACCGGCCCTGCACTGGCCATGGGACAGTGCTCGGGAGCACTGTCAATCTTGCCACTCCGGCAAGCATAGACACCGCACTCGGCGCAACGACTCATACTCTCTCCTCCCTTGGCCCGTCGGGCCACTGACTAAGCCGCCACTGTTATCTTGATCCCTTTCGGACACTTCTCCGGAAGACGCCGGAGGAAGAGCTGCAACACCTCGGCCGGCACCTGCATCAGCCGGATTCGGTGCATGCCCAGAGCGTCGCGCGGGTCCTGGGACAGCCTGAGCGCCTTCACCAGGGTAGCAGGTTTGATTTCTGCAGTCTCGCCCAGGGCCGCCTGGCATAACCCGCAGAGTATGCAGGTGGCAGGACTCTCAAGCTGGCGGGCGATCTCGGGAGACATCCAGCCCTCGTAGTCCTCCCGCAGAATAAGCCAGGGAATAGTAGCCCTCAGGGATGCAAAGAACGGCTCCAGATCTACTACCAGGTCCTTTAATTGGCGGAAATGGGGCAGCGGTTCAATGGTGATGGCGCCTCCATCTTCGGTGGCTTTACTAATCAGGGTTTGACATGCCAGCGCCGGCTGTCCATTGATGCGAACGGCGCAGGAACCGCAGATGGCACTGCGGCAGGAGCGGCGAAAAGAGAGCGTGGGGTCCTGCTGCCAGGCCAGGAGCAAAGAATCGAGCACCGTCTGGCTTCCTTCCACACTCACCGGAAATTCCTGGAAATAGGGTAAAATATCCTCCTCAGGATCGAAACGGCATATTTTCAGGGTCACTTCCATTTTCAGTAACCTCTCTCCTGCGGCGGGTAATTGGTTATGGTGACTGGGCCGGCACTGAATTCGGGTCCTTTTTTCCCCTGCCGGGCAAAGGTGTGGTGCAGCCAATTCTGGTCATCGCGCTCAGGGAAGTCCGTCCGGGAGTGCGCCCCCCGGCTTTCGGACCGCGCCCGCGCGCCCTTGGCTATGATTTCTGAAAGGTCCAGGAGGTACCCGACCTCCAGATAATCCATGAGGGTATAATTGAAAGGTTGGCGTCCACTTGGAACCGAAAGCCTTTGATAGCGCTCTCTGAGCTGCTGCAGGCGGTCCACGGCGTCCTTAAGTTCGCTGCCGGTCCTGAAAACTCCCACCTGATTAGTCATAAGAGTCGTCATCTCGCGGCGGATGGCGAAGGTGCTGTCATCCCGGACAGGCCTTACAGGCTCGGCGGCCAGGATGGCCTTCCACGGATCGAGATAGCGTTTCACCGTCCTATTGGAAAGACTGGGCCAGGTCTCTTCCCGGGTGAGCTCCGCGGCCTTGCGGCCGGCCCGGCCGCCAAAGACCACGGTTTCCAGAAGCGAATTGCCGCCCAGCCGGTTGGCTCCGTGCACGCTCAGGTTGGCGACCTCTCCCGCCGCCAGCAGCCCCGGCAGCGGGGTCATTCCCCAAATGTCGGTCCGCACCCCCCCCATGCTGTAATGCTGGGCGGGTTCGATGTTTATCGGCAAGGCAGCCGGATCGGCCCCGCTGTAGCGGATGGCCAGCTCTCTCACCTGGGGCAGCCGTTCGGCGATCAGAGCCTCTCCCAGATGGGTCAGGTCCAGGTGGACATAATGCCCCTCAAATCCCCGGCCTTCCTTGATTTCATTGAAGATCGCCCGTGAGACCACATCCCGGGGAGCCAGATCCATCTTCTCCGGCGCATAATTGGCCATGAAGCGGTCGCCCCTGGCGTTGCGCAGGTACCCTCCTTCGCCCCGGGCAGCTTCCGATATGAGGATATTCGTTCCATACAGGGTCGTCGGATGGAACTGCACGAACTCCATATCCGAAAGCACGGCCCCCGCCCGGTAGGCGATGGCCATACCGTCTCCGGTATTGGCGTGGGCGTTCGTAGTTTTGGCAAAGGCGCGGCCATAGCCGCCGGTTGCCAGGATGATCTGCTTGGTCCGGATGACTTCGAGCCGTGCCCGGGGGAGGTCGTAGACCAGGGCCCCCGACACGCGGCCGCCTTCCATCAGAAGCTCCAGGAGGTGCCACTCCGGGTACACCTTAACTCCCTGCTTCAGGATCTGCTCATAAAGGGTGTGCAATACTACATGCCCGGAAAAGTCGGCGGCAAAACAGGCGCGGGGGAAGCCGGCTCCGCCCAGGGAACGTTGGGCGATGGCGCCCTCGGCACCGCGGGTCCAGGGCACCCCCATCCGGTCCAGTTCGCAGATCACCCCGGGCCCATCCGAGCACAGCACCTCTATCGCATCCTGATCCCCCAGATAGTCGCTGCCTTTCACCGTGTCGAAGATATGGGCGGCAACGCTGTCATTGGCAGCCATAGCCGCATTGAATCCCCCTTGGGCCGCCCCGCTGTGGGAGCGGGTTGGGTAGATCTTGCTGAGGATGGCGGTATCGGCTCCGCCCGAGACCTTGAGCGCGGCCATCAGCCCCGCCAGCCCTCCTCCCACCACCAGCACCTCATGCATCAGCATAGCAACCGCTCCTGGGGGACCCTACCCGGCTGACCCCGCCACTGCTCTCGGCGAGCCCAGCACCTGCCGCAGGGTGGGAATCAGGTCATCGAAATTCTCGAGCACATAGGCGCCGGCCTTCTGGAGATAGGCCGCCTTCAGTGACGGCCTGCCATGGTTTCCCGAAATTATCGAGGCCGCGTGTCCGAAAACGGTTCCTTCCGGCATATCTTCGGTAAAGCGCCCCGCAATATAAGCAATCAGAGGCTTCCGGAATCCTCCCTGCAAGATGAAATCCGCGGCCTCCTCCTCTTGGGAGGTGCCCGGCTCGGAAAAGATCACCACCGCCCGCGTCTCGGGGTCGGCTTCGAACAAGGGCAGGAGATCCTTGATGGTGCTGCCGATCAGGGCGTCGCCGCCGATGCTGACACTCGTGCTGACGCCGTATCCGGCCCGTTTCACCATCCACGAGACCTCCGCCGTCATGCCGCCGCTCCTCGAAATGACTCCTACCGGACCGGGGACAAAACAGCGCTCCACGTTATCCCCTCCGATGGCTCCGAGCTTCACGCGGTCCGCCGGATTGATCATCCCCACGGAGTTGGGCCCTAGCACCCGAACTCCCGCCCGGCGGGCCAGGGCCAGGAACTTGACCGCATCTTTCTGGGGCACGTTTTCGGTGGGAATCAGGATTAATTTGATGCCGTTGGCCACGGCCTCGGCAATGGCATCGGACACGAAAGCGGGGGGGACGTAAATAACTGAGGTATCAAGCTCATGAGCAGCACAGGCTGCTTTGAGCGTATCGTACACCGGGATGCCGTAAACCTCCTGGCCACCCTTACCCGGGGTCACTCCAGCCGCTATCCCGGAGCCATACGCCAGGGTGTGCTTCGCGACCATGGAGGCTTCCCGGCCGGTTATTCCCTGCACCACGATCCGGGACTGGCGATTTATCAGAATAGCCATCAGCCGGGCCTCCGGTCGGCCAAGATCTTTTGCATCCGGGTTATCATGTGGGTACAGGCTTCGGTCATGGTTACCTCATCGCCGTAGTACTCGACCCCCGCGGCAGTGAAAAGCTCCCGGGCCGCGGCATCATTGACGCCGGCCTCACGCACCACTACCGGAAAGGTCGAGAGATCCACCCGCAGGTCCTCCAAGGCCCTGATGATTCCCCGGGCCAGGATATCCACCTGGGTGTTGTTGGTAATATTGTGGCAAACAAACAGGCCCTTTACCCCCGCCTTGGAAAGGATTCCCTTGGTGAGCCCGAAAACCTTCTCTTCGGCCGGATTTCCCCCGACTTCGGAGTAATTTGCCGGGTGGCCGCCCAGGGCGGTGAGCGTATCGAAACACAAGAGGCTGCCGCCGCCGCCGCCGCACATAAACCCGATATCGCCTTCAGGCATCTCGGTGTAGCGGGCGGTTCCCCTGTAGGGGTCGGATTCGTTAACCTCGACCATCCTCTTTTCGAGGTCCGTCAGAGGCCGCCAGGCCCGCTCGCTGCCCATTTGGACCATGTCCGTCAGGCCCGTTTGCCGGTACATGGCGCTATCGTCGACGCTCATGACGGCCGCCGCAACCATGACCTGGCCATCGCGAGTAATGACCAGCGGGTTTACCTCGAGGAGGTAGGCGTCATAGCGTTGAAAGGCGCGGTAGAGCTTTGCCAGCACCCCCGCCGCGGCAACGAGCAACTTCCCCTTTACTCCGAGCTCGGCAAAGACCTCCCTCGTCTCATAATCGGCAAGATCTGACAAGGGATCGACCTCCCGGACCAGAATTTCACCGGGGTACGAGCGGCTGAGTTCCTCGACGTCCACGCCTCCTCTAAGACTGGCGATGATTACCGGAGCCTTTTTATTCTTGTCGAAGGTTATGGACACGTACCATTCCTGGTCGATATCGAGCCTCTCTTCGATGAGAAGGTGCCCCACGGGGAAGTTGCGAACCGAAGAACCCAGCATTTCCCGGCTAATGGAGGCGGCGTCTTCCGGATTTTCGGCAAAGCGAATGGCTCCCGCTTTGCCGCGCCGGCCCACCGGAACCAGGGCTTTAATTACCACGGGCTTGCCAATCAGTCGCGCGCTTTCCAAGACTTCGTTCTCACTCGCGGCCACCTCGCCCGGTGGCACGGCTAGGCCCTCGTCCTTCAGCAGTTGCTTGGCGTGATGCTCCAGGAGTCGTCCCAAGTTATGATCCCCCCAACTTGCCGCTATTCGTCCTTGGAGCCGCCGGGGAGCGCGGCCTCTTCCCCCGGCCCCAAGGGCAACCTCAAAGTTTGGGCTATACTGAGAACCCGGCGGGCCCATGCCGCCACCGGATAATCGATGAACTTGCCGTCCAGTTGCACCGCGGCCACGCCGGCGGCTTCCGCTTTGTCAAAAGCCCGCACCACCTTGGCGGCATACTCGATCTCGGCGGGCGTGGGAGCAAAGGCTTCATTGACCGGAGCGATTTGGGCAGGATGAATTACCAGCTTGCCCGAGAACCCGAGTTGGCGGGCCAGGCGGCAATCACTCCTGAGCCTGGCCTCATCCTTTAGGTCGATATTAACCGTATCGATGGGCCCCTCGATTCCCGCCGCCCGGCAGGCGACGGCGAGCTGAGACCTGGCGTAAAAGAGCTCGTGGCCTTCCTCCGTAAGCCTGATGCCCATGTCGAGAGTGTAGTCCACCGCCCCAAATGCCAGCCGCCTCACCCTGGAGCCGGAAGAGGCGACCGCGCCGGCGTTGGCCACCCCCCGGGCGGTTTCCACCAGGGGAATAAGCTCAATCTTGCCGGGAGGCAGGGCGTATTCCATTTCCAGTTGGCCGATCAGCCAATCGACCCGCCTCACTTCTTCCTGGCACTCTGCCTTGGGGAGCATGATGCCGGCGGGGCGATTGCCCAGCACGGCCATGATATCGCCCAGGATCCACGGAGTATTTACCCCATTCACCCGTATGTAGATGCCGTCCCGCCGCACCCTGCTCAGCACGTCCACCACCAGACTGCGGGCTCGCACCTTTTCGGATACCGCCACCGCATCCTCGAGATCGATGATCACCGCATCGGCATCCAGGGATAACGCCTTATCGACCTTGCGAAGGTCGGTTGCCGGAGCAAAGAGGAAACTGCGTCGCAGCCCGGTCATTTCTTCCTGCCTCATTTTAAGAGGTTGACTGGCTTGGATAACATCCGCCGGGGGCCTTGTGGAGAGAAAAGCAATGATTATGCCATATCTCCAAGGATCAGCTCCATACCCCGGAAAGCGCGCCAAGCTTGCTTGTCGCCCGTAGCCGCTGAGGTTGGGGATCAAGAAGATTTGAAATGACCTATTTCACTTTTGAAATTATATCTTGCTTTGATTTCATATGTGAAATACTCACTGCAGAAAGGCGGGCTGATTAGGGTGGCTTGGCAAGCCCGAGCAGGTTTTAGGTGGGATTCTGATAAGTTGAGATCTCGATAAGGTTTAAATCAGGGTCTCTGAAATAGAAAGAAAGCATGGGGCCATCGGCGCCTTGACGGCGCACCGGCCCCTCTATGATGTCCACGCCACTCTCCTTCACGTGGGCCATGGCCGCACTGAGCTCGGTATCCGTGACGAAGCACAGGTCCGCCGACCCCGGCAGCGGCTGGTGTGCCTTGGGTTCCCACTCTTTTCCCGCTTCATGCAGATTGATCTTCTGGCGCCCAAACTTTAGCGCCACCCTGCCGTCTCCGAAAATTTCCCTTTCCATGCCCAGCACCGACTCATAAAAACGGACGGTTTCCTGGATATTGTTAACGGTCAAGACCAGGTGGTCCAGTTGTTGGATATGTATTTGGCTCATGACCTCAAGTTTCCCGGGCCTCAATTCCGTCAATTTCAACCTGGGCCACGCCCCGGCCGGGGCCCCTCGCCCTGGTTCAGCCGCCTTGCGATTCCCGCCAGATCCTGTTCAGATATTCTTCATTGGTCTCCGGATTTTTATTCCACGTGGGGTATGACTGCTCATAGTTCTGATAGGCCGGCTCCTTTTCATAGTAACCCGGCGCACAGCCGGCCCCAAGCGGGAGGATAATCAGGGCCAACCCAATCCAGGTTTTCATGGCAGTCTCCTTTAAGCCCGGGAATCGAACCAAGGCAGACCTCTGCCTGGTGAACGCGGAAAGGGGCTCCATCCTTAGACCCTGACCCTCTGGCCCATTGGCCTTCAGGCCCCATTGCACCTGCTCAACTGACCTTGGCTAACTGCCCGGGGAGATTCTCAGCCGCTTCATCTTGCGCCACAGCGTGGTGGTGCTGATTCCCAGCAAGCCGGCAGCCAGGCGGCGGTTATAGGCCGACTTTTCCAGCGCCTGCAGGATAAGGGTGCGCTCTACCGCCTGGGTCGGCCCCTTGAGAAAAGTGCCTTGAGGCGCCGCAGACGAGGCCTTATCGTCGAGGAGATCCGGGGGCGCTACCCCTAAGATATGCATAGAAGCGGGATTTGCAACCGCGGCCTCAAGGGGAATCGAATCCGCTGGGGTCTTTGCGGAAGCGTAGGCCTGGGCGCCTCCCCCTTTGCGGATGACGACGGGAATATCCTGTAGCTGGATCACTTCGTGGGTGGTAAGATTCATGATCCGCTCCAGGCAGTTTCTTAACTCTCTTACGTTGCCAGGCCACGGATAGGCGATCAGGCAATCCAAGGCATCGTCCGCAATGTCCTGGACGAAGCTGCCGAAGTTCGCCCTAAACTGGTCGATGAAGTGTCGAACCAGCAGGGGAATATCTTCAACCCTTTCCCGCAGTGGAGGAATCCACAACTCCACCACATTCAAACGGTAATAGAGGTCTTGACGGAATTTGCCACTCGTCACAATATGCCAGAGATCCACGTTGGTTGAAGCAATGACCCGGACGTTGAGGGGAATAATCTTTTTGCCCCCGATCCTTACGAGTTCCCGCTCTTGCAGCACCCTCAGCAGCCTTGACTGCAGTTCCAGGCTCATTTCGCTTATCTCATCCAGGAAGAGCGTGCCGCCGCTGGCCTGTTCGAAGAACCCCTGTTGGCCTTGCTTTTGCGCCCCGGTGAAGGCACCGGCCTCATAGCCGAAAAGTTGGCTTTCCACCAGGCTGGAGGGAATGGCCCCGCAGTTTACCGCCACGAAAGGCCCCCGGGACTGCTGGCTGGCGTTATGGATGGATTGGACGAAAAGTTCCTTTCCTGTTCCCGTCTCTCCACATGCCAGGACAGTGGAGCTGGTGCCGGCCACCTGGTGGGCCTGCTGGATGCATCTCAGGACGGCCTCGCTTTGCCCCACAATATCCGAGAAGGTATAACGCGTCCCATCGCGGCGGCTGCCAGCCGCCAGCAGTTTCTTCTGCTTTACCGAAACGACGTTATTAAAACCTAAACCAAACTCGTCCGTAATGGGGATGCGCACCGCCAGGGCGCCATCCTCCAGAAGGGAGGGCCCGATTACCGGACGGCCCAGTTCCATGGAGCGTTTCCCCAAATAAGTGAACTGACCCAGTCCCTTATTCGAGGCCCTGCCATCCGGTTCGACGCTGAAAAAGCGAATGCCTTCCCGGTCAAAGAGCACCGCCTCTCCGCCGGTAACCCGCGCGATCAAAGGCACCGCTTCTTCAAAAGTCGCCTTGAGCTTATCCACAAGTCCGACGTGGCCTGCATTGTTTAGTATCAGCAGGCAGTCCCCCAGTGGTATGAACAAATTGAAAATATTGCTGATTTTTGACGGGATTAGAAGCGGCCGGGTGGATTGGATGGCTTTCTCGAAGCCTTTATAGTTCTCCAAAGGATAATCATTAAGATCATTGCCTTCCCCATCCACCGTTTTTCTGCATAAATCACTGGGGCGGACAACCGTCGCAAAACCGCAGGAGAACCGCGCCAATAGGGGTAGGGCCTGACAAAGCGTTTCGAATAGACTGCTCATATCCGGTTACCCTGGTAAAAAATCAGACGTTACCTTTGGGGGTGTAAGTTTAAAGAATTATTTAATTATAAACAGAAATGGGTGCAAAATACTTGGAAATTTTCCCGTAGGCCCCGCGGCTCAGAGGTGTTCCGGGGGCCTTGGGAGAGGTTTACCCACATTCTGGAAAGATTACTGTCACCTCGCAATCTGTGGTAGAATATTTCTGGTGAAAAGAACCGGCTACAGAAATGTGTCCTGGAGGTTGGGAGGGTTTTGGACATGAAGAGTTATAAAGGGGTAGGACTGGGAGCCTTGGGGTTGGCTCTCTTAATTATCCTGCTGCTGGTCCTATATCATTTTATGGGCATCAGGACCGCTCCCGCGCCAACGGCTAAATTAGCAGAAAAGCCGCAGACCTTACCCGGCGCTCCCGGAGTGCCGGTGGTACCTCCGCCCCTGGCGGCCCCGATGGGGCCTCTTCCGGGACCACCCCCGGCCCAGCCCGGGAAAGGAGTTGGCGCTCCTGAGGCCATTCCCCCGAAGACAGCCATCATTCCCCCTGCAGCCAAAGAACAACCTTTGGCGCCCCTGGAAGAGGAAAGGAAATATGGTCTCTCGGTGGGCACCTTTCCTAATTTCCGGAGTGCCGAAAAAATGTTGGAGAAGCTCAGGAAGCAAGGCGGAGAAGGTTTCATACGCCGCACTCCTGGAAAAAAGAAGGGATACCAGGTGATCGCCGGGCCGTTTTCGACCAAAGGAGAAGCGGAAGCTGCAGCCAAGTCGTTGAAAACCAAACTACATGTTGCACCTAAGTTGGAAACCATCATCATCCCGGTTTCTAAATAACCATGCCCCATCGGCAGCCGTGATAACCGGGATTGTTGATTTCAGCCGGGGGCTGGAATAAGTACTAGTAGCCGCAGGCTTTAGCCTGCGTTTGGTTTTTTTACCTTTTTACTTTTTACTTTTGCCTTTCTTCTTAACGGGCCTCGGAGACCTGAAGGGGCTTAGGTTTGGTCCTGGCTATTCTGGCAGTATTGCTGCCGCCGGTGGCATTATTCTTTTTGAGAGTTTTGCCCTTACCCCTTTTAGGCTCTCTCTTCATGGCAAGTAAGGGTCGGTTCCGTTTCTTACTCTTCCGGTTCGCAACTTTCCTGTCATTTTTTTCCTTTTTCTTAGTAATTATCTGCTTATTAGCTTTATTTTCCCGGGCCGCGTCTTTTTGGGGAGAACCCATACTTCCGAACATGGAAGCCGCGTAGGGGGTCGATTCACCGTTTGCCGCGTGGATTGCCGGGGGCGTTAGGTTTTCCGCCGGCTTCATCTGTTTGTCAGAGTTTGGGGTTGGCTTCTTGGTATCGGGAGCCGCCGCATAATCTGTTTGGCTCTTGCCTGGTGAATAAGCAGCGGGCTTTACCATCGGAGAATGGACGGCTCCCAAGACCGAACCCTGATTTCCGTTCCCACCTGCTACCCTCTCGTCAGCTAGCGCCGCTGCTGCCAAATTAGGATCGGGTTGTTGATAGGGAACGTCATTGAATCCGAATTTCTCCGGATTCTTGGCGATGATGGTGGCCGCAATCATCTGGGGCACATAGTTCTCAGTTTCGCTGGGCAGGCACTTATCGGCGGAGAGTTGCCAGAAATTCTGGCCATTGCCCTTGTTCAGCTCCTTCTGAACCCGCTTCTCGCCACAGTTGTAGCTGGCGGCGGCCAAATACCAGGAGCCAAACTGCCGGTATAGGTCCCGCAGGTATCGGGCTGCGGCGTGGGTCGATTTCACCGGGTCCCGGCGCTCATCGACGTAGCCGTTAATTACCAAGCCATAGCGAACCCCTGTGCCTTTCATAAACTGCCACAGGCCGCGGGCACCCGCGGGAGATTGGGCCTCGGGATTAAAACCGCTTTCTATCATGGCCAGGTAGGCCAGGTCTTCCGGCAGGCCGTACTCCCGAAAAACTTCCTTAATCATCGGCAGATAATGGGTGGAGCGGGCCAGTTGGCGCCGGATGACCTCTTTGCGTTGAGTGGAAAAATAGACCAGATAAGCCTTGACCTGCTTATTTTCCTGGATGGGCACATCGTATCCCTCAGTCATTGTGGCAGCGTTGGCAGACAAGGAAGGGCCTTGGCGGAGATTATCCTGGACCAGGCGGCCGCCTCCGCAACCCACCAGCAATACCAAAGGGGCGATGGCAATATATAACCAGGTTCTCATAATAGGACCCGCCGGCTAGAGGGCCAAGCCTCCCGGTTCAGAATCTGAATTTGGTTCCAGTTGAGCGCAGTTATCCTTTTTCAATCATGGGCATTTTAATGTTAGTGTTTATATAAGTCGTCTCTCAGTCCATTACCATCGGTATAAACCTGATTTTTACTTAGGGGAATCCCTGATTATTTATGGCACTCAGCGGGGCCGCCCTTAGTTGCTAGTTGAGAACTCCCTCTGCGAAAAGCAACTTTGTCATCCTGAGCGAAGCGAAGGATCTCGTATTTCCTTATAATCAATGAGAATCTTCGGTCGTTTCGCTCCCTCAGAATGACAAAAAGGGGGACTTTTACAGAGATCTCTAGTTGGGCGCGTGCTAACTTAGGCTGGCCTTGAAGTCTTAAATCTTATCGGAGAGGTGTTCGTCTGCAGCGTCAAAGTAGGGGATGGTGATAATGCTGTCCATGGACCATCTTTAATGCCATTTGCGCTTATGACCGGGCGAAAGAGCCAGCCGGGAAAGGCGGAGCGCCTTCCCCGGCTGGCTGCTAAAAGACTGGGATGGGAGAAAAAATCCCGGGTGACCCTGCAATTATTGAGGACGTTAAGAGGAGCCGGCAGCCTCTTTCCTCAAAACTCCTTCCTCAACCGGTTGAATCGGCAGGTACCTCATGCCCAGATCGAAGATCAGGATGGCCATGGCCACCAAGGCCGCGGTGATGATAATCTCTATCACCGAGGGGAAGTAGCCGAACTGCCGGTAGCCGACATAGCCGGTGAGGCTGACGTTGAAGCGGTTCAGCACCACCCCGAAGGCCGCCAGGCCCGAGGTCCAGTAAAGACCCTTTTCGGACCGGCGTATCTCCGGGATAGACAAGAGCAGGGCCGGCAAGACGACGGTGCCGAAGAGCTCCACGAAGAAGAAGAAATGGGGTTTATCCCAAACCCAGACCGTGACCCCCCGGGCGTAGAGGTCCGTCACCTTCATGGCAAAGTAGACCAGCAAGGCGATTCCCAGCCCCTTGCCCAGGTCCGAGAGGATGCCGATTTCCGGCACCCGCCGGTAGACCCGGGAGGCGATGAGGCTCTCCAGGGTAATGACGCTCATGCCGCCGATGACCGCGCTGGCAAAGAAGAGGGGTCCCAGGGCCTGGGTGGCCCACAGGTCGCTCATCTTCTGGGGCAGCAGCATGAACAGGGCTCCCAGGGAGGATTGGTGCAGGGTGGAGAGCACGACCCCGGCCACCACCAGGAACAGGTAGATATCGCGGAAAAACTTGATCCAGCTCTCCTTGTTCTGGCCGTAGCGCTCCAGGCCGATGATGAACAGGTCGATGGCCAGCACCGTGGTGTAGAGCATGACGCACCAGGAAACCTCGAAGAGGATCGAGTGAGGGTTCCACATCACCATGGGGTGCCAAATACGCAAGGGCCGGCCCAAGTCGAAGAAGAGCCCCACCACAAAGATCAGGTAGCCCACGAAGGCCGAGAGTTTGGCAGGCCGCAGCAGGGGTTGGAACTTTTTCAGGTTAAAGATATAGATGGCGGCGGTCATGGTAAAGCCGCCGGCGGCCAGGGCCACCCCCGCCAGGACGTCGAAACTGATCCAAAGGCCCCAGGGGTAGGCGTCATTCAGGTTGGTGGTGGCCCCCAGCCCCAAATACAACCGGGCGGCAGCGGCGATCAGGCCCAGGACCAGGAGGATATAGAGGACAGCTTTCCCGGTGGTCAACTTTCCTTCGCCGGGATACCATTTTTCGATTTTTCCGGCCATGGCTTAATCCTCCTTGGGCTCTTTGGCCTCGACAGCCGCCCGGCGTTGGATGAAATAATGGAGGCCCACCGCCAGCCCACCCACGGCCACGGCCACCAGGGGCACTTCGGACATCCATTCCCGGCCGCGGAGACCTTGGGGAGTGTTCCCTAGATCGGTGCGGAAGCCCACCTGGTTCAGGCCCAGTTCTTGAAAAGAGACGGAGGTGAGATAGAGATTGGAGAGGCCGCCGGCTATCTTCTCCCCATAGATCTCGGGATAATATCTATCCGGTTCCAGACCGATGCGCCGGTGGGCTTCCTTCAGGAGTTCGGCCCGCTCCCCGAACAACAGGGTGCCGGTGGGGCAGGTGGCAGTACAGTTGGGAGCCAGGCCTACGGCCTGCCGGTCAGCGCAGAAGGTGCATTTGCGCACCAGGGGCACCGGCGACTCCCACTGAAACTTGGGAATCTGGAAGGGACAGGCCATCATGCAGTAACGGCAACCGATACACCTCTCGTCGTCATAGACCACCGGCCCGGAGGGCAGCTTCACCAGGGCGGCCACCGGACAGGCGCTGACGCAGGCGGGATCGAGGCAGTGATTACAGCGCCGTGAGATGAAATACCATCCCATCCCCCCATCGGAGAGGGGAATTTCCCGGAAGATGATGCGAGTGTATTGGTTGCTGCTCAGATATCGCGGGTTGGACATGGTTTCGCTGAAGGTGGCCCTGCCGCCCTTCAGGTCGTTCCAGCTCTTGCAGGCCACCTGGCAGGCCCGGCAGCCGATGCACTTGGTGGTATCGATCAAGATGGCTTTGCTCATAACCATTCCCCTTTAGGCCGGCTCGCCTAGGCTTTTTCCAGGTTCACCAGGAATACCTTGTATTCCGGGATCATGGTGTTGGCGTCCCCCACCATGGGCGACAGTTGGTTGGCGGCGTAGTTCTGCTGAGGATTGGGGCCGCCGGTGGTCAGGCCGAAGAACCCGAAGTGCCAGGGCATGGCCACCATCTCCACCTTATTCTGCATGGACGGCTTGCCGCAGGTGAAGGGGGCCACCCGGTGGGTCACTTCGGCCCGGGCCAGCACGGCGCCGCGGATACTCCTCACCTTGACCCAATCACCCGCCTTGATTCCCTTGGCCGCGGCCAGGCTGGGGCTGATTTCCACGAACATCTCCGGCATCAACTCCGACAGCCAGGGGAGATTTCGGGACATGGCCCCGCCCTGCCAGTGCTCGCTGACCCGGAAGGTGGTGGCGATGATGGGATAGCGAGGATCGCAGATCTGGGCCACCTCGTCCAGCGCCGATTTCCAGACCTTCATCACCGGGTTGGACTGCTGAGGCGACAGGGCGTTCACGTAAGGGCACTCCAGGGCCTCGTAGTGCTCCGGCAAGGGCCCTTCCTTGCAGAGCCCGCCGGGCACGAAGATCCGGCTCTTGCCTTCGGGCAGCATGATGAAAGGCGCCTTGGCCGACACCTCCGGCGGAATCTGCTGATTGGTCTTGGGGTCGATCCAGCCGAAATCGGGCACGTCGAACTTGGTCCAGCTCTTGGCGACCGGATCCCACTTGAACAGGAACTTGTCCTTGTTCCAGGGCTGGCCCTCTGGGTCCACCGAGCAGCGGTTGTAAATGATCCGCCGGTTCACCGGCCAGGCCCATGACCAGTTGGAGTAGAGCCCCAGGCCACCCGGGTCTTTTTTATCCCGGCGGGCCATGAGGTTGTTCTTCTGGTCCGGGCCTGGGTAGGAACCCGAATAGATCCAGTTGCCGCAGGCGGTGGAGCCGTCGTCGGCGAGCTTCGTGAAGTTGACCACCTGCTTTTTGTCCGCCACGGTGTAGCCGTTGACCTCTTTGGCCACCAGGTGGACGTCGGGGTCGTCCCCGTAGTTCCACGCCAGATTGACAATGGGCTCGGGAGACGCCGCCTTGGGGTCTTCCTTGTAGAGTTTCTTCAGTTCCAGGGCCAGGCGGTTGAGGTACCACAGGTCGCTTTGGGCGTCCCCGCGGGGCGGCAGCGCCTGGTAGCGCCATTGCAGCCAGCGGCCGCTGTTGCTGATGCTGCCTTCCTTCTCCAGGGAGTCCGCCACCGGGAACAGGAAGACCTCGGTCTTGATGTCCTCGGTCTTGGCCCCGGGGCGCTTCCAGAAGTGGGCCGTGTCCGTCTCCCAGAGGTCGAAGGCCGCCAGCCATTCGAGCTTGGCCAGGGCTGCATAAGTCTGGTTCAGGTCGGGGGAACTGATGGCCGGGTTCATGCCCCACACCAGGAGGCCCTTGATGCCGCCGGTCCCCATGGACTCAAACAGGGGAATCCAGGAATACCCGGAGTTCTGGTACCCCTTGCCCACCTTGGGCAGGTAGTCGTAGGCGAAGT
This sequence comes from Desulfobaccales bacterium, assembly GCA_049580385.1. Classification (GTDB taxonomy): domain Bacteria; phylum Desulfobacterota; class Desulfobaccia; order Desulfobaccales; family 0-14-0-80-60-11; genus JAPLJC01. The sequence continues at coordinate 8,624 of JBAUPV010000030.1, read as the reverse complement.
CGTTGCCCGGCTGGGCCGCCTCCCCCCAAAAGGCCTTGAGGAGGCTTATGAAGAACTTGGGACGGTTGACCCAATAGCCGCCTTTCGGGGTCGTGGCATTATAATCCTTCAAGGTGGGCAGGGCCTCCGAGGGCGTCGGCAGATAACCCGGGAGGATGTGAAACAGGAGGGCCATGTCCGTGGAGCCCTGGACGTTGCTCTCCCCCCGCAGGGCGTTAATGCCGCCCCCGGGGACCCCCATGTTCCCCAATAGCTGCTGCACGATCGTATAACTGCGGATGATTTCCACCCCGGTGGTATGTTGGGTGCCGCCCATGGCGTACATGATGGTGCCGGCCTTGCCCGGCTGCCCGGTGGCGCTGAAAATCGCCGCCATGGCCAGGAACTGCTTTTGGGGCACCCCGGTGATTTCCTCTACCATTTCCGGGGTATACCGGGAATAAAACCGTTTCACGATCTGAAAGACGCACTGGGGGTCGGCCAGGGTGGGGTCGGTCTTGGGCTTTTTCTCCGCATCCACCTGGTAGCTCCAGGTCGCCGGGTCATATGTGTGCTTTTCTTTGTCAAACCCGGAAAAGAGGCCGTCTTGAAAACCAAAGTCTTTATCTATCAGAAAGGGGGCGTTGGTGTAATTGACCACGTACTCCTTTTGGTAGAGATTGTTCTCCATGATGTAGTTGATCAGACCGCCCATCAGGGCGATGTCGGTGCCGGGCCGCAGACGTACAAACAGGTCCGCCTTGGCGGCGGAGCGGGTGAAGCGGGGATCCGCCACTAGGAGTTTGGCCCCCCGTTCCTGGGCCTTGGTGATCCACTTGAAGCTGATGGGATGGTTTTCGGCGGGATTACAGCCGATAATTATGACGCAATCACTGTTGGCCAGGTCGTTCCAGTGATTGGTCATGGCGCCCCGGCCAAAGGTGGGCCCCAACGAGGCCACGGTGGAGGAGTGTCAGAGGCGGGCCTGGTGCTCGAGATAAACGATCCCCAGGGCCCGGGCCAGCTTGACCAGGAGATAGCATTCCTCGTTGTTGATGGCGGCCCCGCCGATGGCGGCCAAAGTTTCGGTGCGGTTCACTGACACGCCCGTAGGGGACTTGGCGATAAAATCCTTATCCCGGGTGGCCTTGATGCGCTGGGCCAAAGTAGTCACAGCCCAATCCAGGCTCTTTTCTTCCCAGTGGTCGCTCCCCGGGGCTCGATAGCGCACCTTCTGCAAACGGCGGGGGCTGGTGACCACTTCGAAGACCGCCTGCCCTTTGCTGCACAGGGTCCCCTGGTTGACGGGATGGTCCGGATCGCCTTCCACAGCCACCAGCTTGCCGTTCTTGGTGTAGGCCACCAGGCCGCAGCCCACCCCGCAGTAGGGACAGATGGAAGTAGTGGCGGTGGCCTTGGTGATTTTGGCGGGCGCTACCGATCCGGCCCACCCGGGGCGCAACAAGATAACGTCCGAGAGCCCCAGGGCGGTAAGCCCGCTCCCCAAACTCTTAATAAAAGTCCTGCGGGAAATGCCCATGGCTACCTCTATGTCTGGTTTCGGCGAGAAAAAATGGTTGGTGGGGAATGAATAATTGAGAATTAACCGGTTAACGCACTGTTTAAGTGAACATGTTAAAGGGCTTTTTCACAAATGTCAAAAAAAATATAGTCCCGGAAAACGGGGTTTGATATTCCGTTCCTGGGAATAAGAGGTTGACTTGTGGAGAGAATAGGCTGATATTAATATCCTAAGACCTAACTAGCCATTGGCGGGGCGGGATTGCAACCCGCCCCTGCATTTATCGGTGCCACCCCAATCGACTTACTTGATTAAAAGTTAATGGAGACTTGCCTGATGAAGAGGACCTTTCGCATCCTGCCGTGGCTCGGCATCATTTTGCTGGTCCTGGGCCTCAGCAGCGGGGCCTGGGCGGCTACTGACGAAGTCAGCGTGCCCATCCTGCTCTATCACCGCTTCGGTCCGACGCGGGCCGACAGCATGACCGTAGTCACCTCGGTGTTCGAAGCGCAGATGCAGTGGCTCAAGGATAACGGCTATACGGTCATTCCCCTGCGGACCCTGGTTAATTATCTCCTGGACAAAGGGCCGGCGCCGGGGCCCAAGTCCGTGGTGATCGTCTGCGACGACGGCCACAAGTCGCAATATACCGTTATGCTGCCCATAGTCCGGAAGTTTAATTATCCCGTAACCCTGTTTCTCTACCCGTCTTGCCTGTCCAATGCCTCCTATGCCCTGACCTATGAGCAGGTAAAGGAGATGCAGCAGACCGGCCTCGTCGATGTGCAGAGCCATACCTTCTGGCACCCCAATTTCAAAAAGGAAAAGAAGAGGCTCACGCCGGCCGAATACCAGAAGTTCGTGGAGACGCAACTCGTCAAGTCCAAGCAGGTTTTGGACAAGCGCCTCGGCACCCATATAGACCTGCTGGCCTGGCCCTACGGCATCTATGACGACTATCTGGAAGCGGAGGCCAACAAGGCCGGGTACGTGATGGCCTTCAGCATCGATCGCCGCAATGCCTCGAAGTCCGAGAATGTCATGGCGGAGCCCCGCTACCTGATGGAAAACAGCGACGCCATCAAGGGTTTTGCCGCCATCGCCAGCGGCCATGCCCAGGAACGGCCAGGAACCCACAAGACCATGGCGTTTTAACGGAGTAAGGCCGTTAAAGAAGGAAGCAGCTAATGGCTGGATGCGGAATGACATCCGCCGGAGAGGAAAAACAGTGATGTCCAGAATCGGCTTATTCTTGTGTCTTCTCGCTCTTTTTACCGTTCTCGGCTGCTGAGGCGGAGACCAGGGACTGCGGTCGGGCAGTTCCCAAATGCAGACCCGGGCGGACTTACAGGTCGCGGCTATTAAGGCGGACAACCGGGGTTGCCTGAAGTAATGCGGCGGCAGAGACCGGTGCCAGGGGGAAAGATGAAGAGACTGGCCATCTGCCTGCTTATGCTGCTGGGGGCCGCGTTCCCGGCGATCACAGCCGAGGCCGCCTATGTCGGCAAGGTGGTGAACGCCCAGACCAAGGAGCCGGTGGAAGCCGCCGTGGTCACCCTGGGCGCGGAGGTGGCCCGCACCGGCCCGGACGGCACCTTTCGCCTGGAAGGCAGCGGCGACACCCTGAAACTGCGGGCCCCGGGTTATGCCCGGCGAGAGCTGCCCACCTCGGAGCTGAGCGGCCCCGCGCCGGAAATCCCCCTTAACCCCTTCAAGGTGAAAGCGCTATATCTCTCGACTTACGGCTTCGCCAGCAAGAGTTTGCGCGAGGCTGCCCTGGAAGTCATTGACAAGAACCATATGAACGCCCTGGTGATAGACGTCAAGGGCGATTCGGGGATCATCCCCTTCAAGGTGGACCTGCCCCTGGCCGAAGAGGCCGGGGCCCAGAAGACCATCCTCTTCAAGGATTATAAAGGCCTGTTGGCGAGCCTCAAGGAGAAAGGCCTCTATCTCATCGCCCGCATCGTGGTCTTCAAGGACGATCACCTGGCCGCGGCCAGGCCGGAGTGGGCCGTCAAGACCAAGGGCGGCGGGGTGTTCCGCGACCGGGAGCGGCAACGCTGGACCGATCCCTTCAATAAAAATGTCTGGGATTACAACATCGCCATCGCCAAAATCGCCGCGGAGCAGGGTTTCGACGAGATCCAGTTCGATTATGTCCGCTGCCCAGACAACAGGGGAGTGGCCTTCCCTGTGCCGAATAACATGGCAAACCGTACCAAAGCCGTCACCGGCTTCCTGAAGGCGGCCCATGAGGCCCTGGCCCCATACAACGTCATGGTGGCCGCCGATGTCTTCGGCTACGTCATGTGGAACCTGGACGATACCGGCATCGGGCAGCAGGTACCCGATCTCCTCAATGCGGTGGACGTGGTCTGCCCCATGCTCTATCCCTCCGGCTATCAAGCGGGGATTCCCAACTATCGCAATCCGGTCCAGCATCCTTATGAAATCGTTTACCTGTCGCTGAAGGAGGCCCAAGAGCGCACCGGGGTTACACCTTTGCGCTTCCGTCCCTGGCTGCAGGCCTTTCGCGATTATGCCTACCACGGCGGCGACTTCGGGGAGGACCGGATCAAGACCCAGATCGAGGCGGCGGATAAATTCGGCTCCAGCGGTTGGATGTTTTGGAACGCTCGCAACGTCTATCCCCAGGGCGGTTTCGATAGCGGCAGCGGGGACTAGAGGCCGGCCGCCCTCCTTTACCAACGCCGGCCCCTGCTTTTATGATTTAATTGACCCTAAATCCACCGCCCTCTGCCTCTCTTGGCCATCTCCCCTGAGCCCCGGCTCCACAAGACCCGGCATGTTGGCCGAGGCCAAAATGCCCTCCAGTTCCGGTAAACAGATATGAAGGCCCAGGTTCCAGAGCGGCTATTATCCCTGGATATCTTTCGCGGCGTGACCATCGCCGCGATGATCATGGTTAACAACCTCACTTTTTGGAGCGAGCGCTCCCGTTCCCTGCGGCTGACCCATGCCGAATGGAATGGCTGCAACTTCGCCGACCTCATCTTCCCGTTTTTCATTTTCATTGTCGGCGTCTCCTCGGTCTTTTCTCTGGAAAGGCGCAAGTCCGAGGAACTTGAGAAGCGCTACCGGCATATCCTGGTGCGCACCGCGGTCATCTTTGCGTTGGGGCTGCTCACCGGCAGCGGTCTCCTCTTCGGCTGGCTCTTCCAGGCCATCTGCCCACCCGCCGAGACCCAAAAGAGCATCTGGGCGCTCTTTCTCTCCCCGCCTGCCGGCGCCGAGGTCTACTTCTTTTCCCTGGCCAACCTGCGAATTCCGGGGGTGCTGCAACGCATTGCCCTGGTTTATCTGCCGCTGTCGATTATTCTGATCCACACCCGCTGGCGGGAGCAGGCGGTGCTCACCGGGGCCCTGCTCCTTTTATACTGGGGGTTAATGAGTCTCCCGGGCTTTGCCCTGGAACCGGGAAAGGACCTGGGCGCCGCCATCGACCGCGCCGTTCTCGGGGAAGCGCACCTGTGGAGATTCGCCCACACCTGGGACCCCGAGGGACTGCTCGGCACCCTGCCGGCCATCGCCACCGGACTCTTGGGGGCCCTCACCGGCCATTGGCTCCTTAGCGGTTGGGAAAGACGCCGGAAATTGACCGGACTTTTACTGGCAGGCTTGCTGGGGATTATCGCCGGCGCCACCTGGGGGCTGGTGTTCCCCCTGAACAAGTACCTCTGGACCAGCTCCTACGTGGTCTATACCGCCGGCTTCGCCTTAATCTTTCTGGGCTTTTGGTATTGGCTGACGGATGTCCGGGAGTGGCGGCCGCTTTTAGTGCAGCCCTGCATCTGGCTGGGGATGAACCCGCTGGTGGCTTATTGCGGGGCTCAACTGGGGGCCCTGGCCCTGGGGGTCCTCTACGTCGGCACCCCGGCTGAGCACACCCACCTCAGCCCCCTGATCATGAAGACGCTCTTCGGAGAAGGTTGGGGGGCCGCCGGTTCTACGTGGCTAGCGGACCCCATCTGGCCGTCGCTCTGCTGGGCCTTGATTTACTTGAGCTTCTGGACCTTGCTGATGGGAATCCTTTATCGTAAACGCCTCTTCTTCAAGATTTAAATCCCGCCGGTGCCGGCGGCTCAATCCGCCCTTTCCGCGCAGGGGCTGTATTTTTGAATGTCGAGGACGTAACTGTAGGCGGAGAGGGCCGCCTTGACGGCGTCGCCTGCTGAGATGTTATTCTGTTTGAAGGGATCGCTGGTCACGTCGCCCGCCGCGAAGATACCCCACTTGGAGGTCTGGCTGGTGCGGTGATCCACCAGGATCTCCCCGGCCTGGTTGGTGTCCACCAGGGCCTCGATAAAATCCGAGTTGGGCACCGAACCGATGGCCACCAAGACCCCCTGTACCGGCAACTCCTTCACCGCCCCGTCATTATGGTCCAGGTAGCGCAAACCTCTGACGGCCTGATCGCCCAGGATTTCCTGGACCTCGATGTTTTTGAGCAGGTTCACTTTGGGGGAGGCCAGGATCTTCTCCTGGATGACCGGGTCGCCTTTCAGTTGGTCGCCGCGGACGAGTAAACGGATCTTAGCGGCATAGGGAATTAAATCGATCACCGATTCCAGGGCGGTATTGCCGCCTCCCACCACGGCAACCTCCAGACCTTGGAAAAATGGGGCGTCGCAGGTGGAACAATAGGCTACCCCTCTTCCCTCAAAGCGGTCCTCTCCGGGAACCTGGAGACGCCGGCGCCGGCCGCCGGAGGCGACAATCACCGTCTTGGACCAGTAGCGCCCGCCCTTATCCGTCCGCACTTCGTAGGTGCAATCCGGCCCTTCCAGAACCGTGGTGACCCTTTCCGGGGTTTGAATCTCCACGTCCTTTTGAGCCCGGACGTGTCTCTCCAGCTTATCGGCCAACTCCTTGCCGGTTATGGAGATTTCCCCGACCCAATTCTCAATGTCACCGGAAACCAGGGACTGCCCGCCGAACTCTTCGGTGACCACCAGGGTCTTCAGCTTCTTGCGGGCGGCATAGATGGCCGCCGCCGCCCCGGCTGGGCCGCCGCCGATGACGACGGTGTCGTAAAGCTCGCGACTCATGGAATTTTCTCCTTGTAGAGGTGCTTGCCTGTCTTGATGATAAGGGCGCAGAAAAAAAATCCAAGTCCTGGATCCGCCATCTTGACCCTTTTCCCGCGTATTTTGTTGACAAGGCGGGTCTAAGGACGCATGCTGAGGTTAGCAGAGGGGGCGCCCCAGGCGACCTGGCGGTTGCTTCCTATGATTGGAGGACTCGATGATGTTCCGGAATAATAAAAGATTGATCGCCGCCATCCTGTCAGTGCTGTTCGCCTTTCTCTTTTGCGGCTGCGCCAGTGTGGAGAACACCCAAAACCAGGTCGTTTCGGAATATCTCCTGAGGCAGGCGGGATTCGCCAAGTTGGAAGTAACCAACCTGACACCCAAGAGAGAGGCGTTAAGGGATGCCATCCCCAAGGGGCAATTTACTGACTACAACGTCGATGGCAAAAAATATTATGTTTATAACGATCCGTCCTCCCCAGCCCTCTACTTCGGAGACCAGGCCGCCTATCAAAAGTTTTCCTCCCTGGAAAGCAATAAGAAGCTTTGCCAAAGCATGGATGCAACCTCATCGGAGCCGTTTTGGTCTTGTTTCCAGGAATTCCAGAAGCCAGGCCAGCGCTAGCGAGCGTCCCGGCCTGGGCAGCCGCGCCCCACGGGTTGTGGATCAATCTATCTCAGTTCAACCTGGATAAGTCCTTCCCTCTTTCATTGAGGCCGTTGGCCGGGATCACCTAAGGTCTCGAATAATGGCCCGGATGGTCCTTTCCTGGGATTCGACACTCTCCGTCAGCTTGAATTGGGCCAGGGCCCTGACCAGATTTTGTTCCGGGTCCCGGACCTTGAAATAGACGTTGCCCTCCAGGTAGTCGGTGAAGAATCGCAGTCCCAGCTCGAAGGCGATGAGGCGGATGGCGTCGTACAGGTATTCATAGTCGTCTCCGGTGAGAAAGCCGCCGGCCCGGGAGAGATAGCCCCTCAGGATGGCCCGGCAGATATCGGGCTCGAAGCGCACCGTCTCCCACGACTCGATCTCCTCTCCCAGGGGATTGCAGCCCGAGCGCAGGCAGTCGCCGATGTCATAATGAACCAGGCCGGGCTTGACGGTATCCAGGTCCACCAGGGCGACGGCTTGTCCGCTGGTCCGGTCCACCATGACATTGTTGACCTTGGGATCGCCGTGGATAGGGCGGAGCTTGAGACGTCCCTCCGCCTTGGCCTCCTCCAGGACGCAAGCCCAGCCCCGCCGCCGGCCGATGGCGCGCAGGCCGAAAGCCACCTCGGGGGACGGGCCGGCCCCCTGCCTGGTTAACACCTCGTCAAAGTGCCGCAGGTAGCCGGGGGTCTCGTGAAACCCAGGCAGGGTGTCAGCCAGGCTGGCTGGGGCCAGGTCGCTCAGGAGCGCCTGGAACAGCCCCAGGGCGTAACCCACCTCCCGGGCGTGCTCCAGGTCCCGGATGACCTCCAGGGATTGGGCATTTTCGATAAAGCTGATGGCCCTCCAGAAGGAGCCCCCGGGGTCGAGCCAGTGGTCGGCGCCCTCCCTGGAGGGCAGCGCCCGGGGCACCTCCCAGCGGCGGCCCGGGCCCGGGGAGACTTCTGCCAGCCGCCGCCGCAGGTGCCCTGTACAGGTGCTGAAGTTGGCCAATACCTGCTCCGGCCGGCGAAACACCCGGGTGTTGAGGCGCTGCAGGATAAAATGCGCCTCAACGGCTGCCTCCCCATCCCTAAGCTGGACGCCGCGCCCCGTCACCAGGAAGGTATCATGGACGTTGCCCTGGCCATAGGCCTTAACCTGGAGGATTTGCCCCGCCTGGGCAAATTGCGCGGCTGCGGCTAGAGATTCGCCTTCCCGGGTGGTATTTATCATCTTAAGTTTTTTTTCAGAGGCAATCGGTTCAAACGCCACGAACTAGGGTATAATCAGAACTCAATTAAAGACCATGCAAAGAGGGGTGCGATGTCCTCCGGTAAATCTCCCGCCTCCTTGATTAAGGTTATCGCCCTGGCCGCCGGGCTCGCCTGGCTGGCCGGATGCGCGGAAGCGCCGCCACCCGTTGCCTGGAAGG
>JBAUPV010000029.1:0-57151 GCA_049580385.1 Desulfobaccales bacterium | reverse complement strand
GTGGCAGCGGCTGGGGGGGCGGGGGCTTCGGCGGAGGAGGAGGCGGCTTCAGCGGCGGCGGCGGCGATTTCGGCGGCGGCGGCGCTTCGGGAGGCTGGTAGCCGGCAAAATATTCCCATCCTGGATATCAGTAAGGCCGGGAACCCTGGACCCGGCATGGTTAAATCCCCCTTTGCCAAAGGGGGGTTAAAATACAGTCATTTTCATTGGATAATCAATTGCGAAATGGACCCTTGGATGCTGGGGAGCGCTGGGGAGCGAAAATCCTGATAAATACGGTTTCGCCAGGGCTCTGCCACTAAGGCCATGGCAACCGTGCTGGGGAGGAGGTCGGATGAATAAGAATCTGCTTGTGGTCCTGGGAGTGATCGCCCTGGTGGTGGTGATCGTCGGCGGCTGGGTAATCAGCGGCTACAACCGGGTGGTGACCATGGACGAGAACGTCAAAACCGCCTGGGCCCAGGTGGATAACCAGTTAAAGCGGCGCTTCGACCTCATCCCCAACCTGGTGGAGACGGTCAAGGGTTACGCCACCCATGAAAAGGAGATCTTCGAGCACCTGGCCGACGCCCGGACTAAATATTTCCAGGCCCCGGACGTCAAGGGCAAGATCGAGGCCTCCGGCGATTTCGAGCGGGCCCTTTCCCGGCTCCTGGTGCTGCAGGAGAACTACCCGCAGCTCAAGGCCAACGAGACCTTCCTGAAGATGATGGACACCCTGGAAGGCACCGAGAACCGCCTGGCAGTGGAGAGGAAGCGGTACAATGACGCGGTGCGCACCCTGAATACTTACATCCGCACGGTTTATGGCCGATTCTTTGCCAGTCTGGCCGGGGTCCATAAGGCCGAATACTACCAGGTCCCGGAGGCCGAGAAGGCAGCCCCGAAGGTGAAGTTTTAAACAAGTAAAAAGGCAAAAGGAAAAAGGCAAAAGTAAAGGGTAACATAGTGAGCGGAAAGGAGAAGCCACGGGACATTCAGGAGAGAACTTTTTCGTTCGCCCTGGAAATCATCAAGTTTTCGCAACAAGTCGATTTCCGAAATGAAGCCTGGCGTGTTTTGGGCCGTCAGGTTTTAAGATCGGGAACATCAATCGGAGCAAATATTGAAGAAGCGCAAGCTGGACAAAGCCGGGCCGATTTCCTGAAGGAAGGCAAAAGTAAAAAGTAAAAAGGCAAAAGTAAGAGGCAACCTGATGAGCGGACAGGAGAAGCCACGGGACATTCAGGAGAGAACTTTTTCGTTCGCCTTGGAAATCATCAAGTTTTCGCAACAAGTCGATTTCCGAAATGAAGCCTTGCGTGTTTTGGGCCGTCAGGTTTTAAGATCGGGAACATCAATCGGAGCAAATATTGAAGAAGCGCAAGCCGGACAAAGCCGGGCCGATTTCATCAGCAAGTACGCCATTGCTCTTAAAGAAACCCGAGAAACCATATATTGGCTACGACTCCTGCACGAAGCCGGACCATTAACGATTAACAATTGTGAACTCCTAATCCAGGAAGCCGACGAGATTGCCCGCATTATCGCGGCAATCATCTTAGCTGCCAAAAGCAGACACGGCCACCGATAGTATTTGCTTTTTGCCTTTTACTTTTGCCTTTTTACTTTTACCTTTTTACTCCTCTCCAGACACCTCCGGTTGATCCGCGAAGCGGCGGGGCAGGCGGATGGTCACCGTGGTGCCCTCGCCCATCCTGCTGTTCAGGGTAATGGTGCCCCGGTGCTCTTCCACGATCTGGCGCACGAAGACCATGCCCAACCCGGTGCCCCCCAGCTTGGTGGTGTAGAAGGGGACAAAGACCTTGTCCACCACCTCGCCGGGCATGCCCCGCCCGGTGTCCTGGATCACCAAAACCGCAAAATTCTTTTCCGTGGAGGTATGCACCATGATGGTGCCGCCGGGGCGGGTGGCTTCCATGGCATTGCGCAGCAAGTGGGCCAGGGCCACCTTCAGCAGGTGTTTGTTCAGTCGCCCCACCAGGGGTTCACGGCAGAATTCCCGCACCAGATTCAGGTTCTTGGCCCGGAGCTCGGGACGCAGCAGGTCCAGGGTCTCCTGGACTATGAGGTTCAGGTCCTCCTGGGTGAAAAAGGAGGTCTTGCGCCGGGCCAGGGTCTCGAAGCGCTCCACCATGTGCTCGATGCGCTTGGCTTCATCCGAGATGGCGGAGGCCCAGACCCGGCTGGGGTCCGCGGCGTCGGTCTTTTTCAGCAGACGCTGGCTGAAGCCGCCGATGACTTGCAAGGGGTTGCGGATGCCGTGGGCCATCCCCAAGGCCATCTCCGACATGGTGCGTTCCATCACCAGGGACTCCATCTCCCGGTTCAGTGCCAGAATCTCTTGGCTGGTCTGCTCCAAATGGTGATGGTCCGCCTCCAGGCGGCGGTACAGACGCTGCAGGCGGTAGAAGAACAGGATGAGGGTGGCCGCGGCCACGTAAAGGATGGTCTCGAAGCCGCTGAAGATGCGGCGGGAGACGTCCAGGTTGCCATAATCCCAATAGCTGGTGAGATCCTGGAGTCCATTGGCAATGATATGGATAAAGCCGAAGATGGCAAGGACCAGGGCCAGCCAGTTGAGCAAGAGCCACAGGGCGTTTTCCGGATCCCGGGCCAGCAGCACCCGGGACTCCCTCAGGGCCATCAAGGTCAACAGGAGGACCAGGAGCGAGGCGGCCTGTCCCAGGAGCCAGAGCGGCGCCAGATAGAGGTGCAGGTTGGTCACGGCCCCTCTGCCCCAGGTCCTTCGGGCCGCGGCTCCCGGGCCAGGAGTTTGAGGCCGCGGTAGAAGAGGTAAAAGGCCGGCGGCAGCAAAAGGAAATTAGCGATTTGGGTGAGGTAGAACAGCCAGGCGTGGGTGTCGGACATCAGGAGCTGCCGGGAGAAACCGTGCCCGAGAATTACCGGGTTGCTCAGGGTCCATTTGCTCCAATTGCCGACAAAGGCGTTCAGATTCCACAAGGCCAGGATCCACCAGCACCAGATGAGCCAACGGAAGCCGCCGAAGCGTTTAAGGCCGGTACGAGAGATTTCCCAGATGAAGAAGAGCAACGCCGCGGTGAACAGCAGGTGGGCGGTTTGGTGGACGTAAGAGCCTTCGGCGGTCCATTGGAAGCTCAACGCCAGGGCTTGGGGCGGCGAGATCAGCAAAAGGGGAAAGACTGCGGAAACCGCCAAGAGCACAGTCTGAAGGCGCCTCATGGACAATACCCTTTAGGGTTGGGGCAATGAGTGATCGGCTAAAATAAGGCCGGGGGCGAAAGTTACCCAGGCTTCCAGCCTGTGATCGGGCCGCCAGGATAGATTTCCAAATGCCAAATTCAGTCTCAGAGGGATATTGGCCCTCATCTTTGCTAAAGTGGACATCCTTGGGGAAATTGTCAATGAGGCCTTTACCCAGGCTCCTATCCCTAGAAGCCCAAGGTGCGCAGGGCCCGGGGGTCCTTGCGCCAGTTCTTCCAGACCTTGACCCAGAGGTCCAGGAAGACGCGGGACCCCAGCAGGGACTCGATTTCCTGCCGGGCCTCGACGCCGATGGTTTTGAGCAGGTGGCCCTGTTTGCCGATGATGATGGCCTTCTGAGATTCCCGCTCCACGTAGATTACCGCCCGAATCCGCACCAGCTCCGGGCGCCGGCTCTCATCGAACTCCTCCACCGCCACCGCCACCGCGTGCGGCAGCTCTTCCCGGGCGTGGTGCAGGACCCGCTCCCGGATAAACTCCGCGGCCAGGAAACGCTCGCTGGCCCCGGTATCCTGGTCCAGGGGGTAAAGAGGAGGGCCGGCCGGCAGCAGCCTGGCGATTTCGGCCTGCAGCTCCTCCAGGCCGTCTCCCAACAAGGCGCTGAGGGGAATGATGATGGCCGCGGGGAAGGCCTGGTGAAAGATCTGGATGAGGGGTAACAGTTTGGTCTTGGACACCGTGTCGATCTTGTTGATGGCCACCAGCAGGGGCCGCCTCAGCCGCCGCAAATGGGGGAGCAGCACCGTGTCCTTAAGGTCGGGAGCCCGGGGCTCCGTCAGCCAGACCACCACGTCGGCCTCAGCCAGGGCAGTGAGGGCCGCCTGCGCCAGGCTGGCGTTGAGGGGCCCCTTGGGCTCCAGGATCCCCGGGGTGTCCAGGAAGAGCATCTGGGCCGCGGGCTGATTGACGATGCCCAACAACCGGAAGCGGGTGGTCTGGGGCTTGGGGGAGGTGATGGCGATCTTCCCCCCCACCAGCTTGTTCAAAAGGGTGGATTTGCCCACGTTGGGATAGCCGATCAGGGCGATAAAGCCGCATTTGAACGGGTTTTCGGTTTTCGGCTTTCGGCTTTCAGTGGTCATTAATTAGGTAGGTATTTTAAAATTGTTACTTAATTTTTCTTTTTTTTTTCCTTATGGGACTATAAAAGGCAAAATTACAAAGTAAAAATCTTCAGCTTTTGCCTTTTTACTTTTACCTTTTACCTTTTGATTTCCCCGCTTTGTTAATCCAAGAGGCGGCGCCGGGTGAAAATCAGGGGCAGGCCGGTGAAAATGACGCAGCCCCAGGCAAAGACGTCGCCGTAGCGGGTATAGGGGCTGCCGCCGGGCATCAGGGGCAGCTCCAGGGCGTGGGCCGCGGGGACGTAAAGTTCCGACTGCCAGAGGATGCGGCCCTGGGCGTCGATGAAGGCGGAGATCCCGGTGTTGGCGGCCCGGGCCAGGCAGACGTGGTTCTCCACGCACCTGAGCACCGCCATGGACAGGTGTTGGTAAGCCGCCGCGGTCTTGCCGAACCAGGCGTCGTTGGTGATGTTCACCAGCAGACGGGCGCCGTTGGCCACCTCGGCCCGGCTTAGATTGGGAAAAATGGACTCGTAGCAGACCAAAGTTCCCAAGACCACGCCATCCGGCAGCTTCAGGGTGGCGCCCACCGGCCCCTCGGCAAAGTCCCCCACCATGGGCACCATCTTGCCGATAAAGGGCATGTAGCGCCCCAGGGGCACGTATTCGCCATAGGGCACCAGGTGGGCCTTATCGTAATAGCCCAGCACCTCCCCCTCGGGAGACAGGAGGTAGGCCCGGTTGTAATAACGATCTCCCTCGGGGGTAGGTTCCCAGGCGGGCGCCCCGAAGAGGAGGGAGCCGCCACTCTCCTTGGCGATGTCCCGGACCCGGGCGGTGAGTTCCGGGTCGCGCAGGAAAAGAAAGGGCATGGCGGCCTCGGGCCAGACGATGAGCTGGGCGCCTTTAACCTGGCGGGTAAGCTCGGCATAGCGGTCCACGGTGGCGGTCACCATCTCCTTCTTCCACTTTTCGCCCTGCTGGATGTTGCCCTGCACCACGGCCACATTGATTTTCGGGTTCCGGGCCTCCAGTTTTTGGAGCGCCGCCAGGCGGAAATGGCCGTAGCCCAGCCAGCAGACCACCACCAGGGCGAGCACCGGCAGCTGGAGAAAGCGCCGGGTGCGCCGGGCCCGGGGCGGGCACAAGGTGCGCCCCAGGCCCATGTTAATCAGGACCACCAGAAAGGAGAGGCCGTAGACCCCGGTGAGGTCGGCCACCTGCAGCAGCAAGGGATGGGAAAAGAGGCCGTTCCCCAGGAGCTCCCAGGGGAAACCAGAGATGATGTAGGTTTGCCCAAGCTCCAGGGTGACCCAGAGGACCGGCCCCCACCACAGCAGGTTCAGCCCCTGGGCTGCGCCCCAGTTGAGCCCCAGGGCCCACAGGGCCTGGTAAAGACTGAGGTAGAGGGCCAGCAGCAGCAATATCCCCACTGACACAGGCAGGGCCAGGTGGCCGAAGACGTGGGTGACGTAGACGATCCAATAAAGCAGGGTCAGATAGCGGGCCAGGCCCGAGAGCAGCCCCAGCCAGAAGGCGGCCCGGAGCGATTTTCCCTGGAGGGCCCAGTATAAGGGAATGAGGGCGACGAACAGCAGGTAAAACTGGTTCCATTTGGGAAAGGCCGCGGCCAGCAGGAGACCCGAGAGGATGGCGGCCAGGATGTGTTCGAGGGCGGTGCGGTTCATAAATGGGGCCAAGGGTCAGGGATTAGGGATCAGTGGTCAGGAAATCCATGGTCTCCATGGGGTTCTCTTTGGACCCAAATAATGACTAAGCATCTATGTTGTAATTGTCCACTCGTTTTAACTATGCCAGTAAGGGGGGTGCAGGAAGGCCATAATGCCGATGACCAACCCCAGCCCCTGATCCCTAATCCCTAACCCCTATCCCCTATCATTCCGCGGCCAATTCTTCCTCGGGGGCCAGCGTCCGGGCCCGCACCTGCTTGGCCCGGCGCTCGTCGGCGGAGACCACCGTCAGTTCCAGGTTATCGATCCGCACCCGGTCGTTGACCTGGGGGACCCGGCCCAGCTCATGGATCAGGAGCCCTCCCACCGATTCGAACTTGCCTTCCGGGCGGGGCAGATCGAAATGCTCCAGGAGCAACTCCACGTCCAGGCGGGCATCCACCAGGACGGCGCCGTCCTCCTGGGGCACCAGGCGGGGCTCCATGCGGTCGTATTCGTCGTAGATCTCCCCGACGATCTCCTCCAGAATGTCTTCCAGGGCGATGAGGCCGGCGGTGCCGCCGTATTCGTCGATGACGATGGCGATGGCAGTCTTGCCCTCCACCAGGTCCCGCAACAGGTCGCTGATCTTCTTGCTTTCCGGGACGAAATAAGGGGGACGCAGGACCTTGGCCAGGTCCCAGGTCTCTTCCGGGGTCTGCCAGAAGACCAGCAGGTCCTTGGCCAGGAGGATGCCCTTGATGTGGTCGATGTCCCCCTCAAACACCGGCAGCCGGGAATGGCCGCTGGAAAGGAGCAGGCGGATGATCTCGTTCAGAGGGGTGTTGCGCTCCACCCCCACCATTTCCAGGCGGGGCACCATGATCTCCCGGACCAGGGTATCCTTGAACTCAAAGATGGACTCAATGAGTTCGCCTTCCTGGCGGGTGATGAGGCCCCGCTCTTCGCCTTCCACGATGATATGCTGAATTTGGCGTTCCAGGTCCTCCGGCTGCTGCATGGCGGTCCTGCGGCTGAGCCGCTGCTTAAGGCGCGCCAGCAAGCCGGAGGGAGGAGCTTCGGCTTCGTCCATTCTAACCTCGCATCTGCTCCCGCTCCTGGCGCAAGATGCGTTCCACTGACCTCACTTGCCGGGGGAACTCCAGACCCCGGTCCAGGAGATTCATCTCGTGGCGGGTGATGCCGAATAGTTCGGTGGCGTAGGCCATGGCCTGCTGGTAGTCGAAGTCCTTGCAGGAAAAGATATCCAGGCTGAGGTAGGCCCGGTCTGGGAAGGTATGGACGCTGATGTGGCTTTCGGCAATGAGCACAAAGCCCGACAGGCCCCAATCTTCCGGGACCTTGCCATGGTACTTGAAGACGTAAGGGGGCATGATCTTGGTCATGTGGATCAGGTCGGGGCAATGATCTAGGAACTGATAGATGGCGTCCAGGTTCGTCAGCCGCTCATAACTACACCCATAGCCGTCCAGCGTAAGATGCAGTCCGAAGCCAGGCACCGCTTTATTCAATAGTCCGCCCTCCTCGCACCAAGTTTAGGTCGTCACCGGGGAATGCCCGGCAGGCATACCGCCTGCGCCGCTTGAGGCGGCGCGCCCCCGGGAGCGGAACTCCCGGGAGAGTAAGTTTGGGCCCCGGCAACGGTCCGGAGAGCACGAGGAAGGGAGCTTGACGCCCCGATTTTTTTTGCCCCGTAACCTTATGACCCCTCCGGGCCTGCGAAGGGGTCATGCGCATAGGCCCATCCCTTAATCAAGATTAATTCAGTTTTTATAACCTGGAGGGTCACCAGGGTCAAGAGTTTTTTATGTCCTGGTCGGGACTGCTCCCTGGGGAAATGGCGGATTTGTGGCGCAAGCCTATTGACGCGGTGTGCCAGGGTGATAAATTTAAACGTTATTTGCCGCCTATTCCCGGCCCGGGGCGAAGCCGGCCCCGGGGGGAGAGGCAGTATCTCCCCTAGGATTAGCGGCTTAGCAACCAGGAGGACGATTCCGGTGGCCCTGGTCGCCCCATTTAAGGGGCTGCATTATAACCTCTCCAAGGTATCGAATCTCACCGACGTGGTGACGCCGCCCTACGACGTGATCAAGCCCGTCGAGCGGCAGGCCTTCGCGGACCGCAGCCCCTATAACATGGTGCATCTGATCCTGCCCCAGCCCCTGGCCGGGGACGATCGGCTGCACAACCGTTACACCCGGTCGGCCGCCCTGTTTCAGCAATGGCTGAAGAACGAGGTGCTGCTGCGGGATCCCCAGCCGGCCTTCTACTACTGGGAGACCGATTTCGAGGCGCAGGGGCGGAAGCGGACCCGGACCGGCCTGGCGGCCCTGGTGCGCCTGGAGCCTTTAAGCGGCGGGGCCATTAAGCCCCACGAGCAGACCTTCTCCGCCACCAAAGCCGACCGCCTGGAGCTGTTCAAACAGGCCAGGGCCCATTTTTCACCCATCTTTTCCCTCTATCCCGATCCCCAAAATCTGGTCCTGGGAAGCCTGCGCCAAGCCCTGCCCCCTGAGCCGCTGGAGTCCTTTGCAGATACCCTGGGGTATTATCAGCGCCTCTACCGGGTAACGGACCTCGCAGCCCTAAAAGCGGCCCACCAGGCCCTGGCCGGCCTGACCCTGTTCATCGCCGATGGCCATCACCGCTACGAAACCTCACTCAATTACCAAAAAATCCTGAAACAGCAGTATCCCCAGGCGCCGCCCCAGGCGGGTTTCAACTATACCCTCATGTACCTCTCCAACATTTACGACCCAAACCTGGTCATCCTCATGGCCCACCGCCTCTTGGGGGGTCCCCGGGTGAAGCACCTGGACGAGGCCAAGATCCTGGGGCGCCTGAAGGAATATTTCGAAGTCCTGGCATTGCCCGCCGCCGACGAGTTCGGCCAGGCCTACGAAGACTTCCTGCAACAGACCCTGGCGGAGGTCCCGGCCACGGAGACCGCCTTCATCATGCTGGGGTTCGGCCGCAGGGCCTGGCTTCTGAAGCTGCGCCCCGGAGTGCGGCAAAAACAGTTGGCCAGGCAGATGCATCCCGCCCTGGCCCAACTGGACGTGGCGGTGCTCAATTACCTGATCTTTGAGAAGGTGTTGGCCTTGGACGACCAGACCCTGGACGACCATGAGACCTTTAAGTACTCCAGCGGGATCGATGAGGTGGTGGCCGCGGTGACCCAGAGGGAGGCCCGCATGGCCTTTATCCTCAATCCCACCCGTATCGAGCAGGTGCAGGAGGTAGCCTCCGCCGGCCTCACCATGCCCCGAAAATCGACCTATTTCTATCCCAAGGTGATGACCGGGCTGATTATGAACCTCATCAACCCGGAAGAGGAGATTTTTTATTAAGGAATCCGCAGCTTGCGCCGGCGCCGGCTGCGGCCTTCCTCAAAAACCCCGCCGCCCTCTTGCCAGCCGGCGCATTTTTGATAAATTAAGAGCGAGAGCCTTAAGGAGGACCCGTGATGCCCGAGGACACCGTTTGCCAGGGGCGCATCCTGATACTGGAACAGGAACAATGGGTTCGGGAATTCCTCTCTGCGGTCATCAAACTCTGCGGCTTTGAGGGCTTCAAACTGGTAAACTCCGTGGCCGAGGCCCTGGATGCCATGGAGCAATGCCCCTACGACCTCATCATTACCGATCCCAAGCAGTTGCACCACCAAAGGTTCCTGGACCAGGTCCGCTCCCGCCATCCCGGCACCCGCTTCATCGTCATGGTGCAGCATCGGGCCCAGACCCAGCACCTGGTCTATTATGAGCAGGTGGACATCATCTTCAAGCCGCTCAGCCTCGATGAAACAGTGCGCAAGATCAGGCACGCCATGCACCAGAGACAACTGCACCAGGCCGAGGAAGATTTCCGGCGCCTGAAGCAGGAAGCCCTGAGACTCTTTCTCAGTTAAGGGGCTGGTTCCGAAGAGTTCAAAGTTCAAAGTTCAAGGTTCAAGGTTGAGAAAACCAACTTTGTCATTTATGAGATCCTTTGGTCGCTTCGTTCCCTCAGAATGACAAAAATGGGGACTTCCGCAAAGGTCTCAGGTTCAAGGTTCAAGGCCTTAAACCTTAAACTTTAGACCAAGAATTTTTCCGTTCTTGCGAGTCTTTTCAGGCGGGCCATTACCCCGGTTTGCGGTGAGGTCAAAGAGTCACAGGCGAGGCTCCTGCGCCACTTGATTTGTCTTGAACCTTGAACCTTGAACCTTGAACTTTGCGTGATTATCCCCTTGACACAAGTATATTCATGTGCTATCTTATCCTTAACAGACAAGGAGAGAGGCCATGAAATACACATTCAAACAGTTTCAAGCCGAATATCCCGATGACAGCGCTTGCCTGGACAAAATCATGCAGGAGCAATACGGCGGGACCGAGTTTGTCTGCCCTTCCTGCAAAGTCCTCTCCAAATTCCACCAAATGACTAAGCGCCGGGGTTTTGCCTGTGATCGCTGCGGCCACCATATTTATCCTTGTGTCGGGACCATCTTTGAGAAGTCCCGTACCAAGCTGACCCACTGGTTTTTCGCCATGTATTTAATGACCAGCACCCGCCATGGCGTAGCCGCTAAAGAATTGGAACGGCAAATCGGATGCACCTATAAAACAGCTTGGCGCATGGCTCACGAACTCAGAAAACTTATGGCCCAAGCTGATAATCATAAACCGCTTAAGGGCCACGTAGAAGTTGATGAAACGATAATTGGCGGATTTCAAAGCCGCGAAGTTTCCCGCCTTCGGGGAAGCAATAAAAGCATTGTGTTTGGTCTGAAAGAGAGAGACGGCATTTTGCGTTGTGGTCCTATCAAAGATGTCAAGCGAAGCACCCTTGATCCCCACATTCGCCGCAATGTTGAAGCGGGAAGCACTATAAGCGCTGATGAATGGCCGGGATATAACGACCTTAAAAATGGTTATGACCTTGGCCGTGTAAACCATAATTCTAAAGAATATGTTAATGGTATCCATCATGTTAATAGTCTTGAGGGTCATTGGAGCCTTTTAAAGCGTTCAATCAGAGGTACTCACGTTCATGTTTCTGGCAAGCATCTTTGGAAATATGTGAGTGAGTTTAATTACCGTCATAATATGCGTAAAGAGTCTCATTCATATATGTTTAATCGTCTTGTGGCTTCTTTTTCGCTGCCGCGCTTACAAGAGAGTTGAAATCCTCTTTGTGTTGAGGATTTTCGGTATTTATAAGTGGCTTTGCTGAGTCAGGCATCGGTTTAAATCTTCCGTCAAAAAGCCGTTTCCTTGCACTCACATCTTCTTTCATTCGTCTTTTCCTAAACTTATCTATATTAAGTAAATCCAATATCTTTTGAGCCGGTATAACCATTGTTATACCACTTAAGTTTTTTATGTGTTTACCATCGATTATTATATTTGATTTAAATTGGCCCCAATGAATCCCAAGTAGATAAATAAATGAATCGTCAAATTTGAATCCATTTTTTAAGAAAGCTGCATCAAGATTACTAAATGGCGTTCGATAGACAAATACAGGAGAACCGGAATAACCAGGGAGTGAATAAAGGTCTATACAATAGCTCTCGCCTTGGTATTTAGTTGCTTGCTCTATTATTGATGGCATTATACTTATATTTCCAAATCTTACCGAGGGCAGATTCGTTGGGCCACCATCTTTCTCTATAAAACGCCCAATCATAAACACATCATCGCCAACCCCTATTTCGCGTTCGGTAACAATCTTTTCAGTAGCGAATGCTCTTGTTGATACATAATTAACCAAATGCGATGCTGAATAGGGTATTTCAACTGCCGCTATATCGTCTTTACCGCTTATCCATTCCCAATCAGTTGGCTCATATTCTAATATATCTGTTTCATCAGATTCTTTATTTATTCTGACTACCGAAAACCCATCATTAAGTGCAACATGCCAGTTTGTTATTCCATATAAATGATTAACCCGATCCTTCAGGTCTTCAGCCTCTGAAGGGACCGCAACAAAAAATCCAGTTCCACCATATTCAGAACCCTTCTCGGCATCTTCCTTGGTTTTATACAAATAAAAAACATGTTGAATCATCGTTCTGGGAATTTTCGGCATACCAATATCCACCCATCTGCGGTATTTAGTTCCACCAGATGAGCGCATGGTAATAGGAATTTGCTCAAACTGCAAGTCGTGATAAGATATCTCCATATCACCCCAGCTACTTGTCATAACGGGACAATCACGGAACTTTGAATGATAACCGGAAAGTTAAGGAGAGATATGAAACCCATTGCCCGGGCCCTGATCAGCGTCACCGATAAAAGCGGCATCGTCGAGTTCGGCCAATTTCTGGCTGGCCGCCAGGTGGAGATTCTGTCCACCGGGGGCACCGCCAAGACCTTGCGGGAGGGAGGGGTCCCGGTGACCGAGGTCTCGGACTTCACCGGCTTTCCGGAGATGCTGGATGGCCGGGTCAAGACCCTGCACCCCAAGGTGCACGCCGGCATCCTGGCCCGCCGGGATCTCGCCAGCCACCTGGAGCAAATGGCGAAGCAAAATCTCGGCTTCATCGACCTGGTGGTGGTGAATCTCTACCAATTCGAAAAGGCCGTCAACAGACCCGGCTGCACCCTGGAGAACGCCATCGAAAACATCGACATCGGCGGCCCCACCCTGCTCAGGGCCGCGGCCAAGAATTACCAGGCGGTCACGGTGGTGGTGGACCCGGCGGACTACGCGGCGGTAATGCACGAAATGAAGCTCAACCAGGGAACCACCAACCTGAGCACCCGCTTCGCCCTGGCCCGCAAAGTCTTTAAGCTCACCCATGAATACGACGGCGCCATCTATCACTACCTGAAAGATAAGGCGCCGGCCTGCTGACATGAGCCCCGCGGTTACCCTGAGCCGGGGCCGCCGTCTGGACCTGGGCCGACCCGATTACTACCAGGACCTGCTCGCCGGCATCGTGGAGGAAATCCTCCTCGAATTGGCGGAGTTGGAAAAGATCAACCTGGAATCCCTGGCGCCGGAGGATTTTGACCAGGTGGCGGGCATTACCCAGATCCGCCTGCTCAATGAACTCTATTACTGCCTGGGGCAGCTGCGGGCCCAGGGCGCGGTCCTGGAGGTGAAACAGGCCATCCAGGACCTGCGGGATTACTGGAACCGTTACATCGACAACAGCCGGCGCCCCGCCGCCCTGAAATTCCAGGGGGACCCCAAGGAAAGTCAGGTGCAGTGATAGCTGTCAGCTTTCAGCAGTCAGCCAAGGCGGCGGGCACAGCCCGCCCTAGAAGCGGGTAGGGAGAGGAGATTTTCTAGGGCGGCCTGTGGCCGCCGATTATCGAGATCGTAGGGCGGGAAAGCCAAGCGCATCCCGCCATTAACCACAGGGGTCGGGGGTCAGTTGGTGGCACAGGCTTCCAGCCTGTGCGGGTTTTGGGTAAAAGGCTGGGAAAAAAGGGGAAAGGGGAAAAGGGAAGAGAAAAGTCTAAAATGAAAAAATTCTAACGGCGGGATGCGCTCCGCTTTCCCGCACTACGGGTTTTCAACAAAACTGCCATAAATTTTTTGCCGGCAAAGAGGCTGTTGTTAACGGGAATATTGTCAAATCAGGTTTGATTCAGGACAGTTTATTACCGGGTTCTCCTCGGCTCTATTACGCTTAATTCCACTATTTCATCTGGTTCGCCACCATAAAACTGAATAGCTATCGTCTCCACGCCAAGAAACGACCCGTGTGGGTGTCCTTCTGGATTGAAAGCATAATCCCCAGCAAAGACACGCTGTTTTCCTGTAACGTCACAGAACCCTCCTTCTAAGATGTAAACGTGTTCATCAGAACGGGCCTTAGCTATGATCTTGAGAAGTTTACCTTCCGGAGGGCAAAACTTGGAAAGGTATGTCACACCCTTACCTTCAACTCTGCGGTCAGTTAATAATTTATACCAAACCAATGGTTGTCCTTCATGGAAGACGCTTTCACCATACAAAGCGGTTGCTGGCATCCACTGCATTTCCTGGGTATGTAATAGCTGGCCTTTAGTTGGCACTGAAATCTCCTTTCCATTTTTTCGTGTTTGCAGAACTCGTAGGGCGGGAAAGCGAAGCGCATCCCGCCTTTAACCACTGGCCACTGACCCCTGACCCCTTTCCTTCCCCCCTATCTTTCAGGCCCGCAACAATTCAGCTACCCGGTAATGATGGCCGATATCCCGGCGCAGGTCCAGGCGGTTGCCCGCCGGGTTCTCCCGGGGCCTGACCCGGATCTTGCCGAGGTCGAAGGCGTTGAGCAATTTCTGCCGCAAGGTTTCCACCGCCTGGCCCCGGAGCTGGCCTTCCTTGACGGTGGCGTTGGCCACCAGGTAAGCCACCCGGGAGCCGTCGGATTTGAACACCCCCTCGTCGCCATCCATGGCGGAAGGGATCACGGTGATCTTCTTTTTGTCGAAATAATCGAAATCGACCTCCAGGGCCTCCCCTTTGGTCAGGGACCAGGGGTAGCCCTTCTGCTGTTTGGGGCCGCCGGGGCCGGTGACCAGGGCCAGGCACAGGGATATCTGGTCGCTTCTCACCTCCGGGGCCACCTCGTTGAGCCTCCCCTCCACCATGGCCTTGAGCAATGGCCCCAGGTTGCGCAGCCGTTTAACGACGGGTTGGAACTCCGGCTCCCCGGGGCGGATATTGATTTCGCACACCCGAATGGCGGAGGGGGCAAAGTCCCGTCCGAAGGAGACGAAACACCCCGGGTAGAGGACGCACTGCCTTAGTAAGCCCCGCTCCCGCATCTTGGCGATCAGGGGGCGGGCGATGGTCTCCTCCGCCAGGGCCAGCAGTTCCGGAGATTCCAGGGGGTGGGGCGAGATGGAGCCCATGCCGCCGGTGATGGGGTTCTCCAGGCCCGGCGGGCCGGCGAAACGCTCGGGATAGTCCATGGCCGTGGGCAGGAACCGGTGATGGCCGTCTTTATCCACCAGGATGGTGAAGCTGATCTCCACCCCGGACATTCGGGACTCGATGAGCAGGGGCCAGGGTCCTTTTTTGCCGAACTCCTTCTGGTAGGCCTCCCGGTAATCGTTGAGCAGCAGCTCATAGACCTCCCGAATTTCCCAGGTATTGCCGATGATGCGGGCCCCCTTGCCGCCGGCGGCATAGGGATACTTCAGGACCGCGCCCCCGAAGTCGTGCAGGTATTCGAGGCAGGTCCCCAAAACGGACCGGTAATCATGGGCGTCGGCCTCCGCCCAGGCCGGGGCCACCGGGATGCCTGCCTCCCGGCACAGGTGCTTGCAGGCGATCTTGTCCGCCTCCACGAAGGCGGCTTCCCGGCTCAGGCCGATGATCCGGCCGCCCTGGCCGGCCGCGGCCACCAAGTCCACCAGGCCCTCGAAGAGCAGGGACTCGGGCATGACCAGGGCGGCGTCCAGGGCTCCTTCCCGGAAGGCCCGGAGCATTACCTCGGCATAGGCCGGGGCGGCATGTTCGGTCACCGGCAGGAAATCGACCGGCCAGCCAACCCGGCGGGCCCAGGCCGGCATGGCCGGGGTGCCCCGCACCACCAGCCCCCGGTAGTCGCCGGGATAGAGCTCGCTGGTGGCCCGGCTGGTCTCCAGGGCGGCCAGCAAGGTCCGGCCGTCGGTGCCCACAAAGCCGATTTTCCATGGATTCATGCCCATTTCCTTTCCCGGGGAGGACGTATAACAAAAATTTAGAACCTCACTATAGCATCAAGGCTCTCCCAAATCCATGGAAGTTTGCGGGGCTGGGCGAGGCCGGGGGGGGTAAGGCAAAAGGCAAAAGGTAAAAGGTAAAAGGCAAGAGGCAAAAGGTAAAGAGGGGTAAGGCAAAAGCAAGAGGCAAAACTTTTGCCTTTTTACTTTTTACTTTTTACTTTTGCCTTAGTCCCTGGCGGCGCCTGCCCCACGCTTTGAGCCTTCCAAGGCAAATCCTTTTTCGCGGCACAGCTTCAGGCAGGCATCCACTACCTCGCCATCATAGAGCACGCCCCGGTTTTTGGAGATTTCCGCCAGGGCGGCGTTCAAATCCAGGGCAGGACGGCTAGGCCGCTGGGAACTCATGCCTTCCAACACCTCGGCCACCGCCAGGATCCTGGCCTCCAAAATCGCCATAGGCTCCTTCAGCCCCGAGGGATACCCCGAACCGTTAACCCTTTCATGGTGCTGGAAGACCATTTGGGAAAGGGGCCTGGGAAATTCGACGGTATTCAAGATCTCAAAAAATGCCTGACAATGAACCTTAATCAAGCTCATTTCCATGGCGGTCAGCGCTCCCGGTTTGGTCAGGCTGGCGGCGGGAACCCCCATCCTGCCGATATCGTGGACAAAGGCGGCCAGGCGCAGGACCTCGATCCGCTCTTCCGGGAGCCCCATTTCCCTGGCGATGGCGCAGGCCAGGTCGCCGACGCGATTCTGGCGGGCGGCGGTATAGGGATCTCTCTGTTCCAGGGTGGAGACCAGGGCCGATTCCGTATTCTCAATGAGGTTTTTGAGCCTGGCCAGCCTATGTTGAAGATGCCACAGAATTTCCTTTTCTTTCTGGATCCGCCAAAGCTTGGCCCTCAATTCCCCCAGAGAGAAGGGCTTGGCGATGAAGTCGCTGGCCCCGGCATTAATGGTGTCATGGTAGGAATATTCCAGGGCATGACCGGTCATCATGATGAAGGGTACCTGGGGATAAGACTGGTGAGCCTCCCGCATCAAGGACACCCCATCCATGCCCTTCATCTTAATGTCGCTGACCACCAGATCGACCCGCTCCTGAGCCAGAATTTCCAAGGCTGCCAGGGCATCGGCGGCGCCCTTGCCGTCATAGTGGATCAGCTCCAGATAGTTCAGGAGAACCCTGCGGTACTGGTCATCGTCATCGACGACCAGGACGGACGGCAGGATATCCGGGTAGGGGGGGGCGCCATCCGGACGGCCAGGGGTCTGGAGCAGATCCCTTCCAGGCTGCTGGGACGATAACCCTGCGATCGACTCATTCATCCGTGTCTCCTTTGCCGGCGGCTGGTTCGCGGCCGCCCCCGGCTCGTGGCTTAGAACCTGACATTTTGGGGCAGGCCGAGGTTTGGCGATTGCTTCCAGTGGTTCGGGAAAACCTTTAAAAAAGAAATCGCTTTGATCCCCCTGCTCAGTAAGAGAGAAATTTAGAGCCGCGATATATTAAATAACGGAACTGTCAGATAATTCCGTTAGCAAATTCCCGAAACCGGATACCGGTGCGGCCAACCCCTTGCCAGGTATTAATCCAAGGATCATGCCAGGATGGGCCAAGGAAATAAATCTTGCAATTACTGATGGTTATCCTAAATGGGCAGGAGTTGGGACCGCGGCCGGAGGTGCGAAGCCGCGAGATTCTCTTGGGAAATGGAAAAAAATTCTTTAAGGATAAGAATAACTGGGCAGGTCCGCGACGGCCGGCGGCAGGAAGGCCGGCCACCCCCGGCAAATCCATCGGGACACTGCGCCGGGCTGGCCCGGCCGGCACGAAAAGTAATAGCCGATATCTAGCAGTTCTCTGCTGTTCACCTGCCGGGGAGAAGTGAAAAGGTCAATGGAGTGGCTGATCAAGAGCTTATTCAAAGAGGGGGCAGAGGTTCTTACCATGCCAGGCGGTGGTGCATATCGCCAGCCTTTCCCCTTTCGTACATTCCGAACGGTACTGGCCTGGGTTTCATAGGACTACGCCTCACCAAGAATCTCCGAATCAAGGGGCTGGTACGTTCAAAATCTGTGTAAAAAAAGGATATTGACGGAAACTTGTGCGACCTTTCATTTAGCAAACACTTGTGCTAAAAAAGAGGAACTTCATCAGGACCGAACCCCGGATGGAAAGTTCAAAAAGCTATTTGCAACCGGGGATGCCAAGGCTGGGGCATAATCTCAGATAAAGAGGATCAGCAGCGCTGCGGCATCGGTCGCAACGCCCAAGGAGACGCACATGGACAGGCACTCGGATGTGAAGGGCGGCGCGGCTGCCGGACCGGTCACTGCGAATCTCGCCGCCTACGTGGCTGATGCCGCGCCCGCGGCCCTGCCGGAGGCGGTGCGCAAGGAGGCGGCGCGCACCTTTCTCAACTGGGTGGGCTGCGCCGTGGGCGGCGCCCGCCACGAGACAGTGGATATTGCGCTCGCGGCCCTCAGCCCCTTCTCGGGCCCGGCAGAGGCCAGCGTGCTGGGGCGGGCTGAGCGGCTTGACCCGCTCAATGCCGCGCTGGTCAACGGCATCAGTTCGCATGTCCTCGATTTCGACGACACGCATCTGCGCACGGTGATTCATCCGGGGGGCCCGGTTGCCAGCGCGCTGCTCGCCTTCGCCGAGCACCGGACGATCAGCGGGCCGGATTTCGTCAACGCGCTCGTGCTCGGCGTGGAGGTAGAGTGCCGGATCGGCAATGCCGTGTTCCCGGCGCATTACGATGTCGGCTGGCACATCACGGGCACCACCGGCGTATTCGGAGCCGCGGCGGCGATCGGCCGATTGCTCGGCCTCGATGCCGAGCGGATGGCCTGGGCCTTTGGCATCGCCGCCACCCAACCGGTGGGGCTCCTCGAGATGGTGGGCACCATGACGAAGAGCTTCCATCCCGGGCGCGCCGCCCAGAACGGCATGACCGCAGCCCTGCTGGCGGCGCGCGGCTTTACGAGCTCGCCGCGGGCGCTGGAGGCGAAGCGCGGCTGGGCCTCGGTGCTCAGCACCGGGCGCGACTATGCCGAGATCACCGAAGGCCTCGGGGAGCACTACGAGATTCTTGCCAACACCTATAAGCCCTTCGCTTGCGGCATCGTGATCCACCCGGTGATCGACGCCTGTGTGCAGTTGCGCAACCAGGACGGCATCGAGGCCTCGGCAATCCGGGCCGTGGCACTGCGCGTGCATCCGCTGGTGCTGGTGCTTACCGGCAAAACCGAGCCGCGGACCGGGCTGGAAAGCAAGTTCAGCGTCTTCCACGCGGCCGCCATCGCACTCATTGAGGGCGGCGGCGGCAAGCGGCAGTTCAGCGACCGGGCGGTGCTCGATCCCACGGTCGTCGATCTTCGCCGGCGCGTGACCGCCACGATCGACCCGTCGCTGGCGCCGGATGCTGCGCAGGTCACGCTCACGCTCGCCGACGGACGGGTGGTGGAAAGGCACGTGGAGCACGCCATCGGCAGCATGGCGCGGCCGATGACCGATGCCGATCTCGAAGCGAAATTCATCGACCTCGCCGAGGAAAGCCTCGGCAAGTCCGGAACCAGGAAACTGCTCGATCTTTGCTGGAGCATCGGCAGGCTCGACGAGCCGGCGGCGATCGCGGCGGCGGCGCGCACCTAGCAGCCGGGCCTCCTCCCAGCGGACGCGGACAGCCAGAAACGGGAGGCACTGTGGAACAGCAAATCGACAATAAGACGGCCCTTCGGCACCCGATCCTGGCCAGGATCGACCGGCTGCCGCCCTCGCGCTACCTCCTGGGCCTGGTCGCCCGCATCGCCTCGGGCGGCTGGTTCGAGTTCTACGAACTTTTCATGCCGGGGTTCATCTCCATCGGCCTGGTGAAATCCGGGATCTACACGCTGGCCGGGGGCAGCCTGTTCGACCCGCACCGGTTCGCAAGCTTCCTCGCCTCCTTCTTCCTCGGCATGTTCCTCAGCACCGCCTTGTTCGGCTTCGTGTCGGACCGGCTGGGGCGGCGCGTGATCTTCGTGTGGTCGATGGTGGTCTATTCGGTGGCCCAATTCGTGATCGCCTTCCTGAGCAACCCCCTCGCGATAGATGTGGCGCGGTTGGTCGCCGGCTTTGCGGTCGGCATGCAGCTCATCAACAACGACAGCTTTATCAGCGAGCTGGTCCCGCGCGCGACGCGCGGGCGCTACATGACGGCGGCCTACATCTTCATCCTCACGGCGATCCCGGTCTCCGCCTTTCTGGCGGCTGCCCTCGTGCCCCACGCGCCGTTCGGCATCGACGGCTGGCGGATCGTGGTGGCGATCGGCGCCGCCAGCGGGATCATCGTTTTCTTCGTCCAGCGCGGCCTGCCGGAATCGCCGCGCTGGCTCGAGGTCCATGGCCGCTACGACGAGGCCGATGCAGTGGTCTCCAATATCGAGGCCCGCGTGATCGCGGAGCACGGCAAGCCGCTGCCGCCGCCGAGCGCGGATGTCCCCGATGTGGCGGCAGCGACCGGGCGCTGGGTGGAGATGTTCTCGCGCTTCTACCTGCCGCGCACGATCATCATGTCGATCTTCCAGTTCGCTCAGACCATCGCGGTATTTGGCTTCACCGCTTTCGTGCCGATCCTGCTCGTGAAACGGGGCTTCACCGTCGTCCATTCGCTCACGTACACGGCGATGATCGTGCTGCTGGCTCCGGTGGGTGGTGCCTGCGGCAGCTTCTTCGCAGAGCGCATCGAGCGGAAATGGCAGCTCGTCGGCTGCGCCCTCCTGATCGGGGCGAGCGGCACGGTGTTTGCCAACGCCCATAGCGTCGCCACGGTGATGATCAGCGGCGCCTTGATCGCACTGGGCAACAATTGGATGATCGCGATCTTCCACCCTTACGCGGCCGAGCTCTTTCCAACCCGGATCCGGGCACGCGCCGTGGGCTTCACCTTTTGCTGGAGCCGCGTGAGCTCGATCTTCGTCGGCTACTGGGTGCTCGATCTCCTGGGCGCTTTTGGGCAGGGGGCCGTGTTCGCCATGATCGCCGCCGCCATGCTGTCAATCATCGTCGCCATCGGGGTGTTCGGCCCGGCTACCAACGGCCGGAGCCTCGAGATTCTCTCGCCGTAAATTTTCAGGGCGCCTGTTGAATGGAGAATTCGGTGGTGAAGATCGGGGTTCTGGACGGCGACGATATCGGCCCTGAGGTGGTGCCCGAGGCGGTGAAGGTGATGGCCGCGGCGGCCACAGCGACGGGCCTCGCGGTCGAGTGGGTGCCGCTCCCCATCGGCAGGCGGGCACTCGATACGCTGGGAACCACGCTGCCGGCGGATACGCTCGATCGGCTCGAGGAGCTGGACGGCTGGATACTCGGACCCATCGGCCATCAGGCTTATCCGAAGGTGCCCGAGGCGATCAATCCGCACCCGATCCTGCGCAAGCATTTCGACCTCTTTGCCAATATTCGCCCGGTGCGGTCATATCCGACGCTGCCTTCCGTGCATCAGGGCGTCGACCTCGTGATCGTGCGGGAGAACAACGAAGGGTTCCAGCCGGACCGTAACGTGGTGGCGGGCTGCGGGGAATTCCGTCCGACCCGGGACGTGACGATCTCGGTCAGGGTGATCACGCGCGCCGGCTCGTCAAAGGTGGCGCGTGCCGCCTTCGAGCTGGCGCGCGCCCGTCGGCAGCATCTGACTGCGGTGCACAAGGATACGGTATTCAAGCTCGGCTGCGGCATGTTCGTCGAGGAATGCCGCAAGCTCGCCGCCGAGTTCCCGGAGGTGACGTTGGACGAGGCGATCGTCGATACCTTCGCGATGCGGCTCGTGATGACGCCGCAGCGCTACGACGTGGTGGTGACCACCAACATGTTCGGCGACATCTTGACCGACGAAGCGGCAGGGCTGGTGGGTGGGCTCGGGATGGCACCCGGCCTCTGCGCCGGGCCCCGGCAGGCGATGGCGCAGGCGACCCACGGCTCGGCGCCGGACATCGCCGGGCGCAATATCGCCAATCCCTATGCGATGATCATGTCGGGCAGGATGCTGCTGGATTGGCTCGGCCGGCGCAACGCCAATGATGCGGCCATCGAGGCCGCCCTGCTGATCGAGCGGGCGATGGCAGCCGTGATCGCAGAGGGGCGGGCGCTGACACCCGATCTGGGCGGCACCGCCGGTACCGCGGCGATGGGCGATGCAGTCGCTGAGGCGGTCGCCAAGCTGGCAGGAGGCGCGGCGCGGTAGGCGGCCCACGCCTCGCGAACGCCTTCGTCCCCTCGTCTGGCCTCAGGATAACGCCCAGACGGACGCCGCCACGATGGCCCGATGGCCGGCTCCAGGGGCCGGCGGCTGGGATTCCCGGGAGCCCCGGTCTCGCACCGGCTCCATTCCACCATCAGGCCAGCGTGAGCGAACCGGCCGTTAGTTGCTTGGCCTGTCCCCGAAGTTCCTCCGTTGGCTGATCACCCTCTTTAGTGAGCGCTTACCTTTCCCCGTCCATTTTTTCCTTAAGGAGCCGGGACCACGCAATAATTCAGGTCAGCGCCCTGATAGCAGGCCTGATAATAGTTGGTGCCGTCATAGTAGTAGGTCTGACCCCCATATTCCTGGGGGACGGCTCCGGAAGGCAAAGCCTCCAGAATTGTGCCAATCGCCAAGGCGGCGATAATCGCGCCGATGAGTCCCCCCCCGC
This sequence comes from Desulfobaccales bacterium, assembly GCA_049580385.1. Classification (GTDB taxonomy): domain Bacteria; phylum Desulfobacterota; class Desulfobaccia; order Desulfobaccales; family 0-14-0-80-60-11; genus JAPLJC01. The sequence continues at coordinate 34,834 of JBAUPV010000029.1, read as the reverse complement.
CGCCATAATACCCCGGACCATAATAGGGGCCCCAGGCTCCACCAGGATAACCGCCATAGTATCCGCCGCCACCGTATCCATGGGCGACATAACCTCCGCGGGGTCCTCCAACAGCCACGCCTCCCCGGGGACCTCGGGCGACAAAACCTCCCCGGGGGGCCGGCGCCACTCTGGGGGCGGGGGCGCGGAAGCTGCCGCCGCTAAAACCGCCGCCATGAGAGACGGGGGCATGAAAGCCGCCGCCACCGTGAGGGGCGCCACCACCGTGAGGGGCGCCGCCGCCTCCATGCCTAGCCGCATAGCCCGGAAAGGGCAAACTCAATATTAACGCTACTGCGAAAAGGCTCCAAAAAGGAGACTTGAATTTTCTCAGCTTCATGATTTCCCTCCTTGCTTTTTCTTCTCCGGTTCCTGTTTCACCGGGAGACACTTGATCTTTTGGGCCCCCGCAGGGGGGGTAAAGGTAAACAGGCTGGCGTTAAGCTGGGGGGAGAAATTCCAGTCGCTGAGGTGCGCGGTCCATTGGGGAGAACCTTCCAATTTCTTATAGGTTATTACGACCTTTCGGAGCAAGGGCTGGGCCCCGGAATCGATCCACCACTGCCATTGGACATTTTCTCCATCGAAGGACAGGTGGTGGCAAAGAACCCCGCGGATCCTGGACTCGCCCACATAGAGGGAGTGTTTGATGTGGCTTTTCACTATTTCCCAAAGTTTAGGGCTGGCCAGGTCGCTCAAAGACACCCGGATCCCATAATCCTTATGGGCCTTATCCAGGGCGCCTTCGATATCGGGAGGGACCTCTATGGTGCCGTAGACATTATGGGGTTTGTCGTATAGGGTCAAGGTCTTGCCGTCGATGTAGAACTGCTTGTCAACCCGGTCGCCCACCGCGTTGACCCTGAGCTGGTCAGGCCGCTTCACAAAGAATTCCAGGTCAGTCTCATACTGAATTTTTCTGCCGCCGTAGTACACCACGTCGTCGGCGACCTCGGCTTTGTAGGTAAACTGTTGTTGAGATTGTAAGAATTCACACATCTGTTGGGCAATCTGGAGAGGGTCACACACCGGCGCCGGCGCCGGCGCCGGCGCCTTTTGGGCCTGGGGGGCCGGCGGCGGGGGCTGCGGTTTTTGCTGTTGCTGCTGGGACAGGGCGCTACCCGTCAATGCCCAAAACGTCAAACAAACCAGTCCTGCCAAGATTCGTTTGCTCATTCTTCCTCCTCGTGAGTAGGCGACCACGTATTTACAGCCAGTAATGGGGTTATAGTTGCTAAGAGCGACACTCCCCGCCAATGGGAGCCGGGCCGCCTCCTCCTTTTTCCCAGGGATGAGGTGACAGATATGCTTAAGTTAGGTTGCGAAAAATTATAGTCAAGCAGTCAGCTTAGATCTGGCTGGAACTTTTGGACTGCCCCCCATCATTTCCGTATATTCCCTCCCGCGGCCCTTACCAGGGATAGAAGAGCCTGGTAAGGCTGGGCTCCGACCACTAGCCGCCCGGCAATCATGAAAGTTGGAACCGCGGTAATGCCGGTTGTGCGGGAATATTCCCAGTCACGGTCTACCGCTTCCTTGAAAGTCCTCTCAGCCAGGGCCTGTTCCGCCATCCGGCCATCGAGGCCAATTGTCCCGGCGATCTCTTTCAAGACTGAAATCTCGGCGATATTCCTGCCATCAGCGAAGTAGGCCCGAAATACCGCCTTGTGAAACTCATCCCCTTTCCCCAATGCCTCAGCCCATTTCCCAAGTTCTTGCGCCCGGCGGCTATTGTAGGTTCTCGTGCGCCTGCCCCAGGGAAGCCCCAGCTCGGCGGCGACTTCCTGCAGACGCCCCATGGACGCAGCGAGATCAATGCCTCGTCCCTGGAAAAGCTCCTCGAGGCTCAGGCCCTCTTCCGGTGTTTCCGGATGCAGGGGGAAGGCTATCCACCTGATCCCTATCTCGCAGTCTTCCTTTAGCCTGTCAACACGCCCGGTGCTGAAGTAGCACCAGGGTCAGACGTAATCGGAAAAAACCTTCAGGATCAATCCATCGTCTTGGTCCATAGTATGATACCCTCGATTGTGATATCCGATATTAGGCAGCATTGCCCCCGCATTGAAAAAAGGGGGGTTGGGAGCCGTCAACCAAGTTGAACTCCGAATCCTTCCTTCATATTAAGAATGGATTCCGACTTTGGCAACTTTTCACACACTTTTAAACTCCATTGCCTATTCCCTTTTTCTTTTGGCTCACCGAGCACTTAGGCGAAATGCCTTTCCCGCCTCAGGCTAGATATCAGGTCCATAACGGAAACCCGTCGTTTATTAAAAGAACTCGAGCCGGGGATAGATTGCCTAAATTCTGAGAAGGATAACCTACTATGCAAAAAAAATATGGAGAATTTCAGAAAGAAATAGGGGTTTCCCCCTTCTAAAATCATGGATTTCCCGATGGCGTTATAATTACCAAACCCCCAGGATGTGCAAAGTGATGGCCTAGTTCCCATGGATCGCTCTAGCCGTCCCCACAGTGAACAATTTTAAATTGAAAATAACCTTTAACTATTTTTTGAAATGTCCGAACCTTAATTTACGAGTAAGAAAAAGGAGGGATAGCATGAGAAGAAAATTCCAGTTGGCGCTGTTGATCCTGGCTGTCATCCTCTTGGGATTTCCGGCCTTAAGCGCCGCACAGGAAAAGGCGCCGCCTAACGTTCCCCAGACCTTCGCCCCGGCGCCTCCGGCTGAGAAGGCGCCGCCTGGGTCGCCAGCCAAGGTGCCGGCACCCGCCCCGGACCCGAAGCAAGTTTTGCAGCAGATGTGCGATTTCCTGAAGAATCAACACCAGTTCTCCTTTAAAGCCGAGGTTTACAATGACCAGGTCTTTAAGGGCGGCCGGAAGCTGCAGTTTGGCCTGGATGTGGAGGCCTTTTTCCGGCGCCCGGATAGGTTCCGGATCAACGGCGACGGCGACTGGGAGAACAAGCAACTAATTTATGACGGCAAGACTCTTACCCTCTACGACAAAAACATGAACCATTATGGCACCATCGAAATCGCCGGTGACATCGACGCGGCCCTGGACAAGGCCAACAAGGAATATGGCCTGCGGGTGGGCCTGGCCGAACTGGGCGCCAACCGCCTCGCCGAGCACGCCAACCAGGGCCTGACCGACGCTTTGTATGTAGGCGAAAGCAAGGTCCGGGGGGTCCCCTGCCACCACCTGGCCCTTGACAAGGAAAACGTCCTTTACCAACTCTGGGTTGAGGCCGGGAACAAGCCGCTGCTACGCAAGATAGTGGTCACCCAGAAGAAGCTCCCCTCCGCCCCCCAGTGGACCGCCTTTCTGTCCGATTGGAACTTCTCCCCGCAACTGGCCGACAACCTGTTCACTTTTAGCCCGCCCGCGGGGGCCCAAAAGATCAAATTTCTGCCGGTGAAGCAGGTTGTCCCCCCGGCGCCCGAGGGGGCAAAGCCGAAGAAAAAAGGAGGTGCGTCATGAGGCTGGCTCAATCCATGCGCCTGCTGGCGGTATTATTTTTGATCGGCGCCCTGGCGGGCTTTCCCCTGGGCCCCACGCAAGTTCAGGCCCGGGGCTTCGGCGGTTTCCGTGGCGGCCCCAGCTATCACGGCGGCTTTGGCGGGGGCAGTTTCCGGCCCGAAGGTTACCATCCGGGGGGCGGGCCGGGGCCGCACCCGCAACCGGGGCCCCACCCGCAACCGGGGCCGAATCCGCAGCCCGGCCCCTATCACCCTTATTACCCCAACAACGTCAACGTCAACGTCAACGGCGGCTGGGGTCCGTACTATGGCGGTGGCGGTTGGGGCGCAGCCGCGGCCGGAACTGCTGCCGGTCTCGCCCTGGGCACAGTCGTGGGGGCCCTGTCAGCCCGCGCGCAACCCGTGATCGTGAACAATCAGACGTATTATTATGACGGGGGCAACTATTTCCAGCCCTGCTATCAGGGCACTGATTCCAGCTATTGCGTGGTCCCGGATCCCAACCAATAGCAGCCGGTTGGCATCCGCTTGAGCTGGTTCTCCTGGTTTAAAGCAAGATCTTTACTGATCCGAGAAATTGGGAAAACTCTCTGGATAATGAATGGGCCGCTGGTCCCTCTACCGGCCAGCGGCTCAATCGATTCGGGCAGATGTTGATGTCGGGAATGATTACGTTGGGTGGTGACCGCCGCTTGATTTAGGCAACCGGCAGCAGAAAGTCGGTTCCTACTTCTCGGCCCGCTCGGCAGAGAGCGGCCCCGCATCCTTGGACAGCCTGAGGTTCACCCATTTTTGCGCAATGTTCCCCAAGGCCTTGCCGATTTCCCGGTTGCTCCCATTGATGACGCTGTGCCGCATTTCCATGGCCTGGTCCGGGTCTTGGAAATGAGCACCTCATCTTTCACCAGCGGCCTCGCCAAATTAATTTTTACATGTCTTCCCTTCTCCCAGATAATCATGGGACCTTAGATGAATTTAAATCAGCCTGGGACTCTTACTTAGCCATACCGGTGACATCTGGATAGTCAGCCGGGACGTCCAGAAGAATGGTCTGAATCCCTTTGGCGCCCTGCAAGGCTTTCATTAAATCGACATAACGCCAGTTCTTGTTATCATGGGAGTGGAAATAATATTTCTTTCCGGCTAAATCCGCGACCACAGCCCATTGAGTGATATCGTAGATCATCCCCTTTTCGGTCTTATCTCGCACCACGCCTTGGGGGATGTCCACATTGTTGATGATGGTCATGGCTAGGTTCAAACCCGCTTGCGGACCCTTGACGGGCAAGGCCGCCTGAGTAAAAGCCACCATGCGCACCAGGCGGGAAGGCGGGGAAAAGTCGCCCGGCAGGCCGACCAACCCCGATCCCTGGCCGAATTGTTTAATGACCACGCCGCCTAAGTTTAGCTGGGGCACGTTCGTCGCCGAGAGGTTCACAAAATTGCTCAGATAGGTCATCATCCAATCGAAGGCGGGTGAGTTGGTCATAACTCCGAGGGGGTTGTCATAAATGTGCAACTTACCCTTGACGTATTCGATGACCAGGGAATTTCCCTGGGCGTCGTGCACCGCAAAATGGACGGGCGCGAGGACCTCCTTGGGACCCTGAACGACCCGTACCTTGCTCATCGCCTGCCGGACTTCCGCCACTGTGGCGCAGGTGGACAACAACCAGGTGGCCACCTCAAATTGAGACAAGGTGATGTTGGCCTTTCCAGGGTCGAAGGGCTGGTACTCGGCATAATCTGGGAAGAACAAGTTTCCCACCGCCAACCCCTTCTCATTCATCCCATCCGTCATGAGCGGTGAGCCCCAGGCATTCATGCCGACCAGGCCATATTTGACGCTCCAGGTGAGCCCCTTGGGGGAATTGTCCGGCAGGGTCCCATGATAAATCGTCCCTTTGGGAACCACGGTTACGTTGCTTTGATAGTCGATGGCGCCTTCCATGGTGCGGGCATAAAAGACCAGGCCGTCCGTGGTTTTGATCCGAATACTGGTACAGGCATCGGCTGCCTGAGCCATAGCCAGAAGCAGCGCCAGGCCAAGCATTAACGATAGAGACTTCGACATGACAGAAACCCCCTTAGCCGGTTTTATCTGAGAAGATAGATTTAATAAGCCTGGCTTCAATTATAGTAAGTTTAAGTGTAAGAACAATTTGGGACTCCCTCATTTTCGTAAAGGGAATCCCTAATTTAGAGCCAAGGATTATGATTTTTCCACCAGCAGGGCATAATTCTCCTCGCTCCCGCAGAGGACACCTCATCGGGGCGTATTATCCTAACATATCGGCCTGCAAAGCAATAAGCATTAGTTCTCAATCGGTTTTAATCGAATATCGGGGATTTAATTAGAGCCGGCACCACCGGCTTGAAGACAAGACGGATATTGAAACGCTGGCCGAAATCATCGGGATGCCAGGCCATCCATTGGAATTCGAGGCTCGTTTGGATGGGGAGATCGTCGATTTTAAAGGTCTTGCCGACGCCCAGACCGAGGGGAAAGGTAACCTGGTTTCCCCCGTCAGCCCGCCAATCCACCAGGATATTGGGAGCAAAACCCACCTGCCAGGCGTTGGGCAGCATCCGAAAGAGAAAATATTGCAGGTTCATCTGGTTGACCACCGGGGTGGAGTGGCCGCCGGCCAGGGACCACCAGTTTTGCACAAAGAACCCGCCGACCCATTGCTTGGTGAGAAAGCCCAGCACCACTGCGGGACCCAATTGCAGCTTGCCCGAGCCCAGGCTGGTGGTGCTGGCGGTCGGCAAAACTAGGGAAGGCCCAAAACCAAAAATCAACCAAGGCTTCAAACTGGGAACCAGGATGGGGTCCAGGGTAATGTCGCCCATCCCGGTGGTGCGGGTCCAATCTACGGCATAATTGGGTATATCGATACTGCGGACATAGGGGAGGGATTCTAGGGGAACCACCGGCCGGAAGACCAGGCTCCATTGCTGGGTCAGCGGGATGGGCAGCACCGGCTGGAAATTCATGACATACTCGCCGCGATAAGCGGCGGAGGGGAAACCTTTCAGAAAGTAAAAGTTGTTCTGGGTGACGATGTTCCACACCGGGCCCACGGGGTTGTTCAGGTTCTTGGCTATGCTCGCCAAATCCCCATGTTCCTCGGTGGTTGGAAGGTCTCCGGGGTTGCTCTCGATTGAATCTCCTTCGGAGGCGAGACCACCCAGGGGAAAAATGGCCAGACCCAGGGCCAATACCAAAACCAGCCATGCCCCTCGTTTTCTACGAATGCCGACCACTCTGTATCCCTCTAAAATTCGTGGAGCGCTGGCCTCGTAGGCGATCCTGGCCAAGTCTTCCAGTTAATGTGGGTTGCACATTGGGCACCCTCATCTCATTTTGTCTCTCCTTCTCTAAAATCCTCTTTCACATCTAAGCATATTTCTTCTCCCCAGTCTAACGGATAGATTCCCTGTTTACTTAAATGCTGAAAAGAGAATATAGCCAATCCCGCACCCTTGGAATCAAGCCTTGTTGCCAATGGTGTGTTCCCAAAAACGGCGCTGCCAGATGAAGGTTTCCCGGCGCTACGATGGGAGAGATATATCAGGGATTGGTTCTCTTGGGCTCCCGGCACTTAGGCAAAATGCCTTTTCCGCATCAGGCAAACCCAGGCTTTAGGCGGGTTGGGGCGGTTGGATGCAAAGAAGCTCGAAACGAGCGACAGGATTTCGAAGTGGAATTCCACCGCGTTAACAATATCTCTGGCGGTCCGCCGGGGTGGACCTGGCCCCTGACTTGGTTCATCGGCGCTGCCAACCAGACTCAGCCAGAGGCCGTCTTTTTTTAAATGGGCGGCTGCATTTTCAGCAAAGCTTTTCCGTTCTGCATCCGAATTCAATGCATGAAAACAGCCTCTATCGAACGCCAGGCCAAATGGCGCCCCTGCAATTTGGTTCATGAGGAAGTCAATCACCATAAAGGTGCATTTGACCTTGGCCTTTGCAGCCTTCTCTCTAGCCTTCTGTATGGCAAGCTCTGAGGCATCGATACCTGTAACCTGAAAGTCTTTTTGGGAAAGCCAAATGGAGTTATCGCCGGTTCCGCAGCCAATATCCAATGCTTTACAGGGTTCTATGGCCGCCGCGGCCACAGTGTGAATAAGATTAAAGTCGGGTTTGCCCACATCCCAAGGAGTATCGCCCGATTCATATCTTTTCTGGAAATACTCTTCTGTCGTCATGTTGTTTTTACCTCATACGGACATCTATCCTGAAGTTATGTGGCTGTTTTGCCACCGAAATTAGGTAGGGTGGGCACTGCCCGCCACCGGTAACCAGTCCGATCACCAGCTACCGAAATGAGCGCCGCCATCGACGTACAGGATGTGGCCGGTGACCGTCGTGGCCTCAGTCAGGTACATAACCGCCTCCGTGATGTCCCTGACCGTGGAAGGCCGGCCCATCGGCGACAGGCCTTCCATGACCTCCTGCGGAGTGTTTTGGTGAAGCGGCGTGTAGACGGCGCCGGGCGCCACGGCGTTCACGCGGATGCCGTTCTGGGCATACTCCATCGCCAGGTGCTGGGTGATCGTCTCCAGACCGCCCTTGGTGATCATCGCCACTGACGCCGTGACGCCCCGGATCGGGTTGCGGGCCAGGGCTGCCGTAATAGTGACGATGCTGCCGCCGGTCCGCTGCGCCAACATTTGCTTGATGGAGAGCTGGGTGACGTAGAGGAAGCCCCCGAGGTTCGTCGCCACGAGTGACTTGAAGTCCTCGGCGGTGTAGTCCGTGAACGGCTTGGTGAAGAAGATGCCGGCGTTATTGACCAGTACGTCGATGGACTGGAAGCGGGACCGCGCCGTCTCGACGATCTTGGCGGCAGTGGCCGGTTGGCCGATGTCGCCGTCCACCAGGGCGACGCGCTCGGAAGCCGCGATTTCGGTCGATTGGGTCACTTTCCGGGAATTGGCGACGACGTTGAAACCGCGTTCGACAAACCCTTTCACGATTCCCGCGCCAATCCCCTGGGAAGCTCCGGTCACGATGGCTGTCTTTTGGGGGCCGCTCATTTGAGGAAAGGGGCACTAGAGATGCCCTTAAGGTAAGGGCCCGAATCGGCATGTCAAGGGAACCGGCCCAGGCCGGCAGGGAGGGGGATAATAGTGGATATATAGCAGTAAGCAGCTAAAAGGAAACAAAACTTGCAGTCTTAATTTTCTGGGGACCCCCGGCTGTCCGGGAGCCAAAAGGGAACATAATTATAGTTTTTGTTTACTTTCTTTATACACCATGTTCAAGGGGTAAAATTCGATAGAAGCCGGTGACGTTTATCTATCCTTAAAGTTTAAGTTATGGAGAGTAAGTATTCTCCTTCACTAATGCCTCAAGACGTCTTGACGAGAGTACAATGCGGTTCGCTATAGATCGAAGTAATCTCCCACCCCTGGTACTGTGCGCATCCCACCGTGGGATATGGCTCTCAATCTCAGCGATTTCTCCCTTCAACCCTTCGATCTGATCTCTGATAGATTTAAGATCAGGTTCTGGCATTATTTCTCCTTTCCGCCGCTTTCCAAAGATGTGGCGTTTTTAATTTTAGCTATAGACCATTTTTTTATAATTTTTTGATGACTAGTGATTAATGGGCCTATAAGGAAATAATATTGTGCTGAATGATAAGCAGAAGGAAGGCTCCATTTTTGAGCAATCGAGAGCGAAATCATATCTTCCGAAATGTTTATATTTTCACGTATCCTTGTCTCGATAATAAATTTAAATAAAGTAGCTACAGACTTAATAGAATCGTTTTTGTCTTCTAAGCATATTCTATATTCTAATGCTCTTTTCTGAAACAATTTATCACAAAAATTAATATATTTCTCACCAACAAGAAAAAGCAATATACTACTGACGCGATTTCTAAGTGCCTGCTCAATTTTATTAATATTAGGATGAGCGTTATATTCAATTATAGTTAAATTATATCCTAAAGCCAATCTCAAATAAATCCATTCATTATATATTTGATTAAAGCTATCGTCAGGAATATCTTTCCCATATAATTCACGTATAAAACCATCAAATAATTGATACATTTTTCTAAATATATCTTTATTATAAAAATCTAAAAATAAACCATTTGCAAAGGTTTCAACATCCGTTATTTTTTTGCCAAAAATATTATTGATAAAATTCTTGACTCTCATTTTTTTACCACGCTCTTCGCGCTTCTTGTTCGAAACTCCGCCGGACGATCATTTATTGTCTTTATTATCTTAATTGATATCTTATTTAAATTTCAGATCGTTTTTGGCAATTTCAATAAAATTTTTGAGACATTTTTTAGTGGCTAATAAATCATCTTCAAGATATTGAAGCCACGGATGATCATTAGGAATTTCAGAGATTTCTTTTTGATATTCTTTTAATATATTAAGGGCGCCAACTGAAAAAAGGAATGCACCAAGGTCAATAGCTTTATCAATCTCATCTTGGGCAATTATAGAGCGAGTCACTATTTCTTCGCTTCTCTCATCAGATAATTTATTCATTTGCAATTCAGCATTATAACTATGCTCTGAAAAGGTTTTTGAATTATGTAAGGCTTCGATTACTCTCAAATATGCGTCTACTTGTCTTTCCCACAACTTCTCAGCGCGAAATCTTCTTAATGAGAGTTTCACAGTAACCCAAGAACTGAATGTGGCAATTGCAATACCAGCAAATATTTTTAGAATTAGATCGTACATGGGCTGGTTTAATTATTCAAACCGCACAAAATTGCCTTAAGACCTAATGATCTAAAAGCACAATAATAAAAAACCCCGTCTCAGTCAAGAGGTGAGGTTCACGCTATGAAATTAACTCTGGCGGCGTCCCACGGGGGAAGGTTGCTGATTTAAGGGGTGCGAATTGCTTGCCATTATCCACAATTAAGGCTGGGCGCATCAATCTGAGGCCGTGCCCCGGTCGATGGCTTCCAAGGTGGCCCTGGCCAGGTCCTCCAGTTCCGCCGGGGAGATGCTCAGCGGCGGCATCAGGACGATGACGTCCCCCAGCGGCCGCAGGATGACCCCCAGACGGCGCGCCGCCAGGATGACCCGATGGCCGATCCGTTGGGCCGGCGGCCAGGGTTCCCGGGAGCCCCGGTCCCGCACCAGCTCGATCCCCACCATCAGGCCCCGCTGGCGAATATCGCCCACGTGGGGGTGGCCGGCCATCCCCGCCAGGAGCCGGGTGAGCAGCTCCACCTTCGGGACCAGGGCCTCAATCAGCCGCTCCTTTTCGAAGATATCCAGGCTGGCCAGCCCCACCGCCGCGGCCAGGGGGTTGCCGGTATAGGTGTGGCCGTGGAAAAAGGTTTTGAATTCCTGGTATTCCCCCAGAAAGGCTCGATAAATCTCATCGCTGGCCAGGGTGGCGGCCAGAGGCAGGTAGCCCCCGGTTATGCCCTTGGCCAGGCACATGAGGTCCGGACTCACCTGCTCGTGCTGGCAGGCGAACATCTTGCCGGTGCGGCCGAAGCCCACCGCCACTTCGTCGGCAATCAGGAGCACCTGGTGGCGCCGGGTCACCTCCCGCACCCTGGCCAGGTAGCCGGGCGGTTGCGGGATCATGCCCGCCGCCCCCTGCATCACCGGCTCCAGGATGACCGCGGCCAGCTCCCGGTGATGCGCGGCCACCTGGGCTTCCAGCTCCTCCAGGCACTGCTCCCGGCAGTCCTCCCGGTGGGGGCAGCGGTAGCAGTAAGGGGCCGGGGCCGACAGGGTGTCGAACAGCAGGGGATGGTAGATTTCGTGGAACAGGGGGATGCCCCCCACCGCCACCGCTCCCAGGGTGTCGCCGTGGTAGCCGTTCTCCAACTTCAAGAACCGCCGCTTCTCCCGGTTTCCCCGGTTCTGCCAGTACTGGAAGGCGAGCTTCAGGGCCACCTCCACCGCGGTGGAGCCGTCATCGGAGAAAAAGACCCTGGTGAGGCCGGCCGGGGCCAGGTGGGCCAGGCGCCGGGCCAGCAGGATGGCCGGGGGGTGGGCCAGTCCCAGGAGGGTGCTGTGGGCCACCTGCTCCAGTTGGCTCCTCAAGGCCTGGTCCAACTCCGGGCGCCGGTGGCCGTGAAGGTTGGCCCAGAGGGAGGAGACCCCGTCCAGGTAGCGGTTGCCTTCCTGATCGAAGAGGAAGCTCCCTTCTCCCCGGGTGATGATCAGGAGTTCTTCCTCCAGGAAGCCCTGCATTTGGGTGAAGGGATGCCAGAGGTGCTCCCGGTCCCAGCGCGCCAGGGTGTCGCGGTCGCAAGTCATAGTGAGTTTACTTTTGCCTTTCTACTTTTTACTCCCTGGCTCGCCGCCCTCTGCGCCTCTGCGGTGAAAAATAAAGGCGGGGTTCACCGCAGAGACGCGGAGTAAAAAGGTTTTTACTTTTTACTTTTTACTTTTGCCTTTTTCCTTCCCTCCCCCTCCGCCACCCCGGCGCCGTACTGTTGGCGCAGAAAGTCCCGATAGGCCCCGGAGCGCACCCGCTCCAGCCAGCCTGCCTGGGCCAGGTACCAGCTCACCGTCTCCCGGAGACCCTGCTCCAGGGTGACCTGGGGGCGCCAGCCTAATTGGGCCTCGATCTTCCCGGTGTCCAGGGCATAGCGCCAATCATGGCCGGGGCGATCCGGGACAAAGGTGATCAGGCGTTCCAGGTCCCCAAGCTCCGGGCGCAACTCGGAGAGCACCCGCAGCAGCAGGCGCACCAGCTCCAGGTTGGGCTTCTCCTGGCCCCCGCCGATATTGTAGGTCTCACCCGGGGCGCCCTGCTCCAGCACCAGCAGCAGGGCCCGGCAATGGTCCGTAACATAGAGCCAGTCCCGGATGTTATCTCCCCGGCCGTAGATGGGGATGGGCTTCCCCTCCAGGGCCTGGCTCAGGCACATGGGAATGAGCTTCTCCGGAAACTGGTAGGGGCCGTAATTATTGGTGCAATTGGTGATGAGCACCGGCAGTCCGTAGGTGTGGAAATAGGAGCGGGCCAGGAAATCGGCCCCGGCCTTGGAGGCCGCGTACGGACTGCGGGGTCCATAGGCGGAGGCTTCGGTCGCCGGCGGCTCCTGGGGGCCCAGGGAGCCGTAAACCTCATCGGTGCTGATTTGCAAAAAGCGGGGCCCGGACCTGGCCGCCGCCCCTTGCCAATGCTCCCGGGCCGCGTCCAACAGGTTGCAAGTCCCCAGGACATTGGTGCGCACGAAAACCCCCGGGTCCAGAATGGAGCGGTCCACATGGGTTTCTGCGGCGAAATGCACCACCCGGGTGATGGGGTGCCGGGCGAACAGCCCGGCCACCAGGCCCCGGTCGGCCACGTCCCCTTTGACAAAAGTGAGGTGCGGGTCCCCCGCCAGGGGAGCCAAATTCTCCAGATTGCCCGCGTAAGTCAGGAGATCGAGGTTGATCAGGCGCCAGTCCGGGCGGTGGCGCCTAAGAAAATGGATGAAATTGGCGCCGATGAATCCCGCCCCGCCGGTTATGAGAACGACACTCATAGCTGCTCCCCGAAGATCTCCCAGAACTCCCGGAAGGCATCCTGCCAGGGGGGCATCAGGTCCAGGCCCTGGACCGCCAGGAGGCGGTTGGCCAGCACCGAATTGGCCGGGCGCCGGGCCGGACGGGGATATTCGGCAGTACTGCAGGGAGCCACAGCTGCCCGCAGACCGGCGGTCTCGAGAATCAGGCGGGCAAACTCGTACCAGGTGGTCTCTCCCCGGCAGGTGGCGTGATAAGTGCCGAAGGCCTCGGTTGGGGCCAGGGCCAGGAGTTGCGGCGCCAGGGCCAGGGTGCTGGTGGGGCTGCCCCGCTGGTCATTCACCACTTTTAACTCCTCACCCGGCGGCAAAATCCTGCCCTTCGCCAGGATGGCGGTGACGAAGTTGGGGCCCGGCAGGCCGTAAAGCCAGGCGGTGCGAACGATGAAATGATCGGGGGCCTGCTGCCGCACCAGTTCCTCCCCCAGGAGCTTGCTCAAGCCATAGACCGACAGGGGGCCGGTTGCGTCCCACTCCAGGTAGGGCCGGTCAAGGGTCCCGTCAAAGACATAATCGGTTGAGAGGTGGATCAATTTGCACCCGAGTTGCCGGCAGGCCACCGCCAGGTTGCGCGGCCCCAGGCCGTTGACCATCAAGGCCAGGTCGGCATCCTGCTCCAGATCGTCCACCCGGGTGGCCGCGGCGGCGTTCACCACCACTTCCGGCCGGTGCCGGGCCAACTGCTGCCGGATCGCCTGGGGATCGGTGATATCCATATGCTCCAAATCGACGCCCACCGCCTCCCAGTTCCTGGCGGCCGCCTCCCGGAGCAATGCCTGTCCCAACTGTCCGGCCGCGCCGGCGATCAATAATTTCATAATGCAGGTCTTCGGCTTGCCGATTGCGGTTTTCGGAATTTTCCTAAAGGCATGATGTCAGCCCCGCAGTTTGCCTCACTCCAGGCGGAAAGGTGAGTCGGGGGCGTCCTCAAAGCGGATCTCATCCACCGGCTCCTGGCGGCCCGGTCCCCGGTAGAGGCGGTTGGCGAAGTTGCACACCAGACCCGGCCGCTCGCTCTGATTCCGGTAGCCATGCACCACCCCTGGGGGAATGATGATGAGGCCCGGGGAATTCTCCCCCAGGATAAACTCCTGGCGCAAGCCGAAGGCAGGGCTCTCGGGCCGCTGGTCCCACAGGGTGACCCGAAATTCCCCCGGACCGGGAAAACAGAAGAGGTCGGTTTGCTGGCGATGGGCATGGGGGCCCCGTCCCACCCCGGGATGGGTCACGGAGATATAGGCCATCACCGGGATATTGTCCGAGGGGAGCTCATCCTGGCGGAAGATTTCCGCCAGCCAGCCCCGCTGATCCTGGTGAACCTCAAGCAGCCGGCAGACCACCCCGGGGATCAGGGACTCGAATCCTGGCGCGTCTTTTTTATTCATCGGCCACCCTTAGCAGATCCCTGAACCGGGCCCTCGACCCGGAGCGGCAACGGTCCGAAATTAGGTTCCAGCAGACCCCATTTGCCCAAATATACAGCCTAATGTTAAACATGTTTAGATATCTTGCACCTTAATCTACCAGAAGACCACGATCCCGGTCAACCGCGGAACCCGTTTCTGGAAAGCCGCGCTGCTACGTCCGCAGTATTCTCTATCGCCGGATTTACCCTGAAAAAACAATGGGCTGGAATAAATCCAGCCCATTGCCGCTAGCTCCCGTTACCCGGCCGGGGCCGGGCTAACGCGGTTACATCCAGGCCTTGCCGAGAGGCAGGCTGATGCCCGCTTCCCCGCAGATGACGTGCCACATCAGATACCAGGCCAACAGGGCGCAAATGATCAGATCATAGGCGGCCAGCGTGCCTATCATTTCCATTTTGAAAAATTCCTTGAAATCGAGGCCGATGAAGCCCAGCAGCAAGGTTAGAAAGATCCAGGCCAAGACGCCGTGATGTTTCATGGCTGGAATGAAGAGCAGGAAGGTAAAGAAGGTCCACACCAGCAGGAACCAGGGAAGGCCCTCTTTCAAGGCCAGGGTTGGATAGGCCTTGACCAGGTCGGCGTTGGTGCCGAAGATCACCAAAAGGCACAGCGAAATCCAGAAGGCTCCGTACCCGCTGAAGGCTGCGAAACCAAAATTATTGCCGGTGCGGAATTCGAGCAAGCCCGCGACCAATTGAGCCGTTCCGCCAAAGATGAGACCAAGCCAGAGGACTGGGCTGATGGGGCACCAGCCCAGGTTGTGGAATTGCAGGATCAGGGTGGTCATGCCGAATCCTCCCAGCCCCACTACCGCCGGATTGCCGATCATTACCTTAGTCCCCAAAAACTTTTCTTCTTGTTCAGGCATCTCGGAAAACCTCCTTAGTCTCAGATAATGAATTTGAAAAAGGGCTGTCGATCAAAGGCAAAATGACCCGCACTTCGGTTTAACTGCAGACGCCACACCACCCCCTTTTCATAAAGTTTATTATCGGAATATTCTGTGCAAGGGTCCTGCCAAAGCCATAGTAGCCGGGAATTAATTCCTCTGACAATTTAACTAATGGTAATTTCTAAACAAATAAACAAATCCGCAAAGTTTGGCGGCTCGGTGGCCGGGCCTACTCCGCGGCGGTTTCGGGACTTTTCCCCCAGCCCAGGGGGTGCTTCACCCCAATAATTTAAAGTTCAAAGTTCAAAGTTCAAGGTTCAAGAGTCCAAGGGGCCGAGTCAGGGAATTTTGATTTTCTAAACTCGATGTGGTTTCGACTTGGCAGGATTAAGGAGGCCAAAAGGATGAGGACCGCCCGGAGTTCGCAGTTCACCTCTATTTAGAACTGGATCTCAAAGAGCGAACTGATGGAATCTTCCTGGTGAATGCGCAGGATGGCCTGGGCAAAGAGGGGGGCCACCGGCCGCGGCACGATCTTCGGGCATTGCTTGGCGGCCTTGCTCAAGGGGATGGTGTCGGTGACCACCAGGCGGTTCAGGGGGGACTCCATGACCCTGCCGACCGCCGGCCCGGAGAGCACCGCGTGGGTGCAGCAGGCATTGACGTTGAGGGCGCCGCGCTGCAGAATGACCGCGGCCGCTTCGGTCAGGGTGCCGCCGGTGTCGATGATGTCGTCCATAATGACCACCTCCTTGCCCAAAACCTCGCCGATGAGGTTCATGGCCTTGGCCTTGCCCGGGGCATCCCGGCGTTTGTCGATCAAGCCCAGGGAGCCATTCAGGCGTTTGGCGTAGGCCCGGGCCCGGGGCACCCCCCCCGCATCGGGAGAGACGATGGCCAGGTCATTTTGGAAATTCTCCCGGATATAGGGGATCATAATGGGGGAGGCGTAAAGGTTATCCACCGGGATGTTGAAAAAGCCCTGGATCTGGCCGACGTGCAGGTCCATGGTGAGGACCCGGTGGGCCCCGGCGGTGGACAGCAGATCGGCCACCAGCTTGGCGGTGATGGGTACCCGGGGATGCACCTTGCGGTCCTGGCGGGCATAGCCGAAATAAGGGATGACCGCGGTGATGCGCCGGGCCGAAGCTCGTTTCACCGCGTCGATCATGATCAGCAACTCCATCAAGTTGCGGTTGGTGGGGGGACAGATGGACTGGATGACGAAGATGTCACGGCCCCGGACATTCTCGCTGATCTCCACGCGAATCTCCCCGTCACTAAAGCTGGTGACCAGGGCCTCCCCCAGGGGCATGGAGAGATGTTCGCAGATATTGCGGGCCAACTCGGGGTTGGAGTTTCCGGTGAGGAGATGGATATTATTCTCGGGCATGGCGTCGTTTATCCAAGGGCATCCTGGGATTTAGGAAGTATCTCTTCCAAAAAATTATGTTAATTCAAAGGGCAGGGTCGAGGCAAGGGTAATTTCCGGGGGGTCGACTTTTTCTTGGAGCACCAGGATGCCGACCCCCTGGGCCGCGGCCGCGGCCAGTTCCCGGGCGTAGGCCGGATCCACCTGGGCCGCCGGGCGCATGCGGTTGGCATCCTGCCGCTGAACGACGAAGACGTTCCAGGCCTGGTGGCCCTGGCGCACCAGGGCGGTCAGGTGCTCCAGGTGACGCCGGCCCCGGGAGGTGACGCCGTCGGGAAACAGGGCCACCCCGTCCTCCACCCAGGTGATGCTCTTCACTTCCAGAAACAGGAGTCCGGCCCCGGAATCCCGGCTGGAATAGACGAAATCGAGGCGGCTCCCCTGGGGCACGCTGACCTCGGCCCGCACCTCCCCGGGGCGGGGCAGGCCGGGTAGGCCGCCGGCGGCCAGGGCTTCAGCCACCAGGCGGTTGGGCGCCAGGGTGTCGATGCAGGTCCAGCCCCCGAGAACCCGGGTGAATCGCCAGGTGTATTCGGTTTTGCGGCCGGGGCGCCGGTCATCGGTGAGCAGGATTTCTCCACCGGGCGGGGCACAGCCGGTAAGGCCCCCGGAGTTGGGAACATGGACCCAAACCCGGCGGGCGTCGGGCAGCTCCACCAGGGCCAAAAAGCGCTTGCGGCGCTCCAGAAAGCGGGCTGAGATCAGGGGGGCAGTAAAACGCACGGCTGAGAAAGACCTGGACCTAGAAAGCGTACCAGACCCGGAACCAGTTTTGCAGGTCGTTCCGGTCCCGGGCGTCCGTTTCCATCTGGGACTTCATGATGAAGCTCCAGCGCCCCAGATCGTAGGTGAGGCCGGGACCCACGCCCATAGCCTGTCCGCCGTAGGGCTGGGCCGCCGCCAGGTTGTTCACGGGGTCGGGACGATACAGGTAGGCGTTCAGACCCACCTTGAGGTTGGGCAGAAGACGGTAATCGAGGGAGGACTGCATCAACATGGAGTCGTTCTGCTTTTGGGGCTCTATCTGGCCGGGATCGCCCGCGTAGAGCACGGAGATATGCATTTCCAACTTATAAGGGAGTATGATGGCCGCCCCGCCGGCCCCGTCCAATCGCAGGCGGGAGCTCAAGTTGGAGAGGAGGGCGCTGGCATCCTTGGGGATGGATTGGGACTGGCAGGGCGCCTCCCCCAGCATCTGGGCTTCCAGGGGAGTTTGGGCCGCCGTCAGGGTGAAAGGCGGGTATCCGCCCGCCGCCAAGGTATTCGCGGCCATCCCCGAGAGGGGGGCGCCAAGCAGGCCCAGGGCCAAACTCGCCACTGCCAGCCAGATTCTCCCCTGGTTTCCCCGCATACCAGCACTCCCCCAAAATTCGATAAGCCCAAATAATATAACACTTTAACTAGAAAATGTCAAGGGGGATACCTGGGATTAAGGGAGGGTCCCTTCGATTGCCGCCAGGATTTCCCGGCCGCCCCGGGAAAGAAGGCGGTCGGCCAGTTCCGTCCCCAAGGACCAGGCCTGGTCCTGGGGGCCCGAGGCGCGGTCCCTGAGGCAGCGCTTGCCTTCCGGATCGCAGATCAGGGCGTCCAGGGTGAGGGAGCCGCCGGCCAGCCGCCCCAGGGCGGCCACCGGCACCCGGCAGCCTCCCTCCAGGCGGGCCAGGAAGGCCCGCTCCCCGGTTACCGCGACGCGGCTGGGGGGATGATCCAGGAAGGCGAGGAGATCATTAAGCTGCCGGTCATCGGCGCGCACTTCCAGGCCCAGGGCACCCTGCCCCACCGCGGGCAGCATCTCGGTTTCCGGCAGCAGGCCCCGGTAGGCCTGGCCCAGCCCCAGGCGGTGGAGCCCGGCCGCAGCCAGGATCAGCCCATCCAGCCCCAGGTTCTCCATCTTTTTGAGGCGGGTGTCTACGTTGCCCCGCAGAGGCACGACCTCCAGGTCGGGGCGCAAGTGCAGAATCTGCGCCTGGCGCCGCAGACTGCCGGTGCCGATGCGCCCGCCCGCCGGGATTGCTTTCAGGTTGGAATAGCGGTTGGAAATGAAGGCGTCCCGATGATCCTCCCGGGCCGGCACCGCACCCAACATCAGGCCGGCCGGCACCTGGGCGGGCATGTCCTTGAGGCTGTGCACCGCCAGGTCCACCCGGCCCGAGAGCAGGGCTTCCTCGATTTCCTTGATGAACAGGCCTTTGCCCCCCACCTGGGCCAGGGGGATATCCCGGATGGTGTCTCCGGTGGTCTTGATAACCACCAACTCCACCCGGCAGTGGGGATGGCGTCCGGTTAGCTGCTCCTTAACCCAACGGGCCTGGACCAGGGCCAGGGCGCTGCCCCGGGTGCCGAGGCGGATCTTTGCTTCCGGAGGCGGGGCAGGCATCTTGTTTAGGCGTAGCAGGGCCTTAGCCGCAGGTGCTGCAGGAACCAGAGGAGCAACTGGAACAGGACCCTCCCTTGGGACTGGAGGTGGCGGTGAACTTATAGCCCACTTTGGCGGCGCAGGGGCTCATCAACTTGGTCACCTGGCTCTGGCCGCAGCAAGGGCACTCCACCTGCGGGTCGCTCCCCATAACCAGCTTCTCGAAATCCTGGTTGCAAGCCTGGCAATGAAACTCAAAGATCGGCATGTAAGATCTCCTGGATCGAATTTTTCCGGGGTAGGGCCAGGGAGTTTTTCGTATTTTTCACAAAGGCACAGGTTCCTGCCCTCGTTCCCTTTCCCTAAAGAAATATTATAACCTATTTCTTCTCGATCCGCACCGTGGCCCCTTCGGGGACCAGTTTCAGGCAGCAGGGATCGCCCCCGAGGCGGCCCACCAGGTTGACGGCGCTGGCCGGTCGAATCTCCCCCGGGACGCTGGCGGGGGTGAGCCCAAAAAAGATGCAGAAGGCCCGGCCGGTGGGCCAGTAGCCCAGGTCCCCCACGTTTACGACCACCGCCGCGGTGTCGTCCAGATCAGCCACCACCTGGGGCACGGGGAAGTAGATTTCGTCCCCCCAGCGGTGGGCCTCCGCCTCGATAGGCAGGACCTGGGCCAGGGCGGCGGCGGTGTCCGAGTCGTTGAGAAGGCCTTCCAGACGCAGGTCATTTACCAGAATCACGATTTCCGTGGGCATGGTCATCCTCCATCTCTTCGATTACCAGGGCAGCCAACATTGGCAAGAGCAGTTCGTGATGGCCGGTCAGGGCGTAGCCCCGGCCGCTGGCGGCGGTGGGCCGGCGCACCACATTGGTCAGGGGCCGGTAATGCTGGATAAAGTCAAGGTTGACGGTGGTCAGGGGCGACACTTGATGGCCCAGGTTGCGGGCCAGGGTGAGGGCCTTCAGGAAGACCTCCGGCATGATTACCGCGGACCCCAGGTTGAGATAGACCCCCTCGGTGAGAAGGCTGACCAGGGCGGCGAATAGACGGAAATCGTAATGGGTCGCAGCCCCCAGGGCCTCCGGGTTCACCGAGGGGTGGAGGTGAACGATGTCGGTGCCCACCGCCACGTGCACTGTCAGAGGCAGGCTTAACTCCGCGGCCGCCCGCAGCAGGCTCTCTTCTTTGAAGGGAAAGTCCGACTCCAGGAGGCGCAGCCCCACCGCCTCGCCCAGGCCCAGGCCCTGGGACGCTCCCCAGGAAATGGCGGTGTTGATAAACTCTGCGGTTTCCCGGGCCATGCCGAATTGGCCGCACCCCAAAACCTGGTCCACGTCCTCCGAGGTGCAGCCCACCATGGCGATCTCC
Organism: Desulfobaccales bacterium; assembly: GCA_049580385.1. Classification (GTDB taxonomy): domain Bacteria; phylum Desulfobacterota; class Desulfobaccia; order Desulfobaccales; family 0-14-0-80-60-11; genus JAPLJC01. The sequence goes on along the minus strand of JBAUPV010000029.1, from coordinate 14,341 downwards.
ACGTCGTGGACGACGCCGGCCCCGTTCAGGGCCAGGCCGGTGATGAGATTCCGGCGCATCAGGTCGATGAGGATGGGGCTGAGCCCCACCTTGAGGGGGTGGGCCCCCATACCCAGGAGGACCTGGCGGCCCCGGCGCCTGGCAGCCACCCAGGCCGCGGCCACCGCCCGCAGCGTATCCCCCGCCAGGATTTTCGGGAGCCGCGCCACGAAATCCTTTAAGGTGCCGCCCTTCTCCCAGGCGCGGCCAAAGTCCCGGCGGTTCACCTTGGAGTGGCGCCCCGGCAAGCTATAAGTCTTGATATCCTTTAGTTTTAGGGGTTCAATCTTTTTCATCGCCATTCTATCCCAGATAATTGTTTGAACTTTTAACTTGAGACCTCTGCGAAAACCAACTTTGTCATCCTGAGCGAAGCGAAGGATCTCGTATTTCCATTGTATTTATGAGATTCTTCGGTCGCTTCGCTCCCTCAGAATGACAAAAATGGGGACTTTCGCAAAGGTCCTTTTCGGAACGGTCGCTCAGGGGCCGTTGGCCCACCTCAAAAAGGTAATACCTGCATTTGCTTTTGACTTTGTGCTCTTGACTTTGAACCTTGAACCTTGAACTTTGAACTTTTCCTAATCAGCAAATTTATCCGGGTAGAGAAGAAAATCTACCAGGTCGCAGAGGACATGACCGATGGTGATATGGACCTCCTGGATCCGGGGGGTCACCTGGGAAGGCACGATCAGGGCGCGTTCCGCCGCCTGCGCCACCGGTCCGCCGCTGCGGCCGCTCAGGGCCAGGGTCGAAAGGCCCAGCTCCCGGGCCTTCTTAAGCCCCTCCACCACGTTGGGGGAGTTGCCGCTGGTGCTGAACCCCCAGGCCAGGTCTCCGGGACGGCCCAGGGCCTGCACTTGCTTGGCAAAAATTTGCAAAAAATCGTAGTCGTTAGCCACCGCGGTGAGGATGGAGGTGTCGGTGGTCAAGGCCAGGGCCGCCAGGGGGGGCCGCTCCACCTGGAAGCGGTTGACGAACTCCGCGGCCAGGTGTTGGGCGTCGGCGGCGCTGCCGCCGTTGCCGAAGAGGAGCAGTTTGCCGCCGGTCCTCAGAACCTCAGCCAGCCTCCGGGCCGCGTCCACTACCATTTCGCCCTGTTCCGCGGCAACGAGCTGCTTGAGGCGGCTCGACTCCGCCATGGCCTGTCGCAATCGGGTCAGCAAGATCATCATGGCTCAATCATCCTGAAAATACAGGGGCCTGGGGTTAGCGGCCAGGGACCAGGGTTTTTCCTGACCCCTAATCCCTAAACCCTGATCCCTGTATTTTTACTGGTAGCCGCAGGCTTTAGCCTGCGCTCATTATATAAGGATTTTCGCAAGCTAAAGCTTGCGGCTATCTTTTAAATGCCTAAAGCCGAAACTCGGCGCCAGTCCTCATCCCAATAGCTTTAAGTAGCGTACCGGGCTGAAGGAAAGGTCCTCCATCAGCTTCACCAACTCCCGGGCCAGCGCTTCGGCCTCGGCAGACCTGGCCGCCTTGGCAGCCACCTCCGGGAAGTGTTCCTTCATCAGGTGGAACATCGAATTTTGCGCCCCGGTCAAGTCGAGGGTTATGGGGATGCGGCTCACCAGGTTCAGAAAATGGCGCAGATAGGTGGCGTTTTGCCCCATAAAACCGGCTGCCAGGTCATCCAGGTGCCCCTTCAGCATGCGCTGCAGGATTTGGGCCCCTTCCCCCGACTCCAGCTTCAGTCCCAGGAATTCCGCCTCCTTAACCAGATCCAGGATATCTTGGGAGGTGGCCAACAGGGAGGGCTGGGGCTCCAGTTGGCGCAGCAGTTCCACCAGGCGGCGGTTCAAGGTGATCTCCCCCAGGGCCCGGTAAAGCCGGGGCAGGGGCAGCTTTTCTGCGGCCATGGCCTTAAGGAGGGCCCCGGCGCTCTCAAAATGGTGGGAAATCAGCGAGACGGCTTCCTCCTGGTTGTCCCGCATCAGATCCTTAAACATCCGGAGCTTTTCCTCCCGGAAGAGATCTTGAAAGCTGTAATAACTCTCCCCCAGGCGGCGCACCATCAACGGAATCAGATCTTCCGGGGCCTTTTCCAGGACCTGGAAGAACTCGGCCTTCAGCCCCTGGTATTCCTGGGGCTTGGGCGAGCCTTGAACCTGGGTGCGATAGAGGTAGCTACCCAGGAAGGCGGTGAAATAGGCCAGCTCCTCGGTCTCCAGGGTGACCCCGGAGGTGAGCTTAAGCCTGCCGGCGGCAAAGAGCAGGCTCCCCTGGGTCTGGTCCTCCTGGTCCAGGGGCTCCACCCGGTAGTGATAGACCCGGTCTTGGGAAGCTTGCCGCTGCCGCTCCCGAAGCCAGGAGATGACCCACTGGTTGGCCACCTTCGGATAGTCCACCACGACCGGTTTGATGCGGTGAAAATAGATGGTGCGGCCATTGCCCTCCGCGGGGATATTGCTCTTGGCTCGCTCCAGGATGTGCAAAAACGGCTGCTCCAGGTTCTCCCGGGTAAAGGCTTGGCCCAACTGCAGGGCCCGGGTGGCGTACTTGAGCACCTGCAGGGTCTCCAGGCCGGACAGGTCGGCGAAGAACCAGCCGCAACTGGTGAACATCAGCAGGGCGTGGCGCTCCATCTCCAGGAGCTTCAGGGCCGGCACCCAATCGGCCTCCTTTAGTTTCGGGGCTCCCTGCCGGGAAAAGAATTCCTCCAGCACCCCGGGGCTGCGGTCCAGGAGCACCTGGTGATAGGCGTTCCGGGCGGCCCAGGGGTCTCGCAGGTATTTCTGGCCCTCCCCTTCGAAAATCCCGGCCAGGCGGCCGTTTAACCAGTTGCAGGCCTCCCGCAGGGGGGCGCGCCAACGCTGGTTCCACCCGGGCTGGCTTCCGGTTGAGCAGCCGCAATCTTCCTTCCAGCGGCCCACGCCGTGGGCGCAGCTCCAGGAACTCCCTTCCCCCCTGGGTCCCAGATAGAGTTCCACCTCCTTAACAGGCGGCGCCAACTCCAGGAAGGTTTCATAATTGGTTAGATGAAAGCCCTTTTGCGGCAGCACCTGGGACACGGCGTGGGCCAGGGCCAATTCCCCAAACTTCTTGTGATGCCCGTAGTTTTCCCCATCCGTGGCTACGTGCAGGATCTGGGGCCGTCCGGAACGCCCGGGGGAGTAGCCCTCCACCAGCTGGCCGGCCAGGCGATAGCTGTCGCTGAGCAGGTCGCCGAAGCTCAATTCCGCAGCCACGTTGCCGTTATATAAAAAGACGTCGATATGACGCCGTCGTTTTCCAGCCGCACCCTTGCCCTCCGGGAGGAAACAGCGGTAGGCCTGGGTGCTGTCCAGGGTCTGGCCCGCCACCGTGGTCCATTCCCCTCCCGCCAGGGGCCGCACCCGTTTGGCCTGGTAAGGGGAGAGGATGACGAACTTCATGCCGTGGTCCACCAGGGCCGCCAGGGTGGGGAAATCGACCGCGGTCTCCGGCAGCCACATGGCCGCGGCCGGCCGCTGGAAATGGTGCTCAAAGTCGTTGAGGCCCCAAATGATCTGGGTTTCCCGGTCCCGCGGCTCGCACAGGGGCAGGATGGCATGGTTATACGCCTGGGCCAGGGCGTTGCCGTGCCCCAGGGCCATGACGCTCAATCGGTCCGCCTCCAGGATCTTGCCGTAGGTCTCCGGGGCTTTCGCCGCCAGCCAACTGATCAGGGTCGGACCGAAATTGAAACTGATGTGTTCGTAGTTGTTGATAATATCCATAATCCGGCCTTGGCCGTCGTAGACGCGGGCCGCGGCGTTGGGGGTGTAGCATTCGGCGTTGATGCGGGCGTTCCAGTCGTGATAGGGTTGGGCGCCGCTCTCCACTTCGATCTGCTCGATCCAGGGGTTCTCCCGGGGCGGCTGATAGAAATGGCCGTGGATCACCACATATCCGACGGCTCCGGCCTTGACCGGCAAATGGTCCATTGAGGCTCCTGGGCGCTCCCTGATTTCTTAGGCATATTAATCTGCCCTGCCGCTTCCGTCAACCACAGGTGAGACACGTGGCCCGGATAGAAGAGAAATATTATCGAATTTGCAGTCTTGCGGGGTGCGTCTCACGCACCATAATTTTCGCCGTAGGGGCGACCCGCCGGGTCGCCCGGCAATGTGTAGGGTGGGCACTGCCCACCATTTCCGTAGGGGCGGGTTTTAAACCCGCCCAGTTTAGTAGGGTGCGTCTCACGCACCATTACGCGCGGGCCAATCCCACCTTTCAGGGGCGGCGTCTTTAGTGGCACAGGCCTCTGGCCTGTGCGTATTTGTGCTCAGGCCCCTGGCAATTTGGGTTTACCTTGGGCGGGGAAACCCCGCCCCTACGGGTGAGCCTCGGCTGGGATGCAAGAGAAATATATGAAACTTGCAGGGAGACGAAGAACCGATCACAGGCTGGAAGCCTGTGCCACCAAAGGAAATGGCGGGCCGCCCCCACCCTGGCTGCCGGCGCCGCCGCCGCCCCCGGGTCTTTCCCCGCATGGCGCTTAAATGCGCCCTGGGGCCTGCCATTTTGGAGAAGTCCCGGTTTGGGTCTTGACAAGATGTTGAGGGAAGATAAAATAAACCTTCTAAGGTCGCAGGCTGGAAGCCTGCGGTTGTAGGGGCGGCGTCTCGCCGCCCTGGGCGGGGAAACCCCGCCCCTACGGAGGGATACGTGTACGCCATCATAAAAACGGGCGGGAAACAATATCGGGTCTCCCCGGGCGACGTGCTCCGGGTGGAGCGCTTGCCGGGCGAGCGGGGCGACGAAGTGGAGCTGGACCAGGTGCTCCTTGTGACCGGCGACGGCGGCGACACCCGGGTGGGCACCCCGCTGGTTGCGAACGCCAGCGTGCGCGGCCAGATTCTGCTCCAGGGCAAGGCGAAAAAGGTCCTGGTTTACAAAAAGAAACGCCGCAAAGGCTATCGCCGCAAACAGGGGCACCGGCAGTTGTTCACCGCGGTGCAAATTCAGGAAATCCTGGAAAATTAAGGGTGGGACGGTCCGGCCGCCCCTTAAAGCACGAGTAGGGGGCCAGGCCGCGCACCCTGCACGAGTGAGGATACCATGGCACATAAAAAAGCCGGGGGCAGTTCCCGCAACGGCCGGGACAGCTCCGGCCAGCGCCGGGGGGTGAAGCGCTTCGCCGGCCAGGTGGTCAAGCCCGGCACCATCCTGGTGCGCCAGGTGGGCACCCGCATTCATCCGGGGCAGAACGTCGGCATGGGCAAGGATTTCACCCTGTTCACCAAGATTGACGGGGTGGTGGCCTATGAGCCCTTCGGCAAAGATCGCAAGCGGGTCAGCGTCTATCCCCCAACTTGAAATCCTTTCCTGACGAAGCCGAGATCACGGTCCGGGCAGGCAACGGCGGCCCGGGCTGCGTCAGCTTCCTCCGGACCCGCTCCCAGGCCGTGGGCCGCCCCGATGGCGGCACCGGCGGCAACGGGGGCGACGTCATCCTGGAGACCTCCCGCACCCAACGCACCCTGGTCGATTTCCGGCGGCGCCGCGTCTTTCAGGCGGGTAACGGCGGCCGGGGCCGGAGCCAGGACCGCCACGGCAAAACCGGCCCGCCCCTGATCATTCCGGTCCCCCTGGGGACCCGGGTATTCGCCGCCAACGGCAGGCTCCTCCAAGACCTGCTGGCGCCGGGCCAGCGCCTGGTGGTGGCCAGGGGCGGCCGGGGCGGCAAAGGCAACGCCCATTTCGTCTCTTCCCGGCTGCGCTCCCCCCGGTTCGCCCAACCGGGGGAGCCGGGCCAGGAGCACCGCCTGCGCCTGGAATTGCAGATTCTGGCCGACGTCGGCCTGGTGGGCGCTCCCAACGCCGGCAAGACCTCCCTCCTGAAGGCCCTCACCGCCTCCCGGGCCCGGGTGGGCGCCTTTCCCTTTACTACTCTGACCCCCCAATTGGGGGTCCTGGTCCTGGCCCCGCCGGAGAGCGACGACCAGGAGCGAGAGCCCTTGATTTTAGCGGAGATTCCCGGCCTGATCCCTGATGCCCACCTGGGCAAGGGCCTGGGAGACCGGTTTTTGCGGCACCTTACGCGCACCCGCTTGCTGGTGCAGGTCATTGACATCAGCGAGGTGGACCCGGCCCGGCCCCTGGCCCCTTTGCAGGAACTGGAAAAAGAATTTCAGGTCTTTGACCCCAACTTACTGGACAAACCGCGCCTGATCGCGTTAAATAAAATCGATCTGCTGGCCCCGGAATTTCCCCGGCAGCAAGTGCTTAAGGCCTATGCTGCCACCGGCCGGCGGTGCCTGCTGGTCTCCGCCCAGGCAGGCGCCGGCCTTACGGCCCTGAACAGGGCCATCTGGGAAGAGTTCAGCCGTTTTGGCCATGACGATGGTGCGACGTCCATACCTGAGTAAGGCCCGCCGCGTGGTGCTCAAGCTGGGGAGCGCCGTTTTGGCCGCGGCCGAAGGGCTCAACCAGCCCCTGATCCGGCGGCTGGCGGGGGAGATCAGCGCCCTCCGGGGAGAGGAGGGCGAACTGGAGTTCATCATCGTCTCCTCCGGGGCCATGGCCGCGGGCTGCCGCAAGCTGGGAATGAGCACCTGCCCCACCGGCATCCCCCAGCAGCAGGCGGTGGCCGCCCTGGGCCAGAGCGCCCTGATGCTGGCCTATGAAGAGGCCTTCGCCCTCTTCGGCCACAAGGTGGCCCAGATCCTCCTGACCCACGACGACCTGGAGAGCCGCCAGCGCTTCCTCAACGCCCGCAACACCCTGTTCGCCCTGCTCCAGTGGCGGGTGGTGCCCATCATCAACGAAAACGACACCGTGGCCACCGAGGAACTCCGGTTTGCGGACAACGACAACCTGGCCGCCCTCATCTGCAACCTGGCGGGGGCCGACCTGCTCATCCTGCTCACCGACACCGACGGCCTCTTCGACAAGGACCCCCGCGAACACGCCGACGCCCGGCTGGTGCCCCTGGTGCAGGCCTTCGACCCCCAACTGGAGAAGGCCGCCTCCGGACGGCCCGGCGCCCTGGGGCGGGGCGGCATGGGCAGCAAGCTCCAGGCCGCCAAAAAGGCGGCGGCCGCGGGCATCCCCACCTTCATCGGCAACGGCCTGATCCCCGGCATCCTGCCCAGGCTCTTCAATGGTGAGCCGGTAGGCACCTTTTTCCTGCCCCAGCCCCAGAAACTGAGGAGCCGCCAGTACTGGCTGGCCTACAACGTCAACCCCAAAGGCGCCATCCGCTTGGACCGGGGGGCCTGGCAGGCCCTGGTTAAGCACCACAAGAGCCTGCTGCCCGCGGGCATCGTCGAGGTCGAGGGCGGCTTCGGCAAGGGCGCCCCCGTGCAACTGCTGGACCCGGAGGGCCGGGCCTTCGCGGTGGGGCTCAGCAACTACTCGGCCCGGGACCTGAACCGCATCAAGGGCCGCCATACGAGCGAGATCGCCCAATTCCTGGGCCAAAAAGGCTACGACGAAGTGATCCACCGGGATAATTTGGTAATATTCCCGGGGATTTGATTTTATTTTCTATTTAAAATTTATTAATTGAATAATCTTTAGAGCGTTTTTTAAATGGAGGATACATATGCCTAATAAAGATTTTTTGGAAAATTATCCATTATATAGAAAATTTCAAATTGCTTTACCTCCTTACCTGAGTCAAGTTCCAACACCCGCAATTCATATGCCATGTGGGGTATGCAAATCACACCAGACATTTAATATGATGAATAAATATGGCGAAACTTATGTAAACTCTGATGCAGGTACTGCTGGTGAGGTAGTCCGTGCATTATATTATTGTAGTGACTGTAAAAAATTTTTGAGATATTTTTTCTTATTTTTCGATCCTAATAGACAATATGTAATCAAGATCGGTCAAACCCCTGCTTGGGAAATCACCTTAGACCGGAATCTTGGAAAGATGCTTGGTTCACATTCTGACTATTATAAAAAAGGGCTCACTTGTGAATCGCAAGGGTATGGGATAGGTGCTTTTTCATATTATCGTCGCATCGTAGAAGAAATTATCGATGAACTTCTGACTGACATAGCCGACCTTATACCCGAAGGGCAACATGAGGAATACATGGGGGCACTTAAAGAAGTGAAAAAAACTATTGTTGCTCAAGATAAGATAAAACTTGTGAAGGACCTTCTTCCGCCTACACTAAGACCAGATAATATTAACCCATTGGCAATTCTTTATGAAATTTTAAGCGAAGGTTTGCATGGCAAAGACGACGAAACTTGCTTAGAATTGGCAATGGAATTGCGAAATCCGATAGTTTACTTAGTTAACCAAGTGATATTGCGAAAATCCGAGGCAAAAAGCTTTACAGATGGTATGAGAAAATTTCTTGATAAAAAGACAAAAAGAGAAACATAGAGGCATATAATTTGAACCTCGACGACGCCGTAGTTTTGGAAACCTTTTACAGCCGCATTGAGGCCGAGATGGCCGCGGGTTTGCTGGAGTCCGAAGGCATCCCCGCTATGGTCATGGCCGACGACGCCGGCGGCGCCTACCCCTCGCTGCAGTTCCTCCGGGGAGTGCGCCTCATGGTGGCCGCCGCGGACCGCTACCGGGCCCGGGAAATCCTCAAGGCAATGGAGGAACCCCCGGAGGGAGAAACGGAGTGATGCCTTGAAGTTGTAGTTTTGCAGTTGTAGGGGCGGGGTCTCCCCGCCCTTTTGAGAGACCCGGCATCCAAAAATCTGAGGCTAAAAAAGGATGATCCCCAACCCTCCTCGCCGCGTTTCCCTCCGTCTTTCAGGTTTTAATTATTCCCAGGAAGGCGCGTATTTTGTAACCATTGCTGTTAAAGGGAGGCAATACTTATTCGGCAACATTGTTGATAACGAGATGAATCTAAATGGTTTTGGCAAAATTGCAGCCGCCGGCTGGGATAATTTATCTTCCCACTATAATACTGCCATAGAATTAGACGCCTTCACGGTAATGCCGAACCACATCCATGGGATCATTATAATCACCAGGGAATGCGAATTTGAGTTTCTCTCCGGCAGCCCCATAAAGACGGGCGGGGAGACCCCGCCCCTACAAAAACCACCGGCACTGGGTCAGATTGTGGGGTATTATAAATTTCATTGCACCGTTGGCATTAACGCCTTAAGGAAGACTGCCGGGGCGGGCGTCTGGCAGAGAGGCTATTATGAACACGTTATTCGTGACGACCGCTCCTTGAACCGCGTCCGGGAATATATAGCAAGCAACCCGCAGCGTTGGCACCTGGATCGGGAAAATCGCCGGTCCCGGGGCAAAGATGATTTCGATTCCTGGCTGGCCTCGATCCAGGGGAGGCCCGGCTTGATTAGAGAAGAAACTAAAGTTTAAAGAGGGTTAGCCAAAGGAAAACCCGGCGGAGTAGCAAATCCCATTTCCTGAAGGAGGTTTTTCCCCTCTTTTCTAGGCGGGGCAGGGGGGATTATATAACCCTCTGATACATTTACCCTCCCCCTGAGAGGGGGGAGGGTAAAGGCACTACCCTTTGCGATTGCTTGCCGGTGAACAATTTTTGCCTTTGCTGAAAGCTGATCGCTGAAAGCTGAAAGCTTGGAGCCAAACATGGACATCCCCAACCTGGTTCGTGATCTGGCCCGGGCCGCCCAGGACGCGGCCCGGCAGTTGGCCAATCTGCCCCGGGACGTCAAGGACCGGGTCATCCTGCGGGTGGCGGAACTCCTGGAAGAGCGCCGCCGCGCCCTCCAGGCGGAAAACCGCATCGACCTGGAGGCGGCCCGGGCCCAGGACTATCCCGAGGCCTTCCTGGACCGCCTCACCCTGTCCGACCAGGTGATTGCCTCCATGATCCAGGGCCTCCGGGAGGTGGCGGCCCTGCCTGACCCGGTGGGCGCGGTGACCGGCATGTGGGTCCGCCCCAACGGCCTCAGGGTGGGGCGCGCCCGCATCCCCCTGGGGGTGATCGGCTTTATCTACGAATCCCGGCCCAACGTCACGGTGGACGCCGCCGCCCTCTGTCTCAAGAGCGGCAACGCCGTGATCCTCAAGGGAGGCAAGGAGGCCATCCACTCCAATTTGGCCTTGACCGAACTGATGCAAGAGGCCCTGGAGGAGTGCGGGGCGCCCCAGGCCGCGGTGCAGGCCATTCCCAGCATCAATCGGGAGGCCACCCTGGAACTCCTGAAGCAGGACGGACTGGTGGACCTCATCATCCCCCGGGGGGGCGAGGGCCTGATCCGCTTTGTGGCGGAGCACTCCCGCATCCCGGTGTTGAAGCACGACAAAGGGGTTTGCCACATCTTCGTGGATGCCGGCGCCGATCTTAAGATGGCCGAGTCGGTCTGCTTCAATGCCAAGGTGCAGCGCCCCGGGGTTTGCAACGCCATGGAGACCATGCTGGTGCATGGGGAGGCGGCGCCGGCCTTTCTGCCCCGGATGCTGGCCCGCTTCCGGGAAGCCGGGGTGGAACTGCGGGGCTGTCCCCGCACCCGGGAGCTCGACCCCCGGGTGGCGCCGGCCGCCGAGGCGGACTGGGGCTGCGAATTCGGGGACCTGATCCTGGCGGTGAAGGTGACGCCGGACCTGAACGGGGCCCTGGACCACATCGCCCGCTACGGCTCCAGGCACACCGAGGCCATCATTACCCGGGATTATAGCCGGGCCCAGCGTTTTTTGCAGGAGGTGGACTCCTCGGTGGTCCTGGTGAACGCCTCCACCCGCTTCAATGACGGCGGCGAGCTGGGTCTGGGGGCGGAGATCGGCATCAACACCTCCAAGCTGCATGCCTTCGGGCCCATGGGCCTGGAGGAACTCACCATCACCAAGTTCATCGTTTATGGAGACGGCCAGATCAGAACCTGAGGCGCAGCAAAGGCTGGGCCTCTTCGGGGGGACCTTCAACCCCATCCACTTCGGCCACCTGCGGGCTGCGGAAGAGGTCTGCGAGGCCCTGGCGTTGAACCGCCTCTGGTTCATTCCGGCCGCGCATCCGCCTCATAAGGCCCCCGGGGAGCTCACCCCCTTCGAAGTGCGCCTGGCCATGACCCGGCTGGCGGTGGGGGACCATGCGCGCCTCGAGGTCTCCGACATCGAGGGGCGCCGCCCCGGCAAGTCATATTCCATCGAAACCCTGCGGTTGCTCCGGGAGGAGTTCGGCCCCGAATGGGAGCTTTACTTTATCCTCGGGCTGGACGCCATGCTGGAGATCCCCAGTTGGAAGGACTATGGCCAGATCTTCCATCTGTGCCACTTTGTGGTGCTGGACCGGCCGGGATATGACCGCGGCCGCCTTTCGGAGATCCTCACCCGGGAAGTTAATCCGCAATTTCAGCCCCTGGCGGGTGGCCGCGGGTTCCGGCATCCTTCCGGGCATCAGGTGCTATGGCAGCAGACCACCCTGATGGACATCTCCGCCACCGGCATCCGCCGGCTGGCAGCCCAGGGGCGATCTCTCCGCTACCTCTTGCCGGAGCCGGTGCGAAGCTATATAATAAGCAACAAACTATACCGATAAGGAGATGCTTATACGGCCCCTTCAGCCCCTCCCACCCCGGACGCCCTGACGGAGCTGGCCTTCAAAACCTTGGCGGATTTCCAGGCCCTGGATCCGCTGCTCCTTAACGTGAAAGAGCATTGTTCTTTTACGGATTATTTCATCACCTGCTCCGGGGCCTCCAAGCGCCAGGTGCAGGCCCTGGCGGAGCACCTGCAAGAAGAGCTGGCCAAGGCCGGGGTCAAGCCCCTGGGGGTGGAGGGGGTCAACGAAGGACTCTGGGTTTTACTCGATTATAATACCGTAGTGGTTCACATCTTTTTCCAGGAACTCCGGGATTTCTACGATTTGGAAGGTCTCTGGGCCGAAGCTCTGAAGACCAGCCCGGAGCCGGCGCCCAAACCGGAATCGGGATCGGAATCCTCCAGCCATGAATAGATTGCGTTCATGTATCTGGAAAACGGGGCTCATCTGCTTCCTGGCAGCCTGCCTGGTCTTGGCGCAAACCCGCGCCTCCCTGGCGCTTTTCGATGAATTTAAGACTGTGACCATCGAGAGAGAGAAGCAGCTCGGCGAACAGTTTCTCCTGGAGTTTCAGCAAGAGGCCACCCTCATCCAAGACCCCTTCCTCACCTCCTACGTCAATCACATCGGCCAAAAACTGGTAGCCCAAATGGGGCCCCAGCCTTTCAAGTATAAGTTTTTCATCGTCAAAGATCCGACCATGAACGCCTTTGCGGTGCCGGGCGGCTATGTCTTTCTCAATACCGGCATGATTTTGATGGCCGATAAGGAGGAGGAGCTGGCCGGGGTCATGGCCCATGAGGTTTCCCACATCTATTGCCGGCACATGGCCCAGATGATGGATAAAGCGAGGATAGTCTCGGTGGCTTCCATACTGGGCACCCTGGCATCGGTCTTCCTGGGCGGCGCCATGGCCCAGCCTCTGATCATGGGCGCCATGGGCGGGGGGCAAGCCGGCATGCTGGCCTACAGCCGGGAATTTGAAGGCCAGGCGGACGCCATGGGGTTCAGGTGGATGCTCGCATCCGGCTATAACCCCGAGGGCATGGTGGCCATGTTCAAAAAGATGAATAAACAGCGCTGGTATGAGGGAGGCACGGTGCCCTTATACCTGCGCACCCATCCTTACACCAATGACCGCATCGTGGTGCTCGAGAATAAAGTGGAGATTCATCGGAAGGAGCTGCCGCCGTATGGAAATTATCCCGACTTCCAATACTTCCTCCTCAAGTTGAACTCCATCGTCGGCAACCCCCATCAACTTTTGCGGGGTACGACCCAAGACGCCATCCGGGAGCCGCAAAATCCGGTCCCCGCTTTTGGCCGGGCCCTGGCCCTGGCCAAGCTGGACCGGGCCAGCGAAGCTGAAGCCGCCTTTCAGCAGGCCCTGAAACTGGACCCGAAGAATTTTCTGATTAAGCGGGAATTGGCCCTCTTTTATTTTGACCAGAACCGCTACCCGGAGGCCTACCAGTTGTTGGAAGAGCTGTCGCACCAGGCCCCCCAGGACGAGGTCATCCTCTATTATCTGGGAAGGATTTGCGAGGAGCGGAAGCAACTCGATCAGGCAATATCCCTATACGAGAAGGCCTACCGTCTGAATCCCACTTATGCCCAGGTCTATTACAACCTGGGCACCCTCTACGGGGAGAAGGGGCAGTTGGGTCCGGCCCACTATTACCTGGGCATGTACAGCCTCAGGGCCCAAGCCTTGCCCACTGCGCTGTTCCATTTTAAATTGGCGTTAAAAAACCTGTCCCCCGGGGATGGGCTTTATGCCGATGCCAAGGAACAAATGACCCGCCTGGGAGAGATGAAGGTCGGCGGAGGCGGCGGTGGCATTTCCAATTGGGGTCAACAAAACCTGTCTCCCGTGGGTATGCAATAGGCCTAGGCCCGGGAGCCGTTTTTTTTTGTATGAGACGCAGCCATGCCCATTTATGAGTATCAGTGCCAGGATTGCCGCCGGATCTCCGGTTTCTTGATCCTGAACCCCAAAGAACCCTTTGCTCCCCGCTGTTCCCGGTGCGGCAGCACTTCCCTGACCCGGGTGCTATCCCGGGTGCACGTCCGCCTTTCCGAGGAGACCCGCCTGGAGAAGCTGGCCGACCCCGGCGTTTGGGGCGGATTGGATGAAAATGACCCCAAGAGCGTGGCCCGCGTCCTCAAGAAAATGACCCAGGAGATGGGAGAGGACACCCCCGGCGAAGTGGACCAAATGGTGGAAGAGGCCATGGAAGCAGGCGTTGGTTCATCCGCCCCGGATGGACCGGAGGACTCCTTTTAGCCCGCCCCTGGGGACCTTTCCTGAGTTACCCTGCAAAAACCCGAACCGATCTCACGAAGCAGGATTGCTGAACCAGGGGGGCGACCTCTGGGCCGCGGCTCCCGGCTAATTTTGCGGTTTGCGGCTGGAACCGGGGCTGACAGGCTTCGCAGTTCCCTTGTCTTGCGCCAGTTTTTCGGATTTTTTGGGGTTGGGCGCCGGGCGGTATACGGTATAGTAAGCGCCCTGGTCATCCTTCCCCTCCCGGAGGCTAGCCTTGATCCCTTGCTTTTCCAGTGCGGCCACCTTGGCCCGGGCCGTCTTGCCGTCCCGGTAGGTAGCCACCTTTATCTGGGTGGGCGCCGGTTTGGGGTTGTTATCGAAGCTGTTGAGAAAGGTCAACTTCTTGGCCAGATCCTGATGCTGGCGCAATTGCTCTTCCCGGGCCTTTTGCTCTTGGACATGGGCCGCCCGGGCCGCTCTCTTCCTGGCGGAGACGGTGGCGGCCGGCGGAGGGAGCGGGACCATGGAGCCGGTGACCGGTGCGGGCTGGGATGGCCTGGCGGCGGCAGCCGCCCGGGTGGCCGGCGCCGCGGCGGCAGGGCCC
>JBAUPV010000028.1:0-16927 GCA_049580385.1 Desulfobaccales bacterium | reverse complement strand
GCACCGGGGCGCCGCCTAGCGCCTCTACCTCCACCTCGTAATACTGGCCATCCACAAAGACGTTGAAGGTCCTCAGACCCGCTCCCTTGGCCGGGGGCGCCTTCGAAAGGCTAGCCAGCAGCTCCTTTACCTTGGCGAACAGGTTCTTTTGCTTAATGGTTTTGTAGACCTCGTCTTCCAGCTTGATCTGCTCCAGGCTCTTGCCCTTCACTTCCTCCGGCACCGCCTCCATCCCATACTTCCATTTCAGGAAGCGGCTTCCGGTGGTGGGATAGAGGGCGTAGATGAGCACGTCCCCGTCGTTTTTGGCCAGGCCCTTGGTGGCCGTCACCGCCTTGTCCCACTCCGGCTCCAGGATCTCCCCGGGCCGCACGGTGATCGGGGTTTCTCCCCGCTCGTAGCCCTTGAGGATGGCCTTTTGGACCTTCGGGTCTATGGGAGCCGGAGTCTTGCCGTAGAGCCCGAAAGCCACTCCCTTTACCTCCGCCGGCACCATCTTATAGCGCCCGAAGAGGACGTTCATCACTGCCTGGGTGCCCACGATCTGGCTGGTGGGGGTCACCAGCGGCGGCTGCCCCAGCTCCTTGCGGGTCCGGGGCAGCTCCTCCATCACTTCATGGATGCGGTCCAGGGCCTTGGCCTCCTTCAACTGGTTCACCAGGTTGGAGTACATGCCTCCGGGAATCTGGTGCAGCAGCACCCCGGTGTCGATCTGGGCCATCTTGGAGGTGTCCAGGAGATCCCGGTATTTCACCGCCACCGTCTCCAGGTCCTGGCCGATCTCGATGAGTTGGGCCAGGTCCATGTCGGTCTCCCGTTCCGTCTGCTCCACCGTCACCAACAGCGGCTCGATGGCCGGCTGGGCGGTCCTCAGGGCAAAGGGCGACAGGCAGGTGTCCACCACGTCCACCCCTGCCTCGATGGCCTTCAGGTAGCTCATGGAGCCCTGGCCGCTGGTGTAGTGAGTATGGAACTCCACCGGGATCTTGATGGTCTCCTTGAGCGCCTTGATGATCTCGTAGGCGTCGTAGGGGGAGACCATGCCGGCCATGTCCTTGAGACAGAAGGAGTCGGCCCCCATCTCCTCGGACCGTTTGGCGAAGTCCAGGTAGTATTTCAGGCTGAAGATGGGACCTCCCATGCGCCGCTGCGTCATGCTGTAGCATACGGCCGCCTGGAAGTGGGCCATCAGGCCCGCCTTCTTGGCGTCCATCAGGGCCTTAACCGAAACCTCCCAGTTGCGCATGTCGTTAAGGGCGTCGAAGACCCGGAAGATATCGACCCCGGCCTCGGCGGCGTAACGCACGAAGCGGTAGGCCAGGTCGTCGGCGTAGTTGCGATAGCCCACCAGGTTCTGGCCCCGGAGCAGCATCATGGTGGGGGTCTTCTTCAGGATGGACTTGACGGTGCGGATGCGCTCCCAGGGATCGTCCCCCAGGAAGCGGTGGGTGGTGTCGAAGGTGGCGCCGCCCCAGACCTCCAGGGCAAAGAAGCCCTGCCGGTCCATGCGTTCCATGAAGGGCACGATGTCCTCGGTGCGCATCCGGGTGGCCAGCAGCGACTGGTGTCCATCCCGGAAGGTGGTGTCCGTGAACTTGATGGGGTTTTTCCCTGCCATTGGTGACTCCTTTGTCGTCGGCTTTCTTAGTGAGCAGTAGGGGCGACCCGCTGGGTCGCCCGCAGTGAGCAGTAAACAAGGTTGGGGTAGTTCCCGCCGAACCTGCTGCTCACTCATCTCAGGCTGCGGCGCTGCATCAGCAGTCTAAGTTGCATGGCCTGGCTGCGGCCCGCCAGGCCCCAGAGGTTGAGCGGCGGCCCCGCCGCTGCGGCCTGAACCATGGGGGCGGGGGCCTCCTCCTCGGCCAGATAGGCCGTTAGGGCCCCGCTGATAGCCGCCAGGATCTGGGGTTTGATGGCACTCACCTTGTCTTCTCCTCGTTAATGCTGTCTGCGGGCAATGCCCACCCTACAGGTTGTGTTTTCTGTTTATTGTTTTCTGTTGCGTTAAGGGGCCTTTGATTTTCATTCTGCCTTCACCGAAAACCGAAAACCGAAAACCGCCTTTATAAGTGGAGCCACACTCGATCCCCGTTTAGCCGCAGCCGCGCCCTACACCGGGATGTTTCCGTGTTTCTTGGGCGGCAGCGTCTCCCTCTTTCCGGCCAGGGCTTCCAAAGCGGCCAAGAGGCGCGGCCGGGTCTCCCGGGGAGCAATCACCTGGTCGACAAAGCCCCGGGAGGCGGCGATGTAGGGGTTGTAGAGCAGGTTCTCATAGTTATCGATGATCTCCTGGCGCTTGGCCGCCGGGTCCGGGGCCGCCTGGATCTCTTTGCGGAAGATGACGTTGGCCGCGCCCGCCGCCCCCATCACCGCGATCTCGGCGGTGGGCCAGGCCAGCGCCAGGTCTGCCCCCAGGTCCCGGGAGCACATGGCCAGATAAGAGCCCCCGTAGTCCTTGCGGGTAATCAGGGTGATCTTGGGCACCGTGGCCTCGGAGTAGCACCACAGCAGCTTGGCTCCGTGGCGGATGATGCCCCGCCACTCCTGGTCGCTGCCCGGCAGATATCCCGGCACGTCGGCAATGGTCAAGAGAGGCAGGTTGAAGGCATCGCAGAAACGGATGAAGCGGCAGGCCTTGTCCGCCGCGTCCACGTCCAAGCAGCCAGCCAGGACCTTGGGCTGGTTGGCGATGATCCCCACAGGCCGCCCCCCCAGCCGGGCAAAGGCGGTGATGATGTTCCGGGCGAAGTGATGGTGCGGCTCGAAGAAGTCCCCGTCGTCCACCAGGGCCCGGATGACCTCGTGCATATCGTAGGAGGCCCGGGGATCGTCGGGGATGATGGCGTCCAGGGCCGGCTCTTCCCGGCCTGCCGGATCATTGCAGGGGGCCAGCGGCGGGTCTTCCAGGTTGTTGCCCGGAAGAAATGAGAGCAGTTTTCTGATCTGCCGCAGGCAATCGGCGTCGTCCTCGCAGGCAAACTGGGCCACCCCGCTCTTGACGTTGTGGGCCATCGCCCCACCCAGATCATCGAAGCTGATCTCCTCGCCGGTGACGCCCTTGATGACGTCCGGCCCGGTGATAAACATGTAGGAGGTCTTCTTCACCATGAAGATGAAGTCGGTCATGGCCGGGGAGTAGACTGCCCCCCCGGCGGTGGGACCCATGATCGCCGAGATCTGGGGGATTACCCCGCTCCCGACGGCGTTCCTATAAAAGATCTGGCCATAGCCGCTCAAAGAGTCGACGCCCTCCTGAATGCGGGCCCCCCCCGAGTCGTTCAATCCCACCAGGGGCGCCCCGGCCTTCAGGGCCAGATCCATCACCTTGCAAATCTTCTTGGCGTGCATCTCCCCCAGGGAACCGGCCCGGGAGGTGAAGTCCTGGGAATAGGCAAAGACTACCCGGCCCTCCACCTTGCCGAAACCGGTGATCACCCCGTCCGCCGGGATTTCCACCTTCTCCATCCCGAAGTTGACGCAGCGATGGGTGACGAACAGGTCGGTTTCCTGGAAGCTCCCGGGGTCGAAAAAAAGCTCCAGGCGCTCCCGGGCGCTGAGCTTGCCCGCGGCGTGCTGCTTGGCCACCGCCGGGGCGCCGCCCATGGCCTTCACTTCGGCTTCCCGCTCCGACAACTCCCGGATCTTTTCTGACACTGTTTTCATTATTGACTCCTTTTCCGTAAACCCCTCCCTCCGCCAGGGTGGAGCCCGGACCGGCGGTTAAGAGGGATTTGAATCAGAGTTAGGTTGTCTGTATCTTCCTTAGGGTATCCAGGCGGCGCCCGGGAAAGAAAGCAAGCTTATATCTTGTAAAGCTATCAAGCCAGAGGCCAACTAAAAATCCCAGGAAATGTGATTTTTCTGTCACATAAATTACTACAAATCCCTGGACCTGGAAACGCCGCTAGGTTTTTGGGCCCGAGCAGGGACAATGTATTTTATTGTTTTTATTTAGGGAGTGAAAAGAGTTTTGATTCAACCGATAAAACAAAATAACAAAAAATAAATTGATTTTTCCGAAAAAATACCTCTAATATTAATCTATTACTTTAAGGGCGGGGGATGGTGAACCTTAAATTATACCGGGAAAAGGACTTTCCGGCTGCCAGCGCTTGCGAACCCCGAGGGCGCCGGTCGGGCCAGGATGCAGGTCATCGCCGCCATTTTCCAAGAAGAATAAGAAAAGCGCCAATCTTATTCGGTGCGGAATTCCCGGCAAAGAATCTTGGGTTAGGGCTGGTCTTGCTGGTGGCCGCAATTTCCCTGTTGGGCGCCCCGGCGGCAACCCGGGGAGCGGGTTTTGCCCTGGTGAACCAGGGGACCGCGGGCATGGCTCAGGGGAACGCCTTCGTGGCGGAAGCCGACGACCCCTCGGCCATTTATTACAATCCCGCCGGCCTCAACCAGATCAAGCGGCCCACGCTTTATACGAACGGGTTTCTTTATTACCCCGACCGGGAATACGATGGGGGCGGGCTGTCCTCGGAGACCAAGCACCAGTTATCCGAGACCCTGTCGGCTTATTTTGTCTACCCGGTAAACCCGCGGCTATCCCTGGGGGTCGGCTATTTCAGCCCTTTCGGCCTGAGTACCGAATGGCCGTCGAGCTGGCCCGGCAGATACCTCAGCACTTACTCGTCCTTGGAAACCTATAACGTGAACCCGGTGGCCTCCGTCAAAGTTCTGGACAACCTGTCGCTGGCGGCAGGGTTGGATGTCATGTGGTCCAGCGTGGAAATCAAGAGAAACACCCCGAATGTGGTGCACGGCTTCCAGTTTCCCGACGGAGAAGCGAGCCTTAACGGTACTGGCCACGGCTATGGCTATAACCTCGGCGCCCTTTTCGAGCCGGTGGCAGGCGTGAAACTCGGGGCCTCGTATCGTAGCGCCATCCAGGAAAAGTACTTCGGTTCCATGACTCTGAGCCTGCCGCCGCCGTTTTCGAACCTGTTTCCTACCGAATTCGGCGCCTCGGCCCCCCTTACCCTCCCTCCTTCCGTGACCTGGGGTATCGCTTATGAACGTCTTAAACCATTCACCTTCGAGTTCGACACCACCTGGACCGGCTGGTCCACCTACAATGACCTCAAGGTGAAACTCGCTAGTAGCATCCCGGTGAACGGGGTTCCCAGCTCGGTGATTACCACCCCGGAGAACTGGCATGACGCCTGGGCCTTTCGCTTCGGGGCCAACTATGAGATCCTGGAAGGCCTGAAGATCCGGGCCGGTTATATTTACGACCTGACCCCGGTGCCCGATGACACCCTCAGCCCCGAGGTGCCGGATGCCAACCGGCACATCTTCACGCTGGGGGGCGACTACACGTATGAGAGCTTCACTCTGGGGATCGCCTATAATTATATCCTTCAGGAAGGCCGCGATAAAAGCAGCGTCATCACCTACAACGGGGTGCCCGCGCCTTTGCAGGCCGATGGCCGCTATAACAGCAACACCCAAGTCCTCGCCATGAGCCTGGCCTACCATTTCTGATAGTGAGCAGTAAGCAGTAAGCAGTGAGCAGTAAGCAGCGATTAGCCGCCCACTTGGAAGTGGGCGAGGGCGAGATCAGGCAAAGCGGCCTCGAGAACTTCGATCCCCAGGCCGGGGCCGGAAAGGGGCGGGGCCGCTCCCCCGGGTCCGAAAATGACGCTCTGGGCCACCGGCTCCCGGGCAAACAGGAAAGGGGAAAAGGAGCCTTCCAAATAGACCGGGGCCGGGGCACAGAGGGCGAAGTGGCGGCCGGCGGCGGACAGGATGCTGGTTTCTCCCACGTGGCAGCCCACCTGGCAGCGCATCCCCGCTGCCGCGGCCATCCGCCTGATCCGGGTGGCGGCTAGCGGGCCGCCACACTTGGACAGGCGGATATTAAAGATCTGGCAAGCCTTAAGATCGATCAATCTTTGGGCGTCCCCTTCGTGGCACAATGACTCATCGGCGACGACGGGCAACCCGGTCCCGGCGCCCACCTCACGCAGGCCTTCCAGATCATCCTTGGCCACCGGTTGCTCCACGGCGCTGATCCGGTAAGGTGCCATCTCCCGGAGGCGCTGGATGGCCTCGGCGGCGGTCCAGGCACAGTTGGCGTCCACCCGGATATCGACCTGCCCACCCAAAATCTCCCGGGCCAGCTTCAGGTTTTCAATGTCGCCCTGGCTCCCCACCTTCAGCTTCAGAAAAGGCATCTGCTGTTTTTTCACCAGGTGCAGGAACTGAGCTATCTTCTCCGGCGTCCCCATGGGGATCACCGCGCTGTAGATCAGGGGGGCGTCACCTTTGGCTCCCAGGAAGGCCTGCAGAGGCAGGTCCCAAGCCTGGCTGGCGGCATCCAGCAGCGCGGTTTCCAGGGCGCAAAAGGCCCCGGGATGCAGCTCCCCGCCTGTTTGGCGAAACAGCTCTGTCAACGCCTTAAGAAGCTGCGGAGGTGAGACGAACTCCTTTGCCAGGATGGCAGGGGCCAGGGTCCCCGTCAGGAAATCGAGGCTTTCCGCCAGGGTCTCTCCGGTGACGAAGCTCCGGGGAACCCCTTCCCCAAACCCCGGCCGGGGGCTGTCGGCGGTCACCTTGACCACCAGGTTTTCGGATCCCTGGTGGGTCATCAGGTTATGCCTGATCGGGTAAAGAAAGGGCAATTTCAGGTGCCAAATATCCAGCTTGCGGACGATCACGCCCCACCCCCGGTTCAATGTTGATCAGTGTACCAAACTTCTTCCATTGATACCATTGCTCCGGATAGGCCTTCACCGAAGCATCCAGGATATTGAGACACCTTTGACTGATGGACATATTTACCGGAGGGGCGCCATTGTCCAACGGGGTGAGGTGACAGGTATATCGTTCCCCCCCTTCCCGTTTCACCATGGCGGCGACCACCGGGGCGCCGGAACGCTTGCCCAAAATTTCCAAGGTGCGGTCCCCCGTAAGCCTGCTATCGAGAAAGGAGGCTCCCTGCTCCTGGTCCGGCCGCCATTCATCGAATTCATCGCACTCGGTGATGAGGATCCTACCCGCTTTGAGGGCCTTGGTGGCGGCGAGGAAGCTGTTCCCTCGATCCGCGTCGATCAGTTGCAAGCCGATCCATTCGGCCCGGTGACCGAGGGTTTCCCGGAGCCGGTTGGTCTGGAAGCGGCAGATCATGGTGGTGGGAAAGCCGTTTGCCGCCAGGGTGCCCGGCAAAAATTCCACCGCCCCGAAATGGCCGGTAACCAGAATGACGCCCTTGCCGGCCCCCAGGGCCTCCCTCAGCTTTTCCACACCTTGGAAACCTAGCCGGGTCCTGAAGAAATCGAGTAACTTGGGAAAGTTGGAATATCCCACGAAAAGTTTTTCATGATAATGGTCGAAGATCCCCCTAAAGGCCCCTTTGGTCTTCCGGCGGGTCTCCTCGGTGGACATCCTGCCGCGGCAAACGTGGCGGATGGTCGCGGCGATCAGGGCCTTATCCCGCCGGTTCAGCAGGTAGTACAAGCGACCCATGCAGGCGATGTACCACCGGGATAGGAAGAAGGGCAGAAACCGGAAAAGAAGGTTGTTGAATTTCAACTGGAGGAACTTGCTTAAGGTCGGTTTCCCCAAAAGAGCTCGCCAAGACCTGAAAGAAGACATACTGCCACCTCCTGGAACTGGCCATTCGGCCGAAGAACCAAATGATAGCCGGGAGAGACCGGATACTCCTGAGATTGGCGCAGGAGTGCGCGCGCAGCGAGGACTCCGCTTCAAACCAGCCGATCTCTCTTGTCAGCGGGGCAAAAATATCCCCAATATAAAACTTATAATAGGGTCCGCAGTTATAAGGCAATTGGGAAAAGGCACGGAAATCCTCGAAATTACCCGAATTTTTGAGAAGAAATTGGATTACCTGCAAATAATTATCTTGATATATCAGATAGTTATCCTTATTTTCGGTCCAATGCAAAAATCTCCCCTAATGTTATGCTTGACACAAGCAATACTTCTATTAATATAGTATGCTACTATAAGCAAGTTTTTCTTTGATTTAGTCTTGGAAGGTTTGGGATTTTCTGGTTTGCCGGATGAAGAAATTCTTGTTTTTGGGGGAGTGCCCTTTGCCGAGGGAATGCTGGCGGCAGGCGCCCCCGCCGGCGAAGCGTAACAGGGAATCTCGTTACTAATCAGGCAAGGTTTTGGAGCCCGGCTGGAATCGGGCCCCTGGGGTTGGCCCGGTAATGGAAAAGCATAATAGCTGCATCAATACTCGTGCCATCATCGAATACTTCCAGGAGGTCATTCCGGAGGAGTTGTCTAAACTCTTCCACGGCCTGGGACCCGAAATCGAAGGACTGCCCAATCCACAAGAATTTTTGATGGAAATCAACAACTGGGTGTCCAGTGACGTGGTCACCAGGATGTTTGCTAATGCCAAAAAGGTGGCGAGAAACAAAGAGATAGCCTTTAAGATCGGCTATGAATCCGCGTCCCGGAAGAAGCTGGGTTATGTGCAGCGGATTCTCATGTTGGCTTGTCAAACTCCCCGCCGCACCCTGCACCGGGTGCAGGCCATCAACGATAAATTCAATAGGAATAAGACCATCGAGCTGGTGGAAACCACGCGGGACAGCGCAGTGGTGCGCCTCCACTGGTTCAAGGATATTCCAGCGAGTGTCGATTTTTGCCTGTTCAATCAGGGGATCTACACGGGCATTCCCACTATTTGGAACATGCCGCCCCTGATCCTGCAAGAGACCAAGTGTTTTTTCAAGGGAGACGATTACTGCGAATACCACCTTAAATGGCAGAAGATGTTCTTCCTGAAAGATTACCTGATGAAGCTGCTGGTGCCCTGGCGGGCCCTCACTTATACCATCGAGGAGCTGGAGCATGACAAGGAGCTGTTGAAGGGAAAGTTCGATGAGATCCACCGTCTGAATATCCAGCTCAACGAGAAGATCGACCAGCTCATCTGCCTCCAGGAGACCAGCACGGCCACCCTGTCGGTGCTTAATCTGGAGAAGCTCCTGCAAGTGACTTTGCGATTGCTGATCAATTCCGCCAAGCTGGATAGGGCGGCCATCCTGTTGCTGGATGAGCAGGGCGAGGTTTTGGAATTCAGTTTTGCCGAGGGTATCGCCCCCGAGTTGTTTGAACAGGTGAAAAATTACCAGATCCCCATTTCCAAGGTGGACAACGTCATCGCCCGGGTGGCCATGACCGGCATTCCGGTGGTGGTCCAGGATGTGGAACGCAGCAAGCTCAATATGAAGAATCCCTTGATTGAGCATTTCAAGCCCCAGGCCTTTATCCTGGCGCCCCTCACCGTCAGGGGCAAAGTCATCGGGGTGCTGCTGGCCGACCGGGTTGAGCCGGACGCGGCGATCACCGGAGGGGACCGGGATTTCATCGTCAGTTTTGCCAACCAGATCGCCATTGCCCTGGAGAACGCCGTCCTCTACCGCAAGCTGGAGATGTCGGAGCGCAAGTACCGGGAACTCATCGAAAACGCCCACGAGGGCATCTGGATCATCGACGAGCAGGGCCTGATCAAATTCACCAACCGGCGCATGCGTGAGATCACCGGCCATGAGGAGCTGGAGAATAAGAATATCCAGAAGTTGTTCAACCGGGACAACTGGAAGCTCATGAAGAAGTCCCTGGAGGAGAACCGCAGCAATAACGTGGCTCAGCAGGAACTGGAACTGCTCTGTAAAAACCGGGGGTTGGCCGCGGTGATCATGAGTTCGGTGCCGCTTTTCGAAAACGGCCAGTTTAGCGGGGCCTTTGCCATGTTCAGCGACATCACCGCTCTCCGGGAAACGGAGAGGCGCTCCCGGAAAATCTTTGAGGAAGCGGCCATTGGCATCTCCCTGATGGATATGGACGGCTACCACCTGGACAGCAATCCCGCCCTCTGGGAGATGCTGGGCTACAGCAAGGATGAGCTGCTCCTCAGGTCTTTCAAGGACGTCATCCATCCGGACGATGCCCCTCAAAGCCAGGGGCTGTTTGAGGATTTGGTTCTGGGAAAACGGGAATCCTTCTGCCGGGAAACGCGCTTTATCCGCCAGGACGGCCAGACCGTTTGGGGCCAGGTGACGGTTTCGGTCCTGCGGGGGCCCGGGGGAGAGTCCCAATTCGCCATCGTCATGACCCAGGATATTACCATGCGCAGGAAGGCCGAAGACGAGATCCGGAGCAATCAGGCGCGCCTCCAATCCCTGGCTTCGGAACTCTCGCTGACGGAGGAACGGGAAAGGCGGCGCCTGGCCACCGATCTCCATGATCATATCGGCCAGGCCCTGGCCGTCTCCAAGATCAAGCTGGGGGTTTTGCAGAAAACTGCCAATTCCCCTGACATTGCCAACCCCTTGGGGGAGGTCCGGGAGCTCATCGAAAAGATGATCAAGGACACCAGGTCCCTCACCTTCGAGCTGAGTCTGCCGGTGCTTTACGAGTTGGGGTTCGAGGCCGCGGTGGAATGGTTCGCCAAGCACATCAGGACCCAGTACGGTCTGCAGGTGGAAGTTACCCGGGACACGGTTCCCATCCCCGTCGATGACGAACTTAAAGTGCTCCTCTTCCGCTCGGTGCGGGAGTTGATGATTAACATCGTCAAACATGCCCAGGCCCGGCACGCCTGGGTCAGCATCATTCGCCGCAATGACGGCCGGGTCTGCATCGAAGTGAAGGACGACGGGGTGGGGATTAACGGCTCCGAGGGTTCCGTCAGCGAGGATAACGGGAGAGGGTTCGGTCTCTTCAGCATTCGGGAGCGCCTGCATTATCTTGGAGGGGGTGTGGATGTGGTCTCTGGGCAGGACGCAGGTACCCAGGTCACCTTGATGTTGCCTTTAGACTATGCTAAAAAAAATAAGAGAAGGAAATGGGGATGACCATTAAGATCATGCTCGCGGACGACCATCAAATCGTCCGCCAGGGGTTGCGCAACCTGTTGGCGGGAGAGCCGGATATGCAGGTGGTGGCCGAGGCGGATAATGGCCGGAAGGTGCTGCCGCTGGTGGAAAAATTCGCCCCCGATATAGTAATCATGGACATCACCATGCCCGGCTTAAACGGCATCGAAGCGACCCGCCAGATCCTGGCGGAGCGCACCGGGGTCAAGGTGATTGCCCTATCCATGCACTCCGACAGTCTCTTCGTGTTAAACATGCTCAAGGCCGGCGCTTCCGGATATCTCTTGAAAGACTGCGCCCTGGAAGATCTGGTCAGGGCCATTCGCACCGTCATGGGAAACAAGACCTATCTGAGCCCCGGCATCTCGGACGTGGTCATCAGAGACTTTGTCAGCGGTTGGGACCACGCTGTCCCTGCCGGGGCGTTTTCGGTGCTGACCGCCAGGGAACGGGAGGTGCTGCAGCTTATGGCGGAAGGCAAGTCCACCAATCAGATTGCTGACTGCCTCTGCGTCAGCGTCAAGACGGTGGAATCGCACCGCAAGCAGATTATGAGCAAATCTGGAATTCGCAGCGTGGCCGAGCTGACCAAATATGCCATCCGGCAAGGACTGACATCTCTGGAGGAATAGGAACGCCCTCGTTTCCAGAGAGAGAACTCGGATAACTTATTGTTATAATTAATATTTCATTCATATATTAGGGTTTTTCCCATCCAGAAATTAGGATTTTCCTTATCCAGAATTAGGGTTTTCCTAAGTGAATTTTAGGGAAAACATGGCTATGGTTTTTCCGGGGTTACACTTTGAGCGGGATCGTCCTGAGTAACTGCATGCTCCTCCCGCCTGCCTCCTTAGATGATTCGAGGATCATATCGTGCCCATTAGAATCCTCTTGGCAGATGACCATCAGATAGTCCGCCAGGGATTGCGAATGCTGCTGGCCTGCGAGCCTGACATGGAGGTGGTGGGGGAATCCGACAACGGCCGCGATGTTGTGAAGCTGGCGCAAGAACTAGCCCCGGATGTGATCATCATGGACATCTCCATGCCTGATCTAAACGGCATCGATGCTACCCGCCAAGTCGTCGCCTTTGATTCCAAGGTGAAGATCATTGCCCTCTCCATGCACTCCGATAGTCTATTCGTGCTGAATATGCTCAGGTCCGGGGCCTGGGGATACCTTTTGAAGGACTGCGCCCTGGAAGAATTGGTGAAGGCCATCCGCACCGTGATGCGGGATAAGACCTATATCAGCCCCGGGGTTTCCGATATTTTGATCAAGGACTTCGCCCACAATCTGGCCGAGGAACCCGGCTCGGCCTATACTCTCCTGACCCCTCGGGAACGGGAGGTTTTGCAGCTCATGGCCGAAGGGAGAAACACGCTGCAAATCGCCAATACCTTGTGCCTTAGCAGCAAGACTGTGGAAGCGCACCGCAAGCAAATCATGAACAAGGTGGGCATTCACAACGTTGCCGAACTCACCAAGTATGCCATTCGCCAGGGTCTGACCTCCCTGGGAGCCTGACCCCGCAACTTTCGCTCGACATTAATATCTCAATTGCCACCTTTGCGAAAATCTGAAGGTGACTGGCGGACCTCCGGGGCTCGAGCCGCGGCTTGGGATCGCTATTTATTATGGCTTTAAAAGGGTCGGCGCCCGGCCCCGGCTTCAGGATAAGTGTCTAATATTATTTGATATAATACAGGAAATGCCCCTTTTCCTCTTTGCATTGAGACATTCCCTGACCCTAATCCCGCACCAATTGGAAGCAAAATTAGGAATGTCCCAAATGCAGTTATGCAGGGTTGTGTTATGAAGAGGTTAAAGGAACCCCAAAGAGGAGGATTTCACGTGCAGCCTCAAATATCTATTCGCCGGAAGCGGGAAAACCTCTATCTGAAGCTTAGTGGCAATTTCAACCGGAACAATTCGAGGGAGATCCTGGGGGCGGTGCAGAAAATGATGGATGTCTCTTTGCAGGGTTCCTCTCCCGATACCCAGGTGGTCTTTACCTTTCAGACTCATGCCAAGATTGAGTGATCCCAGGGCCGGGCCGAGCCGGCTGCTGGGCCAGGGTTTTAGCGTCCGCTTTAGGTCAATACCCCACCGGCAGGCGGAAGAGGATGTCGGCCAGCTCCATGGCGTCTTGCACCGGCTGCCCGTTCTCCCCGTGCAGTTTTAGACATTCCGCCCACAAATCCGGGAGCTTCCGGTCAGCCGCCTCCCAATCGACCTCCAGGGGGAAGAGGGGATCTGCGGCAGTGGCCTTCTCCCAAGCGGCCAAGTCGGCCAGGCGGGGGTCCGGCAGGAGGCCCGAGGCCCGCTCAAAGGCGCTGTTGCTGATGTCCTGGTTGAAACCGGTACTCCAGAAAAAGTCCAGGAGGGCCGGCACCGCCTCCGCCAGGGGAACGCCTTCCACCATCTCCGGCCGGTAGCGCAGGCAAACCCTTTGTGAGCCGTAATGGCCCGGCTCTCCCCGGACATTGGGCAGGCAGGTGTGGTAAAGGGTGTCTCCCGGGGAAGCGAGGGGCGCCACCCGGAAGAACATCTTCATCTCCTCGAAAATGTCCTGACGGAAAGTGAGTAGATAAATCAGGTACGGAAAGGCCAGGCGATAGGAACGGTAGCCGTCCTCCCCTTTTTTGCCGCCGCTCACCCTGAGGGTGCGGCACTGGGGCGGGTCTTCCACGGCCAGCAGCAGCAAGTCCTTCCTTTGGCGGAGCCAGCGGCTTCCCGGGGGCAGAAGCGGCAGGGGCGGCGGCATCACCCGGGAGACGTAACGCAAGAGGGACGCCAGCGGCGCCCGCCGGGCCACCCGGGCCGGCGCCGGGCCGTCCTTCTCCATCAGAATAACGTCGCTGCCCTCGATGATGATCTGGTCGCGGATGGCGATTTTTCCTTGCTTTTTTTATCCCCCCCTTTGAAAAAGTGGGGGTTTAAAGTCCCCCTTTGGAAAAGGGGGATTTAGGGGGATTTGAAGTTTTCAAAGTAAAGCCAGCGGCTCCATAACTAACCATAGAAGGGCTACAATGCAAATTAGGCTTCTTTCCCTTTGCCGATAATCGCACAAATAAAATCAAAAAGCCTGTCTTCTAAGTCGTCCAGCCTATATTCAATTAATGCTTCGTAAGACGCACCTTACAAAATCTTTGCGCCTTGGCGCCTTTGCGTGAGATAAAGGTCACGCCCAGGAATTACTGTTCCGCCCCCTCCTCGCCCCTGGCGGCCCAGGCCCAGACCCGCTCCGGCACAAAGCGCCGGGAGGAGCATTGGTGCAGGGCCAGGCGTTCCATCTGCCGCAGCACCTCCATCTGATGCGGCGGCAGGAAATCATCGATCACCTGCCGGAACTCCGCCAGGGTCACCCGTTCCCGGCCCGCCAGGCGGGCCTGGCGATAGGCCCGGAAGACCAGCTCTTCGAGGTCCCCGCCGGTGATCACTTCCGGATGGCGCTGGTCCAGATAGCGGGTCACTTCGGTAAAGTCGTCCAGATCGCAGGGGATCAGGCTGCGCCTGGCCACCACCTGGAGGATCTGGCATTTCTCGGCGAAATCCGGCAGGAAGAAGGGAATTCGCTCGCTGGAGCGGCCGGAGCGCAGATCGGCCTTGTCCAGGCGGTCCGGCCGGTTGGTGATCCTGATCCACAAGACCTTGCCCTGGATGCCGGGGTCGCCCATGAATTCGAAGCGCATCTGCCGCAGGCGGTTGCTCACCCCGGTGTCGCCGGAGTATTCATCCCGGCTGTGTTCGCTCTGGTCGGCTTCGTCCTCCACCACCACGAGCGGCGTCAAGCTGCGCAAGGTTTGGAGGGCTTTGAAGAAGTTGCGTTCGCTTTCCCCCACCCACTTGGTGCGGGGATTGAGGAGCTTGACGAAGTTGAAACCCGAGTCCCGGGCCAGGGCCTCGGCCAGGGCGGTCTTGCCCACCCCGGGAGGCCCCATCAAGGTGATACCCCGGGGGACCAGCTTGACTTCCCCCGCCTGCAGGGCCGCGGCAATCTGGGCAAAATATTCCTTGACGGGCGCCAGTCCGCCGATATCCGCCAGGCCGAAGCGAGGTTCCAGGACCTCCACCAGTCCCGCCAGTTCCTGGCGCAGCAGGTCCTTTTTCTGGCGGCGCACCATCTCCGGGGTCAGGGGCTGAATGAGGCTCCGGCGCAGCAGGGCGTGCAGCACCCTGAGGCTCAAACCGGCGGCCAGGTTGGCCAGCTCCTGGGAGGTGATCGTAAGCTGATACCGGTCCTGGGACCTAAGCTTATCGATGAATTGAACCCGGGCCTCCCGGTCCGGAGGCGGCACTTCCAGGATCTGCGCCCCATGGCGGCTCAAGAGGAGATTGTGGTTTAAATCAGCCAGGTTGCCGGTGGTGAGGATTACCAGATGGCCCTGCTCCGGCAGCTCCGCCTGCCGGGCCCAGCGCAGCAGAGTGACCAGGGCGGCCCGGTCCGGCTCTCCCATGGAACCCAGGTCCACCGCGGGGACGATGGTTTCGGCGTACTCCAGGACCAGGGCCAGGGGCTTGCCGAGGGGGGGGCGGGACGGGGCCGCCATGACCCGCTCGGACAAAAGCAGCACTTCCCGGGGACTCTGAGGTAAAGGTTTGGCGGGTGGGGCTGGTTCTTGGCCCAGGGCCCGGAGGGCCTGGGCCCGGATCAGGGAGACATCCTCGGCTGCCTCGCCGTCCTCCGGGTTTTCCCGGGGCGAAAGGGCTTCCCGGAAGGAATCCTCCCCCGCCGCATCCCCGAACTCCAGCCCTGCTCCCAGGTTGAAAAAGACCACGTGGCGTTCCCGGCTCAGCCACTGGCCCAGGAAGTGGCGAAAGGGGAGGTAGTCGCCGTTTACCCGGGTATAATCATAGACCTGCCCGTGGAGGATGAAGAGGGCCGCTTCCCCCTCCTTGAGATGTTCCTCCAGTTCCTGGGCCCAATCCGGCAAGTTATTCCAGGGTCCCATGCGGGACTCCTTAGGGAGGTTGGCCGCGGCAGGGCTTGGGACGCCGCCTGGGGCTGCTGCGTCTTGTCGCCCTGCCGCGGCCTTCCCGGAGTTTTCCGTAAAACCCTAATCCCCGTTCCCCGCGGGGACCATAAAAATCCCCCCTCTTTAAAGTGGAGGGCAGGGGGATTTTTCATCCCCGGGAGCTGGCCGGGATCGGCCAGGAACTTTTCGGGATAAAGGCGTGATCAGAGCAGGGGCTGAATCATTTGCTCAAATTCTGCCTTGCTGCGCGTCCCCTCGATCTTTTTGACGACGTTGCCCGACTTGTCGATGATGAAGGTGGTGGGAACCACCGCGATGCTGCCGTAGGCATCGGACACCTTGTCATTGCCGATGAGCACCGGATAGTCCAGACCCAATTGCTTCACCAGAAATCTGATCTGGGTGGGGTCGGAACTGAGGGCGATCCCCAGAGTTTGGTAACCCTGGCCCTGGTATTCGTGGTAAATCTGGTTGAGCTCAGGCATCTCATCCCGGCAAGGCCCGCAAAAGAAGGTGAAGAAATTAATCAACACCACCTTGCCTCTGAACTGGCTCAGGGAGTAATCCTGCCCCTGGAGGACGTCTTTCAGGGTAAAGTCCGTTGCTGCGGGCCCTGCCCAACTTGCCAGCGGCATGGCCAGGAGGCCCAGGGCCAGCACCAAGCCCAGGGCCAGCATCCGGGTTCTGGAAGACCGGTTAGTCATCGAAGTTCTCCTTGAAATGAGAGTTAAAACCACTACTGCCAATCTATTAGTAAGATAATACCAAAACCGGCCATGCCAAGCAATTTTAAGAAAAATTTGCCTCCTCCAGAAAATTCGAGGCTCATCACGACCCGCTGGTGCGAATGGACGCCCTGGGCGGCCGCCTCCCCTAAATCCAGGCTCGACCCAATAGTGTCCGGCAAGTTTTTGCTAATCTGCCGTTGTAATCTAGGCTCCCAAATCTTCTTTGATTAACTTATGGAGTTTTCTTGCTTTCTCCCCTCTCCCCCAATGGCGGAGAGGGCAGGGTGAGGGGAGAGTAATCGGCATCCTCACCCCAACCCTCTCCCCTCACAGGGGAGAGGGGGTTTTGGCG
>JBAUPV010000027.1:0-76347 GCA_049580385.1 Desulfobaccales bacterium | reverse complement strand
TATGTGTCTACCGGGGCACCCCCTTATGGCAAGAGTACATCAACCGCGGGATCATTGACGACGAGCGCGATTGGCACAAATGGTTCAAGTGCTCGGACATCGACCCCACCGCCCTGCCCAGCGCTACGGTAAACCGGGTCCGCATGAAAGGCTACGCCTTGCTTTTTGCCCATCGCATTTTCAAGCGTCCCATCCGCACCTATAAGCTCCTGCGATTGTTCAGCCGGCATATGAAGAAATTCGATCTTCTCAAATTGCTCTGGAGCCCTTTTCAACGACGGATTTTGAGCCGGAGCCCCGAGCTCCCGGCCTTGATGATTGACTTAGGACTCAAAGAGCCCCACCGGGCACCGTCTCTCTGATCTGCTAGTCCTCGAGCACCCGGGCGGCCCTTTAGGTGGCGGATTGTGGTATTGTGAAAAGGCCCTGGGTGCCGCCCCCAGTGTTACTATCTGCTATATATCCACTATTACTTTGCGTAGCCGCCGGGTCTGCCCGGCGCCGGGCGCCCCAGCCGCAGCCGGTGGCTTCCGGCGAGAAAGAATCCTGGGCCCGGGACCTCCTGGCCGCCTGGCACTGTGTCCCCCTTGAGCCGCTGGCCCCAATGACTGGGGAGGCCAACTGCCACATCCGTCTGGTATTTTGAGCAGGAAAGGCCGGCAGGATTTACTTTAAAAATACGGTTAGCGACTGGTCATTTTGCTAGCGCCAGCCGATGGGGTTGTACCCTTTCTGGCGGAGACAGTCCTCAACATAACGCCGCTGCCCGGCATCCAAATCATTCGATTTGAAGAGTCCACGCAAAATACCCGCCGTGGCTCCGCCGGCCGCCCCAGCCGCAGCACCGATTCCAGGACCTCCGGAGATTGCTCCCGCGACCGCGCCAGCCGCCGCGCCCACAACTGCACCCCCTGCGGTTTGCCCGGCGAGCTGCTGGCCCCGCGCCCCCGGTCCGGCCTCCCTAGCTTGCTGGATGCAATCATCGATATCCCGCTGCACGGCCTCCGGCGCCATCTCCTGGAGGTGCTCATTGGGCGCCAAAACCGGGCGTTGAGCCGCACATGCCAGGCAGGAAAAAATAATCGCAAAACCTAGGGCAAATCGGAAAAGATTTTTAGCCATTTTCTAATTCTCGTCAGTCAGCTCTCTTTATTCCAATTAGATCATTGTGGACGGATATTGTTATGACCATCAGCTTATCAGGCTCTGACAAATATGAAACAAAAAGGCAGGCCCAGGGGCCTGCCCACCGAAAATCCAGAACTGGAAACCGTCTCTTAAGCCATGGCCTCTTCCCGGAGGGGCGGCTGCCACCAGAGGGGATCTCTCTCCTGGCGGCCCGAAGGAATCCAGAGGCGCCAGTTGCTCTCCCGGCTCATGAGCAGTTGCAGGAAACTGAGGTGCAGTTCGTGGCTGCCCTTGCCCACCTCCAGGTGGCCCAGGAGGGGCAGGCCCAGGAGGGCCAGGTCCCCCATGGCGTCCAGGATCTTGTGGCGCACGCACTCTTCCGGAAACCTCAAGCCCCCGGGGTTCAGGACCCCTCCCTCATCCAGGACTACGGCGTTATCCAGGGAGCCGCCCCTGGCCAGGCCCCGCTTCTGCAGGAATTGGACCTCCTTGAGAAATCCGAAGGTGCGGGCCGGGGCGATTTCGCTCATGAAGTTCTCGGAGCGCAGCGGCACGGTGTAGCGCTGCCGCCGGATAAGGGGATGCTCAAAGTCGATGGTGTAGGTGATGCGGGGCATCCCGGGCCTCACTCGCATCCATTGGTCCCCCTGGCGCAATTCCACAGTTTCCCGCACCATCAAAAAAGACCGGGGCCAGGCGAGGGAGCGCAGGCCGGCCTCGGCGATCATCCGCGTAAAGGGAGCGGCGCTGCCGTCCATGATAGGCAGCTCCGGGCCATGTACTTCCACCCGGGCATTGTCCACCCCCAGACCTCCCAGGGCCGCCAGCAGGTGTTCCACCGTGGCCAGGGTGGTCCCGTTCTCCCCCAGGGAGGTGGCCCGGGTGCTGTCCACCACCCGGGAATAGTGCGCCTGTATTTGCGGCCGGCCCGGCAGGTCGGCGCGCACAAAGGACACGCCTTGGTTGGCGGACGCTGGGTAGAGGGTCGCCTCCACCCGCCTGCCGGAGTGCAGGCCGATGCCGCTAAAACTTAAAGGCTGGGCCACAGTCTTTTGCCAGATCATAACTCCCCCTAGCCTCTCCTGGTGCAATCCCCATGCCGGAGCCCCGCGGCCAGGTGGTCAGGGCCGCGACACCCGGCCAAGTTGCCTGGATTCAGACAGGTTAGCTCCTAAAGAACCGACCTCCGGCGAAAATCCACCGCGGCGTTTTGCCAACAAAAGTTGCAAAAAAACCACAAACCCCGCCCCTTTGTAGCAAAACTCCCACAAAGGATAAACGGGCCGGGCCGGGAACGGCCAGGCAGCCCCAAGGTTAAGCTGCGGGACTCCAGGTCGGTCTCCTTTGAGATTAACCATGCGGTCAGGCGGGTTGTCCGGCCGGAGACGGCGTGGGCAGGATCTGGTAGGTTAGATGGACTCTCCTGGAAAAACTGAGGTAGGCATACCAAACACCGAAATACGAGAGGAAGGGTATCAGCCTGGGAAGGGTAGCAGCAAAACTTCCCGGACTCGCTCCCAGAGTAAAAACCGTCACCGGCCGCAGCGTCATGAGAAGCATCATCAGCAACAATTGGCTGATCAGGAAAAGCTTAACCGTCTTGACGGCGTTGGGTTTAAGCTGCCATAGGCAGAGCCCGGCATAGAAACTGAATATGGCTAAAAAGGTCGTCGCCGCAATGACCCCCAGGTGGTAGGCAAGCGATTGTCTGAATATGAAGAACTGTAAGGAGCTGGCGCCGGGCAGATACATTCCCAAGGCGGAACTGGCTTCGTAAATAGAAGAAAAGGGGATAATTAAGGTCAGATTGATACATAGAAACAACAGCCAGCCTCTGACTTCCTGCTCCCTGTCCCCGGGCGGAGGTATTTCCCCAGCATCCAGCTTCAGGGCCGCCAGGGTTTCCAGGGAAGGAGCGGCCGGCTCCCGGCACTCGCCCGCGGGCGCCCCGCAACAGTTACAGGTGTCCTCCTGCGGCGGTTTTTCCGGGACCACGGAGCCCCGGGGGACGAAACGGTTGCTGATCTTTAGAAAGGCCCGTTTAACCTTAAAAAAGTAGAGTGCCACAAACGGCAATCCCATGGAGATAAAAAAATCTCCGACGCCGCCGCATTGGCCTCCGCAGAAGATGCACATCTCCACACCCCTTGGCTGCTGGGGACATTATATCCCCTTTCCGGCCATCCCTTCAAAGAAAAAATGGGGGCGGTCGGCGAACCGCCCCCGGGATCAGGAGAATGGTTAACTTCTCTTCACTGCTCACTGCTTACTGCTCACTTTCCCTGGCCCTCCCCCCAGCCCCCTTCTCAAAAAAACGGGTAAACTTCCGTTCGTGGCCCACGGTGGTGACAGGGCCGTTCACTGCTCACTGCTCACTGCTCACTGTAAATCCTCCCGCCTCATTCGACCTCGGCCGGCGGGTACTGCAACTGGGCCCACCACCCGGGGTCCAGGTCCGGGAAGATGTCGTCCCGCTCCCGGCAGAGGGTGAAAAAATTCCAGTCCTCCGGGGGCAGGTCCCCCTCGGCGGCGTAGCGCCGGACCATGGTGGCCAGGCGCTTGAAGTCGTCGTGGTGCGTCACCAGCCGCAGTTCGGCATAATCCCGGGCGCTGAAGGTGCTGATGAGGAACTGCCAGTCTGAGGACTCCAGGAGGAAAAGGGAGCGGCCACACTGCTTCAAGAGGTCCAGGAGGCGCGGGTCGGAGGCCCCGGCATAGAGCCGGGCCAGCTCTTCCATCTCCTGCTCCGCCGGATAAATATGGCGCCAGGTCCATTCGTTCATCTCATTGAGCCAGATCCAGTGGTAGCCCCCTTCTCCCCAGGAGCCCTCCGGCAGGGAGATGACGTGCTGGGGAGCCGCCTTTTGCAGGAGCTGGCTGCCGGGGCTGAGGCCCACCTGGGTGTGGGCCTGGAAGCGGCTCAGCACCTGGTAGACCCACTCCGGCCCCTCGAACCACCAATGGCCGATGAGTTCGGTGTCATAGGGGGCCACCACCATCCCCGGCCGGCCGTGCTGCTGGCGAAACTCCGTCAGGAGGCCCACCACCATGGAGACGAAGTGATCCGCCTGTTCGTTAATCCTGGGGGTGGTCCACTCCGGGTGGTAGGGCTGTTTGTCCGCCAGATCGGCCTTGGCGCTGGTCACCTGCCAGTAACGCAGCCCCCCCGGATAGCGTTTCTTGTGGAAGTCCAGATAATTGCCATCGCCGGGATAGCCCCATTCGCCGCTCCACACCTGGAGGCCGGTCTTGGGGTCCCGGGTGAAGGCCGCCACCGGGCGCTTGCTCTCCGGCGCCGAACTCACCAGATAGACCTGGTAGGGGGATTTATCCTCTTCCTCCGGCCGTTCCTGGTACTGGGAGGCAAACCGCTCCCAGAGGCGCTCCAGGGCCTCGAAGCGATCCTTGTAGACCCCGATGGCCCGGCCTCCCTTGAGGAGGTGGGAATCGATGAAGAAATAATCGAGGCCATTCTCCGACAGAAACTCCTCCACCCCTTTGCGCAGCACCGGGGCCGTAGCCAGATCGGACAAGGGCGGGACCCAGCGGTAGCGGGGCCGGTAGGCGCACTCCGGCAGCCAGAAGCCCTTGGGGTCCCGGCCAAAGTGGCGGCGGTAAGCGGCCACCCCCTGTTTCACCTGGGCCTGCACCGCGGTGTCCCGCCCCAGCAGGGGTAGATAGCCGTGGGTGGCAGCGGAGGTGATAATTTCCAGCACCCCCTGGTCCATGAGCTTCCTAAAGGCCTTCAAGAGGTCCTTGCCAAAATCCTCCCTGAAAACCCTTAGCAATCCCCGATGGTGGTCTTCCCACATCCGGGCCAGGGAGGCGAAGTGGCGATCACCCAGCTTCTCAAAGGTGCGCAGGTCTTCCCCGGCCGCCTGGATCTTCGTCTCCAGATATTCCTCGAACTCCCGTTGGAAGGTCTCTGCGGCCAGCATCTCCGCCAAAATGGGGGTGATTCCCAGGGTCACCCCGGAAGTCAGGCCCTGGGCCGCCAGGCGGTTGAAGACCTGAAGCAGCGGGATGTAGGACTCCGCGGCGGCTTCATTGAGCCAATCCATGCCGTGGGGCCAGCGGCCGTGGCCGATGACGTACGGGAGGTGGGAGTGGAGCACAAAGGTGAAGTACCCTAACGGTTCGGACATGCTGGGTCTCCTCTCAGCCCGGGAGCGGCCCGTGAATTGGGATAGATCCCTTACCGGCCAGATCAGCCGTTATATGGCAAATATAGGGCAGATAGGCCCCGGATGCCAGAAAAAAAACTGCCTCACCCAAGGGGTTAGTAAAATAGCCGGGGGCCTGGCGCCGCGGCCTTGGTATATTGGTCATACCAACTCTCCCTCCGAGAGTTTGGGTAAAAGTCTCCCACGGATTAGGACAATTTACCCTCTTCCGCCCTGCCAAAATATTAAGACCGATTTTTGGCGTCACCAGGGGTTGACAAATTGTTATTTGAAATTAACTAATTACAAAGAAGTTAATTATGTTGGCAGTCAGGTACAGTTATTGCAGTATAAATGTTAATCTGTAATGGGGGGGAGATTAATTATGCCGATCTACGATTATCAATGTGTCGATTGTGGGGGCCGGGACCAACGGGTAGCCGGGCTTGATGATCACACGGCCCTGTGCGCCCAGTGCGGCGGCTTGATGCTCCGCCTGGACGAGGACGTCTTCCGGCCGTACTTCGAGGAGAAGACTGAACAGGCCTGGGAAGAGACCAAGTCCAAAGCTTCTCTGTAATCCGGGGGATAAAAACGGGATAAAAAGCCCCTCTCTGGAGGGGCTTTTTTCTTTTTTTACAACTTTTTTGTTTTTTCACAACATTGGCGCCCTCACCGGGAATGTCCCGGCCACCTACCGGGACCGCCTTTTTTGCCGCTGATCCTTATGCCGGCCTCTCTAAATTCTTTTGTCCACACCTAGTCACAATGGTTAAGCCCTCATCTTCCCATATTTGCACCCTCTTTATCGGGCTTACTTTTCGTTCCGGATCTCATGACTTTAAAGAGGGCGCCGGCGTCAACTATTTATAGCCGGCCCAGCTCCCAGGTTTCCCAGACCGCCTCATCTCGGAGAGAACAATTGGCAAAATGGTAAACCCAATGGGCCCGGGGCTGCTAAAATTATCAGAATGACAATCCTCCCTTTCCCAGGCGTCGGATGAGGGTTGGGCCAGGCGCGGCATCCCCACCTAAGAGGTTTGCATTTGGTTTCCTTCTGCCCTTCCCAAAATTAAGGAAAAACGGTGTGTTGATAGATACCGGTTATCTTCTCCTAGGCAACCTCTTGACTCTTTCACAATGGCACTAAGATTGGACCAAAATCATTTTTGTCAAATTTTCTATGGCTGGTCGCTCTCTCATCCCCCTGGATCCCATACTCTTTTTAAATCTGGAACTTCTAGCTCTGCATCATAGTTAGATAAGTTTCCATCAATTCTTGCGGAATAATTCACGCTTAATTGCTTTTGGTCCATTCCGAACGGCCCTTTTTAAAAGTACTTTGGCCTTATATCTTGCACGCGATAACTCCCTAATTAACGGCCACAATTGATACGTTTCCTGAACGAGTTCGTCTTTTTGATAGCCGTATTTACAGGCCAATTCGATAACCTCGTTAGACAATGAAAAGCCGTAGTGTGAATCAGTTTTCCATTCTTGGAGTGATTTTTGGTGCAAATAGGTTTTATCGGCAGCATCGGCTGTTTTCCCACAGAAGTTGAAAACTGGCTCCAAGTATGCAAGAGACGTCACCATATTTTCATAACAAACAACAACTAGTTGTTCTCCAATTATTTCCTTTAGTTTTAGCAAATTCTGATAAGCGATAAGCCATTGTCTTTGTACTTCTTCTGGTCGTGATCCCCAACGCTTAAATTGTGAATATAAGGTGTCCATCGGATTTCTAATTAAACCAATCAATAAAAAGTCAACATCAGTTACTTGTCTTATACATTCTATAATCAACTCAATTGCAGCCCATTGACATAAATGGTGAGGTGACTTTTCGAGAAATATGGGTGAATATTTATTACATAGAAGTCTCCATCCCTCAATTATCAATTCTTTATCATCAACTGGTGGAACATAATCATTCAAGTTATCTTTTAGTAGGGAAATCAATTCACCCCTTGCTTTCTTGCGCTCGATGGGAACTTCACTGTCCACCATGACCAATTGAGGCTTATCCAAAATCGAAGCAGCCTTTGTCCAATATAAAGTTTCATTTTCAAAATGACGTGTCTTTGAAACGTGCTGTATTTCAGCGAACTTTACCAAGAGATTCTGTAAGGCGCTTGAACCAGAGGATTTTTCGGATAGGATAATTATGCATTTTTTGTGAGACATTCTTACCCCTTCATTTCCAGACTTGGTGAAATAAACTAAATTGCGGAATTTGCTTATGCCAGAAAACCTGAAATGCCCTAGCGGCAAATTGATTCGTCCATGTGCAGGCTTCCATCAGGGAGTTGTGATGGGTATCTCTATGGGCAAAATTTGTTTTCCAGGCAAGTTTTTAGCAGAGCATAATTTTTCTGGGAATCGAACTGTTTTTTCACAAGTTTATGTCCTCGTTGGGCACGGCAACGGGCCTCAGTCGGATCAGCCAGCGCCTCGAGAATAACCTGTGCCAGAGCCTTTGGATCACTCGGGGGGGCCAGCCAACCCGTTTCACCCGGCCGTATGACTTCAGGAATACCGGAAACATCTGTGGCGACCACCGGCACCTCATGCAGCAAGGCTTCCAGGATTACGGTAGGAATGCCGTCCCGGTCCCCAGAGGGGACCACACAAGAGGGCGTGATGAGCAAGTCAGCCTGTCCCAGTAGTTCTGCAATCTGCCGGTGGGGCAAGAAGCCAGCCAGGGTAACCCGTTTATGTAAGCCGTATTGTCGAATCAGCCACATTATGCGGAGCATTTGAGCCCCGTTTCCGGCCAGGAGAAGATGAAAATCCAGTCCCCCTTTGGCCAAATAATGGCAGGCCGTTATTAGGGTGGGAAAGCCCTTTTTGGGTACCAGCCGGCCAATAGCCAACAGCCGGTATGGTGGTTGGCAAGAACGAACTGTCCTGCTGGCACCGGTAAAAGGTACGCCGATGGGGATTTTTATGACCTTGTCTACTGCTTTCGGCGCAAAGGCCAATAGGTAACGGCGGTTCACTTCGGATATGGTGCGCACGAAAGTAGCTGCGGCTATCTTCTCTCCCAGGGCTCCATCGGGCGGGTAAATATCATGGGCGTGGGCGCAGAAGCTGAAAGGAATGCCACTTAAATGGGAGGCTACCCAAGCGGCAGTGGCCGGCCCGTCGGCCCAGGGGGCATGGATGTGGTCGATGTGAGCTGCTACCAAGCGCCGGGCCAGGTGAACCCCTGCCAACGCGGCCCATTGGGCCTCTGCGGCGGTCTCCAGGCTGCGCCAGCGGCGCACCAAGGCTCTTCTTAAAAAGGGCGCGGCCTGCTGCCCCCAGCGGCTCAAGCCGCCCAGGTCTCGGCATAAATCTCCCAGGGCGGCGGTCCCCAAATGAAAGACCGGCGCCAGGGGCGACACCTGACCATCCAGCCGCCAGCGAGGGCGGGGTCCGTAAAGGGTATAAACT
The DNA here is from genome assembly GCA_049580385.1 of Desulfobaccales bacterium. GTDB lineage: Bacteria > Desulfobacterota > Desulfobaccia > Desulfobaccales > 0-14-0-80-60-11 > JAPLJC01. Next base: position 67,618 of record JBAUPV010000027.1, on the reverse strand, counting down.
TCTACATCGAGGCCCTGCCCACGCAGCGTGTTTATTTCATCGAGAATGAAAGTCTGGGAAGGTTCGGGAAACCACAAGAGCACATAAGCCACCCTGAAAGCCATTCTCATTCCCAACCAGCTGGCAATTTCCTGCGCCGACGGCCCTTTACCAAGCTCAAGAAGACCTCCTCATGAGCGCGCACCATGGCCTCCAGGGAAAAATCCCCCATCGCCTGTTCGCGGCCGGCCCGACCAAAGGCCTGACAGGTGTCCGGGGCAGATAGCAAGTGGCTGAGGGCGGCAGCCAGGGCCGGCACATTCCGGGGAGGGACCAGCCACCCGGTACGGCCCGGCGCCACCACCTCCGGCAACCCTCCTACCCGGGTGGCCACCACCGGCAGGCCTGAAGCCATGGCCTCCAGGACCACATTGGGCAGTCCTTCCGCCTGAGAACTGAGGGCAAAGACGGTGGCTTCCTGAAACAGGGGGCGCAGATTCGTCCGTCCAGGCAGGACCTGCACCCGCGCCGCCAAGCCATGCCTGGCAGCCAGGCTACTTATATTCTCCCGCAGAGTGCCGTTTCCCACCAGGCGTAACTGCGCCTCCGGGTGTTCGGCGGCCACCAAGCGAAAGGCCTCAATCAAAACCTCCTGGTCCTTCTGAGGTTCTAACCGGCCCACGGACAAAATCACGGGCGTGCCTGAACGTCGGGTCCTGGGCGGCTGAAAATACTCCGTGTCCACTCCGTTCAAGATCACCGTCACCCGGTCGGAAGGAATCCCGTAAGAGCCGGTCAACATGGCTGCCTCCGCCACGCTGTTGGAGATAATATGATCTCCCAGTGGCCATAACCAGTTTTCGTGTTGCCGATGCGGCGCGCCTCCGCGGCAATTGCTGACGATGATGGGCACCCCGGCCAGACGGCCCAACGGTTTGCCCCAGATGTTGGGAACCGCGGTCAGGAGCAGCAACAGGTCGACCGAGCCGCCCCTGAGCCGCCGCCACAGGTTCACAAGGCTCGGCGGGCCCACCCGTTTCTGGCGGGCCAGCCAGACCAGGGGGATACCCCAATTACGGGCCACGGGCACCAGGTCGTCCCCGGCCATCAGCATCCAGACCTCCGCCTGGAGCCTCCTCGGGTCCAGCCGCCGGGCCAACTCCAGGGTCTGACGTTGGGTGCCGCCAAATTTCAAGTCTTGCAAAAGAAAAACGAGCCGAGCCGGTCTAGGGAGTCGGGCCGCACTATGGCTTAGATCTGGATTTATCGAACAGTCCAATGAAGTGGAATGAGTTTCGAGTTTTTTACTTTTTGGATTTTCCCGGCCACTGAGCACTGCTTCTAATCTCAGATTATGCGGCCGCCCTAGCCACCGCAGTGGAAAAAATGGGTTATTGGGGCCGTCTAATCAAGTTAAATCATACCATCGCCTTCCACGGTTAGCAACTAACTTGCCACTAGCAAAACTTCAGGGTTCCACGATTTCTAATGATTCATTAAGGTCCCCCACTTCTTAAGGAGCCTGGGGGGTATTCTTCCCCCTGCCAGTTCAAAAAGCCCCGTTCGAGGAGATAAGGGGGGATTTCTAGCCGCCGGAACTTACGTTTTCCCTTGATTTAATGCCTACTGGTTAGGAACCATAACACTGGCGCCGATTTTCGGAAGGCCTAGTCCGGGCCCAGGCAGGCCGGTGGTATCGGCCTCCGATTTATGGTAAGGTTGAAATCCCATGGAGACTATTGCCGACCTGCACCTCCACTCCCACTATTCCATTGCCACCGGCCGGCTGGCCGACCTGGAGCATTTGGACCTCTGGGGCCGGTATAAGGGGCTGCACCTGGTGGGCACCGGCGACTGCACTCATCCGCAGTGGCTTAAAGAGATGGCCGCCGTGCTTTCGCCCCTGGCGGAGGGAACCTATGTCCTTAAGAAGGAGCTGGCCCTGCCTCTCGAGCCGGAACTGCGGGGCCCCTCCTGGCAGGAAGCCGCCAGGGTCCGCTTCGTGGTCAGCGGCGAAGTCAGCGCCATTTATAAAAAGGCGGGGCGGGTGCGCAAGGTCCATCTACTGCTGCTGCTCCCCAGCCTGAAAGCGGCCCAGCAGCTATCGGAGCGCCTGGCCCGCCTGGGCAACGTGGCCTCGGATGGCCGCCCCATCCTGGGACTGGACGCCAAATATATCCTGGAATTGGTCCTGGCCGTCGACCCCCGCTCCCTGGTGATCCCGGCCCACATCTGGACCCCCTGGTTCTCCGTTCTGGGGAGCAAAAGCGGCTTCGATTCCCTGGAAGAGTGTTTTGAGGACGGATTGGCCCATATTTACGCCCTGGAGACCGGTCTCTCTTCTGACCCGGCAATGAACTGGCGGGTGGGGGCCCTGGACCGCTTCACCCTGGTTTCCAACTCCGACGCCCATTCCCCCCAGAAGTTGGGAAGGGAGGCCAACCTCCTGACGGTGCCCCCCACCTATGCGGATCTGAGCCGGGCCTTGCGGACCCGGGAGGGTTTTGCCGGCACCCTGGAATTCTTTCCCGAGGAGGGCAAATATCACCTGGACGGGCACCGCCATTGCGGTAAGCGCCTCAACCCGGAGGAGGCCGCGGCCCTCCAGGGCTGCTGCCCCGGGTGCGGCAAGCCCTTGACTTTCGGGGTGCTGCACCGGGTCGAGGACCTGGCGGACCGGCCTCCGGGAGCCTCTCATCCCGGGGCCAGGCCCTACGAGTCCCTGATCTGTCTCTCGGAGGTCCTGGCCGAGGTGCTGCAGGTGGGCCCCGCCAGCCTTAAGGTGCGCCAGCGCTATTTCCGGCTGCTGGCGGCCCTGGGCCCGGAGCTTAGGATCCTGCGCCGGGCGCCCCTGGAGGATCTGGCCCGGGAAGGGGGAGAGCATGGCCCGCTGCTGGCCCGGGCGGTGGATAAGGTGCGCCGGGGCCAGGTGCACATTGCCGGGGGCTACGACGGAGAGTATGGGGAGATTCGCCTGTTCACCCCGGAGGAACGCCGGCAGTTGCAGGGTCAGGGGGCCTTTTTCAGCCTCTCCGCGGCGCCCCCGGCCACCCCAGCGGCCCGGGAACCCGCGGCAGCTTTTGATCGAGGTCCCGTGGCCGCCGAACCCAGCTCCAAGCGCAGCCCGCAGACCGAAGATCCCCTCCTCGATGACCCCCTGCTGGGCTCCCTGAACCAGGCCCAGCGCCAGGCCGTCACCTACGTAGGGCCAGCGCTGGTGGTGGCCGCCGGCCCCGGCAGCGGCAAAACCCGGGCCCTCACCCACCGCCTGGCCTACCTGTTATCCCGCCGGGGGGTGCCGCCCCGGGAGATCCTGGCCCTCACCTTCACCCGGCAGGCGGCCGGGGAAATGGCGGACCGCCTGCTGCCGCTCCTGCCGGATTTCAAAAGGTTGGAGGAGCTAACCGTCAAGACCTTTCATGCCCTGGGGCACCAACTCTTGCTGGATCAGGGGGGGAGCCCGCGTCAGGTCGCGGTGGAGGAGCAACGCCGCCACCTCTTGCGGCAGGTGGCCCGGGACCACCAACTCCCCTGGGCCGCTCTCGAAAAGCAGGTCACCTCTTGGAAACAGGCCCTGCAATATCCAAAGGACCTGAGGGAGGAGGAGGTAAGGGAGCCCGGTTATCTGGCGGCCTACCGCTCCTACGAAGCCGCCCTGGAAACCGCGGGGTTCTGGGACTATGAAGACCTCATCGCCCTTCCTGCCCTGCTTATGGAGCGGCAGCCGGTGGTCCGGGAATCTCTGCGGCGCCGCTTCCGCCACCTGTTGGTGGATGAATATCAGGATCTCAATGAAGCGCAGTACCGCATGTTCCGGTGGCTGGCCGGCCCCGGCGCCGAAATCATGGTAATCGGCGATCCGGACCAGGCGATTTACGGCTTTCGGGGCGCTTCCCCCAGGTATTTTTCCAGGTTCCTGGAGGATTGGCCCCAGGCGCAGATATGCCGGTTTGAGGAGACCTACCGCCTGCCGGAACCCATCCTGCAGGCGGCGCAGCGGCTTCAGGCCGACGGCCCTGAGCCCCCGCAGCCCCTGACCACCAATCAGCCCGGAACCAGCCCCTTAATCTTGCTGGAGGCGGCCAATCCCCAGGCCGAGGCCCGGGCCATCGCCCGGGAAATCGAAAACCTGGTGGGCGGCATGAGCCATCTGGCCTTGGAAGACCAGGGCCTGCGGCAGCAGGACCAGGGAGGCAGGGCGGGCTTCAGGGACATCGCGGTCTTGTATCGCCTTCATGCCCTGGCCCCGGAATTGGAGCGCACCCTTAAGGAGTCCGGCATCCCCTGCCAGCAACCCCGGGAGGGGGTGGGCCCGGATTGGGACGGGCTCGATTTGGCCGCGGAACGGGTGAAGCTCCTCAGCCTGCACGCCGCCAAAGGGCTGGAGTTCCCTTACGTCTTCATTGCCGGCTGCGAAGAGGGCCTCATCCCTTGGGAACCGCCAGGGGAGCTGGCCGCCGACCCGGACGAGGAACGCCGCCTCTTCTACGTGGGCCTCACCCGGGCCTCCCGCCAGATCTTCCTGACCTGGGCCCGGCAGCGGAACCTGTGGGGCCGGCGACGCCCCGGCAAGCTTTCTCCCTGGGTGCGGCTGCTGCCGGCGGACTTGCTAACGCGGCCGGCAGCCGCTGTGGACCTGCCCCGGCCGCCGCGACCGCGGCCGCTCTTTCCGGAAATGGCCCCACCCCGGGGAAGCAAGCGGGGATGAGGAGCCGGCGAATCCACCCGCTCCCCACCGGCGGCGCCAGGGGCCTGTCACCGCCGCTATCTCGATTCAACCCCGGAGACGGAACGGTGCTTCGTGGCATGGGAAATAACCAGGGGTGGGCGCCCGGTCAGACCCCGGGGTCCCGCAGGCGGTGGCCGGGGCTGGGAACGCCGCTCCTGGTCATGATTTGCCTGTTCCTGCTCCTGGCGCCCCAGAAGGGCGCCGGGGCAGCCGAGGCCCCGCCTGCCGGCGCACCCCCAGGACCAGTGCTGCACTCCCTTCAGATCATCGGGGCCGAGATCGTCCCCAAGGAAAAGCTTTTGGCCGAAATGGCCATGCCCCTTCCTCCCCTGATCCGCTTGCCGTGGGTGAACCCTCCTGCCTTTAAGGAGGAGGCGCTGGAAGGGGATCTGGTGCGTTTAAAGGACTACTACCAGAGCCAGGGTTTTTACCACACCAAGATCGTCCCCGAAATCGAAAGACAAGACGACCAGGTGACGGTTACGCTCCATATCACCGAAGGCCCCTACGTCCGGGTGATTGCGGAGGAGGTCCAGGTGGCCCCCGCCACCCCTCCGGTGGACCTCTCCCCCCTAAAAAAGAAGTGGCCCCTGGAGATCGGGGACCGCTTCTCGGCGGACGCTTACGAGTCCCTGAAGCGCCTGTACCTGGACTATCTGCTGGACCACGGCTATCCCCACACCGTGGTGGAGGGCAAGGTCCAGCTGAACCCGGATGAGAATACCGCCAGGATCGAAGTCACGGTTAATGCCGGCACCCTGGGCTATTTCGGCGACGTCAGGATCACCGGCAACGAAGAGACCCCCGGCTACCTGATCCGGCGGCAACTAACCTTCAAGCCCGGAGATGTCTTCTCCTTCAAAAAGATTTACGATAGCCAGGTGAAGCTTTACGGGCTGGACCTGTTTCAAACCGTCAGCATCACCCCGGAGATCGGCAAGGAAAAGGATCGCCGGATTCCCATGGAGGTGGTGGTCAAGGAAAAGAAGCGGCATTCCTTCAAGGTGGGGGCGGGGTACGGCGATGAAGACCAGTTCCGGGCCAGGTTGGGCCTGCGCTTGCGTAATCTCGACGGGGGCGGCCGCACCCTGGACCTGGAAGGCAAGTACTCCAGCATCGAGGACCGGCTGACGAGCACCTTTACCAATCCCCAAATCTGGGGCAGCCGCAACGATCTGATCTTGCAGGGCGGCTTTATCCTCCGTTATCTCCCGGGGTATAACGACAGGTCCTATTTCACCGAGGAGCGCCTGGAACGGGACCTGCCTTTTAATCTCCGGGCCTACGTGGGCCATAGCCTGGAGTTCGCCCGGCCCTTCGATATCCCTGATGAGACCCTGGCCATCCTCACCAACACGAGCAACGAAGAGCTCTACCGGTCCTCCATGCTCCTTCTGGGCCTGCGCCGGGAGACCACGGATAACCTGGCGGACCCGCACCACGGGGGAGTGCTTTCCTGGGCCGGCGAGTTTGCCCCGACTTTTCTGGGATCCGACCTGGAGTTTATCCGCAATGTGGTGGAGGCTCGCCACTACTATGCCCCGTGGGAGGATAGCAACTTCGTCCTGGCCGGGCGCCTCAGATTCGGTTTCATCGAGCCCATCCAGAGCACCACGCAGATTCCCGTCTTTTACCGCTTCTTTGCCGGCGGCTACGATAGCGTCCGGGGCTATCGCCTCGATTACCTAGGGCCCCGGAATCTCACCGGGCAACCCCTGGGGGGCGAGGCCCTGATGGATGGGAGCCTGGAGGCCCGCATCCCCCTTTACAAGGAAATCCGGGGGGTGGTCTTCATGGATTTCGGCAACGTCTTCTTCAATATCCCCGACTTCGACCTGGGCCAGCTAAAATATGCCTCCGGGGTGGGATTGCGTTACATGACTCCCATCGGCCCGGTGGGGGTCGATATTGGGATTCCCCTGAACCCCATCTCGGAACACAAGGATAACTACCATATCAATTTCTCCATCGGCCAGGCTTTTTAAGCCGGTTTGCTGTTTTCGGAAGAGGCCCTGGTGCTAGCGGCAGACTGCCGCAGGAAGACGCCCAAGACCAAATAACTATGGTATAATAATAACAATGCGACGGGTTTTGCTTATCGCCCTGTCGGTCATCCTGCTCCTGGGGGTGGCTGGTTGGGGGGCCCTCAAGTCCCAGGCCTTCTGGCGTTGGGGCGGCTGGCAAGTGGTGAACCTGGCCCAGGACCGCCTCAACGGCGAACTCCAGGTGGCGGCGGTGCAGGGCCACGCCCTCACCGGCTTCACCTTCACCGGGGTGACCCTTACCGGCCCCCAAGGTGAGATCCTGCACACTCCCAAGGTGGAGCTGCGCTTCTCCCTCTGGTCCTTGCTCCGGTTACAGCCGGTGATCGGCAGCCTGGTTGTTCACCAACCCCGGCTCACCCTGCGGCAGGATCGGGAGGGCCATTGGGAGCTGGCCTCCATCCTGAAGAAACGTCCGCCGCCGCCCTTCCGGTCCCTCGATTTTTCTGCGATTCTGCTGGAGCACGGCCAGGCGGTGGTGATCCGGTCCGGCGTCAGCCAGCGTTTTGAAGACCTGGACCTGAGCCTGGGCCTTACCGTACTTCACCCCAGGAGTCCCAGGCAGGAGGTCCGGGTGCGCCGGTTGGACCTGGCCGCCGCCACTCCCCTGGGCCGCTTCGCCTTGCGGGGGGGCTTCACTTACGCCCAGGGCCGGTTGGCCTTCGACTCCCTGGAAGTCCAGCGCGAGGGCCAGTCCCTGGCCAGCCTGCAGGAAGGCGTTCTGGGACCGGGGCGCCAAGGCTTCTTCTCCTTTGAACTCGGTCCCGCCTCCGGGGCGTTGCTGGGGCTGCTCCAGCCCGGATGGCCCCGGGACTGGGAAATCGAGGGAAAATTCCGCCTGGCCCTCCTGGGCCCCGACAAGTATCAATTGAGCGGCGCCGGCCGGGTGCAGCAGGCCTCCTTTGTTCTGAAAGCCAACCTTAACCTGGTGGCCGGGGAGTGGTCCTACGGCCTGGATGCCAAACTGGGGGGGCTGGGGGCCGGGATGCTTTCGCCATTCAGCCAACAGTGGGCTGAAAAGCTCAAAGATCTCTCCCCCATCGCCGCCGGGCTGACCCTCAAAGGGGGGGGTCCTTCCTGGCCCCCGGCGCGGCTGGAAGGGACCCTGGACGTCTCTGCCTTCCGGGATCACGGGATCAGCATAGATCAGTTGCAAGTCAGCCTGGCCGGCAACGCCCGGGAGCAGAACCTAAAAGGGCTGGCCCAGGGAAATTTCGGCAAGCTGACCCTGGCCGCCGACGGCCCGTTGCTCTCCAGCCTTGCCGGCAACTTGCAAATCGAGGCTGAGAATTTGCAACCGGCCCGCCTGGGTCTGGAAAAGGTTGGTGATTCTGCCCTTAATGGCAAGTTCAGCGGGGCCTTCCACTGGACCGGGGGGCGAGCCCTGGCCGGCCTCAATCTAGCCGGCGACCTGGAGGCCCGGGGTCGTTTGGGCTCGGAGACCCTGGAGGATTTGCGGGCCAGGTTCGCCTGGCAGCAGCCGCGGCTCGAGGTAACCCAGGCCTCTTTCCGCCTGGGGCCGCTGGCCGCCCAGCTCTCCGGCTCTCTGGAGGGGGACCGGATCGCCTGCCAGTTCAAGGGGAGCCTGGCCCCCGCGGCTGCCCGGCCTTACCTGCCGGCGGCGGGTGGGGATCCCCTGGAATTGGCCGGCGCCCTCAGCGGCACTCTGCATGACCCCCATTTCTCCCTGCAGGGCTCAGGCAGCAGCCTGACCCTGGGAGAGGTTTCCCTGAAAACCTTCACCTTCAAGGCGAGCGCGGCTGGCTGGCCCATCGCGGCGGGAGAACTGGAACTCCGGGGCGCCAACTTGAGTACCCCGGCGGCGGTCTTCTCCCAGGCCGATTTTTCCGCCCACGGGGAGGCCAACCTTTGGCGGTTCCGCTTGCGCGCCGGCGCCCCGGGAGCGGCCCAGGCGGAAGTTTTGGGCGCCGCCGACCTGCGGTCCCGCCCCGTTTCCCTGGCGTTGCAGAAGGTTCGCTTCGACTCCCCCGAATACGCCATTGCCAACATCGGTTGGGTGCAGTTGCGGCTCTTCCCGGGGCTGCAAATGGCTGAGGCCGCCTTCAAGGTCAACGACGGGGAGCTTACCGCCAGTCTGGAGGCCCAGGGGTCGCGGCTGACCGGCCTTCTTAACCTGCGCCATTTCCCCGCCAGGCTCCTCAGCAGGAAGGGACCTCCCTTGCAAGGGAAAATCGACGGCCAGGCCTCCATCGGCGGGGAGCCTGGAGCGCCCCTGGTCCAGGGGAAGGTCACCTGGAGCCCGGGGCAGGTGGGGACCTTCGCCTTCCAATCTTTGCAAACCACCTTCGATTACCACTCCGACCTGCTAAATCTGAGTGGCAACCTGGAGGAAAAGGCCGAGGGAGCCCGGCTGGTTTGGAGCGGCCAGATTCCTGTGCGCCTCGCCCTCAGCCCCTGGCGCTGGTCTTGGGGTGAACAAAACCTGTCCCTCACGGTGAAGGGGGAAAAGACCGACCTGGCGATGCTCACCGCCATCAGCCCCCAGGTGCAGGCCGCCCAGGGTGAACTTAACATCCAGGCCCAGGTGCAGGGCGACCCCCGCCACCCCCAGATTTCCGGCCAGGTGCGCTGGGGAGAAGGGTCGATCAAACTCCGCCAGGCCGGCCTGCCTTACCGGCTGCTGCCTGGCGCGGCCCGGCTCCAGGGGAGCAAAATCACCATCCCGGAGGTCCTCCTGCAAAGCGGCGGCACCTTGCGACTCAGCGGGGATCTCACCCTGCAGGGATTCGCCCCGGGTCACCTGGAACTGCGAGGAGTGTTGCAGAATTTTCTGGCCCTGCGCCGGGAGGGCTCCCAGGTGGAAGCCAACGGCGCCCTGACCCTTAGCGGTCCTTTTGGCAACCCTCGCCTTACCGGTCAGATCCTGATCCCCCAGGCCACCTTTGCCACCAGCTTTTTCCAGATCGCTCCCAATCCCGATATCCACCTGGTGCAACCATCCCTGCCTGCGTCCGAGGCCCAGGCTGTCCACGCCCTGGCGTTTTGGAGAAATATGCAGGTTGACTTCACTCTGCAATCGACGGGAGAGGTCTTGGTAAAAAACAAGGATATCCAGGTGGATCTGGCAGGCAGCCTTAGAGTCAGCAAGGCGCCGGGGCAGGAACGGCTGAGGGTGGCTGGGGTGCTGCAGGCCGTGAAAGGCACCATTGACATCCAGGGGCATGCCTTCAAGGTGGCCGAGGGGACGGTGACGCTTCCCGGCAAACCCGGGGCGCCCGGGATCCTGGCGGGCAGCGCCACCTGCCAGGTGGACGAGGTCACCTTGATGCTGGATGTCTCCGGTCCCGTCAACAAACCGCAACTGAACTTTTCCAGCAACCCGGGGCTGCCTCCCGCGGATGTGCTCTCTTACCTGGTTTACGGACGCCCGGCCGCGGCCCTGAGCCGGGAGGAGTACAACACCGTAGGCCAGCAGGCCCTGGGGGTCCTGGGCGGGGTCACCGCCAGGAAGCTAAAAGAGATTTTTGGGGAAAATGTGCCCCTGGTGTGCGACCTCAGCATGCGCTGCGGGGAACAGACGGTGGGGGTGAACAAGCCCCTGACCAATCAGCTCAGCGTCACCTTCGAACACAAAAACAATCCCCTCTACCGGGACAACACCGAACAGATGCGGCTGGAATACAAGGTAAACAAATACCTGAGCGCCGATTCCACCATGGGCCTGCGCAACAACGGCGGCGATGTACTCTTCAACTACGATTTTTGATGAACCTCTGCCTCAATGCCAGGAATGGCCCTCCTCAATCCACATCAGATAGGATTCGGGCGGTGCTTGCCCAGTAGTGGCCTAGGCTTACCAGCGGGGGGAATTGGAAGTCCCCATCAACCCCTTCTCAATACCACTCCTTGAGGCTGATGGCGCCCTGCTTAATTTCCAGATAATGGAGTTTGCCGGAGGTCCAGGCCCCGGCATTGGCGAAGATCTTGCCATTTTCCATCACTTGCAGGCCGTGCAGATGGGTATGGGCCAGGATAACGATATCAAACCCTCTGGCAAAGAGCTCCCGGGCGGCGGAAAAGTTCCCATGGGCATCTACCAGGACACTATTGGACCCATTTACTTTTTTATTTTTCCTTACATGAAAAAACCATTCAATTTTAAAGAAAAGATGAAAAAGATTCGGCGAAATAATCAGTAATTTACCGAGAACTTTCGAGAGATTATGGAAGAGTTTGGGGAAATGGTTATATCGATAGTCGTAAGCATGCCCGTGTTCGATATGAATCCGCCGTCCCCCGGAAACGACTTCCAGGAAAGGGGTGAAAGAGAAAATGCCTAGTTCCGCTAAATATGGCTCCAAATGAGTGTCATGGTTGCCGAGCACATAGTAGACCTTTTTGCTTCCCTGGGATATGAAGTCCTTGAAACTGTTAACAGCCGAACGTAAATCTTTTACTAATTTTCTGGTTGTACATTGCAATAAATCAACACCGTCACCATTTATACAAAGGCTAGTGCGTTCTCTTGCCAGGTGCTTTATAAATGATTTTAAATAGTCCGATCTTAAGAAGGCGGGATTGCCTAGATGCAGGTCCGAGATTACGCAAAGATGATCCTCTTCAATTTGGATGCTGGATGGTTTTACCATGATTAACAGGGAGTATGATAGTTACAAGAAAAATTTAGAATTCAACTTACAACGCTGGGAAAAATTAATCATTATTTACTTATTGTCAAGCGCTCACCGCTATTTCTCCATTCATTTTTGATCCCACAATACTACGCCAGGCTCGGGCCAAACTTTCACATGGGCACAATTTTCTAGATCCCAAGACAGCCTGGGGCTTTTCACGTGTATCATGTTATTATCATCCACTTATTAAGAATTGCAATATTTAATCGATATGATCCGGATAGCTCCCGGGGCTGTGGTGGGGGGATTTCCGGAATCCATGTTCCCATGCTAGAGGCGGGAGGGGCTTGGTGGCACAGGTTTTAAACCTGTGCTACTAACCCTCCCCCTACCTTTCCCGCCCCAGGGCTACGGCCTAAAGGCGGGAGGCGCTTCGCTTTCCCACCCCACATTTCCCGCCCTGCAATTCCAAATCCATAAGGTTATTTCCCCAGGCAAAATTCCCCGAAGATCCGCTCCAAAACCTCGTCTCCCACCTCCTGGCCGGTAATCTCCCCCAGCTCCCGGATGGCCTCTTGGAGCTCCAGGGCCACGAGTTCCCAGGGGGGAGCCTGGTGGGGTTGCGGCAAAAGGTAAACCGCCAGCAGTTCCCGGACCCGGGCGAGGCAGCCGAGACACCCCTCCAGATGCCGGTGATGCCGGGCCAGGGTGACCATCTCGCCGCTGAGGCGCAGGCCGTCTCCCAGGGCCTGGGCTACGATGGCCTCCTTCAAGGCTTCGATCCCCTGGCCGGTGAGGGCGGAAATCGACAGCACCGGGAAGGAGGTGGCCGCCTGCACCTCGGTTTCGCCAACCGCCAGGGGCAGGTCCGCCTTGTTGATCACCGCCAGGCCCCGGCGGCCGCCCATCTCCCCCAAGGCCTGCCGGTCCGCCGCGGCCAGGGGGGTGCTCCCGTCCAGGAGATAGAGGACCAGATCGGCCTGGGCCAGGCGGTCCGTGGTGCGCTCCATAGCCAGCTCTTCCAGCCGATCCCGGGCCGGACCCAGCCCGGCGGTGTCGCTGAAGCGCACCGGGATGGATCCGAGGATGATGGTCTCCTCGATCAGGTCCCGGGTAGTGCCGGGAATCTCGGTGACAATGGCCCGGTCCAGGTTAAGCAGGCGGTTCAGGAGGCTCGATTTGCCGGCGTTGGTCCGGCCAATGATGACCGCCAGCAGGCCCTCCCGCAACAGGCGGCCTTGGCGGTAGCTGGCGGTGAGGCGCGCCAGGGTTTCCATCCGGGGCGCCAGGGCCTCCTCCAGGAACGCCGGGACTAGTTCTTCGGCTTCCTCGGGAAAATCGAGGGCCGCCTCCACCCGGGCCAGCAGGTTAAGAAGGTCTTCCCGCAGCCTTGCCAGCCCGCGCCCCAGGCCACCCTGGAGATGGCCGGCGGCCACCTGCAGCGCCGCCTCGCTCCGGGCCCGGATCACTTCCAGGACCGCTTCCGACTGGATCAGGTCAACCCTGCCTGAGAGAAAGGCCCGCAAAGTAAACTCGCCGGGCTGGGCCAAACGGGCCCCACGCGCCAGGACCAGGGATAAGAGGCGCTCCAGCACCCGGTAGCCGGAGTGGCAATTGATCTCCACCACGTCTTCCCGGGTATAGGTGTGGGGGGCTCGCATCCAGGTGAGCAGCACTTCGTCGATGATTTCTCCCTGGGGACCGACGATCTCTCCCAGGTAAAGCTGGTGGGAGCGCCATTGGCGGCGGGGACGGCGGGGGCGAAAGATCTCCCGGGCGATCTCCCGGGCCCGGGGGCCGCTGAGACGGACGATGCCTATGCCCGCCTCACCTGGGGGAGTGGAAATGGCGGCGATGGTATCTGCCGGATCAGGCTGGGTCATGTATTCATAAGGGGTAACCGGGATGCCGCCGGGGTGAGGAACTTAACCCCGCACCCATTAGCCATTACCCATTACTGTCTTTTCCGGTCCAGCCTCCTGGCCTTCCTTCTTTTTGGCGGGGGATATGACCACCTTCTTGTACAGTCCTTCCCCCCGGCTGCTGGTCTTCAGATCCCTGTCCTCCTGAAGGGCCAGATGGACGATGCGGCGGTCATAGGGGTTCATGGGAGTCAAGGTGATGGGCTTGCCGCTCTTTTTCACCTTCTCCCCATAATTCTGGGCCAGGTGCGCCAGGGCCTCGTCGTGCCGGGCCCGGTAGGCCTCCACATCGATGGAGATCCTCACCTTGCGGCGGGATCGCTTGGCCAGCATCTTGGTGACCAGATACTGCAAGGCGTCCAGGGTCTGGCCCTGCTTGCCGATGAGCAGACCAGCGCCCGCGGTCTCGATGCGCAGGCTGAGGCGGTCCTCCTCCTGGTGCACGCTGACCTTGGCCTGCTCCTGCATCTTCGCCAGGAGGTTCTCCAGAATCTCCTGGGCCGCGGTCAGCAGGTTTTCTTCCGACTCATCCCGGAGGGCGGCCCGAACCTTAGCCTTGCGGCCGCCCAGGCCAAAGAGGCCCGGGGAGCCCACCGATAAGATCTCGATCTCCAACTGCTCGGGGGACACCTGAAAATGGGCGCAAGCCGCCTCAATGGCGTCTTCGGTGCTTTTGCCTTCAAACTCCTCAAACTCCATCAACTCTTCCTCTAAACTAGCTGATGTACTTGTTGGTGTAATGCTGTTGGATAATGGAAAGCACGTTATTCACCAGCCAATAGATCACCAGGCCGGAGGCGAAGTTCAGAAACATGAAAGTGAAAACCACCGGGAGAAACATCATCATCTTGGCCTGGGCGGGGTCACCCGGAGAGGGGGTCATCTTCTGCTGCAAGAACATGGTGCCGCCCATGACCAGGGGGGTGATGAGCAGGGGGTCTTTGGTGGACAGGTCCGCCAGCCAGACGATATGGGTAAACGGCAGGGTGGGTATGAAGGAGGCGTGGCGCAGTTCGATGGCGGACCCGAGAACCCTGTACAGAGCAATGAATACCGGCAGTTGGATCACCATGGGCAGGCAGCCGGCCAGGGGGTTGACCTTGAAGGTCTTGTACAGGCCCATCATCTCCTTGTTCATGGCCTCCTTGTCGTCTTTGTATTTCTCCCGGATCTTGGCCACCTTGGGCTGGAGCTTCTGCATCGCCTTCATGGACTTGTAGCTTTTGTGGTTGGGGTAGAAAAAAAGGATACGGATCACAAAGGTGAGGATGACGATGGCCCAGCCGTAATTGCCGCAATAGCGCTCAAAAAAATTCAGGGCGTAGAGCAGGGGTTGGCCCAGGAAATTGAACCAGCCGAAGTTGACGGCCCGCTCCAAGCCCAGGCTCTGAAGGTCCTTCTGGTCCTTGGGCCCGAAATAGAGACCATAGGTGAACTGGGCCTTCCGGCCGGGGGCCAGATTCTCCACCGGGGTCCTGAGACTAGCCACCATGGGTCCCGGAAGGGTCTCTTTGAGCAGCACCAGGGACTTGGGGGCCGCCTGGGGCACCATAGCAGTCAGGAAATAACCCTCGTCCAGCCCGGCCCAGTCGATCTTGCCGGTAAGGGTCTGGGGTTTCTTGAGGCCGCCGCTCTTGATCTCTGTCCAGCTATTATTGACGGAACCGTTGAAACCAAAGGATTGGTAGCGGCCGGCCACCTCCCCGGCAAAATCCTCCCTGAGGTCCAGGTCCAACTGCCCATCCACGGTTTGGCCGGTTTGGTTCACCACCTGCACCGTCAGGTCGTAGGCATAGCTGTCCGCCTTGAAGGTGAAGGTCTTGATAAAGGTGAGGCCGGAGCTGCTGCGGCCGGTGAATTGCAGGGTGCCCTTGCCTGCATCCTGGAGGGTGAGGCCCGGCTGGGAGGCTACCCAGGATATGGGTCCTCCCCCAGTAGACCCGGAAAGGCTGCTGCCCTGCCAGCCCAGGTCCAGGTCGTAATTCTGGCCAGGGCCGGTGTTCACCATTTCTTTGGGTTGGGCCAGGGAATTCTCAGGATTGTGGTAGCGATCCAAATCGAGAGAGACCGGCCCCACTTTGAACTGGTAGATGGGGGTAAAGGGCAGGTTCTCCCGGTATTTTTTTAACTGGAAGCTTTTCAGGCGGCCGCCCGCATCGGTGAATACCGCCCGAAACAGAGGGGTCTCCACCACCACGTCCCGACCCGGCTTGGCCGCGGCCGGGGCCGGGGTCGTGGCCTGAGGCGGCTTAGCCGCCGGAAGGGCGGGAGCCGGAGCGGGGGCCAGCGGCGGTTGAGCCTGTTGGGGTTGCTGGGCTTGGCCGGGTTGCTCGCCTTGCTGGGTTGGAGGAACCTGGCCCACCCGAGACCGCTGCCCGATATACATAAACACCGCAAAGACCACCATACTCATGGCGAGGGCAATCATAGCCCGTTTTTCCATTCGTAACTCCTAGGGCACCGGGTCCCAACCCCCGGGGTGGAAAGGGTGGCAGCGCAACAGGCGCCGCAGGCTCAGGTAAAGGCCCCGCCAAAAGCCGTGGCGGGACAGTGCCTCGGCGGCGTAATGGGAGCAACTGGGGGCGAACCGGCAGCACGTGGGAAACAGGGGAGCAATCAGCAACTGGTAGGCCCGGATGGCCCAGAGAGCCAATCTAGTCATGGACAACCCCCGGGGGCTGAGCTAACAACAGGCCCCCCAACTCCTCTGCCACCCGCCAATAATTCAGGGTAGCCGCCCCCGGTTTGGCCATGATCACCAGGTCCTGCGGGGGCAAAAGCGCCTTGTGCCGCCGGAAAAATTCACGCAGCAGCCGCTTCATGCGGTTGCGCCTGGCCGCCTTGCCGAAGCGCCGGGTCACCACCAACCCCAGCCTGGGGACGGGGGTCTCCGGGGGCGCCAGGGTGACCCCGAAATGGCGCGAATAGAGCCGCCTCCCCTGGGCCTGAACCCGGAGATAATCGCGACGGCGGCGGAGCCGATCCGCCTTGGTAAAGCTAACGATCCCCTTGATGGTTGGGGTCGGGGCGGGGGTGGGGCGCCGGTCGACGGAATCGGAGGGAGGGCCCAGGATCACTCCGCCGGCGCTAAACCGTCAAGCGTTTCCGGCCCTTGGCCCGGCGGCGGTTGATGACCTGGCGGCCACCCCGCGTGCTCATCCGCTCCAGAAAGCCGTGGGTTCTGGATCGACGCAGATTATGGGGTTGATAGGTGCGCTTCGACATTTGCTCATCCTTATGACGGAACGTTTTCCAACCATTTTATAAACCATTTATACGTCTTTTTGTCAAGGGACCGCCTAGATTTTCTCTCGTTCCCGGCCGCTTGACCTAGGAGGCATCTGCGTCAACCCGGTGAGACGGTGGCCGCCTGTCCTGTCCAGGCCAGGTCCCCCAGGACCTGGACATCCTCGAAAGTCAGGGTCCATTCCGGCAACCGCCAATTTTTAAGTTGAATTTTATAGACGAAATAACTTAAACTTAAATACTTAGAGATAGACTAGCCTTTTCTCGACTCGAGGGACCGGGTGCCTTGGTGCCCTCGGGGTGGCTCACACCCCCGCTGGACCTCAGGCGGTGTTTCCATGAATATTAAGGAGTGTCTATGTTTCTCGATCCCATTCTGGGATGGTTCTCCAATGATTTGGCCATCGACCTAGGCACCGCCAATACCCTGGTTTACGTCAAGGGCAAAGGGATCGTCCTAAGCGAACCTTCGGTGGTAGCGGTACGCAAACACGACCGGGACCGCAGCCGGGTGCTGGCGGTGGGCCGGGAGGCCAAGATGATGTTGGGCCGCACCCCAGGCAACATCGTGGCCATACGTCCCATGAAGGATGGGGTGATTGCCGACTTCGAAATCACTGAGGCCATGCTGCGCCATTTCATCCGCAAGGTGCACAACCGTCGCTCCCTGATCCGGCCCCGCATCATCGTCTGCGTCCCCTCGGGTATCACCCCGGTGGAAAAGCGGGCGGTGCGGGAGTCGGCGGAATCGGCTGGGGCGCGGGAAGTCTATCTCATCGAGGAACCGATGGCCGCGGCCATCGGCGCCGGGCTGCCCATCACCGAGCCCATCTGCAACATGGTGGTGGACATCGGCGGCGGCACCTCCGAAGTGGCGGTCATCTCCCTGGCGGGTATCGTCTATTCGAGATCGGTGCGCGTGGGTGGCGACAAGATGGACGAGGCCATTTTGCAATATATCAAGCGCACCTACAATCTTTTGATCGGCGAGCGCACCGCGGAAATCATCAAGACCACCATCGGCAACGCCTTCCCCGGCGAGCCCGAATCCATGGACGTCAAGGGCCGGGACTTGGTGAGCGGCATCCCCAAGATCATCAATATCAACTCCGATGAGGTCCGCCTGGCCATTCAGGAGCAGATCGACGCCATCATCGCCGCGGTGAAAACCGCCCTGGAGCAGACCCCCCCGGAGTTGGCCGCGGACATCGTGGACCGGGGCATCTACCTGACCGGCGGCGGCGCCCTTTTGAAAGGCCTGGACGACCTGCTCAAGCAGGAGACCGGGTTACCTATCAAGATCGCCGACGATCCCTTGACCACGGTGGTTCTGGGTTCCGGCCGGGCCCTGGACAACCTGAACATCCTGAAGGAAGTTATGGTTGCTTGAGGCAGTTGGCTTTGCGCCCTGACTTGCACTACCGCACTCCGTTAATCGTGGCCCTGGCTCTCCTGCTGTTTTTCTCCGTCCTGTCCCTCGGCCTGAAGCAATCTCCGGTCCTAAAAGCGGTGCAAGGGTCGGTGGTTTCCATTACTGCCCCCGGATTGCAGGCCCTGGAATCTTTGGGCCGCCGCGGCCGGGACCTCTGGCTGGGGTACATTGACCTGGTGGGGGCCCGGCAGGAGAACGTCCAACTGCACCGGAGCCTGGAGGAATACCGGCAGAAAGAAATTCAATTTCAGGAAGCCCAGCAGGCCCTGACCCGCCTGGAAGCGCTCTTGACCCTGAAGAGACAGGTGGCCCTGCCGGTGATTGGGGCCCGGGTTATCGCCTACGATTCGTCCCTGTGGTCCCGCTGCGCCCTCATCGATCAGGGGAAGGCCCAGGGGGTGAAGACCGGGCTGCCGGTGCTGGCGCCGGAGGGTATCGTCGGGCGAGTCGTGGAGGCCTATCCCCAGTACGCCAAGGTGATGCTCATCGTGGACCGCAAGAGCGGCGCCGACGCCATGGTGCAGCGCTCTCGGGTGCGAGGCATCCTTCAAGGCCAGGGAGGCAACCGCTGCTCCCTCGATTTCGTCCCCAAGAGCGCCGACGTCCAGGTGGGGGACCTGGTTCTGGCCTCCGGCCTGACCGGCATTTATCCCAAGGGTTTGCTCTTCGGCAAGGTAACCAAGGCCGACAAAAAGAGCCCCGGGGTCTTCCAGGAAATCGAAGTGACTCCCGCAGTGGACCTGTCGGCCCTGGAAGAAGTCCTGGTCATCAAAGTCGCCAACCTCAGCCTGTCGGAACCATGATCGCCGCCTTTCTCACATACGGCTTCCTGGCCCTGGCCATTTTCTACCTGCAGAACCTGGCGTTCTTCCCGCAGATGCACCTGCGGCTGCTGGCCCTGCTGCTGTTCTACCTGGGTTTGCGGCCCTCTCTGGCCCTGGCTTTGGCCCTGGCGGTGGCCATGGGGGTCTTGCAGGACAGCTTTGCCATCACCCCTTTCGGCCTGCACCTGGGTGCGGCCCTGCTGGTGGTGGGCGTGGCCCGCATCTTTAGCCAGCGTCTGCCCCAGCAGCGATTCGGCCTCCAGGCGGCGGCCTGCCTGCTGGCCATGGTCCTCCAAGAGGTCTTCCTGCAGACGAGTCTCATCACCCTGGGCTACGAAGGCGGACTGGCCTGGGGGCAGATCTCTCATCACGCCGCCGAAATCGTCTTCACTGCGGTCCTGGGGCCGTTGATGTGTTTACTGGTGCTTGGATTGGAAAGATTTCTGGGCCGCTACGGCTGGCGTCCCAGGAGCCAACAGCCCGGGTTTTACCAGCCTCTGGCATAATGGCGGGGGGCTGTCTCCCCGGCCGATTCCAGGCGCCCGGATTACTGCGGCCTCCCGGCAAATAACAGGCAAGACTTATCGAGACGAGACCACCGACTGAGAGCGCCATGGCCCACTCCAAGCTGAATCTGGAAGAAAACTCTTGGGGAAGCTATAAGTTCCTGGGAGATGCCACCGGCGGCGCCATGCCCCCGGATGAACAGGAGCGGGTGCGGCGCCATTTCTCCGTGGTGGCCCTCGTCGTCCTTGGCCTCTTCGCCCTCCTGTTCCTGCGCCTCTGGTTTCTGCAACTGGTGCAGGGTGATTACCTGCGCCAGCGCTCGGAACAGAACCGCATCCGCCTCATCGACCTGCCCCCCTGGCGGGGCAAGATTCTGGACCGCGACGGCCAGGTTCTGGTGGGCAACCGGCCCAGCTACGAACTGATGGCGGTCTTGGAAGACGTGGGAGATATTGGGCTCCTGAGCCACCGGCTGGCGATTCTGCTCCATATGGATCAGAAGCAGATCGCCGCCCAATTGGAAGACGCCCGGGCCAATGGCCTTTACCAGGTGCGGCTCCGGGGAGACCTGAGTTGGGAAGAATTGGCCCAGGTGGCCACTTATCAGCCGGAGTTGCCCGGAGTCCTGATACAGGTCCAGCCCAAGCGGGAGTACCGCCAAAATGGGCAGGCGGCCCATGTCCTGGGTTATTTGGGGGAGATTAGCGAGGCCCAGCTCAAGAGCGGCAAGTTTGCCAATTACAAGGTGGGCGACTACGTGGGCCGCAGCGGCGTCGAACTGGCCTGGGATAACTATCTCATGGGCGCCCGGGGCCACCGCCGCATCGAAGTGGACGCCTATGGCCGGGAATTCGGCCAGATGGACTCGATTTCCCCCACCCCCGGGGACAACATCTACCTGACCCTGGATAGCCACATGCAGCAGGTGGCCGAGGAGTGCCTGGAAGGGAAGGCGGGAGCCATCGTCGCCCTGGATCCCCGATCCGGCAAGATTCTGGCCATGGCCTCTTCCCCCACCTTTTCCCAGGAGGCCTTTGAGCGGGGGCTGCCGCCCCAGGAATGGCAGCGCCTCAGCCAGGACAAAAGCCATCCCCTGGAAAACCGCGCCCTCCAGGGACAGTATCCCCCAGGTTCCACTTTCAAAATTGTCATGGCGGTGGCCGCCTTGGAAGAGCAGGTCGTCACCCCGGAAACCAGATTAGATTGCCCCGGGGTCCTGGTCCGCGGCGGCCACGAGTTCAGAGACTGGAAAAAGGGCGGCCACGGCGAGGTCAATCTCAATAAGGCCCTGGTGGAATCTTGCGACGTCTATTTTTATCTTGTGGGGGAGCGGCTGGGGATCGACCGCATTGCCAAGTGGAGCCGCCGCTTCGGCCTGGGACAACCCAGCGGCCTCCATCTCGATAAAGAGATGCCCGGGCTGGTGGCCACCAGCGAATGGAAAAAGGCCCGCTTCCACCAGGGCTGGCGCGAAGGGGATACCCTGTCGGTTGCCATCGGCCAGGGCTATAACCTGGTCACCCCGATCCAGATGGCCCAGGTGATCGCGGCCATAGCCAGCGGCGGCGTGATCTATGAGCCGCAGGTGGTGGAAAAAGTGGAGAGTCCCAGCGGGGAGGTTCTCTTTCAGTCCCAGCCGCAGGTCAAGTATCGCCTGGATGCCAGTCCGGCCACTATCGCCGCGGTGCAGAAGGGCCTTTTGGGGGTGGTGGAGGATGAGAACGGGACCGGCAAGGATGCCCGCCTGGACCAGATCCAGGTGGCCGGCAAGACTGGCACCGCCCAGGTGGTGACCACGGAGAGGCTGAATTTAGAGGAGAAAAAAGGCGAGAGCGCCGAGAGCGTCCGCAAGTATAAAAACCATGCCTGGTTCGTGGGTTACGCCCCGGCGGACAACCCCCAGGTGGCCGTGGCGGTAATAGTGGAACACGGCGGCCACGGCGGCTCGGAAGCCGGGCCCATGGCCCGGCGGGTCATCGCCGCCGCCTTACGGCAGCACGAGCCCGAGGTGGCGAAGGCCAAATAATCTATCTAGCCATTCCTCTCCTCAGGTCAGCTTGCCCACCGCCTGCAAGACCTCGTCATAGTTGGGCTCCTGGGACAACTCTTTGACGAGTTGGGCGTAACGCAGCACTCCCTCCTTGTCCACCACAAACACGGCCCGGGCCAGGAGGCGCAACTCCTTGATCAACACCCCGTAAGCTTCCCCGAAAGCTGCATCCCTGTGGTCCGAGTAGGTCTTGACCCGGTCCACGCCCGCGGCGCCGCACCAGCGTTTCTGGGCGAAGGGCAGGTCCATGCTGATGGTCAGGATTTCCACGTCCGGTCCCAGCCTGGCGGCCTCTTCATTGAACCAGCGGGTTTCGATATTGCAGGTGGGGGTGTCCAGGGAGGGCACCGAGGAGATAATGGCCACCTTGCCCTGGAGCGAGGAAAACCGGAAGGGGCTCAAGTCGACGGCGATAACCTCAAAATCCGGGGCCTGCTCCCCCGCCTGCACTTCCCGGCCCACCAGGGTCAGGGGATTGCCCTTCATAGTGATTGCTCCGGGACGTTCTGCCATGTTCCCATCCTCCTTTATTCGAGATTAGGTGTCAGCTTTGGTCCATGAAAAAATAACTTGAGACTTCTGCGAAAAACAACTTTGTCATCCTGAGCGAAGCGAAGGATCTCGTATTTCCTTAGTATTTATGAGATTCTTCGGTCGCTCCGCTCCCTCAGAATGACAAAAATGGGGACATTCGCAGAGGTTTCAATTTCCGGCTTAGATAAGAATCCACCCTCTTATTTCCCGGGATATGGCTATAGCCTTCAATCCGATCAAAACTCCGTCTCTCCGCCCTCCCAGCCGTATTTGCCGATAAGGCGCACGAAGCGGCAGCCGCCGTGGTATTCGTACTTCAACCCCTCCCCGGTCTGGCGCACGCAGGTCAGGGTTTGGGTGAAGGCGTCCCCCACCGGAATCACCAGGCGTCCCCCCAGGGCCAGTTGCTCCACCAGGGGCCTGGGGACTTTGGGGGCGCCGGCGGTGACGATGATGCCTTCGAAGGGGGCCTCCTCCGGCCAACCCAGGGTGCCGTCCCCCACCCGGATGCGAATATTCCGGTGACCCAGGGATTCCAGGATCGAGCGGGCGTGATCCGCCAGGCCGCCCTTGCGGTCGATGCTGAAGACCTGGGCGGCCAACTCCGCCAGGATCGCCGCCTGATAGCCGGAGCCGGTGCCCACCTCCAGGACCCGGTCCGTCTCCTTAAGTTCCAGAATCTCGGTCATGAGGGCCACGATGTATGGCTGGGAGATGGTCTGGTCTTCCCCGATGGGCAGGGGATAGTCAGCGTAGGCCTGGCTCCAGAGGTGCTCCGGGATAAAGTGGTGCCGGGGCACCCGGCGCATTGCGGCCAGCACCCTGGGGTCGGCCACCCCCCGGGCCCGAATTTGCTCTGCTACC
The DNA here is from genome assembly GCA_049580385.1 of Desulfobaccales bacterium. Taxonomy (GTDB): domain Bacteria; phylum Desulfobacterota; class Desulfobaccia; order Desulfobaccales; family 0-14-0-80-60-11; genus JAPLJC01. Next base: position 44,894 of record JBAUPV010000027.1, on the reverse strand, counting down.
ATGCGCTCCCGGGTCGCGGCGAATTGATCCTCGGGCATGAAATATTCCTCTCAGGAACAGCTTCCGGCAGCCAGCCAGACCTACGGCCCGGGGTCACCGGGCGCGACCCGCCTGGGCCTCTTTGTCCGACCCTATCCATAAAGTAATAAGAGGAAGGCGGTTTTTGAAGGGGAAGCAGAAAATTTTATGTGGTCAGGCTAAATATTTTCCGCGGCGGGGCAGGCGCCGTTGGCCGCCAGGAGGAGTGATCTGAGGCTGGTTCTTTGATATAATTGCCGTATGGAATCGATGGCCCGCTGCCGTTTTCACCCGGACCGGGAGGCCTCTGTCCGTTGCCAGAAACATGAATTGGGATACTGCCAGGAGTGCCTGGACGCCTGCCGGGCCTGCACCGACCCTTGCCTCTACTGCAAGTTCCGCCCGGGCTGCGTCATCTGGGAGCTCTGCCGCAAGGAGGCTAAAAAACGCTGCCGGGAAGAGGGGTGAGGCCCTGGCCGCGGTGCGCCTCCATCACACCTTCTTCTCCCACCTGAGCAAATCGGCCACCTGGGCCAGGGTGCTGCCTTCCTTGATTTCCTCCCGGAGGCGATTCTCCTTTTCCAGGACGTCCATGGCCCGGTTGGCGTATTCCACCGCCAGGGCGCGGGGCAGAACCACCACCCCGTCGTCATCTCCCAGGACCCAGTCGCCGCTCTCCACCTTGAGACCCCCCAACCGGATGGGCACCCCGATCTCTCCGAAGCCCTTGGGTTCCCCGGCGTTGGGCATCACCAGGCGGGAGAAGGCCGGAAAACCCAGCTTGGTGATGTCGCCTGAGTCTCTGATGGCGCCGTCGATCACCACCCCGTTCAGCCCTCGCTGCAGGGCCGAAGTGGTAGCCAGTTCCCCCCAGACGGCAGGGCCCACTCCGCCGGCGTCGATGACTACTACGTCCCCCGGCTGGGCCTGGTCGATGGCCTCCACCGGCTTCGCCCAATCCCCGGGATAGGTGCGCACCGTCAGGGCAGGGCCTAGGAGGCGAATCCCTGGAAACAGGGGCCGCAGCCCCTCCAGAACCCCGCCCCGGTGCAAGGCGTCGGAGAGGTTGGAGGCGGAGACCATCTCCAGCACGCCCCGAATCTCTTCCTCCCCCACCCGTTTGAACAGAGTGGTGGGAATCACCGCGCCCTCATCCAGGGCCAGGCGGATCTCCCGGGTGGCCGCGGCCGGGTCCAAGGCCTTGGTGATGGCGCCCCCCACGATGACGTAGCCGGCCCCGTGCGCCACCGCCTGGGAGGCGGTCTCGGAGTTGATGCCTCCGGCCACTCCCACCGGCACCCGCACTGCCCCGCTGACCGCGGCCAACATCGCAAAGGGGTCTTGTCCCCCGCCCCGCATCTGTTCGTCTATGGCCAGGTGGATCGAGATGTAGTCCGCCCCCAGCTCCTCCACCTGGCGGGCCCGGGCCAGTGGGTCGGCCACCGCGATGAGGTCCACCGCGATCTTGGCCCCGTAATTCTTGCCGGCCTGGACGCACTCGGCAATGGTGGCATCGGAGGCGGCCCCCAGCACGTCGATGATCTGGGCCCCGGCCTTGGCCGCGGTCTCCACCTCCACACGCCCGGCATCCATGATCTTCATGTCCGCCACGATGACCTTGCCGGGAAAGAGGCGCCGCAATTCCCGCACTGCATCGAGGCCTTCGCTCTTGATCAAAGGGGTGCCGGCCTCCACCCAATCCACCCCGGCGGGCACCGCTAACTCCGCCACCTGCACCGCCCGGTGCATGTCTACAAAATCGAGGGCCAGTTGCAATATGGGGGGCATCTGATTATCCTTGGAATTCTTTGCTGAGAAATAAGATTAAGTTCCCAGTTCCCAGTTACCAGTTCCCAGATTTACTGGCAACTGACTACTGACTACTGGCTACTGACTACTCCAAATCGGTGTGGCGGTCCAGGATTTCTTTGCGGTCGCGGCTGGACCCCCTGCGGTAAAGAAGAAGGACCACCGCCTCCAGAAACAGAAAGGCGGCCTGTTCAAAGAGGCTGCCGGGGCATTGGACCGAGACGGTCTCCCGGGTCCGCGTCAGCTTGGTGGTGCCGGGGATGGTGATGACCACCTGGGCTTCCCGGCCAAGGGTGGAGTCGGCATGGGCGGTGAGACCCAGGGTGCGGGCCCCCACGGTATTGGCCCGGCGCTGCATCTCCCGGGGCTGGGCCGTCTCCCCCGAGCCGGACATCACCACCAGCAAGTCACCCGGGCGGATGCGAGGGGTGGTGGTCTCTCCTACGAAATAGACGGTATAGCCCAGGTGCATCAGCCGCATCAGAAAGCCCCGGAGAATAAAGCCGGAGCGGCCACTGGCGCATCCGAAGATGCGCGGCGCGGCCTTAAGCTCCCTGATCAGGGTCTCGGGCATCTCCGGAGTAATCCGGGCCAGCACCGCGCCCAGCTCCTGGTGCATCTGGTCCAGGGCCGCGGCAAATGGCGCGGCCTCCGGGGATGGAGATAAAAAAGCCCCCCGGCCCTGTCCCGGAAGGCAATCCGTCTTGTCCATCATTCCCTCCCTTAAGTCCCAGTCCACCGCTTGGCCGGATCCAGGCTTCCATTTTTATGGAGGAATCTAAAGCAAAACTAACACAAGCCAACACAAATTGCCAGGAATCTTATCGGGTTCCTCAGATTTGCCCAATTTTTCCTGGCCGGGCAATAGTGGGGCAGGCGAGGGCAGGCGGGGTGTTCAGGGATCGACAGGGCCCTTGATTCAGCCTTCGAATTTCTCGTCGAAGACCTTCATGGCGCAGAAGCGGCCGCACATGGTGCATTGGTCATCCCGGGCCTGACTCAGATCCCGGAGGCGCCTGGCCTTGGGAGGGTTGACCGAGAGCCGGATTTGCGTGTCCCAGTCCAGGGCCCGCCGGGCCTTGGACATGGCCAGGTCCCAATCGGCAGCGCCTTTCCTTCCCAGGGCGATATCCGCGGCGTGGGCCGCGATGCGGGAGGCCACCACCCCGTCGATGACGTCCTCCACCTCCGGCAGTTTCAAGTGTTCCGCCGGGGTGACGTAGCACAGAAAGGAGGCACCCAGGGTGGCGGCCAAGGCCCCGCCAATGGCCCCCGAGATGTGGTCGTAGCCCGAGGCCACGTCGGTGACCAGGGGCCCCAGGACGTAAAAAGGGGCCTGGCTGCAATATTTCTGCTGCAGACGGACGTTTTTGCGGATGGCGTTCAGAGGTAGATGCCCCGGTCCTTCCACCATCACCTGGACCTCCTTGGCCCAGGCTCGCCGGGTAAGCTCACCCAGAATCTTCAGCTCGTGGAGTTGGGCCCGATCGGTGGCGTCGGCCAGGCATCCGGGCCGCAGCCCATCCCCCAGGGAGAGGGTGAGATCGTGCTCCCGGGCGATCTCCAGCAGTTCGTCATACCTCTCATATAAAGGGTTTTCCTGGCCGGAACGCCGCATCCAGGCGGTGAGGAAGGCCCCGCCCCGGGAAACCACCCCGGTGACCCGTTTGGCCAGCAGCGGCAGGGCGCCCCGGGTGACGCCGCAGTGCACCGTGACGAAGTCCACCCCCTGGCGGCCGTGGTGGCGAACCATCTCCAGGAGATCGTCGCTCCGGACCTCTTCCAGGCTCCCGGCCTGGCTCATGACCTGATAGATGGGCACGGTGCCGAAGGGCACCGGGCATTGGGCCAGGAGGGCGGTGCGGATATCGTCCAGGCTGCCGCCCGTTGACAGGTCCATGACCGCGTCCGCCCCGAACTCCAGGGCCGCGGCCAGCTTGGCCTGCTCCTTCTCCAGGTTGACGTCGTGGGGGGAAGTGCCGATATTGGCGTTGATCTTGACCCGCACCCCCTGGCCGATGGCCAGCGGCTTAAGTCCCAAATGCCCGGGGTTGGCCGGCACCACCAGGGTGCCCCGGGCCAGACCCTGGCGAATCACCTCCGGCGTCAAGCCTTCCAGTCCGGCCGCCTGCTCCATGGCCGGAGTGATCTTCCCTGCTAATGCCGCTTCTCGCTGAGTCATCATAAATAAATTTTACCTTAATGAATGGGAAAAAGGAAGGGTTGGAGGAAGTGGTCGCGGAACTAGTATTTAGTGTCGTTTTGCAGAAATATCTCTAAAAAATATGTGGGGTATAGGTAGCCGCACGCTTTAGCCTGCGTTCTCGTTTTTCCGATTATTTCGCAAGCTAAAGCTTGCGGCTACCTTTCAAATGCCTATTTGCAGAAAAAAGGAGTGGGCTGGGGGCAAGGGCCGCCGGCCACTGAAAATCCCCTCCTACTCAGCTATTCCTCCTCCTCCTCAAAGAGAAGGCTGGCCAGGGCCGGCCAGTCCGCCACTTCCAAAAACGGGTGGGGCTGGCGGTTCCAGGGTTGGGCGAAGAGGATGGGGGTGATCCCGTGGCCGGACAGATGCTGGCAGGTTTCCAGGCGATCCTCCACGAAGAAGCGGATCTTTTGTTCCTTTAGGTAATGGAGTTTGCTGTCGGGATCACCGGTGGCCACCACCCGGATATCCTGGGGCGGCACCTGGACCAGGGTGCGCTGCAGCCAAGTCCGGATGGGACCGGCCCGGTCCCGGGCGGTGACAAACAACAGGGGCGTCTCCCGGGCCAGGCGGGTGAGCACCGCCACTGCCTCGGGAAAGGGCTCAACTCCCAGTTGCTGGGGGCGGTCGATGAGTTCCCGGATCAGTTCGGCAATGATCCGGGGCTCCAGATCGAGACAGTCCTCCAGTAAAAAGGTGGTGATGTGCTCGTAGCGCAGATGGTGGCCGCAGTCGTAGCGCTCCCGGGCCAGGGCGAGGAAGGTGGTCATGATGTCGGCCACTACCCCGTCAATGTCGAAGGCCAGGGAGTCCAGGGGGATAAAAGGTAGCTTATTGGAATTTATACAATTACTTTTTTGCTTCATAGTTACTATGACACCGAAAACGAGTTTTTCCCTGGTTCCCAAGCAGGAGCTTGGGAACGAGCAAAATAAAATCCATTAATCTCGCGGTTCCAGGGAATTCATAATCTCCAACACTTCCTCGTCATCCAGATCATACCAGTTCACGTAGGCGTCGGCCACCGCGAAAGACCAGCCGCTGCGGACGTTGAGGCAAAGGAGTTCGTCCACCTCGGGCAGCAGGTCTTGCACGGTCCGCTCCGAGGCGGTGGGCACCGCCACCACGATCTCGCCGGCGCCCCGGCGCTTCAGGAATTGCACCGCGGCCCGCATGGTAAAGCCGGAGGCCAGGCCGTCATCCACGATGATGGCCGGCTCTCCAACCAGCTCCGGGTAGGGCCGGCCGCCCCGCAGCCTCTGTTCCCGCCGGCGGCTGACCGCGGCGGCCTTGGCCGTCTGGGTGGCGACCTCCTCTTTGGTCAGGTCCAGCCGCCGGAGCAGCTCCTCATTGAAGATGGCTTCCCCTTCGGGGTCCAAGGCCCCGAAACCGGCCTCGGTGGTCCAGGGGAGCTGGATCTTGCGCACTATGAGCAGGTCCAGAGGCAGGGCCAGACTCCTGGCGATCTCCGCGGCCACCGGCACGCCGCCGGCAGGAATGGCGAACAAATGCGGCTTCCGGCCTCCCCGGGCCTTGAGGCGCTCCGCCAGCAGCCGGCCGGCGTCGGCCCGGTCCTCAAAGACCCGGAGACGATTTCTTAAATGGGGCTCTTCGCTGAGTCTGCCCATGATCGGCAAAATTCCTCGGCCAATGCGGCCACCCGCCGGAGGAACTCCGCCTGGCTGAGGCGGGCGCCGGTGAGGCCTCCCCTGAGGTTGATTTCCGAAAGATAAGTGGCGCCGTTTGGGCTGACCAGGAGGTCCAGGATGGCGTAGGGAAATTTTCCCCGGGCCATGACCTGGCGGCAGAAAAGGAGACTGTCCGGGGTCAGCGCCGCGGGCCGCGAGGCGCCCCCTTGATAGAGATTCTTGCGGAAGCTGTGGGGGTTGACCCGTTCATAGGCTTCGGCATAGTCAGCCGCCACCACTACCCGCAAATCCCTGGCCCCATTAAGGAGGGGCTGCACCGCCAGGGGATAGGGCAGCGGCTGCAGTCCCGCCAGGCTAAAGAGGGACTCCAAAGAGGGCCAACAGCCCACCCCCAGCCCCAGGTGGCCCCGGTCCCGTTTGCTGACCACCGCGCCCCCGTGCCGGGACGCAAACCGGGAGAGATTGGCAGCCAGATCGGCGAGTCCGTAAGCCACAAAGGTGCCGGGCGCCATGAACTCCCCCAGCGCCTCCGCCTGGGCGGCCTTGGAGCGGGCCAGGAGCTGGGCCAGGGCCGGAGGGAACAGGGCCACCCCCCGCTCCGCCAGGTCCAGCAGTTTGAACTCCTCGCCGGGCCGGAGCGCCAGGGGGCCGAGCACCGCGTCTCCGGCGCGCAAGTCAGGATAACTTTCGCGAAATTCGACAATGCTCCGGATCAGACGCGGTTCCCGGTCCATCTTAATGCCCGTGGCCGCCGATATTGACCAAAAAAGAAGCCTGCCCCATTATAGGGCAGGCTTCCCAACGAAATAAACTAAAATCTCCAGGTCGGTTAACCCGATTGACTACAGGCCGACAATATTCTTATGCAGTTCCCTGGTCTTTTCCATACGGGCCTGATCCCGCTTCGACACCAGAGCCGCCAGGCGGTCCTGGATGCGCTGGTAAAAGGTAATATTGATGTCCTCTCCACGGGCGTAAGCGTTGATGAGTTGGCGGTAGCAGCAGATCATCTTGGAAATCATGGAGACCGCATACTCCCGGCCCTGGACCTTGATGGTGGCCAGCCCCAGGTCGAGGTAGGCCTTCAATTCATCTCCCAGAATGGCGAAGGCCACGTTGGGCTGCTGCCGGACGCGTTCGTTGATGGCTTCGATCTTCTCCGGAGACTGCCCCCGCCGGGATAGGACCCGGCGCCGCTGGTCTTCGCTCAAGAGGCAGAGCCGGAAACAACTGCCGCTATGGTCCGGCCAGCCTTCGTATTCCACGATCTCGTTGCCGTCTTCGTCGCGGTAGACCTTGCGGATATAAGAGTCCGCAATGAGTTCGTGGAACAGGCAATTGCCCACCCCGCCGATGCAGCGGTTCCCGTGGACCAGCACCTCGGTCTTTAATCCCAGTTCGTCCGCCTCTTGCTTGAAGCGGGCCAGCTTCGCAACCGTATTGATCTCGGTGGAGGCCACCAATTGGCTGGCTCCGTAGGATTTAAAGCGGGCCATCTCCTCAGAGGTCTGGATATTGCAGCCGACGCTGGCGTGGATGACCAGTTGCGGAAACTCCCGGTGCACCGCTATCATCACCGCCGGGGTCTTGACGATCACCCCTTCGATACCGGCATGGGCATACTTTTCCACCTTGGCCAGCAGCAGGGGAAGTTTCTCCGGCGAAATTTCGGCGTTCAGAGCCACCCGCACCTTTCCCTGGTAGTTGGCGCCAATGCGCACCGCCTCGGCGATGCCGCTGTCTTCCAACTCCCATTGGCACTTGCGGCGGCTGAAACCCTTGGCCCCCACGTACACGGCGTCGGCGCCGTTCTTGAAGACCCCCTCCACCATTTCCAGGCTGCCGCCTGGAGCTAACAGTTCATTAATCATGGCTCTCCCACACCTCCCTGAGCCTTCGCCAAAAGGTTCCTGGGCTCTGCGACTCCCTCAACGCCAGTGCCTCTGGTAACCCCCAGGAAATGGTGGGTTCCTGCCCTGCGCCTGCTTCCGCCGGCCACTCGCACCTTGCGCATAGCAGCCAGAATCATTCTAATTTAGAATATAAGTCTGTTAAAGATTAATTTCAATTATTATTATTTAGAAATCTTTACATTTTGCAGGTGCCGATTCCGCCCCTCAGCGCCCCAGATAGGCAATGGCCAGGGTGAAGCAGAGCCCGATTTCCACCGCCCAGCTAATAAAGTAAATCAGCAGATCCATACCGGAACCATAATCCTTCTCCTGCATGATGCGATTCGGTTCCCGGAGGATGTCCCAGGAACTGAGCTGTTTTTTAGCCACCATGATGAACTATCTCCTTTCAGAAAAATTCGGCCGGCAGTTCCCTGAAGGCCCATCCTTAAAATTTGGCATAGAGTCCTCCCGGAGACTGCTCAGAAAAAGTCGGCTAAAAGCTCCTTTACAGGCCGCTCGGGTCGTTGCCGCACCAGGGGACCGGCCCCCAGAACCGGATGGGCTTCCTCCAGCAAGGGGCGAGGCCGTTTGCAGATCACCCCGATGGGAATTCTCTCCCCCCACTCCCTGCCCTTCTTAAAGGCCCAAATTTCGTTCTCCGGGTCGTAGCCCGCCTCCTCCTCCACCTGGTAAACCCGATCCTGAAACCATTGATAGGTGTTGATCCGGTTAAAGGTGACGCAGGGCTGCAGCACCTCCAACAGGGCGAACCCCGGGTGGCTGAGGGCCTCTTTGTAGAGGCCGGTCAGATGCTCCGCCATGCCGGCGAAGCCCCGGCCCACCCAGGAGCAGTCCTGGCTCACCGCCAGGGCCAGGGCGTGCAAGGGCGGGTAGGCCACCCCCTCCGGCTGCAGCAGGGTCTTGACGCCCTGGTCGGTGGTGGGGGAAGCCTGGCCCTTGGTCAGGGCGTAAACCTGGTTGTTGTGCACCACCAGAGTGAGATTGGGGTTGCGCCGCAGCGCCGCCAGCAGGTGGTTGCCCCCCTCGCCATAGCAGTCACCGTCGCCGGCTTCGGCCACCACCGTCATCTCGTGGTTGGCCATATGCGCCCCGGTGGCCAGGGGCAGGGTGCGGCCATGGATACCGTTAAACATGTTGCACCTGAGGTAATGGGGAAATTTTCCCGACTGGCCGATCCCCGAGACCATGATGAGGCCTTCCGGCTTGATCTCCAATTCCGCCAGGGCCTGCTTGAAGGCCTGGAGCATGCCGAAGTTGCCACAGCCCGGACACCAGGCCGGCGGGAGGAGGCCTTGGTAAAGTTCCAGGGGCAGCATCAGGCGTGGCCCTCCAGACCCCGCAGGATATATTCCGGGGTTAAGGGGGCGCCGTCGTACCTGAGGACCAGATGATCGGCGGCGATCCCGGTTTCTTGACGCAGCAGGCGGTCAGCCTGGCCGGTGGCGTTCATCTCCACCATCACCAGCTTGCCCGCGCCTTTTAAGGCCGTGGCCACCGCCGGCGCCGGGAAGGGCCACAGTTCGCTTAAGTGCACCATGCGGGCCGAGGCGCCGGCCTCATTCAGCCGGGCCACCGCTTCCGTCACCGGCCCCAGGCTGGAGCCCCAACAGACCAAAACCAGGGGGGCCGCCGCCGGGCCGGAGGTGGAGATGCCGCCCAGCTCGCGCCCCAGCTTTTGCAATTTGCGCAGGCGCTTGTCGTGCATCTGCACCCTGACCTGCAGGTCTTCGGTGAGGTGGCCGTCCGGGGTGTGCTCATCGGAGTCGGCCGCCACCAGTTCCGGGCCGAAACCCGGCAGGCGCCGGGGCGAAACGCCGTCGGCGGTGATGGCGTAGCGCTCATAGGCCGCGCCCGCCGCCCCCAGCTCCAGGGCCCGCTCAATCTCCACCTTCTCGGGAAAATCGCCGGCCTCCTGGGTGAAGTTGGCGTCGGCCAGGTATTGATCGGTGAGGATAATCACCGGCAACTGGTAGCGGTCCGCCAGGTTGAAGGCCCGGGCCGCCTGGGCGAAGGCCTGGGCCGGAGTGCCCGGGGCCAGCACTGCCCGGGGAAAATCCCCCTGTCCGGCGGACAGGACAAAGCTCAGGTCGCCCTGCCCGGTGCGGGTGGGCAGCCCGGTGCTGGGGCCGGGACGCTGGGCCTCCACGATGACCAGAGGCGTCTCGCTGCACCCCGCCAGTCCCAGGGTTTCCACCATCAGGGAAAAGCCGCCCCCGGAGGAACCGGTCAGGGCCCGGACCCCGGCGTAGGACGCACCCAGGGCCAGGTTAATGGCGGCGATTTCGTCTTCAGCCTGCTCCACCACCACCCCCCAGCGGGCGGCCCGTTGCCCCACGGCGTTGAGGACGCTGCTCCACGGGGTCATGGGGTAGCCGCTGATAAATTGCAGACCCGCGGCCAGGGCTCCCAGGGCCAGGGCCTCGTGGCCGCTGATCAGGAGGCGGGGCGCTGGCGGCGGGGTGATCCCCGCCAGGGAGTAGTTGCTGCCCAAGGCCGCCCCCAGCCGGTAAGCGGCCGCCGCGGCCCGGTGGTTCCAACCCACCACCTCGACGCCTTTGGCGGCAAACGCCTCCAGGAGCAGGCCCATCATGGGCGGGAGGGGGACCCGAAGCAGCCCCAGGATGGCGCCGCAGGCGCCGGCGTTGACCGCGATCTCTGCGGCCTCTTTCTCCGGCAGCAAGGTGGCCGGCTCCAGGGGAAGCTTCAGCCCTCGGGCGGGCAGGTCTCGAACCCGGGAGGCGTCATAGATGATGACCCCATCCGGGGCCAGTTCCTCCTGGTGCAGCTGGACGGTCTCCTGGTTCAGGGCCACCAGCAGGTCCACCCCTTCCCTGGAGGAGATCAGGGGCGCATCCGCCACCCGGATGCGGTTGCAGAGATGGCCGCCGCGGATGCGGGACTCGTAGGACTGCACGAACAGCAGCCAACAGCCCTGGCGCACCAGGGTCTTGGCCAGGGGAGTGGTGATGGCATGTACCCCCTGCCCCGCCGCCCCGCCGATCAAGATATTGATATCAATGGCCATGCTCCCTTTGGTCCCCACCGCGCCGGTTGATTGTGAATAATTACTCAAATAGGGGCGCTTGTCAATATTAATGGACTCTATTGGGGAGAAGCATCTTAAAAATAAGCATGGGCGGCAAAGCCGGCAAGGTTGCCAGGCTCAGTTTTAAGTTACGTTTTCGATGAGGGGATTTCTGGTAAGGCCGGAAAAGAGCGCCATTGGCGCGGTAGGGGCGGACCCGGGTGTCTGCCTCAGGGGAAATCACTTCGGCTTGTGTTCGGTAAAGGAGTGCCACAATTTATGGAGAAGCCCATCCTCGTGGTCCTCGCCCGGGGTTCCCTGGGCCGCCCGGGCCTGGGCCTCCGCCGCTTCTTCCCCGGCCAGCTCTTCGAGCAACTGCCGCTGCCGCTCCGTCAGGGTGTGGGGGACCAGCACCCGCATCTCCACCAGCAAGTCGCCCCTGCGGGAGCCTTTGGGGTAGGGCACCCCCTCCCCCTTGAGACGGATGGTTTCACCGGGTTGGGTTCCCGGGGGGACCACCAGCTCCCGGCGGTCCTTGAGGGTGGGGATGGTGAGGCGGGTCCCCAGGGCCGCCTGGACAAAGGAGATGGGCACTTCCAGATGCAAGTCGTAGCCCTCCCGGCGGAAAATCTCGTGGGGCCGTACCGCCAGGACGATATAGAGGTCACCCGGCGGCCCTCCGAAGGCGCCGTCGTTGCCCTCCCCGGGCATCACCAGGTGGGTGCCGCTGTCCATGCCCGGCGGGACCTTCACCTTGATCTTCTTCTTTTCCCGCAGACGCCCTTCCCCGTTGCAGGCGGGACAGGCTTCTGCGAAAAATTCCTTCATTCCCTGACAGCGGGGACAGGTGGTGGTGATCTGAAAGATGCCGTGGCTGCGGGAAACCACCCCGCGGCCGCCGCACTGGGGACAAGGGATGCGCCTGGTCCCCGGCTTGGCCCCGGAACCGCCGCAGGTGCGGCAGTTCACCACCCGGGGGACCTCCACCGTCACCTCGGTGCCCAGGGTGGCGTCGAGAAAATCGAGGGTTATATCGTAGCGCAGGTCGGTCCCGGGCTGGGGACGGGGGCCGCCCCCCATGCTGCCCGTTCGGCCCATGCTCCCGAAGCCTCCCATGCCGAACATGTCTTCGAAGATGTCGCCGAAGGACCGGAAGATGTCGCTGAAATCCCGGAAGCCGGTGAAGCCGGTGGACGAGACCCCGGCATGGCCATAAAGATCGTAGAGACGGCGCTTTTCCGGGTCGTGCAAGACCTCGTAGGCCTCAGCCGCCTCTTTGAACCGCTCTTCCGCGTCATGGTCGCCGGGATTGCGATCCGGGTGGTTCTTGAGGGCTATCTGCCGATAGGACTTCTTGATATCGTCGATGGAGGCGTTGCGCGGCACTCCCAAAATGTTGTAGTAATCTTGTTTGGTCGCCATCTTATCTTGATTTCAGTCGCACTCGCACGGATTTTTTCTTGTCGCCCAGGGAGACTTCTTTATCGCGGCGGTCGTCGATGGAGATGTGGGTCAAAACCCGCTTGACTCCTTGTTGAAAAGGAAGTTCGTGCAGGGCCTGGGCCACTCGCAGCAGCATCTCCGGCTGGCCGTGCACCAAAGTGCCCATATCCGTGAGTTCATAGGGAATATTTTTATTTTCCAGGTATTTCACCAATGCGGCGATGTGGTCGCCCAAGCTGGTTTGGCCCAGTCCCAAAGGGATTACGCTGATCTCCATGATAGCCATGTCCAGCCCTAGGAAACTGTGCCCGTCCTTCAGGAAGGCAGCAGGTGTCGCACCACATCCTTGAGATGATCCAGATTAGGAGATTTTACCACAAATTCATCGGCGCCCCAAGTGGAAAGATCATGGGGAGGAAGGGAGTGGGAATAGAGGATCACCCTGGTCTCCTTACGACTGCCCTTGACGATCCGCCCGGTCTCCAATCCGGACATATCCGGCAGCATAACTTCCAGGATAACGACGTCAGGCTTGAAGGAATCTATCAGGCGCACCACCTCTCCGCCCCTGCCGGTCACCAGAACCTCATAGCCCTCATCCTCCAATTCCTCCAGGCAGAGCTGGCGGATGTTAGGTTCGCTGTCAGCAAACAGGACCCTGCCCAGGGTAGCACTTCCTTTGGACAAGGGTGCGCCTCCTTCTTCTCTATTAAATTAATAGATAGTCATGGTAAGTTCGTTTGTCCAGTTGGCGGCCGCGGTGGCGCCTTCTTTTCTTCTGAAAATCGGGAGTCCCCTAAGCAGCGTCCAGAAAGGTTTTTTGCCATGAGGCGGGTCCTGGGAGAATTGTTTGCGTCAGGCATAGCCGCAAGCTGATTATTTTATGGAATTTGAGAAACTCTTGCCGCTATCCTCAGCTAGGGGCGACCCAGCGGGGGAGAGGGGGTAAATAAGCGACCCATTATACCGTGATGAACCGAGGCGGGGGCTCGCCCCAAAACCAAGCGTAGGGTGCGTCTTACGCACCATTGGCGTTATCTTGGAAAAAACGAACTTTATTGTCGGCGCGTGAGACGCGCCCTACGTGAACTACCCTCGGCTATAGGGGCGACCCCTTCACAGGCTGGAAGCCTGTGCCCCTGTCGCCCTACAGATCCGACGGAATTTGCAAGCTGTTTTCCTTGGCAACGGCCGATGAAACCACCCCTCCCCGGAGTCTTATTCATTCGGGTTCGCCGCTGCCCGGCGGTTCTTCCCCCCGTTTGCGGAAGCCTTGCCAGCGGGCCTCCAGGTCCGGCTCCACCCCCTCCCGGCCGGCCTCATAGAACCGCTCCCCGGCCAACTCTTCCGGCAAGTATTCCTGGGGCACGAAATGGCCGGGAAAATCGTGGGGATAGAGATAGCCCTGGCCGTGGCCCAGCGACTTGCGGTCCCGGTGGGCGTCTTGCAAGGGAGCGGGCACCCGGGTGGCGCCCTTTTCCTTGAGGGCCGCCCGGGCCCGGAAATAGGCCTGGGTGGAGTTGCTCTTCGGAGCCAGGGCCAGATAGATGGTAGCCTGGGCCAGGTGGTACTGTGCTTCCGGCAGTCCCACCCAGGTGAGGGCCTGGGAGGCCGCGGCCACCTGCACCAGGGCCTGGGGATCGGCCAGGCCGATATCCTCCGAGGCCAGGATCAGCAGCCGCCGCATAATGAAGCGCTCATCTTCACCCGCCTCCAACATTCGGGCCAGCCAATAGAGGGCCGCGTCCACCTCGGAGCCCCGGACGCTCTTGATAAAGGCCGACACCGTGTCGTAGTGGGCCTCTCCCTGCCGGTCATAGATCAGATCCCGCCGGGGCAGACATTCCCGGGCCGCCTCCAGGTCCACCCGGATGACTCCGTGCTCATCCGCTTCGCTGCTCAGGACCGCCAGTTCCAGGGCGTTCAGGGCCCCCCGGGCGTCACCCCCGGCCAGGCGGGCGAAATGTTCCAGGGCCTCTGCGGTCACCGTCAACGCCATGGCTCCCAACCCCCGTTCCCGGTCCGCCAGGGCCCGGCGCAAGAGGGCGAGAATCTCCGCTTCCTGAAGGGGCTCAAAGATGAAGACCCGGGCCCGGGACAGCAGCGGCCCGATGATCTCAAAATAGGGATTCTCCGTGGTGGCCCCGATGAGGGTGAGAAGCCCCTCCTCCACGTGGGGGAGCAGGGCGTCCTGTTGGGCCTTGTTGAAGCGGTGGATTTCGTCGATGAGCAGGATGGTGCGGCGGCCCTGGTCCTGCCAGCGGCGAGCCTCTTCCACGACCCGGCGCAGGTCCGCCACCCCGGCCATCACGGCGCTGAGGCTGAGGAACTGGGCGTCCAGGCTCCGGGCCATGACCATCGCCAGGGTGGTCTTGCCACTTCCCGGCGGGCCCCAGAAAATCATGGAGGAGAAGAGGCGGCCGACCTTCAGGGCCCGCCACAAAAGACGCCCGGGTCCCACCAGCTGCTGCTGGCCCACAAATTCCTCCAGGCTCCGGGGACGCAGGCGCATCGCCAGGGGCTGCGGCGGCGCGAAAAGCGTGGCGTTCATAGGGGGATCCGGTGCTTGCTGGTTACTCTCATGTCTCCGATTTTCCTTTAATAAGAAATGGCGAAACTGGCGGCCGCCTCGTTCCATTTTTTCCTGGGTTTTCTCCCCCTCTTCCTTTTAAGTTAATTTTTGCTTATAATTAAATCAACTTCACTAAATTTTTGGCTTTAGAGAGGCCGCCCCATGTTCGGCTATAATTTTTCCACCCTGGTCATCGTCCTGGTCATCGCCCTCCTGCTTTTCGGACCCAAGCGTTTACCGGAGCTGGGAGAAAGTATCGGCAAGGCCATCAAGAGTTTTAAGATGGCTCATGATGACCCCAATGCGGTGTACCCCAAGACAGAGATTCCCGGCGGGCCCGCGGCGCCCGGCGCCACCTGTTCCCAATGCCACAAGGATCTCCCGGCGGGAGAGTTCGCCTTCTGCCCCCATTGCGGCAACCGCATAACCAAGGCTTAACGTTCCGGCAGCGAGATGGGCATAGATTTTGATACACTGATTCTCCTGGCGGTTTTGGCCTTCATCCTTTTCGGACCCCAAAAACTGCCGGAATATGCGGCCAAATTGGGGGCCCTGATCGCCAAGCTGCGCGAGGCCAGTTCAGACCTGACCCGGCAGTACCAGACCTCCTTTCCCGACCTCATACCGCCGCCGCCCCCGCCTGGCGTCAATCAGCAGGCTGACTGGCAGCAGCAGCCGGCCCCGCCAACCTTCCACTGTCCCAAGTGCTCCCGGGAACTGGGGCCGGATTTCGTCTATTGTCCCCAATGCGGCCACCACCTGAAGGAAGAAGGGGAGGCGTCGGCGCCAGCGCCGGAGCCGCCGCCCCCGCCCCAGACCCCGGCCTCCTGAGATGGCTCCAGGCCCGGAAGCAGGGCCTCGCCGCTGACTTCTATGGTCCGGCAACCGGAGGTATCCTTGATCAGACCCTTGACCAATGCTGAAGATGGGGTCGCCCTGAAGATCATCAATGAGGCGGCCAGGGCTTATCAGGGAATAATCCCCGCAAATTTCTGGCGGGAGCCGTACATGTCCGAAGCCGAGCTGCGGGCGGAGATCGCCGCCGGGGTCGAATTTTGGACCTGCCAGGCCGGCGGAGGCCTCCTGGGAGTCATGGGACGCCAACCCCTACCCGAGGTCACCCTGATCCGTCATGCCTATGTGCGCCCCTCGGCTCAGAGCCAAGGCATCGGGGCCCGGCTCTTGAGCCATTTGCTTAAGGGGGTCAGCGCCCCCGTCCTGGTGGGCACCTGGGCCGCGGCCTGGTGGGCCATCCGCTTCTATGAAAAATATGGTTTCAGGCAGGTGGCCCCGGAGGAAAAGGAGCGGCTGCTGCGGCGTTACTGGACCATCTCAGACCGGCAAGCGGAAGCCTCGGTGGTGTTGGCGGATGGGAAGTGGTTCGCTTCTCAGTCGGCTCCTGCCTGATTTGCCGCGGCAGCTTCGACCCGGAATCCTAATACGTCAAATGGTATTCCCGGCGGCGCCAGGCCTTCAGAGCCGTAAGCAATCGATAGTTCAGGCGCTCCTGGCCGGGCATGCTCCCCAGGACGATCTCCGGCTTGTTGTCCCCGTGGAAGTCGGAGCCCCCGCTGACCAGCAGCCCCAGCTCGCGGGCCAGCCGCAGGTAGAGGGCTTCCTGCTCCGGGGTGTGCTCCGCATAGATGGCCTCGATGCCGGCCAGGCCCTTGGCCTGCAATTCCTCCAGGGTATATTTCAGCGCCCGGGCGGAGCCCAACCCCAGAGTGAAGGGGTGGGCCAGGACCGGGACTCCCCGGACCTCCCGAATCATGGCGATGGCCTCACCCGGCGGGAAGCGGAACTTGGGGACGTAGGCCTTGCCCTGGTTATTCAGGTAGAGGTCGAAGGCCTCCTGGATGGAGCTCACGAAGCCCGCCTCCATCAGGGCCCGGGCAATGTGGGGCCGGCCCATCTGGCCCTGGCCGGAAATCTTCGCCACCTGCGGGAGGGTAATGGAGAGCCCCAGGGCGTTCAGCTTGGCGATGATCTGGGGATTGCGCTCCATCCGGGCCTTTTGTAAGACCGCCAGGCGTTCGCCCAGATGGCCGTTGCCATATTCGATGTCCAGACCCAGGATATGCATGGTGCCGCCGGGAAAGCGGGCGCTCACCTCGACCCCGGGGATGACCTCCACTCCGTAGGCGGGGCCCGCGGCCGCCGCTTCGTCCAGGCCGGCAATGGTGTCGTGGTCAGTGAGGGCCAGGGCCTTTAGGCCCCCGTCCCTGGCCAGGCGCACCACCTCCGCCGGCGCAAAGGTGCCATCGGAGGCGTTGGAGTGGACGTGGAGGTCGATTAATTCCATATCTTTTGACTTTCTAACCAAAGCGGGAGCCTGGGAACGAGCCGCCTTGGCCTTTGGCTGATAGCCGAAGGACGACCCATTCACAGGCTGGAAGCCTGTGCCACTGTCGCCCCTACTCTCCAATCAGGGCGATCATTTCCCGGACCGCCCGCTCGATCCCCACCAGCACGGCCCGGGCGATGATGGCGTGGCCGATGGAGTATTCGGCGAATTCCTCCCGGCCCCGGAAGGGTTTAATGTTCCGGTAGTTGAGGCCGTGGCCGCACTTGACCTTCAGGCCGAGGCTGCGGGCGTGGCGGGCGGCGCTCACCAACTCCTGGAAAAGCCGGGTGGCCTCGGCCCGAGTGGGCGCCTCGGCGTAGGCGCCGGTGTGCAACTCCACCCATTCGGCCCCCACCTCTTTGGCGGCCTGGATTTGGGCCTCGAGGGGGTCCACGAACAGGCTGACCCTGAGACCCGCCGCCTTTAAGGCCGGCAGATACTCCGCCAGGGCCGTCTGGTGGCCCGCCACTTCCAGGCCCCCTTCAGTGGTGAGCTCCTGGCGCTTTTCCGGCACCAGGGTCACCAGGTTGGGCTGCACCTCCCGGGCGACCTCGAGCATCTCCGGGGTGGCGGCCATCTCCAGGTTGAGACGGGTTTTGATCGTCTGCCGCAACAGCCTCAGGTCGCGGTCCTGGATGTGGCGCCGGTCCTCCCGGAGGTGGACGATGATGCCGTCGGCCCCGGCCAGCTCCGCCAGGGCGGCGGCGGTCACCGGGTCGGGCTCATCGATGAGGCGGGCCTGCCGCAGGGTCGCCACATGATCCACGTTCACTTCCAATCGAGGCACGCCGGTTTCCTCCTTGAGGTGCAGTTACCAGTTTCTGCCAGTTGCCGGGGTAGGCAGGGGTTACTGGGAATTGTCAGCTATTACAACAAGCTGTCAGCTATCAGCATTCAGCTATCAGCTAAAGGCAAAAGACCCAAAGCGAGGGGCCAAGTTTCGCAGCAAGTATGAATGGGAGTAGAACAGAGATTAAATTCCCCCGCACCCTTGCCCTCTCCCCCAATGGGGGAGAGGGGATCAAGATGAAACCCCTTTCATGTTCTGGTTAATAACCGACTACACAGGCCAGAGGCCTAGGCTACCAAGTCCAGGTAGCCTAGGCGTCCCGCCTGTGTATTTTACTCAACTCCGAATTCCCGGGAGCGCAGGCTAAAGCCTGCGGCTACCAGAACTATTCAGTTGCGAAACTTGACTATTTCGATGGCCGCCGCAGCGACCCCATCAACTCCCAGGTCTTCTCGGTCATGGCCTCCTCCTCCGGAGGCGTCTCATGATCATAGCCCAGCAGGTGTAATATACCGTGAATCAGGAAAAAGTCGAAGAGTTCCTGCCAGGGCCAGCCAAGCTCCCTGGCCTGTTTAAGGGTGGTCGGCAGGGAGATGACCACCTCTCCCAGGACCAATGGCGGGCTGGCTTCGGAGATAGCGCCAGGGCCGGGGGCCGGGGCCTCCCGGCTTTTCCGGGCTGGCCCCATTCCCTCGCGGGCGAGGGTAGGGGCGTCCAGGGGGAAGGAAATAACGTTGGCGGGACCCCGGCGCCCGAAGGTCTCACGGTTGAGGCGGGCCATGGCCCGGTCCCCCAGGATGGTGAGGCTCAGTTCCCCTTCAGACCAGCCCAAGGCGTTTAAGATCTTCCCGGCTCTTCTCTTGATTCTCTCCGGATTTAGCGCCATTTTTCTTTGGCGGTTGCTTATCCAAATCCTCATAGATTTTCTTCTTTTCGACGGCCTGGGGATAATGGATGCGATGGTGGAAGATGCCACCCAGGATCTTGAGAAAGCTCTTGGCGATGTGGTGCAAGTCCCTCAGGGTCAGCTCGCATTCGTCCAACTGGCCGTCAGCGAAGACGTTATTGACGATCTTCTGCACCATTCCCTGGATGCGGGCCGGGGTGGGATCGCTGAGGGTCCGGGAGGCGGCCTCTGCCTGATCCGCCAGCAGGACCAACCCGGCTTCCTTGGTCTGGGGCCGGGGGCCGGGATAGCGATAGTCCTCGGCTTTTACCGTCTGGGGGTTGGCCGCCTGGGACTGGGCCTTATGGTAAAAATAGGTGATAAAGCTGGTGCCGTGATGCTGCTGGATGATGTCGGTAATGGCCTCTCCCAGGTTTTGTTTCCGGGCCAGTTCCACCCCGTCCTTGACGTGGGAGATGAGAATCAGGCCGCTCAAGGAGGGGGCCAACTTTTCGTGCTTGTTTTCCCCGTCCATCTGGTTTTCCACGAAATAGACCGGCTTTTTGATTTTACCGATGTCGTGGTAGTAAGCCGCAGCCTTGACCAGCATGGGATTGGCGCCGATGGCTTCGGCCGCCGCCTCCACCATCTGGCCCACCACCAGGGAATGGTGATAGCTGCCCGGGGCCATCAGCATCAAATCCCGGAGCACCGGCTGATCCAGGTTCAAAAGTTCCAACAGGCGGATGTTGGAGGAAAAGCCAAAGACCGCCTCCATAATCGGGGTGAAACCCAGGGCCAGGATGCCTGTGAGCAAGCCCCCGGAAAGGGCAAAGAGCTCTCCGTTAAACAGGTCCTGGAAGCCGAAGGGGTATTCCAGCAGTTTGAAGGCGGCCAGGAGGGCCATATTGGCCAGGCTGATAGCCAGCCCCGCCTGGATCAGGGCGCTGCGGCGGCGGCAGTTCTTCACCCCCCAAACTGCCACCAGGCCGGCAATGACGAAATAGAGGAACAAGGGAAAGGGCCGCTCCACCATCAAGGCGGTGAAGGTGGCGTTCAAGAAGGCCACTCCCACCCCGGCTTCCAGACCCAGGAACATGGCGGCCAAGATGGCCGGCAGCCCCAGGGGCAGCATAAATACCAGGTTTTGGCCCACCAGCGGCAGGGTCCAGGATAGATTCTCACCCAAGACCAGGAGAGATTTATCCAGCAGGGCGCTGGCCAGTAGCAAAACCGCCAGGAAGCCCAGGTCCCGGAGGCGATGGGAAAAGTTCCGCAGGGAGAGGCTGGCCAACTGGTAAAAGACTGCCAAGAGCAGGGTCAGGGTGAAGAAAATGCCCAGGAACACTATCACCACCCGGCTCTTTGGATAGAGTTTGCTCTGGGCTTCCAATTGCGCCAGGTGCAGGGTGGTGATGGGCTCCCCTTCCCGCACCAGCATCTCACCCCGTTTGACCTTGAAATAGACCGGCTGCAAGGACTTTAGTTTGGCTTTTTGGCGCTCGCTGGTTTCGGCCAGGTTGGGGGAGACGTTGGGCACCAGCAGATGCTGGGCCAGATCGCATACCAGCAAGCGTTCCGGGGGCGAGAGGTCTGCCGCCACCTCCCCGCAGTAACCGGCGACGGATTTTCGGCCCTCATCCATTTCCACAAAGGGAAAGGGGGTCTGCTCCAACTGTTCTCTTTGGGAAGGGAGGCGCCGCACCAGGATCTCCTTGGGGGTGGGTTTCAGGATGGTGCGGCTGCTGATCACCCCCTGATTGAAAAACTGGCCCAGGACCTGGCTGGTCATGGCCTCCAGGTAGGGGGAGAGATCCGTCTTGACCAGCAGCGAGAAGGTGGAATTGGGGATGGTTACCCCCAGGATCTGTTCGAACTCCGCCTTATGCTCCAACAGCATCTTATAGGAGACATCCCCCAGGGGCCGGGCCCCGCTGCCTGAAGCCAGCCCCCCGGCGTTGGCAGCCGGCATGAGGCTGCGCAAATAATCCATGGCCTTGTGGAGGCGCTGCTGCACGTTATCGGCCATTTGCTCCTGCAGGTCAAAGACCGGAGGTATCTGGGCCAGCAGTTCCCGCTGCCGTTTGGCGGTGGTCTCCACGTCCTCCACCAGAAACCCCCTGATGGCCTTGACGTTCTCCCGGGCGATGTCCCCCACCCGATATTGCTTGGCATTGACGGGAGTCCGGGGCGACAGGATCAAGGCCAGCCCCAGGCTCAGAAAGAGGAGCAGCCCCACTTTGATGACCCTCTCCTCCAGGGCCGACGCCGGCAGCTTGCGGCACAAGGAGCGCGGCAGGCGGGAGCGCAGGCGCTCCAGCCCGAAGAGGCGCCGGATTTTGATGGGTGGTTCTTTGTCAGGCATGGGGGAGTTCTCCCGGGGCGGAACCCCGCCGCGGCCGGCGGTTCTCATAGGCCCGGATAATATCCTGCACCAGGGGATGGCGCACCACGTCCCGCTCGCTGAAATGCACCAGGGCGATGCCCTCCACCCCCTGCAGCAAGTCCCGGGCTTCCACCAACCCGGAGGTCATTCCGGGAGGCAGGTCGATCTGGGTCACATCCCCGGTGATCACCGCCTTGGACCCGAACCCCAGGCGGGTAAGAAACATCATCATCTGCTCGGAGGTGGTGTTTTGGGCCTCATCCAGGATGACAAAGGAGTCGTTCAGGGTCCGGCCCCGCATGAAGGCCAGGGGTGCCACCTCGATGATGCCCCGGTCCACCAAACGGCTGGCCTTCTCGAAATCCATCATGTCGTGCATGGCGTCGTAGAGGGGCCGGAGATAGGGGTTGACCTTTTCGGCCAGGTCCCCCGGCAGGAAGCCGAGCTTTTCTCCGGCCTCCACTGCGGGCCGGGTGAGGACGATGCGGATGAACTCCTGGTTAATCAAGGCCGACACCGCCATGGCCATGGCCAGGTATGTCTTGCCGGTGCCCGCCGGCCCTACCCCGAAGACGATGTCGTGGCTGCGCATGGCCTCGATGTAGCGTTTCTGATTGAGGCTCTTAGGCGAGATACGTCTCTTCATGGCGGAGATATACACCGTATCCAGGAAGATCTCCTTGATCGAAGCGCTCTCCCGGTCCTGGAGAATCCTGATACTATACTGCACGTCCTGGGACAGAAGCGGGTACCCATGGCGAAGCAACTCGTAAAGCTCCAGGAGGACTCGCTGGGCCAGGCGAACCTCGGCCTCCGGACCTTCCAGGCTCACCTGGTTGCCCCTGACCGGCAGTTTGACTCCCAAGGTGCGGCTGATGATGCGCAGATGCTTGCCCTGTTCCCCGAACAGGGCCTGGGCCAGGGCGTTATCTTCAAAGGTGAGTTGGGCGGTGGTCATGGTTTAGGTTTTGGGCTGCTTAAATTCAGCCGCTGGTCGCCTGTAACCCCAGAACCTGGCCCCGAATCTGGCGCTGCCGGGGCCGGTTGTCAAAATCGAGGAGGACGATCTGCTGCCAGGTGCCCAACTGGAGACGCCCCTGGTCGATGGGAATGCTCAGCGAGGGTTTGAGGAAGGCCGCCCGGACATGTGCATAGCCGTTGCCGTCACCCCAGCGGCGGTCATGCCCGTAGTCCAGGTCTTGGGGGAAAAGCCGCTCGATGGCGGCCTGCAAATCCTTAACCGCACCGCTCTCATATTCGATGGTGGTCAAAGCCGCGGTGGAGCCGGAAATGAATAGGGTTAGCAAGCCCGCGCCCACCCCGGCGTCTCGAACCTTCGCAGCCACCTGCGGGGTCAGGTCCAGAACGTCGGTGCCGGCCGTGGTTTCCATCTCTATACTGAACGACTGCAAGGAGAACGTCCGCAAGGTTTCTCACCAGTATCCGCAGCCAGTTGCCTGCACTGCGGTGGCCTCAATGCCGATACTAATTTTCTCACAATCTGACCCTAATGCAATCCACTTATGGATATTTTTTATTGCCGGTGAAAATTTTAAGCCAGGGGAGGAAAATACGAGATCCTGCGCATCGCTCAGGATGACCAAGTTCGGTTGGCGCAGGGGTCTCAAGGGGTCTGGTAGGGGCGCACCCATGGGTGCGCCCCTTAAGGAAGTGGAGGCAGCAGGTAGGGGCGGGTTTAAAACCCGCCTCTACAGGGCGGACACATGGGCTGGGTCCGTCCACTATCTCCGGCGCCGTCTTCGCCAAATTTAAGGGGAAATAACCGCCAAGACCTGAAGAGGGCCTTCATCTGCGGGGCTAAAGCGGTTCCTGGACCTTTATTTTGGTGGCCTGCGGCCCTTGCCGGGTCCTTAGCCGCCCGGGTCCAATAAGGCTTGACTACGGCCCCTGAATAATCTAAAAATTTGGAGTTTGAGAAAATTGGTGCATCGATATCTCTACCGGGAAACGGGCTGAACCTTGGCGCTATCCGACCAGATCAGAGATCAACGGCTTAAAAAGCTAAAGGAGCTGCGGGACCAGGGAGTCGATCCCTTTTCCAACCGCTTCGCGCCCAGCCATAGCATCGCCCAGGTGATCAAGCAATTCGGCTCCCGGACCCAGACCGAATTGGAGCACCTGGGTGATAAGGGTTTCAAACTGGCCGGCCGCCTGATGCTCCTCCGGGAGTTCGGCAAGACCTGCTTCGGCACCCTCCAGGATGGCAGCAGCCGCCTGCAGATCTATCTCCAGCGGCAGGTCCTGGGCGAAGAGGACTTTGGCTGCTTCCAGCGCTTCATCGATCTGGGGGACATTATCGGGGTGGCCGGCACCCTGTTCCGCACCCGGACCGACGAACTCACCCTGGCGGTTAAGAGCTTTGTGCTCCTGACCAAATCCCTGCGGCCCCTGCCGGAGAAATACCACGGCCTCAGCAATGTTGAGACCAGATATCGCCAACGCTATCTGGACCTGATGGTAAATCCCGAGGTGCACCAGGTCTTTGAGACCCGGACCAAAGTCATCCGCACCATTAGACAATTTTTCGATAAAAAAGGATTTTTAGAGGTTGAGACCCCCATGATGCAACCCATCCCGGGGGGGGCCACGGCCAAGCCTTTCGTTACTCACCACAAGGCCCTGGGCATGAAATTATATCTGCGTATTGCCCCGGAACTTTATTTAAAACGCCTGGTGGTGGGCGGAATTAACAAAGTTTACGAAATTAACCGCAACTTTAGAAATGAAGGGCTGTCTATTAAGCATAATCCGGAATTTACTATGTTAGAGTTTTATCAAGCCTACGCAACTTATAAAGACCTTATGACGATTACTGAAAAACTTATCCAAACTATTGCCAAGAATAGCCTGGGAAGCCTGGGCTTTGAATATCAGGGCAACCAGATTGATCTGAAAGGCAAATGGCGTAGGATTGATCTAAAAGAATCGTTAATAAAAATTGGTAAAATACCACCTGAGATTGTGAATGATGAGGAAAAACTGATAGATTTTGCCAGGGAGGCAGGGGTGGAACTGCGCCAGGGCGAGGGTTACGGCCGGGCCCTGACCAAGCTCTTCGACCTCAGGGTGGAGGAGCAACTCTTGCAGCCCACTTTCATCACCGGCTACCCCCTGGAGACCTCTCCTTTGTCCCGCAAAAATGATAAGGACCCTAAAGTGGTGGACCGCTTCGAGCTCTTCATCGCCGGCCGGGAGATGGCCAATGGCTTCTCCGAGCTCAACGACCCGGTGGACCAGAAAAAACGCTTCGCCAGGCAAATGAAGGCCCACAAGGCTGGGAACAAAGAGGAGCCCCACGCGGTGGACGAAGACTTTATCCTGGCCCTGGAGCACGGGTTGCCGCCCACTGCCGGGGAGGGCCTCGGTATCGACCGTTTGGTGATGCTCCTCACCGATTCACCCTCCATCCGGGATGTCATTCTCTTCCCGCTGCTCAGGCCGGAAAGGTAAGTATTTTGTCGTTTTTTGAAACCTTCGTGGCCTTGCGCCTCCTACGCGGAGTTAAACGCCAGAGGGGCTTCCTGTCCCTCAGCACCCTCATCTCCATGTCCGGGGTGGCAGTGGGGGTGATGGCCCTCATCATAGTCATCGGCGTGATGACCGGCTTCACCCAGGAGCTGCGACAAAAGATTCTTAGCGTCAACGCCGACATCCTGGTATTGAAGCTGGGAGGCCCCTTCACCTCTTACCAGAAAGAGGTGGCCGAAATCGAGGCGGTCCCCGGGGTGGTGTCCGTCGCTCCCTTCATCTACACCCAGGTGATGTTTTCGGCCCCGGGCAACATCTCCGCCGGGGTGATCCGGGGTCTCGACCCGAAGGCCATCCGCGGCGGCGGACCCAAGGGGCTGAAGGTGATCCAGGGGCACTTTACCGATCTGGCCGAGTTCTCGCCGGAGGAGCCTCCCCCCCTCGCCATCGGCACCGAAATGGCCCGCAATCTCAATCTCAGACCGGGCGACTACCTGAACATCATCTCCCCCTTGGGGAATCTGACTCCCATGGGGCGCCTGCCTCGAATGAAGCCCTTCCGGGTAAGCGCCGTATTCTACTCCGGCATGTATGAATTCGATAATAGCCTGGTCTTCGCCAGCATTCCGGCGGTTCAGGAATTTCTGGGCCTGGGCCACCGCATCACCGGCCTGGAAGTGGAAATCCAGGATATCTATGCAGCGGAGCAGCTGCAGCAAAAAATCCTGGAGCGGCTAGGCTCCGGTTATTACTGCAAAAACTGGATGCAGATGAACTCCAGCCTGTTCGCGGCCTTGAAGTTGGAAAAGATCACCATGTTTATTATCCTCACCCTCATCATCCTGGTGGCGGCCTTCGGCATCGCCAGCACCTTGTTCATGATGGTTATGAAAAAGACCAAGGAGATCGCTATCCTCAAGTCCATGGGGGCCACCCGGCAGGCCATCATGCGAATCTTCATCATGAACGGGCTGGCCATCGGCGGCCTGGGCACCATAGTGGGCCTTGGCCTGGGGCTGGGGCTTTGCGGGTTGCTGAAAAAATTTGAGTTCATCAAGCTGCCCGCCGGGGTTTATGGTCTCTCCACCCTGCCGGTGCTGGTCCAGACCCAGGACGTGCTGGCCATCGTGTTGGCCGCCATGACCATCAGTTTTCTGGCGACCCTGTACCCCTCATGGCAGGCGGCCCGCTTGGACCCGGTGGAGGCCATCAGGTATGAGTGAGCGGTGAACGCCCGGTGGTTGGCGGCGAGAGGATCCCTCCTCGGGGCTTTTGGCAGATGGGCTGCAAGGGGCGCGGAATATCGACTATCCTTTTACCATTCGGAGACTCGAACCTAGCAAGATTGACGCCCACTCGGGAAAGTGGTAAGGTGCTTAACGCGGTAGAAGAGAAAATGGCAGAGCACAGCAGGGCTGAGACTCCCCCCAAGATCCAGGTCCGGGGCCTGGTCAAGACCTTCAAGAATAATGGGATCCAGGTGCCCGTGCTCACCGGGGTGGATCTCGACATTCCCCAGGGGGAAACCGTGGCGGTGTTGGGGGCCTCCGGGGTGGGCAAATCCACCCTTCTCCATATCCTGGGAACCCTGGAGCGCCCCAGCAGCGGAGAGGTTCTCTGGGAAGGGACCAACGTCTTCACCATGGATGACAAGAACCTGGCCGCCTTTCGCAATCGCCGACTGGGGTTTGTCTTCCAATTTCATCACCTGCTTCCCGAGTTCAATTCCCTGGAAAACGTCATGATGCCGGCCCTCATCGCCCGGGAGCTCCAGGGGCTGGCCCGGGACCGGGCCGAGGCCATCCTGGTGCGGGTCGGCCTGAAGGATCGCCTGAATTACCCCATCAGCAAGCTGTCCGGCGGCGAACAACAGCGGGTGGCGGTGGCCCGGGCTTTGGTTCTGGAGCCGGAAGTTCTCCTGGCGGACGAACCCACCGGCAACCTGGATCCCAAGAGCGGCGCCAGGGTACAGGAACTCATCCTGGAACTGAATCACGAACGGGGCCTCACCTCCGTAATTGTCACCCACAACCAGGAGCTGGCTCGAGCCCTGGACCGGCGCATTACCCTGGTTGACGGCAAGGCCATGATGCTACAGGGAGAATGAAGGTGCTGCGAAGGCTCATAATTTCAGTCCTGCTGGCGGCTGTGGCCCTGACCCAGCCGGCCCTGGCGCAGGAGCAAGAGGTGGTCCTGAAGAAGGTGGCGGTCTTCCCGTTTGCCGTGGCCAGCCGGGAACCTTTGGAAGCCCTGGGTGACAAGGTGCAACAGGAGATCGAGGACCGTCTTAAGACCGATGGCTTTTCCACGGTCCCCCAGGAGGACGTGAAGCGGGAACTGGCCACCCTGAAAGAGCCCTTGAACGATGCCCTGGCCCAGGAGATCGGCCGCAAGCTGGGGGCCGACATGGCCATTTACGGCACCCTGGTGAAGGTGGGCGAGGCCCTCTCCCTGGAAGGCCGGCTTCTGGATATTACCGGTCAGGCAGCCCCGGCCACTGTGAAGCTCCAGGCTACCGGACTCCAGGCCTTAACCGGCCTCAGCCGTCAGATGGCTCAGGAATTGAGCCTCCGAATTCTTGGCAAAGTGCGGATCGCCCACATCATGGTCAAGGGCAACCGCCGCATCGAAAAAGACGCTATCCTTGGGGTGATGCAGACCCGGGAGGGGGAGACGGCCAATGCCGCCCGCCTCCGGGAGGATTTGAAGGCCATCTACAAGATGGGCTACTTCACCGACGTGAAGTTGGATATCAGCGATACCCCGGAGGGCAAGGTCCTCACGGTCCTGGTGAAAGAGAAACCAGCCATTAAAGCGATCATCATCAAAGGCAACCACAAGGTTAAAACCGACAAGATCATGGAGGTCGTGGGGATCAAACCTTTCTCGGTGGCCTCGGAAACCGCCATTAAGGAGAGCATCAACAAAATCGAGAACCTCTACCGGGAGAAGGGTTACTATGAAGCCCGGGCCAATTACGAATTGGTGCCCATCACTGCGACCGAATCCAATCTGGTGATCCACGTCGACGAAGGCGGCAAGTTGATGATCAAAGAGATCAACTTTGAGGGCAACAAATCCTTTAAGGCCAAGGAACTCCGGGATGTGATGGAGATTAAACAAAAATCTTGGCTCTTTGCCATCAACTGGATCACCAGTTCAGGGACCTTGGACAAGGACAAGCTGGAGCGGGATGTGGAAAAGCTGGCGTCGTTTTATTACAACCATGGCTACATAAAGGCCAAGGTGGAAGATCCCAAGATCGACGTCAAGGGTAAATATATCTACATCACCATCCCCATCCAGGAAGGGTCGCAATACCAGGTGGGGAAGGTGGACATCAAGGGGGACCTTATAGAAGACAAGCAAAAGATCCTGGATAAGATCGATATTTCCAAGGCGAAGATTTACTCCCGGGAGATGATGCAAACGGATCTCACCACCCTGTCCGACTTATATGCAGACCAGGGGTATGCCAACGCCGATATCAACCCTGAGATCAAGGAAGATGACAAGACCTTGAAAGTGGATGTGACCTTCGACATCCATAAAGGCAGCAAAGTCTATTTCGAACGCATCGATATCGCCGGCAACGTCAAGACCCGGGACAAGGTAATCAGGCGAGAAATGCGGGTTTATGAGGGAGACCTCTTCAACGCCACCAATCTCAAGGAGAGTATCAAGAACCTGCGGCGCCTGGAGTATTTTGAAGACGTGAACTTCAGCACCTCCCCGGGCTCCACCCCCAACCACATGAATCTGAAGGTCACCGTGAAGGAGCGGCCTACCGGCACCTTTGGGGTGGGGGCCGGATACAGCACCGAGGACCGGATTGTGGGTATGGTGCAGATCAGCCAGAACAACCTGTTTGGCCGGGGAGAGCAAGTCAAGGTCGAGGGTATGCTCGGGTCGATTTCCCACCGCTACCGGGCCTCTTTCACCGAGCCCTATCTCTTTGACAAGCCCCTGACTTTAGGCATCGATATCTATAACTGGGAGCGCCTCTACACAGAATATGACCGCAAATCGAGCGGCGGGGACTTGCGCCTGAGCCATCCCCTGGAGTGGCAGTACACCCGCCTCTATTGGCTGTACCGTTTTGAATATGTGACCCTCTCGGACCTGGGCCCCTATCCCGACCCCCTTATTGCGGCGGCCTCCAAGCTTCACACCACCAGCGCCACCTCCCTGACCCTGCGCCGGGACTCCCGGGACTCTCTGTTCTCCCCTACCAAGGGATCGGATAACAGCATCTCCGTGGAAATGGCCGGCATCGGTGGCGCCGTCGCCTATATGAAATACGTGGGTGAATCCGGCTGGTATTTCCCTCTTAAGTGGGGCACCGTGGGGCTCCTGCACGCCCGGGCGGGCTACATGAGCGCCCTGTCCTGGGGGGACCTGCCGGTTTATGAAAAGTTCTATCTGGGGGGGATTGACACCATCCGCGGCTTTAATTATGCTGAACTTAGCCCCCGGTCCGCGGCCTTTGGAAATGAGCGTGTCGGCGGTGATAAATTCATCCAGTTAAATTCGGAATATCGCTTCCCCCTCATCAAGAAGCTGGGCTTCATGGGCGCTGTCTTTGTCGATGCCGGCAACGTTTACGGCCCCGGCGAGGTGGGGCCGTTTCTGCGGCCGACCCCGGGCGTGGGCTTCCGCTGGTTCTCGCCCATGGGGCCGATCCAGGTCGATTGGGCCTACAACCTGACTGAGAAACCCTTTGAGCATCATAAGAGCGTGTTTGGTTTCACCGCGGGCTCCTCATTCTAATTTAGGGTCAAGTCCCAGCCGGGTCTTGCAGAAAGTTGCCAGAGGCGCCTATGTTTACCAAAGGGAACAAGACACTTGACGCACATTCTCCCGAATAATTCAAATTTATTGACCCTTGAACTTTGAACTAAGAGCAATTGTGGGTATAAAGTGGTATAATCTTTTTATTTTTAGAGGTGACCCGGTCCATCCCTGAAGTAGCACATCTCCCGGCTGCAGGCTCTGGCCTTCCCCGGGAGTAAATTATTAATCGAACTTAACAGGAGGTTTTCATGTCTAAGTTGGTAATCAGCGCCTTAATTGCCCTGACCATGGTCTGCGGGCCTTTGAAAGCCATGGCGGCTGAACTGAAGATCGGCATTGCGGACACTAATGCCATATTGATGAACTCCGCCGAAGGTAAACGGATCCAGGATGCCATCAAAGCGAAGACTGAAGAGTTGAGCCGCCCGCTGGGGGCCAAACGCCAGGACCTGGCCCGGCAGGTGCAGGATTTCCAGAAACAGGCTTCCCTGATGAAGGAAGATGCCAGAAGGGCGAAAAGCCAGGAATTGGAAAAGAAGATGCAGGACTTCGATAAGCAGGCCTCCGACGCCGAAAAGCAATTGGCCCAATATCGGCAAAGCGAGTTCGCCCCCTTGAAGCAGAGGATGGACTCGGCCCTGGAAAAGGTTTCCGCGGATGAGAGACTGGACCTGATCCTGGATAAGTCGACGGTCCTGATCAGCAACAAGAGCCTGGATGTCACGGACAAACTGCGTAGGGCTTTCAGCCAGTAAATTACTCGATGAAACTAACCCTGGGAGAATTGGCGGCCCGGCTGCCGGGGGAACTGCATGGTCCCCCGGACCTGGTACTGGAGGGCATCGCCGCCGTTGACCGCGCCACTCCCAGGGAGATCACCTTCATCGCCCTGAGGCGCTATGCCCGCCAGGCCAGCGCCAGCAAAGCCGGGGCCTTCATCGTGGGCCCGGACCTCAAGGACCTGGACCGGCCGCGCCTCATCGTGTCCAACCCCTATCTGGCCTACGCCCGGGTGGCGGCCTTATTCGCCCCACCCCGGAGACGCTGGCCCGGCGTTAGTGATCAAGCCTGCCTGGGGCGGGACCTGGAGCTGGGACGGGACGTCTCCATCGCCCCCCTGGTATTTATCGGCGACCGGGTCCAACTGGAAGACGGGGTGACCATCATGCCCGGCTGCTTCCTGGGGGATGAGGTGCATCTCGGGGCCGGCGCCCTCATCTACCCCAACGTCACCATCCTGGACCGTTGCCGGGTGGGGCGGCGCTGCATCATCCACAGCGGCACGGTGATCGGAGCCGACGGCTATGGCTTTATCCCCACCGCGGCCGGCAATGAGAAGATCCCCCAATTGGGTACCGTGGTCATTGAAGACGACGTGGAAATCGGCGCCAATTGCACCATTGACCGGGGCGCCTTGGGGGAGACCCGCATTGGCAGAGGCGCCAAGTTGGACAACCTGGTGCACCTGGCCCACAACGTTGAGGTGGGAGAGCATTCCCTGCTGGTGGCCCAGGTTGGGGTATCCGGATCCACCAAACTCGGCCGCCGGGTAGCACTGGGGGGCCAGGTGGGTCTGGCGGGCCATCTCGAACTGGGCGACGGCGCCCAGGTAGGGGCCCATTCCGGGGTTCACCGCTCCGTCCCCGCCGGGCAGACGGTGTCCGGGTACCCGGCCCGACCCCAAAAAGAGTGGCTTCAGATCATGGGCTATCTGTCCAAACTCCCGGACCTCCATCGGAAACTTAAACGGCTGGAAGAGGAGTTGCGCCAACTCTCCGCCAGGCTGGATAAGGAGCCGCAAACATGACCCTGCCGCCCCTTCCCTGGAATTATGAAAAAATCCGTAGCATCTTGCCGCACCGCTACCCTTTTCTCCTGGTGGACCGCATCATCGCCCTGGAGCCGGGGAAACGCATCGTCGGCTTGAAAAACGTCAGCATCAATGAGCCGTTCTTCCAGGGCCACTTTCCGGAGCGGCCCATCATGCCCGGGGTGCTCATCGTGGAATCCCTGGCCCAGGTGGGCGGCATCCTGGCCCTGGTGGCCATCCCGGAGAACCAGGGGAATTCCTCCCTCTTCCTCATGGGATTGGATAAGGTGCGCTTCCGGCAGCCGGTCTTCCCAGGCGACCAATTGCGGCTGGAAGTGGAATCCCGGCGCAGCGGCCAAAAGTTCTGGAAGATGCAGGGCAAAGCCTTCGTCGTCAATACCCTGGTGATGGAAGGTGAGATGATGGCCGCAGTGGGCCGGGAAGCAGAATGAGCCAGGTAGAGATCCATCCCACCGCCATCGTGGATCCCGCGGCCCAACTGGGCCCGGGGGTGACCGTGGGCCCTTACAGCATCATCGAGGGCCGGGTTGCCATCGGGGGCCACACCCAGATCGGCCCCCATGTGGTTATTCGGGATTTTACCAGCATCGGCAGCCGCTGCCGCATCTTCCAGTTCGCGGTCCTGGGGGAGATCCCCCAAGACTTAAAGTTCAAAGGGGAAGAGACCCGGCTCAGCATCGGGGATGACAACACCATCCGGGAATTCGCCACCATGCACCGGGGTACGGCCGGCGGCGGCGGCGTCACCCGCGTCGGCGACGGCAACCTCTTCATGGCCTATAGCCACGTGGCCCATGACTGCCAGGTGGGCGACCGGGTCATCATGTCCAACGCCGCCACCCTGGGGGGCCACATCACCGTGGAGGACCACGCCATCCTGGGAGGTCTCTCGGCGGTGCACCAGTTTTCCCGCATCGGCGCCTACGCCTTTGTCGGCGGCTGCTCCGCGGTGAACCGCGACGTGCCGCCCTACGCCATGGTGGTGGGCAACCGGGCCAAGCTGGCGGGCCTCAACCTGGTGGGCCTCAAACGGTCGGGCTTCTCCGACTCCGCCCTCCACGACCTGAAGCGGGCCTATGAAATCCTGTTTCTCTCCGACCTCAACCTGAAAGAGGCCATGGCTAAAATCCGCCGGGAACTTGCACCGGGCCCGGAGATCCAGCGCCTGCTCCATTTCCTGGAGACCTCGGAACGGGGTCTGGTGCCGGCAGATGTCCGAGATAATCGGCTTAATCGCGGGTAAGGGCCACTTCCCGCTCCTCTTCGCCCAGGCCGCCAGGGCCCGCGGCGCCTCCATCATCGCCGCGGCTCACCGCGGTGAAACCGACCCCGCCCTGGCGGAGCTGGTCCAGGAGCTCCACTGGGTTTACGTGGGGCAGTTGGGCAAAATCATCCACATCTTCAAAGCTGCCGGGGTGCAGCGGGCGGTGATGGCCGGAGGAATCAGCCGGGGCCGCCTGTTTCGGGATTTCCGCCCGGATCTCCGGGCCTTGAGCGTGGTGCGGCGAGCCGGCGCCGGCCACGACGATCGCCTCCTTCAGGCGGTGGCCGCCGAACTGGAAAAGGAAGGCATCACCATCGCTCCTTCTACCCTGTTCCTGGACCAACTGCTGGCCCCACCCGGCAAACTGAGCAAACGGGCCCCCACCCGGGAGGAGTTTCTGGACATCGATTTAGGCTTCCGGCTGGCCAAAGAGATCGGCCGCCTGGATATCGGCCAGTGTGTGGTGGTGCGGCGCCAGGTGGTGGTGGCCCTGGAGGCCATTGAAGGCACCGATGAGTGCATCCGCCGGGCCGGGGCCCTGGCCGGCCCCGGGGCAGTGGTAGTGAAGGTGAGTAAGCCAAATCAGGACCTGCGCTTCGACGTGCCCGCGGTGGGACCGGACACCATCCGCTCCCTGGTGGACGCCCGGGCCGCGGTCCTGGCCATCGAAGCGGGCAAGACCCTGACCTTTGACCGCCCCCTGATGCTGGCCGCAGCCCAACCGGCCAGGATCGCCATCTGGGGGGTTTGAAAGGCAGTGCGGCCTGATCTGCATGTTCTGGTAGCCGCAGCTTTAGCCTGCGCTTTTTTTAATAAGGTTTTTCTGAAGCTGAAAAAGGCCTAAATGGCGTAAGGTAGGCCTGCGGCTACATCTTTTCGCCGCCGGGACGGGGGCGCCACCTTTCCAATCCCCAACCTCCGGCCCCTAACTCCTCACTGCTTACTCAATCTTAGGGGCTGGCCGGGCGCGCCGTTTTCTTATTCGGCGGCCACGGGCCGCCCTATTTTTTTTGGTGGCACAGGCGTCCCGCCTGTGCAGCGCAGGCTAAAGCCTGCGGCTACCAGTCAAAGGCCAAAAGCTGAAGAACATTATTCATTAGAGGAAAATCTGGGGGAAGGCACTAGGAGCGGTATTCTTCGAAGAGACGGGTTGGGTATTCCTGGGCCAGGCGGGCGGCCAACCGGTGATGCAGGTCCCAGGCGTCGTCCTGGGCGCGGGTTTCCACCGCGAAGTCCGGGTTGGACCAGCGCCGGGGCAGGCAGAAGAAATTGACTTCGAAAACCACGGTCTCGAAGAGGTCCTCGCCTTTCTTGATAGTGGAGACCACGAAACGACGCCGGGTCGGCTGGTTCCTGACTCTGTTGTATAAACCCTTGGGGGCCATGCCGGCGATCCTCAAGATTGCTCTTCCTTCCGCTTGATTTTTTTCCTGCTGACCCTTTTCCTGACCGGGGCGCATACGGCGGAGCCCATCACCACCCTGGCCCGGGCGGTTTTGAGGTGTGGGGGGAAATAGAGCTTCTCCTCTGCCGGCGGCAGCGCGGCGATGGGGGCGCCTTCCAGTTCAAAGCCCTTTTCAATGAGGGGCCGCAAGTCGGCCCAGTTCTTTTTGCTCCCCATCATGGCAACAATGATGACCTTGTCGCCATTCTGAAACATCCCCACATAGGTATGCTTGGAGGCATGCGTAAAGCCGGTTTTGCCTGCCACCGCCAGGGGGGTGGTGAACAGGAAGCGGTTGTGATTGCGCAATTCTTTATCCCCCGGGAAGGTGTAGTACTTGGTTTCCATGATTTTAGCCAGTTCCGGAATGGACATGGCCCGTCTAAACATCAGACACAGGTCCTGGGCCGTGGTGTACTGGTTGGCCGCGGGCAGGCCGTTGGCGGTGGCCAGGGTGGTGCGGTACGCCCCCCACTGGCGGACCTCCTGGGTAAGTTGCCTGGCAAACGTCTCTTCACAGCCGCTCACCTTTTCGGCCAGGGCCCGGGCCGCGTCGTTGGCGGAGGAGAGCAGCATGGCATAGAGCAGGTCCCGAACCGTGTAAGTCTCCCCCGCCTTGATGCTCACCTTGGAAGGAGGGGCGGAGGCGGCATAGCGGCTTACTGGAACCTTGTCGTCCATTTTCAGGTGCTCCACCACCGACATGGCGGTCATGATCTTGAGGGTGCTGGCGGGGGGCCAGAAGAGCTGGGGATTACAAGACAATAACATCTGGCCGGTCTTGGCGTCCATGATGGCATAAGACTTGGCCGACACCTGCAGGACTGCTTCCTCGGCG
Organism: Desulfobaccales bacterium; assembly: GCA_049580385.1. Taxonomy (GTDB): domain Bacteria; phylum Desulfobacterota; class Desulfobaccia; order Desulfobaccales; family 0-14-0-80-60-11; genus JAPLJC01. The sequence continues at coordinate 10,190 of JBAUPV010000027.1, read as the reverse complement.
GCCACCGGCCTCAACCCCAGCCAACAGCCCGCCAGCACCCCGAAAACCACCATTGCCCATTTGACGCTTACTCGCATGAACCCTCCCTATCACTTGCCCTCACGGCCCGACGGCTCGGGGCGGCCTTCATTGCCCCCTATAATATGAAAATTTTCCTCTCTTGGCAATGAGGGAGCCATCGAATGGCGGACCATTCTCCCTAAGATGATCGGGGAGTAGCATCCGCCCGGCAAATTTCGATTATTTCGGGGAAAAGTGGACAGAGAAGGGCCGGCCGCCGCCGGGCCTCCGGCCCCCCGCTCTTAACCGTATTTTTCCAGCTCCTTAAGGTAATCGGCAGGTGGGGAGAATCCGGAAAAGCGATGCAGTTCCCGGCCGTCGGGGGAAAAGATCAGGGTGGTGGGCGCCCCGGTGACGTTGAACTGGCGCACTACCTCAATGTGGGCGCGCCCTTCCAGGCGCACGGGAATGAAGCGGGTGTTAAGCGCCGCGGCTACCGCCTGGTCGCCATGGGTCTCCTGGTGCAGCCGGGCGCAATGGGGACAGCCTTCCATATACAACTCCAGTACCAAAGGATGGTTCGCTTCCTTGGCCTCTTTCAGGGCCGCCTCAAAGTTGTCGCGCCAATATACCACTGCCGTCATGAGTGATTCTCCTTTAGGGTCTGATGATAGCCGTCCCGGCCGCGGCTCAGAAGCCGCCTGCACTTCCCTTGCCCCACCGGGCTGCGCACTCTTAAGATAAGCCGCATCCGCCCCAAGGCAAGGGGTGCCCGCCTAATCAGGGGGGAGCCGCTAATTTTCTGGGCTTTTTAGGGGGAGATGTTATTATCTTTTCGGATAAAATGCCCCGGCGGGCGGCCCCTGATAAAGCTGGAAGCCAGAGGGCGGCTCGGGCCGCCCTGACTTAGACACTATGGGAATATTGCCTTTCCTGTTTCTCCTGCTCCTTATGGGGGCCTGGGGCTACCAACTCCTGGCCCTGGTCTCCCTGTGGCGCTTCTTCGCAGCGGCCGCCGCCCCCCTGCCGCGGCCCGACGGGGTCGGGATCACCGTATTCAAGCCCTTGAAAGGGCTGGAGGCCACCACCCGGGAGTGTCTGGAGAGCTTCCTAACCCAGGACTGGCGCCCCTGCCAGGTGCTTTTCGGGGTGCAGGATCAAGACGACCCGGTGGTTCCCTTGCTCCGGGAACTCCAAAGGACCCATGCCGGACCGGAAATCGAGATCGTCTTTTGCCCTCAGCTCCTGGGGCTGAACCCCAAGATCAGCAACCTGCGCCAGATGGAGGAGCGGGCTCGCTATGATCTTCTGGTCATTGCCGATGGCGACGTCAAGGTGGGCTCCGACTTCCTCTCCAGGGTGGCCGCGGCCTTTAAGGACCCGGAGTTGGGTCTGGTGAGCTGCCCCTACCGCTCCGGGCCGGCCCCAACCCTGGGGGCGCAACTGGAGGCCCTGACTATCGCCGCGGATTTCATCCCCGCGGTGGCCACGGCCCACTACGTGGAGGGCATCCGCTTCGCCCTGGGAGCTGCCATGGCCCTGACCCGCCGCGCTTTGCTGGCCAGCGGCGGCTTTGCCCCCCTGGCCGACTACCTTGCCGATGATTTCCTATTGGGCCGGCGGGTAGCGGCAGCCGGCCTTAAGGTGGGCCTCCTCCCCTACGTGGTGGAAACCCAAGCCTCGGGGATGAGCCTTAAGGATTACCTGGCCCACCAGCTTCGCTGGGCTCGCACTTACCGGGTCTGCCGCCCTAAAGGCTACCTGGGATACGGCATTACCCACGCCCTGGTCTTCTCCCTGGCCCTTGGCGGGGTCAGCGGCGCGCCCCTTTGGGTATTGGCTCTCATCCTGGCCACCATGGCCTTCCGGATGACCCTGGCCGTCTTTTCAGAGCGGTTCTGCCTGCGGGGCCAGCTTCCCGGGAATTCCTTCTGGCTGCTGCCCCTAAAGGACCTGGTGTCCTTCGTACTTTGGGGCCTGAGCTTTCTGGGCAGCCGGGTTACCTGGGGCGACCGATCCTATCTGGTGAGCCGTGAGGGGAAACTGCTGAAAATATAAACGGGTTTCCCGGCCCGACTCTATCTCCTCTGCCGCGATGTGGAAGAGCGCCGGGGGGAAGGGAAACCTAATAGGGAATTATATATTTGAATCCCTCAATTATCTTTTGTAAGGGCGGGGTTTCCCCGCCCAGGGCGGCGAGACGCCGCCCCTACGGCCATGATGGAATCGGGAGTCAAGAATATAATTCCCATTTAATATCTTATTCGCTCGCATTAATACCTGTTATGAAACTTAAGTAATTAAGTTAAAATAGATAATTGGATTGCCTATGGATATTAAAGTCCTGGAACAATTATTGCTCGAGGTGAAGGATGGGCGCCAGTCGGTGGCCCAGGCGCTGAAACGCCTCCGGACCCTGCCCTTCGAGGACCTGGGTTTCGCCCGGGTGGACCATCACCGGCAGTTGCGCCAGGGATTCCCGGAGGTGATTTTTGCCGAGGGGAAGACTCTGGCGCAGGTCCGCGCCATTATGCAGGCCCTCAGCCCCCAGTCCGGGCGGATCCTGGTGACCCGCCTGGCCCCGGACCAGGCCGAGGTGCTGTTGCCGGAATTCCCTCACTCCCGCTACTACCCCGACTCCCGGGTGTTGACCATCATTCGCGGCGACAACCCCGATCGGGGCCGGGGGGTGATCCTGGTGCTCTCCGCCGGCACCTCCGATATCCCGGTGGCGGAAGAAGCGCTACTCACCGCCAGGACCATGGGACACCGGGTCGAACCCGTGTACGACGTGGGGGTGGCCGGGCTGCACCGGCTGCTGGCCCACCAGGAGTTGCTGACCCAGGCCACCGTATTTGTGGTGGTGGCGGGCATGGAGGGGGCGCTGCCCAGCGTGGTGGGCGGCCTGGTGGACCGCCCGGTGATCGCGGTGCCCACCTCCGTGGGCTACGGCGCCTCCTTTGGGGGCCTGGCGGCCCTGCTGGCCATGCTCAATTCCTGCGCCACCGGCGTGGGGGTAGTGAACATCGACAACGGCTTCGGCGCCGGCTTCCTGGCGGCCCTGATCAATCGGCAGGATTAGACAATGGCGGGAGGCGCTTTGCTTTCCCGCCCTAGGTGCTGGATCCTGGAGAGGAAGTAGTTCCAGAGTTCCAGCTTGAATGGCGAACGGTTCTGCGCCAATTTTCCTTTTCAGCGTGAGGGCTTGAAGACCGCTATGAAGATCCGCCGTTCGACCCTAATCTATGCCCTGCTCATCTGGTTGCTGACCTGCGTCGCCGGCCAGGCCGCAGACCGGAAGGTCCTCTTCCAGACGTCCACCATTCAGGCCCTGATGAACGGGGTCTATGACAGCGGGTACAGCTTCGCAAACTTAGAGCGGCACGGCGACTTTGGCGTGGGGACCTTCCAGACCCTGGATGGCGAGATGGTGGCGGTGGACGGCCGATTTTACCAGGTAAAAACGGACGGCGCCGCCTATCCCGTGGCCCCGACCCAAAAGACGCCCTTCAGCGAGGTGACCTTCTTTAGGGCCGATAAGACCCTGAACCTCACAGAGCCTCTGGATCTTAAGCAACTGGAGCAGTACCTCACGGACCATTTGCCTTCCAGGAATTTCCCCTACGCCATCAAGGTCACCGGAAATTTTTCTTTAATCCGGACCAGGAGCGTTCCCAGCCAGGCCAGGCCGTATCCGCCGCTGGCGGCAGTGGTCAAAAGTCAGGAGGTCTTCGAGTTTCGGGAGGTGGACGGGGTTATCGTCGGTTTTTACCACCCGAATTACATGGCAGGGATCAACGTCGCGGGCTACCATTTACATTTCCTCACCCGGGACCGTCGGGCCGGGGGACATCTGCTGGACTGCCGCATTAAAGAGGCCAGGGTCGAGTTGGAACGAATGGATGAAGTTTACCTGCGGCTGCCGGGCAACGCCGCCTTTTGTCAGACCGACCTGAGCGGGGATAAGAGACAGGAAATAGAGAAAGTGGAGAAGTGAGTTGCAAAGCGGGAGCCGGCCTGCAGTTTAGATGCGGCCTTCGGCGCCGGCCTCCTGGCGGCCCTGATCAACCAGCAGGATTAGACAAAGGCGGGAGGCGCTTTGCTTTCCCGCCCTACGCTCTGCGGGAAGCGCCAGCCAGGCGGGAATATGGCGCGGCCGACGCACCCTGGCAACTCCTGCCGGCCACTGGCCAATTCTTCAAATCTTTACCTCTTCCTTCTGGGCCTGGAGCAGGGTCCGATAGTGCTCCGCCGAGTTCCTGGCCTGGAGGATTTCGGTCTCCAGGCGCTGGCGCTCCGCCAGGGGGGCCTCCGGCCCCAATCGGGCCCGGGCCTGCTCCAACTCTTCCAGCCGCTTGAGCCAGTGGTAGAGCTCCAGGGCCAGATGGCGGACGGTCATCCCTGCCCGGCCTCAGGAGCCCCCAACTGGTCCGCCAGGGGCACCTCCGGGGTGATCACCAGGGGCAGGACAAAGTAAAAATTATTGCCCCCGGGAGTGGCCTGGTAGCCCACTTCGCCCCCATGGGTCTCGATGACGCTGCGGACAAAGAAGAGGCCCCGGCCCGTACCCACCTCGCCTTCCACATTGGCGCCCCGATAACCTTCGTCGAAGATATGCGGCTGGTCTTCCGGCGGGATGTGGGGCCCGGTGCTGAAGACGCTGAACCTGACCCCGTCTTTTCCCGGTCCGAAATAGTCCGGGAGCAGGTCCCGGCCATAGGCCATATACTTGAGGCCTTCCTGGTTGGTGCGGGTGTACTTGACCGCGTTGGAAAAGAGATTGGCGTAGACCTGGGCCATCAGACCCTTATCCACCGACAGGGGCAGGTCCTCGTCGGGCATCACCCCGGCCCGGGTATCGATGGTGATGCCGCGCTCCTGGAGCTTGGGAAGGAATAGCTGCAATTGCGGCCGGATGATGTCGCTGTGGACCCGGCAGGTGCGCCGCTGCAGGACGAAGTGCCCTTTCTGGAAATGGGACAGCCTAAACAGGGATTCAATGAACAGACTGACGCCGCGATAATGCTGCTCCAGGGTCTGGTAATCGGTCTCCATCTCGTCAACCAGGCCCCGAAAATACCCCTGGCCATCCTCAGGTGAGGCAGGTCCCGGTTCCTGGACCTGGCAGATGCACTCCAGATTCTTCAGGGTCTTGATTTTTTCGCGCAGATGCCTCAGGTAGAGGGCGAGGCTGATGTTGGGGATGATGACGTTGTGTTCGATATCCGCCACCAGGCTGTTGATGAAACGGATGTGCTGGATATTTTGCCAGCCGATGATCTTGACGTGCAAATTGTAGCCCAGCCGATTGACGTATTTTTCAAAGAAAAACTTGTCATTCTGGGAGATCCGGTCCACTGGGAAAAGTTCCAACAAACCGATCATTCGATCCCTGGCGTAAAAGGGGAGCTGGCTCACCAGGAGCTGATTGCCCCGGATGGGGATGATCCAGGAATCGCCGGCGTCGTAGGCCTCGCATTCCAGGCGGATATGGGGCGGCGGCGCCGGCTTGTCCGCGTAAACCCCGTGCAGGCTGTCGCACACCAGTTCCAGCCGGTCCTCGACGCAGATCATATAGAGGCGGCAGTCCAGGTCGAAAAATTCTTTGACGACCCAAACCGAGACCCGGTAGAAGTTCTCCAGGGTCTCGTATTCCTGGGCCAGGTCGTAGAAGGTCATGAGGGCGTCGTCCTTCAGGGTGCCAAAGTTGTACTCCCTGAATTTCCGCCACTTTTCCGTCACCCGGGAGGCAACCTCTGCCAGGTCCATGGGGACGTTCATATCGACCTCCTCTCGCTGACGGGGAACTGCCCCGCCTCAGCCGCGGGGTCGCAGTGATTAGGGGACGGGGCTGCGCCGGTACCGGGCCACCCCTATTTCGAAGAGATCCCGGCCCTGGCAATCGTTGATGACGATGGCGGGCAGGTCTAGCACTTCCAGGCGATGGATGGCCTCCGGCCCCAATTCGGGGAAGGCGATCACCCGGGCGTCTTTGATGCACCGGGAGATAAGGGCCCCGGCCCCGCCGGTGGCCCCCAGGTAAACCGCCTGGTATTCCTTCATGGCGGCGATGACCTCCGGAGAGCGTTTGCCTTTGCCGATCATGGCCTTCAGACCCAGGCGCAACAGGGTGGGCGCATAGGAGTCCATGCGATAACTGGTGGTGGGTCCGGCAGCGCCGATGACCCTTCCCGGCCGGGCCGGCGAAGGACCCACGTAGTAGAGGATCTGCCCCTGAATCTCCATGGGCAGCGGCTGGCGAGCCGTGAGGAGGTCGATCAGGCGCTTGTGGGCCGCGTCGCGGGCGGTGTAGATCACCCCGCTGACCAGTACCTTATCGCCGATCTCCAGGCCGCAGACGTCTGCATCGGTGAGAGGCGGCGTCAGCTTCACGGTTTTGGGCATATCCCCACCTTTATAAAACGACTTCCCGGTGCCGGGAGGCGTGGCACTGAAGATTGACGGCCACCGGCAGGGAAGCGATATGGCACTGCTGCATCAGGAGGTGCACCGCCAGGGCGGTGATCCGGCCGCCCAGCCCCTGGGGGCCGATGCCCAGGTCATTTACGGCCAGGAGCAATTCCTCCTCCAAGCCGGCCAACTGCGGATCCGGATTGGGCTGGCTCAATTCCCGCAGCAAAGACTTTTTGGACAAATAGGCGGCCTTCTCGAAGTTGCCGCCGATGCCCACTCCCACGATAAGGGGCGGGCAGGGGTTGGGACCGGCCTCAGCAACCGTGCCCACCACCTTCTCTTTGATGCCGGCCCAGCCCTCCGCCGGTTTCAGCATGTACAGACGGCTCATGTTTTCGCTGCCGCCGCCCTTGGGGACCACGGTGAGTTTCAGGCGGTCTCCGGGTACGATCTCGGTGTGGATCACCGCCGGGGTGTTGTCCCCGGTATTGGCCCGGGTCAAGGGATCACACAGAGACTTCCTCAGGTATCCCTCGCCGTAGCCCTGGCGGATCCCTTCCTGAAGGGCCGCCTCAAAGGAGCCGCCCACCAGATGAACCTCCTGGCCCAGCTCCACGAAGATCACGGCCAAGCCGCAATCCTGGCACATGGGAACGTGCTCCTCCCGGGCGATGCTGGCGTTCTCCAGCAACTGCCGGAAGATCTCCCGGCCGCTTTCCGATTCCTCTGCCTCCGCCCCCCGGGCCAGGGCCCGCAGCAGGTCCGGCGACGCCTCATAATTGGCGGCAATGGCCGCCTCCTTCACTCCCTGGGTAACTGCTGCCACCTCGATTTCCCGCATAATCTCTCCTGACGCAGATATATGTGAACGTAAGAGGCGTGCTGCCTCACGCCTCCTGGCGATTTTTTTCAATCGGAGCCTTAACAAAGATCAGAAACTGGTTTCGGCCCAATAGTGTCCGGCAAGGTTTTTGCTAATTTGCCGTGTAATATTGGCTTCCAAATCTTCTTTGGTTAACTTAGGGAGTTATTTTACTTTTTACCCTCTCCCCTCACAGGGGAGAGGGAGTTTTGGCATTCCGGGCTGCCCCGTCTTCTCTGGCTCAAGGCTTGCTGCTAAATTTTTCAATTTTCAGTCGCCAGTCCTTAAGCAAAATCTCTGCCGGACACTATGGCTCTGGCCCTGATTAGCAACTTAATTGAAAATAAAAAATACCGGCCAACTTCTCCTATTCTTCATCCAGGTCGTTCTTAAAGAACTGCTGGCTGGAGGAGGCCCGGGGCTGGGCGGGAGCCTTCTCCTTGATAACATCCTCCTCGGGATAAAAGGTGTCATCGCCCTCGGTGGCTTCCTCATCCTTGCCGGTCTCCTCAGGGTCCTTCTTGGCCAGGGCGGGCTGGGTCTCCGGAAATTCCTCCACCTTCTGGCCGCGCAGGGCATCCTTCATGTAGCTGATAAAGATGGGCGCCGCAGCCTGGGAACCGGTCTCCTTGGGCCCCAGACTGTGATCATCGTCCATCCCCACCCAGGCGCCGGTGATCACCGACGGAGTGTAGCCTATGAACCAGGCGTCCCTGAAATTGTTGGTGGTGCCGGTCTTACCGGCGATGGGCCGGCCCAGGACCTGCACCCGGGTGGCCGTGCCCCGCTGCACCACCCCCAACATCAACTGGACCATGGTCCGGGCCGTCTCGGGACTCAACGCCTGCCGGCTTTGCAAATGATAATCCATCAACACCCGGCCATCCCGGTCCTCGATGCGGTCGATGAAGGCCGGCTCCACCAGGGCCCCGTCGTTGGGAAAGACCGAGTAAGCCCGGGTCAGCTCGAACAGGGTGAGATCGGAGGCCCCCAGGGCCGAGGCATAGTTGGGAAAGATGGGGCTGGTGATCCCCAGGGTCTTGGCCATCCTCAGGGTAGCCGGCACCCCGATGGCCATCATCAGGCGCACTGCCGGCACGTTGCGCGAATGGGCCAGGGCGGAGGCCAGGGAGATGGGGCCGTCAAAGTGATTGTCGTAGTTCCGGGGAGACCAGACCTCGCCGCGGCGTCCTCCCGGCAGGGAGATGGGCTCATCCAGCAGGATCGAATCGGGCCGGTAGCCCCTCTCCACCGCGGCCGCGTAAACGATGGGCTTGAAGGCGCTCCCCGGCTGCCGCAGGGCCTGGGTGGCCCGGTCGAAGGTGCTGTCGCCGAAGTCCTTGCCGCCGATGAGCGCCCGCACCTTGCCGGTCTTCAGGTCCATGGAGAACAGCGCCCCCTGCACCATGGGGGCGGGAATGAGAGCCGCGGTCCAAATCTTGGTGCGGCGGTCCCGGCTCAGCAGCCGCACCTGCACCACGTCCCCGGGCTCGAGGCCGGCGGTGGGGGGACCCTGGGCGCCCTTCCCCTTCTCCGGCAGCGAGGCCCACTGCCCCCCCAGGTGCAGATACAACGCCTGGCGTTTCTTGTCAAAGGAGGCCACCAGGGCCGTGACCGACAGTCCCTGGCGGGGCGGGTATTTTTTGTAATACTTGACCTCCCGGGCCTGGTAGGCCGCCCTTGCCTTGCCGTCCAGGTGGCGCAGGGGCCCATGGTAGCCGTTGCGCTGGATCAGACCGTCGATCCCGGCTTCAATGGCCTTCTGGGCCTCCTGGTGCAGTCCCACGTCCGCGGTGGTATAGACCTTGAGGCCCATGTTGTAAACCGTGTCTTTGCCGAAGCGCGCTTCCAGCAAGGTCCGCACCTGCTCGGTAAAATAGCCGCACTCCTTGATCCATTCCGGGCGATAGGGCCTCAACCTGATGGGCTGTTGCAGGGCTGCCTCTTCTTCGGCCTGGGTGATGAAGCCCACTTCGGCCATGCGCCGCAGCACGTAGCCCTGACGTTCCTTGGACGCCATGGGGTTGATATAGGGGTCGTAGCGGCTGGGGAACTTGGGGATGCCCGCCAGCACCGCGCACTCGGCCAGGTTCAGGTCCTCCACGTGCTTGGAGAAGTACTCCTCAGCCGCGGCCTCCACCCCGTAGGCCCCGTGGCCCAGAAAGATGTTATTGAGATAGATATCGAGGATCTGGTCCTTGCTCAGGTAGTTGTCGATGCGATAGGCCAGGACCGCTTCCCGGATCTTCCGGGAAAAGCTCCTCTCCGAGGTGAGGAGGATGCGCTTCACCACCTGCTGGGTAATGGTGCTGCCCCCCTGAACCACGTGGCCGGCCTCCAGGTTGCGGAAAAAGGCGCGGGTGATGCCGATGATGTCCACGCCCGGATGCTCGAAAAAGCGGGCATCCTCTGCGGCCACAAAGGCCAGGACCAGTTGCCGGGGCAGGCGGCTGTAGGGCACTTCTATGCGCCGCTCGTTGTAAAACTCGCCGATGCGCTGGCCGTCCCGGGCGTAGATCTCGGTAATCACCGGGGGCCGGAAATCCTTGATGGAGGTGAAATCCGGCAGGTCCCTCAGGAAATGGTAATAGATGTAACCGCCGCCCGCCGCCACTCCCAGCACCGCGGTGAAGGCCATGCCTAACAAAATCCGGTTCAGGCGCCTGATCCAGCGGCGCCGCTGGTGGTAATGCTCCATCCGGTCAGGGTTGGCTTTGAAGATTCTCATTTCCGGTTCCAGTGATGCTCATTCAAGAATGTTGCCCAGCCAGTGGTGTCCGGCAAGGATGTAGCGACTGTCTTATCTGTCAAGCTGTCAGATGCAGCTGTGGGTTCCAGTAGGTACGATTTTTAAGCATGGCATTAAGGATCACCAGGAGTTTGCGCATGCAGGCGGTAAGTGCTACCTTAGGCG